>NZ_JBNHFN010000002.1:0-878013 GCF_059090325.1 Arthrobacter sp. B0316-5-4
TGCCAAGTGCATCGCTGATTAGCTACGTTCGGATGGGATAACCGCTGAAAGCATCTAAGCGGGAAGCTCGCTTCAAGATGAGATTTCCATACACATTATGTGTGAGAGGCCCCCAGCCAGACCACTGGGTTGATAGGCCGGATGTGGAAGCGAGGACTAAAGACTCGTGAAGCTGACCGGTACTAATAGGCCAACAACTTACACCACACAACACACTGCACGCGTCCACTATGTGGTTCCCGAACAACAACCGTTCACAGGAACCAACAACAAAATAACAACCAAGCACCACAGTTGTAACCACACACTTCCCACCCACCCCCACACACGGGGGCCGGGACGGGTAAAAAGGTTACGGCGGTCATAGCGTGGGGGAAACGCCCGGTCCCATTCCGAACCCGGAAGCTAAGACCCACAGCGCCGATGGTACTGCACCCGGGAGGGTGTGGGAGAGTAGGACACCGCCGGACACACATTAAACGGGGAGCCCCGACCACCACGGTCGGGGCTCCACCCATTTAACCCACACAACACAGCGATACCCACAAAACACGGCCAGGATGGGTGCCCGGCGACTTGGCTTCAGAATGACCAGAGCCTGGCCGCAAGCTGCACAGCAAGGCACTTGCCTGGCTGTGAGACTTGCCACGAGGGGCCGTTTAGTCTCTCCAGACGTACTGGCGCTGCGGCGGCGTCGAATAGAATTGCATAAGACAAACGAGTCGGTAGCTCAGCGCTGCCGACGGCGTGACAACGAAATAAGGGTTATGAGCGACTACGCACGCGCCAGTGGTCGGCTCGCAACAGGAGGAATCCACCATGGCTGAGCACAACGGCGGCAATCGCGGCGGCAATCGCGGAAACTTCGGCGGGAACCGGGACGACCGCGGTTCGTACCGCCCCAACAACAACTCCGGCGGCGATCCTCGCGGATTCCGCTCCAGGGACAACAGGGTCGGTAACGAGCGTCCGGCCCGTGATGGTGAGCGTCGTCCGTTTAACAACGACCGTGGTGACCGGAAGCCTTTCGGCGACCGCCCGGCCCGTGATGGTGAGCGTCGTTCCTTTGGTGGCGACCGTCCGGCTCGTGATGGTGAGCGTCGTCCGTTCAACAATGACCGTGGTGACCGGAAGCCTTTCGGCGACCGCCCCGCCCGTGACGGTGACCGCCGTCCCTTCAACAACGATCGTGGCGACCGGAAGCCCTTCGGCGACCGCCCGGCCCGTGACGGTGAGCGTCGCTCCTTTGGTGGCGACCGTCCGGCTCGTGATGGTGAGCGTCGCTCCTTTGGTGGCGACCGTCCGGCTCGTGATGGTGAGCGTCGCTCCTTTGGTGGCGACCGCCCGGCCCGTGACGGTGACCGCCGTCCGTTCAACAACGATCGTGGCGACCGGAAGCCCTTCGGCGACCGCCCAGCCCGTGACGGTGACCGTCGCTCCTTCGGTGGCGACCGCCCGGCCCGTGACGGTGAGCGTCGTCCATTCAACAATGACCGTGGTGACCGGAAGCCTTTCGGCGACCGTCCTGAGCGCGGCCCGCGGAACTTCGATGGCCCCCGCCGCGACAGCGATGAGCGTCGACCCTTCAACAATGACCGTGGTGACCGGAAGCCGTTTGGCGACCGTGGCGATCGCCCGGCGCGTGACGGTGACCGCCGCTCGTTTGGCAATGACCGTGGCGACCGCGGCAACTCCTGGGAAGAGCGTCCGGCGCGGGTTCCCAACGCAAAGGACATCCGCAGCGCGAACCGCCCTGACCGCGAACGTTCCCCTGAGATCGGCGATGACGTTACGGGCAAGGAACTTGACCGCGCCACCGGCCACCAGATCAAGACCCTCGAGGAGCAGAGTGCAGGCTGGGTTGCAAAGCACCTGGTCATGGCCGGCCGCCTGATCGACATTGAGCCTGAGCTCGCTTTCCAGCACGCGTTGGCTGCGAGCCGTCGCGGTGGACGCCTCTCAGTGGTCCGCGAAGCTGTCGGACTGACGGCTTACGCTGCCGGCCACTATGGTGAGGCTCTGCGTGAGTTCCGCACGTACCGGCGCATCAGTGGTTCCAACGTCCACCTGCCGGTCATGGCCGATTGTGAGCGCGGCTTGGGTCGTCCTGATCGGGCATTGGATATGGTCCGCTCTCCTGAGGCGCAGGACCTGGATGCTCCGGGCAAGGTTGAGCTCGCCATTGTGGCATCGGGTGCCCGTTCGGACCTGAACCAGCTGGATGCTGCCGTCAGCGAGCTTGAGATCCCGCAGCTGGACATCAATAGGGCGTTCTCTTACAGCCCGCGGCTTTTCCGCGCATATGCGGAGGCTTTGGCTGCAGTGGGTCGCACTGAGGAGTCTGAGAAGTGGGCCCGCCAGGCTTTGGTTGCCGAGAATGCCTTGGGCGTCGGGGACTTTGCCGAGCCGGAGATCGTTGACCTCGGCTGGGACGAGCGGGAGGAAGAAGCCGCGCGTAAGCCGCGCTTCGAGAAGCCGGCCCGGGACGCCGACGTCGTGAAGCCGGAGGCTGAAACTGTCATCGTCGAGGCGGCGGCAGCGGATGTCGAGCACGACGACGTGGAACTGGACGACGCTGAGTCGGACTACTTTGAGTCGAACGATGCCGAGTCGGATATCGATTCCGTTGAGGATGACGAGGCTGGCCACGAAGAGGCAGACGACGAGAACGCCGATTCCCGGAATGGCTGATTCCCTGATCTCATCCTTTGATGCTGTCCTCTCGGATTTGGATGGCGTGGTCTATGCAGGACCGCACGCCATCCCGGGAGCCGTGGAGTCGTTGCAGCGTCTCGAAACCGTGGGCGTTGGCCTGGGTTACGTCACGAACAACGCTTCACGGACGCCCGCCCAGGTCGCAGCGCATTTGCGTGAGCTGGGCGCCCCGGCTGAGGACCATCAAGTGGTCAGTTCCTCACAGGCAGCAGGGGAGCTCCTTGCTTCCATGCTGCCTGCGGGGGCGCATGTCCTTATCACCGGCAGCGCTGCACTGGCCCATGAGATCGAACTGGTAGGGCTGAAGCCCGTGCACAGCGCCGATGAGAACCCTGTGGCAGTGGTGCAGGGTTTCAATCCGGAGATCGGTTGGAAGGACCTGGCCGAGGCCTCTTATGTGGTGGCTGGCGGAGCTATGTGGTTCGCGACCAACACTGACATGTCCATTCCGCAGGCGCGGGGCATGGCGCCGGGCAATGGGACCCTGGTGGCCGCTGTAGCTGCTGCCACCGGCAAGTCACCGTTGGTGGCCGGCAAGCCTGAAGCGCCGCTTTTCCATGCTGCTGCGAAACGGCTTAACGCCGATCGCCCGTTGGTGGTGGGCGACCGCTTGGACACGGACATCCTGGGTGGAAACCGCGCAGGATTTGCGACGGCGGCCGTCCTCACCGGTGTGGATACGACGCACACCATCCTGGCCGCGCGCTCGGATGAGCGTCCCGACTATTTGTTGGCGGACCTTGAGGGTCTGTATGCCCCTTACCCGGAGGTCGTGAGCGAGGACGGAACGTTCCGTTGCGGTGCAGCCTCGGCTGTTGCCGTGGATGGCACGGTCACGGTCACTGGCGACGAAGCGGACATCGACGCTTGGCGTGCGGCGTGTGCCGCTTGGTGGGCGGCGGTTCCGGAGACCGCGGTGGCCCAGGCTCCCAAGCTGGAATGGCAAAGTCACTAGAGTGGTGCGATGACCGAACCCAGCAACGCCCCCGTGCCTGAGGCGGAGATCCCGGCTGTGGTCCAGTGGCCTGCCACCGCGACGCCGACAGGTGATGCGCCGGCGGACAGGGCCCTCGGCCTCTTGGCGGATGTTGCGGTGACGCCGGTTTCTGACCATGGCGAGCTGTACGCCGGCATCCACGACTCCCTTTTAGAAGCCTTGGATGCTGAGCCGGGCCTCCCGTCAGCACCGTCAAACACCCGCCCGGAAGGCGACAGCTAGCACATGGCACGACTTGATCAGGAACTCGTCACCCGGGGGTTGGCGAGGTCCCGGACCCACGCTGCCAAGCTCATCAGCGACGGGAAGGTCAGCTCCGCAGGGACGGTCCTGGCCAAAGCCGCCCTCCAAGTTGACGCGGCAACGGAGCTGCTTGTCGAAGCCCACCTTGAGGACATCTACGTCAGCCGTGCCGGGCATAAGTTGGACGGCGCGCTGAAGGCGTTTCCCGCCGTCGTGGTTGCCGACAAGCGGTGTCTCGACGCCGGTGCCTCCACGGGTGGCTTCACTGACGTGCTGCTGAGGCAGGGGGCCGCGCGAGTGGTTGCCGTGGACGTGGGGCACGGACAGTTGGTTCCGCACCTGCGGGAGGATCCCCGCGTGGACGTCCATGAGGGCCTTAACGTCCGTTACATGACGCCTGAACAGATCGGCGGACTTTCAGAACTGACGGTCGCGGACTTGTCCTTTATTTCGTTGACCCTGGTCGTGTACCCCCTTGCCCAATGCACCGAACCCGGCGGCGACATGGTCCTGATGGTGAAGCCGCAGTTCGAGGTGGGCAAAGAGCGGCTGAGCCGTACGGGCGTGGTCTCATCGGATAATGAACGACGCCGGGCGGTGGCCCAAGTGGCCCGGGCTGGGGTGGACGCTGGACTGGAGTTGATGGATCTTGCAACGAGTCCGCTGCCTGGCCAGGACGGAAATGTTGAATACTTCCTGTGGATGAAGCGCAGGATGTCCGCGGTGTTGCCTAAGATCGAAGAGCGGGACGCAGCCGTCGCCGCGTTAGTCGAGAAACTCTGGCCGAACCACTAGAAAGCAGAACCCGATGAGCAGGCGTGTACTGGTCCTTGCCCACACAGGGCGGGAGGAATCGCTCCGCGCAGCGTGGGATGCGTGTACGCAGCTGCACTCGTCTGGCTTGGTTCCCGTGCTCCAAAAGTCTGAGCTTGCCGATATTGAGCGGTTCTTCGGTGCCTTGGACACCCCGATCGAGATCCTTAACGACCACGTCAGCCTGGAGGACGTGGAGTTGGTCATGGTCCTGGGCGGTGACGGCACCATCCTGCGCGCGGCCGAGCTGGTCCGTGAGGTTGATGTCCCGTTGCTCGGGGTAAACCTGGGGCACGTGGGCTTCCTGGCTGAGAGCGAACGGGCCGACCTCGCCCAAACGGTCGAGTGGATTGCGAGCCGGCAGTACACGGTGGAAGAACGCATGACCATCGACGTTCAGGTGTGGATCAAGGGCCAGAAGATTTGGCACACGTGGGCTTTGAACGAGGCCGCCATCGAAAAGGCCAACCGCGAACGGATGTTGGAGGTCGTCACGGAGGTGGATGAGCGGCCCCTGACCTCTTTCGGCTGCGACGGCGTGGTCATGGCCACGCCTACGGGTTCCACCGCGTACGCGTTCTCTTCGGGCGGGCCCGTGGTGTGGCCGGAGGTTGAGGCCTTGGTCATCGTTCCCATTAGCGCGCACGCGCTCTTCGCGAAGCCCCTGGTGGTTTCGCCGCGCTCCAAGCTGGCCGTCGAAATCATGAACCGTACCGACGCGTTGGGCGTGCTCTGGTGCGATGGACGGCGCTCCGTGGACCTGCCTCCGGGTGCCCGCGTGGAAGTGACGCGTTCGGCAACGCCTGTGAGGCTCGCCCGAACGCATAAAACCCCGTTCTCCGCCCGGCTCGTCCGAAAGTTCGAGCTTCCCATCCATGGCTGGCGTGGCCCGGCTCCCCGCAGCGGCGAAGTCCACACCGGTCCTATTCCGGTGATCAGGACTCTGTCACCGGCACCTTTGCCCAGCCCGCGGGACCCAGGGCACGGTGAACCCTCCGACCCCACGAATGCGAAGTGAACCATGCTTGAAGAACTCCGAATCCGTGACCTTGGCGTCATCACCGACGCCGCCCTGCCGTTGGGCCCGGGCCTGAGCGTCGTCACAGGCGAAACCGGCGCCGGTAAGACCATGGTGGTGACCGCCGTCGGGCTTCTTCTCGGTGCCAGGTCGGACGCGGGTGCGGTCCGCAGCGGCGCCAAGTCCGCGTCCGCGGAGGCTGTACTGAAGCTTGATCCGGCGCACAGCGCCGTGGAGCGCGCCAAGGAGGCCGGCGGCGAGGCTGAAGAGTTCGACGGCGTTGCTGAACTGTTGCTCGCCCGCACGGTTGGTGCCGACGGACGCAGCCGTGCCTACGTTGGCGGACGCGCGGCACCTGTAGGGGTGCTGGCCGAGCTGGGGGAGAGCCTTGTAGTGGTGCACGGGCAGTCGGACCAGATCCGGCTCAAGAGCGCAACAGCCCAACGCCATGCGTTGGACCGTTTTGCCGGTGCGCCGCTGGCCAAGAGCCTGGGGGAGTACCAGGAGCTGTACAACCATTGGAAAGCCATCCAGGCCGAACTTGATACCCTGCGCAGCGAAGCCCGCGAACGGCTCCGCGAGGCTGAGTCCCTGGACGCTGCCCTCACGGAAATCGACGACGTGGATCCGCAGCCGGGCGAGGACGAAACCCTCAAGGCTGAGGCCGTGAAGCTGGCGAATGTTGAAGAACTTCGGCTGGCAGCTGCGGCGGCCCATGAGTCGCTCATCGCCGAGGAATTTGGCGACGCCGGGGATGCCACGTCCATGGTTGACGCGGCCAAGCGGACGCTGGAGCACGTGGCTGAACACGATGAAGAACTGCGTTCTGCTGCGACCAGGCTGGCGGAGGTCGGGTTCCTCCTGAATGACATCGCCGCCGAGTTGTCCAGCTACCAGGCCGCACTCGACACGGAGGGCCCGGAGCGGCTTTCCGAGATTGAAGAACGCCGGGCAGTCTTGGCCAAGCTGATCCGCAAATACGCCCCCAGTATCGACGAGGTGCTGGAGTGGGCTGCCACCGCCAGGACGCGGTTGGATGAGCTTCAGGACGACTCAAGCAGGATCGAATCCCTGGACGCGGAGGTGGCATCCGCGGAGGCCAGCCTGCGCAAGCAGGCAGCAGCGATCAGCAAAGCCCGACTCAAGGCTGCCAAGGACCTCTCAGCACGCGTCAGCGCCGAACTGAAGGCCCTGGCCATGGCGGACGCCACCTTGGTCATCGAGGTGGACGGCAGCGGCGTGTTGGGCCCGTGGGGTACCGATGAGATCGCGTTCCTCCTCCAGCCCCACTCCGGCGCTCCTGCCCGGCCGCTGGGGAAGGGGGCGTCAGGCGGTGAACTGTCCCGCGTCATGCTTGCCATCGAGGTAGTTCTCGCCGCTGTGGATCCCGTTCCAACGTTTGTTTTCGATGAGGTGGACGCAGGGGTGGGCGGCCGTGCCGCCGTCGAGATCGGACGCAGGCTGGCCATGCTGGCCCGGCACGTCCAGGTGCTGGTGGTGACCCACTTGCCCCAGGTGGCGGCATTCGCCGATCAGCACATCCGGGTCACCAAGACGTCGGTGCGGGGTTCTGACGGGAAGACCACCACCGGATTCACCTCCAGTGACGTGCAGTTGCTCAGCGAGGAGGAGCGGGTCAAGGAACTTGCCAGGATGCTGGCCGGCCAAGAGGACTCCGAGTCCGCGCAGGCACACGCCCAGGAATTGTTGGACGACGCGAAGCTCCTGCCGCAGCGGGCCTGAACACGATTGCCCGCAGTGCGAGCACCATCACATCGGTGCACTCCAAACCCCTGTGGCTCTTGATTGCCTGGCAGTCCTGAGCAACTATTGACCATTTGGGGAATCCGAACAGACGCTTGGAAGGCGTAATTGATGATAAGCTCGAATTCCGTGGTGCAGCGATCAAATTCCCGTGTAAATTCCCGGTTCCCGGGCTCGTCCAAGACGACCAAACACATCTTCGTCACCGGTGGTGTGGCGTCCTCGCTCGGTAAGGGTCTGACGGCTTCCAGCCTCGGCCACCTCCTGCGGGCACGCGGTTTGTCTGTAACTATGCAGAAGCTCGATCCCTACTTGAACGTGGATCCGGGCACGATGAACCCCTTCCAGCACGGCGAAGTATTCGTGACGGATGATGGCGCCGAAACCGATCTCGACATCGGACACTACGAGCGCTTCCTCGATGAAAACCTCGAAGGTTCGGCCAACGTCACAACCGGCCAGATCTACTCCACGGTCATCGCCAAGGAACGCCGCGGTGAATACCTCGGAGACACGGTGCAGGTCATTCCGCACATCACCGATGAAATCAAGCGCCGTATGCGTCTGCCCGCCGAGGGCAAGAACGCTCCGGACGTCATCATCACCGAAATCGGTGGCACCGTGGGCGACATCGAGTCGCAGCCGTTCCTTGAGTCGGCCCGCCAGGTCCGCCAGGACGTGGGCCGCAACAACGTCTTCTTCCTCCACGTTTCGCTTGTGCCGTACATCGGCCCTTCCCAGGAACTGAAGACCAAGCCGACGCAGCACTCCGTGGCAGCCCTCCGCTCCATTGGTATCCAGCCCGAAGCCATCGTGATCCGTTCGGACCGCGAAGTACCTGATGCCATGCGCGAGAAGATCGGCCGAATGTGCGACGTCGACATTGACGCCGTGGTAAACGCCGCTGATGCTCCCAGCATCTACGACATCCCCAAGACGCTGCACTCGCAGGGCCTGGATTCCTACATCGTGCGTGCCCTGGACCTGCCGTTCAAGGACGTTGACTGGAGCAAGTGGGACAAGCTGCTTGAAGCTGTCCACAACCCCAAGCACGAAGTCGAGATCGCCCTGGTGGGCAAGTACATCGACCTCCCGGACGCGTACCTTTCGGTGACTGAAGCCCTTCGTGCCGGCGGTTTCGCCAACGAAGCCAAGGTCAAGATCCGTTGGGTCCCGTCGGACGAGTGCGAAACCCTTGAAGGTGCCACCAAGTCCCTGGCCGGCGTGGACGCCATCTGCGTTCCTGGCGGCTTCGGCATCCGTGGCCTCGAAGGCAAGCTTGGGGCTTTGAAGTTCGCCCGCGAATCCAAGCTTCCCGTCCTTGGCCTGTGCCTTGGCCTGCAGTGCATGGTGATCGAGTACGCCCGCAACGTGGTTGGCCTTGAAGGCGCTTCCTCCAGCGAGTTCGAGCCCGATTCCAAGTACCCGGTCATTGCCACCATGGAAGAGCAGTTGGACATTGTGGACGGCAAGGGAGACCTGGGCGGCACCATGCGCCTGGGCCTCTACGAAGCCAAGCTGGACGAAGGTTCGGTCATCGCCGAGACCTACGGCACCACCACGGTCAGCGAACGCCACCGCCACCGCTACGAGGTCAACAACAAGTACCGCGAGCAGATTGCTGCCGAGGGCCTGGTGTTCTCCGGTACCTCTCCCGACGGCAAGCTGGTGGAGTACGTGGAACTTCCCCGCGAAGTCCACCCGTACTACGTTGCGACGCAGGCGCACCCGGAGCTTAGCTCCCGGCCCACGCGTCCCCACCCGCTGTTCGCAGGCCTGGTCAAGGCTGCCCTGGAGCGTCGCGAAGGCACACCCGTGGCAACGAAGACCGGCGCCCGCGCGGTAGCTGCCAAGTAAATACACGTACTAGCGAAGGACGGCGCGATGCCCGGTATTTCTGAAACCCCCCGCACATCAAGGCAGGTTTCGGACATGCCGAGCCCGCGCCGTCTTTTGTCTACCAACAAGGTTTACGAAGGCCGTATCTGGGACGTGGTCAGTGACTCGTTCCAGCTCGGCGAAGACACGGACACCCTGGTCCGGGACTATATTGACCACCCAGGCGCCGTCGCTGTCCTTCCCATGAACGTGGACGGCGAGGTCCTGCTGCTCAAGCAGTACCGGCATCCTGTCGGCATGGACCTCTGGGAAATCCCGGCCGGCTTGCTGGACGTGGAAGGCGAAGATTTTGTGGTGGGCGCGGCGCGGGAGTTGGCCGAGGAAGCCGACCTGGTTGCTGCTACGTGGAATGTCCTGGTGGACTTCTTCAATTCCCCGGGCTCTTCCAGCGAAGCGGTCCGAATCTACCTGGCCCGTGGAATTACTGACGTTCCGGAAGCGGACAGGCATGTCAGGACTGACGAAGAGGCCGAGATTGAGCTTCAGTGGGTCCCACTTGAAGATGCCGTCCAGGCTGTCCTCGAAGGCCGGCTGCACAATCCTTCCGCGGTGCTGGGAATCCTGGCTGCCGCAGCAGCGAAGGCTGATGGGTTCACTAAGCTCCGTCCCGCGAACGCGCCCTGGCCCGCACATCCGAGCCAGCGCTGAGCATGGCCGAGGCCCCCACACGTACCCTCAATGCCATTGACCGGGCTGTTACTGACTACCTGCAGCACGTCGGCGTGGAAAAGGGCCTGGCAGCGAACACGTTGGCTGCGTACCGTCGCGACCTCGCAAGGTACTCCAACTTCCTGGCCGCGCAAGGGATCGAGCGTCCCGGCAACATCACGCGCCATCACGTAACGGCCTTCGTCCAGGCATTGTCCGACGGCTCGGACGGCGCAGCAGCGCTGGGCGTCCGCTCTGCGGCGCGCACAGTGGTGGCCGTCCGCGGCCTGCACAAGTTTTGGGCGCTGGAAGGAACCACGACGGCGGACCCCGCCAGCGATGTCCACCCGCCGATGCCGGGCAAGAGGCTTCCAAAAGCCATCAGCGTTGGCGAAGTGACGCGCATCCTGGAAGCTGCCGGGACGGACACACCCACCGGTCTCAGGGACCGCGCGCTCCTGGAGTTCCTCTACTCCACCGGCGCACGCATCAGCGAGGCCGTAGGCTTGGACGTCGATGACGTCTCCCTCGAAGACTCCGGTGGCGATCCCGCGATCGTCAGGTTGTTCGGCAAAGGCTCCAAGGAGCGTTTGGTGCCTCTTGGATCCTATGGCGCCCGCGCCGTCGGCGCCTACGTAGTCCGCGGCCGGCCGCTGCTCGCGTCCAAGGGAAAAGGGACGCCGGCGTTGTTCCTCAATGCCCGGGGCGGCCGGATCAGCAGGCAGAGCGCCTGGACCATCCTCAAGGCTGCGGCCGAGAAAGCCCAGATCACCAAGGATGTCTCACCGCACACGCTGCGCCATTCCTTTGCCACCCATCTGCTTGAAGGCGGAGCGGATGTCAGGGTGGTGCAGGAGCTCCTTGGCCACGCGTCTGTCACCACCACGCAGGTCTACACTCTGGTCACGGCGGACACCCTGCGGGAAATCTATGCAGCTGCGCATCCGAGGGCGCTCGGCTAGGCCATCTCGCCAAGGCGGAAAAGGGCTAGCCTATGACGTTCAAGGTCAACTCGACGGCGTTCACAAACAGGGCCAGCACGGACGTGCCCAGACCAGCCACCAGCAGGAGGCCCGGGTGGGCCAAGCCGACCACCACCCGTTTGAGCCGGGGCCGGCCGCGGAGGAACTTCTTGGGCACCCTGGTCCTGACCGGTATTTGCCGCCAACCGCGGAGCCGCCTCAGGAACCACGCGCACCGGACAATGAACGCCATCCAGAGGACGGACAGCACCAATGGAACGGCGGCAAGCATCAGGTTGAACCCGAGTGCAGTGACTTCTTTCTCCGAATCCCCGATCACGGACTGCACGGTGGTGGAGATGGAGGCGCTCATCACTACGGACGCGGCCCAGACCATGAAGGCTGCCACCAGGGCCAGGAACCGAACGAAGAAATGACCCAGGACCGTCGCGTCCACGGCTTTAAGGTGGCTTCGTGGCGTGGCATGCAGGACCACCAGAGTAGAGATCAGGGTAGGCAAGGCGGCTAAGAGGACCAACAGGGACCAGGTCCACCCAGCCAGGTCCACCACTTCGTCCAGGACAATGAGTCCGGCCCACAGGACTGTCCAGGCCCAGCCCGCGTAGAGCGGCTGCGCCACAAGCCAACGCGGAAGCCAGGCATCCCGTTCTGTTGTGCCGGTGCCTGGCGTTCCAGCAGCGGCCTCGCCTCTGTCGGACGCTTCAGGAACCTCGTCGACGCCGCCCGCAACGGCGCGCACGTCACCCCCACCTTCGCTCATGGGCTCACTGTAGCAATGGCGGCTACGGCTGGGGAGTACAGGTTAAGGTAGTCAGCATGACTGCAGCCCAGGTGACTTTGTGCTTCCTCCTTCGTGATGCCGCGGGCGGTGAGCACGTGCTGCTCGGCACCAAGAAGACCGGCTTCGGCCGCGGCAAGGTGGTGGGCATCGGCGGACACCTGGAACAGGGCGAAACTGCGGAGCAGGCTGCTTGTCGGGAGGTCATGGAGGAAATCAACGTGGTAGTGGCCCCGGAGGACCTGGTTCCTGCCGGGACAGTTGATTTTGTTTTTCCGGCCAGGCCCGAGTGGAACATGGCTACCACCGTGTTCCTCACCCACGCATGGGATGGGGAACCTACCGAAAGCGTTGAAATTGCGCCGGCGTGGTTCCCTGTGGCCCGTCTCCCAGTGGAACGCATGTGGGCGGACGCCGAGCATTGGTTGCCTGCCATGATTTCCGGGCAGCGTATCGCGGTCCGTGTCGCCTTGGCCGCCGACAACGAAAATGTCGCGGACGTCCGCACCGAAGCTTGGGTGGGGCCGGTTTAGTGCCACGGACGACGGCGGTCCGGTCACCTCAGGTGACCGGACCGCCGTCGTTCTTTCTGCTTTGAGGCCTGAGCCCTACGGCACGTGCCGCTCTTCGGGGCCGTTGTATTCGCTCAAAGGCCGGATGAGGGAGTTTGATGCTACCTGCTCCATGATGTGCGCGGTCCAGCCCGTGATGCGGCTGGCCACGAACAGGGGCGTGAACGTCTGGGTGTCGAAGCCCATGAGATGGTAGGTGGGGCCGGCCGGGTAGTCGAGGTTGGGCTTGATGGCCTTCGCCTCGTCCATGGCTTGTTCCAGCCCGTTGTAGAGGCCCAGGAGTTCGGGGCGTCCGTAGTGGGCGATCATCTTATCCAGTGCGGCCTTCATGGTGGGCACGCGGGAGTCGCCGTGCTTGTAGACGCGGTGTCCGAAGCCCATGACCTTCTTTTTCTGGGCCAGGGCGTCTTCCATCCAGGTCTTTGCGCGGGACGCGGCTTCCTCCAGCGATTCTTCGCTGCGGATGCCGATCTCGTCGAAGGTATGCATGACGGCTTCGTTGGCGCCTCCGTGCAGGGGGCCCTTGAGGGCGCCGATCGCGGCGGTGACGGCCGAGTGCAGGTCCGCGAGGGTGGAGGTGACCACCCGGGCGGTGAAGGTGGAGGCGTTGAAGGAGTGTTCTGCGTAGAGGATCATCGAGACGTTGAACGCCTCAACCACTTCGGGAACCTGTTCTTCGCCGAACGTCATCCACAGGAAGTTCGCCGAGTAGTCCAGGTCCTCACGCGGCTCAATCGCGTCCTCGCCGCGGCGGCGGCGCTGGTCATAGGCCACGACGGCCGGCATGGCAGCCCAGAGGTCGATGGCCTTCTTCATGTTGGCCTCGGGTGAGGAATCCTCGGCCAGTTCGTGCCGGGCGCCCAGCACGGAAGCTGCCGTACGGCAGACATCCATGGGGTGCGCCGTAGTGGGCAGCGTATCAATGACGGACTTGACTACGGGGTCCAAGGCTCGGCCTGCGCGTTCGCGGGCAGTAAATTCCGCGAGCTGCGATTCGTTGGGCAGTTCGCCGTTCCACAGCAGGTAGGCAACTTCTTCGAAGCTGCACTTGGCGGCCAGTTCCTGGACCGGGTACCCGCGGTACAGCAGCGAGTTGGTGTCCGGGTTGACTTTCGAGACGGCGGTGTAGTCCACCACGACGCCGGCAAGGCCCTTTTTGATGTCTTCAGCAGCCATGCTGAACTCCTTCGTTCATGATGCAGGGCCCGGTAGCGGGACCCTGCGTTCCCCTTGATGAAATTGGAACCTAGCGGATGCCAGGAACCTTGAAGTTGAATACGCCGGTATCGAACTGGTTGTATGCCTCGTAGTCCACGAGTTCATAGAGGCGGGCACGCGTGAGCATGTTCTCCACTTGCGCCTCTTGGGTCCCCGCAGCCTTGATCGATTCCAGAGTACGCTCTGCAGCGCCCATGGCAATGCGGAGGAGCGTGACGGGGTAGATGACCATGTTCACGCCAACGCCCTGGAGCTGGTCCACGGTGAAGAGGTCGCTTTTGCCGAACTCTGTCATGTTGGCCAGGATGGGCACGTCCACGGCGTCGCGGATGGCCTGGAACTCGTCCAGGGTGGCCATGGCTTCGGGGAAGATGGCGTCGGCGCCTGCGTCCACCAAGGCGCGGGCGCGGTCTTGTGCGGCCTGGATGCCCTCGACGGCGCGGATATCGGTCCGGGCCATGATGAGGAAGTTCGGGTCCCGGCGCGCGTCGGCTGCGGCGCGGATGCGTTTGGTGGCGGTGTCGATATCGACGACGTTCTTGCCGTCCAGGTGTCCGCAGCGTTTGGGGTTGAACTGGTCCTCGATGTGGCAGCCGGCCAGGCCGGCGTTTTCGAGTTCCTGGATGGTGCGGGCCACGTTCATGGGTTCGCCGAAGCCGGTGTCCGCGTCCACGAGTGAGGGCAGGTCGGTCATGCGGGCGATCTGCCCGGCGCGGGTGGCTACCTCGGTGAGGGTAGTCAGGCCGATGTCAGGCAGTCCGAGGTCGTTGGCCAGGACGGCGCCGGAGATGTAGACCCCGGCGAAGCCCTTTTCCTCGATGAGCCGTGCCGAGAGCGGGTTGAACGCGCCCGGGAACTGCTGGATGGTGCCGGAGTTGAGCAGCTCGCGGAGCCTGACCCTTTTCTGCTCGGGGGTGGTTGTGGAGTACAACATTTAGAACAGTCCCTTCGGGGCTGCGTCGAGGTTGATGACCCCGGGAGCTGCGGTGATGTTGAGCTGGTCCAGTTCGCCTTCGCCCAGTTCGGTGACGCGTTCGACGGCGGTGAGGAACCTTTCGATCTCGGCTTCCTCCACCAGCCCGGCCGCGAGGGTGCGGAACTTGTTGATGTATTGCTCACGGGCGAACGGCCGGGCACCGAGGGGATGTGCGTCGGCTACGGCGATCTCATCGGTGACCACGGTCCCGTCCGTGAGGGTGATTTCCACGGTGCCGCCGAAGGCCTTCTCCGCGATGTCCAGGGAGTGGTAGCGGCGGGTCCATTCCGGGTCTTCGACGGTGGTGACCTTCTGCCAGAGTTCCACGGTGTCCGGGCGGGCGGCCCGTTCGGGGCTGTAGGAGTCCACGTGGTGCCAGGCGCCGTCCTGGAGTGCGACGGTGAAGATGTACGGGATGGAGTGGTCCAGGGTTTCCCGGGACGCGGTGGGGGAGTACTTCTGGGGATCGTTCGCGCCCGAACCGATGACGTAGTGGGTGTGGTGGCTGGTCTTGATCAGCACCGATGCCACGTTGGCCGGGTCGGTGGTTTCGGGGTGCTCGCGGTGGAGTTTGCGGGCGAGGTCGATCCAGGCCTGGGCTTGGTACTCGGCGGAGTGTTCCTTGGTGTAGGTGTCCAGGATGGCCCGCTTTGCTTCGCCGGGCAGCGGCAGCGGGACCTCGTAGGAGGCGTCCGGGCCGTCCAGCATCCAGGCGATCACGCCGTCTTCGCCTTCGTAGATCGGCACGGGAGAGGTCTGGCCGCGCATGGAACGGTCCACGGCTTCGACGGCCATTTTGCCGGCGAAGGCCGGGGCGTGGGCTTTCCAGGTGGAGATTTCGCCCTTGCGGGACTGCCGGGTGGCGGTGGTGGTGTGCAGGGCCTGGCCCACGGACTGGAAGATCGTCTCAACATCCAAACCCAACAACGTGCCGATGCCGGCGGCGGCGGAGGGGCCCAGGTGCGCGACGTGGTCGATCTTGTGCTTGTGCAGGCAGATCGCCTTGACCAGGTTCACCTGGATTTCGTAACCGGTTGCGATGGCCCGGACGAGGTCGGCGCCGTTGGAACCGACGTGCTGGGCGACGGCGAGGATCGGCGGGATGTTATCGCCCGGGTGGGAGTAGTCAGCGGCCAGGAAGGTGTCGTGGTAGTCCAGTTCGCGCACGGCCACGCCGTTCGCCCAAGCGGCCCACTCGGGGGAGACCTGCTCGCTGATGCCGAAAACCGAGGCGCCCTTGCCGTTGGCGGACGGTGCGTGGGTCAGGGCCTGCGCGCGGGCAGCAACGATCGGTGCCCGGTTCAGCGACGCGATGGCCACGGAGGCGTTATCGATGATCCGGTTGATCACCATGTCGGTGACCTCGGGGGACACCTCGACGGGGTCGGCAGCGACCACGGCGATCTTGTGCGCCAACTGCTCCTCGCGGGGCAGGTTCTCTTCGCTCTTGTAGACACGGACGTGATGGTTCTTAACCATGATGCTCCTTCTAGGCAGGGGTATGGGTGGCTTTGACGTGGGTGAGGCTGCGGTGCAGGTGGACTGTGGTGGCTGCTTCTGCCAGCCGGGGGTTGCCGGCGGCGATCGCTTCTGCGATGGCGGCGTGTTCGGCTGCGGCCGCGTGAAGCCGGGCGGTGTCGTCTGCCGCCAGGCGGCGGACCCGGACCAAGTGGACGCGGAGGCTCCGCATGGCGTGGGCCATGTAGGTGTTTGAAATGGCGGCGTCGATGGCGTCGTCCAACCGGCCTACCAGCGCATAGTAGTCGTGGCGGGCGGGGTCGTCTTCGCTGAGCAGTTCAGGGGCGAGCAGCAGTTTGGCGTGAAGTTCGGCGAAGACGCCGGGCTCGCCGCGTTGGGCGGCCAGGCCTGCGGCCCGCACTTCGAGTGTTTCGCGCAGCTCAAAAAGTTCGTCGATGCTGTCCAGCGAGATATCGGTGACGACGACGCCGCGGCCTCCTGCCGCCGTCGTCAATCCCTCAGCTGTGAGCCTGCCCAGCGCCTCCCGGACCGGCGTGCGGGACACGCCGAGGCGCTCGGACTGCTCAACCTCCGCCAGCACCGTGCCCGGACGAAGGCGCCATTCGATGATGTCTTCCCGGAGGGCAGTGTAGGCCCGGTCACTGGCGCGCATGCCCCCAGTGTATACACACCAACAGGCAAAAGCGACAGATTGGGTGTTTTCTGCCCGCTGTGTATACAGAAATCAGCTTCGGTTCCAGCCGTATTCGTTTTCGGGCCGCCCCGGAGTTCCGTACCGTGCCGCCCGGGTAACTGTCCCGGCGTCGGCCAGGTACTCCAGGTATCGGCGGGCGGTGACGCGGGACATTCCGAGCGCCTCCATGACTTCGCTGGCCGACACAGGCTGTTGCCGCGCCCGGACCAGGTCCTTCACGGACTCCAGGGTGGAGCCGGACAGGCCCTTCGGCAGCGGCAACTCCGTCGGAGCGCGAAGGCTCGCGAACGCCTGGTCCACGTCGCTCTGCGACGCTCCGGCCTTGGAGATCCCGGACATCGACCCTGCCAACTGGTCACGGAAGGTCCGGTAGCTGCCCAGCTTGTCGGCGAACGTCGCGTAGGTAAAGGGCTTGATGAGGTACTGCACGACGCCGATCGACACGGCACTGCGCACGATGTTCAGTTCCCGGACGGCGGTAATCGCGATGATGTCCGCAAAAACTCCTGCCGACCGCATGCGGCGGGCCACGTCCAGGCCGTGCAGGTCAGGCAGGTTCATGTCCAGCAGTACCAGGTCAACCGGTGCGCCGGCGGCGGCAAATTCACTGAGGATACGCAGGGCCGACTGCCCATCGGGTGCCGTACCCACCAAAGTGAACCCCTCAAGACGGCCGACGTAGACGGAGTGGGCATCGGACGCTATCGGCTCGTCCTCAACCACCAGGACGCGGATGTCTGTCATTCCTGCTCTTCCTCGGGATCCGGCACGGGCAACACAACATGGAACTGCGCACCGCCGGGATTGCTGATGGTCATCGTACCGTTCAGTCGCTGCACCGCCTGCCTCACCAACGCCAGTCCGACCCCGCGGCCATGGGCTCCTCCCGCGCCCGCTGCCGGGGACTTGGTGCTGAAACCGTACTGGAGCACGTCATCAATGGACCCCGGGTCGATGCCACTGCCGGTGTCCCGCACCGTGAATTCGACGGCGGCAGCTCCGGCTTCCACATCCAACTCCACTGTTCGCGGGTACTCACCGGCGGCGGCCGCATCGATTGCATTGTCCAGCAGGTTGCCGAGGATGGTCACCAGGTCCTGGATCTCAAGCCCGCGGACACCGGAACTCCCGGAGGTACGGACCACCAACTCCACCCCACGTTCATGGGCTTCGGCGGCCTTACCCATGACCAAGGCGCTCATCACCGGCTCGTCCACGGACGCCACCATGTCATCGGTGAGCTGCTGGCTCAACTCGAGGTCCTTCGTGGCGAAATCCAGGGCTTGCGGTGTGCGGCCCAGCTCCAACAGCGAAACGATCATGTGCAGCCGGTTGGCGTGTTCGTGGGTCTGGGCGCGCAAGGCATCGGACAACGTCTTCATGGTCTGCAGCTCAGTGCCCAAGGATTCGATCTCGGTGCGGTCGCGGATGGTGGCCACCGTGCCGTACACGGCTGGTCTCTGCCTGCTGCGCCCGGGCACTGGCGCCACAGCAGGGGCCTGGTTAACCACCAGGATCCTGGAGCCCGTGAGGTGGATTTCATCATGGGCCGGCCTGCCGGACTCGAACAGCGCCCGCAGGCTGCCGTCGAACGGCAGGTCGGCCAGCCGTGGGGCAGCATCAGGGGACCGATCGGCGTCGGACGGCTCCAGGCCCAGCAATTCCGCCGCTTGGTCGTTGTACATGACTGCCTTGCCGCGTGTGTCCACCAGGATGAGTCCCTCGCGCACGGAATGCAGGACTGATTCGTAATAGGCGAAGAGTTGGGCCAGTTGTTCCGGACCCCAGCCGCGCGTCACCGAACGCAGGTATCGGCCAAGCAGCCAGGAAGCGATGGATCCGAAGGTCAACACCACCAGGGCGATGCCGCCGATCACGCCCAGGCGTTCCGCGACGTCGGTGTCCACGGTCCGCACTGTCACACCGGCCGCCACGAGCGCCTTGACCGTGCCGCCTTGGTCTTTGACGGGGGAGATGGTCCGGACCGAGGGGCCAAGCGTCCCGGCTGTGACCTCGGTGAACGTGTTGCCGTTCAAGGCCGGTTCGATGGTTCCTATGTACGGCTTGCCCAGCTCCTCTGCCCGGGGATGGGTCCACCGCGTCCTGTCCGGAGCCATGATGGTGATGAAATCCGCATCGGCCTCACTCATGACCTTCAGGGCGTAGGGCTGAAGTACTGCCGACGGGTCCGCCGTGGATGCAGCCTGGAGGACCAGCGGGTTGTTGGCTATGGACGTTGAGATGGCACGCATTCGGCTGCCCGCGTCGTCGTAAGCACGGTCCCGGGCCTCCAGCACGGAAAACGCACCGAAAGCCGCCGTCAGTATCAGGACGAACAGCAGGTTCGCCACAAACAGACGGCGGGCGATGCTCCAGCTGTGAAACACGTGGGCCTCCCATGACCAATATGACCGCAACGGTGATGTGTGTCACCAACGGCTCAATGATGGATATCACACAAGGGCAGCGGATTGGACATCAGTGCAGGACCGCAGCGCCTTACACAGTATCCAGAAGGAGAATCCCATGACCTCTCAACGAGGAGAGTCGGCAGTCGCTGCCAAAGGTGGACGCAAGGGGCTCGACAAGTCCCACTACCTGTATATCGCCGTTATCCTGGCCGTTGTGCTGGGCGCCGTAGTCGGCCTGCTGTTCCCTGAGGTCGGAAAATCCCTCAAGCCGCTGGGCGACGGTTTCATCAAGCTCATCAAGATGATGATCGCCCCCGTCATTTTCTGCACGATCGTCCTGGGTATCGGTTCGATCGCCAAGGCCGCAACGGTGGGCAAGGTGGGCGGACTGGCCCTGGGCTACTTCGTGGCGATGTCCACGTTCGCCCTGGCCATCGGCCTGGTTGTCGGCAACCTCATCCACCCGGGAGAGGGACTCAAGCTGACCCCCTATGACCCGAACAAGAAGGCCGCAACGGACAGCACCGCGGACTTCCTCCTGGGCATCATCCCGGGCGACATCCCTGTCCTGCCCACCCTGCTGGCAGCCATCCTGGTTGGCTTCGCCCTGCAGAAGATGGGCAAGGAGGGTGCTCCCATCCTGAAGGCCATCGGCCACGGGCAGCGGCTCGTCTTCCGCATCCTGATCATGATCATGTGGCTTGCTCCCGTCGGCGCCTTCGGTGCGATCGCCGCCGTCGTCGGTGCAACCGGTGCCCAAGCGATCTTCAGCATGTTCACCCTGATGCTGGCCTTCTACATCACCTGCGCCCTGTTCATCGTGGTCATCCTGGGAACGCTGCTCCGGGTCGTGGCCGGCGTCAACATCTTCCGGCTCATGAAGTACCTGGCCCGCGAGTACCTGCTCATCTTCTCCACGTCCTCCTCCGAAGCTGCCCTGCCCCGCCTCATCGCCAAGATGGAGCACCTGGGTGTGTCCAAGCCGGTTGTTGGCGTCACGGTCCCCACGGGCTACTCCTTCAACCTGGACGGCACAGCCATTTACCTGACCATGGCCTCCCTCTTCGTCGCCAACGCCATGGGCACTCCACTGGACCTGGGCGCCCAGATCTCGCTGCTCATCTTCATGATCATCGCCTCCAAGGGTGCTGCCGGTGTCACCGGCGCAGGCCTGGCAACACTCGCCGCCGGCCTCCAGGCACACAAGCCCGAACTCCTGGGCGGCGTGGGCATGATCGTGGGAATCGACCGGTTCATGTCCGAGGCCCGCGCCTTGACCAACTTCACCGGCAACGCCGTGGCCACGGTCCTGATCGGCACCTGGGTCAAGGAAATCGACAATGGCCAAGTGGAGCGCGTCCTCTCCGGCAGCGAACCCTTCGACGAGCAGACCATGATCGCCCACGGCAGTGACGAGGAAACTGCCCCCGAGGGTGAGCCCCGGGAGAAGGCAACCGTCTAGCACCGCAACGCGAAGCACGCACTGAAAAGAAGGCCGGCACCTGTTGGGTGCCGGCCTTCCGTGCTCCCGGGGCCCGACCCGGCGCCCCGACCAGAACCTTCGACCTCAACTAGAGGGTCAAGGCTCAATACGCGGCCAATGTCAAGTTCCCCGGAATACCGTGTCGGGGCCTGTAGCCTAAGTGGGTAGTAGCGCTGAAGCCGGGGGCACAGCAGCAGGGAAGATCGTCGTCGAAAGAGTGGTTGGATACGTGAGCATCGAACGGGGTTCCGCAACGTTGGAAGGTACCGGGCTCGATCTGGAAGACGCCATCATGGGGCCCACTGGGCGCCCCCACCGCGAATTTCCGGAACCCGCTCCGTTGGCCTCCCACGGCCCGGCGAGAGTCATCGCCATGGTCAACCAAAAGGGTGGCGTAGGCAAAACCACGTCCACCATCAATCTCGCGGCTGCGCTCGCAGAGTACGGTCGGCGTGTCCTCCTGGTGGACTTCGATCCCCAGGGTGCACTGTCCGCTGGGCTGGGTGCCAATCCGCACGAGCTCGACCTCACCGTCTACAACGTCCTCATGGACCGCAAGGTGAGCATCCGCGACGCCATCCAGCAGACCGGTGTGGACGGCGTGGACCTCCTGCCCGCCAACATCGACCTTTCCGCGGCCGAAGTCCAGTTGGTGAACGAGGTAGCCCGCGAGCAGGTCCTGGACCGCGCACTGAAGAGCGTCGAAGACGATTACGACGTCGTCCTGATCGACTGCCAGCCTTCCCTGGGCCTCCTGACCGTCAACGCACTGACAGCAGCACACGGAGTCATCATTCCGTTGATCTGCGAGTTCTTCGCCTTGCGCGCGGTCGCCCTCCTGGTGGAGACCATCGAAAAGGTGCAGGACCGCCTCAACCCGCGCCTGCAGGTGGACGGTGTCCTGGCTACCATGTACGACGCCCGCACGCTGCACAGCCGCGAAGTGATCTCACGGTTGGTTGAGGCCTTCGGCGACAAAGTCTTCGAAACCGTCATCAAACGCTCCATCAAGTTTGCCGATGCAACCGTCGCGGCCGAGCCGATCACCAGCTACGCCGGCAACCACATTGGCGCAGACGCCTACCGCCGCCTTGCCAAGGAACTGATTTCGCGCGGCGGCGCGCCGTAGCGGACGGTGGGACCATCGCTCGCCCCGATGACTGACACTCCCGCGGCCGCGTCAGCAACCGTAGGGGATACAGCGCCCGACGCCGGTACCTCCGAGGCCCGCAAGCCGGGCTTCGAGGTGCGGCTGGCCAACTTCACTGGCCCCTTCGACCTCCTTCTGGGCCTGATATCCAAGCACAAGCTGGATATCACCGAAGTGGCGTTGGCTACAGTCACCGATGAGTTCATCAAGTACATTCGCCGCCTGCAGGAACTCGGCGAGGACTGGGCGTTGGACGAGGCCAGCGAGTTCCTGGTGATCGCCGCAACGTTACTGGACCTTAAGGCTGCGCGCCTCCTTCCGGCCGGCGAAGTGGAAGACGCAGAGGATATTGCACTCCTCGAGGCCCGGGACCTGCTCTTCGCCAGGCTCCTGCAGTACAAAGCCTTCAAGGAAATTGCCGGGATACTGGGCGGGACCTTGGAAGAGGAAGCACTCCGCTACCCGCGGCAGGTGGCCTTGGAAGGCCACTTCGCGGCGTTGCTCCCTGAACTCGTGTGGCGGCACACGCCCGGACAGTTCGCGGAACTGGCGGCCAAGGCGCTCAAACCCAAGGACACTGCGGCCCCGGAAGTTGGCCTGGACCACCTCCATGCTCCGCCGGTCAGTGTTAAAGAGCAGGCAGAAATCATGGGCTACCGCTTGAAGCTGGGCGCACCCCTTACTTTTAACGCGTTGATCGCTGATGCCGAGACCACCCTGACGGTGGTGGCCCGCTTCCTTGCCTTGTTGGAGATGTTCCGGGACCGGGTGGTTGCCTTCGAGCAGCCCGAGCCCCTTGCCGTGCTGACAGTGCGTTGGACCGGCGACGACGCCACCTGGGACAGTTCCAGCCTGAGCGAGGAATACGGGGCAGGACCAGGCATGGACGAATCCGGGAATGATGGAGACAGTAATGAGTGAACAGGTAACGGAGCCGGACGGCCTGGCCGGGCTGGAAAAACTGCCGGGCGGAGCCCGCGCTGCGTTGGAAGCTGTCCTCATGGTCATCGACGAGCCAGCCACCACCGAAGAGCTGGCCGCGGGACTGAACGTCACGGTCGCCGTCGTCGAGGATTTGCTGCATGACCTGCAGCGGGAGTATAGCGGCTATACTGTTAAAGCCCCGGACGTGGATGCTGTCGGCTTTGCCGATGCCAGCACTGCACCCCGGGGTTTTGAATTGCGGAACGTCGCCGGAGGATGGCGGATCTATTCGCGGTCGGATTTCGCCGACATCGTGGGCAGGTTCGTCCTGGAAGGGCAGACCACCAGGCTGACTCAGGCGGCGCTTGAGACTCTGGCGGTCATTGCCTACCGGCAACCGGTCTCCAGGGCCCGGGTGTCCGCGATTCGAGGCGTCAATGTCGATTCCGTCGTCCGGACTCTTACCCAGCGTGGTTTGATCGAGGACTCCGGAAACGATCCCGAATCCGGGGCGGTCCTGTACAGGACTACCTCCTACTTCCTTGAGCGGATGGGCATTGGCTCGGTGGCAGAACTGCCCCAGCTCTCGCCCCACCTTCCGGGTTTGGAAGGGATCGACGAGTACTACGACGCCACCCGGATGTAGCCAACGGCCACAGACGGCAGCACCAAAACTTAATACGGACACACGCACCACAACAAGGTGCACAGCAACAAGGGGCAGACGATGTCTGTCCGGCTGGCTAGTGTTGATTTCAACACCAAATGCCGGCCATTACTACACAAGGACGGGTCATGACACAGGCGGGACGCCAGAGTTCACCACGTAACGGTTCGGGGCGCAACAGCTCCGGACGCAATGAGGCCAAGGGCGGCGCAGGCCGCTCCAACGCCGGCGGCTTCTCCGGCCGCGGCGGCAGCGCCGGCGCTGGAAAGCGCAACTTCACCCAGGGCGAGGGTCGCCCCTACAAGGCTTCGAAGCCGCGCGAAGCGGCTCCCTTCGATCCCGACAACCCCACATCGGCCGGCGATTACGATCGCGGCCAGGCCGCCAGGCCAGCCAAGCCTTTCCGTAAGCCCGGCTCCAACAAGCCCGGCTTTGGCAAGGCTCCCGGTACTCCGGGCGCGCTGAAGCCCAAGCCGAAGCAGGCAAAGCAGTTCGGCTCCAAAGCGTTCGGCAGCGAACGCTTCGGCCAGAACCTGGGCCCCATCCGCAAGCCGGGCCGCAACCGCGGACCGCGACAGGAAGTCCCGCAGTCGGATCTTCACGACGTAGACGGCGTACGCCTGCAGAAGGTCATGGCGCAGGCCGGCGTGGCTTCCCGCCGCGTCTGTGAGGAAATGATCCTCGAAGGTCGCGTCGAGGTTGACGGCGTGGTGACCACCGAGCTCGGCATGCGCGTGGATCCCACGGCTGCCGTGATCCACGTTGACGGCATCCGGATCCAGCTCGACGAAACGCTGGTTTACATGGTGTTCAACAAGCCCAAGGGCGTCGTTTCCACCATGGAAGACCCCGAGGGTCGTCCCTGCATCAGCGACTTCCTCAAGAACAACAAGAACAAGGGCGAACGGCTGTTCCACGTCGGCCGCCTCGATGTCGCCACCGAGGGACTGCTGCTGCTGACGAACGACGGCGAACTCGCCAACCGTCTGACGCACCCTTCCTATGAGGTGCCCAAGACGTACCTGGTGCAGGTCCGTGGCCCGTTCCCGCAGGGCGTCGGCGCCAAGCTCAAGAACGGCGTCGAGCTCGAAGATGGCGTAGCAGCTGTGGACTCGTTCAAGCTGGTTGACTCCACTCCCGGCCACGTCCTGATCGAGGTTGTCCTCCACTCCGGCAAGAACCGTATTGTGCGTCGCATGTTCGACGCCGTCGGTTTCCCGGTGGAGCGGCTGGTCCGTGTCAAGGTCGGTCCCATCGGTTTGGGCGACCAGCGACAGGGCAGCATCCGCAACCTCGGCAGGCAGGAAGTCGGACACCTCCTGGCATCCGTAGGGCTCTAGGGCATGTCGGCATTCGGTACGCACGGCCGGGGCCATCTCGATGGCCCGGTCGTCGTTCTCGGTACAGGCCTGCTTGGGGCCAGCATAGGCCTGGGCCTGCGCGGCCGCGGGGTTCCCGTCTTCCTTTTTGATCCGTCACCGACCAACCAGGCCGTTGCCGTGGATATCGGCGCGGGGCGTCCGTTGGCGGAGCTGGACCAGGAACCCCAGCTTGTTGTTGTTGCCGCACCGCCGGACGTCACGGCCGATGTCGTGGAGAAGGCGCTTGCGGATTACCCGTCCGCGGTCGTCGTCGATATTGCCAGCGTGAAAGCCGCCATCCAGGCTGAACTGCGTGAGCGGGGCGTGGATCTCACCCGGTACGTGGGTACCCATCCCATGGCCGGCCGGGAAAAGTCGGGTCCGGTCGCGGCGCGCGGTGAGCTTTTCACATCCATGCCGTGGGTTGTTTGTCCGACGGAGGAAACCGGAAGTGCGGCCCTGCAGGCGGCCCGGTCCCTCGCCGGAGATCTCGGGGCGACCGTTTCGCAGTTCACCGCCGACGAGCACGATGAAGCCGTGGCCTTGGTTTCGCATCTGCCGCAGATCATGTCATCCCTGCTCGCCAGCCGTCTCCAGGGGACGCCGCTGCATGCGTTGTCCCTGGCGGGCAACGGACTGAGGGACACCACCCGCATCGCGGCCAGCGATCCCACGCTGTGGGTGCAGATCCTGGGCGGCAATGCGAACAAGGTGGTGTCGATTTTGCACGGCGTCCGCGAGGACCTGAACCGCCTGATCGGAACACTGGAAGAACCCCTGGCACCCGGCGCCCGGCTTGACCTTGCACAGCTCATCAGCGAGGGCAATGCGGGGCAGGCCCGGATCCCGGGCAAGCACGGCGGACCTCCGCAGGCCTACTCGTGGCTCACCATCCTGGTGGACGACAAGCCAGGCCAGATCGCGCAGCTCCTGACGGAGATCGGCGAGATCGGCGTGAACCTCGAAGACCTCCGGCTCGACCATTCGTCGGGTCAGAACGTGGGCATGGTGGAGCTTTCCGTGCTTCCCAGCAAGCACGACCTCCTTGTTGAAGCTTTGACTGACCGTGGATGGCGGGTACTCCAGTAATGACACGAGAATTCTTTGGCCCCGAAACGGTTGCCCGCCCCGGCAAGCCTTTGGTGATTGCCATCGACGGCCCTTCAGGTTCCGGGAAGTCCAGCGTCAGCAAAGAGGTGGCCAGGCGCTTGAAGCTGGCCTACCTCGACACCGGCGCCATGTACCGTGCCCTGACCTGGTATTGCCTGAAGACCGGTGTGGACCTTCACGACGGCGCCGCGGTGGAGGACGCCTCCAAGAAAATCCCGTTGGAAATCAGCACGTCCACGGCCACGGAGTATGTAGCCGTGGACGGAACGGATATCACTGAGGAAATCAGGGACCCCCTCATTTCCTCGTCGGTGAGTGCGGTCGCCACCACCCTTGGAGCGCGCACGGAACTCATTCGCCGGCAGCGGGAGCTCATCGGCCAGCACCACCACCGCATGGTGGTGGAAGGACGCGACATTACTACCGTCGTCGTCCCCAATGCCGAGGTCCGCATGCTGCTGACCGCCAGTGAGGAAGCCAGGCTCCGGCGTCGTGGCATCCAGCTGGGTGGCACGCAAAGCAAGGAACAACTGGCCGCCCAGGTGATCCAGCGCGATGCCAAGGACTCCACGGTGGTGAACTTTACGCAGGCAGCCGACGGCGTAGTGACGCTCGATTCTTCGGACCTGGACTTCGAGGAGACGGTGAATACTGCCCTGGCGATCGTCAGCAAGGTCATCTATGGCGACTGAGAACCAGCTTCCAGCGCCATGGACGCGGCTGTGGAGCCGTCCCATCGGATGGATCATTGACCATGTGTTCTACCGGACCGAGGTCACGGGCAAAAGTAACGTGCCCGCCGCCGGACCGGTGGTTTTCGCCGCCAACCACATCAGCTTCCTCGACGGCCCGGTTATGTTCGGTGCTTCGCCCCGCCCCATGCACATCCTGGTCAAGAAGGAGATGTTCACAGGTATCCTCGGCAAGGTCCTCAGGGGCTCCGGGCAGATTCCCGTGGACCGTACAGGGGACCGCGTGGCCCTGCATACCGCCAGGAAACTGCTCGACGCCGGCCGTTGCGTCGGTATCCTGCCGGAAGGAAGCCGGGGGAGCGGTTCCGCCGAAAGCATCAGCAGCGGAGTTGCCTGGCTGGCACTGAACTCTGCCGCGACAGTCATACCGGTCGCCATTCTTGGAACCCGTCAGGGTGAAGAGCATCGGGACCATATCCCCAAACCACGCCGGAAGCTCTATGTCAGCTTCGGCGAACCAGTCACGGTGAAGCGCCGGAAGGGCGAGCCGGGGCGTGTTTCAATGGACAGGGCGGCTGCGGACATCCGCGACGCCCTGGCCGAACACGTCCAGGACGCCATCCGGGCCACGGGCCAGGGCCTCCCCAGCGAGCCTGCGCCCGGAGCATCCACTTCGCAGCACCGCCAAACAGCAGTAGCCGGGACGCCGGCAGACCACCCCTAAGGAAAGTGCAATGAGCGATACGACTCAAAAATCCGGCCTCCACGGAGCCGGCGACGACGAATACACGCCCACCGGCACCGACCAGGTGGCGGAGAACCTGGCTGCCCTGGACGACGACGAGGCCGAACTCCGCGCCGCGTCCCTCCGGGCGGGCCTGGACGATTACGAGCTCGATGAAGAAGATGCAGCGCTGCTGAGCGGCGAGTACGGCGACGAGGGCGACGAAGGCCCCCTGAAGCTGGACCCCGTCCTCGCCATCATCGGCCGGCCGAACGTGGGCAAGTCCACCCTGGTGAACCGCATCCTGGGACGCCGTGAAGCAGTGGTGGAAGACACCCCCGGCGTGACCCGCGACCGCGTGATGTACTCGGCCAACTGGAACGGCCGCAACTTCACCCTGGTGGACACCGGCGGATGGGAGCACGACGCCAAGGGCATCCACGCCCGGGTCGCTGAGCAGGCCGAGATGGCTGTTGAACTAGCAGACGCCGTGCTCTTCGTCGTGGACTCCGCCGTCGGCGCAACCGCCACGGACGAGGGCGTCATGAAGATGCTCCGCAAGAGCAAGAAGCCGGTCATCATGGTGGCCAACAAGGTTGACGACTTCGCCCAGGAAGCCGACACGGCGACGCTGTGGGGCCTTGGCTTTGGCGAGCCGTACCCCGTTTCCGCACTCCACGGCCGCGGAGTCGCCGACCTCCTTGACCACGTCATGGACACCCTGCCCGAATACTCGCTGGTGGAAGGCGTTGACCGCACTGGCGGACCGCGACGCATCGCGCTGATCGGTCGCCCGAACGTGGGCAAGTCCTCGCTGCTGAACAAGCTTGCGGGCTCCGAGCGTGTGGTGGTGGACACCTTGGCCGGCACCACGCGCGACCCTGTTGACGAGTTCATCGAACTCGGCGACCGCACCTGGCGCTTCGTGGATACTGCCGGTATCCGCCGTCGCCAGCACATGGCACAGGGTGCGGACTTCTACGCGTCCCTGCGTACGCAGGCCGCGCTCGAAAAGGCGGAGGTCGCCGTCGTGCTTCTTGCCGTCGACGAAGTCCTCAGTGAGCAGGACGTCCGCATCCTCCAGTTGGCCATTGAGTCCGGCCGTGCGCTGGTTCTCGCGTTCAACAAGTGGGACCTGCTGGACGACGAACGCCGCCGGTACCTTGAGCGCGAAATCGAGCAGGACCTGGCCCACGTTGAGTGGGCACCGCGCGTCAACATCTCAGCCAAGACCGGCTGGCACAAGGACCGCCTGGTTCCTGCGCTGGACACGGCACTGGAGAGCTGGGACCGCCGTATTCCCACCGGACGCCTGAACGCGTTCCTGGGCGAACTGGTTGCCGCACACCCGCACCCCGTCCGTGGTGGCAAGCAGCCGCGTATCCTCTTCGGCACGCAGGCATCAAGCCGGCCGCCGAAGTTCGTGCTGTTCACCACCGGCTTCCTGGACCCCGGATACCGCCGTTTCATCACCCGCCGCCTCCGCGAAACGTTCGGCTTTGAGGGCACGCCCATCGAGGTCAACATGCGTGTTCGCGAGAAGCGCGGCAAGAAGCGCTGATTGAGACGGGCATCACAGCCGAGTTTGGCTGAGATGGCGTTGGCACCCTCCAACTTCGTGTAAGCTTTTGGAGGTGGTTCGGCCGGACTGCTTAGGTGGGACTCTTCGGAGGAAAACTTAGGCGGAGAACGGTGGAACCAGCGGGCTGTAGCGCAGCTTGGTAGCGCACTTGACTGGGGGTCAAGGGGTCGCAGGTTCAAATCCTGTCAGCCCGACCATAAAGGCCGGAATCACGCGGAAACGCGGTGATTCCGGCCTTTGGTCGTTAACGTGCCATGCTCTCCCGGCTTGTCCGTTGGGCCCGGCGTTCAATGCCTGGGAAAACGAACAAGACCGGGATTCTGGCTAGGCCTTCTGCAGTGCCCCGAGCGCCCGGACCAGGGGCTCAAGCTCCGGCACGGCCTCGGCCGCATCCAGTGCCGCAGCCAGGGTGTCGTCATGGACCGGCTTGGCTGCCTCGAGCAGTTTCTGGCCGCCCGCCGTCAGTTCGGTGTAAATACCCCGACGGTCATCTGCGCACAGAATGCGGGTGAGGAGTCCGCGGTCTTCAAGCCGGTTGACCAGGCGGGTAGTGGCGCTGCTGGACAGGGCAGTGGCGCGGGCCAGTTGCTGCATCCGCATGTGCCACCCGTCCTGGCGGCTCAGGGCGTCCAGGACCGTGTATTCAACCACGGACAGGTCGCTGGCGGCCTGCAGCGCCTTCTCCAGTTCCGCCTCGATGCTTCCGTGCAGGGCTGCAAGGGTGCGCCAGCCCTGTGCCCGAACCTCGACGGCGTCATCCTTGATGCCCATGTGTGCTGTGCTCCTCAGTTGTTTGGCGGATCCGGGCAGACGCACCAGGAAAAGTAGTTGCTTGCGCAAGTATCTAGCGTGTGCAACTATATATAGAGCGTCTGCAACTAATATTCTACGGTTCCCGGCGGCGCACTTCCACTCCCGTGGGAACCACCCAGATAAGGAGCTCCACATGCCCGCAGGGTTGATTGCCCTTGCCCTAGGCGGATTTGGCATCGGATTGACCGAATTCGTGATCATGGGCCTCCTGCCGGAGGTTGCTGCCGACTTCCAGGTCAGCGAGGCTTCTGCCGGATGGTTCATTTCCGGCTACGCCCTCAGCGTCACTGTCGGTGCCCTGCTGGTGACGGCTGCGGTAACCCGCCTGCCGCGTAAACCTGTCCTCATGGGTTTGCTCGTCCTCTTCATTGCCGGCAATTTCCTTTCCGCCATCGCCGACAGCTACACGGCCATGCTGATTGGCCGCATTGTCGCCGCGCTCTGCCACGGCGCCTTCTTCGGTATCGGGTCGGTGGTGGCCGCGAGCCTGGTCCCGTCCCACAAGAAGGCCGGAGCCATCGCCATCATGTTCACCGGCCTGACGGCCGCCAATGTGCTGGGCGTGCCCTTTGGAACCCTCCTTGGCCAGAACTTCGGCTGGCGCTCCACTTTCTGGGCAATCACCGCTATTGGTGTCATCGCACTCCTCGGTATCGCGCTCATGGTCCCCAAGGCCAGCACGGAACCGACCAAGGGCCTTCGCAGCGAACTGGGTGCCTTCAAGTCCGGCCAGGTCTGGCTCTCCATCGTGGTCACCATCCTGGGCTTCGGTGGAATGTTCGGTGCCTTCACCTACATTGCTTTTACCCTGACGGAGGTCTCCGGTTTCGAGTCCGGTGCGGTGCCGTGGCTCCTGGTGCTGTTCGGAGGCGGACTCTTTGTTGGAAACTTCCTCGGTGGCAAGGCAGCGGACAAGGCCTTGGATAAGACACTCATCGTCATCCTCGCGGGGCTCGTCGTCGTACTGGTGTTCTTTGCCCTCACTGCTTCCAACGGCATTGCCACGTTGATCTCCCTGGCGCTGATGGGCGGGTTTGGATTCGCGACAGTCCCTGGCCTGCAGATGCGGGTCATGCATTTCGCCTCTACAGCGCCGACGCTTGCGTCCGGGGCGAACATCGGTGCCTTCAACCTGGGTAACGCGCTGGGAGCCTGGCTCGGCGGCGTGACCATCACGGCCGGGCTCGGCTACACGTCACCCATCTGGGCCGGCGCCGGCATTACTGTCGCAGCACTGGTGGTCATGGTCATTGCTGCCGCCACGGCCAGGCGCGGGGGAGCCGCGGCACCTGCTGCAGCGTCCGACGTCGAACGCGAACCACGCGGGGCGACTGTCGCCTGAGGCGGAACCGCCAGCAGAAAAAAACCCGCCACGGACCGTTCCGTGGCGGGTTTTTGGCGTCCTATGCCAAGGGCGTCGAGTCGGGGGTTTCCGCGGCTGCGTTCCTGGCGGCCCTGGCGCGTTCGCTTTCGGCCTGCTTCAAAGCTTTCATCTGCTTTCCTCGCCTCCTCCATACAGCCCAAAGCACTGTGATTCCAACGAAGGCCACCACGGCGGCAATCGCGGAAATTGCGGTCCAGGTTGTGAAGAATCCTGCATCCACGCTCAAGGTCCGCTGGCCCGCATGGGCTGACTCGGTGCTGCCGAAAACTATCCCGGCGGTGAGCAGGTTGGGGGTGGCGATAGCGACAGCTACCAGGAGGATGGCGATCTTCCACGGCCAGGTCACGGCTCTGCGGGTGGCCTGCCAGGCCACAAGCAAGGGAATGAAGGTGAAGACGAAGCCGTAAAACATGCCCACCAGGACGCTCGCTCCAAGGTCCCGCCGTATTTGCCCGGCGATGACATCGGACCACCAGCGCGGGAGTATGGCGCCAAGAATAAAGTAGGCGCAAACCGCGACAAGCAACGCCCCCAGTATCAGAATGACTTTGACCCCCGCATTGCCCTTTTTCCGAGCTGGTACTTGTGCTTGTTCAGTCATGGGTCAATCATGGCAGAGACCCCCTTGGGTGCAGGGGAATTGTGCCTATACTTTCAGCGGTGGCCAGCATTGCGGGCCGCCGTCGAGATTCGCCATTATCCCGATGAAAGGCCACCCGTGAGCAATATTCCAGCAGATCTTTCCTACACCGCAGAACACGAATGGGTGTCCGCTCCGGACTCCGAAGGAGTGGTGCGGATTGGCATCACCGACTTTGCACAGGATGCGCTGGGCGATGTCGTGTACGCCCAAATGCCCGAACCCGGCACCAAGGTCACCGGAAACCAAGTGGTGGGGGAGGTCGAGTCGACCAAAAGCGTCAGCGATATCTACGCTCCGGTGACGGGAGAAGTCATTAATCGCAACGACGCCCTTGATACTGATCCTGCCCTCATTAACTCCGACCCTTACGGCGAAGGTTGGCTGTTCGAAGTAAAACTGGCCGAGGCAGACGCCGTGGATTCCTTGCTCAGTGCATCGGAGTACGAACAACAGGTAGGCTAAAGTTATCTGGCCCGTCAGGCCGTTTCCCCTCGTGGGAAGGGGTACGGCGGGCCGGGAACCGATTTGCCCGGCGGTACCGGGATGCGGAAGTGCTGGCAGGGTTTGGAACTGCCGGCGGATGAGGAGGAAATTCCATGGTTGGCGGCGAACAGAATCAAGCCAATGTCGGGAACGGCGCGGAGGAGCAGCCTACGTCGGAGACCACCTCGATCAGCATCACGCCAACGTGGGATGAGCCCAGCATCGCCCCCCAGTTGGGCGCCGAGGAACGGGCGTCAGTGGACGCCCTGCCTCCGAACTCGGCTTTGCTGATCGCGCACAGCGGACCCAACGCCGGCGCCAGGTTCCTGCTCGACGCGGACACCACCACGGCCGGACGTCATCCCGATGCGGACATCTTCCTTGACGATGTCACTGTGTCCCGCAAGCACGTCCAGTTCATCCGGACGGCTACCGGTTTCGAGTTGGTGGACATGGGCAGCCTCAATGGAACGTACGTCAACCACGACCGCGTTGACCGCGTGCAGCTCAAGAGCGGCAATGAGGTCCAGATCGGCAAGTTCCGGTTGACCTACTACCTGAGCCCTGTCCGCGCAGCAGGCCAAGTCTGACGGGGTATCTGCCTGTGGCTATTGCCCAGCCGGACCGCCGCGGACCGCAGGTCCTCAACATCGGGGAAGTCCTCGCACAGCTGAGCGATGACTTCCCGGGGATGTCTGCGTCCAAGATCCGTTTCCTCGAGGAAAAGGGCCTCATTAACCCGAAGAGGACACCCGCCGGGTACAGGCAGTACGCCGATCACGACGTGGAGCGGCTCCGTTTTGTCCTCGCCCTGCAGCGCGACCAGTACTTGCCGCTCAAAGTCATCAAGGATTACCTCGATGCCATCGACCGTGGAGAGCGGCCGGAGAACCTGCCGCCTGGCGTCACGGTTTCTCCCAGGGTTGTTTCGGCGGAGATGGCAGCAGAAGTGCAGGGGCGTGCCCGGGCACTGACGGAGGAGCAACTGCGTGCCGAGTCCGGCGCCAGCGTGCCCTTATTGGAGTCGCTCCTGAGCTTCGGACTGATCAGCCATAGCGGCGGGAAGTTTGACGAGCACGCCCTCCAAGTCGCCAGGGCATGTGTCCAGTTGGAAAGCCATGGGCTTGAACCGCGCCACCTCCGGCCGTTCCAGGCGGCTGCGGAACGCGAATTCGGATTGGTCGAGCGGGCTGTTGCTCCGTTGACATCCCGCCGCGACGCCGCTTCCCAGGCGCGGGCAGCCGAGGCCGCCCGCGAGATCAGCGATCTCTGCCTGACTCTTCACAGGGCGCTGGTCCACGGACACATCTCCCGGATGGACGGCTAATGATCGAGGTCGAAATCGTCGGCGTCCGGATTGAACTGCCGTCCAACCAGCCGCTGGTCCTTCTGCGGGAACTCAATGGCGAGCGTCACGTTCCCATTTGGATAGGTACCCCTGAGGCCAGCGCCATCGCCCTTGCCCAGCAGGGCGTCGTCCCTCCGCGGCCCATGACCCACGATCTCCTGGTCGATGTGGTGGAATCCTTGGGGCATTCGATTATCAGCGTCAACATTGTGGCGGTCGAGGACAACATCTTTTATGGCCAACTGCAATTCGACGACGGCACGGTGGTCAGTTCGCGCGCGTCGGATGCGTTGGCACTTGCTTTGCGGGCCAAATGCCGTATCTGGTGCGCCGACGCCGTGATGGACGAAGCCGGCGTCCGCATCACCGAACACGACGAAGGCGAAGACTCGGAACCGGATCCAACCGTGGACGAAGAACGTGAAATGCGTCGCTTCCGCGAGTTCCTGGATGACGTTGAGCCCGAGGATTTCGAGGGCTGAAGGCACCCTAAGCCTAAAGTTGAGGGTGAAACTTTCGACACGACTGGAATTCGGGCCCAAGGTCTTTGACCTCGGAGCCCCACGGGCCTAACGTCGAAGGTATCAAGTTCCCGTTGCATCCACTGCCAACGCAAGTCACACTGGAAGGTGCCGCCTTGCGGGAATTACAATGCTGCATTTCGGTGTTGTATCGGTGTGTGCACCGTCCCCAAGGGAACTGAGAACAAGGAGGTCACGTGAGTCCGAAAGGCGAAGCAGGCGAGCTGAAGCAGTCCTCTGCCAGCATTGCTGCGCCCGCATCCGGCGCCCAAGGTTTGCTCTTCACAGAGGACCTTCCTGTGCTGGACGAGGACGCGGGCTACCGCGGCCCCACCGCTTGCAAAGCCGCAGGCATCACGTACCGGCAACTTGACTACTGGGCGCGTACCGGCCTTGTTGAGCCTGCCGTCCGCGGCGCCGCCGGTTCCGGTTCGCAGCGCCTCTATGGCTTCCGCGACATCCTGGTCCTCAAAGTGGTGAAGCGACTCCTCGATACTGGAGTCTCCCTGCAGCAGATCCGGACCGCCGTGGAGCACCTGCGGGAGCGCGGCGTCGAGGACCTGGCCCAAATCACCCTGATGAGCGATGGCGCCAGCGTCTATGAATGTACGTCAGCCGACGAGGTCATTGACCTTGTACAGGGCGGACAAGGCGTTTTCGGCATCGCCGTTGGACGCGTATGGCGGGAAGTTGAGGGAAGCCTGGCCGCTCTTCCAAGCGAGCACGCCGCCGAGCAGTCCTTTCCGGACGACGAACTGAGCAAACGGCGTGTAGCGCGCCGCATCGGCTAGGAACCAGCCACCCAAAGAATTCGCATGACACAGTAAGAGCCTCTTCCCCGCGGGGGAGAGGCTCTTCCTTTGTTGCGAAGTATTGGGCCTGGCCTTACCGCTGGCGGCGGTCCCGCAAGGCGGCCTGGCCTTCCAGGAGGTTCTGGAGCAGGGCGTCGAACAGCTTGGCGGAGTTCTTGGCCGAGTCGCCGGGCCAGTGATGCACCGAATGCGCGGCGCCCTGGATCTGCTGCCAGTTGGCCTGTTCAGGAATGTGGGGTGTCAAGAGCAGCTCCCCGAACATGGATTCCATCTCCGCCAAACGGAACGTGTGCTCAGCCGATCCCGTGCGGACCCGGTTGGCAACGATGCCCGCGGGGGCCAGGTTGGGGGCGAATTCCTGCCGGAACAGTTGAATGGCGCGCATGGTGCGTTCGGTGCCGGCCACGGAGAACAGCCCCGGCTCGGCGACCAGGACCACGCGGTCGCTGGCGCTCCAGGCCATGCGTGTCAGGCCATTGAGGGACGGAGGGCAATCCACCAGGACGAGTTCGTAGGCGGTAGTGCCGGCCAGTACCGCGGACAGCCTGCGAAGATCACGGCGACCCAGGTCCGGGCGGTCATAGATTCCAGTGAAGGCGGAACCTACTGCGACATCCAACGTGCCGTCGCTGGAACCGTTGGACACCCAGCTGCTGCCGGCGACGTTTTCTTGGATCCTGGCCTTGCGGGGGCTCTTCAGCATCCGGCCGATGTCCAGCTTCGAGCCTGGTTGCACGCCAAGTGCCGTCGTGGCATCGGCATGGGGGTCGAGGTCCACCACCAGGGTGGGGATTCCTGCTGCGAGGGCCGCGGACGCCAGGCCAGTGGTCACGGACGTCTTGCCGACGCCACCTTTGAGGCTGCTGATGCTGACTACTTGCACTTGAAAAACCAAAACCTAACGCCGGTTGCCGTATCGCGCTGATTCGGCTCCGGAAGCACCGGAGCCGGGGTTTGCCGAAGCCCCCTCAACATCATATGGTGCATCGCCGCGGATTCCCGCTTTCTACGCGCCAGGGCAGTGAACGGAGCCTTCCCCGATAGCACGGCGTCCGGTCGCGCGCACGCATATACAGCCCACATGACGATTCCTTTGTGATGGTTGCCACAAAGATTTGTGTTTGATGCTGGCGGCACTACACACTGTGACCACCGACCGATCCACCCGCAATGATGCAGGAGAAGTATGTTTTCGAAAATTCTGGTGGCCAATCGCGGCGAAATCGCGATCAGGGCGTTTCGCGCTGGTTATGAACTGGGCGCCAAGACCGTAGCCGTCTTTCCGCATGAGGATCGCAACTCGATCCACCGGCAGAAGGCCGACGAAGCTTATTTGATCGGCGAGGTGGGCCATCCCGTCCGCGCCTACCTGGACGTCGAGGAGGTTGTCCGCGTCGCCAAGGAAGCCGGCGCTGACGCCATCTACCCCGGCTACGGGTTCCTCTCGGAAAACCCTGACCTGGCACGTGCCGCCAAAGCCGCCGGAATCACCTTCGTGGGTCCTCCGGCCGAGGTGCTGGAGTTGGCAGGCAACAAGGTCGCAGCCCTGGAAGCGGCGCGCAAGGCCGGTGTCCCGGTCCTTAAGTCGAGCCAGCCTTCCAAGGACCTCGACGAGCTCATTGCTGCGGCGGATGAGATCGGCTTCCCCATCTTCGCCAAGGCCGTCGCCGGCGGTGGCGGCCGTGGCATGCGGCGCGTGGAAACACGCGAGGCCTTGCCGGAGGCGTTGCAGTCCGCCATGCGCGAGGCTGACGCCGCCTTTGGCGATCCCACGATGTTCCTCGAGCAGGCAGTGCTGCGCCCCCGCCACATCGAGGTGCAGATCCTGGCTGATGCCGAGGGCAACGTCATGCACCTCTTTGAGCGTGACTGTTCACTCCAGCGTCGCCACCAGAAGGTAGTTGAGATCGCTCCTGCGCCAAACCTGGACGAGAACATCCGCCAGGCGCTCTACCGCGATGCTGTCGCTTTCGCGAAGGCCCTCAACTACGTCAACGCCGGAACGGTCGAGTTCCTGGTGGACACCGAGGGTGAACGGGCCGGCCAGCACGTCTTCATCGAAATGAACCCCCGTATCCAGGTTGAACACACGGTGACCGAAGAAATCACCGACGTCGACCTCGTTCAGGCCCAGATGCGGATTGCTTCGGGGGAGACCCTCGCGGATCTCGGACTGAGCCAGGACTCGGTCTCCATCAAGGGCGCGGCACTCCAGTGCCGAATCACCACTGAGGACCCGGCCAACGGTTTCCGCCCCGACGTCGGAAAGATCACCGGGTACCGGTCCGCTGGTGGTGCCGGTGTCAGGCTCGACGGCGGTACCGTCTACTCGGGTGCCGAGATCAGCCCGCACTTCGACTCCATGTTGGTGAAGCTGACCTGCCGTGGCCGTGACTACCCGGCCGCGGTCGCCCGTGCACGCCGTGGCCTCGCCGAGTTCCGGATCCGTGGCGTGTCCACCAACATTCCGTTCCTGCAGGCAGTGCTCGCCGATCCGGACTTCAACGCCGGAAACGTGGCCACCGACTTCATTGACAAACGCCCTGAACTGCTCAGGTCGCACATCTCGGCCGACCGCGGCACCAAGCTGCTCACCTGGCTGGCCGAGGTGACCGTGAACAAGCCGAACGGCGAGCTCAAGGTCCACTCCGACCCCGCCAGCAAGCTCCCCGCCGTCGAGGGCCCCGTTCCCACCTCGGGTTCCCGCCAGAAGTTGCTGGAGCTGGGTCCGGAGGGCTTCGCGAAGGCCCTTCGCGAACAGCAGGCCGTGGCAATTACGGATACGACCTTCCGTGACGCCCACCAGTCCTTGCTGGCCACCCGCGTCCGTACGCGTGACCTGGTGGCCGCCGGCCCCGCAGTGACGGCCCTGATGCCGGAACTCCTGTCCGTCGAAGCCTGGGGTGGGGCGACGTACGACGTCGCGCTCCGCTTCCTTGGTGAGGACCCCTGGGACCGCTTGGCTGCTTTGCGCCAGGCGTTGCCGAATACCTGTATCCAGATGCTCCTTCGCGGACGCAACACCGTGGGTTACACCCCGTACCCGGAAGAGGTGACGGAGGCATTCGTGAACGAGGCCGCCGCCACGGGTATCGACATCTTCCGCATCTTCGACGCCCTCAACGACGTGAACCAGATGGCCCCGGCCATCCGCGCCGTGCGTGCGACGGGTACGGCGGTGGCGGAAGTCGCCCTGTGCTACACGGGCAACCTCCTTGATCCCAACGAGGACCTGTACACGCTTGACTACTACTTGGATCTCGCCCAAAAGATCGTCGACGCCGGGGCGCACATCCTCGCGATCAAGGACATGGCTGGCTTGCTGCGTCCCGCAGCTGCCGCGAAGCTGGTTTCGGCATTGCGTGAGCGCTTCGACCTCCCCGTCCACCTGCACACGCATGACACCGCGGGAGGCCAGCTGGCCACCCTCCTGGCTGCCGTGGATGCAGGCGTGGACGCTGTTGACGTGGCTGCAGCTTCCCTGGCAGGAACCACCAGCCAGCCCGCTGCTTCCGCTTTGGTTGCGGCGTTGGCCAACACTCCCCGGGACACGGGCCTCAGCCTGGCCAACGTCGGCGCCCTGGAACCGTACTGGGAAGCTGTCCGCCGGGTTTATGCACCGTTTGAGTCCGGCTTGCCCGGTCCCACGGGGCGCGTGTACCGGCACGAGATCCCGGGTGGCCAGCTGTCCAACCTGCGCCAGCAGGCCATTGCGCTGGGGCTGGGTGAGCAGTTTGAGGCCATCGAGGACATGTACACGGCAGCGGACCGCATTCTTGGCCGCCTGGTCAAGGTGACGCCGTCTTCCAAGGTGGTGGGCGACCTCGCACTGCACCTGGTAGGCCTCAATGCCGATCCCGCGGACTTCAACGAGAACCCCCAGAACTACGACATCCCAGACTCCGTCATCGGCTTCCTCTCAGGCGAACTCGGTGATCCTCCCGGAGGCTGGCCCGAGCCGTTCCGCACCAAGGCCCTCCAGGGCCGCAGCGTCAAGGTGCGCGACGTGGACATCAGTGCCGAGGACAGCGCTGCGCTGAAGGGTGACTCCAAGACGCGCCAGCACACGCTGAACCGACTCCTCTTCGCCGGTCCCACCAAGGAATACCTGAAGAGCGTCGAGACCTACGGGAACATCTCCGTGCTCGACACCCGCGACTACCTGTACGGGCTCCAGCAGGGCGAAGAACACGTCATCGAGTTGGAGAAGGGCGTCCGCCTGATCGCCCAGCTCGAGGCAGTCTCCGAGGCCGACGAAAAGGGCATGCGCACAGTCATGTGTACGCTCAACGGACAGTCCCGCCCGGTGGTTGTGCGCGACCGTTCCGTGGTCAGCAACGTCAAGGCTGCCGAGAAGGCCGATCCTGCCCAGCCGGGACAGGTAGCCGCCCCGTTCGCCGGTGCCGTCACCGTCACGGTCAAGGCAGGGGACGTCGTCAACGCTGGCGACACAGTTGCCACGATTGAGGCCATGAAGATGGAAGCGTCGATTACGACGCCGGTGGCGGGCACGGTCTCCCGCCTCGCCATTTCTTCGGTCGAGCAGGTCCAGGGCGGCGATTTGCTGCTGGTGATCGGCTAGTTACCGGCCCAAAAAGTACCCCGTCCGCATTGAACTGCTCAATGCGGGACGGGGTACTTTTTTGTTCGTGGTGGACAGCGTTTGCTAGGAGGCGCGGGGTGCGGAGTACATCTCCTCGATGATGGCGTCGAAATCCTTCATGACCTGGGCGCGCTTGACCTTCAGCGAGGGCGTGAGGTGGCCCGAGGCCTCGGTGAAGTCTGCGGCAACGATCCGGAAGGACTTGATCGCCTCGGCCTGGGAAACTGACTGGTTGGCCTTGCTGACCAATTCCTGCACTGCGGCCTTCACCACCGCGTGCCCGGCGGCCTCGTCGAGCGGGGTTTGTGCAGGGAGTCCGTGACGTTCCAGCCAACCCGGCAGGGCTTCTTCGTCCAGGGTAACCAAGGCTCCAATGAAGGGACGGTTATCGCCGACCACCAGGACCTGCGAGACCAGTGCGTCGGCGCGGATCTGGTCCTCCAGCAAGGCCGGAACCACGTTCTTGCCGCCGGCGGTGACAATGATTTCCTTCTTCCGGCCCGTGATCTTCAGGAAGCCGTTGCTGTCCAGTTCGCCAATGTCGCCCGTGCGGAACCAGCCATCGGTGAAGGTCTCCTCGGTCAGGTCCGGCCGGTTGAAGTAGCCGCGCATGACGCACACGCCCTTGGCGAGGATTTCGCCGTCGTCCGCGATCTTCACTGAGTTCCCCGGCAAGGGAGCGCCCACGGTGCCGATCTTGATCATGGAGGGCGTATTGACCGAGATGGGGGCCGTGGTCTCCGTGAGGCCGTAGCCTTCCAGGATCTGGAGGCCGATTCCCTGGAAGAAGTGGCCGAGGCGTTCCCCCAGGGGGCCGCCACCGGACACCGCGTGGGCCACGTGGCCGCCCATGGCATCCCGGAGCTTTCCGTAGACGAGTTTGTCGAACACGGCATGCTTGATCTTCAGGCCGAGCCCCAGGGATCCGGACTGACGGGCCTTGGAGTAGGCGATCGCCGTGTCTACGGCCCGGTGGAAGATGGCGCCCTTGCCGCCGTCCTCGGCCTTGGTCAGAGCCGAGTTGTAAACCTTCTCGAAGACGCGTGGGACAGCGAGGATGAAGGTGGGCTGGAAGCTCTGCAGATCGGCCAGCAGGTTCTTGATATCCGGGGTGTGAGCCACCTTGACGCCACCGGCCACGGCCAGGACGGAGATGAAGCGTGCAAACACGTGGGCCAGGGGCAGGAACATGATGGTCTTGCCATCCTCGTTGATGATGCCCGGCAGGGACGCCCGTGCATTCTCCGAAAGCTCCACGAAATTGCCATGGGTCAATTCGCAACCCTTCGGCCGGCCGGTGGTGCCCGAGGTGTAGATGATGGTGGCAAGATCGGCCAACCCCGCCGCGGAGCGTCGTGACTCGAGTTCGTCATCGGGTACCCCTGCGCCAGCAGTACGCAGGGCATCCAGGCCGGCGCCCTCCAGCTGCCACACGTTGGCCACTGAGCTGATGTCTTCCGCGGCAACCGCCTGGCGGATGATGTCCTCGTGGTGGGCTGCTTCGCCAAAGGCTGCCACGGCACCGGAATCACCCAGGTTCCATGCCACCTGCGAGGGCGAGGACGTTTCATAGATTGGCACCGAAACGGCGCCTGCGAACCAGATGGCAAAGTCCACGAGGGACCATTCGTAGCGGGTCCTGGACATGATGCCTACCCGGTCGCCCGGCCCCACTCCGCTGGCAATGAGGCCCTTGGCCAGGGCCTGGACGTCTGCGAGGAAATCCTTGGCTCGAATGTTCTGCCACTGCGCGTTGCTGTCCAGCTTGGAAAACAGTGCAGGGTTGGATGCCTTCTCCGCTGCCCGGATCACGAAGTCCGTGATGTTGGTTTCCGGAGCGATGCTCACGAGGGGCGGAACACTGATTTCACGCACGGTAGCTCCTTTGATATGCACGGGCCACGAGGGGCTGCTTTCACTCTAGTATGCCCGCTCATGGAGGTGTGTCCTATTTCACCTACTGGCGAGTAACTTTACGGATTACCCGTCATTTCAAGCAACTCGGGCCCTTCCGGAAGGCCCGTTTCCCGTTGTGTGGCGGCTGCGGAATAGGATGATGGGATGCCCGCAATTAGGTCCAGCTCCCGTGCCCGACTCAGGCCTCCAGCGCCGGTTTTCAAGGATGTGCCCTGGGGTGCGCGTCGCAGCCATATGGGCCGGCGCGGGCTCGCGATCGGGATCGACATTGGCGGTACCAAGGTGGCGGCCGGCGTGGTGGACGCGGAGGGGCGCGTCCTGGCCGAAGCCCGCCGCTCGACTCCTGGCGCCGACCCGCGGGCCGTGGAACAGACCATCGTGGAACTCGTGGACGAGCTCAGTGCCGGGCACCGGGTCGCTTCGGTGGGAATCGGTGCTGCCGGGTGGATGGACCTCGACGGCGGCACAGTCCTTTTCAGCCCACACCTGGCATGGCGTAACGAGCCACTGCGGGAAAGCCTGCAGAAGCTGCTTCGGCGGCCCGTCCTCCTGACCAACGACGCCGACGCGGCGGCCTGGGCCGAGTGGCGCTTTGGTGCCGGGCGCGGCGAGAGCCGACTGGTGTGCATCACGTTGGGTACCGGCATTGGCGGTGCCATGGTGATGGACGGCAGGGTGGAGCGCGGCCGTTACGGCGTGGCCGGCGAATTTGGTCACCAGATCATTTTCCCGGGCGGACACCGTTGCGAGTGCGGCAACCGAGGGTGCTGGGAGCAGTACGCCTCCGGCAACGCCCTGGGAAGGGAAGCCCGGCAGCTGGTCCGGACGAACTCCCCGGAGGGGCGCGCGCTCCTGGAAAGGGCGGGTGGCACGGCCGAGAACATGACCGGGGCCACCATCACGGCCCTGGCGCTGGCCGGCGACGCCACCTCGCGGGAGCTTTTGGCCGACCAGGGAGAATGGTTGGGACTAGGCCTGGCCAACCTCGCAGCTGCCCTCGATCCCGGAACGTTCGTGATCGGTGGAGGGCTATGCGACGCGGGGGAGCTGTTGGCTGGCCCGGCCCGCGAATCATTCGCCAAGAACCTTACCGGGCGGGGATTCCGCCCCATGGCCAGGATTGACCTGGCCGCCCTCGGCCCACGGGCCGGAATGATCGGAGCCGCAGACCTTTCGCGGGTCAGCGGCCGCGCGCACAGCTAAGTCCGCAGGGCAGAAGCCGGCGCAGGCACCTAGAGGCGGGCGCCGTCGTCGTCCTCATTCTTTTCCTGCGGAAGCCGCATGATGAGGTAGACCACCGAGACCACGAAGGCTGCGACGATCCCCATAATCGCCACGAGCGGGGCGGACCGCCAGAACATGGCCGTGAAAAGCAGTGCGACAGGACCTCCCACGGCACCGACCCACGCCAGCATGATCAGGGGCTCGGTGCCCGCCAAACTGGGTGGGTCTTCGGGGACAAAGACGTCATCAAGGTCATCGGCCTCAAAATCGCGGGGTCCCAGGGGGCGGCCAGGGCTGTCAGACGGGGCCGGGACCGCCGACGCGTCGGGCACCGGTTCTGTCGCAGGCGTCGTCAAGCCCAGCGGATCAAAATCCTTGAAAGCCTTGCCGGTTCCGCGCTGCGCCGGTCCGACGTCCCCCGGGGCAGGCTCCGCAAGCGGTGGGCCCGGCGATTCCGTGGACGAAGAGGGCGTGGCCTCCAGCCTGGCCACGAGGTCCAGCCAGACGGCGTCGTCATCCTTGTTCGCGCTTTGATCGGCAGAGTTGGGATCAGGCCTGTTCATGGGCTGTGTCCTTTTCGGAGGAAGGAGCGTGTCCGGCCAGGTTCGCAACGGTTTTTTGGATGAATTCCACCGTGCCCTGGAAGATCTCGGGGGCATCGTTGTCCAGCGTGGCAACGTGGTAGCTGTTGGCCAGGTAATGGATGTCGACAGGTGCGCTTGCGCGGGAACGAAGGAGTTCCAGGCTGGCCTTCGAGATGACGTTGTCCACCGTGGATTTGTACACGCGAACGGGCGCATTGATGCGGGGGAGCAGGGCAGTGGTGTCCTTGTACATCTTCTTCAGCTGATGGGCTGCCGCGACAGGAGTCCGGGCGTAGGCGCCTTCGTCCTGGTCCGGCTTGAGGATGTCATTGGCGATGGCCGGAGTCGACTTCACCACATATTTCAAAGCGGCCACGACGACGGCACGCGGGTCATCGAGGACCAGTCCCGGGTTGACCACAATGGTGCCGGCTACCGGACGGGTGGCCGCGATCCGCAGGGCCAGGGTGCCGCCCATGGATAGGCCAGCGGTGAAGACGTAGTCGCATTCGGCCGCCAGTTCGAGGTAAGCCTCGTCCACTGCCCGGTGCCACTCCCGCCAGGAACGGGTAGCCATGTCCTGCCAGGTGGTGCCATGGCCTGGAAGCAGCGGCAACCGTACCGCGTAGCCAGCAGCGGCCAAGTGTTCGGCCCACGGCCTGACGCTGTGCGGGCTGCCTGTGAACCCGTGCGACATCACGACACCCACGCGTGGCCCAATCCCGCTCCACTGGCTGAGGAACGGCGAGAAATCCGGAAGCTTGTTCATGATGACTCTGAGGCTACTCTGTCGTCGGCGTACTGACGGAAAAACCCGGCGGATTCTTCGAAAATGGTCGGCGCGTCGACATCCAGGGTGGCCACGTGCCCGCTATGGGGAAGCGTGACGACCTTCAGGCGGGAGGAAGCGATGTGCCGTTCGATGGTGGCCACGGAGCTCGGAGGTATGACGCCGTCCACCGCCGATTTGAACACCAGTGCAGGCGCCTCCACTTCCGGCAGGCCACGGGTCGCAGCGCGGAAGAGCTTTTTCAGCTCATGCACTGACTTCAAGGGAGTCTTGGAGTAGTCGCCCGTCTCATCGGTGGCCGGTGCCGGTGAGTCCTCCACGATGGGGGTGGTGGTCGGCATCACGTACTTCAGGGCGCCCACGTACCTCACCCGCCGGTCGTAGAAGCTGAGGCCGGGGTTGACCAGGACCAGTCCAGGAACGTCGTGGAGGGCGGCGACCCGGAGGGCCACGGCGCCTCCCATGGACAGCCCGGCAACAAAACAGGTCTTGGTCTGTCCGGCCAGTTCCAGATAGCTCTGCTCGAAGGTCCGGTACCAGTCCTGCCACCGCGTGGTAGCGAGATCACGCCAGCTGGTGCCGTGGCCGGGGAGGAGAGGCACCGACACGGCAAATCCCTGGGAAGCCAAGTACTCAGCCCACGGGAGCATGCTCAAGGGGCTGCCCGTGAAGCCGTGGCAGATGGCCACGCCCGTGGAGGCGTTTGGTCCATGCCCGGCATGGTGGAAGGCGAGCGGCGCGGCAGGTGAAGGGCGTTCCGTCATGCGTCCCATCGTGTCACTCTTCCTCGGATTTCTCACTGGAGTAGGGTTGCTGTTGAGTGCCGGCCGGGTTGCCGGAAGCTTGTCAACCGTCGGCCGTGAGGGGACTAACGTGTTCTATTGGGTCATGAAGAGGATCTTTCTTGGTCCGATCCTCAAGCTTCTGTTCCGCCCCTGGGTCAAAGGGCTGGACAACGTTCCCGAACACGGCGCCGCCATCCTGGCGTCCAACCACTTGTCCTTTTCCGACTCCATCTTCCTTCCGTTGATGGTTCGTCGCCCTGTGATCTTCCTGGCCAAGTCCGAGTACTTCACGGGAAAAGGCATCAAAGGACGCCTCACGGCCCTGTTCTTCCGGTTGAGCAACCAGCTCCCCATGGACCGTTCGGGCGGCGCTGCGTCGGAAATGTCACTGCAGGCAGGCAAAGATGTACTTGCATCCGGCGGCCTGCTGGGCATCTACCCTGAAGGTACCCGCAGCCCTGATGCCAAGCTCTACCGCGGCAAGGTGGGCGTGGCCAAACTGGCCCTTCAGACACGGGTGCCGGTGGTGCCGGTGGCCATGATCGGAACCGAAAAGGTCCAGCCCATCGGTAAGAGACTGCCGAACATCCGGCGGATCGGCATCATCTTCGGGCAGCCAATGGACTTCAGCCGTTATTACGGCATGGAGGACGACCGGCAGGTCCAGCGGGCCGTAACTGATGAAATCATGTCCGGTCTGATGCGCCTCTCCGGCCAGGAATACGTGGACGAATATGCGGCAGTGGTCAAGGCCCAGCTGGCCGGAAAAGGCCCGGAGCCAGTCCGAAAAGTCGAGGTTGCCGAGGACGCCACCCGCGACATCTCCGAGGACAGGGATGAACCGCGGGGCGGCGGGAACGGATCAACGGAGAAACTGTGACGCAGCGGCCATCATCGGTTACGGCTGCAGTCCCGCAACCCCGCCGGAGGCCACTACTCTTGAAGGGTGACTGAGCTAACCGCGAACACCGCACCCTCCATTGCAGACCCCCTCGCCAGCACCGCCCAGAGCGGAGCTGCGAACTATCCCGGGCTTGACGCCTGGCGGGACCTGCCGATCTCCCAGCAGCCCACATGGTCGGACGCCGAGGTCTTCAAGGCTTCCGTCAAGGAGCTTTCAGCGGTGCCGCCGCTGGTTTTCGCCGGAGAAGTGGATGTCCTTCGGGAACGGCTCGCCGCCGCTGCCCAGGGCAAGGCCTTCCTCCTGCAGGGTGGAGACTGCGCCGAGACGTTCGAGGCCGCCACCGCGGACAAAATCAGTGCCCGGGTAAAGACCATCCTCCAGATGGCCGTCGTCCTCACCTACGGCGCTGCCATGCCCGTCATCAAGATGGGCCGCATGGCAGGCCAGTTCGCCAAGCCCCGTTCCTCCAACGACGAAACGCGCGACGGCGTGACCCTCCCCGCGTACCGCGGCGACATCGTCAACGGCTACGAATTCACTCCCGAGTCCCGCGCACATGATGCAGGCCGGATGCTCAAGGCGTACCACACGTCCGCCTCCACCTTGAACCTCATCCGGGCCTTCACGCAGGGCGGCTTTGCCGACCTTCGCCTGGTGCACCAGTGGAACAAGGGATTCACCGAGAACCCCGCCCACGCACGCTACGAGTCCCTGGCACGGGACATCGACCGGGCCATCAGCTTCATGGACTCATGTGGCGCCGACTTTGAGGCACTCAAGCGCGTCGAATTCTTCGCCAGCCACGAAGCACTGCTGCTGGACTACGAGCGCGCGCTGACACGCATCGACTCACGCACGGGCCTGCCATACGACACGTCATCGCACTTCCTGTGGATCGGGGAGCGAACCCGCGAACTGGACCACGCCCACGTGGACTTCCTGTCCCGTGTCCGGAACCCGATCGGCGTCAAGCTTGGCCCGTCCACCAGCGGTGACGACGCCCTGCGCCTGATCGACAAGTTGGACCCCAACCGGGAACCGGGCCGCCTCACGTTCATTACCCGCATGGGCGCCAAGAACATCCGCGAGAAGCTGCCCGCCGTCGTCGAGCGTGTTACCGCCTCTGGCGCCCAGGTCCTGTGGGTCACCGACCCGATGCACGGCAACACGGTCACGTCGCCCAACGGCTACAAGACCCGCAATTTTGATGACGTCATTGACGAGGTCCGCGGCTTCTTCGAGGTCCACCACTCGCTGGGTACAGTCCCGGGCGGCCTTCACGTCGAAATGACGGGTGACGACGTCGCTGAGTGCCTGGGCGGTGCCGATCCGATCGACCAGGACGCGTTCCTGGACCGCTACGAGTCGGTCTGCGATCCTCGCCTGAACCACATGCAGTCACTGGAAATGGCGTTCCTGGTCGCGGGCGCCCTCTCCAAGCGCTGACAACGTGAGCTGACAAAGCGAAAGGCGCGGTCCGGCTGAACCCGGACCGCGCCTTTGTCGTTTCCTGGGTACTAGACCACTGTCAGTGTGATGAGGGAACCCTCGGCCACTTCTGTGTTGACGGGGTTCTGGTCGCGGACAGTCCCGAAGAAGCCACCCAGGATTTCGTTGATCTTCACCTCGAACCCCAGGTCCTCAAGCTGTTTGCGGGCTTCTTTGGCCTGCTTGCCGACGAAGCTGGGAACCTTCACCAAGCGCGGCCCATCAGACACGGTGAGAGTCACGGTGTCGCCCTTGACGAGGTTGCCGCTTGCCGGGGCCTGGGAAAGAACGGCGTCCTTCGGGACCTTCCTGTCATGGACCGCGTCCGGAGCGATCGCTGCCTTCAGGCCCACGTCCTGGAGGGCCTTGATGGCGGCGTCCTTCGTCAAACCCCTGACATCGGGGACGGGAACCGGCTGCGGCCCCTTGGACACCACCAAGGCCACTGGCGTGCCGTGCCGCACTTCCTTGCCGGTTGCGGGGTCCTGTGAAATCACGACGCCGGCCGGCACCTTGTCGTCGAAGGCTTCGGTGACGTTGCCCAAGGCCATTTGTGCTGTGTTGAGGGCGTTCTTGGCCTCTGCCAGGGTGACTCCCGTGAGTGTTGGCAGTGGGAAAAGCTGTGCCCCCTTGGAAACGAAGACTGTGACGGATTGGAACTTCCGGACTTCCGCGCCGGACTCGGGCTCGGTCCCAACAGCGAAACCGGGCAGGACGTCGTCGTCGAACACGTCACGTGGCTCGGACTGGAAGCCGGCGGTGCGAAGCAACTGCTGGGCTTCAGCCACGGTCTTGTTCTTGACATCGGGTATGGTTCCGGGAGATCCGGGACCCATGCCGAAGAACCACCCTGCGGAGGCGGCCAGCAATGCCAGGATGACGATCACGATGGTCCAGATGATGCCGCGGCGGCGTGGGTTGCCTTCACGAAGTTGACGGACCGGAGTTGCCGCGGCCCTGGCGCGGTCTTTTGCTTGCTGCCGTTCAATCCTCTTCAGCTCGCGCTTGCCAGGCTGGTTCAGGTCGCGGTCGGTGGCGTCCTGTGGGGAACGTTGGAGCCCCGTGCCAGCGGCCGCCATGATGGTGGTGGGGTTGCGCTGGTGCGAGATGAACTCGGTGGGTGACGCAGTGGTGGCCAAGGCCTCGGTCGGATTGCCGGCGGGGTTGCCCACCGGCGTCGTTTCGTTTGCGGTCGCGGGGGAGTGCGGCGTCTGCACGGGCGACTGCCGGTGGTCCAGCTGCTCATCGGTGAGCGTGGTTCGGATGTGGCGCAGCTCCGTCAGCAGGGCAGCGCCGTCCACCGGGCGGTTTTCGGCATCTGTGGCGGTGCACCACTGCACCAGTTCATCCAGGTCGTCGGCGAGGCCGGGGACCACATCCGAAGGCCGCTCGACAACCGAGTTGACGTGCTGGTACGCCACCTGGATGGGTGAGTCGCCTGCGTAGGGTTGCTTACCGGTCAGCATTTCGTAAAGCATGATGCCGGCCGAGTAAATGTCGCTGCGGGCGTCCGCTGCCTGGCCGAGCACCAGTTCGGGGGCCAGGTAGGCCACGGTGCCGATCAGGGCACCCGTGCTGGTGTTGGCTGAGACTGCCCGGGCCAATCCGAAGTCAGCTACCTTGATGCGTCCGTCGTCGGCAATGAGGACATTCTCCGGCTTGATGTCGCGGTGGATCAGGCCGGAGCCGTGGGCGGCCGCGAGTCCTTCGATGACGGGATCGATCAGCGCCAGTGCGAGGCGTGGCGGGAGGGCGCCCTGTTCAGTCATGACGTCGCGAAGGGTGTGCCCCTTGACGTATTCCATGACGAGGTAGGCGATGTGACCGTCCTCGCCTTGGTCCAGGACTCCCACGATGTGCGGGTGGGAGAGGCTGGCAGCTGCCTTCGCTTCGCGGCTCAGGCGTTGCAGGAAGGTGGGATCGTTGGCCAGGTTCGGGTGCAGGACTTTAAGGGCTACGTCGCGCTCCAGGCGCTGGTCCGTAGCCAGGTACACGGTGGACATTCCGCCCCTCGCGAGGCGTGAACGGACCGTATATCGCCCGTCCACGGTGGTCCCGATGAGGTGGTCCTGCGTTGGTTCTTGCACCATACGATCCTAAACGAGACGGGGAAGGGGCCCGAATCCACGCAGGATGCGGGCCCCTTCCGAGGTGCTGTGCAAGACCTAGCCGAAGGTGCGCTGGCGGGCCTTGATCGACTCGACGTAGCGCTTGGTGTCGTCGTACATTCCGTACTTGCTCACCGAGTACTGGCCCTGGTAATAGCCAGCGATCGCGCTGTCCAGGTCCTTGCTCGTCGCAATGAGCGCCCGGATGATGGCGACGCCGGCAGTGGCGTTGTCGTACGGGTCCAGGAGGTTGAGTTTCCGGCCTACCAGGTCGGAGGCCCACTGGCCCGAGGAAGGGATGACCTGCATGGTGCCGATGGCGTTGGCAGGGGAGACTGCGCGCTGGTCAAAGCCGGACTCCTGTTCGGCGAAAGCCAGGGCCAAGGACGGGCTGACGCCCATTCGCCGGGCGGTATCGGCCACAATGCCCTTCATTTCAGCGCGGGTCGGCACTGGGGAGGCATTGAGGAGTGCCTTGTTTTCGTTGGCGGAGCTGACTACTGCCGGCGGGTAGGTGAAACCAAGGAAGGTGCTGGGAACCAGCGGCTTGGTTTCGCCCGCGGGCTGGAGGCTGCTGCCCGCGCCGGGAATGGTGAGCTTCTGGCCGGGGTAAATGACAGTGGTAGCCGTGACGTTGTTGGCACTCATCAGCGCGGCAAGGGAAACACCGTGCCGCGAGGCGATGGAGCTGAGCGTGTCACCGGCCTTGATCACGTAGGAACCCGCGTTCGTCACGGGTGCCGGCGTCGGTGCTGCCGGGGCCGACGGTGCGGTGGGAGCGGCAGGAGCCGATCCGCCGCTGACCTTGATTTTCTGGCCCGGGTAGATGATGGAGCTGCCGTTGAGGTTGTTCCAGCTGAAGATGCTGGACAGCGGTACGCCGTGCTTGGCGGCAATTGCGCCCAGGGTGTCTCCGGATACCACTGTGTAGACAGTGGCGTTGCCCGGGGTGCTCGGTGTGCTGGGTGCCGGAGCCGAAGGCTGCGCGGGTGTGGTGGAGGCCGTCCCGGTGAGCTTGATGGTCTGACCGGGGAAGATCAACGTGGTCGCAGTGAGCTTGTTCAGTTCAAGCACCGCGTTGGTGTCCAAGTTGAAGCGGCGCGCAATTGCACTGATGGTGTCGCCGCGGACGATCGTGTAGGTATCCGGAACCGAGGGCGCCATCGGGCGCAGGGCGGCGGGAAGGGTAGCCGCCACCGCCTGGGCAGGAATCACAGTGCCGGTGTTGACGGCCTGGGCCTTCATGGCCGCCGCAAGGGTGGCCGGAATTTTGCGGGGCTGCGGGGCCGGTGTCGCCATGGACGGTTGCGCCAAGGCCAGAGAGGACAAAACCACGGCGGGAAGCGCAGCCGTGGTTGCCGCAATGACCGGCATGCTCATGGTTCGTTTCGGCGAGCGGGGCGTCGTCATGAAAGTGTCCTCATCTCAACAGCGGGGGCGATTGTTAGCGCTGTTGTCAGTGTTACCAATGTTACTGATGTTATCAATGGTGCAAGAGTGATCAGTGTGAATCTCTCACACTTATTCCATCGGCACAACAATTCGACGCGTAATGGATTATGCTGACCGATTTATCGGGCAGAAATGGCGACTCCAGGGCGATCGGCGCGCACCGCCGTCGTGCTCCGGCTAGGCGAGGGGCGGGGCGGCGTGGCAACCTTGTTCCGTGAGTAATGTAGAAAGCCTTGTTTCCGACTGGCTGCCCTTGCCGGATGTCGCCGAATTGCTGGAAGTTTCCATCACCAAGGTCCACGGACTTTTGGATGAGGGGGCCCTTGTAGCCATCAGGCGCGGAGAACGTAATGTCCGTTCGATCCCGGCCCTGTTTATTCAGGACGGTCACGTCGTTGACAGCCTGAAGGGGACGGTCGCGGTCCTCAGCGACGCCGGATATACGGACGAAGAGTTGATTGTTTGGCTTTTCACGCCCGACGAGTCGCTGCGGGGACGGCCCATCGACGCCTTGCGGGAAGGCCGCAAGACGGAGATCAGGCGCCGCGCGCAGTCACTGGCCTGGTAGGGGCCGCGCCCCCTCGGGGGGTAACACACACTTAAACGCGTACGACGACGGTTCCCACCGTCGTCGTACGCGTCATGTCGTGTTACTGCCGGCTGCCGTTACGGCAGCAAGGTGCGCGGCCGGTCAGGCCGCGCGGCTCACGGCGGCTTCGGCAAGCCGGCTGAGCGCTGTCAGGGGGACTTCCTCCAGGGGCAAGCGCTCAAGGGCTGCGAAGGCCTGCGAACTCAGTTCGGCAATAAGCGCCTCAGTGGCCTCCAGCGCGCCGCTTTGGACAATAATGCGCCTGATCGCTTCCACTTCTTCCGCTCCCAAACCCGGATTGCCCAGGGTGCGGTCAAGGTAATCGGCTTCGGCCGGGCTGGCCTGATTAATGGCGAAACCCACAAGGACGGTTCTTTTTCCTTCGCGGAGGTCGTCCCCAGCTGGCTTGCCAGTGGTTTCGGGATCGCCGAAGACTCCCAGGACGTCATCCCGCATCTGGAATGCCTCGCCAAGCGGCAAGGAGAACTCCGAGTATGCCCTCAGGAGTCCAGCGGGGGCGCCGGCCAAAGCCCCTCCCAGGGCGAGGGGATGTTCGGTGGAATACTTCGCGGACTTGTATCGGATGATCGACTTTGCCCGGTCCACGGATCCCGCACGGTCGCGGACAGGTCCAGCCACCTCTTCGAGGATGTCAAGGTACTGACCGGCCATCACCTCTGCCCGCATGACGTTGAAAATGCTTCGTGCCGGTGTTCCGGATGCCGCGCGTGGCCCGATGCCGGTGAACGACTCCTCGCTGAAGGACAGGCAGAGATCACCGGTCAGGATGGCGGCGGCGTCCCCGAAACGCCCGCTGTCCAGGGCCCACCCTTGGGCCTCATGGAGTTGGCTGAATCTCTTATGTACGCTGGGCCCGCCCCGTCGCGTATCGGAACGGTCGATGATGTCATCGTGGATAAGCGCTGCGGCTTGGAAGAGTTCAAGGGCGCACCCGGCAGTGACGATGTCCGGATCGCCGGCTCCGCCGCCCGCGCCCCGCCAACCCCAGTAGCACAACAGCGCCCTCAGGCGCTTGCCGCCAGTGACCAGCTGCGAAATGGAACCGATGAGCGGAGCGACGTCGGCAGAGACATCCGCCATGAGGTCCTGCTGCCCGGAAAGGAAGCCGTTCAGTTTACCGGCAACGGCACTGACGAATTCCGCTTGTTCAGAGGACACCTGGGAGGAAACCGTCACTTGACGGATCCTGCCGCCACGTTGGCGCCAATGGTGAAGGTGGAAACGCCCTCCTTCTGCCGGATGGATACGTTGACGGTCTCGCCGTCGCCCCGGATGAAGTCAAGCGAGGTGACATTGCCGACTGCCTCGGGGCCAGGAACCAGTTTGAAACCCTGTGCTTCAAGTGAGGCCTTGTAGTAGTCCACCACCCCTTCCGGGGGCGCCTTCACCGTTCCGACCAGTGCCACGTTGGTCAGGGCATCCTTTTTGTCCACGCTGCTGGAGCGAACCGAAGTGTTGGGCATGACCGGAATCAGTTGCTGGGGGAAGCCGGGGACCAGCGCATTTACGGTCGCAGTTGCATCGGGCACGGGAGCGGTTGTCCCGGTTGAAGCTGTCGCTGAGGGGGCAGCGGAGCCGGACGGCGTCGCGGCAGCGCTTGACGTTGCAGGGGACGACGTCGAGGCCGCGCCGCTTGGAGACGGAGTTGCTGAACCCCCGGTCGACGGTGTGCAGGCTGAGGCCGCCACTGCGACACTTACTGCGAGCAGGGCAAACCCTCGCGATTGAGGAGTTCCAAAGAGCTTCACAGGGTATCCTTCCTGGGGCTGAGCCGGATTGTGCCTCCAGTTTAGTCAGTGGCCGGGCATAGTATTGCCGGTGTGAGGCAGGAAGCATTCGGTGGCACCCAAGGTGCCGCCAACGGATCCGCCCGCAGCGCTGGAGATGCCCTGCGGGAACTGAGGCGAACCAGCATACTTCATGTGGACATGGATGCCTTTTTTGTCTCGGTGGAACTTCGCAGCCGCCCGGAACTTCGAGGCAAGCCGGTGATAGTGGGTTTCCCGGCTGAGCGCTCAGTGGTCCTGTCCGCGTCGTATGAGGCCCGGGCAACAGGGGTGAAATCGGCGATGCCCATGTCCATTGCCATGAGGCGGTGCCCGGCGGCAGTCATCATCAATCCCAGGCATAAGGCCTACTACGAGGTCTCGGAACAGTTGATGGAGATTTTCGCCTCAATCACCGACCTCGTGGAACCCCTGAGCGTAGATGAGGCCTTCCTTGACGTGGGTGGGGCCATCCGGCGGTTGGGATCGCCGCTGGAGATCGGTCACCTCATCCGCCGGAGGGTTCAATCGGAGCTGGGCATCACCGCCTCCGTGGGCATTGCTGCCTCCAAGTTTGTGGCCAAGATCGCATCAACGCGCTGCAAGCCGGATGGCATCCTGCAAATCAACGCCGATGACACTGTTCCCTACCTGCACAGCTTGCCCGTCAACGCTTTGTGGGGGGTCGGAGGAAAGACCGGTGAAGTCCTGGCCCGCTTGGGTATCCGCACCGTTGCCGATGTTGCCGCGACGCCACTCGCTTCCCTTAAGAAGGTGCTCGGAGCAAGTGGAGAGCACGTCCACCGCCTGTCCATGGGGATAGACCCCAGGCCGGTAACCCCTACTCGGCTCGAAAAGAGCATCGGCGCTGAGGAAACCTTTGCCGTGGACACGGGAGACAACGCCTTGCTGCACCGGGAGTTGCTGCGGTTGTCGCACAGGACCGCTTCCCGCCTCCGCAGCTCCGGCATGCTCGCAAGGACAATTGCCCTCAAGCTCCGCTACTCCGATTTCTCCACTGTTTCGCGGAGCCGGACTGTTCAGACTCCCGTGGACAGTGCCCAGTTGATCTACCAGGTGGCGGTGCAGCTCATGGAGTCTTTGGGACCGCGATCCATGAGTGTCCGCCTGGTGGGGGTTCGGGCTGAGCAATTGGAGCCGGCCGGGCAGACATCCATGCAGTTGAGCCTTGATCGCAGGGACGACAATTGGCGTGCCGCGGAGCAGGCCCTGGACCGCGTGTCCGAACGCTTTGGCTCCAGCACCTTGCTGCCTGCCCGGCTTTTGGAACCCGGTAAGCCTCCGGCGGGGAGCTGATCCCCGGGAGGGGGCTTTGCGGACGGCTGCGTGTCTTTCAGATCGGCGTCCGACAAACTATCCTATTTATTACAGAGATTTAGATCGTCTGGACAAACTGTTTCCATAACAGTCGGTCCCCGAATGCCCGCTGAACCCAGAGAGTATTTTGGGAACGATTCCCTTGGTCCGATCGTTTTGGTAACAGACGCACAGGACGCGTTATGTCCAGACGCTGGCTGACTAAAGGAGGTCGCGATGCCCCTCTCGGAGCACGAACAGAAGCTGCTTGAGCAACTGGAGAAGCAACTTCATGAGGACGATCCGAAGTTTGCCAACACGATGGGCTCGGATCCCATACGCAGCTGGTCAACCCGGCATGTGATTATCGGTGTGCTCGGCGCTATCGCAGGCATCCTCCTCCTGCTGGTGGGTGTGTCCATCCAAGCGATTCCCATAGGGGTGCTCGGGTTTGTCGTCATGGGTGCCGGGGTCTATTTCGCCACGTTGCGTGGCTCGGCCTTCGGTAAGGGCGGCAAGGCCAAGCCAGGAAAGGCCAAGCCCAAGAGCACGTTCATGAGCAGCCTCGAAGAACGCTGGGACGAACGCCGCCGCGACGACAACTGACCTCCTGTTCCCGTTCGGCAGCCGAAATCACCGGACAGGAACTGAAGTGAGCATTCCCTGACTACTGCCGGGGATAACGAAAGGCCCGCATAGCGGGTCTTTTCGCGTTTAACCACGGTTCGCGGGCGCCCTCATCCGGCGTACACGTTCCCTCGACCTTAGTAGTGCTCCCTGCCGCGAGCCTGAGCACTCCACTTCCCACCACCCGGCCCACCAATCCGGCGTATTGCTGCCGTTCGGGCGGCCTGGATGCCTCCGCGCCGGACCCCACCCAGGAAGGGCCTCCCACGGCCCTCCACTGTGCTCCCTCCCTGAAATTCCGCGGGAATAGTGGCCGGCCGATTCTCAAAGTGGTGGAGAAACGTCCCAACGTGCGTTGACTGTGGGGCGTTGTGGAGTAAAGTGGAGAACATAAGAGGGTAGTGGCAGTGTTGGGCATGTGCGGGCACCTTGACTGAGGGGCGGTGGGGCCAGTGTTCTTGGGCACTCACTCTCCACGTCTCGACGAAAAGGGCCGAATCATACTTCCCGCCAAGTTCCGCGAGGAGCTTGCCGAGGGGCTGGTCCTCACCAGGGGCCAGGAGCGCTGCATCTACGTCTTCAGCCAGAAAGAATTCGAACGTATCCACGAGTCGATGCGGGAGGCACCACTGTCCTCCAAGCAGGCCCGCGACTACATCAGGGTTTTTCTGTCTGGGGCCTCGGACGAAGTACCTGACAAGCAGGGGCGCGTGACGATTCCGCCGGCGCTCCGGACGTACGCCGGCCTAGGCCGGGAACTGGCAGTGATTGGAGCCGGTACCCGCGCAGAGATCTGGGATGCCGAAGCTTGGAATGAGTACCTCAACGAGAAGGAAGCAGCCTTCTCGGAAACGGATGACGACAATCTGCCCGGGTTCTTCTAACCGGTCGGAGCGAGCAGGGATCCCGCTTCTTGGATGGGATCTCCAGCCGCCCATTGAACAGTCTTCCTGGCTCAACTTCCCCTGAGCCAGGCCGGCAGGACGATAGGCGCGGATGGGGATCCGATTCAAGAATCAGCGTGCAAGCACTAAAGGAAAGAGGAGGCAGCGTGGAAGAGCAGGACGCGGCAAAGCCCACATCGGAGCGCCACGTGCCCGTCCTGAAAGACCGCTGCATTAATCTGCTCGCCCCCGGCTTCGAGGCTGCACGGAAACTGGGCAGGACGCCCGTCGCCATCGACGCAACGCTGGGCATGGGCGGCCACTCCGAAGCGATGCTGCAGCGCTTTCCCGATCTTCACCTGGTGGGCATCGACCGCGACGAGGAAGCCCTCGCTTTGGCCGGGGCCCGTTTGGAACCCTTCTCGAACCGGACGGACCTCGTCCACGCCGTCTACGACGAGATTGAAGACGTCCTCGCCGATCTTGGCATCCCGGAGGTCCACGGAATCCTCATGGACCTGGGGGTTTCCTCCCTGCAGCTGGACGAGCGTGAACGCGGTTTCGCCTACTCCTACGACGCTCCGCTGGACATGCGGATGGACACCAGCCGTGGGCAAACGGCAGCAGATGTGGTCAACAACTACAGCGAAGACGAACTGGTGCGCATCATCCGCAAATGGGGTGAAGAGAAATTCGCCGGACGGATCGCCAACAGGATCGTCAACGCCCGGGCGGAAAAGCCCTTCGCCACAACTGGCGAGCTGGTGGAGCAAATACGCAGCGTGGTTCCCGCTGCCGCAGCGAAGAGTGGCGGACACCCCGCAAAACGAACGTTCCAAGCGCTGAGGATCGAAGTCAACGAAGAACTCGATGTCCTGGAGCGGGCGGTTCCGGCGGCCGTTGCTTCTACGGCCATGGGCGGACGGATCGTGGTGATGTCCTACCACTCCCTGGAGGACAAGATCGTCAAATCGGTCTTCCAGTCCGGCTCGAAGTCCTCCGCACCGCTCGGCTTCCCGGTGGAACTCGAAGAGCACAAACCCGAACTCAAGACCATCACCAAAGGCACGGAAGTGCCTACAGCAGCAGAAATCGCTGAAAACCCGCGTGCGGCGTCTGCCCGCCTCAGGGCAGTGGAGCGCATCAAACCAAGGAGAGACGCATGAGCAACGCCGCAGCGAAGACAATGCCCTCCGTCGTGGGCAACACGGCACGGGCGCTGCCGGTTCCCGCGGGAAAACCCGATGCGCCGCGGAAGACCCGCACACCGCTTTCCTTGGTCCGCAGTACGCCCGGGAAGCGGAGGACTCCGTTTGTCGTCCTGTGCTTCGTAGCCATGGCAGCTGCATTGTTGACAGTCCTGGTCCTGAACATTTCAGTGTCCACTGCGCAGTACCAGTTGGTGCAGCTCAAAGCGGAAGCTGCGACCCTGAACAAGGAAAACCAGGACCTGACACAGAAGAAGCAGAACTACGAAGCTCCGCAGAATCTGGCCGCGAAGGCTGCAGAATTGGGAATGGTACCGTCCACGGTGAAAGGCCAGATCAATGTGGACACCATGACAGTCACGGGAAAGGCGACTCCTGCGGTTAAGGGGGACAACCCCGGTGCGCAGCTCGCTCCTCCCGCGGTGGCAGGAATGCTTGATGTTGTTCCGTCGGTGACTACCAAGGACCCGCTGGAGAACCTCAAACCAGTGACACCGGCCGCACCGGCTCCCACACCGGCAGCTCCGGCTGCTGGAACGGCAGCAACACCGCCGGTGGAACTCCACGGGGGATCGGTGCCTGCTCCGCAACAGAAGGCACCAGGGCAGTAGTCCATCAGTCCATTGAAGTAAGGCCAGCAGCAAGGAATCCACGTGGCTCAGAACCCCGGCACATCGAAAAAACCGAAGACGCCGGCGGCAAGGAAGCGGCTGCGCGTTGGCCTTGGCATCATGCTGACGCTGTTGCTCGTAGTGGGCGGCAAGCTGTTCATGGTGCAGGGACTGGACGTTGGCGGAATGGCCGAAGCTGCCCTTGCCAGCCGCCTGACACCCCAGGTACTGCCCGCCGAGCGGGGCAAGATCGTCGACGCCAATGGCACAGTCCTGGCCAGCAGCGTGATTCGCTACAACATCGTGGTGGACCAGGTCCAGAACACCAACACGGCTTCGTTCAAGCGCTACAACGAAAAGACCGAAGAACTCGACGTCGTTACCCGGGACCAGGGCATCGCCGAATTGGCCGGCCTGCTGGGAGCTGACGAAAGCAAGGTCCGTGATGCCCTGACCGGCGACAAGAAATATGCGGTGGTGGCCAAGGACATCAAGCCGGAGCTTGAGGACCGGATCTCCAAACTCCTGATTCCGGGCATCGTGGCCGAAGGTGTCAGCAAGCGGGTCTATCCCAACGGCAGCGTGGCCGGCGGCGTCATAGGGTTCCTGCAGGACGGCACCACCGGGCAAGCAGGCATCGAGCAGACGCAGGATGATGTGCTGCGGGGAACCGAGGGAAAGCGCGTCTTCGAAATTGGCGCAGACGGCCTCCGGATTCCCGTGGCAACGGACGAACTGACACCTGCCGTGGACGGCAGCGACGTCAAACTGACACTTAACACGGACATCCAGTACTTCGCCCAGCAAGCCATCCAGAACCAGGTGGATAAGCTCAGCGCCGAGTGGGGCGTGATCATCGTCATGGACACCAAAACCGGCAACCTCATCGCATTGGCCGACACCAACGCACCCGATCCGAATGATCCGGGCAAGGTCGATGCCAAGGACCGCGGCGTGCGTTCGGTAACAGCGGCCTACGAGCCGGGTTCCGTGGAGAAGATGATCACGGCGGCAGCTGTCATCGAGGAGGGAAAGTCCAACCCGCTGGACCACTTCACCATCCCGCCGTCGTACACCATTGACGGACAGACCTTCACCGATGCGTTCGAGCACGGCACCGAGGAGCGAACGCTGGCCGGCATCCTGGGCTGGTCCATGAACACCGGGACCGTGATGGCAGGCAGCCGGCTGACCAAAGAGCAGCGTTATGACTGGCTCAAAAAGTTTGGGGTAGGGGAGCAGACCGATATCGGCCTTCCCGCCGAGGCCACCGGCATCCTGGCCAAGCCCGAACAGTGGGATGATCGTCAGCAGTACACAGTGCTGTTCGGACAGGGCGTGTCGCAGTCAACGCTGCAGACGGTCCGTGCCTACCAAAGCATCGCCAACAACGGTGTCATGCTCCAGCCCAGGCTCATTGACAGCTACATCGCCCCAGGTGGGGAAGAGCACAAGGTTCCCGCCAAGGATCCCCGCCAGGTGGTGTCCAAAGAGACCGCGGAACAGGTACAGGACATTCTGGAAAGTGCCGTGACCGAGGGCCAAATCAAGGACGCAGCCATCGACGGCTATCGCGTCGGTGCCAAGACCGGAACCTCTCAGGCGCCCCGGGAAGACGGTTTGCCCGGCTTCGATGGTTACACGGCCTCAATGGTGGGTATGGCTCCCATGGAGGATCCCCGTTTCATCGTGGAAGTGGTGCTCCAGCGCCCCAAGGGAAGCATCTACGGCATTACCAACGGGCCGGTGTTCCGTTCCGTCATGGCACAGGTCCTCCGGACGTACAACGTGCCGCCGTCAACGGGAACCCCCGCGCGGCTGCCGCAGTTCGTCAAGTAAGCTTTTTGGGCGTCTGTTTCGGCCAAATATCGATCCACCACTAACGGCCCGGGCGCCGCTGGCCCACGGCCGGTCGTTCCACGAGCACCAACGGAGAACCACGTGTCAGAGCACAATCAGGCAGATGTCCAAGCCACCACGCCGGAATCCGGTCGATCGGGCTTCCGTCCCGGGTCTGTGGCTGCGGTGTCCCTGGCCACCATCGCTGAGTCGCTCGGACTTGCGGCCCCGGACGCCAGCAATGAGGCCAGCGTGACCGGCATTACCCTCAATTCGAAAGCTGTCGAAGCTGGAGACCTCTACGTGGCCCTGCCGGGTGCCTCACGGCATGGCGCCGACTTTGCGGCGCAGGCAATCGACGGTGGCGCTGTAGCGGTGGTGACGGACGACGCCGGGGCGCGCCAGCTTGCGCTGGCCGGCGAGCAGCCCGTGCCCGTACTGGTCGTCGACCAGCCGCGTACCGTCGTCGGGCGCTTGGCCGCACTGATTTACCGCAGCCAGCCTGCCGGGGGCGGTTTCCCCTTCCTGTTCGGTGTCACCGGAACCAACGGGAAAACCACCACCACGTACTTCATCAATTCGCTGTTGCGTGCCCTGGGCAAAAAGCCGGGGCTTATCGGCACTATCGAGATCGTTGCCGGTGGCGAGCCCATTCCCAGCCTCCTGACCACGCCGGAATCCACGGACGTCCATGCGCTGCTCGCCCTGATGCGCGAACGGGGGCTGGACGCTGCTTCCATGGAAGTTTCCTCGCACGCGATCTCCTACCACCGGGTGGACGGCGTGATGTTCGAGGTCGCTGGCTTCACCAACCTCACCCAGGACCATCTGGACCTGCACGGAAGCATGGAAGAGTACTTCCGCACCAAGGCGGAGCTGTTCACCAGTGGGAGGGCCCGCCGCGCCGTCGTCACGGTTGACGATGCCTGGGGACGCAAGCTTGCCGACACTGCCGGCATCCCGGTGACAACGCTCTCGGCAAAGGGTGCCGACGCAGACTGGCACGTGGCGTCCACCACTGCTCGCGGACTCGGCTCTGAGTTCGAACTCAGGCACACCGACGGCCGCTCCCTGCGCGTCCACACGGGGCTCCCCGGAGGCTTCAACGTGGCCAACGCGGCACTGGCCACCATCATGGTCCTGGCGTCCGGCGTCGACGTCGAGACGCTCCAAACGGCCCTTGACTCCCATGATCCATTCACCGTGGCCGTTCCCGGCCGCATGCAGCTCGTCTCCACCGCACCTGCCTCCGTTGTTGATTTTGCCCACAATCCTGATGCCCTCGCCCGCGCCCTGGAAGCTGTTCGCTCGCCCAAGGAGGGATCGCGCGTGATCGTGGTCTTCGGTGCCACGGGCCAGCGGGACCAAGGCAAGCGGCCCACCATGGGAGCCATCGCGGCCCGCCTGGCCGATGTGGTGATAATCAGCGATGACGATCCCCACGACGAAGACGCCGCGGCAATCCGCGCCGACGTCATGCAGGGCGCCATAGCGGCACGCGATGCCGAAGGTCTGGGGTGTGAGGTCATCGAGTCCTCCCCGAGGGATGCTGCCATCCGCCTGGCCGTCGACAAGGCAACGGCAGAAGACACGATCCTCATCGCCGGCCGCGGCCACGAGGTCTGGCAGGAAGTCAAGGGAGTGAACCTGGCACTGGACGACAGGGTGGAGTTGCGCGCCGCCTTGACATCCAAGGGATTCAGCGTTTCAACGGACCAGCGGATAGAGTCCTAAACCGAGATGATTGCACTTACTGCGGCGGAGATCGCCGACATCACCCATGGCCGCTTGACCGGAGCTCCGGGCATCGCGCCGACCTCCGTCGTCACTGATTCACGGGAAGCAACCCCTGGTTCGCTGTACGTTGCCAAGCCCGGCGAGCACGCCGATGGCCACGACTTCGTCGATGCCGCATTCGAACGCGGCGCCGTCCTGGTCCTTGCCGAACGTGAAGTGGTCGATGCCGACGGGAACCCGCTTCCCGCCGTCGTGGTTGAGGACGCAGTCCTTGCCATGGGTGCGTTGGCGGCTGAAGCCGTCCGCCGGATCCGTGCAGCGCGGCAGGAGCGCGGCGAAGACTTTACGGTTATTGGCATCACCGGGTCCGCAGGCAAGACCACCACCAAGGACCTCTTGGCGGGCGTGCTGTCCACCGCTGGCCCCACGGTCGCGCCACAGGGTTCCTACAACGGCGAGGTCGGGGTACCACTGACCGTCTTCTCCGCAGATGAGAACACCCGGTTCCTGGTCATCGAAATGGGTGCCACGGGCCTGGGCCACATCAAGTACCTCGCCGACATGGTCAAGCCGGACATCGGTGTTGTCCTGGTAGTTGGCACAGCCCACGCCGGCGAATTCGGTGGCGTGGAGAATATCGCCAAGACCAAGGGCGAACTTGTCGAAGCCCTGAGCGAGCACGGCACCGCGGTCATCAACCTCGACGACGGCCGCGTCGCCGCCATGCGCTCACGGACCAAAGCCAAGGTCCTCGGTTTCACTGCCTCGCCGGCCACCACCGAAGAGGTGGAAGCCCGCAACGTGGTTGTCAACGACCAAGGCTTCCCGGACTTTGACCTCGTACTTCCCGACGGCGGCCCGTCCGTTCAGGTGCGGAGCCGGCTGATCGGTGGCCACCACGTGACAAACCTGTTGGCAGCAGCTGCGGCCGCGTTCGCGGCGGGTCTTCCGGCCGCTGACATCGCCTCCTCGCTCAGTTCCCAGTCCGCGGCGAGCCGCTGGCGCATGGAACGGACTGAGCGTGCAGACGGCGTCACCATTATCAACGACGCGTACAACGCAAACCCGGAATCCATGCGGGCGGCCCTGCGCACCTTGGCGGACCTCGGACAGGGCCGCAGGACCTGGGCGGTCCTGGGCGCCATGCTCGAGCTGGGGGAGGACTCCATCCGTGAGCACACAGCCGTGGGCACCCAGGTGGTGCGCCTGAACATCTCCAGGCTGGTAGTAGTGGGCCGGGAAGCCCGGGCCCTCTACGTCTCCGCGATCCAGGAAGGGTCCTGGGGCGACGAGTGCTCGTTCACCGAAACCGTGGAGGAAGCCTACGAGCTCCTGAGCAACGAGTTGGAACCCGGCGACCTGGTCCTTTTCAAGTCCTCCAATGGGGTGGGCCTGCGGCATTTGGGTGATCGGATAGCATTACCTCCACGGGCCGAGCCCACCGGAGACACCGCGGATGAAGCTGCCGCAAGCGAAGGGAACGAGCTGCTGTGATTGCACTTTTGATCGGCGCCGGCGTCGCCCTCCTGGTCGCCCTTATTGGGACGCCCCTGTTCATTAAGTTTCTCGTGGCCAAGAGCTACGGCCAGTTCATCCGCGACGACGGACCGACGTCGCACCACACCAAGCGCGGGACACCCACCATGGGCGGAACCGTGGTGGTGGCAGCTGTCCTGATCAGTTACTTTGCCACCCACTTGGTCATGTGGATGATGAACCCAGGCTCACCGGGACCGTCCGCGTCCGGGCTCCTGCTGCTGTTCCTGATGGTCGGCATGGGTTTTGTGGGCTTCCTCGATGACTACATCAAGATTTCCAACAAGCGAAGCCTGGGCCTCAACGCACGGGCCAAGCTGATCCTGCAGGCAGCCGTCGGCATCATCTTCGCGATCCTGGTCCTGCAGTTCCCCAACGAAAACGGGCTGCGCCCTGCCTCGACCCAGATCTCGCTGGTGCGGGACATTCCGTGGCTCGACCTCGCCTTCGGCGGCACCGTGGTGGGCGCCATCCTTTTCGTGCTCTGGTCCAACCTGATCATCACTGCGGCCACCAACGGCGTTAACCTCACCGACGGCCTCGACGGCTTGGCTGCGGGCGCGTCCATCATGGTCTTTGGCGCCTACACCATCATGGGAATCTGGCAAAGTAACCAGGCCTGCGGATCCCCGCGGGAAGCAGGCAGCGGCTGCTACCAGGTCCGTGACCCCATGGACCTGGCCCTGCTGGCTGCCATCCTCAGCGCGGCCTTGGTGGGCTTCCTGTGGTGGAACACATCGCCGGCAAAGATCTTCATGGGAGACACCGGGTCCCTGGCCATCGGCGGAGCCGTTGCAGCCTTCGCCATCCTCTCCCGGACCGAGCTCCTGCTGGCCTTCATCGGCGGCCTTTTCGTGCTGATCACCTTGTCCGTGATCATCCAGGTGGGCTTCTTCAAGCTCAGCGGCGGCAAGCGTGTCTTCAAGATGGCTCCACTGCAGCACCACTTTGAATTGAAGGGCTGGGCGGAGGTCACGGTGGTGGTCCGGTTCTGGATCCTCGCCGGGCTCTTCGTAGCCGCCGGCCTGGGAGTTTTCTACGCTGAATGGGTGGTACTGCTGTGAATGGAAGCCCCGAAACAACTCCGTCCACCGGAGACAGGCTCAACGAACTCACCAGCTGGGACGCTGACTGGAGCGGGCTGCGCGTGGTAGTCACGGGGATCGGAGTGTCCGGCTTCTCAGCCGCCGACACCCTGATCGAGCTCGGCGCGAAAGTGGTAGTGGTTGATGCTGCCACCACAACCCGTGCCAAGGCCCAGGCAGACACCTTGAAGATCGTGGGGGCCGTTGACGTGCAGTTGGGCGAGGAGGCGGTAAACGCCCTTCCCCTGATCGACGGTGCGTTGCCCGAGCTGGTTGTGACCTCGCCAGGGTGGCGGCCGGACCAGGCCCTCCTGGCAGCCGCCAAGCGCAAGCACATCGCAGTTTGGGGCGATGTCGAGCTTGCTTGGCGCTTGCGTGTCCGGGCGGGACACAAGACGGCGGATTGGCTCACCATCACCGGCACCAACGGCAAGACAACCACTGTTGGCATGACGGAATCCATGCTTCAAGCAGCCGGACTGAAGGCCATCGCCGTCGGCAACGTGGGCACGCCGATCCTCGACGCCCTCCGGGATCCCGTGGACTATGATGCCTTCGCAGTGGAACTCTCCAGCTTCCAGCTGCACTGGAGCCACTCGCTGTCCCCGGTGGCAAGTGTTTGCCTCAACGTGGCCGAAGACCACGTGGACTGGCACGGTTCCTACGCCTCCTACCTCGCCGATAAGGCCAAGGTGTACGAAAACACCCAGAAAGCTGCCGTCTACAACGCCGAACAGATCGAAACCGAGCGGATGGTGGAGAACGCGGACGTCGTCGAGGGCTGCCGGGCCATCGGGTTCACCACCAACACCCCGTCCATCAGCATGCTGGGCGTGGTTGATGGCCTTCTGGTGGACCGCGCCTTCATTGCTGAACGCAAGGACTCCGCCGCCGAACTCGCCGCCATGTCCGACCTCGGTCCGGTAGCGCCGCGGCACATGGTGGCCAACGCCTTGGCCGCTGCCGCCCTGGTCCGGGCCTACGGAGTTGAGCCTTCAGCGGTGAAGCAGGGCCTGGCCAACTATTTGCCGGGCGCCCACCGCATCCAGCTGGTGGCCAAGCACAACGACATCCTGTGGATCAACGATTCAAAGGCCACCAATCCGCATGCAGCCTCCGCGGCACTTTCCGCCTTCCAGAACGTCGTGTGGATCGCCGGTGGCCTCTCCAAGGGCGTCAACTATGACGACCTGGTCAAAGAGCATGCCCAACGCTTGAAGGCCGTGGTACTGATTGGTACCGACACCGAAGCACTGGAAGGCTCCCTCCAGCGACACGCAGCGGATGTCCCCGTGATCGTGCAGCCCAAGGGTGACACTGAAAGGGTGGAGACCGCAGCCGGTAATGCCGCTTCGCCTATCTACGGTGAGGCCGTCATGGCCCAAGCCGTCGCTGCGGCGGCCACCGTGGCAGCGTCAGGCGACACTGTGCTCATGGCGCCGGCGGCAGCATCCATGGATCAGTTCTCTTCCTACGCTCACCGTGGCGACGCTTTCGTCCAAGCAGTTCGCGAGCTTGTGGAAGGGCAGGCACCGACCACCGAGGAGTAACAATGGTCAGCACGCCCACCCGCACCCGCGGCAAAGCGCCACGGGACGGGAAACCCGAGGCGTCGCCCGTGTCGGCGAAGAAGCCTTCCGGGCTCCGCCGGCTCGTGCGCAACTTTTGGGACAGCCTCGAAGGCAAGGACAGGGCTCCGAACAGCTCCACCTACTACCTGATCCTTGGTTGCGCCCTGGCACTGACTGCCATCGGCGTCATGATGGTCCTGTCCGCTTCCAGTGTCGAGGCAATTTCCGAAGGCAAGTCACCCTACGCGGACGCCCTGAAGCAGGCCATGTTCGGAGTCCTGGGTGCTTTGGCCATGTACGTCATCTCGCGAACCAACGTGAACTGGATGAAACGGTTGTCATGGTGGGCACTTGGCGCCGTAGTGGTCCTTCTTGCGCTGGTCCAGGTCATGGGCAACAGCGTCAACGGCAACAAGAACTGGATCGACATCGGTGGAGTGACGCTCCAGCCCTCCGAAACGGCCAAACTGGTGCTCTGCGTCTGGATCGCTGCCGTATTGGCCCGCAAGCAGAAGCTCCTGCACCGTTGGTGGCACGTGATCATTCCTGTCGTTCCCGGCGCAGGGCTGGTGATCGCCCTGGTGATGCTTGGCAACGACCTCGGCACAGTCATCGTCATTGCCGCGATCACGGCGGCGGGGCTGTACTTCGCCGGCGTTCCCGGCAAGATGCTTGCGATTGCGGGCACAGTCGGTGCCGCGGGCGCCATCCTGGCGACGGTCAGCAGCGCAAACCGTATTTGCCGTATCACCTCGTGGCTCGGTACGGCCTCCGCCTCCTGCACGGCCGATTTCGACTTCGACTTCCAATCCACCAACGGCATGTACGGCCTGGCGCAAGGCAGCTGGACTGGCCTGGGGCTCGGCCAAAGCCGGCAAAAGTACAACTGGCTCCCTGAAGCCCACAACGACTTCATCTTCGCCATCATCGGCGAGGAACTGGGCCTGGTGGGCACCATTGTGGTCCTTGTCCTTTTCGCGATCCTCGGCATCGCCATCTTCCGCGTCGTCGTCCGCCAGACAGATCCGTTCCAGCGCACCCTGGCCGGCGGCATCATGGTGTGGCTCCTGGGCCAGGCAAGCATGAACATGGCGGTAGTCACCCAGCTGCTTCCCGTCGTCGGGGTTCCACTTCCGTTCATCTCCTACGGTGGTTCAGCGCTGGTGATGTCGTTGTGTGGCGTGGGCGTAGTCTTGTCCTTGGCCCGAGGCCAGTTGCCGCCGCAGCAGCGGCCCCGTTTCCTACCGCGCCGTTCTCCGAAAACCGCACGAAAGCGTACTTAGCACTTCATGACTCCTGAATCCCTTATTGCCCGCAAGCCCCTGTCCGTTGTCCTGGCCGGCGGCGGAACAGCAGGGCACGTCAGCCCCCTGCTGGCTATCGCTGATGCCTTGAGGGAGAGGCGTCCCGACGCCGCCATCATGACTGTTGGTACGCCGTCGGGTATGGAAACCCGGCTCGTCCCGGCTGCCGGCTACGAGCTCTCAACGATCGACCGTGTCCCGTTTCCGCGGCGTCCTTCGGCCGACCTGCTCAAGCTTCCCGGACGCTTGGGCGCTGCGGTCAAGCAGGCCCGGCGCATCCTGGAGGACGCGGAAGCGGACGTCCTGGTGGGCGTGGGCGGCTACGTTTGCACGCCCATGTACCTGGCCGCCCGGAAACTGCGGATCCCCATCGTCATCCACGAGGCCAACATGAAGGCCGGCCTGGCCAACAGGGTGGGAGCCCGGTTCAGCAAACACGTGGCTGTCGCCTTTGCCGGGACCCGCCTCCGGGGAGCACGGCATGTGGGCATGCCGATGCGCCGTGCCATCTCCGGACTCCACCGGGCCGAAGCAGCTCCGGCAGCCAAGGCGTCATTGGGCTTGGACCCGGCACAGCCAACCTTGATCGTCACCGGTGGGTCATCCGGCGCCCAGAGCATCAACCGTTCCATTGCGGCTTCCTTGCCGGCACTGGCTGCGGCCGGGATCCAGACGCTGCACATCACCGGCAACGGCAAATCGGTACTGGACGACGACGGCGGCCTCCTCGCCGCTCCCGGCTACCGCCAGGTGGAGTACGTCGACGGCATGGAGAACGTCTATGCCGCTGCTGATGTCCTTTTGGCCCGCGCAGGGGCCGGCACCGTGAGCGAAGTAGCGGCCGTGGGAGTTCCCGCAGTGTTCGTGCCCTTGCCCATCGGGAACGGAGAGCAGGCCTTGAACGCCGCCCCGTTGGTGGAAGCCGGGGGAGCACTCCTGATTGACGACAAGGACCTGAGCCCGGCATGGCTGGAAGCGGAACTCATTCCGCTCCTGTCGGACCGCGCGCGGCTCAGCGACATGGCCCGCAAGTCCGAGGCCCTTGGTATCAGAAACGCCGATCAGCGCATGGCTGATCTTGTCTTGGAAGCGGTATCCGCATGACCAACAGCATCGTTCCCCTCGAGTCCCTTGGCCGCATCCACTTCATTGGCATAGGCGGGGTCGGAATGTCCGCCGTGGCCCGGATCATGGTGGCGCGGGGCGTGCCCGTCAGCGGTACGGATGCCAAGGACCTGCCAGTCATGCATGACCTTTCCGCGGCGGGTGCCCGGATTGCGGTGGGCTATGACGCCGGAAACCTGGGCGATGCCCAAACGATCGTGGCTGGCTCGGCAATCCGAGCGGACAACCCGGAACTGGCCGCCGCCCGCGCCGCCGGGCTGCCTGTGCTGCACCGGTCCGAGGCATTGGCAGCCACCATGGCCGGACACCGGGTGGTCACTGTTGCGGGCACGCATGGGAAGTCCACCACTACCTCCATGATCGCCGTCCTGCTGAAGGAAGCGGGGCTGGACCCCTCTTTCGCCATTGGAGCCAACGTCCCGGCGCTGGGCGTCAATGCCGCCCACGGGGCTTCGGATATCTTCGTGGCGGAGGCTGACGAGTCGGATGGTTCCTTCCTGAACTACCGCCCGCTGATCGCCGTTGTCACCAACGTGGAAGCCGACCACCTGGACCATTACGGCACACCCGAGGCAGTGTTCGCTTCCTTCGACAACTTTGCCGCGCTCCTGCCGGCGGATGGCGTGCTGTTGGCCTGCGCCGATGACGCCGGTGCCCGTGCCCTGGCCGAACGTACCGCTGGGAAGGGAACAACCCGCGTACTGACCTACGGAACAGCCGAGGATGCGGACATCCGGCTCCACGACGACGGTCCGGCCGCCGTAGCTGTAGCCATCGGCGCCCAAACCCACACGCTGGACCTTCAGGTACCGGGGCGGCACAACGCGCTGAATGCGGCAGCCGCGTTCGCAGTCGCCGTCGAGCTTGGCGTAACCCCTGAAGCTGCAGCAGCAGCATTGGGCCAGTTCACCGGAGCCTCGCGCAGGTTCGAACTCAAAGGTCAGGGGAGGGGAGTGCGGGTCTATGACGATTACGCACACCACCCCACCGAAGTCAGGGCCGCCCTGTCGGCAGCGCGTTCAGTAGCCGGCGGCAGGAAGGTCCATGTCCTGTTCCAGCCGCACTTGTTTTCCCGCACCCGCGAATTCGCTACTGAGTTCGCCGAGGCATTGGCCGCGGCTGACACCGCCCTTGTCCTGGATATCTATCCCGCCCGCGAAGATCCTGTTCCGGGTGTCACCAGCGCCTTGATTGCCGATCATTTGACCAATGGCCGCCTTGTTCCGGCCAGCGAGGCCGTGGACGCCGTGGTTGCCGTGGCGGGTGAGGGCGACGTAGTCCTGACAGTAGGGGCGGGAGACGTCACGGCCTACGGACCCGCGATTGTGGGAGCCCTGGGTGGCTAGCACCCGAAAACCGACGTTCAAGCCCGGGACGGACCCGGCCGTGGGTAAGGCCAGCGGGCCTCGAAGCGAGGGCCCGGGCGGGGTCATCAGTGCCCAGCGTTCCCTCGAGCCTGAAGAGAAGACTTCGGACAACGTCATTGCTTTCCCGGAGCCGAAAGGGAAGCGTAAGCGAAGGCTCGTGCTGTGGACGCTGTCCATTGTTGTCGCTTTCGTCGCCGTGCTCATGGCAGCGGCGGTGTATTCTCCGGTGCTGGCCGTTCGGACCATCACCGTGGACGGCACCACGCTCCTAACGCCCGATGCCGTCCAAAAAGCGTTGTCGGGCCTTGACGGCAAACCACTTCCGCAGGTCAGCGAGCAGGAAGTCAACGAGCTCCTGAAGCCATTGATCCAGGTCCGGTCGGCCACCATTGAAGCGCGGCCGCCGTCGGAGTTGCTGGTCCATGTCAACGAACGGGTACCCGTGGCATTGTTGAAGCAGGGCGACAGCTATGTGATGGTCGATGTCGATGGCGTGCAACTCGGTGCCACCAAGGACCTGGCCACTGTGGCGTTGCCGTTGATCGACGCCGGCGCCGGCGCGACCAACACGGAGTTGTTCAAGGCGATTGCCGCCGTTCTGGACACGTTGCCCGCAGACGTCCTGGCCAGGATGTCCACGGCATCAGCAGCCTCCCCGGATGCGGTGGAACTGAAACTCGTGGACGGAAAGACGGTAGTGTGGGGCAATGCCGAGGACAGGGAACTGAAGGCGAAGGCACTTGAGGCCCTGTTGAAGATGCCTGCGGACCCCAAGGTACCCGTGCGCGTCTACGACGTCAGTGTCCCGCGGCATCCGTTCACCAAATAGAGCAGCACAGGGAAAGTAGACTCGCGACGGCGGCAGCCTTATTTCGCGGCAATCACACGACACGCGCAAGCGGTCATTGCATGTGGGAACCAGAGGAAATACCGTCGCTGTAGAGTTACTTGACATAACTATAACCTTCAACTAGAGGGTTAAGGTCCAAGTATTCAAGTTGGACTCGATCAGTTTCGCTATAGGACACAAGCAAGGGGCACGAAACGTGGCAGCACCGCAGAATTACTTGGCCGTCATCAAGGTCGTCGGCATCGGCGGCGGTGGCGTGAACGCAGTCAACCGCATGATCGAGGTGGGCCTTCGGGGCGTCGAGTTCATCGCGATCAACACCGACGCGCAGGCGCTGCTCATGAGCGACGCCGACGTCAAGCTTGACGTCGGACGCGAACTCACCCGTGGCCTCGGCGCGGGAGCAAACCCCGAGGTCGGCAAGCAGGCCGCAGAAGATCACGCCGACGAGATCGAAGAAGTTCTCCGGGGTGCCGACATGGTCTTCGTCACCGCAGGCGAAGGCGGCGGTACCGGAACCGGTGGCGCCCCTGTGGTCGCGCGCATCGCCCGCTCCCTGGGTGCGCTGACCATCGGCGTCGTGACACGTCCGTTCACGTTCGAAGGCCGTCGCCGCGCAGGCTCCGCCGAAGCCGGCATCGACGCGCTCCGCGACGAAGTCGACACCCTCATCGTGATCCCCAACGATCGCCTCCTGTCCATCAGTGATCGCAACGTCTCCGTCCTGGACGCTTTCCGTTCCGCGGACCAGGTGCTGCTGTCCGGTGTCCAGGGCATCACTGACCTCATCACCACCCCTGGCCTGATCAACCTTGACTTCGCCGACGTGAAGTCGGTCATGCAGGGAGCCGGTTCGGCCCTCATGGGTATCGGCTCCGCCCGCGGCGAGGACCGTGCCGTCAAGGCAGCGGAACTGGCCATTGCTTCCCCGCTTCTGGAGGCTTCCATCGACGGCGCCCACGGCGTCCTGCTCTCCATTCAGGGTGGCTCCGACCTCGGCCTGTTCGAAATCAACGAGGCCGCCCGCCTGGTGCAGGAAGTGGCCCACCCCGAGGCCAACATCATCTTCGGTGCCGTCATTGACGACGCCCTGGGTGACGAAGCACGCGTCACGGTCATTGCTGCAGGCTTCGACGACGTCAAGGCGACCTCGCCGTCCATGGACCAGTCGCGTCCGGCCCAGAACCCGGTCCCCGCAGAGCGTCCCGCTGCTCCTAACAGCGCTCCGTCCAGCGCCGCAGCACCGCAGCACGCAACAGCCGGCATCGGTGCCGCAGGGCTGAGCAACTGGGGCCAGCAGCGTCCCGCCGCCCTGCCCGCAGACTCAGGTTTCGACGTCGACCTTCCCGCCGTAGTGGAACCGGACCTCTCCGGCAGCCGCTCGGACGATCTCGACGTTCCCGACTTCCTGAAGTAAAGCCGCGTTCGGAGAGTCAGTACCTGGTGTTTTGGTGGCGTAATGAAGTCCTACCCGGCGTCTCCGTAGCCTTTACGGACAGGGACGCCGGGAATCTGGCCCTCCACGTCGGGGACAACCCGGGAGAGGTCCTGGACCGCCGGATCCGGCTCGACCAGGCCGCAGGCTTGGGCGCCGGGCACTTCCAGTACATGGACCAGGTCCACGGAAACACTGTGGAGTTCATCGAGGGCCATGGGCAGGGACCCACGGCGGACGCCATGGTCTCCCGGGCCACTTCTGACCGCGCGGCACCGCAACCACTGGCGGTCATGGTGGCAGACTGCGTGCCTGTGGTCCTCGTGGGTGTCGACGACGGGAATCAGCCGATCATTGCGGCCGCGCATGCGGGACGACCAGGCGTCGCCTCGGGCGTCATCCCCGCCACGGTCGCGGAGATGCGCCGCCGGGGAGCGGCAGGCATCAGGGCGTGGCTCGGCCCGTCCATCTGCGGCTCCTGCTACGAGGTGCCGGCTGAATTGAGGGCCTCCGTAGCGGCTGAGGTGCCGGCTGCCTGGGCGTCCACCTCGTGGGGAACGCCGGCATTGGACCTCCCCGCCGGGGTGCGGTCCCAATTGGCTGCCGAGGACGTGGCCGTTGAGTACTCGGGGGAGTGCACCTTGGAAAACGACAGTCTTTTCTCGTACCGGAGGGACAACCGTTCCGGTCGATTCGCAGGTTTGGTGTGGACGCATGACTAGTTCCGGAAACGATCCACGTACCGCGGAACTGGCCGAACGGCTGGCCGCCGTGACCCTCAGGATCGAGGCAGCAACCGTGGCCGCCCAGCGGACCGACGCGCCCCGGCTCATCGTGGTCACCAAGTTCCATCCCGCCGCGGACGTCCGGCGCCTGGCGTCCTTGGGCGTTGTGGACGTTGGCGAAAACCGCGACCAGGAAGCCGCCGCCAAGTCCGGTGAACTGGCGGGCGTTGACGTTCGCTGGCACTTTATCGGGCAGCTCCAAAGCAACAAGGCGAAGTCGGTGGTCAAGTACGCTTCGTCCGTCCAATCGATCGACCGCGTCCAACTCGTCGACGCGCTGGCCAAGGCCATGGCGCGGGAACAGGACGGCACGGGCCGGGCGGACCTCGACTGTTTCATCCAGGTCAGCCTGGAGGACGACGCCGGTGCGCACCGTGGCGGTGCCAGCCCGGCCGACGTCGAGGTTCTCGCCGAAAAGATCCAATCAGCGGGCGGCCTGCAGCTCTCCGGCCTGATGGCCGTGGCGCCGTTGGGCGCAGATCCGGAAGCTGCTTTCGAAAAGCTGGCAGGAATTTCTGCCACCCTCAGTTCGGTTCATCCAGCAGCGACGGCAATTTCCGCCGGCATGAGCCAGGACCTGGAAGCTGCGATTAAGTTCGGGGCGACACACCTGAGAATTGGCTCCGATATTCTCGGTTCCCGTCCGGCCGTGGGGTAGCGTCAAAGTATTGGAATGACGGGCCGGGGTTCCGATGTGTCAAGTCATGGCGGCCCGCCTACTGCAGAAACGATAGGAGTGCACCATGGCTGGCGCTCTGCGCAAGACAATGATCTATCTTGGGCTCGCCGACGGCGATGAACACTACGAATCTGAGCAGGCAGTCGCCTCGCACCCCGACGAAGAACGCCCCCAGGCACAGGAACGGGAAGAGCGCCGCGCGCCTGCTCCCGTCCGGGAAGTTGTCCGTGAAATGCCCACCGTTGACGCCGAAGAGGAATACCGCGCACCTGTGACACCCATCAAGCGTGCGGCGTCCAGCCGCGAAGATGCCTCGGGCCTGAGGCAGATCACCACCGTCCATCCCCGCTCTTACAACGACGCCAAGGTCATCGGCGAGAGCTTCCGGGATGGCATCCCCGTCATCATGAACGTGACCGACATGGGCGAAGCGGACGCCAAGCGGCTTGTGGACTTCTCCGCAGGACTGGTCTTTGGCCTGCACGGCAGCATCGAGCGGGTGACCAGCAAGGTCTTCCTGCTGTCGCCGTCGTATGTCGAAGTCATCGGAGATGACAAGAAGGCCAGCGAGACACAGGCCAGCTTCTTCAACCAAAGCTGACAAGAGTCTTTCAGGGATGCCAGGCGGGTCAACCTGCCTGGCATCTGTGTTGCAATAGTAGGGACCGATCGGCATTCCGGAACAAGTGGGAGATCTGAGCTAACTCGTGGGCATTGTTTTCGGCCTTATCCATATTGTGTTGTTTCTCTTCTTCATCACCCTGATCATCCGCCTCGTCTTCGAATGGGTTCAGATGTTTGCCCGCCAGTGGCGGCCAAGGGGTGTGGCGTTGGTTACAGCACACGTGGTCTACTCGGTCACGGATCCTCCCCTGGGAAGGCTTCGTCGACTGATACCGCCCTTGCAGCTGGGTGGAATCTCCTTGGATTTGGGCTTCCTGATCCTGATCATTGCCGTGAGCATCGCCATGGCAGTGACCTTCAGCCTGGCCTAGCCGCACCGCGGAACCCCGGACCACCGATGGTCCACAGGCCGCAAATTCTCCAATTCAACACGATGGTGTTGAATTGGAGGAACCAGATGATATTTAGGTACCGTAGTTTTGAACGGCCGGAAGGCCTACTGACTAACTAGACCAACGAGGTGACCAGATGGCTTTGACGCCAGAAGACGTTGTCAACAAGCGCTTTCAGCCGACCAAGTTCCGCGAAGGCTACGACCAGGACGAGGTAGATGACTTCCTCGACGAGATCGTGGTGGAACTTCGCCGCTTGAACCAGGAGAATGACGAGCTTCGCAAGAAGCTCGGCGAAGCCGGTTCGGCTGTGCCTGCTGCAACTGCTGCGGCTCCGGTCGTCGAGAAGGTGCCGGCTCCGGTCAAGGTCGACAAGGAAGCCGAGGCCAAGGCAGAAGCTGAAGCCAAGGCCGCCGAAGCTGCCAAGAAGAAGGAAGCCGATCAGGCCGCAGCTGCTGCCGCCAAGGCGCCTGCTGCAAACAACAGCCTCACCCCCTCTGCCGAGTCGGCTGCAGGTCTGCTTGCCATGGCACAGCAGATGCACGACAAGCACGTTTCCGACGGTGCACAGCAGAAGGAAAAGATCATTGCCGAGGCGCAGATCGAAGCATCCAGCCTCGTCAACGACGCCCAGGAGAAGTCCCGCAAGATCCTTGGTGCCCTCGAGCAGCAGCGCTCCGTCCTGGAACGCAAGGTTGAGCAGCTCCGCGGCTTCGAGCGCGACTACCGCTCACGCCTGAAGGCTTACATCGAGGGCCAGCTGCGCGACCTCGATGCCCGTGGTTCCGTCGCCGCCCCTGAGGTTGGCGAAGCAACCGCAGACGTATAGCAAGTATTCTAAAAGCCGGTGGCTGAGGACTCCTCGGCCACCGGCTTTTGCTGTTAAACCGACGACAACAGGCCACCACGCTTAACGAATGAAAGCCATAATGACCGACGACTTCACCGATGACGCCTCACAGCCGGAGCCCGGCTCCCGCCGAAAGCGGCGTCCGGCCGTACTCTGGCTCTTTGCCGGCTTCGCCGTGTTCGCCTACGCCTTCGACCAACTCACCAAGCTCTGGGTAACCAGCACCATGACCGAGGGCGAACGGATACCCGTCCTGCCTCCGTTGCTGCACTGGTATTACATCCGGAACTCCGGGGCGGCTTTCTCCATCGGTGAGAACGTGACGTGGATCTTCACTATCGTCATGGCGGCTGTTTCCATCGCGATCCTTTTCCAGCTGCGCCGCTTGGGTTCGGCCTGGTGGGCTTTGTCCCTCGGCCTCTTGCTGGGCGGAGCACTCGGCAACCTGACAGATCGCCTGTTCCGGGAGCCTTCCTTTGCCATGGGGCACGTGGTGGACTTCATTCAGTTGCCGAACTTTGCCATTTTCAACATCGCCGATTCGGCCGTGGTGTCCGGGGTGGCCATCATTTGCCTGCTGACGCTCCGCGGAATTGGCATGGACGGGTCGCGCCACGTCCCAACACGGAAGCCGGCCGACGAGGCCAAGCCAGCGGGCGGTTCCACGGGGGATTCCACCAGTGAGTGACTCCGTGGTGGTACCTGAGGACCTTGCCGGTGCACGCGCTGATGCAGGGCTGGCGAAATTGCTGGACATCTCCCGGTCTGCGGCGGCCCTGCTGATAGCCGAAGGCAACGTCACCGTCGGCGGCGTGCCCCTCGGTAAATCGGCAAAGCTCGCAGCCGGCGCAGTTCTGGACGTCACCGTTCCAGAACGGCCGGACCCTTTGGAAGTCGTGGAGGAAGTTGTGGAAGGCCTGAAAATCCTGCTGGACGACGATGAATTCGTTGTCATCGACAAGCCGGTAGGTGTCGCCGCGCACCCGTCTCCCGGTTGGGTGGGACCCACTGTGGTGGGTGGCCTCGCCGGGGCGGGATACAGGATCTCGACGTCTGGGGCACCTGAGCGTGCAGGGATCGTACACCGGCTCGACGTCGGCACATCCGGTGTCATGGTGGTGGCAAAAACAGAGCACGCCTACACGGTGTTGAAGCGCGCTTTCAAGGAACGCACTGTGGACAAGGTGTACCACGCCGTAGTCCAGGGCCTCCCTGATCCACTCGAGGGAACCATCGACGCCCCCATCGGACGCCACCCCGGGCACGACTGGCGGTTCGCTGTGATTGAGGATGGTCGTCCATCAGTCACCCATTACGAGGTGCTCGAAGCGTTCGGCAAGGCGACCTTGGTGGAGGTGCACCTGGAAACGGGCCGTACCCACCAGATCCGCGTCCACTTCTCGGCTCTCCGCCACCCCTGTGCAGGTGATCTCACTTACGGTGCGGACCCCCGCTTGGCCGCCACCCTGGGGCTGACCCGGCAATGGCTGCATGCCCGCCAGCTTGGATTCAACCACCCGCGCACGGGGGAGTGGGTGGAGGTCAGCAGCGACTATCCCGCAGACCTCCAATACGCTTTGGACCTCCTGGCCAGCGGATCCGCCTAGTTGGCCTTTACCGCCCCCGCGTCCGCATTCCGGCGGACCGGGGACGGTAGACTGTCGTGGTGACTTCCAGCAATGATTCGTTCGTCCACCTGCACACCCACACCGAATACTCCATGCTGGATGGAGCCGCCAGGCTGGGTGAGTTGTTTGACGAAACAGAACGGCTGGGCATGCCCGCCCTGGCCACCACGGACCACGGCTACCTGTTCGGTGCGTTCGACTTCTGGCGCAAGGCCACGGACAAGGGCATCAAGCCCATCATTGGCGTTGAGGCCTACGTAACCCCGGGTACGGCCCGCGGCGACAAGGAGCGCGTCCGCTGGGGTGACGAGAGCCAGCGCAAAGACGACGTCTCCGGTGGTGGCTCCTACACCCACATGACGTTGCTGAGCTACAACAACGTGGGTATGCGGAACCTCTTCAGGGCTTCCTCCATAGCCTCCCTGGACTCTGTCTTCGGCAAATGGCCACGGCTTGACCGCGAACTGCTCAACACCTACTCCGAAGGCCTGATTGCCACCACCGGCTGCCCTTCCGGGGAAGTCCAGACCAAGCTGCGGCTGGGGCTGTACCGCGAGGCCGTGGAGGCTGCTGCGGAGTTCCGCGACATCTTCGGCGCTGAGAACTACTTCTGCGAGCTGATGGACCACGGCCTGGACATTGAGCGACGCGTCACCGGTGACCTCCTGCGCCTGGCCAAGGACCTGAACCTCCCGCTGGTAGCCACCAACGACCTCCACTACACGCACGAGCACGACGCCAAGGCGCACGAAGCCCTGCTTGCCATCCAATCCGGTTCCACCCTCCTGGAACCGACGTATGACAACGGCGGCTCCAGGTTCGCGTTCTCCGGCAGCGGGTACTACCTGAAGTCGCCGCAGGAAATGCGTGAACTGTTCCGCGACCATCCCGACGCGTGCGACAACACCCTGCTCATCGCCGAGCGGTGCGAAGTGTCGTTCAACACCGGCGCCAACTACATGCCGCGGTTCCCCTGCCCACCCGGCGAAGACGAGACGTCCTGGCTGGTCAAGGAAGTCGATACCGGGCTCAAGTACCGGTACCCGCAAGGCATCCCGGACAAGGTGCGGGCACAGGCCGACTACGAGCTCGGCGTTATCACTTCCATGGGATTCCCTGGATACTTCCTGGTGGTGGCCGACTTCATCAACTGGGCCAAGAACAACGGCATCAGGGTGGGCCCGGGCCGTGGTTCCGGTGCAGGTTCCATGGTGGCTTACGCCATGCGCATCACGGATCTCGATCCGCTGCAGCACGGACTCATCTTCGAACGCTTCCTCAACCCGGACCGCGTTTCCATGCCCGACTTCGACGTCGACTTCGATGATCGCCGTCGCTCCGAAGTGATCGATTACGTCACCAAGAAGTACGGTGACGAACGCGTGGCCATGATCGTCACGTACGGAACCATCAAGACCAAGCAGGCGCTCAAGGACTCTTCCCGTGTGCTGGGCTACCCGTTCAGCATGGGCGAGCAACTGACCAAGGCCTTGCCCCCGGCTGTCATGGCCAAGGACATCCCGCTAGCGGACATCCAAAACCCGGAGTCCAAGCGCTACAGCGAAGCAGGGGATTTCCGGCAACTCATCGCCACGGATCCCGAGGCCGCCAAGGTCTTCGAGACGGCGTTGGGCATTGAGGGGCTGAAGCGTCAGTGGGGTGTGCACGCGGCAGGCGTGATCATGTCCTCGGACCCGATCATTGACGTCATTCCGATCATGCGCCGCTTCCAGGACGGCCAGGTCATCACGCAGTTCGACTACCCGACGTCCGAAGGCCTCGGGCTGATCAAGATGGACTTCCTGGGCCTCCGAAACCTCACGATCATTTCGGATGCCCTGGAAAACATCAAGATGAACCGTGGCGTCGACCTGGACCTGGAAAACCTGGAACTCGACGACGCTGCGTCCTATGAGCTGCTGGCGCGTGGCGACACGCTGGGCGTGTTCCAGCTCGACGGCGGCCCCATGCGGTCGTTGCTCAAGCTCATGAAGCCTGACAACTTCGAAGACATCTCGGCTGTGTTGGCCCTGTACCGTCCGGGACCCATGGGCGCCAACGCCCACACCGACTACGCACTGCGTAAGAACGGGATCCAGGAAGTCATTCCGATCCACCCGGAATTGGAGGAACCGCTCAGGGAAATCCTCGGCGGCACCTTCGGCCTGATCGTGTACCAGGAGCAGGTTATGGCCGTGGCACAGAAGCTGGCCGGCTACTCACTCGGCCAAGCCGATATCCTCCGCCGCGCGATGGGCAAGAAAAAGAAGTCCGAACTGGACAAGCAGTTTGCAGGCTTCTCGCAGGGTATGCAGGACAACGGCTATTCAATGGCTGCCGTCAAAACACTCTGGGACATCCTGCTCCCGTTCTCCGACTATGCGTTCAACAAGGCCCACTCGGCAGCGTATGGCGTGATTTCCTACTGGACCGCGTACCTGAAGGCGCACTATGCGCCGGAGTACATGGCGGCGCTGCTTACGTCGGTGGGCGATGACAAGGACAAGTCCGCCATCTACCTCAATGAGTGCCGCCGCATGGGCATCACGGTCCTGCCGCCGGATGTCAACGAGTCCTCGTTGAACTTCACTCCTGTGGGAACGGACATCCGCTTCGGCATGGGCGCCATCCGCAACGTGGGCGTGAACGTGGTGGATGCCATGGTTGCGGCCAGGACATCCGAAGGCAAGTACACCTCGTTCAAGGACTTCCTGCTCAAGGTTCCCGCCGTCGTGTGCAACAAGAGAACCATTGAATCCCTGATCAAGGCAGGCGCGTTCGACTCCCTGGGCCACCATCGGCGCGCGTTGGCGATGATCCACGAAGAAGCCATCGACTCGGTCATCACCCTGAAGAGGAACGAAGCGATTGGCCAGTTCGACCTCTTCGCCGGCTTCGAGGACCAGGAACCCGAAGCGTCGCTGACCACGGAAATCCCGGATCTTCCGGAGTGGGAGAAGAAGGACAAGCTGTCCTTCGAGCGTGACATGCTGGGCCTCTACGTCTCAGACCATCCGCTCCAAGGGCTGGAGGGCGTCCTCAGCCAGCACGCCGAACAGTCGATTACGTCGATCATCGCCGAGGACGGACCGCACGACGGCGCGATTGTCACCATTGCGGGGATGATCACCTCGCTGAGCCGCAGGATCGCGAAGGCCAGCGGCAACGCCTATGCCCGCGCGGAAATCGAGGACCTGGGCGCCTCGATGGAGGTCATGTTCTTCGGCCAGGTCTATGGCCCGATTGCCTCCGTGCTGGCGGAGGACCTGATTGTGGTGGTCAAGGGACGCTTGCAGCGTCGGGATGACGGAGCCGTGACGCTGAACTGCATGGAACTCTCCGTGCCCGACCTCAGTGAGAGCGTGAACGGGCCCGTAGTGATCACCATCCCCACGTTCAAAGCCACAGAGGCTGTAGTGACCGACCTCCGCGATGTGCTGCGGACCCACCGGGGAAACTCGGAAGTCCGGTTGAAGCTGATGGGCGACACCAAGGTGGAGGTCATGGGGCTGCCGGTCCACATGAGGGTGAACCCCAGCCCGTCACTGTTCGGGGATCTCAAGGTCCTGCTGGGCCCGGCCTGCCTGGATAACTAGCAGGCAGGGCCCGATCTGGCTCAGATCTCGTAGTCGAGAGGGGCGGGCTTGCTGTACGCGCCGCTGTGATACAGCAGGGGAGCGCCGTCGTCTCCTACCTGTCCGTCGACGACCTCGACCACCACCACGGCGTTGTTCTCGAACGACAAGCGCATCTGGATCTTTCCAACGAGCCAGCCGCTGACATCCTTGAGGATCGGCACGTCGTGTGGCCCCGGCTCCCAGTGGTCGCCTTCGAAGCGGTCGCGGGTCCGGGCGAAGCGATTGGCCAGGGCCTGGTTTTCAAGCCCTAGCATGTGCACGCCGATGAATTCCGCGTTGGCCACGGCAGGCCAGGAACTGGAACTCCGGGCCATGTTGAAAGTGAAGCGGGGCGGTTCGGCGGACAAGGACGCCACGGACGTGGCGGTGAAACCGAACGGTTTGCCGTTGAGGTTGGCAGTAATGATGGCCACCCCGGCTGCATGCCGGCGGAACATCTCCCTGAAGGTCTGCTCGAAGCCGGGTTCTTCGCTTGCCACGTTGCTGTTCTCCTGGACTGGGGTTGCGGGTCTTACTCTCAGGGTATTCCCCGGGTGCTCCAGCCCCTTCTTTTGCGGGGCCAGCGTGAACCTTTGTTAATGTGGGTTGCATGACCGAGCCCAGTGTGAGCCTCCCTTCCGTTTCCGAACCGGCTCCCGCCCGTGGCCCACGGCAATTGCGGGACGTCTTTTGGTTGGCCCTCCCCGCGGCTTTGGGCGTCGTCCTGGGCGTGCTCTGGTGGCTCTTGGCCCCAGGCGGACTCAACCTCCTCTCGGGCAACCCGGACCTGGCCAACCCCGCGGACCCGGAATCGTGGCTTCCCCGGGACTTGGTCCTCGCGGCCCTGATGCTCCTGGCAGGGTGCGCCACGGGACTTGCCTTGGACGGAAAGCTGCAGGGCACGGACGCGCCGCGCCGGTTGGCCTTCGCCCTGGTGGGCGGTGCGGCGGGCGCGGTCGTAGCCTGGCTTGTGGGCCTGCTCGCCGGCCAGTTGTGGAGCCAAGTCCCGGATCCCGCACTCGGAGCAGGATACGGGTTCACGCTCCGCTCGTATGCCGTGCTGGTTCTGTGGCCAGGCGCCCTGGCCTTCGTGACGTTTGTCCTGGCGCTGTTCGGGGTTCTTTCGAAGAAGCCCGTAAAATAGCCGGGTGACCACTTCCCCGGATACTTCCGTCCCAGCCGCTGCCCTCGATTTCCGCACCATCGATTTCCGGGGCCGCCACCTTTCGCTCGCTGAACTGCGCGCCGCCGTTCCCAGGGCCCGCCACCAGACGATGGCTGACGCCGAGCAAAAGGTCCAGGACATCATCTCTGCCGTACGCAGCCAGGGCTTCGCTGCCCTGGGCGAGCTGGCACGGAAGTTCGACGGCGTGGAACAGTCGCACCCCCGCGTCCCGGCCGAAGCGCTGACGCAGGCGCTGGACGGGCTCGCCCCCGAGGTCCGTGCCGCACTGGAGGAATCGATCAGGCGGGCACGCCAGTTTGCGGACCAGCAGCGGCCCGCCAACGTGGATGTAACGCTGGGCGACGGCGCAGTAGTCAGCCAGAACTGGATTCCCGTGGGCCGCGTTGGGCTGTATGTCCCCGGCGGCCTCGCGCCCTTGGCATCATCCGTGATCATGAATGTGGTCCCTGCGGTGGCTGCCGGTGTCGGGTCCATTGCCCTGGCCTCGCCTCCGCAGAAGGACTTTGATGGCCTGCCGCACCCCACCATCCTCGCGGCCGCCAAACTCCTGGGCATCGACGAGGTCTACGCCATCGGTGGTGCGCAGGCGATCGTGTCCTTCGCCTATGGCATCCCGGGATCCGGTGAAGAGCTACCGATCGAACCCGTAGACGTTGTCACCGGACCCGGCAACATCTTCGTGGCCACCGCCAAGAGGCTGGTCAAGGGTGTGGTGGGCATCGACTCTGAAGCCGGCACCACGGAGATTGCCATTCTTGCCGATGCCACAGCGCAGGCACCCCTTGTAGCTGCCGACCTCATCAGCCAGGCCGAGCACGATCCCAAAGCAGCTTCTGTCCTGGTGACGGACTCCGGGGACCTGGCCGACGCCGTCGTGCTTGAACTTGCACGGCAGGCAGCTGCCACCAAGCACAGCGCCCGGGTTCTGGAAGCATTGTCCGGGCCCCAGTCCGGTGTGGTGTTGGTCGACGACCTGGAGCAGGGGATCGCAGTGTGCAACGCCTATGCGGCCGAGCACCTGGAAATCATGACCGCGGACGCAGCTTCAGTCGCGTCACGGATCCGGAACGCCGGAGCGATCTTTGTGGGGGAGTACAGCCCTGTCAGCCTGGGTGACTACTGCGCCGGTTCCAACCACGTCCTGCCAACCAGTGGCACCGCGGCTTTCTCGTCCGGATTGAATGTGACCACTTTCCTGCGCGCAGTGCAGGTCATCAACTATGACCGTGCCGCCTTGCAGGAGGTCAGCACCCACATCGTCAGCTTGTCGGGCGCGGAGGACCTGCCGGGTCATGGAGACGCCGTCCGGATCCGGTTCGCCTGACCGCCAACCACTACATATAAGGGTGCCCACCACTACATGTAGTAGTTACACGCTTGTCATTAGGGTGTTATGAAACGTAAACTGGTGCCGGAAGTTATCTTCCGGCACCTTTGCGTATCCGGCGACCTGCCGGGCGAGTCCCGTGCCGGATCTGTCAGGGGAGGCCCAGCGTGTATTGTCCGTTCTGCCGGAATCCTGACTCGCGCGTCGTTGACAGCCGCATGGCCGACGACGGGTCTTCCATTCGCAGGCGCCGTCAGTGCCCCGAATGTGGTCGCCGTTTCACTACCGTGGAAACTACCAGCCTCTCCGTCATCAAGCGCTCTGGCGTAGGCGAGCCCTTCAGCCGCATCAAGGTCATCAGTGGCGTCCGCAAGGCGTGCCAAGGGCGTCCGGTTACCGAGGACGACCTCGCCATGCTGGCACAGGAAGTCGAAGAGAACATCCGTTCGTCGGGCGCGGCGGAGATCGATGCTCACGAGGTAGGCCTGGCGATCCTCGGTCCGCTGCGGAAGCTGGACGAGGTGGCGTATCTTCGCTTTGCCAGTGTGTACCAGGCCTTCGAGTCCCTGGAAGATTTCGAGTCCGCTATTTCCTTGCTCCGCCACGAGGCCGAAGCCCACGCCAAGGCGGGCACAAAGCAAGCCAAAGGTTCCGAGAAGAGCCAACTCTAGCTCCGGTGGCGGCAGCGGAGGGGAAGCCGCAGCCGCCACCGGCACCATAGCAGCTGCAGGTACCGGCACTGTGGCACGGGCCGGGTTATCGCCCGCCCGCCACCGGAAGCACAGCCCCCGTGATGTAGCCGGCCTCGCCGGACATCAGCCACATCACCGCGGCTGCGACTTCTTCCGGTTCAGCGCCGCGACCCATGGGGATGGTTGGGTTCAGCTTTTCCACACGGTCCGGCATGCCAGCTGCCGCGTGAAGCCCCGTTTTGGTGCTGCCCGGTGCCACTGCGTTGACTCGGATTCCCTGCTTGGCCACCTCGGACGCCAAACCCACCGTCAGGACATCCACCGCGCCTTTCGTTGCCGCGTAGTGCACCCAGGTACCGGGTGAGCCTGCCTTGGTGGCGGTGGAGGAAATGTTCACGATGTTCCCGCCGCTGCCGCCGTGATCAGTGGACAGCCTCCGCACAGCTTCCTGGCACATGAAAATCATGCCCGAGACATTGACATCGACAACCCGCTGCACCTTCTCGGCAGGCACCTCCACCAGGGTGCCGATCTGGTTGCCGGTGATGGCCGCATTGTTGATTACCGCTGTCACCGTTCCCCAGTTTCCGGCTTCGTCAAACAAGCGAACGACGTCGGCAGGTTGGCTGATGTCCGCCTGTACAGCAAGGGCACGGCCGCCTTGGGAAACAATGCGGCGGACAACGGCGTGTGCGCCCTCGGCATCCGCTGAGTAATTGACAACGACGCCATACCCGGCGGCTGCCGCGGCGTGGGCAACGGCAGCGCCGATGCCACGGCTTGCACCGCTGACGATCGCGATGCGGTTTGCCGACTGGTCCTCCACCGGGCCCTACTTGGCGAGCTTGTGGTGCAATGCCACCTCGAGGGCAGCGCCAACAATGCCGGCGTCGTTTTTCAACTTGGCAGTCACGATCTTGGTGCGCAGCTCCAGGTGGGGGAAGTACTCGTCGGACCGCTTCGAGATGCCGCCGCCCACGATGAACAGCTCAGGGGAGAACAGGAACTCCACGTGCTGGAGGTAGCGGTTCAGCAGGACACCATACTCGTCCCAGCTCAGGCCATCGCGTTCGCGGGCAACGGCTGATGCCTTCGTCTCGGCGTCGAATCCGTCCACCTCAAGGTGACCCAATTCAGCGTTGGGGACCAGCTGGCCGTTGAAGATGAAGGCAGATCCGATCCCGGTGCCCAAGGTGATTACCAGGACTGTTCCGTCCACGCCTTCGCCTGCGCCGTAGCGGGCCTCGGCGAGGCCGGCGGCGTCGGCATCGTTGATGACCTCAACGGGGCGCCCCAGCCGCTTGGTGAATGTCGCATCGATGTCGGTGTTGAGCCAGGTCTTGTCCACGTTGGCCGCAGAGTGGACCACGCCGTGCTGGATGATGCCCGGGAATGTCACGCCCACCGGGGAATCTGCTGCCGGCGCGTCGGGACGGCTGGACAGTTCTTCGACGATCTGTGCAACTACTTCGGCGACAGCCTCCGGGGTTGCGGGCTGCGGAGTGGGCACCCTGAAACGGTCACCGATCAGCTTGCCCTTCTTCAGGTCGACGATGCCGCCCTTGATGCCGGTGCCGCCGATGTCGATTCCGATCAGCGGGGCGTTCTTGTGGGTCTTCTCATCCTTCTTGGACAATGCATTTCCGATCGTGGCAGGAGGGGATGGGCATGGCGCAGCCTCCGGGGCTGCTGGGACCTTCCGGAGGGCTCAGGGAAGGGTCAGGATTTCCGCGCCGGTCTCTGTGACCAGCAGGGTGTGTTCGAATTGGGCCGTGCGCTTGTGGTCCTTGGTGACGACTGTCCAGTCATCGGCCCACATGTCCCATTCGATGGTTCCGAGGGTCAACATGGGCTCAATGGTGAAGACCATGCCTGCCTCGATCACGGTGTTGTACGCCGGGGCTGCGTCGTAATGCGGAATGATGAGGCCCGTATGGAACGCCTCACCCACGCCGTGGCCAGTAAAGTCGCGAACCACGCCGTAGCCGAAGCGTTTTGCGTAAGACTGGATGGCCCGCCCGATGACGTTGATCTCGCGGCCGGGGGCCACGGCCTTGATGGCCCGGTTGAGCGACTCCTGCGTGCGCTCAACCAGCAGACGGGATTCTTCGTCCACGTCGCCAACGAGGAAAGTGTAATTGGTGTCCCCATGGACCCCGCCGATGAAGGCGGTGATGTCGATGTTCAGGATGTCGCCGTCCTGGACCACCGTGGAATCCGGGATGCCGTGGCAGATGACCTCATTGAGGGAGGAGCACAGCGACTTGGGAAAACCCCTGTAGCCGAGCGTGGACGGGTAGGCGTTATGGTCCAGCAGGAACTCATGCCCCACCTTGTCCAACTGGTCCGTGGTGACCCCGGGTTGGATGTGCTTGCCGACCTCGACAATTGCCTGTGCCGCGATCTTGCTGGCAATCCGGATCTTCTCGACGGTCTCGGCTGACTTCACCTCGGAGCCGGTGAACTTGGCAGGTGCCTTCTTGCCTACATACTCGGGCCGGGGGATCGACGCCGGGACGGGGCGTTCAGGGCTGATGGTTCCCGGGGTGAGGGCGCCAATGGGTGCAGTCGAAGCTAGAGAAGGCATAGATTGATCATATAAGGCACGCAAGAGACGCAAGTAACAAAGTGTGGTTGGGTTCCTGTGACCCCGCCAACGTTACGCGTCCAATCGCCCGAGGATCGAGGAGGAGACGTGACGGAGTACTGGTACAACGTCAAGACGCACGAGATCGAAGAGGACGCCATGTCCGATTGGACCCAGCTGATTGGCCCCTATAAGACCAGGGAAGAAGCCGAGCACGCCCTGGAGAAGGTCAAAGCGCGAAACGACGCCTGGGACGCCCAGGACGACGACTAGCCCAGGACGACGACTAGAAGGAGTGCTCCGGTCCGGGGAACTGCCCGGACCGGACGTCGTCGCCGTACGCTGCCGCGGCATCGCTCAACGTGGTGCGAAGGTCCGCGTACTGCTTGACGAACTTGGCCATCTTTCCGCCCCGCAATCCGGCCATGTCCTGCCAAACGAGGACCTGGCCTGTAGTGCTCTTGCCTGCTCCGATGCCGACTGTCGGAACCCGAAGTGCTGCGTCCACGGTGGCCGCGGTTTCTGCCGGGACCATCTCCATGAGGACGCTGAAGGCACCCGCGTCCTGCAGGGCCACTGCGTCATCGACCAGGCGCTGGGCGTCATCCCCACGGCCCTGTACCCGGTAACCACCCAGGGAGTGCTCGCTTTGGGGAGTGAACCCGATGTGGGCCATGACCGGGATCCCCGCTTGGACCATTGCTTTGACGGTGTCCGCGTAGTAGGCCGTGCCCTCGATCTTGACGGCGTGCGCCAGGCCTTCCTTGAGGAACCTGACACCTGTGGCGACGGCCTGCTCAGCCGAAACCTCGTAGCTGCCGAAGGGCAGGTCCGCGACGATCAAGGCGCGCTTTGCCGACCTTGCAACGGCCCGGCACAACGGCAGGAGCTCATCGACGGTGACAGGAAGGCTGGTCTCGTTGCCGAAGACGTTATTGGACGCGGAATCACCCACCAGGAGGACTTCGATTCCGGCTTGGTCGAAGATCTCCGCTGTGTACTGCTCATAGGCGGTCAGCATGGCGAAACGCTCGCCGTTGTCCTTGGCTTGCTGAAGGTGGTGGATCCGGACCCTGCCCGCTGGCTTCCTGCCTGCAGCCGGCGACGGCTGCGCCGCTGCCGTGGGGCCGCTGCCGTAGGGGGCGGGAACTTCGGCGGGCGTGGTGGACTCAGGGAGGTTGCTCGGGGCCATGGATAGAGCCTAAGCGGTGCCGACGACGCCTGCCACCACTGTGCCCAGCGTCACCTTGTGTAAACGCTGTGTTACGCGCAGCAACTGCTGCGGCATTAGCACGGAACTCTTAGTAGAGTGAAGGCTGAGCTGTCGTGGCTTCAATCCAATGAAACCAGCGGCATGGACACCGAATCGGAAAAGAGGCCCTATGGACCGCCAGCAAGAGTTCGTTCTGCGGACAATCGAAGAGCGTGACGTGCGCTTCGTACGCTTGTGGTTCACCGACGTCGTGGGTTCGCTTAAATCCGTTGCGCTTGCGCCGGCCGAAGTGGAGGGTGCCTTCGAAGAAGGCCTCGGCTTTGATGGTTCAGCCATCGAGGGCCTGGCCCGCGTGTTCGAGTCCGACATGCTCGCCCAGCCTGACCCGTCCACCTTCCAGATCCTGCCGTGGCGTGGCGAGACCGAGCAGACCTCCAGGATGTTCTGCGACATCCTGACGCCCGACGGTGAGCCGTCCGCCGCCGACCCCCGCAATGTTCTCAAGAGGACCCTGGCCAAAGCCGCGGACATGGGTTTCACCTGCTACACCCACCCGGAGATTGAGTTCTACCTGCTGAAGTCCAAGGACCTCGGTCCTGACGGCTCGCCGGTCCCCGTGGATGAGGGCGGCTACTTCGACCACGTCCCCGGCGGCGTTGCGCAGGATTTCCGACGCACCGCGGTCACCATGCTCGAGTCCGTTGGCATCTCAGTGGAGTTCAGCCACCACGAAGGCGGACCGGGACAGAACGAAATCGACCTCCGCTATGCGGATGCGCTCCAGACCGCGGACAACATCATGACGTTCCGCACGGTGATCAAGGAAGTCGCCCTCCAGCAGGGGACCTACGCCACCTTCATGCCCAAGCCGTTCACCGACCACCCGGGTTCGGGCATGCACACGCACTTCTCCTTGTTCGAGGGCGACACCAACGCTTTCTTCGAGGCCGGGGCTGAGTTCCAGCTGTCCAAGACGGCGCGCCAGTTCATTGCCGGCATCCTCAAGCACGCACCCGAATTCACGGCCGTGACCAACCAGTTCGTGAACTCCTACAAGCGCCTCTGGGGCGGCGGCGAGGCACCGAGCTACCTGAGCTGGGGCCACAACAACCGTTCCGCACTGGTCCGCGTCCCGCTCTACAAGCCCGGCAAGGGCCAATCCGCACGTATTGAGTACCGCGGTATCGATTCGGCCACCAATCCGTACCTGGCCTACGCCGTGCTGTTGGGCGCCGGTTTGAAGGGCATCGAGGAAGGCTACGAGCTTCCCGCGGCAGCCGAGGATGACATTTGGTCGCTGACCACGGCGGAGCGCAAGGCCATGGGCCACGCCCCGTTGCCGGCCAGCCTCCACGATGCCATCCGTGCCATGGAAGAATCGGAGCTGGTGGCCGAGATCCTTGGCGAGCAGGTCTTCGAGCACTTCCTGCGCAACAAGCGCGCAGAATGGCAGGACTACCGCCTTCAGGTCACTCCATACGAGTTGCAGCGCAACCTCGGCATTCTTTAGGCAGGGCCCATGAGCCTCGCACGTCGGCTCATCTCAGCCGGATTCAGTGATCTCGAAAAGGGCGAACGCTTCCTCGCTGCCCCTGAACTTGAGGGTATCGACGAGGACGCGCTTTTCGTCGGGCTTTCCATGGCGGCCAGCCCGGATACGGCACTCCAAACACTGGTCCGGCTTATCGAGAAGAATCCCGGACTGAAGAAGCTGGCTGCAGCAGACCCGGATGCCAGCGAGCCTATGTACCGGCTGCTGGGTGCCTCCGAAGCGCTGGGGGAGTTCCTCATCCGACGGCCGGAGCACCTGGACGTTTTCGATGTCCGCATCAGTCCAGAGCCACTTCAGGCCTCCAGCGAAGATCTCCGGACTCTGCTTCTGCGCTCGGTGAAAGCCGAACCCGGTGCCCAGCGTCCTATTGCCGGGATCACCGGGATGCCGGCTTACGCCGCTTTGCGCACGGCCTACCGGCGGGGACTGACAGAGCTTGCCATCAAGGACCTTTGCGCCGCCTCGCCACAGGACTTCATGCCCTCTGTCGGTGCCGAGCTGGCGGACCTCGCCGGTGCCGCGATCGAAGCGGCCCTGGCGGTGTCCCGTGCCGAAGCGGCAGGCCAGTATGACCCCGAGGAGATTGCCGACGTCGGACTCGCGGTCATCGGCATGGGTAAATGCGGTGCGCGCGAGCTGAACTACATTTCCGACGTCGACGTCATTTACGTCGTCGAATCCGGGGAACTCGATGACGCGCGTGCCTCAACCATCGGTACGGCCCTGGCGTCAGGGATTTCCAGGGCCATCTGGTCGTCCGCCCCCGAGCCGGGGCTGTGGGAAGTCGATGCCAACCTGCGGCCCGAAGGCAAGTCAGGGCCCTTGGTCCGCACGCTGCCATCGCACTTGAGCTACTACGCACGTTGGGCCGAAAGCTGGGAGTTCCAGGCACTCCTGAAGGCCCGCACCATTGCCGGGGACCGGGAGCTTGGCCAGCGTTACGAGAAGGCAGTGGAGCCCCTGGTGTGGTCCTCTGCAGGCCGTGAGGGCTTTGTTGAATCCGTGCAGGCCATGCGCCGCCGGGTGACCGACTATATTCCCGCGGCCGAAGAACAGCGCCAGATCAAGCTGGGACGTGGCGGACTTCGGGACGTCGAATTCACCGTGCAGCTGTTGCAGCTGGTCCATGGCAAGTCCGATGAATCCCTGCGATGCAGGGACACCACCTCCGCCATAGCCGCGCTATCCGCCGGTGGGTACATCGGCCGTGCGGACGCGGCAGCCTTCGACAACGCGTACCGGTACCTCCGCCTGCTGGAACACCGCATCCAATTGTTCCAGTTGCGCAGGACCCACCTGATGCCGGCCACCGAAGACGCCCAGCGCTTCCTTGCCAAGGCAGTCCTGGGTCCATTCGCGCTTGAGCGCCCGCATCCCGACCAGCTGATGGGGACGTGGCAGAAGACCAAGAAATCGGTCCGGGAGTTGCACGAGAGGATCTTCTACCGGCCGCTGCTCAATACTGCGGCAAAGCTGAGCAGCGAAGACGCCAGGCTCAGCCCTGAGGCTGCGCAAGGCCGGCTCGCCGCACTCGGTTACCTGGATCCCCAAGGCGCCATGCGGCACATCGAGGCACTCACGGCAGGAGTCAGCCGGCGCGCGGCGCTGCAGCGCCAGCTGCTTCCCATCCTTCTTGGCTGGCTGGCCGAGGGTGTGGATCCCGACGCCGGACTACTCGCCTTCCGCCGTGTCAGCGAGACTCTCGGAACCACGCATTGGTACTTGGGGTTGCTCCGTGATTCCCAAGCAGCCGCCGAGCGGTTGTGCCAGGTCCTGGCCAACTCCCGGTTGATTTCGGACCTGCTGGAAGTGTCGCCGGAGTCCGTGGCGTGGCTTGGCAGCGACAAGGAACTGGCGCCGATCCGCTTTGAGGCGCAGTGGCAGGAAATCCAGTCCAAGCTTTCCCGCCACCCGGACCCTGAAAGCGCCATGCGACTCATCAGGCTGATCCGGCGCCGGGAAATCCTGCGGACCGCCATTGCGGACAGTGCCGGGTTGCTGGACCAGGACGCCGTTGGGCTCGCCCTGGCGGAGACAGACCGGGCAGCCGTCCTGGGTGCTTTGCATGTTGCCGAATCGGTGGTGGCTGCGGAGGGTCCGCTGAAGACTGATGTCCTGGTGGTCGCGATGGGCCGGCAAGGCGGACGCGAGATCGGTTACGGTTCAGACGCGGATGTTATTTACGTCCACCGCGCCCGCCCCGGTTTCAGTGATGCCGAGGCCCAGGAACAGGCGACGACGATTGTCGCCAAGATCTCGAGTTTCCTCACCCAGCCGCTCAAGCCGGCCATCATGGCAGAACGAGTACTGATGGTGGACGCCGACCTCCGGCCCGAAGGCAAGAACGGTGCCATGGTGCGTTCCCTGGACTCCTATGCGGAGTACTACCGCAGATGGTCGCTGATCTGGGAAGCCCAGGCGCTGTTGCGGGCGCGCCCCATGGCGGGCTCGGATGAACTCGCCGCCGATTTCGTGAAGCTCATCGATCCCATCCGTTACCCCGAGGAACTCGCCGAGCAGGATGTTCGGGAGATTCGCCGTGTCAAGGCGCGTGTGGAGTCCGAACGGTTGCCCCGTGGCGCTGATCCGGCGCGGCATGTGAAGCTGGGCCGTGGCGGGTTGAGCGACGTCGAGTGGTTGGTCCAGTTGATTCAGCTTCAGCACGCCGGGAAGCACCCGGAACTGCGGACCAGTTCTACCCTCGAGGCTCTGGCCGCCGCCGAAAAACTGGACTTCATCGACGAAGACGACGCCGCGCTCCTGCGGGAGGCATGGCAGCTGGCCAGCCGCATCCGTTCCGCAAATGTCATCGTGACTGGCCGGGCTTCAGACCTCCTCCCGTCCTCGCGTAAGGATCTGGAGGCGGCAGCGCGCTGGTGTGGGTATGCTCCCGGGAATGCCGGTCAGTTCGAAGAGGATTATCTGCGGCTCAGTCGTCGTGCCAGGGGAGTGTTCGAGAGACGGTTCTACGGCAACTAGGTCTGCAGGGTGTGTGCAGTTCAGTTGGTTTGGGAAGCCGCAGCGTGAATGGCCATGGCGAGGTCGCGGGGACGGCTCCACATGGGCCAGTGCCCCGTCGGGAGGTCGATGACGTCGAGGTGTTCGAGTTCCGCGACTTCGGTAAACATCGCATGGCCGGCTCGGGCCAGCTCAAGCACCTGCTCGCCCGGGATCGAACAGCACACCAGGGTGGTCCGGACGTTGCGACGGGCCTCGTTCGTGAGCTTGACGGGCTGACGAAGCACGGGGCCGGGCTCGGGGACGGCCCGTGCCCGGAAGCGTTCGAGGACCTCTGCGTTCAGGCCTTCCAGGCTCGCCTGCTGTGCCAGGACGTCGAAGGACGGTAGCGGAAGCTCCGCCAAACCGTCCGGGAGGTCCGGGGCGAAGACACTTCCCGGCGCAACCGGGCCCGAGTCAACCCACACCACCCGGTGGACAAGCCCCGGGTGTCGGTCAATGACGAGACTGACGGGCGCGTTAGCCCCACTGTGAGCGACCAGGATCACCGGCTGATCGTGGTGCCCAATGGCGCCCAGGATCGCTGTGGCCTGATCGTCGAGAGTCCTCGCCGTGCGCTCCGGGTCATCAGCGTCGAGGCCAGGCAGCGTCACCGCGATGGCGCGGGCATGGTCGGCTTTCAAGTGTTCAAGGACTTCATCCCACGCCCAGGCGCCCAGCCAGTGGCCGGCAATAAGGATGATCGGACGGCTCGTATCTGTTGACATGCAACAACTCTCGCAGGCCCCACGGACAAGGGTATGTCACTATTTATGTCATGAATTCGATCGGGCCTGGGCTGTGAAACGAGCCGAACGACTCCACGCCCTGTCGGAAATGCTCCGCCGCAGCGGAGGCCGGGGGATCTCCGCCGAACGGCTGGCAGGAGAGCTTGAGGTATCCGTTCGTACGGTCAAGAGAGACCTCGATGCGCTGGAGAACAGCGGTGCGCCCCTGTGGTCCCGCCCTGGTCCGGGAGGCGGCTACGGGTTGGCTGCAGGTGCCACCCTGCCACCTGTCAGTCTCTCTTCTGCACAGGCGGTGGCGCTGATGGCGGCTGTGTCCGCCGCATCGGACGCACCCTACGCGGATCTGGCCGCAGCCGGCATCCGGAAAATCATGGACGTCCTTGATCCCAGGACCCGGGCCAGAGCCGACGAGCTGGCCCACCGCGTCTGGGTGAATGCGCTTCCCTCACCTTCGCGCGCAATCAGGTCGGCGCTGGAAGAGGCAATGGCCGAGCAGCGCGTGCTCCGGATTCGCTACACCGCGATGGACGGGACCACCACCACCCGCGATGTCGAACCCGTACTATTTGCCTGCACGAACGGCCAGTGGTACCTGGTTGGATGGTGCCGGCTGCGCAACGCAATGCGATGGTTCACCGTTGCCCGCATCGAGCGGGCCAGTGTGACCAAATTGGCCTGCGACGGTCATACCGTCCAGGAGGTCGGGGAACCCCCGGCGAATGCCAGGCCGGTGCACGGTCGCAGTGAGTGAGCCAGAGGTAGTCTCCCTGGTCAGTAGGACGAGGCCTGGGCCATGGCCGCCGCTGCCTTTTCCCTGGCATGCCGCAACATGGCCACCACTGGAGCGCCAGGTGTGAGTTCGCCGTTAACCACGTAGCCTTCTTCGCGGTCCCGCAGCGTTTCCACCATGCGTTCACGCCACAACTGCAGTTCGCCCTGGTTGGCAGTTTCCTCGGCGAGGTTGGTGCGCTCCTGGGGATCGGCGTCGAGGTTGAACAATTCTTCCGTTCCCCGACCGGAACCCCAAATGTATTTATGGTGCCCGTCCGTGAGCCAGTGCAGGTTCTGCCCCCAGTAGACGTGCTCGCCGTGCAGGATGTCACGGACGGCCAGGGTGCTTTCACCTCGGACGATCGACGCAAGCGACTTTCCATCGACGGAGTCCGGGATCGGCAGCCCGGCGAGGTCCAATAGCGTGGGCATGATGTCCCGGAGTTCCACCACGTGCTCCACTACTGTTCCCCGCGCTGCGGTTTCAACGGCAGGAGAGTCGGCGATGATGAACGGCACGCGGGCGGAGCCTTCGTACGGAACTGCCTTACGGAACATGTGGTGGTCGCCCATCATTTCGCCGTGGTCGCTGGTAAAGGCGATAACGGTGTTGTCCAGCAGTTCGAAGTCAGCCAGCGACTCTTTGATCCGATTGATTTGCAGGTCGATCTGGGCCATCAGCCCGTAATATCCCGCCCGGGCACGGTGCACGACGTGGTCCGGAACCTTGCCGTAGCTGGCCTGGTAGTCGCCATCCTGGCGGTGCTCGTCCCAATGCTGTTCCCAGTTGCCTTTGACTGCCTCATAGGCAGGAAGGTTGAGGTACTGCTCAAAGGCCCACGACGGCGGGTCGTACGGGGGATGCGGGCGGTGGAACGAAAGGTAGAGGAAAAAGGGCTTTACGGGGTCCCGCCGGTGCATCCATTCGATGGCCTGGGTGCCGATCCAATGCGTGGGATGGAGATTCTCTGCCTTGTCCCACGGCCGGGCGACAATTGAGTTGCAGTTGACGCCGTGGTCGAAGTATTCGGCGTCCGGGCCCATTCCGGGTTGCCTCCGGAGCCAGGGGACGTAATCGTCAAACATGCCGAAGTGTTGTCGGTGCTCCCGGCGGGCATGGTGGAGGAATCCGTCGTGAAGGATGACGTCGTCGAAACCGAGCCGGGAACGTTCGGGCCATACGTGCATCTTTCCGATGGCCTGCGTGTGGTACCCACCTTTTCGGAACTCATCCTGTACCGTCACCGGGTGGACTGCATGGAAAGGTACGCCGTCGTTGTAGCCAACCCGGCCATGCCGTTCCTGTGACTGTCCCGTGAAGAGCGCTGCGCGCGCTGGAACGCACGACGGGGTAGCAGAATAGCCTTTGGAGAAGCGGACGCCCTGCCTGGCCAACTCGTCCAGATGGGGAGTTTCCACGAAGGGGTGCCCGTCCGAGGACAGGCAGTCGCCCCGCCACTCATCGACGCAGATCAGGATGACGTTGGGCTGGTTCACGTAGCGATGCCTCCGGCGTTGGACACTGTTGGGACAACCCTAAGGGAAGAAAGGGCTGAAATGCTCGAAGGTGACTCTGGGGATGCGCTTTCAATCGATAATGATCACCAGTGGTTGGGTGACGTCTGGTTGATTCCCCTCAAAATGCTCGACGACGACTCCCGGGCCATACAGTTGGGCGCGGTGGCCGGGATGGCGGTCGATGACTCCCAGCGAAATTTTGTAGGCGACCCCCTCCGCATGGTGCTGATTGGCCTCGAAGAGGATTCGCGGTTTCCGTACATTATTGAATCCGGCGGGGAGGCGGTGGGAGTCCTGACCCTTCAAGCTGGGGCGGCGAGCCTCGCGGGCTGGGCGGACGATGAATCGGCCTGGTTGCTGAGGGGGTTCCTCATCGACTCCCGGCATCAAGGGCGCGGCCTCGGCTCAATGGCGGCGCGCGCCGCGGTGGAAGAGGCCCGAAAGCTGACGGCGCGGCTGGGTGGCGGCCAGGTCGGCGTCGTACTTTCCGTCAATGAACGCAACCCTGCAGGGTTGGCTGCGTATGCCAAAGCAGGCTTCGTGGACACCGGCCGGTATCTGGGTGGAAGTGCCGGTCCGCAGCGGACCATGTACAGGGAACTGGGCTGACCAGGCTGTCAATGTAGGTTGACGGCGCCGCCAAGCGTCAACTATGGTTGATGGCATGGAGGTGGACCGCATGAAAACGCTTGTGGGATCGATGGACGGAATGGGCCCCGCGGAGGCGCTCTACGCCGTGGCGGAACTGCAGAAGGAAGTAGGCCGCACTGAGGCCTCGCTGGTTCGGTCGGCCCGGCAATCGGGGTTGTCCTGGGAAGCGATCGCCCTTTGCCTGGGCGTCAGCAAGCAGGCCGTACACAAGAAATACGGAAAGCAGTAGGAGGGTCTTTGCGGCCTGTTCCTGGACCGGCGGCGTCGCCTAGACTTCTCCCGTGACAGTGATGCTGGATCCTGAGGGGACTGCCTTCTCCAACGCGAGCTGTTTCCGCTGCAAGCAGGCGGGGCCGCACTGGTCATCGCGCCACGGCCGCGACGGAACCTTTGCCTGCCGGCGGTGTTTCGCCACGTTCGCGGACGCCGAAGCAAACGAGGGGCCCCGCGCCGGCAATGCGGCGGGTGACGAGGGCCCCCGGTAGGCCCAATCCAAGTAGTCGCGGCTGCCGGGTGACGAAAAACGAGTACACACTACTCGTGCCCCGGGTGGGCGTGGGCGGGCAGCATGGTCCCTATGACAGCCTATGTGATCGAATCAGCGGCCCTGCTCCATCGCTGCCAGTGCTGCGGTGAAGAAACAGATCGGGTGTTCTGCGCAGACTGTGCAGCCCCCGAGCAACCAGGGCAAGCACCCACTACCAAACACTGAGCGCCGGGAAGTATCCCCTGGGTGAATCGCCGCGGGGGCATGCCTGACGCTAAGTAACCTTATAGACTTCTTCTGTCACTGATCTCGATGCATAGGGGAAGTACATGGAATACAACGGAAGTCCGACCGAAAAGGCGATTACCGCCGGAGAGCTGGACCGGCGTCACGTCGGTCAGTCCGTGAGCTTTCAGCCCAACGACTTCACTGTTGTCTTCGGGACGATCGCAGGCATCGCGCGGACCGAAGCGCTGGTTTATCTGTCCCTCAATGGCGTTGGCGGTGGTACGCATCTGAAGGATGAGTACGACCTGCCCATCGACAAACACGTCTATTTGCAGCTGGACCCGCTCGGCAGTGCGGAAAAGGGTTTGACGGACGCCGCCAGTTTCGTCAAGGACAAACTCGACGAAATCACCCGGAACATCCGCGAACGTGAGCACGAAAAGTCAGAGTAGTTCCTGCGCGCACGATGAAGGCCAGGGTCAGTCGCTTCGGACTGACCCTGGCCTTCTTGCGTGTTGGGGCTAAGCCCCGTGCAGGGGGCACGCGCGGGTTCGAACCCAGACGAGGCATGCGTACTGGGGGGCGTTAATTTCCCCATTTGGTGGATGTATTGGTTGGGTGTTGATAGTGTCGGGCATGTCCGGTCGCGGTGGTGATGCCGCTGGCGGTTTATGATTGTCACTTTTGGGGGTTTCTATGTCGCGTGTGTTGTCTACTGAGCAGGCCAAGGCTGCTATTGGTCAGGTGCAGTCGATTATTACTGGTGGTTTTACGGATCAGATTTCGGCGTTGGATGCGCAGGGTCGTGTGTTGTCGGATCCGAATGTGTGGGATGGTCCGTTGGCTGCTGAGTTCCGTGGTTCGACGTGGCCGGAGACGAAGGCTGCGTTGGATAAGGCGCGGGAGGAGTTGGAGCAGTTGCGTGGTCAGTTGCAGAAGATTTCGCAGGATATCTTCTCTGCTGGCGGCGGCGCGTAGTTGTCATAGGGGGAAGGGCCTCACGGCCCTTCCCGGCCAGTCCGTAGGGTTTTCGTTGGGGGAGTAAGCATTGGCCGTAGCGTTTGATGATGATGCTGCCACGTCGTTGGTCAGGGTTGCTCGCGACGTGGATGGGCGGCTTCGCGATGAAGGCGTGTTACGTCCCGGCGCGGTAGCGAACAGGCCGGCTACTTTGACGAGCGAACAGAGTCCCTAAAAAACGTAGCCTGGGCAATCAGGGGAAACTGAAAAGATCACCCCGTATGTTCCGTTGGGGCCGACTGATTTGCAAAAGGCCCTATTGGAAGGAATGTCGAATGCCAGCGGCTAAGACTCGAATTAGGATCTTCACGGCCGGGGCAGCCGTGCTCATGATGGGAATGACAATGACCGCATGCGCTGAGAAGGGTCCCAACTCGACAATGTCAGACAAGCCGTCATCGGAAAATACAATCAGCGCCAGAGAAGGGCGGGACCGGGCGGTCGAACTCGTCATCAACACCACCAAACAGCTCGACGTCACCGGCTGGTGGCCCCGCAACGGCGTCGCGTGGGCGCAGGAGTGCTCCCTCGGGGCGGGCGAGGAGGGAGCCAGCTATGGCTATGACCGCTGGGCACCCCAAGGAACTAACCATGTTGAAGACGCCAAACGCGTAGCCGAGTATTGGAAATCCCTGGGCATGACCGTACGCACCGTGAATCCAACGACACACCCGACCGTCTTCGCAGAGGGAGGCCCTGTCCTTCGGGCCGAGTTCGATACTGACAGGCTACGTGAATACTACGATGTGGGCGCTGTTGCTCCCTGTTCACCGGGCGACGCGGTTGAATTGAACGACGAAGACGAAGCAGAACGTAAATAAGGGACAGTTCTCCCCGGAGACGAAGGCCTGGTCGTTCGAGACGACCCCACGCAATAGCTCCAGGAGGCGACCACACCCGCTGTCCGCCATTCAGTCCTTACTGTCGGTCTGTTGATAGCGTTCTTCTTATGCCTTAGGACGATAAGCCGAGCCGGCGTTTCCTCACAATCGAGCAGGTCGTGGAAGAGTTAGCGACCAGCGACGTCCAGATCCCGGCCATCCTCAAGACAGGTCAGCTCAAAGGCATCCGCCACTCGGTATGCGTAGCCGCCAACGTCGAAGCGGAAGCTAACCGACGGGCACATATAGGCCCGACAAGGAAGAAACAGCCTGGGTGGCAGTAGCCGGTGTGCTTGCCGAGCGGCTCAAATCGCGGACTGACCAGCACGCATGGAACACAAAAAGGCCGACCCCGAGGTAGTGAAACCTGGGGGTCGGCTTTTCTGTATTCAGATTCTTGCGGGCTACCTGCGGACTATGCCCGCTTCAGCCGCGTGATCCAGCTAGACGCCGTAGTAGAGCTCGAACTCGTACGGGTTCGGGCGCAACGACAGCGGTCGAATCTCGTTCTCGTACTTGTAGTCGATCCAAGTGTCGATGAGGTCCTGGGTGAAGACGCCGCCGGCCTGCAGGAACTCGTTGTCCTCGCGTAGGGCCTCAAGAGCCTCTTCCAGGGAGCCCGGAGCCTTGGGGATGTCCTTGGCTTCCTCGGCAGGGAGCTCGTAGAGGTCCTTGTCGATGGGAGCCGGGGGCTCGATGCGGTTGCGGATGCCGTCGATGCCGGCCATCAGTTGGGCAGCGAATGCCAGGTACGGGTTGGAGGACGGGTCCGGAGCGCGGAACTCGATGCGCTTGGCCTTCGGGTTGGTGCCCGTGATCGGGATACGGATACCTGCGGAGCGGTTGCCCTGCGAGTAAACCATGTTCACGGGAGCTTCGAAGCCCTTGACCAGGCGGCGGTAGGAGTTCACCGTCGGGTTGGTGAAGGCGAGCACGGCGGAGGAGTGCTTCAGCAGGCCGCCGATGTACCAACGCGCGGTGTCCGAAAGGCCGGCATAGCCCTTCTCGTCGTAGAACAGCGGATCGCCGTTGCTCCACAGCGACTGGTGGCAGTGCATGCCAGAGCCGTTGTCACCGAAAACAGGCTTCGGCATGAACGTGACGGACTTGCCCCAAGCGTCCGCGGTGTTCTTGATGACGTACTTGAACTTCTGCAGGTCATCGGCAGCAGCGGTCAGCGTGGTGAACTTGTAGTTGATCTCAGCCTGGCCGGCAGAGCCAACTTCGTGGTGGGAACGCTCAACCTCGAGGCCGGCCTTGTCCAGCTCAACGCACATGGCGTCGCGGAGGTCGGCCTGCTTGTCGGTGGGGGAAACGGGGAAGTAGCCGCCCTTGACGGGGGTCTTGTAGCCGAGGTTTCCGCCCTCTTCCTTGCGGCCGGTGTTCCAGTGTGCTTCCTCGGAGTCGATCTTGTAGAAGCTGCCTTGGGGGGAGGACTCGTACTGGATGTTGTCGAACACGAAGAACTCGGCTTCGGGAGCGAAGAATGCGGTGTCGGCGATGCCGGTGGAGGCCAAGTAGGCTTCAGCCTTCTCAGCAACGCCGCGAGGGTCGCGGTGGTACGGGTCGCCGGTGCGCGGGTTCACGATGGAGAAGTTCAACGCGAGCGTCTTCTCGATGCGGAAGGTGTCAACGAAGGCAGAAGTTACATCCGGGATGAGCTGCATGTCGGACTCAGCGATGCCCTGGAAGCCGCGGATGGAAGATCCGTCGAAGAGCTGACCATTGACGAAGAAGTCGAGGTCAACGCTCTTGGCCGGCACGTTGAAGTGCTGCTGGACACCAGGAAGGTCGGTGAAGCGGATATCGACGAACTTGACATCTTCTTCTTTGATGAACTTGAGGACTTCGTCCGCAGTCTTGAACATCTATGCTCCTTATGCATATCAAGTAACAGGCCCGGAAGGCCGCGTGGTGCAGCCCAAACCGAAGGCAGGAGGCACAAAAAGGACTCCTTGCCATGGTGGCTGGCAACTCATACCACCTTAGGGAGATGGGATTTCCCGGGGGTGTCAGTATTGTTTCCGGCAGGTTACAGAATCGTCTGTTGTGTAAACGGTAGTCGGCTGTCCGGTGTTCGGTCCAAGCGGGTCCATTGGGCGAACATGAAAGGTGCTTGTGCAGCCCGTCGCGGTCGGGCGCAACGCGCACCAGACGTTAAGCTTGATGGGTGGTAGATCGAAAAGACATTGGTTCGTGGTTGAGCGGACCGGACACATCCGGCATCTCCAAATATCCAGGCGAAAGACTCGGCCTACCCGAGTCCGGCCCTGGCTCCATCGCCCGTGCCGGGCGCCGCATCTTCGGGATCGTGATCGACTGGACCTTGGCGCTGGTGATCAGCAACTTCGCTTTCGGCGGTAATCAGTGGGCTACGCTCGCCATCTTCGCCATCGAACAGATTCTTCTGATCGGCACCCTAGGGTACAGCATCGGTCACAGGATTATGGGTATTCACGTAGTGCGGCTTGGGGGCGGGCCGGCGGGTCCAATGGCCGCGGTGGTGAGAACCCTGCTGCTCTGCCTGGTCATCCCTGCAGTGGTCTTCGACCCGGACCAACGCGGACTTCACGATAAAGCCATGAACACCATCCTCATCAGAAGGTAGGCAGCTGGCGGTCGACAGTTTTTGACAACGTAAAGAAAAGCGCGCTTCCCCGCAGTGGGGAAGCGCGCTTTTTCGTTCGGATGGGTCCTGCCGGGCTAGCGGCCGCGAGCGGCCTTGCGGTCCGGGCGGGCCTTGTAGGGGTCGATGCCCTTGGGGATCGGCAGGCGGTTACCCAGTGAATTGATCCGCTTGCTGACTGCGTTGACTTCAACTTTGGTGAGCTCGTTCTTCATTTTTCCCATAGTCTTGGCCAGCTGGTTGAGCGGAACCTGGCCTTCGCCGCGACCCGACTCCAGGACACGGATGGTGACGTTGGGGAGAATACGTGCAAGGCGCTTGCGTTCGGCGTCCACCAACGGCTTAACACGGTGGGTCGGTCCTTCGCTGACCAAGACGATACCGGGTCGGCCGATGGCCATGAAAACGGCGTCCTGGGTACGCGGGTTGACCGCAACCGGCTGATCCTGCGTGATCCAGCCGCGGCGCAGCGTCCCCAAGGCAGCACCGGAGGCACCGGGCTGGTTCTCAATCTGCGCAAACGCTGCCTTCTCGGCGCGGCGCGAAAGTATGAAGACGGCGGCGAGCAGGCCCAAAGGAATGCCAATAATCAGGCCGGTAACCCAGTTCTCCAGCAGGTAGCCGATGAGGAAGGCAACCGCGACGACGGCAAGGAACGCCAGCAGCATGATCCAAACAACCTGGGGATCATTCCGCCGGGTCATCTTAAAGACTTCAGCGATCTGCTTCAGCTGGCTCGGCTTCTTGGCCTTGGCTTCCTTGGGCTTGCGCTGGAACAGCCCACGCTTGGGTGCGTCGGCCGATGGGGTCGATTTGCTGGAATCAGGGGAGTTCGCCATAGTGCCTCAATTCTACGTGATATCCGTGCAGGCCCCGGACGTTGCATCGAAACTGTCGAAGCCAGGTTTGGGGGATCGGTCTACCCCTGCACTGGCGTGCCGGGGTAGACCCGCGCTGTTTGGGCCTATCGATTTTCGAATTCCACGTCATGATTCTGCGGCGTCCCGCACTTGAACTTCGCGAGCCTTTGCCGCTGAAAGCACCCCCCTAGGAATCAGATGCCCGAATCACCCCCGCTGCTCACTATTGTCCTGGAAGAGACAGGACTGCTTGACCGTGAGTCCGCGATGTATAGACGCCTCATGGCTGCCCGTCTTCGGCTCGAATCCGATTTCGCGGTGCGCCACGTCGATGAGCCCTTGACGACCGCCAGCATCGCAGGACTCTGCGCAGAGATACAGAGCAAGTACGTCATCTTTATGCGTACCTCGCATCTCATCTCCGCCAATTACGTGGCGACTTTGTTCGAGTACCTCAGGACACGGACTGTCTATCTCGCGGAACCGGTGGTGTACACCGGGGCCATTGCGAAAAATGTCGCCGGAACCAAGATTGATGACACCTACCACTTCAGCCGCGACACCGATGTTTTCGGCATTGCGTTCAACACCAAGCGGCTTGGTGATGCACTTGAAGCGCTCAAGGACATCGATCGTTCGGCCCTGTACATCAGCTACCGGCTTTATTGGTCCATCGCCAAGGTCAGACCCCTTACGACTGGCTTCTCGGTTGCCTCGGATACCAAGGCAGCCACCGGGCTGCAGATACCAAGTGAGGCCCAGCGTCTGGTTCCGCTTATTCCGTTTCATTCCCAAGAAATCCGTTTGCAGCTTCTGCGCTACGTTGCCTTGTTCCTGAGGGGAATCCGCGGGCAAAAGGCGACATCGATCAGTCTTAGCCATCTCCGGGACGTGAGCCGCGATTTCCAGCTCATCGAGCTCGTCGGCATGGTGGAGCAGCTTCAACCGTTCGAAGCCGCATGGATTCGTTGGCTGGATGACTCCCTGGTAAGCCGGCAGCTCTACAAGCAACTGAGCCACAAGGACGCCTACCTGGTTTTCAACGGTAAGCACGAGGACCGGACCGGGACCTCCCTGCACCTCTACGAACTGTTGTTCCAGGACGACATCCTGACTATCGAGAAGCAATATCTGGAACGCAGGCTCCGTCCCGGAAATGCCAGGCCGGGAAGCTACAACTTCTACAACCGGCCGATCGGACCATCCTCAACCATCCTGTTCTTTGATCGGCCCCAACAAGCGGACGACAACGCCGAGCACCTGTACGAGTACTTCACACGAGAGCACCCGGAATTCGGCAACGCCTACTTCGCGATCAGTCCCAAGTCGCCCGATTGGCCACGGCTGGAAGCAAAGGGTTTCAAGCTGGTCCCGATCTTCACCAAGGAGTTTTACGAGATGTTCCTGGTGTCGGACCTGGTGGTTTCATCGCAGATCTACAGCATCAGGTATCGGGGAAAGTCATTTGCGAACTCACGGTTCGTATATCTTCAACACGGAATCCAACTCAATGACATGTCCGACTGGGTGCTTTCCAAATACTTCGACGTTTTCGTGGCTACGGGTCGCATGGAAGCGGACTACATGGGCAGGCTTGCCCCCGTGGAGACGCTGAATTCAGGGCTGCCACGCTACGAGTCCCTGGCGCGGGCAAACGAAGGGCAGCGGCACCTCCTTTTCATGCCGACCTGGCGCTTCAACCTTCACCAGTCATCCACGGAGCGTTTCGCCCAGTCGGGCTACTTTCGCACCATCGACTCCTTTCTCTCCGACTCGGCACTGTTGTCCTTCCTGGCGGACACGGACCGGGTCCTGCACGTCAAACTGCATCCGAACGTGGAAAAGCGTGCCGGCCAGTTCAGGTTCACCGAGCGCATTGTGCATTCCGGCCTGAGTTACAGGGAAGCAATCCGCTCTGCGGAATTGGTCATCACCGACTACAGCTCTGCCGCCCTGGACGCGGCCTTCATAGGAATCCCCATCGCCTACTACCACTGGGACGCAGCGGACTTCTTCCGCGACCAGCCCTATGAGAGCCGCCTTGATTACCTCGACGACGGCCTGGGACCCGTATTCAGTGACCAATCCGGAATCGTGGACCACATCATCCATGAGCGCTTCGCAGCTGAGGATGTCACGTACACGCGGCGCCGCGAACGCTTCTTCGAAGGCGTGGAACCCCAACGCATAAACGAGAAAATTGTGGAGAGGATGCTTGGTCTCTGATGTCGAGGATTCATAGCTTCAAACGGAGCATCAGCATGGCCGGGAAAGCTGCGGCGTATTCGCCTGCTGGCCTGGAGTTTGCCAGGGCGCTTCTGGCGTCGAAGCCAGATTCACCGGTTCGGCGAATGATCAAGGCAAAGGGCCTCGAAGGCCGGATCCGCAGGATCGCCTCAGAGAACCTTCCGCAAGGCATCTACTTTGCCAAACTGACCCTGGGGGACTGGAAAAGCTGGAATGGAAAGCCATTTCGGCTGTTCCAGGACGGTGCCCTGGTTTACGGAAACATGATCGAGCCGCCGGCCCGCGGCTTTCCCCTCGAATACCGGAACATCATGGTGACCTCGAATGATGTATCGCATTTCACGTTGGACATCGACGTGCCTTTCGAACTGAAAATAGGGCGTGGGGCTTTCACGACACCTCAGCAACTGAGATACGACGAGCAGTACGGCGTGGAACAGCATGGGGACGTTTTTTACTCCCTTCGGGGCAACACCACCACCCCGACGAAGATGCTCATTACCTTCCCCGGATTCGGCCCTTCCACCACCCGTATCTCCTATGCAGTGAGTTACCTCAAGGACCTGAACGACGAGGACCTGAACGACACGCTGATGGTCTGTTTCCAGGACCGGTACTTGGCGGCAGGATCCTACATGATGGTCGACAACGCGGGCAGGGCGCTTTACGAACGCGTCCGGGATGCCATTGAAGGTTTGAGGAGTCGCTTCGCCATTGACCGGACCCAGATGCTGTTTTTCGGCGCCTCCAAGGGCGGCGCCATCGCCATACAGTACGCGCGGGAGTATCCGGAGGCAGCCTTACTCCTCGCAGTTCCGCAGATGAACCTGCCCTACTACTTCACCAAACCCGCCTTTAAGGACAACCTCTTCCGTCACAATGCGTTGCGCGAACTGGAACAGCCGGAAGTCCGGCTCCGTGAGTACTTCGACGAGGGGCGCAGAATCCATTACTTCTACACAAATTCGGACGAATCGAGCAACCATTCCCTGATCGAACTGGCGAGCGACATACCGCATCTGGTGAAGTACCGCATCGACGGGCAGCATTCGGATGTGGCCCGGGCTGCATTGCCGGCAATGCTGGGTCTTATCCGACGATTCCTGCGTGGTGGGGCAGACGAGCAATTCACCTGCGAAGAGCTTCGGACCTTCCGCCACACAGGGAACGTTCAAGTGCAGGTCCGTGTGGATCCGGTGGCGTCCAAGGTTTCCGGAGCGAACTGGTTCATCCAAGGGCAGGCGGGGCGCACACGTTTCCTGCAGTTGATGACCGAGCATTCCTACGACTTCGTCAAGTACACGACAGCGGAGCAGAGCCTGTTCCCGGCATACGATCCGATCGTGGAACTGGAACACGTCCTGGCGATACAGCCCAACGGCACAACCTGGAGCGGATCCTTGCCCTCCCGTGTCAACCCGGGAACCCGGGTACCCAAACAGCAACTCACCAACTGCGCGCTGTCACTGGACGCCTCGACTGTCCAGGAATACGTGGTGCTGGACGGCGAATCGTTCGGCCGCTACAGATACCGGTGGCATCGACAGGTGGACGGTGCCGACACGCTGGAAATGCACTTCGTCCCTGAGCTCGGAAGCGGGACATGCGGACCGTTAGATGGCGACCAGCGCGAACAAGCAGCCTCCACGGTGGAGGTTCAACCTATTGATGGTTGCTCCCTGGCGGATCTGTTCGCCTTACGGGTCCTGATCGCCACTGGCATGCGGCGGCTGCATGTCGTGATCCACGGAAAAACCCTCAAGGCGGACCTGGAGGCGCTGGCCACGATGGACTGGGACGGCATCACCGTTGACCTGCATGAATCCAAGGCGGTGCTGGCTGGTGCAGCGCAACAGTAAGCAGAATGGTGCGGGCCCGGCGCCCACGACGCAGACTATCCGGGAGTACGGGGACGTCTCCGCGATCCGGAACAACGTGGTGCACCTCCAGGACACGCCTGGGTCGGAGTTCATCGGTTCAAGCATTGAATTCGCGGGTACGGGAAATGTCCTCTTCGTCGAGGACGGTACACGGCTACGCAATTGCCGGCTGCGATTCATGGGCAATGATGCGGTCATCCACCTGCGAAAGTCCCATGGATTTCTCAGGCTGATTGCCACTGTCTTCGAAGAGTCTGTGTTCTACCTGGGCCCGGGTGCAACCTTCACCTCAGAAGCACGCGTCCTACCCACCGAACGCAAACATGTGATTGTGGGCAGTGACGCAATGTTCTCCTCCCGGGTGGCCTTCCGGACGGCTGATCCCCACCTGATTTACTCAGTGCAGGACCGTCAACGCGTCAATCCCAGTCAATCCATTTGGGTGGGGGACCACGTGTGGTTGGGCGAAGACACCCTGTTGCTGAAAGGCTCGCGTGTCGGCTCGGGGAGTATCCTCGCCGCCCGGGCATTGATCACCAAGAACGTCCCCTCCAACTCAACCGCTGCCGGCGTTCCCGGGAGGATTGTCAGCAGTGGGATTTTCTGGACCCGACCGTCCGTTCACGGCTTCACCGAAGCCCGGACGGCGCAGAACCTCGTCCACGACGGGGACGAGTTCATTTACTCAGCGGATGGGAATGTGGCTGACATGAAGCAGTTGGAGGATGAACTGGGGGCAGCCACGTCCGGGATCGGGAGGGCCGCCTGGTGTTTCCAACTGGATCAGTTGGAAGGCAAGAACCGCTTCTATCTCGTGTAGCCCGGTTGCTGCCGCACCGCACCATGTGGGCGGCGCGGCAGGTGGTTAGCTGTGGGCGGCGAGGATGGTGGAGGCTTCCTGGCGGGTGGTGCCGGAGGACTCGATGTGGGCCAGGGCGGCCGGGATTTCCCAGCCCTTCTTGCGCATCGCGGTGGCCCAGAGGCGCCCGGCCCGGTAGGAGGAACGGACCAGGGGCCCGGACATGACGCCGAGGAAACCGATCTCCTCGGCCTCGTGCTGGAGGTCCACGAACTCCTGCGGCTTGACCCACCGGTCCACCGGAAGGTGCCGCTCGGAGGGGCGCAGGTACTGGGTGATCGTGATCAGGTCACACCCGGCGGCGTGCAGATCCCGGAGGGCTTCGGAAATCTCTTCACGGGTCTCGCCCATGCCCAGGATCAGGTTGGACTTGGTCACCATGCCCAGATCCCGGCCCTGGGTGATGACATCCAGGGACCTCTCGTACCGGAACGCCGGCCGGATCCGCTTGAAAATCCTCGGCACGGTCTCGACGTTATGCGCGAATACCTCGGGCTTGGAATCGCAGATCGCCGCGATGTGCTCGGGTTTGCCGGAGAAGTCCGGGATCAGCAACTCCACCCCGGTGCCCGGGTTCAGTTCGTGGATCTTCCGCACCGTTTCGGCGTACAACCAGACACCCTCATCGGCCAGGTCATCACGGGCCACACCGGTCACCGTGGCGTAGCGCAACTGCATGGCCTGCACCGAGCGGGCCACCTTCGTGGGTTCGAACATGTCCACCGGGGAGGGTTTGCCGGTATCGATCTGGCAGAAATCACAGCGCCGGGTGCACTCGGACCCGCCGATCAGGAACGTCGCTTCCTTGTCTTCCCAGCACTCGAAAATGTTCGGGCAGCCGGCCTCTTCACAGACCGTGTGCAACCCTTCCTTCTTCACCAGGTTCTTGAGCTGGACAAACTCAGGACCCATCTGGACCTTGGCCTTGATCCACTCAGGCTTACGTTCAACCGGTACCGCCGCGTTACGCTGCTCAACGCGCAACAACTTACGGCCTTCAGGTGCCAAGGTCACTGGAGTGCTCCTTCGGGGGTGGAAACGAGTGCTTCTTCGTGCTTGCGGAATTCTTCCACGAAGCGGTCGACGATATCGGCCGGATTGATGGTCTGGCCGGTCTCCAGCGACATGGTGGTGACGCTGGCGTCGGTGATGCCGCAGGCGATGATCTGCGCGTACGGTGCCAGATCATTGCTGCAGTTGATGGCCACGCCGTGCATGGTGACGCCGTCGAGTACACGGATGCCAATGGCCGCAATCTTGCGGTCCGGACCGTTTTCGTCGGCAAGGATCCAGACGCCGGCCCGGCCCTTAACGGTGACGGCGTTGATGCCGTAGTCCTTCATCACAGCGATCATGGTGGCCTCAAGCCGCTCAACGTAGTCGCGGATTCCAGCCCGGTTCTTGAGCTTGAGGATGGGATAGGCGATCAACTGTCCGGGCCCGTGCCAGGTCAATTTGCCACCTCGGTCCACGGGAACGACGTGAGTGCCATCAAAGGGACGCTCGTGATCCTCCGTGAGCTTGCCTGCCGTATAGACGGCGGCATGCTCCAGAAGCAGTACGGTGCTGTTCTGCTCGCCCGCAACAACTTTGTTGTGGATCTCGCGCTGCAGGTCCCAGCCCTGCATGTAGTCAACGAAATCAGGGGCAAGACCCAGTTGTGAAAACTCAAGAGTCATGCGTTCAAGCTTAGACCCCGCAGCAGACTGGCCATGGTTTTGTGGTGAAGCTCTCAGTCGTATCACGGCTGCTTGACCACGACCCGGTAGGGGCTGTGGATAACTTCTGCACCGATCCTCGCCGTCCGGTAGACCTTATCTATGGAAACTCTGGATTCTGCTGATACGCCTCCCCGCCTGCCGGGGTATCGGGCAAGCCGTCAACTGGGCAAGGGCGGGAGCTCTACGGTATGGCTGGCGAGGAGGGACTCAGACGGAGAGCAGTTTGCGGTCAAATGCGTCAAGGCGGCGGCTCACGATCGTGGCCCCCGGGATCCACACGGTGACATTTCGCATGAGGCTGGCGCCTTGCTTGGGGTGAAGCACAAGCACTTGGTTGGCATCCACGACGTCCTCCAGCTCGACACGGAAGTTCCGGGAGTCCGCGGCATTGTCATGGACTACGCCGCAGGGGGTTCGTTGGCGAACCTGGTATCCGGGCGCGGACGGCTTCGGGTGGGGGAGGCGGTAACAATTCTGGGTCCCCTCGCCCAAGCCTTGGACTACCTCCATTCCCAGGGCGTGGTGCACGGGGACGTGTCGCCGGGGAACATCCTGTTCACGGCCGAAGGAATGCCCCTGCTGGCGGATTTCGGGATCACCGCCAGGGTAGGCGACGCCAAGCATCACCTGGACGTGGGAACGCCTGGGTTCACCGACCCTGTGGGCCTCGTTTCCGTGGGCCAGGAGGATGGGGCATTGCGGCCGGAACGCGACCTCTATTCCCTCGCGGCTGTCGGCTGGTTCTGCCTGACGGGTTCGGTCCCCGAACAGGCAATGGACCGTCCGCCCTTGTCATTTGTCGCCAGTGAAGTACCCCGCTCCCTCGCTGGCGCGTTGGAGGCCGCTTTGGATCCGGACCCCCGGATGAGGCCTTCAGCAAGGGAATTTTCGACCGCCGTTTTCCGCAGCGCGGCCCCGGAAGCAGTGGATCTTGCAGGGGCGGTGCACCCCTCGGTCATTCCCGACTTGCTGACGCGGCGTCAGGCGCTGGATCGAACACCGCGCCGAAGTGCCCGGTGGTTCGGGAATCGGCGCTCGGTCCTGCCCCTGGGGAAGGTTGTACTCCCCAAGGCCTCCCAGACGCTGGGAAGGCACAAGATACGCAAAGCGTCCGCGGGCATCAAGGTAGCGGTGGTGCTGGGGGCCGGAATGCTGGTAGCAGCCACCGCGTGGGGCCTTTGGGGGCAGGGCCAACCATCGGTGCCGCTTTCCGGAGCGGTGGATGTGTCCGGTTCTGGCCTGCCTACGGACATCCCGGAGTCCTCTTTGCTCCCGGAGGGCCTTAATCGGGAGCTTCATTCCGATGACCTGGCCGTTGCCGTGCCGGCTTTGGCAGCTGTCCGGGACTTGGCGTTGCGCCAAGGCCACGTTGAGCTCTTGGCTGTGATCAACGCACCCGGTTCACCAGCCGAAGCTGCTGACCGCCAAGTGGGGGAGCACCTTCGAACAGCCGGCACGGTATTCGCCGGCCTCGCGACAACCGTGACGGCCGTGACCATCCGGGAACCGCCACAGCCCGACCACGCGATGGTGGAAATCGTAGCCGCTACTTCCGCCTACGAGGAACGCCTGTCCTCAGGCTCGGTGGTCCGTTCGGAGGAGGCCGGGACGCCACAGGATCTCCGGCTGCATCTGGTGCGTCGGGACGGACGATGGCAGATCGTGGAGATTCTGGCCGGCGCCACAGGCTAAGAGCCGAAGCCGCCACCGTGAAGCGCTAGCGATCCTTTGCCGTTGTCAGCCATTCCATCGCTTCAGCAAGTGAGGGGTGCTGCCACTGGAAACCTGCGTTTGCCAGCCGGCTGGCGTCCATCTCTTGGTTCGCCAACACCAGTTCGTCCGCCAGCTTTCCGAGTACCAGCCGAAGTGCTGGCCGGGGCACCCGGCAGAACGCCGGCCTGTGGAAGGCTTTCGCCAGGTGGGACACAATGGTGTTCACGTCAGCGCTTTCCGGAGCGCAGACATTCACCGGTCCGTCGATGTCGGCCGTCAGGAGGTACGCCAAGGCGGCAGCTTCATCGGCCAGCGTGATCCAGGGCCAATACTGCCGCCCATTCCCAAAAGGTCCTCCGAGCCCGAGCTTCAGTAGCGGGAGCAGCGGCCCGAGTGCGCCACCTGACGGGCTGAGAACCACGCCGGTCCTCGGAGTGACGACCCGCACGCCCGGGGGCGCGGTCCTGGCAGCCCGCTCCCACTCCACGCAGAGGGGGCCAAGGACGCCGCCGCCGGGGCCTGAGTCCTCCCGGAGCGGGCCATCAGTCGTGGCGCCGTAGTAGCCGGATGCTGATTGGCTGATGAAAGTCGACGGCGGTTGGCTGAGTCGCTGCAAGGCGTCAGTCAGGGTGCGGGTGGGTTGGAGTCGGGAATCCCGGAGCACTTCGATTCGCTGTTTCGTCCACGGACGGTCACCGATGCCTGCTCCCGAGAGGTTGACCACGGCGTCGACGCCGTCGAAGACCGCTTCGTCCAACTCTCCCGCGGCGGGGTCCCACGTCCGCTCCGCTGCATTCCTGGCAGGTCGGCGGACCAGCCGGATGACGTCGTGGCCCTGGCTGGCCAGTTGCGCCGACAACGCCGTTCCGATCATTCCCGAGGCTCCGGACATCACGATTCGCATGACCCATCTCACCATGGCCAAGGCATGCGGGGGAAACGCCTGTCGATGCCCGGGACGGCGGGTGCCTCTTGACTATGATCGAACAATGACCTCCTCCAGCTACCTCCGTTTCCCGCATGTGCACGGCGATCTGGTCACCTTCGTGGCCGAAGACGACATCTGGGTCGCGCCCCTTTCAGGCGGCCGCGCCTGGCGGGTTTCCTCCCAACAATTGCCTGCCCGGAACCCAAGGTTCACCCCCGACGGCCAACGGCTGGTGTGGACGGTCGTCGTCGGAACGTCACCGGAAGTGGTGACGGCGGAGGTCGACGGCGGCGGGTACAGGCAGCTCAGTTACTTCGGGCACAGCACCACTAAGGTCAAGGGGTTCACTCCCGCGGGCGACGTCATTGTCACAAGTGCGTTCCAGCAGTCCGAAAGCCGCCACACGTACGCCTACAGCCTCCCGCTCGACGGTGGCTCCGCCGTCGAACTTCCCTTCGGTCCGGTCGAAGGTGTCGCTTATGGGCCGGAGGTGGGCGACGAGAAGCCGGTGGTGCTCGCCAGCGTCCTTTCCCGCGAGCCGGCTTGGTGGAAGCGGTATCGCGGCGGTACGGCGGGCAAGCTGTGGATCGATGCCGACGGGATCGGGGAATTCGAAAGGCTTCTCCCGGAGATCGAAGGCAACCTGACCGACCCACTGTGGCTCCAGGGACGCATTGCCTTCCTCTCCGACCATGAGGGGTACGGAAACCTGTACTCCGTTTTGCCCGACGGTTCCGGACTGCGCCGCCATACCGATCACGAGGATTTCTACGTCCGCCATGCGAGCACCGATGGTCAGAGGGTCGTCTTTGAGTCCGCCGGCGAACTGTGGATTCTTCCTTCGCTCGATGCCGATGTCGAGGCCACAAAGCTGGATATCACCCTCGGTTCGGCCTCTCCGGCACGCCGTGCAGCACCCCTGAAGGTATCCGCCCATCTTGGCGACGTCGTCCCGAACCTGACCGGGACTGCCAGCGCCGTTGAATCGCACGGCACCGTTCATTGGCTTCGGCACAAGGACGGTCCCTCACGCGTGGTGGAGGCTACTCCGGGCGTCCGTGCACGTTTGCCCCGCCCGCTGACAGACGGACGGATTGCCTACGTCGCGGACCATGGTGGGGTGGAGGCGCTGTACGTCAAGCGCATAGCCACACGCCTTTCGGCAGCAGTCGAGATGCCCAAGGCGGCCGTTGAGCCGGCCAAGCCCACAAACGACGCCGATCCGTTGCCGAAGCCGGTTTCCGCATCGAACGTCCTGGGGCAGGGCAAGGCTTCTGAGGCCGTCGAAGCAGGCGCCGACGAGACGGCCAAGGCTGGATCGACGACCACCGCCGGCGATGCCGCCAATGCGGGCCAGTCCGCTGACACGGTGGGCGGTACAGAGGCAGCGGCAGCCCCCGCTACCGAAGACACCGCCCTGCGGATCGAGTTTCCGGCGCTTACCCGGACAAGTGCGCTCGAGGCCAGTCCCGACGGTCGCTGGCTTGCGGTGGGCACTTCTTTTGGCGACGTCTTCGTTGCCGACACCTCCACCGGGACGTTGACGCGGCTCGTTAGCGTCGGAGAGGGGAGCATCGATGAGTTGTCGTGGTCTGCCGATTCGCAGTGGCTCGCATGGTCCGAACCGGTGACTTCGTTCGGTTCGCGGAGCAAGCTCCGGATCACCCGCCCCGGCGGGACGGAGTCCGGTATCGTCGACGTCACCGACGGCCGTTTCTGCGATACCTCGCCGCGATTCACTCCGGACGGAAAGTTCCTCGCTTTCCTGTCCAACAGAAGCTTTGACCCCGTCTACGACGGGCACTCCTTCGATCTCTCCTTCCCCAGCCCCATCAAGCCGTATTTGGTGGCGCTGGCGGCGGACACGCCGTCGCCGTTCGGTCCCTCGATCGACACCCTTGAGGATGCGCCCAGCACCCAAGACAAATCCGACGACGGCGATGTCGCCGCGGTCCGCGTCGACGCCGATGGGCTGGCGCACCGTGTTATCACCGTCCCGGTTCCCCAAGGCAACTATTCCGACCTCGCTGTCGGTGACGGGGCACTCCTGTGGCTGGACACGGAACTCACGGGTGTCACCGGTGAAGGCAAGGGAACACCGCAGGACAAGAAGTCGGCGCCGTCCCTGGTGCGTTACGACCTCGGCAAGCGCAAGCAGACCACTCTTGTCACGGCAGTGGACAGCTACCGCCTATCGGGCGACCTCAGCAGGATTGTCTATGTCCTGGACAAGCAGGTCACTTCCGTCCCGGCAGACAGCAAAGTGGACGAGGATTCCGCTGATCTGGTGAAGGTGGAACTCAACAGGATCCGCGTCATCCTTGACCCCGTTGCTGCCTGGGGTCAGGCGTTCGATGAGGCCTGGCGATTGCAGCGCGACTTCTTCTGGACCGCGGACATGGCCGGGCAGGACTGGGACTCCGTGTACAAGCGCTACCGCCCGATCGTGAACCGGCTCGGTACCCACGATGACCTGGTTGACCTGTTGTGGGAGATCCACGGTGAGCTGGGCACGTCCCACGCCTATGTGAAACCGGCAGCTGTCACGGAGGCCGGACGGAATGGACAGGGCCGGCTGGGCGCCGAATTGCAGTTCGGCAAGAAGGGCTGGGAGATCACCCGGATCCTGGCAGGGGAGTCCTCCGACCCGCTGGCCACTTCGCCCTTGACGCGTCCCGGTGCGGACGCGAAGGTGGGCGACGTGCTGTTGGCGATCGACGGCGTCGAACTTTCGGCTGCTCTAACACCTGCCATGCAGTTGGTGGGCGCCGCGGGCCGGACTGTGGAACTGACTCTTTTGAACGGCGACGGCCACGGCGAAGCAGCCGGGCAGCAGCGTCGGGTGGCGGTGGTTCCTGTGCGCGACGAGGAAAGGCTGCGCTACCAGGATTGGGTCCGCGCCAACCGGCGCACCGTCCGGGAGGCGTCCGACGGTAAGTTCGGCTACCTTCACGTCCCGGACATGATGGCCAATGGTTGGGCACAGCTCCACCGGGACCTTGATACCGAAACCGCGCTGGACGGCCTGATCGTGGACGTGAGGCGCAACCGTGGCGGCCACACCTCTCAGTTGGTGGCCGAACTCATTGGCCGCAAGGTGACGGGATGGAGCATGCCGCGAGGTGAGAAGCCCCGGACCTACCCGGACCACGCCCCGCGGGGACCGGTCATCATCCTCGCAGACGAATTTGCCGGGTCCGATGGCGACATCATCACGCAGGTCTCGAAGCTGCGCGGCATTGGCCCCGTCATCGGCACCCGGACCTGGGGTGGCGTAGTGGGCATCGACAACCGGTTCGCACTGGCAGACGGAACAGGCGTCACTCAGCCGCGGTACGCCACGTGGTTCAACGGGGGAATCGGGTGGGACGTGGAGAACCGCGGCGTCGAGCCCGACATTGAGGTCCTCTTCCCGCCGCACGCCTACGCGGCCGGCACGGATCCGCAGCTGGAATACGGCATCGGGGCGCTTAAGGAAATGATCCAGGAATTGCCTACCGATCGGCCTCCGCGGCGTGAAGGCTACCGGAAGGTGCGGCCGGCGCCCTTGCCGTCGCGTCCGCAAGCGGGCTAGGGAGCAAATCCAAGCGCAGAAGAGCCCCGTCGCCTCCCTGAGGGAAGCGACAGGGCTCTTCCGTTGTCGTGGTGTCTGAAGCGGAGCCTAGGCGGCGAGGGTGGCATCCAGGGTGATCTCGATGCTGGCCAGGGCGCCGGACACGGGGCAGCCGGTCTTTGCGTCCTCGGAGATGCGGCGGAAGTCCTCTTCCGAGAGGCCGGGGACCTTTGCCGTCATGGTCAGGTGGCTGCCGGTGATGCCGGTGCCGGGGACGAAGGTTACGTCCGCTTTGGTGTTGACCTCTTCCGCGGTGAATCCCTCTCCGGCCAAGGCGTGGCTGAACGCCATGGAGAAGCAAGCGGAGTGGGCGGCAGCGATCAGTTCCTCGGGGCTGGTCTTGCCGCCGGACTGCTCGGTGCGTGCCTTCCACGTGACGTCGAAGGTGCCCAGGCCTGAGCTGTCCAGCGTGGTGTTGCCGGCGCCTTCGATGAGGTTGCCGTTCCAAACCGTGTGTGCGGTACGTGTTGCTGCCATGTCCACTCCTTGGGGTCGTTGTGAGTCGGCAACCAGCATTAGCCGGTTGCCACCGGGATCAATCCTAGGGATTTGGCGGCAGGACTGCACGGCCATTCTGCTGACAGTGGATTGTGACCCCTAAACTGGCGATATGGAGACTCAGGAACACGCATCCGGCGGCCAACGCCGCACCCCGAGAATTGCTTCGATCATGGTCAACGCGGTCGATGCTGCCCGCCTTTCGGCCTTTTGGTCCGAACTGTTGGACATGCCCATCGCTGCCGAGCATGAGGGGTTCATCTGGTTGCGGCCGGCGGAGCCCGGCCTTCCGCAGTTGGCTTTCCAACAGGTCGAAGCGCCCACTGACGGCAGGCGACGCCTCCATTTGGACCTGCACGACGCCGATGCCGCAGCGTTGCGGATCAAGGCCGAGTCGCTGGGTGCTACTTTTGTCGAGGGCTACGACATTGCGGATTTCCATTGGGACGTGATGCAGGACCCCGAAGGCAACGAGTTCTGCATCGCCCAGGAGTAGTCGGCGCTGCCTTCAGCCCGCGCGGCCGAGTGATCGTCGTTAACGCAAAAGGCCGTCCCGCCCTGCGTGCTCGCAGGGCGGGACGGCAATGCTTTCTGCAGGAAAGCTACCGGGATTCGATCCCGGCTTAGTTCCAGAGGGTGGCAATGGCGATGTTCACCAGTGCGAGGCCACCCACGCTGTGAGCCAGTCCGGTGGAGACCGGTTCGCCGTTCTTGACCTTGCGGGAGCCGATGACCGCAAGGACCGCTACAGCCACGGCGATGGCGAACTTGACGCCAAGCTTGAAGTAGTTGGGATCGGCGTCGGGAAGCAAGGGCAGGATGCCCATCATGGCGATGCCCGTCAGGAGCTGGAGGAATGCGCCGTCGCGCTGGCGGGGGTGGACGGTGGGCTCCCGAAGGGTGGCGATCCAGTAGCCCACGATCATGGCTGCGCCGACAATGTGGAAGAACACCAGAATGCTGAACAGAATACTCATGGCTCCAGCTTATCCAGATGGTTCTACGTCCCGTAGCAAAGCCACGCGCAGGTGATTGAAGCAAAAGGGCAGGTTGCCGGATATCCGGCAACCTGCCCTTTCAGTTCCGCAGTGCTTGCGGGTGCGTGATCCTAGAGGCCCAGGTCCGCTTCGAAAGCACCTTCCTCAAGGCGGGCCTTGAGGGTCTGCAGGAAGCGGCCGGCGTCCGCGCCGTCCACCAGGCGGTGGTCGTACGTCAGCGACAGGTACATCATGGAGCGGATGGCAATCGAGTCATCGCCGTTCTCATCGGCAACCACGACGGCGCGCTTGACGATTGCGCCGGTGCCGAGGATGCCAACCTGGGGCTGGTTGATGATCGGGGTGTCGAACAGGGCACCAACGGAACCGATGTTGGTGATGCTGAACGTACCGCCGGACAGTTCGTCCGGACCGATCTTGCCGTCACGGGTACGGCCTGCGACATCGGCGATCTTGCCGGCCAAGCCAGCAAGGTTCAGGTTGCCGGCGTCGGAAATGACGGGAACCAGGAGGCCCTTGTCAGTGTCGACGGCGATCGCCAGGTGTTCGGCGTTGTGGTAGGTGATTTCCTGCTTGGACTCGTCGTAGGCAGCGTTCAGCTTGGGGTGCTGCTTCAAGGCCTCGGCAACAGCCTTGGCGATGAACGGCAGGAAGGTCAGCTTGACACCGTTCTGGGCCTGGAACGAGTTCTTGGCCTTGAGACGGAGCTTGGCGATCTTGGTCATGTCGACCTCGTGCACCTGGGTCAGCTGGGTGGAGACCTCAAGGGACTCGCGCATGCGGCGGGCGATGACCTGGCGGATACGCGGGGCCTTCTCCGTGGTGCCACGCAGGGACGAAGCCACTACCGGCGCGGCCGTCTTTGCAGCGGGGGCTGCTGCGGGGGCCGCGGCTGCTGGTGCTGCTGCAGCCTGCTTGGCTTCAGCGGCGGCAAGGACGTCCTGCTTGCGGATGCGGCCACCTACGCCGGTGCCCGCAACAGAGGAGATGTCTACGCCGTGCTGGTTGGCCAGCTTGCGGACCAGGGGAGTGACGTAGCCGGACTCCGAAGCAGATGCGTCGGCGGCAGGAGCAGCCGGAGCCGGAGCAGCCGGTGCGGCGGCGGGGGCTGCAGCAGGTGCCGTTGCGGCGGGAGCGGCGGGAGCCGGTGCAGCAGCTGCCGTTGCGGCGGGAGCGGCGGGAGCCGGTGCAGCAGCTGCCGGTGCAGGCGCAGCGGCAGGGGCTTCGGCAGGCTTCTCGGCGGCGGGCGCAGGTGCTGCGGCCGGGGCTGCGGCAGGTGCCGCGCCGGAGCCGATGACGGCCAGGACGGAGCCAACTTCAGCGGTCTCGTCTTCGCTGACGCGGATTTCCTGCAGGGTTCCGGCAACAGGGGAGGGGATCTCGGTGTCGACCTTGTCGGTGGAAACCTCGAGGAGCGGTTCGTCCACCTCAACGGTGTCGCCCACAGCCTTGAGCCAGCGCGTCACGGTTCCTTCGGTGACGCTCTCGCCGAGGGCCGGGAGTGTTACTTCGTGGCCTTCGCCGCCGGAGGCTGCGGGAGCTTCGGCAGCCGGTGCAGCGGGAGCCTCTGCGGCGGGTGCAGCGGGGGCCTCTTCTGCGGCTGCAGGTGCTGCGGGGGCCTCCTGGGCCGGTGCAGCTTCGGCAGCAGAGCCTGAGCCGTCGCCGATGCGGACCAAGGGGGCGCCAACTTCGGCCGTCTCGTCTTCAGCGACGAGGATTTCTTCGATGACGCCTGAGATCGGAGAAGGGATTTCGGTGTCTACTTTGTCGGTTGAAACCTCGAGCAACGGCTCGTCGATCTCCACCCGGTCACCAACCTGCTTGAGCCAGCGGGTGACGGTTCCTTCGGTGACACTCTCACCGAGGGCGGGCAAGTTAACGGATTCAGACATGTCGTCCCCGTTCTCCTTATTGATCTTTGTGCGGATGAATTCTGCTGGTCCGGGTCGGGTGCATCCGGCTGATTCCGCCGCATGCACCCGACCCGTTTGTCTTTGGGTAAAGACTTAGCCGTGGAGCGGCTTGCCCGCGAGGGCGAGGTGGGCTTCGCCCAGTGCTTCGTTCTGGGTGGGGTGGGCGTGGACCAACTGGGCCACATCCTCCGGGTAGGCTTCCCAGTTCACGATCAGCTGGGCCTCACCGATCTGCTCGCCGATGCGGGAACCGATCATGTGGATGCCAACTACCGGGCCGTCCTTCTGGCGGACGAGCTTGACGATGCCACCGGTACCAAGGATGGAGCTCTTGCCGTTGCCGGCAAGGTTGTATTCCTGGGTCTGCACCTGGTCGTCGCCGAACTTAGCCCTGGCGGCCTTTTCGGTGTAGCCGACCGTCGCGATTTCGGGCTCGCAGTAGGTGACCTTGGGGATGTTGATGTCCTCGACGATGGCCGGGTTGAGGCCGGCGATTTCCTCGGCGACGAAGATGCCTTGCTGGTAGCCGCGGTGTGCGAGCTGGACGCCCGGGACGATGTCGCCCACGGCGTAGATGTTGCCAACGCCGGTGTGGAGGCGTTCGTTGGTGATGACGAAGCCGCGGTCGATGGTGATGCCGGCTTCTTCGTAGCCCAGGTTTGCGGTCACGGGTCCGCGGCCGACTGCTACGAGCAGGAGATCGGCTTCGAACGTCTGGCCATCAACCAAGGTGACCTTGACGCCGTCGTCGTTCTGCTCCACACCCTGGAAGAAGATCCCGGTGGTGAACTTGATGCCGCGCTTCTTGAAGGCGCGCTCGAGGTTCTTCACGATCGAGGCGTCCTCGTTGGGAACCAAGGAGGGGAGGCCTTCGATGATGGTGACGTCCACGCCGAAGGACTTCCATACGGAAGCGAATTCGACGCCGATAACGCCGCCGCCCAGGACGATGGCGCTCTTGGGGATGTAGTCCATGGTGAGGGCCTGGTCGGAGGTGATGACCTTGCCGCCGATTTCGAGGCCAGGCAGTGAACGGGAGTAGGAACCCGTGGCCAGGACGATGTTCTTGCCCGTGTAGGAAGTGCCGTTCACGACGACGGTGTTGTTGCCCTGGAGCTTGCCTTCACCTTCGATGACGGTGATGCCCTTGGACTTGATGAGTCCCTGGAGGCCCTTGTACTTACCGGCAATGATGCCGTCCTTGTAGGCGTTCACGGCTGGCATGTCGATGCTGTCCAGCGTGACGTTGACGCCGTACTTGGCGGAATCCCGTGCGTGGTCGGCCAGTTCGGCCGAGTGCAGGAGTGCCTTGGTGGGAATACAGCCGTTGTGCAGGCAGGTCCCGCCGAGCTTCGCCTTTTCCACAAGGCCAACGGTGAACCCAAGCTGTACGGCCCGCAGGGCAGTGGCGTAGCCGCCGCTGCCGCCACCGAGTACCAGGATGTCGAATTCTTGCGCAGTTGCCTGATCGGCCACTAAAACGCTCCCTCGCGTGAGTGATGACACGGGACTGCGTGCCATCTGGTCTTTGGAACTTGTTCTGCCGTGATTATGCCAGCACCTAAGTTCTCTTGCATTTGTGACTACCGAGTTCACCTTAGCGAACCACCTACCCATGCTCCACCCTCCGCGGGCGTTTGTGGTGCGCTTGTGTCGAGACTCACGTTCACTTGTGACACAGCCCTACACGCCGCATAATTCCGGGGTTGTGCGGGCCCCGGTGCATGGATGCGCAGGGGCCCGCACGCCCTCGGAGGGTAGGGAATGATGCTAGGCGGATACCGCCAGGAGGTCCTCGGCGTAGGCAACCAGGGTCCGCACGGTGCAGCCGGTGCCCTGCTTGGGGGTGTAGCCGTAGGGGCTGCCGTTGTTGAACGACGGCCCGGCAATGTCCACGTGGGCCCACGGGATCTGCTGGCCGTCGCCGTTCTTGCCCACGAACTCGCGCAGGAAGACCGCAGCGGTCATCATGCCACCGTTGCGCTCACCGATGTTGGCCAGATCCGCAACCTGCGAGTCGAGGCTCGGCCGCAGTTCTTCGGGCAGGGGCATGGGCCACACCAGCTCGCCGGCCCTGTCCGCGGCTGACTTAAGGGCAGCAGTGACGGAGTCGGAGCCCATGACCCCGGCTGTACGCAGGCCCAAAGCAATCAGTTGGGCGCCCGTGAGGGTGGCAACGTCAATGATGGCGTCCGGCTTCTCCAGGCTGGCAGCGACGATGCCGTCTGCCATGACGAGGCGGCCTTCGGCGTCAGTGTTAAGGACTTCGACCGTCTTGCCGCCGTAGACCGTCAGCACGTCGGCGGGCCGCTGCGCGGCGCCGGACGGCATGTTCTCCGCAATGCAGAGCCACGCGGTCGCCTTGATGGGAAGGCCAAGGGAGGCGATGGCCAGCACAGCGTTAAGTACGACGGCGGCACCGGCCATGTCGCTCTTCATGTCGCCCATCCCCAGCGCCGGCTTGATCGAGATGCCTCCGGTATCGAACGTGATGCCCTTGCCGACGAGGGCGATCTTCTTGGTGGCCTTGGTGGGGGCGTATTCGACCTTGACCAGGCGGGGCTGGCGGGTTGAACCCTTGCCAACGCCCATGATGCCGCCGAAACCTTCCTTTTCGAGTCGCTTCTCGTCCCAGACCGTTACCTTCACAGGCAGGCCCTTGGCGAGTTCCTTGGCGGACTCGGCAAACGACTCGGGGTACAAGTGGCTGGGCGGCTGGTTGACAAGCGTCCGGGTGGCATTGACTGCGCGTGCCAGCACGATCGCCCTGTCCAATGCGGGCTGTGCGTCCTTGGCGTCTACATCCGAGAAAACCAGGGCCTTGGCGACTGGAGCCTTCAGGCCGTCCTTGCTGGAGCGGTGCTCCGTGTAGGAGTAGGCGCCCAGGGCCGCACCTTCGGCGACTGCTGCGACGTCGGCGACGCTCGTCGTCGGGAATGCGAGGGTTACCGATGAGACGCCTGCAAGCTGTCGGACGGCAGATCCTGCTGCGCGGCGCAGAGCCTCTTCGGTGAGGCTGCCGCCGTCGGGCAGTTTGCCCACTCCCGCCAGGACCAGAATCTCCGAGCCCGTTTCCGGCAGCCCCGGGAGCCGGTGAACCTGATCGGCCGCGCCCGTGATCCCCAGCAGCTTAAGGGAGCCGGCTACCGATTCGGCCGCCTTTGCGCTCAACGGGTTCGACAGCAGGACAGGCCCGTCCGTTCCCTGCGCAACGCCAAGCACAAGGGCGTCGCTGGGGGACTTTTTCAGGTCTTTGGCGATGATGCCCAGGATGATGTCAGTAGTCTTGACCACGAGGATCTGTCCTCACTTCTCTCTGCATTGCATGGCGGGGCCGCATGTTTGGCGGCCTGCCCCGGTTAGCGCCCCACGTCATCTTGCGACGGCGGCCTTGGTCTTCAGGGCCGGCGCCGCACGGGCGCCGGTCCGTTTCGATCGTAGTCTCTCGGGCGCTGGGGACAGCAATTAAATGAGAGCTGCGGCACAACCGGGGCAGGAATGTCCCGTGGAAGTGGTGCGTTGTACCACTAGAGAAGAGTGCCGCAGCCGGGCAGGGGAGTTCTTGGTCCCGTCCTCCGGCAACAGCTGGCCACCCTGAAATTTGTCTTCGTCCTGAAGATTGTCTTCGTGAAAGGAACATGCCGTGTTTGAACGGATATCCGGCTCCCTCCTGGACCCCGAGTCGCTCTATGCGAGCAACATCGAGACGTTCCATAGCCCCGAACTGCGGGGCCTGGACATGGTCATGGGCTTCACGGGCTTCGCCGATGCCGGTCACGTGGTCCGGCAGATCAACGCAGAGCTATTGGACGGGGACGACGTCCAGGTCGTTGCCATGTTCGACGCCGACCAGCTCATCGACTACCGCTCGCGGCGGCCGCACATCAGCTTCGTCGAAGACCACCTCGAGGACTACCAGGCCCCGAAGCTCGGCTTGTACAAGCTGAACGACGGCCTCGGCCAGCCCTTCCTCCTGCTGGCCGGTTTTGAACCGGACCTCCAGTGGGAGCGATTCTCCCGGGCCGTCGTCGGAATCGTCGAGAAGCTGGATGTGAACCTGGTGACGTGGATACATTCCATCCCCATGCCGGTACCGCACACGCGGCCAGTTGGGGTCACGGTGCACGGAAACCGGCCAGAACTGATCGATGGCATCTCCAGCTGGAAGCCCACCGTCGACGTGCCCGCCGCCATTGGCCACATCCTTGAGCTGCGGCTCACTGAAGCGGAGCGAAACGTGGCAGGCTACGTTATCCACGTCCCGCATTACCTCGCCGAAGCCGAGTACCCGCCAGCCGCCGTGGCAGGGTTGGAGTACCTGGGGGCCGCAACATCCTTGATGCTGCCCACCGACCGGCTTCGTGAAGCGGGACGCGAGGTGGGGCGCCAGATCGCCGAACAGATCCAGGCCTCCGAAGAGGTGCAGGCCGTGGTCGCCAACTTGGAGACCCGGTACGACGAGAAATCCGAAGGCGTGGTGCGCCGCTCGCTGCTGGCCGACGAGAATGACGAACTGCCCAACGCCGAGGACATCGGCGCCGCAGTTGAGGCATACCTGGCCCGTAAAGACTCGCCGCAATAAATCAGCTTTGAAGTCCCGGGAGGCATAATTGGGGGGTGAATGCTCCCCGCGCCTGGCTCATCTGGACGATCGGCGTCTTCGCCTACTTGGTGGCCGTGGCGCAGCGCACATCCTTCGGCGTGGCAGGCCTGGAGGCGACGGAGCGTTTTGATGCCAGTGCCGCTGCGATCTCCTTCTTCACGGTGCTGCAGTTGCTGGTTTATGCCGGCCTGCAGATTCCCGTGGGTGTCCTGGTGGACCGATTTGGCTCCCGGGCCATGGTGGCCGGTGGTGCCGTGCTCATGGGCCTGGGGCAGTTGCAGTTGGCTTTCGCTGAGAGTGTTCCCGGCGGGGTCCTGGGCCGCGTGCTGGTAGGGGCAGGCGACGCCATGACCTTCATCTCCGTGATCCGGCTGGTCCCCTTGTGGTTCGCCCCGGCGAAGGTGCCTCTGGTAACGCAGCTCACTGGAATGTGTGGCCAGCTCGGACAACTCTTCAGCGTCGTCCCGTTTGCGCTGCTCCTGCATTCCGCCGGCTGGACCCCGGCGTTCCTGACGCTGGCCGCAATGTCGGTGCTGGCCGTCGTGCTCGTACTCGCCTTATTGCGGGACGCGCCTCCCGGTCACCCACCGCGGGAGGAAGGGCAGGGGCTCAGGGCCACTGGAGTCTCACTGTCGCGCGCCTGGAAGCAGCCGGGCACCCGCCTTGGGCTTTGGAGCCACTTCACCGTGCAATTCAGCGGAAACCTCTTTGCGATGACCTGGGGCTACCCGTTCCTGCTCTCTGCCCAGGGCCTGGACGCGGGGACGGTTTCGGCATTGATGGCCCTCTTCGTTGGCACGGCCATTGTGGCCGGTCCAGGCTTTGGGCGCTTCGTGGCGAAGCATCCCATGCGACGATCTGCGCTGGTCCTGCTGATTACCCTCGCCACAGCCCTCGCGTGGGCGGCGGTCCTGGCTCTTCCTGAACGGGCGCCTCTATGGCTCCTGGTGATCCTTGTGGTTGTACTGGCCATTGGTGGCCCTGGATCGATGATTGGATTCGACTTCGCCCGTACCTTCAACCCCTCCCACCGGATCGGCACTGCAACAGGCATCGTCAATGTCGGGGGCTTCATCGCGGCGCTCGTCGCGATCTACCTCATCGGCCTGGTCCTGGACCTCCTCAATGCCAGTGGCTTCTCGGGTGGCGAGCTGTATGGCCTGGCCTCCTTCCGCATAGCCCTCAGCGTCCAGTTTGTGCTCCTTGGACTTGGAACGGTCCTCATCCTGATGACACGGCGCAAGGTCCGGCGACAGATGGCAGCCCAGGGAATCCACGTGCCTCCGTTGGTGGCTACGCTCGCCAAGCAGCGCCGGGACCGGATAGAGCGACGGCGGAGCCAGCGCGCCGGAGCGGCGGGCGACGGGCCGGACCGGGCCTGACCGGCCTATGGCGACAGCTTTTCCACATACGGCGAATGGTCTCTGGTGACGCCGGCTTGGCTTGCGCAGGCTGGAGCCATGACAACAAACAAGACCCTGAGCATTCGCCGGCCCGAAGACATTCTCGGCTACATTCCGCACATGTTGGGCTACTGCCCTGAAGACAGCCTCGTCGCCATCACCATGCAAGGGAAGATCCTCGGGGCCACGTTGCGCGTCGATTTGCCCATCCGGCATTCGCCGCAGCTGCTAGCCGGTTTTGCCGAGCGGGTCCGCAGCTACCTGATCTCTGACGAGGAAGCAGACGGCGTTGTCCTGGCCCTCTACTCCGATGCCGGGTGGGCGGACGGTGCCGTGGTCCGCACGATGGTTCCGTTGCTCGAGGAACTGCGGCAATGCCTTGACGAAGTGGATCTAACCGTTCGCGATGCGTGGTTGGTGGGAAAGGAGTACTGGCGCAGCGCCTACTGCACTGACCTCGGCTGTTGCCCGGTTCCGGGCCACTCTGTCGATCGCATTAAGGACAGCAGTCTCAGCGCAGAACTGGTGTACCAGGGGAGTATTGTCGGTCCGCCGCCGGGAGCCGGGCGAGGAGCCGGGCCAGGAGCATCGTCCCTGGCCCGGCGCGGCAGCCTTGATGAAGGAGTCCTTGAAGCGGAGGCACGCTACGGCGATCGGCTGCTCAGCCTGTGGCGCAACGAGCAGTGCTTGGATGCCGTCTGGCCGTTTGGCAGCACGTCATCAGCACCCGAGGGGGAAGCGATCCGTTACAGCCGGCCCAGGATTCCGGGCTCGTCGGATTCCTGCGGATGACGCTGAAGGTGCCGGCCTGGCGGGACGCTGTCATCGTCATGGCAGCCGCCGGAATCGAGTCCGCAAAGTCCGGAGCCGCTGCATATGGGTTCTTCGATGGTGATGGCGGGTTCGGAGATGGCGGGTTCGATGGTGATGCAGGGGAGGGCCCGGTTTTCGATCCCTGCGAAGTCGGCGTGCCGGCCGTTGCGGCCACCCCGGCTGCAGTGCCGTCGGTAGGCTCTTGGAGCGCGGTGGACGTCTATACCTATGGCGACGTACTTCTGGGAATCCGGCCTGAGGTGCCCCTTTGGCCCCAACTCAATGCCTTGCAGCAGATTCTGGCCACTCTGTGCGTCGAAGAGGAATCAGGTGCTGTGGCTGCGGCGGCCCTGACCATCCAAGGGTGGATCTCCTGGTGCAAAGGCAGTGGCTCAATAGCCCACGCCAGCCTCGAGCTCGCAGAGGCGGCCTGTCCCGGTTACCGGTTGGCGGAACTGCTCAGTGAGGTTCTTGCGCACGGCGCCATTTGCGAGTGGGCACGACGTCCCGGCTCCGCCTGGCGGGGGCAGCAGGGCCTTTCCGTGTAGTGCTCGACGATTTATCAGGCGTAGGTTTTTCAAAACCGTGAGACAATGGATGCCGAGACCCGGTTGGGTCCGCGTTCGAATGCCTGAAGTGTCCCGTATATCGGGAACATAACAGCGTCGTCGGGAGTTCTACATAAGGACTCTGCAGGCGGCGATCACATTTGAAATTGATCGCGGACTTGACAGGGTCATAGTGGTGTTGCCCGTATGGTGATTCCACAGACCGCCGCTAGAAAGGTTTTCTGTGACCCCGTCTTCCGTCGAGAAGGAACCCGCCGCCCTGGCCGAACTGTCCGCTGAGGAAAAGAAGGCGGCCACATCGGCAAAGCGCGCTGCTACACGTGCTGCCAACAAAGCCTCAGAGGGTGGCTCTGACAAGCCTGCACCCAAGAAGCGCGGACCCAAGCCCGGCGCGAAGGCCGCCGCTGAAGCCGCGAACCAGTCCTCAGGCTCAGACGCCGAGGACGCCAACGCCGAAGACGAAGACTTCGATCCCGCTGCGGCGGAAGAGGTCGAAGTCGGAGACGACGACGCAGAGGACGGTGCTGCCGCCCCCAAGGAAAAGGCTGCTCCATCCGGTTCCGGGTTCGTCTACTCGGACGCCGATGATGACGACGCTCCTGTCCAGCAGGTGATGTCGGCCGGCGCCACCGCCGACCCCGTCAAGGACTACCTGAAGCAGATCGGTAAAGTCGCCCTGCTGAATGCCGAGCAGGAAGTCGATCTCGCCCTCCGCATTGAAGCCGGACTCTTCGCCGAAGAAAAGATCAACGCTGACGACGGATCCATGGACCCGAAACTCAAGCGTGAACTCGAGTTCGTGATCCACGATGGCAAGCGCGCCAAGAACCACCTCCTTGAAGCCAACCTGCGACTCGTCGTTTCGCTGGCAAAGCGCTACACCGGCCGTGGCATGCTCTTCCTGGACCTGATCCAGGAAGGCAACCTGGGCCTCATCCGTGCCGTCGAGAAGTTCGACTACACCAAGGGCTTCAAGTTCTCCACGTACGCCACCTGGTGGATCCGCCAGGCCATCACCCGCGCGATGGCCGACCAGGCCCGCACCATCCGTATTCCGGTGCACATGGTTGAAGTCATCAACAAGCTGGCCCGTGTCCAGCGGCAGATGTTGCAGGACCTCGGCCGCGAACCAACGCCGGAAGAACTGGCCCTGGAGCTGGACATGACGCCCGAGAAGGTCGTCGAAGTCCAGAAGTACGGCCGTGAGCCCATCTCGCTGCACACCCCGCTGGGCGAGGATGGCGACTCGGAGTTCGGTGACCTGATCGAGGACTCGGAAGCTGTTGTTCCGGCCGATGCGGTCAGCTTCACCCTCCTGCAGGAGCAACTGCATTCCGTCCTGGACACCCTGTCCGAGCGTGAAGCCGGTGTCGTGGCCATGCGCTTCGGCCTGACCGACGGCCAGCCTAAGACTTTAGACGAAATCGGCAAGGTCTACGGAGTGACGCGCGAGCGTATCCGCCAGATCGAATCGAAGACGATGTCCAAGCTGCGGCACCCGTCCCGCTCACAGGTCCTCCGGGACTACCTGGACTAAAGAGTTCAAGCATCACGTGGGCGGCCCAGTCGGAATTCCGGCTGGGCCGCTTTCTGTTGGCGGCATGCGCCCGCCGGAGGCATGCCCCCGCTGGAGGCATGCGCCCGGGCGACAACGCAACAGGGCTCCTCCCGATCGGGAGGAGCCCTGTACGCTCAAATGATTTTCCGGATCTTGCCGGTGTGCCCTGCCTAGTCGACGGGGACGGGTGCCTTCTCGTTGAGGCGCTCGGTCTCATCGTGCCAGTCAGAAGTCATGGGCCGAAGCGTAGCTTCCACTGCACGTGCGTGGTGGCCGCAGAAAAGAAGCTCACCACCGGAGGACTCGAGTACAACGCGGACATACGCCTGGGCTCCGCAACGATCGCACCGGTCAGCTGCGTTCAGCGTGCGGTCTGCAACTGCTGTTGTCATGTCGGCCTCCTTAGTAGTTCTGTACATCCATATAACCAGCATTCGACGCAGATCCATGGCAAGGATGGGTCACTTTCGCTGTCCGCGTATCACATGTGCGTAACGTAACCTGCCGGATTGCCCTGGCCCGGGAGTGGCAACCCGTACCTGTCGGTGGCCGCAGCTAGCCTAGTATGGGCAGTGTTTGCCTTGAATTACCAGCGATCATACGGCTGGGAAACACCCTGAGATATACCCCTGAAGGAGCACACCGCGAGTGGCACCGAATTCTGAATACAACGCCCGGCACCTGTCTGTCCTTGAAGGCCTGGAAGCCGTCCGAAAGCGTCCGGGCATGTACATCGGGTCCACCGACTCCCGCGGCCTCATGCACTGCCTGTGGGAGATCATCGACAACGCGGTGGACGAGACGCTGGCAGGTTTTGGCCACGACATCAAGGTGATCCTGCATGCCGATAACTCGGTGGAAATACACGACGACGGCCGCGGCATCCCCGTGGATGTCGAGCCGAAAACCGGACTCTCCGGCGTCGAAGTTGTCTTTACCAAACTGCACGCGGGCGGCAAGTTCGGCGGCGGTTCCTACACTGCATCCGGTGGCCTGCATGGTGTGGGCGCGTCAGTGGTCAATGCGTTGTCGAGCCGGCTGGACGTCCAGGTGGACCGGGGCAGCAAGACCTACCAGATGTCGTTCCGCCGGGGTGAGCCTGGCCGCTTCGTGGACTCCGGGTCCAAGCCCGGACCCGACTCGCCCTTCGAGCCCTTCGTGGAGAACTCGGTGCTGGACGTCGTGGGCAAGGCCAAACGCGGTGTTACGGGAACCCGGGTCCGCTACTGGGCAGACCGCCAGATTTTCACGCCGGACGCAAAATTCTCCTACGACGACCTCGCAGCACGCGCACGCCAGACCTCTTTCCTGGTCCCAGGCCTGAAAATCACGGTCCGCGATGAGCGGAAGCTGGCCGGAACGCCGGGCGAGAACGGAGCCCACGAAGAGGTATTCCACCACGATGGCGGCATCTCCGAGTTTGTTGAGTTCCTTGCAGCCGACTCCGGAGTGACTGACGTTTGGCGTCTTCATGGTTCCGGAAAATTCAAGGAAACCGTGCCTGTCCTTGATGAGAAGGGCCACAGCAAGATTGCCGAAGTCGAGCGCGACTGCGAGGTCGATATTGCCCTGCGTTGGGGTATTGGATACGAGACCACCATGCGCAGCTTCGTCAATATCATCGCCACGCCGAAAGGCGGAACCCACCAGTCGGGGTTTGAAGCTGCCCTGCTGAAGACCTTCCGCAAGGCTGTGGAGACGAATGCCCGCAAGCTCAAAGCCGGCAACGACAAGATCGAGAAAGACGACATCCTCGCCGGGCTGACCGCCGTGTTGACGGTACGCCTGGCGGAGCCCCAGTTCGAGGGGCAGACCAAGGAGATCCTTGGCACATCGGCGGTCAGGGCCATCGTGGCAAAGGTCGTCGAAAAGGAGATCACCTCCCGGCTGAATTCCGCCAACCGCAATGACAAGGCCCAGTCGGCCCTCCTGCTGGAGAAGATGGTCAGCGAGATGAAGTCGCGCATCTCGGCCCGCGTCCATAAGGAAACCCAGCGCCGCAAGAACGCCCTGGAAACCTCGTCGATGCCTACCAAGCTGGCTGACTGCCGGACCGACGACGTCGCCCGGTCGGAACTGTTCATCGTCGAAGGTGACTCCGCGCTGGGTACTGCCAAGCTTGCGCGTTCCTCTGACTTCCAGGCGCTGCTCCCCATCCGAGGCAAGATCCTGAATGTGCAGAAGGCCTCGGTGGGGGACATGCTCTCCAATGCTGAGTGCGCGGCGCTGATCCAGGTGGTGGGTGCCGGCTCGGGCCGCAGTTTCGATATTGACGCAGCCAGGTACGGCAAGGTCATCCTCATGACTGACGCCGACGTGGATGGCGCGCACATCCGTACCCTCCTGCTGACGCTGTTCTTCCGCTACATGCGTCCCATGGTTGAGGCCGGCCGCGTTTTTGCCGCGGTACCGCCTTTGCACCGGGTTGAAGTCATCAACCCGGGCCAGAAGGCCAACGAGATGATCTACACCTACTCCGAGGCCGAACTTCATGTCCTCCTCAATAACCTCGCCAAGGAGGGGAAGCGCTACAAGGAGCCCATCCAGCGTTACAAGGGCCTGGGCGAAATGGATGCGCAACAACTGGCCGAAACCACCATGGACCCGCGCCACCGCACCCTCCGGAAGGTGGGCATCGACAGTGCCCAGCGGGCAGAAGAAGTGTTCGACCTCCTGATGGGCTCGGACGTGGCGCCGCGCAAGGAGTTCATTATTGCCGGGGCCGCGACCCTGGACAGGGAGCGCATCGACGCTTAGCGGCTGGCTGGCGGAGCCGATGCGCCGCCGTTCTTAGCCGCGCCGCCATTGTTGGCCGGACCGCCGTTCTTTGCCGGGCTGGCGGCCGGGGCTGCAAACGCTGCTGCACCCACTGCCAGGGCCAACGCGCCGAGTCCCCAGGGCAGTCCTGCGGCGACCGCAACCCCACCCACCAGCAAGGGGCCTCCCGCGTCGCCGAGCTCACGTCCGAGTTCTGCCGACCCCATGGTCCGGCCCAGGCGTTCGGGAGGCGTCGAGTCGGCGAGGTGGGCGAAGGCCAGGGGCGTAGCTACGCCAATTCCGAGCCCGATGAGGATGGCAGCGCAGTACGTCCACCCGGCACCAGGCAGGAGCCCCGCCATGAGCGTGCCAAGGGCGATGGCTACCAATCCAGCCACCATGCCGGGCTTGTCGGCGAGCAGGGCGCTGTCGCGCAGGCGGCCGATCCGCGGCTGTATCAGGGATGACGCAACGGCAAGCACCGTCACAACGGCAACACTGCCTGCCGTACCGAGGCCTTCGCGGGCCGCCAGTGCCGGGAGGAATCCGACGGCGGCGCCCAAGGCTCCCGTTGCAGCGGCGAGGACCAGCGTTGGCCCCAGGAAAGACCGCTCCGTGCTTTGGCGCCACACGTCGACGATGGTGTACCGCGGCCGGGGAAGCGGCGCCAGGGACGGAACGGCAAAGGCGGCCCACGCTGCCACCACCAGGCCGAGGGCTGAGAGGATGAGGAACAGCAAAGCGAAGCCGCCGGCCATGATGGCCAAGGCTCCCAGCAGGGGCCCTATGGCGTATCCGAGTCCCTTCCACGAGCCGTACCGTCCAAAGTAGTGGCCGGTCTTCCCGCCGGCCAGCCGGGCAACGCCTGCGGACGATGCGGGGGAGAACGCCGACGCTGCCATCCCTTGGCCCAGGCGGGCTGCGGCAAGCATGGCCGGTTGATCTGCCCAGAGGCCGATCAGGGAGGCGAGGGAGAAGGCGACCAGGCCGCCCACGATGACTGGCTTGGGACCGATGCGGTCGCTCAGGGCGCCAAAAACGGGTTTGAGGAACACCTCGGCGATGTCGTACAGAGCCAGCAGGATGCCAAGCCCCAGGAGGCTGAGCCCAATGTCCGCACTTTCCGCCCCCAGCCCGGCGGCGACGGCATGGGCGCCGAAGGCTGTGGTAAATCCTGCGGCGTACAGGGGCCAGCGTTGGACTGCGGCGAGGCGCGCGGAGTCGGACGATTCTGAGACATTCACGGCTCCAATGTAACAGCTGCTACATTTTAAGTTGTGATTGATGAACGTTGGCTCCTGATCCTCGTCCAGGTTCCGTCGCAGCCGTCCCGGCATCGGGTAGCTGTTTGGCGTGAACTCCGCAGGATTGGCGCCGTCCCGTTGTCCCCGGGAACATGGGTCCTGCCCGTCCATCCGGCCTTCGACGACGGATTGGCCAGGGCTGAGGAGCTTGTTGCCAAGGGTGGGGGCTCCTGGACACTGGTGGACGCCGCACCGCGAAACCAGGGTGCGGACACCTTCCGGAGTGCCTACGAAGCGGCCCGGCTGGAGGAGTGGTCCGAGTTCATGGCGGATTGCGGAAAGTTCGAGCAGGAAATTGCCAAGGAAATATCCCGGGAAAAGTTCACCTTCGCAGAACTCGAGGAGGAGGAGCAGAGCCTGGAGCGACTGAGGCGCTGGTTCCGTGAGTTGAAGTCCCGCGATGTCCTGCATCTCCCTCAGGCAGGGGAAGCCGCCGACCATCTTGGGCGGTGCGTGACGGCGCTCGAGCACTACGCCTCAATGGTCTATGAGGTCACGCTGCCGCAGTAGCTGCCTTACGCCAGCAACCCGGAACCCAACCCCGGCACTTACCCCAGCAGTCCCGGCACAATCAGCAGTGCTGTCGGGACGGCCAGCAGGAGGATCGAGGCCGCGAGGACCAGGATGCGCAGACCCCTGGTGAGCGGAGGCTGCGGTGAGAGAAGGCGGCTGACGCGGGACGCCGTCGTACGCGGTGAATCGGCGCCTCCGGTAGCGCTGACTGAACTGCCCTCGACCACCGCGCCTCCTGTGGTGAAGGCGTGGGTTCCGATGGTCGGCTGGGACGAGCCGCTGGCGACGATGGCGATGGCCTTGATGAGTGTCCCCTTGCTTTCCGTCCGGAGGGCGACGTCGTCGGCCAGCATCTCGATCAGGGAGTTCACGGCAGTCTGGGCGAGCCGGGTGGTGGGAAACCACGGTAAGGCCTGCCGCCAGGCGGCGAAGGCCCACAGGAGGAGGTCGTGGCGTTGGGAAAGGTGGGCATTCTCGTGAATGAGGACGGCCCTGAGTTCGGCGGGTTCGAGGGCCGCCATGAGGCCATCGGAGAGCACGGTCACTGAGCGGGCGCCGCCGGGCAGGCAGTACGCCACTGGCGAGTCGTGGTTGATTACCACGGTTCCCGGGCCGTCGTCGGAGGGAGATGCGAGCAGGGCCAGTAGTTCGCGGTGCCGGCGCCGCTGGCGCTCAATTTTGTAGTAGGTCAGCAGGAGGGTGAAGACCAGGTGCGCGGTCAGGAGCGCGGCTGCCGACAGGGCGAAGAGGTGCCAGAATCCCAGCGCCGTGGTGGGTTCGTTGTGGAAGACCATTCCTGCCAGGCTCCGGAGGCCGGCGAGGAGATTGTCGCCCACGGGCTCCAGGCCGTACACAAGCATGGCGCCGATCATGGAAAGACCACCGGCCAGGGCGATTGCCTGCCACAGCACCATGGCGGTGAAGGGGGAGCGGGCCGGCCACTGTGCACGTGACATCAGGACGGGCACAGGCCAAGCCAGGATCAATGCCAGGACCGCAAGCAGGTATGAGGTCCAGAACATAGTGGCTAATTGTAGCCGAGCAGTTTGCGCAGTGTTGCGGCTTCGCTTTCGGTGACGGAGCCAATGAATCGGGCCAGGACGGCTTCCCGGTCAGGAGCGGAGCCAAGGACCTCATGCATCAACTCGGCCGTGTGGTCTGCGCGGCTGGAGACGGCCTGGTAACGGTGCGGGCGCGTACCGCGCTCACGCTCCACGAGGCCCTTCTTTTCCAGGCGGGAGAGCACGGTAAGGACCGTTGTTACGGCCAGGTCCTTCCCCTGGTGCCCCGCCGAGCCGTCGCCGGCCTCGGAATCCTGCGCGAGCAGGTCGCGCAGCGTGTTGGCAGTTGCAGCCTCCTGGCCTGCCCAGAGCAGATCCATGACTGCCCGTTCCAGTTCCCCAAGACTTGCCATCAATACGTCCCTACCTTCCGCATCCCAACAACAGCACTTCTGCTGCCCGGTGCGACGATCCAACATTCATTCACTAATTTACCGCTTTTCAACTCTTCATTCTACGTCAGGTAGAACTATCGGCGCGCCGCGGGCCGGAGAAGGGCCTTGCGCGTGCGTAACGCCACTTGAAGAATGGGTTTGGTCTGCCGCCATTTGTTCTACACTGTGTAGAAGACAAGTTTTCTACAGAACGTAGAAGTACCGTCACTGCACTTCGGTCCACCGCACAAAGGACAGCCATGGACGCTTTGGAAATCGCACGCTGGCAATTCGGCATCACTACCGTCTACCACTTCATGATGGTGCCACTCACCATTGGCCTCGGCCTGGTGGTGGCCATCATCCAGACCCTTTGGTACCGCACCGGCAAGCCCGAGTACCTGCGCATGACCAAGTTCTGGGGAAAGCTGTTCCTCATCAACTTCATCATGGGCGTGGCAACCGGAATCGTGCAGGAATTCCAGTTCGGTATGGCCTGGAGTGAGTACAGCCGGTTCGTGGGCGACGTCTTCGGCGCTCCACTGGCCCTTGAGGCGCTGCTGGCCTTCTTCGTGGAATCCACGTTCCTCGGACTATGGATTTTCGGCTGGAAGCAGCTCAAACGCGGCGTCCACCTGGCCTGCCTGTGGATTGCCGTGATCGGCTCGGTCTTTTCCGCGTACTTCATCATCGTGGCCAACTCCTGGATGCAGCACCCCGTTGGTGTTGAGATGGTGGATGGGCGTCCCGTCATGACAGACGCCTGGGCAGTCTTCACCAACAACACAGCCCTGGTTGCAGTACCGCACACCCTGTTCGGCGCACTGGCCGTTGCTGGTGCCTTCCTGCTGGGAATTGCCTGGTACCACCTGTGGCGCAGGCGCCACGACGGCATAGACGTGGTGGGTGCAGACGGCAAGCTGATCCCAGGTGAGGCTGCGATTCCAGGCCGCGACAAGGCCGACTACACCGTGTGGATGACATCGCTGAGGATCGGTGCCGTGGTGGCCATGATTTCCTTCGCCGGAACTGCCATCACCGGCGACCTCCAGGGCAAGCTGATGTTTGAACAGCAGCCCATGAAGATGGCCGCTGCCGAAGCGGCCTGCCACGATGGCACCGGCTTCTCGGTATTGAGCGTGGGCAACCTCGGCGCCTCCAACTGTGACGACATTGTGGCGGTCATCGAAGTCCCGGGCATCCTGTCCTTCCTGGCCAAGGGTGACTTCACCACCGAGGTCAAGGGCGTCAACAGCTTGCTCGGCGAATACAAGGAAAAGTACGGGACCCACCTGCCGGACAACCCGCTCTACGGCGAGCGCGCCGGCCAGGAGATCCAGTATGTTCCCGTGATGGAAGTGACGTACTGGGGCTTCCGCATGATGATCGGCTTCGGTGGTATCGCAGCACTTGCGGCCCTGCTGGCCCTGTGGGTCACCCGCAAGGGCGTGGTGCCCCAGTCCAAGTGGCTCATGCGCCTGGCGGTCTTCGGGATCCTTGCTCCCTTCGGGGCCAACGCGGCCGGGTGGATCTTTACGGAGATGGGACGCCAACCCTTCGTGGTTGCCCCGAATCCTGACATGAACGGTATCGACCAGGTCTTCATGTTTACCGCGGCAGCTGTCTCACCAGGGGTCAGCGCGGGTGAACTCATGACCTCGCTGGTGGTCCTTACCGCCATCTACGCCGTGCTTCTGGTGGTTGAAGTGAAACTGCTGGTCAAGTACATCCGCGGCGGAGCGGCGTCGGCGATGCCTGAACTTGCCCACGCCAAGGACACGGACAAGCACGACAAGAACGACGACGGCCCGGACAAGTCCGGCGACGACGTCCTGGCATTCGCCTACTAGAAGCCAAGGGAAACTGACAATGGAACTATTGCCAACTATCTGGTTCGTGGCCATCGCCGTTCTGTGGACCGGCTACCTCTTCCTGGAGGGCTTTGACCTCGGCGTCGGCATGCTCATGAAGCTGTTCGCACGCAACAACACCGATCGCCGAGTTCTGTTGAACACGATTGGTCCGGTGTGGGACGGCAATGAGGTGTGGCTGCTCACTGCGGCCGGTGCAACCTTCGCTGCGTTCCCTCTCTGGTACGCGTCCTTGTTCTCGGCGTTGTACCTGCCGCTGCTGTGCGTCCTCGTGGCCCTGATCTTCCGTGCGGTCGCCTTCGAGTACCGGGGCAAGGTTGACTCCGTCCGTTGGCGCAACCGCTGGGACTGCGCCATCGCCGTCGGCTCCTTCGTTGCCGCCTTCGGTATCGGCGCCGCCTTGGCGCTGACAACAACGGGCCTGCCGTTGAACGACAACGGGGACCGCGTGGGTGGCCCCATGTCATGGTTCAGCGGGTACGCGCTCCTCGGCGGGTTCGGTGTTGTGGCGTTCGCCCTGGTTCACGCCTTGGCCTTCCTGGCGCTGAAGACCGACGGCAATGTGCGGCACCGGGCGCGCCGCTGGTTTGTGCGGCTGGTCCCGGTGGCGGTGCTGCCGATGTTCGGCTGGATGCTGGCGGTGCAGTTCCTGAGCGGGGAGCCGTGGACCTGGGCCCTGGTGGCCGCTGCGGTGGTTGCCGTAGTCCTGGCTTGGCAGTTGGCGCGGGCCGGATCTGAAGGCCGGGCATTTAGTGCCCTCGGCGCCTTCATTGTCTGCGCCACCGCCTCGATCTTTGGTGCAGCGTTCCCGGTGGTCATTCCTTCCACGATCGATCCGGCCTTCAACCTGACCATCTCCAACGCTTCGTCCTCGGACTACACACTGGGCCTGATGAGCATTGTTGCCGCAGTTGGGCTGCCGCTGGTGATTGCCTACCAGTCCTGGACGTACTGGGTATTCCGGCGGCGCGTCAGTGCAGCGCACATCCCCGAAGCACATGGGTTCCTGCCGGCGATCGCCGCGAAGGTCCTGGTTTCGAAGGAACCGGGAGCAGCCGGTAACCAGTCTGACAAGCGAACGCGCCCAGGAGCCTGAACGCCGATGAAACCCGTGTTCCCTTCCGGCCCGGCTACCCGCTCCGCCCTCTACACGATCGGCCTGCTGTCCGCCCTCAAGGCATTGTCCCTGGTGCTGATGGCGCAGGCGGTGGCGGTGATGCTGGCAGGCCTCGCCTCCGGGTCGGGGGATTGGAACAGCGGACTGGTCTGGGGTGCTGTGGGTGCTGTCCTGCGGTCGCTGACTGTGTGGGGCCAGGGGATTGCCTCCCGCCGGGCCGCCCTGGGCGTCAAGGAAGAGTTGCGCGCCGGGCTGTTGCGGCGGTCACTGGCTGACGGTGCCGCTTCACCGGTAGGGGGAATGAACGACGGCGGCCTGGCGATCCTCACGACGCGCGGCCTGGACGCGCTGGACGACTATTACACGCAATACTTGCCCGCCTTGGTGAACTGCGCAACGGTGCCGTTGCTGATCGGTGCCCGTATCCTGTTTGCAGACTGGGTCAGCGCAGTGGTGATCGTCCTGACCGTTCCCTTGGTTCCGTTGTTTATGGTCCTGATCGGCCGGCACACCGAGGACAGTGTCCGCGACGCGCAGACCACTCTGCGGAAGCTCTCCGGGCACATTCTTGAGCTCGCCAAAGGCCTGCCGGTCCTGGTGGGCCTGGGCCGTGCCAGCGAGCAACGCGCAGCCCTGGAGGATATCTCCGAGCAATACCGCAGCCGAACCATGGGCACCCTCCGCACCGCCTTCCTTTCGGCGCTTGCCTTGGAGCTCATAGCCACGATCTCCGTAGCTGTTGTTGCCGTGTTCATCGGTGTCAGGCTCGTCGCTGGGGACATGGCTTTGGAAGCAGGGCTGTTGGCATTGATCCTTGCCCCCGATTGCTACCTGCCCCTCCGGGAACTGGGTACCGCCCACCATGCCAGCGATGACGGCCGCGCCGCCCTCGAAACCACCAATGCCGTGCTGGGAGCTCCCACGCACCAGCGACTGCAATCAAGCCCCGGGACGCCAGGACAGGCCGACACCGTGGTGACCGATCTTTCGGTAACGTACAGCGGCAGGTCCGCGGCCGCCGTCGGGCCCCTCAGCTTTACCGCGCAACAGGGCAGGATCACCGCCCTGGACGGGGACAGTGGGACCGGAAAGAGCACCGTCCTCGCTGTCCTGGCCGGGCTCATCGGGCCGGGAACGGGTACAGCGGTCACCGGGCACGTTAGGGGCGCAGGACAAGGAACCGTGGCATGGGTGCCACAGCATCCTGTCATGGCAGCCGAAACCGTCCAGCAGGAAATTGAGCTCTACCTGGACGGCTACGACGGCAACACCGCCGAAGCTGCCGCGCGTGTCCTGAAGAAGACCTCAGCAGACCACCTGGCGGCCAAGCACGCCGCTGAGCTGAGCCCAGGCGAACTCCGCCGTGTGGCACTGGCCCGCGGGCTGGCGCGTGTGGAAGCCGGAGCCACCCTGTTGCTGCTCGACGAGCCCACCGCCCACCTGGACCACTACTCCGCCAGCGTGGTGCGGAACGCCATCGAATCACTCCGCGGCTCGGTCACGGTGATCCTGGTGGCCCACGACGCCGCCACCCGGGCGCTCGCCGACCACCTGGTGCCCGTGGGGCGCAAGCACCCGTACCCGGCACCACCGATGGGGGAGGGCGCCGTACTCCCCGCCGGGGGCCACGCGGAAGCTAGCCCTGCGAATAACTCCGCAGGCCAGGACGGCCTCGTGCCGGCCGCGCACCGGTCCGGAAGCCTTCAACGCCTGCTCGGCGTCCTGAAACCCGTCCGCTGGAAGTTCGCCGCCGCCGGTGTCGTCGCAGTCCTGGCCGCCTTGTTCGCCGTGGCACTGTCCGGACTGTCCGGATGGCTGATCATCAGGGCCAGCGAGCAGCCGCCCATCCTCTACCTGCTCGGCGCGATAGTGGGTGTCAGGTTTTTCGGTATAGGGCGGGCAGTCCTGCGGTACTGCGAGCGCCTGCTGGCCCACGACGCCGTGTTCGCTGCCATGACCCGCCTCCGGGGCGCCCTCTGGGCAACACTGAGCCGGAGGGCACTCTCCCTTCGTCGGCTCCTCCAAGGCGGCAACGTACTGGGGTCCATCGTGGACGACGTCGACACCCTCCGCGACCTCCTGCCTCGCGTTGCACTGCCTCCGGCCACCGCAGCAGGAGTCAGCGGAGCTGCCATCATCGCCACCGCCCTCGTCATGCCCGCAGCAGTGCCCGCCGTGGTGCTGGTGTCAGTCATCGGGCTGGCGTTTGCTCCGCTCCTTGCCGTCCTGGCCGACAGGAACGCCGCAAAATCAGAACAGCAGGTGCGCTCCGTGGTGCTGAAAGGTGTCGCTGCGGCCCTGGACGCACGTGCTGACCTCGCAGGCAACGGGGTGGGGGAACCCGTCCTCCAGGACCTCCGGAGCAAGGACCGCGCCGCCACCGTCTCCGCCCAGCGCTCGGCATGGGCCGAAGGGCTCGGACAAGCTGTGATCGTCCTGGCGTGCTCGCTGGCAGCCCTGTGGGCGGGTGTCCTCAGTGCTCCCTCGGTAGCCAACGGCTCCGCAGCACCCGAACTCGTAGCCGTGATCGTCTTGATGCTGCTGGCGCTGGTGGAACCCTTCGGTGGCATCGTGTCCGCGGTGCGCCAAGCCCCCGCGCTCGCAGCCGTCCTTGGCCGGGTGGCTGCTTCCGGAGCCTTGGACGCCACGACCACTTCGGAAGACGCCGACGGCGGCCCCCGGCCGCTTCCTGACCGCACCGGCAAAGCGGGACTGGAGTTGAGGGGAGCTGCCGCGGCATGGCCTGGAGGTCCGAACGTGTTCGCAGGCCTCACGGCGGAAGCAGGACCCGGCCGCTGGCTGTCCGTTACAGGACCTTCCGGCGCAGGAAAATCCACGCTCCTGTCGGTACTGCTGGGCTTCCTTCCATTGACGCAGGGAACGGCGAAACTGACGGGCACCGCAGCGTGGTGCCCGCAGGAGGCTCACCTCTTCGATTCCACGATCCGTGGGAACCTCCTGCTGAGCCGGTCCGCGTCGGCCAAACCCAGTGAGGCGGACATGCACAAGGCGCTGGCGGACGTCGGACTGGACGTTGTGGTGGAGTCATTGCCGGGCGGGCTCGACGCCCGGGTTGGACCTGGCGGGTCCTTCCTCAGCGGCGGGGAACGACAGCGGCTCGCGATGGCCAGGACTCTTCTCACCGGGGCCTCCATATTGCTTCTGGACGAGCCCACTGCCCACCTGGACGCCGGCTCGGCCCGGGAAATGATGGCCATCCTCCGCAAGGGACTCAAGGACGTCACAGTGGTCCTTGTCACCCACAATCCCGAGGATATCGATCCGGCGGACGCGCGCCTGGAGCTGGGTGCGGCGGGAACTGCTGCGGCCACTGGCGCGGGCGCGGCGGAGCTGGTGGGAAGGGCTACTCCTCAGTAGCCTGTTGGCATGCCTTTCGAAGCAGCAAGCCAAGCCATGCCCGACGTCGTCGTGACGGGCCTCCAGTGGCGGCCGGCCTCCACGGGGGACCTGGACAACTGGGCCGGACTGATCGCCAGGACGGCCGCCGTTGAACGTCCCGCCTGGTATGAAAAGCGCGGCGACCTGATCCATGTCCTCGAGTCCAGCAAGAATCCTCCGCAAGCCAGTACGCTGCTGGGCTTCGACGCCGACGGGGTGGCACGCGCCTATGGACGCATCACCAAGAACCCGGACGGCGACAAAGCCACCGGGATGGCATGCGTTGACCCGGAGTGGCAGCAGCGCGGTATTGGCTCCGCCGTGCTGGTGTGGCAGGAAGAGCAAGTGCGGAGGCGCTTCGACGACGATCAGGCAGCGGGACACACGACGGCACCGCCCCGGTTGCGCATCCAAACTGAAGAGCAGCACGAGCACCAGGCCACGCTCCTGATGGGACACGGCTACGGGGCAGTGCGCTGGTTCAACGAGATGCACCGGCCGCTATCCACGGCGCTGCCCCACGCTCCCCTCGGTGGGGGACTTGAACTGCGGACACTGGAACCATCCCTGTTCGAACCAGTACGGCAGGCCCATAACGATGCTTTCCGGGACCATTGGGGAAGCGAACCCAGGGACGAGGAGTCGTGGCGGTTCACTATCGGCGAACCCACTGCGCGGCATGATCTCAGCACAGTGGTGCTCGACCAGGCCACGGGTGAGGTTGTGGGTTACCAGCTGGCCAGCCACGACCCGGACGCGGCACGTGACCGCGGTTTCAAGGAGGGGTACACCGAGCTCCTGGGCGTCCGACGTGCCTACCGGGGCAGGGGAATCGCCCAGGCCCTCCTGGCAGACGCCATGAGCCGGTACTCGCAGGCCGGGATGGACGTCGCCTCCCTCGATGTCGACTCGGCCAACCCCACCGGCGCCTTGGAGCTCTACCTCGGAATGGGCTACGAGCCGGTCAACCGCAGCATGACGTGGGAGAAGATGCTCTAGCCGTCCACGTCGTGCAGGTGGTGGACGACGTCGTGGAGGAAGTACTGCGAGAACGTCAGCACGGTGAAGGCTGAGCCGTTGCTGCGCGTTCCTGTCCGCTCCCAGTCTTCCTCCCGGACCCGGGCAAAGGACTCGGCGATGGTGGCGCCCTCGGCTTCCAGTTCGTCGGCCACGGTCCGGGGGTCTGCCGAACCGTACTCGCCGTCGATGGCTGCCTGGTCCTGGTCCCAATTGGCGAACTGTGCATCCTCTTCGGCCAGCATCAGGTTCAGCCGCTGGTCGAACAGGCTAAAGACGTCGCGCACATGGCACGCATACTCCAACGTGGACCATGTGTGGTCGTTGGGCCTTACCGCAACATCCTCGCGACGCAGGACCGCCCGCCACCGCGGCAGCATGTTAAGGACAGTGCCCGGCACTGTTGATGGGGTCACCGTGGCGGGGTCGAAACCGCACTCGGGGCAGGGCTCTGAGAGCACCCAGGTCCAGTCTTTTTCATCAGGGATGATCGGCATGTCGCCAGTCTAAGCCGAACTGCCCCGGCCTCCCCGCCTACGCCGAAAAACGGTGCCGGTTTCCAATTACTTCCCATCACGGGCAGGAGTAAAGTTCGTTCCGGGAGGAGAGCCGGAAAGAGAAAAACATGCTCAAGGATCAGCAGGTTGGTGCCGTCCTACCGGCACAGGACATAGCCCGGGCCCGCGCTTACTACAGCGAGAAACTGGGACTGGAACCGGAGAACCCGGACGCCGATGACAACCTTCAATACAGGTGCGGCGACGGAACCGGGTTTTTCATCTATCAGACGTCCAATGCGGGGACGGCAAAGAACACCCAAATAGGCTGGATGGTGGACGACGTCGCTGCCGCGGTCGCGGAACTGCGGGACAAAGGAGTGAAGTTTGAGGACTACGACTTCCCCGGACTGAAAACCGAGAACGGCATCGCCACGATGCCCGATGGCACCGCAGCTGCATGGTTCCTGGACAGTGAAGGCAACATTCTGAGCCTCAACCAAGGCATCTGAGTGGTTCCTGGTTTCACTGCCTGGGAAAGGCAACAGGGCCGGCGGTTGTGACCGCCGGCCCTGCTTTTCGCCATCAACAAGCTATTCGGCGGCTTCAGTCCACGCCATGCTGGGCCCGATTGCTTCCACAGGCTGCGACAACGGAACCCCGGATCCGTCCCTGCGCCCGTGCTCGTGGGGCAATGCCCTGGCCACGCCGGCTGCGGAGGACGCCTTGGCCGGACCGTGCCCGGCCCACGCCAGGAGCAGCGTGTCTTCGCCCTTGAGGAAGCGGTGGACGCGCACGCCACCGGTGGCGCGGCCCTTCGCCGGATACTCATCGAACGCCGTCACCTTGGCAGTTCCCGGTGCCGTCCCCGGCAAAGCGCCGTTGGTGCCGGCAATGGTCACCACGACGGCGGCTGGATCGTTGGCGCGCACGGCGCCGAAGTGGATGACTTCGTCGCCTGCGGCCAGCTTGATCCCGGCCATGCCGCCTGCTGTCCGTCCCTGCGGGCGGACGTTGGAGGCACTGAACCGCAGCAATTGGGCCTGCCTGGTCACGAAGACGAGATCGACGTCGTCCTCCTGCGCCGCTTCCACGGCGAGTACCGAGTCCTTGTCCTTGAGGGCGATAATTTCCCAATCCTCGCGGTTAAGCGGGTAGTCGGGCTGCACGCGCTTCACGACGCCCTGGACGGTTCCGATCGCCAGGACGGAGTCCAAGGGCACGAAAGCAACCAGGGTCTCGCCCTTGGTCAAGGTGATGAAGTCCTTGGCGGGCACGCCCCCTGCCAGGTTGGGGAGGCCGGAGACCGGCGGCAGGGCAGGCATGTCCATCACCTGCAGCCGGAGCATCCGGCCCTGGGAAGTGACGGCACCGATTTCGCCGCGGGCGGTGGTCTTCACGACCGAACGGAACACATCGTGCTTCGCCCGTGGACCGGCCTCCGCCAACGGTTCCTGGTTGGAAGTCCTGGCGATCTGGCCCGAGGTGCTGAGCAAAGCCCAGCAGGGGTCATCCGGGATCTCCAGTGGAAGTGCCGCGCCCTTGCCCTTGGGTCCTGGTGCCGCGGCTGCGAGTGCGGCGGCCACTGTGGGCGAGACAGCTTCAGATTCAAGGAGCACGGTGCGCCGGGGAGTGCCGTACTTCTCGGCGATCACTCCGAGCTCGCCGGACACAAGGTCCCTGAGCAGCTCGTCGGAAGCGAGGATGGCTTCGAGTGCTTCGATTTCGCGGCGCAGCTCGTCCTGTTCCTTCTCCAGTTCCAGCCGCGAGTACTTGGTCAGTTGCCGCAGGCGCAGTTCCAGGATGTAGTTCGCCTGGATCTCGGTGAGGTCGTAAATGGACATCAGCCGCTCACGCGCAGCCGAAGCCTCGTCGGAGGAACGGATGATCTGGATGACCTCGTCGATGTCCACGATCGCGATCAACAGGCCCTCCACCAGGTGGAGGCGGTCCTTCTTCTTGCCCAGGCGGAACGAGGTCCGGCGGCGCACCACATTGAGGCGGTGCTCAACGTACACCTGGAGCAACTGCAGCAGGCCAAGTGTCTGCGGCTGGCCGTCCACCAGGGTCACGTTGTTGATGCCGAAGGAATCTTCCATGGGCGAATAGCGGTACAGCTGCTGGAGGACGGCGTTCGGGTTGAAGCCGTTCTTCAACTCGATGACCAGCCGGAGGCCGTGGTTCCGGTCCGTCAGGTCCACCACATCGCTGATGCCGGTCAGCTTCTTGGCGTTGACGGCGTCCTTGATCTTCTCGATGACCTTTTCCGGGCCCACCATGTACGGGAGCTCGGTGACCACAAGTCCGGTGCGGCGGGCGGAAAGCTGTTCCACTTCCACTTTGGCGCGGGTCTTGAAGGAACCCCGTCCCGTTGCATAGGCGTCGCGGATTCCGTCCAGGCCCACGATCCGGCCGCCGGTGGGGAGGTCGGGTCCGGGGACGAACCGCATGATGTCCTCGAGCGTGGCATCGGGGTTGGCAATCAGGTGACGTGCTGCGGCGATGACCTCCACCAGGTTGTGGGGCGCCATGTTGGTGGCCATGCCCACAGCGATACCGGTGGTGCCGTTGACCAGCAGGTTGGGGAACGCTGCCGGGAGGACGTCCGGCTGCGTCAACTGGTTGTCGTAGTTGGGGACGAAGTCCACCACGTCTTCGTCGAGGTGGTCGGTCATGGTCAGCGCAGCGGCCGCGAGCCGGGCCTCGGTGTAACGCGGGGCGGCCGGACCGTCGTCGAGCGAGCCGAAGTTGCCGTGACCATCGATCAGCGGAAGGCGGAGGGAGAAGTCCTGGGCCATGCGCACCATGGCGTCGTAGATCGCCGCGTCGCCGTGCGGGTGGAGCTTACCCATGACTTCGCCCACCACGCGTGCGCTCTTGACGTGTCCGCGGTCAGGGCGCAAACCCATGTCCGCCATCATGTACAGGATGCGACGTTGGACAGGCTTCAGTCCGTCGCGTGCGTCGGGGAGGGCGCGCGAATAAATCACCGAGTAGGCATACTCCAGGAAGGAGCCCTCCATCTCGGAAGTGACGTCGATATCGACGATGTTCTCGGTGAAATCGCCGAGGGGCTCGCCTTTGCGTGCGGGAGTTTGGCTGCGGGCCATGGGGTCGGTGGATCCTTGAAAGTCGTACTGCGGATGTTTTAGCTAGGCTAAGCCTATGGTGGATCAGCCCGGCGTCGGCATTTATCCGGAATATTGGGAGGCCGATGTCGTCCTGCGCGACGGCGGCACAGCCCACCTGCGGCCGATACGGCCCGAGGACGCAGATGCGCTGCAGGCATTCCACGCCGGCCAGTCGCAGGCTTCCATCTACATGCGGTTCTTCTCCTTCAAGCCCAGGCTCTCCGGCAAGGAAGTGCGGCGGTTCACCGAAGTGGACCACATCAACCGGGTGGCGTTCGTGATCACCATCGGTGGCGAGATCATGGGCATTGGACGGTACGACCGGCTTGACGATCCGCTGGAAGCCGAAGTCGCCTTCAACATTTCCGACGCACACCAGGGCCGGGGCATTGGCTCGATCCTCCTGGAGCACCTGGCCGTAGCCGCCCGCGAAAACGGCATCCGCCGCTTCACCGCCGAGGTCCTCCCGGACAACCGGAAGATGCTCATGGTGTTCGCGGACGCCGGCTACGACCTCAAACGGCAATTCGACGACGGCGTCGTCAGCGTTGAGTTCAACATCGACCCCACAGAGAAATCCCGCGCCGTCATGGAGTCCCGGGAGCACCGCGCAGAGGCACGCAGCGTACGCGACCTGTTGTCGCCGTCGTCCGTTGCTGTTATCGGTGCCAGCCGCAAGTGGGGGACGGTGGGCTACCAGCTGCTGGAACACATCATTGAAGGCGGCTTCACGGGCCCGGTGTACGCCGTCAACCCGGAAGCCCTGGAACTGGCCGGCATGATGTCCTACGCCAAATTGTCCGAGATCCCTGACCCGGTTCAGCTTGCCATCATCGCCGTCCCCTACGACGAAGTGCCCAAGGTGGTTGACGACTGCGCTGCAGCGGGCGTGAAGGGCATCGTGGTGGCGACGGCCGGATTCGCCGACGACGGTGAACGCGGGCTCCTCCGCCAGCACGAGTTGGTCCGGCGCGCCCGGGCCAATGGCATGCGTGTCATCGGCCCGGAGTCCCTCGGGATACTGAACACCCACCCTTCCGTGTCGCTGAACGCTTCCATGGCACCCACTATGCCGCCCAGGGGCAGCCTGGGCCTGTTCAGCCAATCGGCGGCCGTCGGAGTGGCCGTCTACGCGGCCGCCAGCCGCCGTCGGCTCGGGTTGTCCTCTTTCCTCTCCGCCGGCAACCGCGCCGACGTTTCAGGCAACGACGCCATGCAATATTGGGAGGACGACGCCGATACCTCCGCCGTAGGCCTCTACCTGGAATCCATCGGCAACCCCCGAAAGTTCTCCCGCTTGGCGCGGCGCTTGTCCCGCAGCAAGCCCGTCATCGTGGCCAAGTCCGATGTCACCGGACTCAGCCTGCCACCGGGCCACGAGGTCCGGACCACCCAGGCGCCGGGCGCGGCGGTGGACGCCATGATGCGGCAGGCCGGCGTCATCCGTGTCGAGACCATCGAACAGCTCATGGACATCGCGCAGATCGTGTCCACGCAGGCACTGCCCAAAGGTCCCGGCCTTGCCGTGTACTCGAATTCCGTGGCGCTGGGCAAAGTGGTGGCCGACACCGCGGTTCCCCTCGGCCTCGACGTCAATCGCCTGGTAACGGATGTGGATCTCGACGCCGGCATGTCGCTGGCATTGCCCGCCCTGCGGGCCAGCCTCCAGGAGAGCCTCGCGGACGAGTCCGTGCACGCCGTCGTCGCGGCCCTCCTCCCCGCGCGCGGCCTCACCGTGGAGGCTTTGGCGGGGGTACTTGCCGAATGCAGCGCCGAGGCGGGCAAACCAGTGGTGGCCGCCTTCACCGGGATCCTGGATTTTTCGGTTCATGTGGAGGGCATGGTGGGCTTGTCAGGCAAACCCGCGCTGCCTTGCTACTCCAATGCCGGCGCGGCCGTTGCAGCCCTGGCGGCGATCGTCCGGTACGCGCAATGGCGCGACCGGGACCAGGGACTCTTTGTCGAACCGGAGGGCTGCGACGTCGATGGCACCCACGAGACCCTGGCGGCGATGCTCGCCGGCGTGACCGGCGAGAAGCTAAGGAAGCTCGACGCCGGTGCTGCTGCGGCGTTGCTGGGTGGCTACGGAATTGAGGTGGTCCCCACCTTCGGCTTTGCTACGCCGGATGGGGCCGTGGCCGCCGCGGACAAAGCCGGATGGCCCGTGGTCCTGAAGACCACAGATCCGGCTCTCCGTCACCGGCTGGACCTGGGCGGCGTCCGGCTGGACATCCAGGACCCCGAATCCCTGCGGCAAAACATCGCGCAGATGCGCCGGGCACTCGAGCCCTACGGATCGCCGGCGCTGGAAGTTCAGGCCATGGCCCCGGTGGGCCAGGCATGCACTTTCCGCGCCATGGAAGACCCCCTGCTTGGCCCGGTGCTCTCCTTTGGACTGGCTGGCGACGCCGTGAACCTGCTGGACGATTGGGCGCATAGGGTGCCCCCACTTTCCGCGGCGGACCTGCATGACGTGATCCGTTCACCACGCGCGTCCCGGAAACTCTTCGGCTACCAGGGGCTGCCGGCTGTGGACGTTGAAGCGTTGGAGGACGTCGCCGCGCGACTGGCAAAGCTCAAGGATGACCATCCGGGCATTGCGCTGGTTGAGTTCAATCCGGTGCTTGCCGGACCGGCAGGAGCCACGATCCTGGCTGCCGACGTGTGGATAGGCAACGCGGCCCAGCGCACGGACAGTGCCCGTCGGGCCATGCGCGGTTAGCCACAGCAACGGCCATCGCGGTTAGGAAGTCACCCAGCGATCTGTGAAAATGGGGGAATGAGCACCCAGTCTCCGACGCCTCAATCCCGCCCGTCCAGCACCGGGAACCCTGCCGCGCACAACCACGCCACGCAGGGACAAAGCCTGGACCAGGCGCTGCAGCAGGCGGGGTTCTATCCGCGGCTGGTGGCGGACGTCGTTGATGACGCCCTGGACGGCCGCGAGTGCCTGTCCCATCTGGTGCACCTGGAAACACACTTCGACCGGGCCGAGGTCCGCCGCCACATCACCGTCCTGGTGCTGACCGAGGACATGCTGGTCATCACGCACGTTGACGACCAGCAACTGGACGAAGCGGGGGAGCAGATCGTCGCGCAGATCTCCACCGAGTCCGTGCCTGTGGCCCAGATCCGTTCGGTGGTCCTCAGCTACATGTACTCCCAGCCGCAGGACTACAAGTCCTCCGACCCCGTCCGGGAACTGACCGTCTCCATCGCCTGGTCGGGTGGCCAAAGGCTCGACATGGGGCCCGCCAGTTGTGGGGATCCACAGTGCGAAGCTGATCACGGCTACAGCGGAACCATCGCCCAGGAAGACATCGTCCTGCGCATCAGCGCCGAAGCCGATGGCCTGCAGGCGGTGCAGGACGCGAAGCTCTTTGCCCGGGCCCTGCGCGCGGTCAACACGGGCAACCCTGCTCCGGTCCAGCACGCCACCATCCCGGCTCCCAGGCCCCGGTCAGGGGTCTTCAGCAACCGCCTGAGCCGCGGACACCAGCGTTGAGCGAAACGGCACAGACAGGCCGCTCCTCCGACATTCCCGCACCTCCCTTGTTCGGGACCAAGTCGATAGCCGAGGTCCTTAGCAGTTCTGCGGCTGCCCTTGGCTTGCCGGGGTTCACCAACCAGCTCCAGTTGCCCTCATCGCAACGGGTCTGCGTCGTTCTCGCCGACGGACTGGGTCGGAGCCTGTTGAAGCAGAAGACCTCCCACACTCCCTTCCTGCGGTCGGTCCTTGCCGGGGGCCAGGGAAATGTCCCGCAGTGGATCGACTCCGCATTCCCCAGCACCACGGCGGCCTCCCTGGCGAGCCTAGGTACGGGATTGCCCGCGGGACAGCACGGGATGGTGGGCTACGACGTCCTGGACCCCGCTCAGGACAAGGTGGTCAACCTCCTGGGCAATTGGGATTCAGCGGTAGACCCGGCGACGTGGCAGCCCAACGCCACCGTTTTTGAACGCGTGGCGTCCGAGGTGGACGTCGTGACCGTCAGCCTTCCACAGTTCGGCAATTCCCCGATGACCCAGGCAGCACTCCGTGGCAGCCGCTTTGTGGGCGGCACTACCCTGCATGCCCGGACTGCCGCGGCAGCGGAAGCCATGTCCGGGGGTGGAAGGTCGCTGATGTACTTCTACCTCAACGAGCTCGACAAGGCCGGCCACCGCTACGGCTGCCAGTCGGACCGCTGGGAGCACCAGCTCGAAGAGCTCGACTCCACCGTGAAAAGGCTCTCGGCAACACTCCCCGCGGGAACCACTATCCTGCTCACCGGTGACCACGGCATGCTGGACGTTCCCGAATCCCAGCGGATCGACTACTCCGCCGAGGAGCCGCTGGTAGCCGGTGTCCGGCACACCGCCGGGGAACCCCGCATGGTGCATCTCTACCTTGAACCTGACGCCACCGATTCCCACCGCGATGCGCTCCTTGCCGCCTGGCGGAAGCGGTTTGGCGAGCGTATCTGGGCTTTCACCCGCGACCAGGCAGTGGAAGCCGGTTTGTTTGGCGCAGTGCGCCCGGAAGTTGCTCCCCGCATCGGTGATGTGATGATCGCGGCCCGCGACACCCTGGCACTTTACGACACCCGCCGTGTCCGGCCCGCAGCCCTGGAAGTGGTGGGACAGCATGGATCGCTGACCAAGACGGAACGCGAAGTGCCGCTGCTGTGCTTTGCCGCTGCCGGTAGGAAGGGCAAGCGTGGCTGAGCTGGTCTTCTTCTCGGGCACCATGGACTGCGGAAAGTCCACTCTCGCCCTGCAAATGGATCACAACCACCGCGCACGCGGCCGTGGTGGCATTCGCTTCAGCTGCAACGACCGCGCGGGGGACTCCACGATTTCCAGCCGGTTGGGCCTGCGCACCGACGCCGTTGAGGTAGAAAGCGGCACGGACTTTTGGGACGAAGTAGTGGTCCGCCGTACCAGTGGACTGCGTGTCGACTACCTCATCTGCGACGAGGCCCAGTTCTCACCGTCCCAGGTTGAGCAGCTGGCGCGGGTTGTGGACGAGATGGACGTGGATGTCTTCGCTTTCGGAATCACGTCCGACTTCCGCACACGCTTGTTCCCTGGCTCACAACGGCTTATAGAGCTCGCCGACAAAGTCCAGGTCCTGCAGGTCGAAGCATTGTGCTGGTGCGGCCGCCGGGCAACCCAGAACGCACGCACCCTGAACGGCATCATGGTGGTCGAAGGTGAACAGGTGATGGTGGGCGATGTCGCCGCCGCCGACGATGCACCCTTCGCGGGTGTGGTGGGCTACGAAACCCTTTGCCGCCGGCACTACATGCGACGGGTCACAGCCCATGGTGCCAACCTGATGGCTGGAGGGGACCAGCCGCTTCCGTTCGACGTCGACGCGTGCCTCTGGCCCGGGGCCGGCGAACTTCCACGGCAGTAGCCGCCTGCGCAGCTAGTCCCCGCGGGCTCCAAAAACGATCTCGTCCCAACTCGGGATGCTGGACCGCTTGGGCCGCGAGGGCTGGCGCTCAGCAGGAGCCTCAGCGTCCTTGCCGCCCTCATGGTCCTTGGCGTCGTCAGCCCCTTGCTCGGGGATTCCTTCCGCCTCATCGCCGGTGGGCCCGTCCTCACTCCGTGGATTGGCATTGGTGCTGCCGCCCAAGAGTTCGTCCAGCCCGGCAGGCTTCCGTCCAGCCAGGGAAGTGACCGGGCGCATGGGGCTGGCCACCACCGTGATCTCCCGGGTGTCCGTGCTGACGCCGTGGTGCAGCTTCAAGGAATCGTCGTCATCCTCGGGGCCGGCGTGCCGTGGGGCCAGGCTCAGCCGGGAAAGCATGGAAGGCCGGCCGTCCTTGCGTGCAGGTTCTTCCGGGGCGGCGGGGGTCGGTTCGGGGGAGTCCTCGCCTGCTTCTGCGAGGACCTCCTCCACCTCTTCGCCGGGACGTGGGTGGGCTGCCGGAACATTGCTCAGCAGGACCGCGAGGGCATCATCGCCGTCTTCGTCCACGCCCAACCGCTGTCCACGGCGTGAGCGGAGCATCTCCAGCAGGCTGTCCGATTCCTTGGCGGCCGCACGGGCGGCCGATTCGGCGTCGTTCTCAAAATCGAAGGGCCGGTCCGAAACGGCGGCCAGCCGACGGGCGGGCACAGGTCCGTCCAACGGCTCAAGTTCGCTGAGCTGCTGCGCCCAACGGTTGGCGTTCTGAAGTGACTTGCGTTGGGGGCTGAAGGTCCACATGGCGGGCGGTTCCTCGCCGATGTTTCCATGGGTCCCCGGGACCGTTTCGAAACGCGCGACGACGGTCCAGGAACCGTCAGGACGGCGCCACGAGTCCCATTCGACGGTGGCGGAGTCAATGCCGTGGGCGGACAACCGGTGGTCGACCATGTCGCCAAGCGTTGCCGGGTGGTCGCCGAAGACCGAACGGTACATGTCGTGGCCGGGGGCGGGAGAGGCAACTTCGATGCCCCGCGCCTGGCGGACCACGTACTCACGCTCGGCAAGGACAGGTCCCTCGTAGCGTTGAACGTTCGCCAAGGGCAGCCCGGAGAGCTCGGCGACTTCCGCTGCGGTAGCCCCGCTCCGGATCCTGGCCTGGATATCCCTGGGGGACATGGCGATGGGCGTATTGGAGGCGCGTGCCGCCACCTGGGCAGGGGTCCGGCTCGCCGCGGCCCGCAGGGCCTCGTCGATCGGAAGCTGGAACATCGCACCACCGGGGCCGCTGAGGAGCAGATGCCCGCCGTCGTCGTGGACTCCTACCAGTCGTAGATCCTGCATAACACCCTCCACCACATGGCATAACTGACATTCGAAACTCTGCCACCGGTTGCGGCCTTTTCCTACTAGGACAAAGGGCGTGCCGTGATATTCCCTTGAAAGAGCACCGGCGAGGGTATTGGCCTGAGGGCCGGGCCTATGGACATTTGGTGGTGGGGGGAGGAAAATCTGCCCGATATCGGGCACAAAACCAAGGCGTCCGGCGTTGCACCGTTACACCGGCGGCGGGCACTGATCCACCCGGCCGGGAACCCAACCGGACCAGGTACGGAGGATGAAGCAGGACCATGGCAACGGATTATGATGCCCCTCGCAAGACCGAGGAAGACGCCAGCGAGGACTCCCTTGAGGAGCTAAAGACGCGCCAGTCGGGGAAGCAATCCTCAGCGGTCGACGTCGATGAGACCGACCTTGCCGATGGCTTCGAACTCCCGGGAGCCGATCTGTCGGGGGAGGAGCTCCTGATTCAGGTCATGCCGCCCCAGGCTGACGAATTCACGTGCTTCAACTGCTTCCTGGTCAAGCACAGGTCGCAGATCGCCGCGGAAAGGGGCGGCCACCTCTACTGCACGGAGTGCGAAAGCTAAGGGGCCGCCCGTCGGTTTCCTAGGACTGGCGCGCCGTCAGGGCAGACACCAGTTCCTCCGGCCTGCGGGACGAAGCAAGCCAATACGGAGTTCGGTCGGCGGGATCCGTGATTTCGATCTTGACCACCGGATCGATCCATCCGCGGAAGCACATGTACGCCAGGCCGTTAAGGCGGGGGCCGCGCTCCGCCGTCGCTTCGGCCTTCCTGAACGCCTCAACCGAGCCGACGAAACTGCGGTCGATGCTTGCCCGGCCCACGCGCACCGTGTCCGCGGTAACGGTGATGGTGGGGGTGGAGAGCACCAGCATCACCGTCATGATGACCAGGAGTGCGATCGCTGCGATGATTCCGGTAGCCACGCTGATGGGGCCAAACATGAGGAGGCCTGCGCTGGAGAGACCAACCACGACGATCCAGATCCACGGTGACGGCCACAACTTTTCGCTGTACAGGACCCCGGAGGCTGAGGGCGTGTTCCGGGCAGGCACGGGTGAAGACTGGTCAGGCGTAGGCATGGGTCCAGCTTATCGGGCGATCGACTCCCAGCGGGTTCACAGGCAACGGTGACGCTGATCGCGGACCTTCCCGCCGGGCCCAGTCCCCGTAGAATGGACGACTGTGAGCAACGAGACCGCAGTATTCAGTTCAGACGCCGCCTCCGCAGATGCGGACAGCAGCAACACCACCGCTTCCTACGGCGCACCCACTTTGGACGTGCAGCTGAAAATGCTCGACGCCGGGTTGGAAGCACCCTCTTACGCCCACCCCGGAGACGCGGGAGCCGACCTGCGGTCCCGCGAGGACGTGCACCTCGCCCCAGGCGAACGGAAACTCGTGCCCACAGGCGTTTCCATCGCGCTGCCCGACGGATTCGTGGCCCTCATCCACCCACGCTCCGGCCTGGCCACCAAGCATGGCCTCACAGTGGTCAACGCCCCTGGAACCGTGGACGCGGGCTACCGTGGCGAGATTGCCGTGACGCTGCTGAACACCGACCAAGAGCACGCCATCGACCTCAAGCGCGGCGATAGAATTGCACAAATGGTGATTCAGCGCGTCGAATATGCGCGGTTCGTAGCTGTCGACCAGCTCTCTGATTCCGTTCGGGGAACCGGCGGTTTCGGATCCACCGGCGGCTACAACGCACCGACCACCCCGGCAAACCACTGATTCTGGCAAGCGCTGGAATCTGAGTCCCGCCGCATTGCAGTTGTTTTACGTGGTTGCGGTTTACTTGGGGATAGACCACTACTAAGGAGAAAACCCCATGCTTTTTGGGCGCGGCAAGAAGTCCAAGGACGAGCAAGCGGAAACCGCTGCCGCCGTCGATGAATCCGGTACGGCAGCAGGAAGCCCCGAGGCTGCCGAAGGTGGCACGCGTGGCGACTTCCGGCTCGGCAAGGGTCCATTGGACATCGATGAAATCGAGGACCGTGACGGGTACGTCGACCTGGGTGCGTTGCTGATCTCCCCGGCCGAAGGGCTGCAGCTGCGGCTTGAGGTGGAAGAAGCCACCCAACGTGTGGTTGCCGTAACCATGGACCTTGCGGGCTCCAGCCTGCAGCTCCAGGCCTTTGCAGCGCCGCGCTCCGAGGGGCTGTGGGACGAAATCCGGGAGCAGATCACCCAATCCGTCGCAAGCCAGGGAGGCGAAACCGAGGAAATCCCCGGGACCTTCGGCACGGAACTGGTGGCAAAGCTTCCCGCGGAAGCCACTGATGGCAGCCGCGGGTTCCGCGCGGCCCGCTTCATGGGAGTGGACGGTCCCCGCTGGTTCCTCCGCGGGGTGCTCGGGGGAGAAGCTGCCCTGGACCGTGACGCCGCGGCCGGCCTCGAAGAGCTCTTCCGCCGCGTTGTTGTGGTCCGTGGCGACAACCCGATGCCACCACGTGAACTGCTGCAGCTTCGCCTGCCCAAGGACGCAACCGCTGCCGGCCAGCCTGGCGCTCCGCAGGGCGCACCCGGCATGCAGCAGCCGGAACGGGGTCCGGAGATCACCCAGATTGGCTGACACCCCGGGCCGCAACGAGTTTGCCGGCCAACCGCCGCTGGGGGAGGGCGTGCGGGATCTGCCCATGCGCGGCAGGGCGGTCTGCACGGGTTACATCGAGTCCGTTACGCATCAGCCGCCCAGCGAGCAGCCGTTCTTCTCCGCAGTGGTGGTGGACGCACTGGAGCATGGAAGCGAGTCCTTGCTCATGTCCAAGGGCAGCCGGCGGCCGTTTGACCGGCTCCGCGTCATTTGGCTGGGCAGGACACGGGTTCCCGGCATCGAGGCCGGTGTACGGCTTCGCCTGAACGGCATGGTCACCCAGTTCGACGGCTTGCCGGCCATGTTCAATCCACGCTACGAAATTCTTTCCCGTCAGGAGCACCTATGACCGTGGCCAACGGTTCAGAGCCGAAGGACAACGGAGGGGCGACGCCGTCCGGCGAAGTAACGCCGTCCGCGACCCCCGACAACCGGCCCAGCATGTCCGACCTCGCTGCTGGTTACGCAGGAAAAGCGGGCCTCCAGCGAAACAGCGCCGGGCATGTCGACATGCTCAAATCCGCCGGAGGAGTCCAAGGGATCGCCGAGAGCATCCTTCCCGGACTGGTCTTCCTGGTGGTGTTCACCGTCACGCGGGACCTTGGCCCCTCCCTCATCGCCGCCCTGGCCGCGGCAGCGATTTTCACCGTGGTTCGCCTGGTGCAACGGCGTCCCCCGACGCAGGCCGTCGCAGGCATAGTGGGCGTCGGCATTTCGGCCTGGCTGGCCAACACCACCGGCAAGGCAGAGGACTTTTACGTCCTGGGCTTCTTCACCAACATTGCCTACATTGCGGCCATGGTGGTGTCCATCGCCATCAAATGGCCAGTGGCTGGCCTGCTGTTCGGCTTCGTGCGCAACGAGGGCCTGGAATGGCGGAAGGATCCGGAAAGGCTCCGCGCCTACAAGCTGGGAACCTGGATCGTGGTGGCAGTGCTTGCGCTGCGCCTGGTGGTCCAGGTTCCGCTCTACTTCATGGGCGAGGCCGGCCTGACGGCACTGGCCACCACCAGGCTCCTGATGGGTGCGCCGTTGTACATCCTCGGCCTTTGGGTAGCCTGGTTGGTCACCAAGCCCGCGGCTCAGCCGTCGAAGCCGTCGTCTTCGGCAGACTGATCGAGCACACCGTTGCTCTCCTGGCCGCCGAGCTCCGAGCCCGGTGACAGGAGGGCGCGCAGGCCATCCTCCGCAGCGATCGTGGTGACGAAGAACAGTTCGTCGCCTCCGTCAAGGACGTCGTCGCGGGTCGGAGTGATGGGAGCCTGGTCGCGCAGGATGGCCACCAGGGTGGAATCGTCCGGCCAGTCAATGTCCCCCACGGTGCTGCCAATGACATGCGAGTCGTGCGGAACCGTGAACTCGACGATGGACGCCACACCGGTCTGGAGGGTCAGCAGGCGGACGATGTCGCCGATCTCCACGGCCTCTTCCACCAGGGCGGTCATCAGCTGAGGGGTGTTCACAGCGACGTCGACGCCCCAGGAGTCGTTGAACATCCAGTCGTTCTTCGGATTGTTCACCCGCCCCACAGTGCGTCCGACGCCGAATTCAGTCTTGGCCAGCAAGGAGACCACCAGGTTGACTTTGTCGTCACCTGTGGCCGAAACGACGACGTCGGCATCCTCCAGTTTGGCGTCCTGCAAGGTGCTGAGTTCGCACGCATCACCCACCAGCCACCGCGCACCCCGAAGCCCGCTGCGGCCAATGACCTCGGGCTTGAGGTCGATGAGCAGGATCTGGTGCTTATGGGACAGCAGTTCCCGTGCAATGGACGAGCCGACGCTGCCTGCGCCAACAATGACAACTTTCACTAAGACTCCTTGGCGGGTGCTTTGGCGAGGATCCGGGTGATCTCGGAGGTTCGGTCCAGGCTCACCATGGCGTGGACGGTGTCGCCTTCCTGGTAGGCCGTGCCTGGGTGGGGGAGGAGGCCTTCGCCGAAACGCGTCAGGAAGGCGATGCGGATCCCCGAAGCGGCCTCGATGGAGGTAAGGCTGTGTCCAATCCAGGCCTCGTGCAGGTCGACTTCGGCCAGGATGAGCCGGCCGGATGGTTCGCGGTAGTCGCCGGCCAAATGCTGCTCGGGAAGAATCCGGCGCAGCACCTGGTCCGCGCTCCAGCGCACGGCCGCAACCGTGGGGATGCCCAGCCGCTGGTAGATTTCGGCGCGGCCGGGGTCGTAGATGCGTGCCACGACGTGGGCCACATGGAACGTCTCCCGGGCCACCCGGGTAGCCAGGATGTTCGAGTTGTCGCCGCTGGAAACCGCGGCGAAAGCGTACGCTTCCTCCACGCCTGCCTGCTTGAGGGTGTCCCGGTCGAAGCCGACGCCGGTGACCTTGCGGCCGCCGAAGGTGTGGCGTAACCGGCGGAAGGCCCGCTCATCCTGATCGATGATGGCCACTGAGTGGCCGGCATCCTCCAAAGTATGTGCCAGGGTGGCGCCAACACGCCCGCAACCCATGATCACGAAGTGAGCCACCATGTCTCCTTATGTGTGTTGTCCGTGCCGCTCGGTATGACTTTACCGCCGAGGCGGGGCTAAGCCCGCTACGACCGTCATGACATCGCTCTGGATTCAGAGTAGCTTTGCGGAGTGCTGACAATTTTGAATGCCGCGAAGCGGGTGTTGGTGGGCAGGCCGGTCCGGAATGACCGCCTGTCCCACACCCTGTTGCCCAAACGCATCGCTTTGCCCATCTTCGCCTCGGATGCCTTGTCCTCGGTGGCTTACGCCCCGGACGAAATCCTGCTGACGCTGGCCCTTGCCGGGGTCAGCGCTGTAGCGTTTTCCCCGCTTGTGGGCCTCGCCGTCATGGTGGTCTTGCTCACAGTGGTGGCGTCCTACCGCCAAAATGTCCACGCCTACCCTTCGGGTGGCGGCGACTATGAAATCGCCAACGTCAACCTCGGCAAGTACGCGGGCCTGACAGTGGCGTCGGCGCTTCTGGTGGATTATGTGCTGACCGTGGCAGTGTCCATGTCATCCGCGGCCGCCTATGTCACCACCGCCATTCCATCGCTGCACGGCCAGCAGGCGCTCATCGCGACGGTGGGCGTGGTCATCCTGGCGTTGGTGAACCTGCGTGGAATCAAGGAAGCGGGCTCGGTTTTCGCTGTCCCCACCTATATCTTCATGGCCTCGATCCTTGGCATGACAGCGGTGGGCATCTTCCAGTTTGCTACAGGGCAACTGGGGGAAGCGCAGTCAGCCAACTTCACCATCGTCCCGCAATCCGGCTTCGATGAAGGCCTGGTGGGCCTGGCCGGCGCGTTCCTCCTCCTTCGGGCCTTTTCCTCGGGCGCCGCAGCCCTGACCGGCGTCGAAGCCATCAGTAACGGCGTGCCCAACTTCCAGAAGCCCAAGAGCAAGAACGCGGCCACCACCTTGCTGCTGCTTGGTGCCATCGCGGCGGCGATGCTGGCCGGTATCCTGTTCCTCGCCAATGCCACCAAGGTCCACATCGTGCTGGACCCGGCCACGGAATTCCTGGTTGATGGCAAACCGCTGCCAGAGGGGTACATCCAGAATCCCGCCATCAGCCAGATCGCCGACACCATTTTCGGCGCGGGGTCCATTCCCTTCTACATCGTGGTTGCGGCTACGGGCGTGATCCTGGTGTTTGCATCGAACACCGCCTTCAACGGTTTCCCGGTGCTGGGCTCCATCCTCGCCCAGGACGGCTACCTTCCCCGCCAGCTTCGGACCCGCGGCGACAGGCTCGCGTTCAGCAACGGTGTCCTGGCTTTGGCTGCGGGCGCGCTGGTGCTGATTCTTTCGTTCAACGCCGATGTCACCAAGCTGATCCAGCTGTACATCGTCGGTGTGTTCATCTCCTTCACCGCCAGCCAGCTCGGCATGATCCGGCACTGGGGGCGCGAGCTCAAGCTTGCCCGCGACAAGGCCGTCCGACGCCGCATCATCAAGTCGCGCACCATCAACATGGTGGGCTTCGGCATGACGGCTTTGGTGCTGGTCATTGTCCTGATCACCAAATTTGAACAGGGCGCATGGATCGCGTTGCTCGCCATGTTCATCCTGTTCCTCATCATGTGGAGCATCAGGGCCCACTACGACAATGTGGCCAAGGAACTCGCGGTGGACGAGGACTCCTCACCCCGGGCGCTGCCTACGCGGGTGCACGCAGTCCTCCTCGTCTCGCATGTGCGCAAGCCGGTGCTCCGTGCACTGGCTTATGCCCGTGCGTCACGGCCCTCGCGGTTGGACGCGATCACGGTGGACATCAACTCCGAGGAGACCGAACACACAGTCCGGGACTGGGAGAAGCTTGAGATCCCGGTTCCCCTGACCGTCCTCGCCAGCCCCTACCGTGAAACCGTGACCCCCATCATGGACTACATCAAGAACATGCGCCGCGATTCACCCCGCGACCTGATCGTGGTCTACATCCCGGAGTATGTCGTGGGTAAATGGTGGGAACAACTGGTCCATAACCAGACAGCACTCAGAATCAAGACGCGGCTCCACTTTGAACCTGGAGTCATGGTTGCCAGCGTTCCGTGGCAGCTGAAGTCGTCCGAAGAAGCAAAGGCACTGCAGGATACCTAAATGACGTCCCACAGCAATTCCCCCCATGACCAAGACACCAAGGAACAGGCAGGGCCCGGACCTGAACTCGTGGTCGACGTGGGACCCATCGCCCACGGCGGGCACTTCATTGCGCGCCACGAAGGGCGCGTCATCTTTGTCCGCCACGGCATCCCCGGTGAGAAAGTCCGGGTGCGGCTGACCGACTCCGGCGACTCGTCGCGCTTCTGGCGCGCCGACGTCGTCGAGGTCCTGGAAGCTTCACCGGACCGCGTTCCGCACTTTTGGAAGCCTGCCGACTCCCTGGGCTCCTGGCGGCGTGGCGGTCCGCCGGTTGGCGGCGCGGAACTGGGCCACATCTCGCTGCCGCGGCAGCGCGCACTCAAGGCGGAGGTCCTGGCCGAGCAACTCAAGCGGCTGGCCGGTACGGACCTCACCACCGAGGTGGAGGCGGTAGGCAAGAACGACGACGGCGGACTCGGCTGGCGTACGCGGACCAGCTTTGCGGTCACCTCCAAGGGCCGGTTGGGCATGCACGCACACCGCTCCGATGTGGTTGTCCCCATCAAGGAGATGCCGTTGGCGCTCCAGGGGATCAACGAACTCCGGCTGTGGGACCTGGACTTGTCAGGTATCGCCCGCGTTGAAGTGGCCGTGCCCGCCAACGGATCGCGGCCTTTGATTTTGCTTGCCCCGGAAGAAGGCACTGGTCCGAAGCGGCTGCACAGCATCCTTTCGCAGTTGCCCCATGAGGTCTCGGTGGCCAGTTTCGATCCCGGCAAGGGCGAAGTCCTGCAACTGCGTGGGAGGACGTGGGTGCAGGAAAGCGCAGTAGGTCACGAATACCGCGTAACCGGGGAAGGCTTCTGGCAGATCCATAAGGATGCTCCGGAGACCCTGGTGGGCGCTGTGACGGACTTCCTTTCCGGCGGCGGGTACTTGCAACCGGGCGCCACCGTCGCCGACCTCTATGCCGGTGCAGGGCTGTTCACTGCCCCGCTGGCGGACGCCGTTGGAGTCACCGGATCGGTGCTTTCGGTGGAGGGGGCGCCCGGAACGAGTCGCGACGCCCGCAAGAACCTGCATGGACAACCCCAGGTGGAGATCGTCCAGGGGCGTGTGGAACGGGTGCTGCACCAGCGGGCACGCAGTTTCGATTCCCTGGTGCTGGACCCGCCCCGCGCCGGAGCGGGCAAAGCCGTGGTCAAGCAACTCATGGCCACCGGACCCCGCGCCATCGCCTATGTGTCCTGCGATCCCGCTTCCTTTGCGCGTGATCTGGGTTACTTCCAGCAGGGTGGGTGGCGGCTCGAGTCCTTGCGGGCCTTCGACCTCTACCCCAACACCCATCACCTGGAGACAGTGGGCCTCATCGTTCCCGCCCAGTAGTCCGGATGCCGCCCGCCTGCTTGGTCAGCGCGGGCGGCATCGGCTTTGTCCGGGCACCTGCCCCTCCCGGGATTTATGCCACTACGATGGGCATAGTAGTCCCGCTCCGCAGGAAACACCGCGGCGGACCGGGATGACCACCAGAGATGCCGCCCGGCTAAGTAAGGTCCGCCTAACTGGCTAGCGGCCAACCACGCGACAAAGATGAAACTGTTGCGAGAGGAGTCCTGCCATGAGCACTGTGGACAGCTTCGGTTCCAAAGGCGTACTGAATGTAGCCGGCACCGATTATGAAATTTTCCGGTTGAACTCCGTAGAAGGCGCTGACAGCCTTCCGTTCAGCCTTAAGGTATTGCTTGAAAACCTCCTGCGGACTGAGGATGGGGCCAACATAACGGCCGACCATGTCCGCGCCCTGGCCGGTTGGGATCCCAATGCGGAGCCCGACACGGAAATCCAGTTCACCCCTGCCCGTGTCATCATGCAGGACTTCACCGGCGTTCCCTGCGTCGTCGACCTCGCCACCATGCGCGAAGCCGTCAAGGAACTCGGTGGTGACCCCAAGCGCGTCAACCCGTTGGCGCCCGCAGAAATGGTCATCGACCACTCCGTCCAGATCGACGCCTTCGGCAACTCCGGCGCGCTGGAGCGCAACATGGAGATCGAATACCAGCGCAACGGTGAGCGCTACCAGTTCCTTCGCTGGGGCCAGACCGCGTTCGACGACTTCAAGGTTGTCCCTCCGGGAACCGGCATCGTCCACCAGGTCAACATCGAGTACCTGGCACGCACCGTCATGACCCGTGAGATCGACGGAGTGGTCCGCGCCTACCCCGACACCTGTGTTGGCACCGACTCGCACACCACCATGGTCAACGGCCTGGGCATCCTGGGCTGGGGCGTTGGCGGCATCGAAGCCGAGGCAGCGATGCTCGGCCAGCCCGTCTCCATGCTGATTCCCCGCGTTGTCGGCTTCAAGCTCAACGGCAGCATCCCGGCAGGCGCCACCGCCACCGACGTCGTCCTCACCATCACCGAAATGCTGCGCAAGCACGGCGTCGTGGGCAAGTTCGTCGAGTTCTACGGTGAAGGCGTCGCGGCTGTGCCGCTGGCCAACCGCGCCACCATCGGCAACATGAGCCCGGAATTCGGTTCCACGGCTGCCATGTTCCCGATCGACGACGTCACGCTGGACTACCTGCGCCTCACCGGCCGCTCGGAAGAAAACGTCGCCCTCGTCGAGGCATACACGAAGGAACAGGGCCTCTGGCACGATCCTTCCCGCGAACTCCGCTTCTCCGAGTTCCTGGAACTGGACCTGTCCACCGTGGTTCCGTCCATCTCGGGCCCCAAGCGTCCCCAGGACCGCATCGAGCTCACGGATGCCAAGGAACAGTTCCGCAAGGACATCCACAACTACGTCGCCATCGAGGACGGCAGTGTTGACGAGTCCCTCGACGAGTCCTTCCCGGCATCGGATGCACCGTCCTTCACGCACGCCGATTCGCACACCACGGAGACGGCACGCGTAGCGTCCGCCGCCAACGGTGCGCATGGCCGTCCGTCTTCGCCCGTCAAGGTCACCACCGCCGACGGCCGCGAGTTCGAACTGGACCACGGCGCTGTCTCGATCGCTTCGATCACGTCCTGCACCAACACGTCCAACCCTTCCGTCATGCTTGCGGCTGCACTCCTGGCCCGCAACGCCGTGGACAAGGGCCTGACGTCCAAGCCGTGGGTCAAGACCTCCGTAGCCCCGGGCTCGAAGGTCGTCACGGACTACTACGAGAAGTCCGGCCTCACGCCGTACCTGGAGAAGCTCGGCTTCTACATCGTGGGTTATGGCTGCGCCACCTGCATCGGTAACTCCGGCCCGCTGGAGCCGGAAATCTCCGAAGCCATCCAGGCCAACGACCTCTCCGTCACCGCAGTGCTCTCGGGCAACCGCAACTTCGAAGGCCGTATCAACCCGGACGTAAAGATGAACTACCTGGCTTCGCCGCCGCTGGTCATCGCCTACGCCCTGGCCGGTTCCATGGACTTCGACTTCGACACCGATTCCCTGGGCACCGACTCCGATGGCAACGAGGTCTTCCTCAAGGACATCTGGCCGAACCCCACCGAGGTGCAGGAAGTCATCGACTCCTCCATCGATGAAGCCATGTTCGCCAAGGGCTACGAAGGCGTCTTCGACGGCGACGACCGCTGGAAGGCACTGGACACCCCTGCCGGCGACACGTTCGCCTGGGCCGAGGATTCCACGTACGTGCGGAAGCCCCCATACTTCGAGGGCATGAAGGCCCAGCCGGACCCCGTCAAGGACATTGCCGGCGCCCGCGTGCTCCTGAAGCTTGGCGACTCCGTCACCACGGACCACATCTCCCCGGCCGGTTCCTTCAAGTCGGACACCCCGGCTGGTCAGTACCTGCTGGCCAACGGCGTGGAGCGCAAGGACTTCAACTCCTACGGCTCGCGCCGTGGAAACCACGAAGTCATGATCCGCGGTACGTTCGCGAACATCCGTATCAAGAACCAGCTCCTGGACGGCGTTGAGGGTGGCTTCACCCGCGACTTCAGCCAGGAAGGCGCACCGCAGGCCTACGTCTACGACGCCGCCCAGAACTACCAGGCAGCCGGCATCCCGCTGGTGGTACTGGCAGGCAAGGAATACGGTTCCGGTTCGTCCCGCGACTGGGCAGCCAAGGGCACTGCGCTCCTGGGTGTCAAGGCCGTCGTCGCCGAAAGCTACGAGCGCATCCACCGTTCCAACCTGATCGGCATGGGCGTCCTCCCGCTGCAGTACCCCGCGGGCGAGTCGGCAGCAACGCTGGGCCTGACCGGCACGGAAACGTTCGCCGTCGAAGGCGTCACCGAGCTGAACAACGGCACCACGCCGAAGACGCTCAAGGTGACCGCCACCGCTGAGGATGGCACTGCCAAGTCGTTCGATGCCGTGCTGCGTATCGATACCCCGGGCGAAGCGGACTACTACCGCAACGGAGGCATCCTGCAGTACGTCCTCCGCCAGATCTCCGCATAGCGAAGAAGCTGGGTTCCAGCTGATTCCGATTGCCAGACAGCCCCGGCTGGTCGCCTGACCAGCCGGGGCTGTTGGCGTCCTGCACACACCACTCCGCGACCTGCCAGTGTGGGAAACGCGTGGGTGCCGGGCACGCGCTAAAGTTAACAAGCACGTCATTCACCCTAAGGAGGGCCGTTGGGACTTTTGGAAACCGTCAAGGATCCACAGGACCTGGCCAAACTGTCCGGCACCGAGCTGGAACAACTGGCCGGAGAAATCAGGGCATTCCTGATCACCAACGTAGCCGCCACAGGTGGACACCTGGGACCCAACCTGGGCGTTGTGGAACTTACGCTCGCTATCCATAGGATCTTTGAATCCCCGCGGGACAGCATCGTTTTTGACACCGGTCACCAGTCATACGTGCACAAGCTCCTCACCGGCCGGCAGGACTTCAGCACGCTCCGCCAGCAAGGCGGACTCTCGGGCTATCCGGAACGCGCCGAATCCGAACACGACATCGTGGAAAGCTCGCACGCTTCCTCGTCCCTGTCGTGGGCTGACGGTATTTCGCGCGCCCGCCAACTGACCGGCGAAGGCGACCGGTTCGTCGTCGCGGTAGTGGGCGACGGCGCGTTGACCGGCGGCATGACGTGGGAAGCCATCAACAACATTGCCGCGGACAAGCGGCGCCGGGTGGTCATTGTCGTCAACGACAACGGACGTTCCTACGCTCCCACTGTCGGCGGTTTCGCCGACTACCTGGCGTCACTGCGCCCCACGATCGATTCGTTGCGAACAGCCCCGGCTTATGAGGGCATGCTGGATTGGTGGAAGAAGAGGCTGCAGAACGGCGGCCCCGCAGGCCAGTTCACCTACAAGAGCCTGCATGCCATGAAAAAGGGCATCAAGGACTGGTGGGCCCCGCAGGGCATGTTCGAAGACCTGGGGATGAAGTACATCGGTCCAGTGGACGGGCACAGCCTTCAGGCGATGGAGCACGCCCTCAGCACGGCCAAGGCCTATGGTGGCCCCGTGATCGTGCATGCCATGACGGAGAAGGGCCATGGTTACGCTCCGGCCCTCGCCAACGAGGCCGACCAATTCCATGCTGTGGGCATCATCGATCCCGAAACGGGTGAATCCACGGAAATGCCCGGTGCCAGGTCCTGGACGTCGGTGTTCGCTGAGGAAATCGCCGACATCGCCGACGAACGCCCCGACATCGTGGGTATCACCGGCGCCATGCTCATTCCGGTGGGCCTGCATAAGTTTGCTGAGCGCCATCCCGAGCGCGTCATCGACGTCGGCATTGCCGAGCAGCACGCATTGACTTCTGCCGCGGGCATGGCCTTTGGCGGTCTCCACCCCGTCGTGGCGGTGTACGCCACCTTCCTCAACCGGGCCTTCGACCAGCTCCTCATGGACGTGGCGCTGCACAAAGCCGGCGTGACCATCGTCCTGGACCGGGCTGGGGTCACCGGCCCGGACGGGCCCAGCCATCACGGCATGTGGGATATGGCTATGGTCCAGATCGTGCCCGGACTTCACTTGGCTGCTCCGCGCGACGCTTCCCGGCTCCGTGAGGAACTCCGCGAAGCCGTGGCCATAAACGACGCCCCCACCGTGGTCCGTTTCTCCAAGGGCAGCGTCGGTTCTGAAGTCGAGGCCATTGAGCGCCTGCATGACGGCGTGGACATCCTCGCCCGCCGCCCCGAGGGTTCCACCGAGAACGACGTCCTGATCGTCAGCGTTGGCGCCATGTCGGAAATCGCTCTCGACGTCGCCGCTCGCCTGGGCGCCCAAGGTATCAGTTCCACGGTGGTCGACCCCCGCTGGGTCCTGCCCGTCCGTAAGTCCATCATTGCCTTGGCCGCCCGCCACCGCTTGGTCATCTGCATCGAAGACGGCGTCCGGGCCGGGGGCGTCGGTTCCCGGATCCGGCAGGAAATGCGCGCCGCGGGCGTCGATACCGCCCTCAACGAGGTCGGCCTGCCTGTCGAGTTCCTGGTGCACGGATCGCGCAGCCAGGTCCTGGAACGGGTGGGGCTCACCGCCCAGAAAATAACCCACGACGTCGTAGCCCAGGTTTTGGGGACAAAGGTTCCGTTTGCCCGCCCGTTGCCGGGCCAGGAGCACCCCACCACCGGAAGTATGCCCACCCTGTGAACGGTGACCGCGGGCCGGGCTCCCTGCAGCCCGGCGACCTTGTGGTGTCGAGGAACAGGAAGTGGAACGGCAAGGCACACTGGGTGGTCCCGGGAACCTACCTTGGTGAGGACATCCACGGCTGGTGGGTCTTCCAAGGGGCGGGGGAGTTCTGCTCCCGGCCCGGCGCTGCTTTCTACACAGCTTCAGACGCTGTCCTGCTCATCCCGCGCACGGGGGAGTACGTGGCCACCTTCTACGACGACAGCTACCCGGGCGACTTCCGGATCTACGTCGATCTCGCCACTGCCCATGCCTGGAATCAACTGAAGCCCGGCGTCACCGAGTTCCACATGATCGACATGGACCTGGACGTCATCCGGTCCACCATGCATGGGGTGTTCGTGGATGACGAAGACGAATTCGAACAGCATCGAACCGATATGGCGTACCCCGAGGCCATGGTTGCGGCCATGCGGGCGGAATGCGCAGGCCTTTTCGAAGCAGTACAAAGCATGGAAGCCCCCTTCGACATGACCGGTGCTGCCAGCACCAGCGCAGAGTGGTTCAGGAAAGGACGAGCATGAGCGGCATTATTCGTACGTACAAACGCGACGACGACGGGGTTCTCCACTTCCGGGAAGCCTGGTACGACGATGAGGACCAGCAGTTCGTCGTGAACCACGGTGTCGTTGGGCACCAGAGCACGACCGACGAGACCGCCGTCGACAATGAAACCTCCGTCGAGGGCCTGATGGCGGCCTTTGCCGCGCAATGCGAAGAAGACGGGTATGCGGAGATTCCCGAATCCGAGCAGTTCTGGGTGGTGGCACAATTGGCCCTCAAGACCAAGGACGGCACCGAGCGGGACCGTCACCTTGAGCGGAAGGCGAAGACCGCGCTCACGGCCGAACTGGCCTGGCGGGGCCTCGGAGTGGTGGACCGTTCAGAAATCGGCAACTCCCGGCTGAACATCTTTTGCCTCTGCCCCGACGTCAACAAAGCCGTGAACGCCATCAAGATCTGTGTCCGCGGTGAAGACCTGGATTTCACCAAGCTCACCATCGCTGCCGCGCCCCACAGTGATCCGACCGCTTTCAAAATTAAGCACTCGCCGAAGCAGGGTGTGGGCTTTACTCTCTAAGTAAGCACCATTGCGCCCAGAAGGGATCACTCCATGTCGTCCAAAAGCAATTGGCCCGGCCATACCCCCTTGCCCAAAGGCCTCGCGGCGCCGGCCAAGCGTGCGCTGGCCCACGAGGGGATCGAGACACTGGAGCAGCTGGCCGAATTCGGCGAGTTGAAAGCCACCAAACTCCATGGGATGGGGCCCGTGGCCATTGCCCAGCTTGAGGACGCCATGGAGGAATCGGGAATCACCTACGGCCGCAGCTAAGGGGCAGGGGTGTTTGTTGCCTGGGGTTACTAGCTGCTTGGGCCGCCGATATAGGCTGAACCCATGACTGAATACCGACGCCTTGGCCATTCCGGATTGACCGTGTCAGTAGTTGGACTGGGCTGTAACAACCTCGGCCGTGCCAACACCCCCACGGAGACGCAGGAAGGCACGGACGCCGTGGTCCACGCCGCCCTCGACGCCGGGGTGACGTTCTTCGATGTTGCCGACGTTTACGGCCGTGAGCCTGGCCTGAGCGAGGCCATGTTGGGCAGGGCTTTGAAGGGCCGCCGCGACGACGTCGTGATTGGCACCAAGTTCGGCATGGACATGGGCGGAGTCAACGGCAACGATTTCGGTGCCCGGGGCTCGCGCCGGTACATCGTGAAGGCCGTCGAGGCATCGCTTCGGCGACTGGACACGGAGTGGATCGACCTCTACCAGTTCCACACACCGGATCCGCGGACTCCCATCGACGAAACCCTGGCTGCCTTGGATGACCTCGTATCCAGCGGCAAGGTCCGTTACATCGGCCATTCCAACTTTGCCGGCTGGCAGATCGCCGAAGCTGAGTATGTTGCCCGCCAGGCCGGGGGAACCCGCTTCATTTCCACGCAAAACCACTACAACCTGCTGGACCGGCGCGCCGAACTCGAAGTTCTCCCCGCGGCCGGGGCCTTCTCCTTGGGTGTCCTGCCGTACTTCCCCTTGGCCAACGGGCTGCTCACCGGAAAGTACTCGGCGGGCAAGGCCCCCGAAGGTTCGCGGTTGAGCCACACCCGCACCAACCTGGTGCACGACGCCGATTGGGAACAGTTGGGTCGATTCGGCCAGTTCGCCAAGGAGCGGGACATCACCGAGCTTCAGCTTGCTTTCTCCTGGCTGGCCGCCCAGCCCGGTGTCAGCAGCGTCATCGCCGGGGCCACCCGTCCGGAGCAGATCCGGGAGAACTCTGAAGCCGTCCGCTGGGTCCCCACCCAGGAAGACCGGGCGGAGCTTGACGACATCTTCCCGAAGGCGCCGAAGGTAGCGCTCTTCTAGGCCTCGCTCACATCCCGCCCGCAATGGTGGGTCCCTCTCTCACAAAACAGACCTAAAAGCAGAACGCCCTCTCACCTTAGTGAGAGGGCGTTCTGTTCCAAGCCGCGGAATGCGGGAGGGCTGGGCCGGGGTTAGGCGGGGGCCGAAGCAACTCCCGGTGCGAGGAAGCGCTTGCCGTTGACTCGCTCGGAGGCGCCCACCCGGTCCAGGTAGGGGGTGATGCCGCCCAGGAACATCGGCCAACCTGCGCCCATGATGACGCAGAGGTCGATGTCCTCGGGGCCGGCGACAACGCCTTCTGCCAGCATGAGCCCGATTTCCTCGGCCAGGGCGTCCTGGGTGCGTCGCAGGGCTTCTTCACCCGTGGACGGGGTGTTGCCGAAGGACATGATGGCGAGGGTCTCGGCGGGAATGGCCGGGGTCCCGTCCGGACCGGGAACCCACAGGGACTTCACGCCGTTGTCGATGAGCTTTTGCAGGTTCTGCGACACGGGGAAACGGTCGCCGAAGGCCGCATGCAGGGACTCCTGGACATGCTGGGCTACTGGCAAGCCCACCATGGCGCTGAGGGTGAACGGCGACATCGGCAGGCCCATGGGCCGCAGTGCCGTGTCGGCAACCTCTGCCGGGGTTCCTTCGTCGAACGCGGCGATGACCTCGCCCATGAGGCGCAGGAGGATGCGGTTCACCACGAAGGCGGCGGCATCCTTGACCAGGACTGCTGTCTTCTTGAGTCCCTTGGCGAGTTCGAAAGCGGTGGCCAGGACGGCGTCGTCGGTCTTGGGCGCCCGCACGATCTCCAGGAGTGGCATGACGGCCACGGGGTTGAAGAAGTGGAAGCCCACCAGGCGTTCCGGGTGTTTCAGGTCTTCGGCCATGGCGGTCACGGACAGCGAGGAGGTGTTCGTGGCGAGGATGCATTCGGGAGAGACGATTGCCTCCACCTCGGCGAAGACCTGCTTCTTGATGTGGAGTTCTTCGAAGACGGCCTCAATAACGAAGTCGGCATCGGCGAAGGCTTCCTTGGAGACAGAACCGGTAACCAGTGCCTTGGTCCTGTTGGCGGCGTCGGGCTTGATGCGCTTCTTGGCCAGCATCTTGTCCACTTCGGCATGGACGTACGCCACGCCCTTGTCCACGCGTGCCTGATCGATGTCCGTCATCACGACGGGCACCTTGAGCTGCCGGGCGAAGAGCAGCGCCAATTGGCTGGCCATCAGTCCGGCACCGACCACGCCGATCTTGGTCACGGGGCGGGCAAGCTTGCGGTCGGGGGCTCCGGCGGGACGCTTGGAGCGCTTCTGCACGAGGTCCAGGAACGCGTACACCGTGGAACGGAACTCGTCGGTCTGCATGAGCCCGGCGAGCGTCTCGCATTCGAGGGCAGCGGACTCGGCCTGGGTCATGGTGCGGTTGGCTTCCATGACGTCCAGGACCTTGGCCGGTGCGGGGGAGGCATTGGAGGTCTTCGCCTCGACGAAGTCGCGTCCTGCGGCCACCGACGCGGCCCACCGGGTGGCAACGTTTTCTTCGGTGGGGTCCACGGAGTTCTTCCGCTCAGGCGTCACCTCGCCGGAGATAACACGCGCCGCCCACGCCAGCGACTGTTCAACGAAGTCGGCAGGTTCAAAGATGGCGTCGGCAACGCCAAGCTCGAAGGCCTGTGGTCCGGTGAGGGTCTTGTTGTTGCTGAGGGGGTTTTCGATCATGACCTTTACGGCGTTCTCGGGACCGATGAGGCGCGGAAGGATGTACACGCCACCCCATCCCGGGACCAAGCCAATGAACGCTTCAGGCAGGGCGAGGGCACCGGCACCTGTGGAGACGGTGCGGTAGGTGGATTGCAGGGCGATCTCCAGCCCGCCACCCAAGGCAAGGCCGTTGATGAAGGCGAAGCTCGGAACGCCGAGGTCGGCGAGGGTGGCATAGACGGCGTGGCCCAGTTGCGCCATCCATAGGCCGTGCTCGCGTTCCTTCAGGGTCTTCACCGCTGAAAGGTCAGCGCCTGCGACCAGGAAATAGGGCTTGCCGGTGACGCCCACGCCCACGATTTCTCCCTTGGAGGCCCGCGCTTTGAGGCCTTCCAGGACGCTGCCGAGCTCCACCAGGGTGTTGGGTCCAAGGGTGGTGGGCTTGGAGTGGTCCAAGCCGTTGTCCAAGGTGATCAGCGCAAACGTTCCTGCACCGCCTGGGAGTTCGATGTCCTGGACGTAGGAATGCGTGACGACTTCGTCGGGGAAGAGGGCGGCGAGCTTCTGGAATTCGGCGGCGCTCATGCTGCGGCTCCTTCGGTGGTGGCCGTGGTGGCCTGGTCGGTGGCAAAAGATTCATAATCGGCGTGGTGCGGGTTTTCCCAAATCACGGTGGCACCCATACCCAGCCCGATGCACATGGTGGTGATGCCATAGCGGACCGAGGGGTCCTCTTCGAACTGGCGTGCGAGCTGGTTCATCAAACGAACGCCCGAGGAAGCGAGGGGATGTCCGACGGCGATCGCGCCACCGTAGCGGTTGACCCGGGGATCGTCGTCAGCAATGCCGAAGTGGTCCAGGAAGCTCAGGACCTGGACTGCGAACGCTTCGTTGATTTCGAACAGTCCGATGTCTTCGATGCCCAGCCCGGCGTTCCGGAGGGCTTTCTCTGTGGCGGGGACCGGGCCGATGCCCATGACTTCAGGTTCGACGCCGGCAAAGGCGTAGGAGACGAGGCGCATTTTGACGGGAAGGCCAAGTTCCTCGGCAGCATCGGCCGAGGCAAGCACTGCGGCCGTGGCGCCGTCGTTCAACCCTGCGGCGTTGCCTGCGGTGACCCGCCCGTGCGCGCGGAACGGAGTGCGAAGCCCGGCAAGGTCCTCAACCGTGGTTCCGGGACGCGGGGGTTCGTCCGTGGTGTGCAGTGCCCAGCCCTGTCCGGGTTTCATCGTGGCCACGGGAACCAGGTCATGCTGGATCTGTCCGTTGGAGTAGGCGGCTGCGAGCTTCGCCTGGGAACCGGCCGCGTAGGCGTCCGTCCGTTCCTTGGTGATTGCGGGGAAGCGATCGTGCAGGTTCTCGGCAGTGTTGCCCATGTTCAGTGCCGCAGGGTCCACGAGGCGTTCGGACATGAAGCGCGGATTGGGGTCCGCTCCGGCGCCCATGGGGTGGTTGCCCATGTGTTCTACGCCGCCGGCGATGACGACGTCGTACGCGCCGAAGCCGATGCCGCTCGCCGTCGTCGTTACGGCCGTCATGGCTCCTGCGCACATGCGGTCGATCGCGAAGCCGGGAACTGTGCGGGGGAGTCCGGCCAGCAGGGCGGCCGTGCGGCCGATGGTGAGGCCCTGGTCCCCGGTTTGGGTGGTTGCCGCTATGGCGACCTCGTCCACACGATCGGCGGGCAATGATGGATTGCGCCGCATCAGTTCCCGGATGCATTTCACCACGAGGTCATCGGCGCGGGTGCCTGCATAGATGCCCTTTTCCCCGGCCTTGCCGAAGGGGGTGCGGACTCCGTCGACGAAGACGACGTCGCGGACGTTCCTCTGGGCGCTGCGTGCTGGACTCATGTATTAACTCCTCGTTGAGACATGGCGCCGGAGGCCGCGCTGCGGGCATCCGGTTGGCATTGATGGCAATGTTACTCGTGGGTAACTTAGCTTGCAAGGCTGACCGACGCGAGACCGTCACGCTGTGGGAAAACGAAAGCCCGCCACCCGAACCGGGGTTCGGGTGGCGGGCTGGAATCAGCACGCTCAGCTGGCTTCCTTGGACTTCGTTTCCTTGGCTGGAAGCGCTTCGGGGTTCAAGCACGCTGCGGTGAGGATCGGGGCGGTCAAGGAAATCTGCCACTCCCGGGCGCCCAAGGACCGCAACTCGGCGGAGACCGATTCGAGCGAAACGTCCGCCGGTGGCCGCCAGGTGATCCGGCGCAGGTAGTCCGGGGTCAGGAGGTTCTCGACAGGAAGGTTGAGTTCCTCTGCGAGGGCCTGCAGGGCGGGCCGGGCGGTGGCCAGGCGTGCCGCGGCCTCGGGATCCCGGTCCACCCACACCCTGGGAGGTGGCGGTGCGTTGGTGGGCAAGTGCAGGGGCGGGAGGTCCGTGAGGGTCCTGGCAATAGTGATGCACCGCAACCAGCGGGGAGCTTCACGTTGAGCGGACCGGCCATGGAATCCCTTGGTAGCCAGAAGCTGCGGGACCGTGGTGGGCATGGCTTTGGCAGCGGCGACGAGGGCGGAGTCCGGAATCAGCCGGCCGGGTGCGACGTCTCGTTTGCGGGCCAGTTGATCGCGTTCCTGCCAGAGTTCCCGGACAGCGGCCAGCTGGCGGCGGTCGCGGATCTGGTGGAGGCCGGACGTCTTGCGCCATGGGTCGACGCGCGGCGGGGAAATTCCCGCGGCAAGGATCCCGGCGAATTCCTGTTCGGCGTAATCGAGCTTGCCGTCCGCTTCGAGCAGTTCGATCAGCTCTTCGCGGAGTTCGGCGAGGACCTCGACGTCCAAGGCGGCGTATCGCAGCCACGGCTCGGGGAGGGGGCGGGTGGACCAGTCAGCCGCGGAGTGCTCCTTGGCGAGGCCGAACCCGAGGAGCTGCTCGATCACGGCAGCGAGTCCGACGCGGGGGAGGCCTGCCAGGCGGGCAGCCAGTTCCGTGTCGAAAAGTTTGTCAGGCCACATGCCCAGCTCCGAAAGGCAGGGCAGGTCCTGGGTGGCCGCGTGCAGGATCCATTCGACGCCCCTGAGGGCGTCGTTGATGATGGCCAGGTCGTCGAAGGGCTCGGGATCGATCAGCCAGGTGCCGGCGCCTTCACGCCGGATCTGGACAAGGAAGGCGCGCTGGCCATAGCGGAAGCCTGAGGCGCGCTCAGCGTCCACTCCTGCCGGTCCTGTCCCAGCGGCGATGGCAGCGGCGCACCGTTCCAAACCGGCCGGGGTGTCGATGACAATCGGCACGCCTTCGCGCGGGGTGTCAAGATCAATAATTTCAGGGACGTGGCTGTCGAAGCCGTCAACCTTGATGTGGGTGGTGGTTTCAGCAGCCGGATCGCCGGCTGTGGTGTTTTCCGGATTTTCAGGGGTCATGGTGGCTTAAGCTTACCGATTCCCGTCACAACGGTATGCTGCGGGGGCGGCGGCGAAGCGGCCAGTGGAATGTTCCGGGGTCAATTGAGCCTCCTGTTGGGTAGTCCGGTGACGCCTGGCGGAAGGGGCGGCAGTCCGGCGAAGGTGCAGACCATGTCGGACCACGCTTCCAAATGGGCTTGGACGTCGGCGCTTGCGGGTGTCCAGGAGGCGCGAAGCTCGATGTCGATGGTGTCCGGCCGCTCTGCCAGGGTGCCGAAGCTTTCGGAGAGGATCCTGGTGGCGGTGCCTCCGGCCGCACGATGGGGAGCCGCATGGTTCTCCAGCGCATCCACCAGCCACGTCCAGGCAACGGAGCCCAGCATGGCATCGTTCCCCATCTCGGCGTCCATCTGGGCCCGGATGTACGTGACAATGCGGAATTCGCCCTCCCACACCGCGGACCCGTCGGGGTCATGCAGGAGGATGAAGCGGCCCGTAGCGAGCTCGTCGTCGTCATCCGCGGACGGGCTGTTGGCGTGGCTTTGGGCGAAAGCCTTGGCTGCTGGTCCGTGGACAGGGACCTGCCGGGTAGCTGCGGTGGGGCTGAACACTTCCGCTCCCAGGGCCACGGCGTAGGGCGCCAGCCGGGCGGGGGCAGGGATCTCCTCAAGCCGCAGTTCGCTGCGGCATTGTGCTTTGCGTAGTGTTCCCAGGGCGAAGAGAAAGTCCGCGGGAACCTGTGCGAGGGCGTTCACCCTCGCAGGTTATGCGTCCGGGGCGGCGATTCTACGCAGGCTCGCCGCCCCGGAGCGCAAGGGTTATTTGGACCCGAGCTCGCGCCGGATCCCTTCGACGAACGCGTCGATGTCCTCCGGCGTGGTGTCGAAGGAGCACATCCAGCGGACTTCGCGTCGGGCGGCGTCCCAGTCATAGAACGCGAACGACTTCCGAAGCCGGTCCGCTACGCCCTCCGGGAGGATGGCGAACACTCCGTTGGACTGGGTCGCCTGGGTGGGTTCAACGCCGTCGATCGCTTCCACGGCTGTGCGGAGGCGGGCCGCCATGGCGTTGGCGTGCGCGGCGGACCGCAGCCACAGGCCGTCTTCGAGCAAGGCGATGAACTGGGCGGAGATGAACCGCATCTTCGAGGCGAGTTGCATGTTCATCTTGCGCAGGAACTTCAGGCCGTCGGCTGCCTCAGGGTTCAGGGCCACCACGACCTCACCGAAAAGCAGCCCGTTCTTGGTGCCGCCGAAGGAGAGGATGTCCACGCCGGCGTCGCGGGTAAAGGCGCGCAGGGGGACTCCCAGGTGGGCTGCAGCGTTGGCCAGCCGGGCTCCGTCCATGTGCAGCTTCATGCCCTTGGCGTGGGCGTGGTCGGCAATGGCGCGCACTTCCGCGGGCGTGTAGCAGGTGCCCAGTTCCGTGGTTTGGGTGATGGAAACGGCAAGGGGCTGGGCGCGGTGCTCGTCGCCCCATCCCCACGCTTCGCGGTCGATCAGCTCAGGGGTGAGCTTGCCGTCGTCGGTGGGTACCTGGAGGAGCTTGATTCCACCGACGCGCTCCGGCGCCCCATTTTCGTCCATGTTGATGTGCGCGGTGGATGCGCAGATGACGGCACCCCACCGTGGAAGCAGGGACTGCAGGGAAAGGACGTTGGCACCCGTGCCGTTGAACACCGGGAAGCTCTCAATCCCGGGTCCGAACTGTTGTTCCAGGACCTCCTGGAGCCTGGCCGTGTAAACGTCCTCGCCGTAGGAAACCTGGTGGCCACCATTGGCCGCTGCCAAGGCAGCAAGGACTTCCGGGTGCACGCCGGAATAATTGTCCGAAGCAAATCCACGGACCGACGGATCGTGCAGTTGTACAGGCCCGGCCGAGCCGGGGGCGCTGTGGATTGCCTCTGTTGTGCTTGTCACTGGTTCGTTCACGCTTTCAAGTCTATTTGGCCAGCAGGATGCGCTGGCCGTTCAGTTCGCTGGCAGCTTGTTCAAAAAGTTCGACGACGGCGGCAGCCAGGTCTTCGACGTCCGTGTACCCGGGGAATCGCCGTTCGGGATGCGCCTCCCGCATGCCGGCGTCGACGAGGGCCTTGACCACGAAAACCAGCGCGGCGCTGTGCTGCTCGGTGGGAGCATCCTTGTTGCCGGATTGTTCCCGGCGGAAACCGTCGGCCACCGCCAGGGTCCAGGCTTCCGCTGCAGCCTTCGCGGCAGCGTAGCTGGCGGCTGCGGCCGTTGGTGCCGAGGCGCTGGTGGACGACACCATGGCGAGCCGTCCGCGCGCCGATGCTTCGAGTTGGCCGTAGAAGACCCTGGAGACGTTGCGCAGTGTTGTCACGGCGCTTCGTTCCATCGAGTCCCAGTCGTCGTCGGTTTGATCCTGTATTCCGCTCGCGCCGCGCCAACCGCCGACGAGGTGGATGACTCCGTCGACGCCCCCAATGCGCAGCTGTTCGATGTCGGAAGCCAAGTGGCGGACGGCCTCAAGGTTGGCGAGGTCGCACACAAGCGGTGTGACGTCCTGCCCTGTTTCTGCCGCCGCGGACTTGATGCGGGCTTCATAGGAACCCACTGTGATGACGCGGTGTCCGGCTTTGGCCAGTGCCCGGGCGGCAGCAACGCCCGAAGCGCTGCTGCCGCCCGTCACCAGGATGGTCAATGCGGTCATCAGGCCGCCGTCGAACCGGTGATGCCGGTGGTGGATTCGATCACGGGACGCATCTTCTTCTCCAGTGCTTCGTAGAACATGGACAGCGGGAACTCGTCGTCCAGGACCTGGTCCGTGAGGCCACGGGGCGGACCATCCAGCGGCAAGGCGTCCGGGCCCTTCGCCCAAACGGACGCCGGGTGCGGAGTGACCGTGCTCGAAATGAGCCCGTAGGCGGCCAGCCAGTGCGCTGCCTTCGGACGGTCGATGGAACGCCAGTATAGTTCTTCGATCTGTGCACCAAGCTCCACCACGACGCCGGCTGCTTCGTCCCAGTCGATGCTGAGCTTGCTGTCTGTCCAATGCAGGACGCGGTGCTGGTGCATCCAGGCGAACAGGAGCTGGCCGCCGAGTCCGTCGTAGTTGCGGACACGGCTTCCGGTGATGGCGAAACGGAAGATCCGATCGAAAATGACGGCGTACTGCACCAGTTTTGCGTGCTTGCGGGCATCGGGGTCGGCGGTTTCGTCCTTTTCGATCCGGACGGATTCCCGGAAGGCGGTGAGGTCGCAGCGCAGTTCCTCGAGCGAGTAGAGGAAGAACGGCATCCGTTGCTTGATCATGAACGGGTCGAAGGGCAGGTCGCCGCGCATGTGCGTACGGTCGTGGATCAGGTCCCACATCACGAACGTCCGCTGGGTGAGTTCCTGGTCGGAGATCAGCTCGGCCGCGTCCGCGGGCAGTTCCAGGGACGTGGTCTCGGCGGCTGCCTTGAGGACGCGGCGGAAACGGGCGGCCTCGCGGTCGGCGAAAATGGCACCCCATGTGAATGTCGGCGTCTCCCGGACCGCGACGGTCTCGGGGAAGAGGACCGCAGAGTTGGTGTCGTAGCCCGGAGTGAAATCGACGAACCGGATGGGCACGAAGAGCTTGTTCGAGTAGTCGCCTGCTTCCAGGCCATCAATGAACTCCGGCCAGATGACCTCGATCAGGACGGCCTCAACCAGCCTGTTGGTGCTGCCGTTCTGCGTGTACATGGGGAAGACCACCAGGTGTTGGAGTCCGTCAACGCGCTGTTCCTGCGGCTGGAAGGCCTGGAGGGAGTCAAGGAAATCCGGAACGCCGAAGCCTTCGGCTGCCCACCGGCCGAAGTCTTCGACCAGCAGTTCCAAGTAACGGGCGTCGTGGGGAAAGTGTGGGGCCAACGCGGTGATGGCCTCGGAGATGGTGGCTACGAGGGCAGCTGCCTCGCTGTGGACGGCCGGATCGGCAATGGAGCCGTCCTTTTCCTGGTGGGCCTGCAGAGCGGTGGCTGCAGCTTTGAGGGAGGTCCACTCGGCGTTGTCGGCGGTGACACGCGGGAGGGTGGGGGTGGCGGTAATCGTCATGGAACTCGGCCCTTTCGAAGTAGTAATTGCTTCTGGGCCGAGCGTAGCAAGCGAAAAGTATCGCTAATTCAAAATCGGGCTGAGCATAAGAAACTCTTGCTCATGGGGTTGGGGAAAGGCATCCGAGGTCAAGTACGCACCAGCTGAAGCCTGTCGGGAAAGCGCCGGACGGACCGCCTGGGCGATCCGTCCGGAACCGTTCAGCCCTCTTCCGGGTTCACCAGGCGGAGGGAGATGGAGTTGATGCAAAAGCGCTGGTCAGTCGGAGTGTCGTAACCCTCGCCATCGAAAACGTGTCCCAGATGCGAATCACAGGTGGCACAGCGAACTTCCACCCTGTCCATGCCCATGGTCCGATCGTGGAGATACTTAACAGTGCCCTCCGCCAAGGGTGCCCAGAAAGACGGCCAGCCACAGTGGGAATCGAACTTTTCCTGGCTGGTGAACAACTGGCTGCCACACGCCCGGCACTGATAGACGCCCTCGGTATGGGTGTCCCAATATTCGCCGGTGTAAGGCCGCTCCGTGCCGGCTTGCCGCAGGACCCGGAATTCCTCCGGCGTCAACTCCTCACGCCACTGGGCGTCGGTCTTCTCCACGGCCGCAGATGATGTCTTGCTGGTGTTCTCAGGAGTGTTCATGTCTTGTCCAACGCTCACGAGTCGCCGATAAATCCCGAACCCGCGTACAGGTGCAACACCGGAAGCCCCAGCTGATCCTGCGCCTTATTGGCCCAGTCCGTATGCAAGGTATCGGCTATCGCGTGCGGTCGGGTCACAACAACGGCCTGTGCGGCGTCCAACGAGCGGACCTTGGACACCAAGCCGGCCACGGCACCGCCGTCGACGACCTCCCCGGTAACTCCGCCACCCAAACCGGCCAACGCCGCCAGCGAGGCCGCCAGCGTCTCCGAAGCCTCGGCACGCTCTACCGCAGGGTCAGGTGATTGCGCAGTGAGGTCGCGGAACGCCTTGGCGATATCGAGCAACGAGAGGTTCTCCAGGAAGTCCACCAGGAGATGCCGCTCGGTATTGGAGGGGACCAACACAACCAAGGGCGCGTCACCGCCGTCGAGCAGTTTGGAAATATTTACACGGTCGTCGGGGCCAAGGGGCTCTTCCGTCAGGATGACTATGGGATCGCTCATGGCTACAGCGTAGTCCCGGGCAACGGGACCCCGCAGGCTTTCGCCCCGAATCCGCCCACGGGGCGCCGCGCTGACCGCACCTGCACAAGGCGGTGCCCGGAAAAGGCAACAATGGAACCATGGCATCGAAAACCCGGTCAGCGAGTGACGCTGCAGAGAAGAAACTGTCCCTCCGCACCAAATGGGCCATCGGAGGTTTCCTGGCAGGCGGGACCATTGCGGGTTTGCTGGGGGCAGGCTCTTCGGCGCTCGCCGTCTACTTTGCCCGCCGCGTCATTACCCCCGCTGCCCGTCACGAAGACCAGGAAGTCCTGGCCGTCATCCGCGGCGACGACGGACCCCAGGTCATCCTCGCGGCAACCCCGGACAGCATCATTGACGGCACCTACAGCCTCTTCTTTTCAGGAGGCACAGGGCACGCGCGGATTGGGCGGATCGTCTCGTATTCGCCGGCTGAACAAACCGTGCTGCGCGAGGTCGAAGAAGTTTACAGCGGCAACCTCTCCGAAGCCCGCCGGGCCTGGTGGAGCGGGGCTACCTACCCGGATCCCGAAGCCATGGGCCTTGCGGCCGAAAACGTGGACATCGAGGTCGACGGCGGCAAGGCGCCTGCGTGGTTGATCCGCGCCGAAGCGTCCGCACCGGCAGCTGTCTGGGCCATCATGGTCCACGGACGCGGTGCCACCCGGCTGGAGGGGCTCCGCGCGGTGCCTGTTGCGCGCGAACTTGGGCTGGACAGCCTGGTGATTTCCTACCGCAATGACGGTCTTGCTCCCTCGGCGCTGGACGGACGGTACGGCCTGGGATCCACGGAATGGCGGGATGTGGAGGCTGCCATCGACTACGCCCTTGAGAACGGCGCGCACGAGATCGTGTTGTTCGGGTGGTCCATGGGCGGTGCCATCAGCCTGCAAACCGCGGATCTGTCCAAGCACCGACTGGCTATCCGGGCGATGGTCTTGGATGCCCCTGTCATCAATTGGGTCAACGTGATGGCCCACCACGCCGAGATGAACAGGATCCCCTACAACGTGGGACGTTATGGCCAAATGATGCTGACCCACCCCTTGGGCCGCCGTCTCACCGGCCTGGCCGCCCCTGTGGACCTGAAAGCCATGGATTGGGAGGCCCGCGCCGTGGAGCTGCGCACGCCCACCCTGCTCATTCACAGCGTGGACGACGACTACGTACCCTTCGGGCCATCCGCCAGCCTTGCGGAGAAGAACCCCGAAATGGTCACCTTTGAGCCTTTCGACGGCGCCAGACACACGAAAGAGTGGAACGTTGACCCCGAACGCTGGGAGCGGCTGGTGCGGTCCTGGCTTCGCAGGCAACTCGCACCCCGGAACAACCCCGGCCAAGGTGGTCCAGCGGGACGCGGCAGCGGTTCAGGGCCGGTTGGCTGAATGAGGCTACTTGCCCGTGCCGATCGGCGCGGTGATGGCTTTGGTCAAGCTGACCAGGTCAGCGGGGGAAAGCTCGATGTCCAGCCCCCTTCGCCCACCTGATACCAGGATGGTCCCGAAGGCCAGGGCTGAGTCGTCAAGGACAGTGGGGGAGGATTGGCGCTGCCCCAGGGGCGAAATACCACCGAGCACGTATCCCGTGCGGCGTTCGGCCGCTTTGGGGTCCGCCATGGCTGCCTTCTTGGAGCCCAGGGAGGCGGCTACCGACTTCAGGTCAAGATTCCCGGACACCGGCACGATGGCGACCGCCAAACGCCCCTCCACCTCCACCATGAGTGTCTTGAACACCCGTGCAGGATCGATCCCCAGGACCTCGGCAGCTTCGAGACCATAACTGGTGGTGGACGGATCATGGGCGTAGGGGTGCAGGACAAAGGGAACGCCGGCCGCAGCAAGTGCTGCAGTAGCCGGCGTTCCCTGTGAAGCCATTTTCTTGGCCATACCGTTTGGCGGTACCTTTCAGTGTTCCAGGTGGCTGGTCAGTGTTCCAGGCGGTTTGCCGCCGCTACCTTCCGCTTGATCCGGCCGAGCATGGCCGTCATACCCCGCATGCGCAGGGGCGTGATGGCACGCGTCAATCCGAGAAGTTCCGGCATGTCATCCGGAACCGCAAGGATCTCCTCGGCGGTCAGACCGTCCAGCCCTTCATGAAGCACGCCGGCAAATCCACGCGTTGTAGGTGCTTCCTGCGGTGCCTTGAAGAACAACCGGTAAGCACGGGCGCCGCCCGGGTTTTCCCCGTTCTTCTCCGACTCAATGGTCAGGAATAGGGGAGACTGGCACTCGACTACCTGCTCCAGCAGTTCCGGGTGGTCCTTGAGGCGCTCCGGAAGCTCCGGCAGACCCCTGGAGAACTCGAGCAGCAGCTGCAGGCGGTCAGGCTCCGTCAGGGCCTGGAAGTCATCGACGATTTCCGCCAGCGCGGCGGGCAAGGTGTGGGTACTCATCTCTTCCAGCTTACGCACAACCGCGCCGATTGCACTTTGTGTCCTGCAACACTGGGGAGCCTCGGTTTCGGGTGCTAGTTGCGGACCAGTGCTGCCGGAACCGAACCGCGCTCGGAGCCCTTGGCGATGGGGACGCGGACGGCGTTGCCCCACTCGGTCCAGGAGCCGTCATAGTTGCGGACGGTGTCGAAGCCCAGGAGGTATTTCAGGGCGAACCAGGTGTGGCTGGACCGCTCGCCGATGCGGCAGTAGGCCACGACGTCGTCGCCGGGTTCCAGGCCGGCCTCGCCGAGGTAAAGTGCCTCGAGCTCTTCGCGGCTCCGGTAGGTGCCGTCTTCCGCCGCGGCACGTGCCCACGGAATCGAAGCAGCCGTCGGAATGTGGCCGCCGCGCAGGGCGCCCTCTTCCGGGTAGGCGGGCATGTGGGTGCGCTGGCCCGTGTATTCCTCGGGGGAGCGGACATCAATCAGTGGGTTGCCCAGGTGCGCCAGGACGTCTTCCTTGAAAGCGCGGATGGGAGCGTCGTTGCGTTCGACTTCGGGATACTCGCCCGGGGTGGGCTGCGATGCATCCGTGGTGAGCTCGCGGCCCTCGGCGATCCACTTGTCGCGGCCGCCGTCGAGCAGGCGGACGTCGCTGTGGCCGAAAAGGGTAAAGACCCACAGCGCGTAGGCGGCCCACCAGTTGGACTTGTCACCGTAAATAACGACGGTGCTGTCGCGGGAGATGCCCTTGGACGCGGCGAGGGCGGCGAAAGCGGCACCATCGACATAGTCGCGGGTGACTTCGTCATTCAGGTCTGTGTGCCAGTCAATCTTGACTGCACCCGGGATGTGTCCGGTTTCGTACAGCAGGACGTCTTCATCGGACTCCACGACTACCAGCTTGCCGTCGGCAATGGCGCCGTCGGCAAGTGCTGCCGCAAGCCACTCTGTGGACACGAGGCGTTCGGGGTTCGCGTAGGCGGCGAACTTTTCGTTCTGTTCAACGGGGTAGGACATCTAATGGCCTTTCACTGACAACGGACGGAGCCGGGCTGTGCTAACACAGGTGCCCGCCCGGCCTTTCCAACACTAACCACGGCCCGCGGCGAATGCTTCCCCTGCGGTCACATGATGAAACATGGCTTTGGTCACGTGGCCGTTCCGCTGTTCCGTATGCCGGTATTCTTGCTGGGGACCCACAACCGAAGGAACGGACCACAGTGGTACAGATCGAACAACTGGCTGCCCGCACGCCGGCAGTCTCCGTGGAGGAACTCCTCAAGGGTTTCTACCCCTCTCCGCGATTCGGAGAGGTATCGTTCGACAGCTACCGGCCGGATCCATCGCAGCCGAGCCAAGCCAACGCAGTGAAACTGCTGTCCGCCTTCGCCGATGGCGTGGGTTCCGACGACGGCGGGGGTCTCTTCAAGAAGTTGTTCGCCAAAAAGGCGCCTGCCACCAGGGCGGGCATTTATCTGGACGGCGGATTCGGTGTCGGCAAGACACACCTTTTGGCGTCGCTCTGGCACCGGTCACCAGGACCCAAGGCCTTCGGAACCTTCGTGGAGTACACCAACCTTGTAGGCGCCCTTTCGTTCCGCAAGACTGTGGAAGCGCTGAGCAGCTACAAACTGGTCTGCATCGACGAATTCGAGCTCGATGATCCAGGCGACACCGTTTTGATGTCACGCCTCATGCGTGAGTTGGCGGACGCCGGCGTCAAGCTTGCCGCCACGTCGAACACCTTGCCGGGGTCCCTGGGTGAGGGCCGCTTTGCCGCCGTCGACTTCCAGCGCGAGATCCAGGTCCTCGCGGACCAGTTCGACGTCGTCAGGATCGACGGCGAAGACTTCCGGCACCGCGGTCTCCCTGCCGCCCCCGCGCCGCTCAAGACCGAAGAACTGAAGCACCGCATGCGTGCCGAATTCGACGGCAAAACGGTGGCCGTCGATGATTTCCGCACCCTGGTCAACCACCTGGCCGCAGTCCACCCCAGCCGCTACCGCCAGCTGCTCGCCGGCGTTGAGGCCGTGGTGTGGAGCGACGTCGAAACCATCACCGAGCAGGCCGTTGCCTTGCGGTTCGTGGTGCTCGCGGACCGTTTGTACGACAAGGACGTGCCGATCCTCGCCAGCGGAGTCCCGTTCGATCAGCTCTTCACGGAAGAGATGATGACCGGCGGGTACATGAAGAAGTACTTCCGGGCGGTCTCCAGGCTGACGGCGCTGGCACGCGAGGCGCAAAACCACGAACCTGCCTGAGTCAGCCTTTCTGGAGCGGCGTCCGGCTCTTCAGCATCCAACGAACCAGGATGCCACCGGCCAAGGCCCAGAACGCGGCGCCCACTCCCGCGAAGCTCAAGCCTGAGGCTGCGAGCAGGAACGTGATGCACGCCGGTATGCGTTCCTCGGCTGCGGCCAGTGCCGAGGAAATCGATGATGCCAGTGTTCCCAGGAGCGCAAGCCCCGCCACCGCTTCCAGCAGTCCGGGCGGGGCTGCAGCAACTACCGTGACCAGTGCCGCGGACCCCGCAGCCAGGACCAGGTACGCCAGACCCGAGACAAAAGCCGCAATCCAGCGCCGACTGTGGTCCTTGCCGGCTTCTTCGCCGGCTGCCAGCGCTGCGCTGAGGGCAGCCAGGTTGATGGCGTGGCCACCGAAGGGAGCTCCAACGGCGGTTCCGGCCCCGGTCACCAGCATGGACGACCGCCACGGAGTGGTGTAGCCGAACGATTTGAGGACTGCCACGCCCGGGATGTTCTGTGAGGCCATGGTCACGATAAAGAGTGGCAGGGCCAGCCCCACGGCAGCTTCCACGGTAAATGCGGGCGTTGTCCATTCCAGCCGGGGGAGCAGGTCCTCAGCCGGGACCTGGACGCCGTTTGAGGCGATGTGGATGCCGATGACGGCCAAAGCCACCAGCAGCGACCCCGGAACAGACCAGCGGGGAGCGAACTTCATCAGGACGATCCAACACAGGACCACCGGGGCGATGAGCAGCGGCGCCGATCCCAGCGACTTGAAGGGCGCCAGGCAGAGCGGAAGCAGAACGCCGGCCAGCATGGCCTGTGCCAGTGCCGTGGGGATCTTCGCCATGATCCTGCCGAGGACAGGGAGCAGCCCGGTGAGGAGTATCAGCACCCCCACCAGCAGGAACGCTCCCACGGCAGCCGGCCAGCCGCCGTCGACCATTCCCGCGGAGGCGAGAAGCGCCGCTCCGGGCGTAGACCACGCAAGGGTAACCGGCATTTTGGAGCGCCAGGAGAGCCACAGGATACCGAGCCCGAAAGTCAGCGTGAGCGCGAGCAACCCGCTGGAGGCCTGCCCCTGATTGGCGCCGACGGCTTTCAAACCTGCCAGGACGACAGCAAACGAGGAGGTGAAACCCACCAGTGCCGTGACGATTCCTGCGGTCACGGGCGGACCCAGGGCCTCCTTGCGGACGAGGCGTTCGGTGGTTGACGGGGAAGGGGAAGGCATAGGCACAAAAATACCCGACCACCGTGGTGGTTAAACGCCAAGGGCACCGGTGGCGCCTCTCGGCGGGACCGGTGCCCCCTTGACGTATCTGGTACGGCGGCTCAGGCAGCTACGGCTGCTTCGGCTCATCCGCGACGGGAGCCTGTGGCTCTCCGTCATTCTTGGCCACGAAGTCGGAAGCGGCGTTCTGGACTTTGTCGACGTGGCCGGCGTACTTGCCACCCGTCTTCTCGTCCACAAAATCCCCGGCCTTTTCGATGCCATTCCTGATGGCTTCTTCGTTGCCTTGAATGAGACCCTGAGCCTTGCCCTTCAGGTCGTCAATTAAACCCACGGGCACCTCCCTTCCATCGCGGAGCCAGTTCGCTCCTCCGCGTCCGACCCTAACACCAGTTGGGAGAGGTGCCAAGGCTTCAACGCAGGCCTGTGGACAAACTACGCCGAGGGCGTAGTCACGGTCTTGTGGCGGGGGCTGTCCGGATTCATGAGTGAGTGCTTACGGCCGTAGGAGAAGTAGATCACCAAGCCGATGACCAACCACACGCCAAACCGTACCCAGGTCTCCCAGTGCAGCTGGAACATCAAGAACGCCGAAGCCAGGACGCCGAAGGCCGGGACGACAGGCATGAGCGGCAAACGGAAAGTACGCGGTGCATTTGGCTTGGTGTAGCGGAACACAATCACCGAAACGCAGACCACCACGAAGGCGGCGAGGATGCCGATGTTGGTGAGGTCGGCGACTTCCTTGATGGGGAAGACACCGGCAAGGAATGCCGAAGCGATGCCGGCGATCCAGGTAACACGCTGCGGAGTGCCGTTCCGGTCGGTCTTGGCGAACCACCCGGGCAGCAGGCCGTCGCGGCTCATGGAGAACCACACGCGGGTAACGCCCAGGAGGAACGTCAGCATCACGGTGAGGATGGACAGGACAGCGAACACCGAGATGATGGTGGCGATGACCGGCAGTCCCACGCCCGTGAAGGCGGAGGCAAACCCGGCCGTGGGGTTGATGTCCTTGTAGTTCTGCATACCCGTGAGGACGAGTGTGGCGGCGACGTAGAGCAGCATGGCGATGATCAGGGACAGGATGATGGCCTTGGGCATGTGCTTCTTGCCATCCTTGGCCTCCTCAGCCGCGGTACTCATGGCGTCGTAGCCGAACACCGCGAAGAAGACGGTTGCAGCACCGGCCACCACTGGACCGAAGCCACTGGGCATGAACGGGTTGTAGTTCTCGGTGTTCACGTAGAAAATGCCCAGACCGATGATGAACAGGATCAGAATCACCTTGATGGCGACCGCCACCAGCTCGAACCTGCCGAACGCCTTGGTTCCCCGGCTCAGGATCCACGTGACGAGGAGGCAGACGAGGATGGCCGGCAGGTTGATGATGCCGCCCTTGCCTTCATCGGCGGTGGACGTCATCCACGTGGGCATGTGGATCCCGATGCCGGACAGGAAGGCGTCGAAGTAGCCGGAGATGCCGATCGCCACTACGGCCACGATCGCGATGTACTCAAGCAAAAGATCCCAGCCAATAAACCAGCCGATGATCTCTCCGAGGGCCACATACCCGTAGGTGTAGGCCGAGCCTGCGCGGGGTATCATGCCGGCGAATTCGGCATAGGAGAGCGCTGCCGCTCCCGAGGCCAGCCCGGCGATCAGGAACGAAAAGAGCACGGCAGGGCCGACACCCGGGCTTCCTTCGCTGCCGTGGGCGACCAGTCCCGCCAGGGAGAAAATTCCGACGCCGATAATTCCGCCGACGCCGATGGCCGTCAGTTGCCAGAGGCCAAGACTTTTGAATAGTCCGCTGTGCTTGCTTTCTTCCTCGATGTCGTCGATGGGCTTGCGCCTCAGGACGGACTTGGAAGCCGTCAGTTGGTTCATGGGGGTACTCCTGCCAGTTGGCGTGGAACGGTGATGAGCTCGCAGTACATTATGCGAGCCCAATCACATTAGATAAAGCGACTTCTTCTGAGGTGTATCGGTTACTTCAAATGATGAATAGGCTATTCGGCGAAAATGGGCATAAAAAAAGCAGCTCCGAAGAGCTGCTCTTTTATATGGAGCGGACGACGAGATTCGAACTCGCGACATCCACCTTGGCAAGGTGGTGCTCTACCAGCTGAGCTACGTCCGCACATGTTGCCTGCCATGCTGATGCGTGGCTTTCAACAACAAACAAGTTGCCTTGTTCTGGTGGGCGATACTGGGATCGAACCAGTGACCTCTTCCGTGTCAGGGAAGCGCGCTACCGCTGCGCCAATCGCCCATGCATCCAGCAAAAGCTGGAAGACATGGTTTTCACCGAGGTGGGTACGGGATTCGAACCCGTGTATACGGCTTTGCAGGCCGCTGCCTCGCCTCTCGGCCAACCCACCGTGTAAGCAGGATTCCGGGGAATTCTTGCCTTGACAGTGCCTTGCGAGCGGACGACGAGATTCGAACTCGCGACATCCACCTTGGCAAGGTGGTGCTCTACCAGCTGAGCTACGTCCGCAGTGTCGTTTCGGCGGGCAGCCCTTCAGGCATTCCGTCGCTTTCCGACGAGTAAAAACTCTATAGGAGGTTCCTGCAATCTCCAAATCGGTTGCTTGCATTTGGCCGCAGAGGCGGCCGGATCCCTGCAATTACGCGGATCCGGGGGAGTTTCACGGCTGTAATTCCACTGTTGTAGTTAGCGAGTGGCGGTGAACTCCAGACCCGTTTTGCATTCCGGCCGTGGTCCGTTAGTGTTTTCTATGCACCCGGGCGATTGGCGCAGTGGTAGCGCGCTTCGTTCACACCGAAGAGGTCACTGGTTCGAACCCAGTATCGCCCACCAACAGAAACCCCCGGACATCCGGGGGTTTCTTTGTGTTCCGGGCCGTCCGTCCCGATGGGGCGTTGAAGAACCCGGGGTCTGAGTCCGGGAAGTTGCGACACGAAATGCGTGCTGGAAGCACTCCATCAGCGTGCCCGTACAAGAAGAACACGAACAGCCCAACGCAACTCCAGGGCCCTCCCTGCCCCTGGAAGACCTGGCTCTGACGGCCCCCATCCTCGCTGCAAAGCTGGCGCGACTGGCGCCGGAGCAGCTCGCAACGATCTTCCCCTCGGAGAATGTCGGTCCTTTATGACACAGTCTTTATATGACTGCTCCACTGCTTGCCCACGCTACTGACTACGGCCGGATGTACGCCCGCTCTACTACCGAGCAATTCTCCGTGCCATCCATCACCACGGTGATCGGCCAGCAGGCCCACTCCCTGGACGGATGGTTCAGTTACATGGGTGCCAGCAGCTTGGCTGCCGACCCCGAGCTTCCTGCGATTCTCGGAAGTCCGGCAAAAATCCGCCAGGCAATCAACAAAGCTTCCAAGGCCGCCGAGCTTTACCGGGACCAGGCTGCTGCCCGGGGTGACAGGGTGCATACGTACTGCGAGCAGGTGGCTTTGCGCGCGATGGGACGGCCGCACCGCGCGGAGGAATGCCGGGAAGACCTGGCAGCACACGGCGAGCAGGCCTTCGCGGCCCGGTTCGATGAGTGGTGGGAGCTCTACCAGGTTGAGCCACTGGCGCCGGAGATCACGGTCTGGAACTCGACGGTTGGCTACGCCGGCACGTTGGACCTTGTTGCCCGGATCAATGGGCGCATATGCCTCATCGACTACAAGACCAAGGGGACAACCCGGGATGGGACTGTTAAAGCCCTCGACGACAAAGTAGTCATGCAGCTCACGGCAGGAATGAAGGCCGAAGAAAGCCTGGTGGACCCCGTGACAGGCCAATGGGAGCCCTGGAAGTACGGTGACAATCCCATGTTGCTGGCTGTTGCCGTGGGGGAAACCGAGGTGCGGCCGCAACGGGCCAACCCTGAGATCCTCAAGCACCATTGGTGGAAGTTCTGCGCTTTGCGTCGGGTGTGGGAGATGTCGGCGGACGTTACTGCCGCCGGACAGGCGCTGCTCCCTATCGCCCCGCCCGTGTTCGCAACGGCCGGAGCAGGGCAGGGATCAGCAGCAGCACTGTGACCTCAACTAAACTGGCTTAGGCTCCGCATCACCCGGAGCCGGCTTTGACGATCGTGAGGACTGACAGCACATGGCAATTATGAGTATCCGAATCATTGGGGATCCGGTGTTGCGCACCGTAGCCGATCCCGTTACTGAATTCGGTCCGGAGCTCGCCAAGCTGGTAGCTGACATGACCGAAACCATGGAGGACGTTGAGGGCGCAGGCCTTGCGGCACCCCAGGTTGGGGTCAGCCAGCGTGTTTTCACGTACCGCATCGGTGGCGTGGAGGGCCACATCATCAACCCCGTCCTGGAAAACAGCGAGGATTTCCAGCCCGACGAAGTTGAAGGCTGCCTCTCCATTCCCGGTTTGGGCTTCCCGGTGCGGCGCTACCGGGCCACGAGGGCAACCGGAGTGGACCTTAACGGCAACCCGGTTTCCGTGGAAGCCGAGGGCATGTTGGCTCGATGCTTCCAACATGAAACCGATCACCTGGACGGTGTCTTGTACACCGATCGTCTGGAGGGCGAGGACCGGAAGGCGGCTCTCCGGGCCATCCGTAACGCCAACTACCACGCCATCACGGAGCAAACCACCTCCAAGCGCGCCAACACGGTTGGTTCCAGTTTTGGTGGCGGCAGCTTCGGGGTTCCCGAGTGAGGGTACTTTTCGCAGGAACTCCCGCTGTCGCGGTCCCGTCGTTGGACGCGCTTGTCAAAGCCGGGTTCGACGTCGTGGCCGTCCTGACGCGGCCGGACGCGCCCCTGGGCCGCAAGCGCATCCTGACTCCGTCTCCGGTGGCAGCCCGCGCCGCCGAACTTGGCATAGATGTCATCAGGGCAGCGAAGGTAGACGCGGACACGACCTCCCGCATTGCGGAATGTGCTCCCGATGTTGCCGCCATTGTGGCCTACGGGGGAATTGTCCCGCGCGCGGCGCTGGGCGTTCCCACCCACGGCTGGATAAACCTGCACTTCTCTTTGCTGCCGGCGTGGCGCGGTGCCGCACCCGTCCAGCGTTCCATCATCGCGGGCGACGACATCACCGGGGCGGCGACCTTCCAACTGGAGGAAGGCCTTGATACCGGGCCTGTCTTCGGGACGCTCACTGAAACCGTCCGGCCTGAAGACACCGCCGGTGACCTCTTGGACCGGCTCTCGGTGAGCGGCGCCGTTCTGCTCAGCCAGACGCTCTCCGCGATAGATGCCGGACATGCCGTCGCGCAACCGCAGACCGGTGAAGTGTCTTTGGCTCCCAAACTGACGCTGGACGATGGACGTCTGGACTGGACGCAGCCGGCTCTTGCCATAAATCGGAGGGCCAGGGGCGTCACTCCCGAACCAGGGGCATGGACCACTTTGGAAGGGCAGAGGGTCAAACTCGAACCTGTGCTGCCACGGCCCGATGTGAAGGACCTGGCGCCGGGAACCATCCGTGTGGAAGCAAAATCTGTACTGGTGGGAACCGGTTCCCACGCCGTAGAGCTTGGCCGGATTCAGCCGGCCGGTAAGAAAATGATGTCGCCGGCCGATTGGGCCCGCGGCTTGGCAGCACCCGAGAGAGTGGTATTCGAATGAGCGAGTCCGGCCGGCGAGGCCCCAACAACAGCGGGAGCCGGGACGGTGGCGGACAAGGCAACCGTGACGGGCAAGCGAACCGCGGCGGACAGGGGAGCAAGCGCAATGCCCAGGGCAGGGAACGCAACAGGGGACCGCAGCGCGGTTTCTCCACTAGTGCTCCCGCTCAGCGCACGCGCCGCGCCGACCCAGCGCGACTGGTTGCTTTCGAAGTCCTCCGGGCGGTCGCTTCCGAGGACGCCTACGCAAACCTTGTCCTCCCGGCCCGCATCCGCGAGCACCGCCTGGATCGTCGTAATGCCGGATTCGCCACAGAGCTGAGCTACGGCGCGCTGCGCGGCCAAGGCACTTACGACGCGATCCTGGCCCGGTGCGTGGACCGGCCACTCGAACAGCTTGATCCGGCCATCCTGGATGCTCTGCGAATCGGCGCGCACCAACTGCTGTCCATGCGTGTGCCTGCCCATGCAGCCCTGGACCAGACAGTTGGTTTGGCCCGTGCGGTCATCGGCGCCGGCCCGTCCGCGCTTATCAACGCCGTGCTGCGCAAAGTCACGGCGCATACATGGGATGAGTGGCTGGACACGCTCCTTGACCAGGAAACGGATGAGACCAAAATCGCCGCCCTGCGCCACGCACACCCGGAATGGATTGTGCGGGCACTGCGCCAGTCTTTGGTGAACCACGGGCGTCCGAAGTCCGAGATCGACGCACTCCTTGAGGCCGACAACGCAGCACCTGTGGTCAACCTGGTGGCGTTGCCCGGACTGGGTGACCTCGACGAAGCGTTCGAAAACGGCGCCACCGCGGGCGAACTGGTGGAAGGCTCCGCCCTCTCAGCCGGTGGCGATCTTGGCCGCTTCGAGTCGGTCCGCCGCGGCACCACCCGCGTCCAGGACGTCGGCTCGCAGTTGGTTGCGCGCGCCTTGGCCGGCGTTGACCTTGACGGTTCTGCGCGGGATGGGGAACGGTGGCTGGACTTGTGTGCCGGCCCCGGAGGCAAGGCTGCGTTGCTTGCCGCCCTGGCCCACCGTGACGGCGCCACCCTCCTGGCAAACGAGCCCGCCCCGCACCGCGCAAAGCTTGTCCAGCAGGCCCTCTCGGCTGTTCCCAGTGAGAGCTGGACTGTGCGGACCGGCGATGGACGCAACGTCGGCACCGAGCAGCCCGGGGCATTTGACCGTGTTCTGGTGGACGTCCCCTGCAGTGGCCTGGGAGCCTTGCGACGGCGGCCGGAATCGCGGTGGCGCCGCTCACCGAAGGATATTGGCGACCTCGGTCCGCTGCAGCGTGACCTCTTGAAGTCGGCAATTGACGCGGTCAGGCCCGGCGGTGTGGTGGCTTACGTGACCTGCTCGCCGCACCCGGCAGAAACAACGGCAGTGGTGGGCGACGTGCTGGGCAAGCGTGAGGACCTTGAACTGCTCGACGCCGGACTGGCACTCGACCATGTCAGCCTCACCGGCAGCCTGGGTGCCGGCCACGAGCAAACGGCCCAGCTGTGGCCACATGTCCACGAGACGGATGCGATGTTCCTGGCGGTTATCCGCAAGAAAGCGTAGCTGCATACACATCAGGCCGCAGCGGACGGGACGTCCGTTGCGGTCGTCCCGCGCACCAACTACCCGAAGGGCCTGCCTTGTCCCAGTGCTGTATCAACCCGAGCATCCTGTCCGCGGACTTCGTCAACCTTGAGGCGGAGTTGCAGCGCATCAGCAACGCCGACGCCGTCCACGTTGACGTCATGGACAACCATTTCGTGCCGAACCTGACACTCGGTTTGCCGGTGGTTGAGAGGATCCAGGCGGTCAGCCCGGTTCCGCTGGACGCGCACCTCATGATTTCCGACGCCGACCGCTGGGCTCCGGCTTACGCTGACGCTGGCGTCGCGTCGGTTACTTTCCATGCTGAAGCGGCCATGGCGCCGGTCAAGCTGGCCCGTGAACTGCGTGCGCGGGGATCCAAAGCCGGTATGGCGTTGCGTCCAGCCACCCCGGTGGAGCCCTACCTGGACATGCTCAGTGAGCTGGACATGCTGTTGATCATGACGGTGGAGCCCGGATTCGGGGGTCAGTCGTTCCTTGATATCACTTTGCCCAAGATTCGACGCGCCCGTGCGGCCATTGATGGGTCGGGCATCGGCGTCGCAATCCAGGTGGACGGTGGCATCACCGAAGAGACCATCGTCCGTGCGGCAGAAGCCGGAGCGAACGTTTTCGTGGCGGGGTCAGCCGTCTACGGGCACCAGGACCCGGCGGAGGCCATCGACCGTCTCCGGGCTGCCGGGCAGGCTGCTGCGGCGAACGCCTGACGGCCGTCACGCATGTTACGAAGATGGCTGGGAATAGCCTGGACTTCTTTGTAGTTGTGGCAGAATAACAACACACATACGTGCTCCGGGGTCGGTGTAAGTCCGAACCGGCGGTTATAGTCCGCGACCCGCAAGCCATCAGGACCCAAGTTATTGGGGCTTGGCGGCGAACGGTTGAATCGGTGAAATTCCGGTACCGACAGTTAAAGTCTGGATGGGAGAAGCACGTACAGTCATGCCGTGGGCGTTCCTTCAGTGACGCCCGGCATTGCGCTGTCGTACACCCCCGGAGTCATCGCGGCTTACTGGGAAGGAACGGCATGGACTTACTGCGATGGCTCTTCGAAGCACAGATCCCCGTTGGAGGATCTGCTCTTGTCTTACGCGAAGTGCTAGGAAACATTTTTGGGCTACTCAGCGCCCTCGGCGGCATGCGCCGAAAAGTCTGGGCGTGGCCGATGGGTATCGTCGGCAACATCCTCCTGCTCACGGTGTTCCTCGGCAACGTTTTTGGTGCTGCCGCACCCGCAACGCTGTGGGGCCAGGCCGGGCGGCAGGTCATGTTCATCGCTGTTGCCGTCTACGGCTGGTACCGGTGGCGCCAAGGGCGCGAATCGAGCTCGCAGGGGCGGGCGATCGTTCCCGGCTGGGCCAGTACCAAGGTCCGCATTGCCCTGATCGGTGCGATGGTCGCAGGCACCGCCGCGTTGACTCCGCTGTTCGACGCCCTCGGCTCGTACCCCCCGGTCTGGGCCGATGCCTGGACTTTCATGGGGTCGCTGCTGGCTACCTACGGCATGGCCCGGGGCTGGACTGAATTCTGGCTCATCTGGGTCGCCGTGGACATCGTGGGCGTGCCCCTGCTGTTCAGCGCCGGTTATTACGCCAGCGCGGTCATGTACCTGTTCTACGGCTTCTTCACCCTCACCGGATTCTTCGTGTGGTGGCGGGCCGAGAAGCGCGAACGGATCCTCGTCCACCCCGGGGCTGCCCCGGTAGGAGCGGCCCGATGAATGACCGGGACATGCCCAGCATTAGCGCCGAACCCAGCAGTACCGCCGAAGAAGGAGCCATGGAGGCCGCACTGGCTGCGGCACTTCGCGGCCCACGGGGTGCGAACCCGCTGGTGGGTGCAGTGATCCTCAGTCCGGAAGGCGAGCACCTCGCTACCGGATATCATCGTGGCGCCGGCACGGCCCACGCCGAAGCTGACGCCATTTCTGAGGCCCGTCGGCAGGGAATCGACACCACCGGGACCACCATGGTGGTCACCCTCGAGCCTTGCAACCACGAAGGCCGCACCGGCCCCTGCGCACAGGCCATCATCGCCGCCGGAATCGCCAAGGTGATCTACGCCGTCGACGATCCCCACGACCCAGCCGCGGGCGGTGCCCGGACGCTGCGCGCCGCCGGGGTTGAAGTCCACTCAGGGCTTGCAGCCGGCGAGGCACGGGACCTGAACCGGGAATGGTTCGACGCCGTTGCCGCCAAGCGTCCGTTCGTCACCTTGCATATTGCGCAGACCCTCGACAGCCGTATCGCGGCTGTGGACGGCACCAGCCAATGGATCTCCAGCCCCGAATCACTGGCAGACAACCATGGTTTGAGGGAGTTGATTGACGCGATCCTGGTGGGCACCGGAACTGTGCTGATCGACAACCCGCGGCTCACGGCACGCACGCCGGACGGGGAGTTGTCCCAGCACCAGCCGCTGCGCGCAGTCATGGGACTCAGGGACGTTCCCGACGACGCCGCGGTGCGGGGAACCGACGGACGATTCGTGCACCTGCCCACCAGGGATCCGGCGGAGGCCCTGAGCCGGCTCTTCGACGAAGGCGCCCGGCACGTGATGGTGGAGGGTGGTTCGAGCATACTCAGCACCTTCCTGGCGGCCGGCCTGGTGGATGAATTGATCATCTACCTTGCGCCGACCCTGCTGGGATCCGGAACGGCCGCACTTAATGACCTGGGGATCACCACCTTGGCCGACGCCCAGCACTGGTCCTGGGACGACGCCGGAGGCGGAGCTGTCCGAACCTTGGGCAATGACCTTCGACTCCACCTGCGGTCCACCCGGGCCGCCACCACCAAGAATTCGGTTCCGCGCAGGGAAGCTGCGGAATATCTCACAGGAGGACACTGATGTTTACCGGAATCGTTGCCGAACAAGGCACTGTACTGGGCATTGAGCACGAAGGCGATGCCAGCGCGACCCTGCGCTTGAAGGCACCCACCACCACCGACGGCCTGCCCTTGGGCGGATCAATTGCCGTCAACGGGGTGTGCCTGACCGCGACCCGGATCGACGGCCAGGACTTCAGCGTCGATGTCATGGGGGAGACCCTCGTCCGCACCACCATCGGGGAGCTGTCACCGGGGGACACGGTGAACCTGGAACGCTGCGTTCCTGCCGGCGGACGCCTCGACGGCCATGTGGTGCAAGGCCACGTGGACGGCGTGGGCGAGCTCGTGGAACGTGAAGCGCTGGGCAACTGGGACCGTCTTCGCTTCGGCGTGCCTGCCCCGTTGGCACGGTACATCGCGGAGAAGGGGTCGATCGCCGTCGACGGTGTTTCACTGACGGTGACAGCCGTCAGCGAAGCTGCGGAGACCGCGCCATGGTTCGAGGTGGGACTTATCCCCACCACCCTGGAGGAGACGGGGCTCGGGGCCAAGCCCGTGGGTGGACGCGTCAACCTCGAGGTGGACGTGCTCGCCAAGTACACCGAACGCCTGCTGTCTTTCGCACCCCGGCAGGGGAGCGCACGATGAGCGTCCCCACCCACTCCGGAACCTCGGCGAACCGCCGCACCGGCCTCGATCCGGTGGAAGCTGCTGTCGCTGCCATGGCAGCAGGCAAAGCGGTCATCGTGGTGGACAACGAAGACCGCGAGAACGAAGGCGACATCATCTTCGCCGCCCAACACGCCACGCCCGCCCTGATGGGCTGGACCATCCGGTATTCATCGGGCGTCATATGCGTCCCCTTGGAAGGCGAGCGGGCCGACGCCCTGATCCTGCCGCCCATGGTGGAAATCAACGAAGACGCCAAAGGCACGGCCTACACCGTTTCGTGTGACGCCGCGATCGGCGTCAGCACGGGCATTTCGGCCACCGACCGGGCCCTCACCGCCCGGATCCTGGCTGACCCGGGCAGTTCACCTGCCTCGATCACCCGCCCCGGGCATATTTTCCCGCTGCGGGCCGTTAAGGGTGGAGTGCGTGAACGTCCGGGACATACGGAAGCTGCCGTGGACTTATGTCGTCTCGCCGGGCTTGCCCCGGTGGGTGTGATCGCAGAGTTGGTACATGACGACGGTGAAATGATGCGCTTGGACAGCCTGCGCGACTTCGCCTCCGAGCATGGATGCCCCCTCATCTCCATTGAGGACCTGGTGTCATATGTTGGGAAGGCAGAGTCCGGCACGGCACATCATTCACAGGCAGACGAGGAGAAGCGATGACCGCATCGACAACACGCAGCAGCGACCACACGGACCCCGTTCCGCCTTCTGTAAGCGGCGGGCCAATCGTGCAGCTGCCCACGGCTTTTGGCGAGTTCATCGCCCAGGCCTGGACCGATCATGAGACGGGTCATGAACACCTGGCCGTGAGCTCACCGAACCCGCCCAGGGGCGGCAAGGCACCCTTGGTGCGCCTGCATTCCGAGTGCCTCACCGGAGACGTGTTCGGATCCTACCGTTGCGACTGCGGTGAGCAGCTCGCCTTCGCCTTGGAGCTCATCCACGCTGAGGGTGGCACCCTGCTGTACCTGCGCGGGCAGGAAGGCCGCGGGATTGGGCTGGCCAACAAGATCAAGGCCTATGCCCTTCAGGAAGCCGGTTTCGATACCGTCGAGGCCAACGAGCAGCTCGGCCTCCCGGTGGATGCACGGTCCTACAGTGCGGCGGGCCAGATCCTGGCCGAGATGGGCCTCCACGAGGTCCGCTTGTTGAGCAACAACCCCGACAAGCAAAACCGCCTTGCCCAGGCCGGAGTGTCGGTTGTGGAGATGGTTCCCACCGAGGTTCCGTCCCGCGAACAGAACCTGCGGTACCTGCAGACCAAGAAAGACCGGATGGACCACCTGCTGGCCCTTGATGTAGAGCCCGTCAGCAACGGCAAAACCCCGGCAGCACGCCCCATTGACAAGAACCACGACTGAACGGATCCACAGAACACCATGAGCGGACACGGCGCGCCCACTATCGACCTCACCACCCTCAACCCCGAGGAAACTTCGCAGCTCAGGCTCGCCATTGTCGCGGCCAGCTGGCATACCCAGATCATGGACGGACTGGTGGACGGTGCGCTCCGCGCCGCCAAGGAAGCCGGCATCGCAGAGCCCACACTGGTGCGCGTGCCAGGCAGTTTCGAGCTTCCCGTTGCAGCAGCCCGGCTCGCCCCGCACTTTGACGCCGTTGTGGCGCTCGGCGTGGTCATCCGCGGCGGAACGCCGCACTTCGACTACGTCTGCCAGGCCGCGACGTTGGGACTCACCGACGTCAGCGTCCGCACCGGCGTGCCGGTAGGCTTCGGCGTCCTCACCTGCGACACCGAGCAGCAGGGCCTGGATCGTGCCGGCCTGCCGGGCTCGCAGGAGGACAAGGGCCACGAAGCAGTAACCGCGGCCCTCGCGACGGCAGTGACGCTGAAGCAGTACAGCTAGAACCACGGATCGAAGGGGATGTGGGTGTGTCTTCACTCACATCCCCTTCGTCATGCAACGCCCCAACAAGCGGTGGCAGCCCCCGAGCAAGTAGTCTGGAGGGCGTGAAGAATTTCGAGACGCTGTTCGCAGAACTGAGTGAGAAAGCAGCGACCCGCCCGGCAGGTTCGCGCACGGTTGCCGAACTGGACTCCGGAATCCACGGCATCGGCAAGAAAGTGGTCGAAGAGGCCGCCGAAGTGTGGATGGCTGCTGAGTACGAATCGGACGAAGCCGCCGCTGAGGAAATCTCCCAGTTGCTGTACCACCTGCAGGTCCTCATGCTCGCCAAGGGCCTCAGCCTGGAAGACGTTTACAAGCATCTCTAGCCACGCCACTCCGCGCACCCGTCGCGGAGCCCGCTGCGTGGCCGATGTGCCTGAAACCTCCATTCCAAAAAGAAAGTCTCCCCAATGCTCCGTGTAGCAGTCCCCAACAAGGGATCCCTGTCCGAAGCCGCCTCGGCCATGCTGTCCGAGGCCGGTTACCGCCAGCGCCGCGACTCCCGCGAACTGGTCATGGTGGACCCTGACAACGACATCGAGTTCTTCTTCCTTCGCCCCCGCGACATTGCTGTGTACGTCGGCCAGGGAACGTTGGACGTTGGCATCACGGGCAGGGACCTCCTGCTCGACGCCAAGGTCGAAGCCGAAGAACTCCTTCCCCTGGGCTTTGCACCGTCCACTTTCCGGTTCGCCGGCCCCGTTGGTGACTTCTCCGGCGTCGAACAGCTTGAAGGCAAGCGCCTGGCCACCAGCTATGACGGCCTCCTGCGCGACTACCTCGCCGGGCGCGGCGTGAACGCCACGGTTGTCCGCCTGGATGGTGCCGTGGAATCGTCGGTGCGCCTCGGCGTCGCGGACGCCATTGCCGACGTCGTTGAAACGGGCAATACCCTCAAGGCAGCCGGCATGGAGATCTTCGGTGATCCCATCCTGAAGTCCGAAGCCGTCCTGATCCGCCGCTCCGGTTCCGGTGGCGCCGCCAACGGGACCGCCAAGGAAATCGACATCCTCATCCGTCGCCTGCAGGGCGTCCTCGTGGCACGCCAGTACGTGCTGATGGACTACGACATCCGCAAGGACCTGGTGGAAGACGCCGCGGCACTGACACCGGGACTTGAATCGCCCACGGTTTCTCCATTGCGTGACTCCGAGTGGGTTGCGGTGCGGTCCATGGTTCCCAAGAAGGAAACCAACCGCATCATGGACGAGCTCTACGACCTCGGCGCCCGCGCCATCCTGGTCAGCAGCATTCACGCCTGCCGGATCTGATCACCGCATCCAGCGAGCAGAGCCCAGCAGAATCTAGGAGCAGCACATGGCTGTAGCCGTACGCGTCATTCCCTGCCTGGACGTCGACGCCGGTCGCGTCGTGAAAGGCGTTAACTTCGAAGGCCTCCGGGATGCCGGTGATCCCGTGGAACTGGCACACCGTTACGACAATGGCGGGGCGGACGAACTGACGTTCCTCGACGTCACGGCCTCGTCGGGAAACCGTGAAACCACGTTCGACGTCGTTCGCCGGACCGCGGAGGAAGTCTTCATTCCCCTGACCGTGGGCGGCGGCGTCCGTGGCGTTGCGGAGGTGGACAAACTCCTGCGCTTTGGTGCGGATAAGGCATCCATCAACACCGCGGCCGTGGCCAGGCCCGACGTCATCGACGAGATCACCCGCCACTTCGGTTCGCAGGTCCTTGTGCTCTCCGTGGACGCCCGCCGTACCCGCCAAGGTGACGTCCCGACGTCGTCCGGTTTTGAAGTGACCACCCACGGTGGCCGCACCGGCACCGGCATCGACGCGATCGCCTGGGCTAAAGAAGCAGCAGACCGGGGCGTAGGGGAGATCCTGCTCAACTCGATTGATGCGGACGGCACCAAGGACGGCTTCGATCTCGAACTGATCCGCCTGGTCCGTGCCGCGGTGAACATCCCGATCATTGCATCCGGTGGCGCGGGGAAACCCGCTCACTTCCCGCCTGCGGTGGAAGCGGGCGCGGATGCTGTCCTGGCGGCGTCGGTCTTCCACTTCGGCCCGGACGACATGATTGCCCAGGTGAAAGCCGCCATCCGCGAGGCCGGCTTCGAGGTCCGCTAGCGTTCTTAAACTACGAGGGGTCACTTCCTGCCCATCATCCCTTTCGGGATGGGGCGGAAGTGACCCCTCGGTTCGTTTAGAGGCCGATGTCCGCTGACTGCAACAGCGCGACGGCGTCCGGCTGGCCTTCGAAGGTGACCAAGGCCTGGCTGGTGCGTCCGTGGGCGTGCATGAGGAGTTCGCCTGGCTCGCCGACAATCGCAACGGAAACAGGGGCGCGCTTGGCCACGTGCCGGGGGCCGGTGGGCCGAACCAGGACGATTCCAAGGTCCACGCCGCGATACAGGAAAGCGGCGCGCTTGATGAGTTCGTCCCAGAGGGCGTCAGAGTAGGCTTCGTCGAGGGCGCGAGGAGCCCAGCGGTCGCCGGCGCGGCGGATGTCCTCGGTGTGGACGAAGTATTCGATGAGGTTTGAGGTCTCGTCCAGCGCCTTGATCTTCAAGGGGGAGAAGGTCGGCGGGCCCGCCCGGAACGTCTTCACGAGTTCGGCGTAGGCGTCGGAGTTCTTGAGTTTGGCGGCCAAATTTGACGTCGCCTTCTCGGAGGCCTTGCCAAGGCTGGGGATCAGCAGCCCCAGGCCTACGGCGATCTTCCGTTCGCGCAGATACAAATGCGCAGCAAGATCCCTTGTCTGCCACCCTTCGCAGAGCGTGGGGGAGTCAGGGCCGGCCGCAAGCAGGGTCTCGGCCAGTACTTCTCGGGAAGGATCGACGAAATGCATCACTTGTGAAACTAGCACGATCAGGGCGCTCTTGCGCAGTGGAACCGCCGCAGAATCCGGCTCTCCCCAAAGGCACTAGACTTGATCTGATGTCAGAGCAGTCCGCCCCCAGCCCCTCTCCCGCCGCGGAGCTTTCCAGCGACCCCACGGGTCCCTTGCCGCAGGAGATCGCAAGCGCCCTCAAACGCGATGCCGCTGGCCTGGTTGCCGCCATCGTCCAGCAGCACGACACCCACGAGGTCCTCATGCTCGGCTGGATGGACGACGAGGCACTGCACCGCACCATGACCACTGGGCGCGTCACGTTCTACTCCCGTTCCCGGCAGGAGTACTGGCGCAAGGGCGACACTTCCGGACACGTTCAGTTCGTGAAGTCAGTCGCCCTTGACTGCGACGGCGACGCCCTCCTGGTCCGCGTGGACCAGATCGGCGCAGCTTGCCACACCGGTACCCGGACGTGCTTCGACGGCCGCGACCTCAGCGTCGTTACGGGTCACCGCGACTAAGGCACCCACCACTTTCCACTGACGCACCACCTCAGACCAAAAGGCGGAGAAAATAGCCATGCAGGACCTTGGAATCATCAGCCCGGGCCTGGAAGAGTTCCGCGAACTCGCCGTCCACAGCCGTGTCATACCCGTCCGACTTAAGGTCCTGGCCGACGCCGAGACCCCCATTGGCTTGTACCGGAAGCTGGCCAAGGGGCAGCCCGGGACGTTCCTGCTGGAATCCGCAGCAGTCGGCGGCGCCTGGTCCCGTTACTCCTTCATTGGGTCCAAATCCCGGGCCACGCTGACCACTAAGGACGGCCAGGCCCACTGGATCGGCGAACCTCCCGTTGGCGTGCCGGTCTCCGGTAACCCGGTTGAGGCGGTCCGCGACACGATCGCTGCGCTCCAAACGGACCGCTTTGACGGCTTGCCTCCTTTCACATCCGGCCTGGTGGGTTTCCTCGGCTGGGAGGCCGTGCGCCACTGGGAGCGGCTGACCTCCCCACCGGAGGATGACCTGCAGCTGCCGGAGATGGCGCTGAACCTCGTTACCGACATGGCCGTCCACGACAATGTGGACGGAACAGTCCTCCTTATTGCCAATGCCATCAACTTTGACGACAGCTCCGAGCGCGTTGATGACGCCTGGCACGACGCCGTGGCGCGGGTGAAAGGGCTGCTTGACCAGATCAGCACTCCCGTGGCCCAGCCCGTGTCCGTGCTGGAAACAGCAGCCTTGGACTTCGCCTCGAGCGTGCAGGAACGGTGGGACGAAGCCCGGTACCTGGAAGCGATTGACCGCGGCAAGGAAGCGATCGTCGACGGCGAAGTCTTCCAGGTGGTCATCTCGCGTCGGTTCGAGATGGAATGCGCGGCCGACCCCCTGGACGTCTACCGGGTCCTGCGCAATACCAACCCCAGCCCGTACATGTACCTCTTCAGCCTTGAGGATGCGGACGGCCGCGAGTACTCGATTGTGGGTTCCTCGCCTGAGGCCCTGGTGACGGTGACCGGTGAGGAAGTCATTACCCACCCCATCGCCGGCTCGCGTCCCCGTGGCAAGACGGTTGAGGCGGACAAGGCACTGGCTGCTGAACTGTTGGCCGACGAGAAAGAACGTTCCGAGCACCTGATGCTGGTTGATCTTTCACGGAACGACCTCTCGAAGGTGTGCGTTGCGGGCACGGTGGATGTCACGCAGTTCATGGAAGTGGAGCGGTTCAGCCACATCATGCACCTGGTGTCCACGGTGGTGGGTGAGCTTGCTCCGCACGCCAAGGCATACGACGTCCTCAAGGCCACGTTCCCAGCGGGCACTCTCTCCGGCGCCCCCAAGCCGCGTGCATTGCGTCTCCTGGACGAACTGGAACCGCACCGGCGCGGCATCTACGGTGGCGTTGTTGGCTACCTGGACTTTGCCGGTGACATGGATATGGCCATCGCCATCCGTTCAGCCCTGCTCCGCGAAGGACGTGCCTACGTACAGGCCGGCGGCGGGATCGTGGCGGATTCGCACAAACCTTCCGAAGCGCTGGAGACAGTGAACAAGGCGGCGGCGCCCCTGCGGGCCGTCCACACAGCCGGATCGCTGCAGAACATCTCGGGCGGCTCTGTGCGAGACACTGAAAACGCCGACGGCGGGACTCCGGCACCATGAGCACTGAATCGGCAGCGTCATCCGCGGCGGCAACACCCCGCTGGGCGCGTAAATCGACTTTGGTCCTGGCCATGACGGTCCTTGCCCTCCTGGTTTTTGGAGCCACGACGCAGACCTGGATCGAGGTCCAACTGGACCCGAACGGAGCTTCCAACAGCAACCTCCACGTCCAAGGAAACAAGGCGGCTACTGCCGTGACCGCCTTGGCCCTTGTTGCTCTGGCAGGCGGCTTGGCTGCTTCCATCGCCGGGAAGATCGCGCGCTGGGTCATCGCCGCCATTATTGGACTGTCCGCGGTGGGCATTATCCTGGCCGCCATCACCGTGGTGGTGGATCCGCTTGGCGCCGCCCAGGGTTCCATCGCTGCCGCCACGGGCATCTCAGGTGGGCAGGCCAGCGTCACCGCCACGGCATTCCCCATCCTGGCTATCGTGGCGGGCGCGCTCCTGGCGGTCTGCGCTGCGGTATTGCCGGTGGCCGGGCGCCACTGGAAGTCCCGGACCAAGTACGATGCCCGCGCCGGCGGGTCGCAGGGCGGCAACGGGCCGGTGGACGAGATCGACAGCTGGGACAGCCTCTCACGGGGTGAAGATCCCACGTAGTCGGCCATCAAACAGTCTTTCGGGCCGGGGCGACGCAACATAGGCGCCGTGGCCGGTCCTGGCGTCGGACGATGTCCCGGCCGCCGTCAATAAATGGCAGAATGTAAGCAGTATTCATCCTGAGGAGATTTCACATGAGCAAAACCACAGTGTCCGCACACCAAGCTGAATCCAAGATGGCGAGCCACGCTGACGCCATCGGCCACGGTAATAGCCCGGCTGCCTGGACCTGCGTGATTGTGATGCTGGCCGGCGCCCTGATTTCCTCCATCGCTTTCGTGATTGCCAGCACCCCGATTTTCGTCGGCGGCCTGGTTGTCATGGTCATCGGCCTCATCGTGGGCTTGGTAATGCGCCGTGCGGGCTATGGAGTTGGTGGCAGCAAGCTGCAGAACAACGGCCACTAATCGTGACCGTTCTTGATGACATCATTGTTGGCGTCAAGGAGGACATGGACGGCCGTCGCCGTCACGTCTCCCTTGTAGAGCTCAAGGAACGTGCTGCCGGCGCAGCTCCGGCACGTGACGCGTGGGCTGCCCTCGGAGGCACCTCCTCTGTTCGCAACGACCTCAAAGTCATCGCAGAAATCAAGCGCCGCAGCCCTTCAAAAGGCGATCTGGCGCCCATCGCGGATCCTGCGTCCCTTGCGGTCCAGTACGCCGACGGCGGAGCTTCCGTCATCAGCGTCCTGACCGAACAGCGCCGTTTCGGCGGTTCGCTGGCCGACCTCGATTCCGCGCGTGCCGCCGTCGGGACTCCCTTGCTGCGCAAGGACTTCACAGTTGACGAGTACCAGATCTGGGAAGCCCGTGCCCACGGCGCCGACCTCATCCTGCTCATCGTCGCAGCTCTGTCCGACTCCGAACTCGCAGAGTTCAGTGCGCTCAGCCACGAGCTCGGCATGAACGTGCTCGTGGAAACGCACACCGAGGAAGAAATTGAGCGCGCGGTCGCGGCACAGGCCAAGATCATCGGCATCAACGTGCGCAACCTGAAAACGCTCGACGTCGACCGCTCGGTTTTCGGATCGCTGGCCGGTTTGATTCCGGCTGAGTCCGTCATCGTCGCCGAGTCCGGGGTCAGGAACGCCGACGACGTCTCGTACTACGCAGCGGGTGGCGCCAACGCCATCCTGGTGGGGGAGGCGCTGGTCAGCGACTCCACACCGCGCGAACGCATTACTGAATTCAAGGCAGCGGGAGCTGCCGCCATCGCCGTCAGAAACTGAGGCAGTCACTGAATCACGGCGAACAGTCATAGGGCAGCCCGGGCGTGAGCCCGCGGCTGCCTTGTGGCAAGTGGAACTACCCAATGAACTAACTGGAACAGGACGGTGAGACTGATGGTCGACGCGCCAACAGCCGGCTCAGAAGAGAATGTGGCTGACGCATTCCTGCAAGGTGGCCCTTCGCTGCGCAACGCATCGGGGCCCTACTTTGGCAGCTACGGCGGACGCTGGATGCCCGAGTCTCTCATCGCCGCCCTCGACGAAGTCCAGGACACCTTTGAGAAGGCCAAGGCTGATCCCGACTTCATCGCGGAGCTGAAGGACCTGAACAAGAACTACTCGGGCCGCCCTTCGCTGCTGACCGAGGCCAAACGCTTCTCCCAGCACGCGGGCGGGGCACGGATTTTCCTGAAGCGCGAGGACCTCAACCACACGGGTTCCCACAAGATCAACAACGTCCTTGGCCAGGCATTGCTCGCCAAGCGCATGGGTAAGACCCGTGTCATTGCCGAGACCGGCGCGGGCCAGCACGGCGTTGCCAGCGCTACTGCCGCGGCCTTGCTCGGCCTTGAATGCGTTGTGTACATGGGGGCTGAGGACTGCCGCCGCCAGGCCCTCAACGTGGCCCGCATGCAGTTGCTCGGTGCCACGGTGGTTCCCGTGACCAACGGTTCCCAGACGCTGAAGGACGCCATCAACGACGCCCTTCGTGACTGGGTTTCGAACGTGGAGCACACCCACTACCTGCTGGGTACGGCCGCCGGGGCGCACCCGTTCCCTGCCATGGTCCGCTACTTCCACGAGGTCATCGGTGACGAGGCCCGCAGCCAGATCCTTGAGCAAACCGGCAAACTTCCCGACGCCATTGCCGCCTGTATCGGCGGCGGCTCGAACGCCATCGGCCTGTTCCATGCGTTCCTTGATGACGCATCAGTGAAGATTTATGGATTTGAAGCCGGCGGTGAAGGCGTGGAGACCGGCCGTCACGCCGCGGCCATCTCGCTGGGTCGTCCCGGAGTGCTCCACGGAGCCCGTTCGTACCTCATGCAGGACGAAGACGGCCAGACCATCGAGTCCCACTCCATCTCGGCCGGCCTGGACTACCCGAGCGTCGGCCCGGAGCACTCCTACCTGGCGGACATCGGGCGCGTGACGTACGAGGCCATCACCGACACCGAAGCCATGGACGCTTTCAGCCTCCTGTGCCGGACCGAGGGCATTATCCCGGCCATTGAATCCTCGCATGCCCTGGCTGGCGCCATCAAGATCGGCCAGCGCCTCACCGAAGGCAAGGAGAACCCGTCCGAGGTGACGGTGATCGTCAACCTGTCCGGACGTGGTGACAAGGACGTGGAGACAGCCGCTGCCTGGTTCAACATGCTGGACGAGGAAGGGCACGTCAAGGGCACCACCCTGTCCACGCGTAAGCCCAAGGGACCCAGCGAACGGGCCGCCGAAGCCGCTGCGGACGTAAACGAGGACCAGAAGTGATGACTGAACAATTCGCCAGCAAATCGGCTGCCGCCATCGACCGCGCCAAAGCTGAGGGCCGTGCGGCCTTGGTGGGCTACCTGCCCGCAGGCTACCCGACAGTGCAGGACAGCATCGAGGCCGGCATCGCACTGGCCCGCAATGGTGCCGACCTGATCGAAATCGGCATCCCCTACTCTGATCCGGTGATGGACGGCCCGGTAATCCAGGCCGCCACCACCGAAGCGATCTCCAACGGCTTCCGTGTTGCCAACGTCTTCGACGTCGTAGCGGGCATTACCGCCGCCACCGACGCTGCCGTCCTGGTGATGACGTACTGGAACCCGGTCATGCGAATGGGCGTCGACGAGTTTTCCCGCCGCCTGGCCGAAGCCGGGGGAGCAGGGCTCATCACGCCGGACCTCATCCCGGACGAGGCATCCGAATGGTTTGAAGCCTCTGACAAGTACGGCCTCGACCGGGTCTTCCTTGTTGCGCCGTCGTCCACTCCCGAACGCCTGGACATGACCGTCAAGGCAAGCCGCGGTTTCGTTTACGCAGTCTCCATCATGGGTGTCACCGGAACGCGCCAGTCCGTTAGCAGCAGCGCGGAGGATGTCGTGGCGCACGCCCACGCGGCAGGCGCCGAGCGGGTGTGCGTGGGTCTCGGGGTCTCCAACCCGGACCACGTCCGCGAGATTGCTGCCTACGCCGACGGCGTCATCGTCGGTACCGCGCTCGTGGCGGCACTACGCGACGGCGGCGTGGACGCCGTCGGGCAGCTCACCAAGAACCTCAGCGCCGGCTTGGGCCGCGCGGCTGCAGAAGCCTAGGAAAAGGAAACAGCGAAGCGAATGCAGACCGTCCTTCACGCAGCGGCAATGGTCCCACTGAGTATCCCGAGCCCTTCGTGGTCCGGTTTCGACATTCCGCTGCCGTGGGGGACGTTGCGTATCCACGCGTATGCCCTGTGCATCCTTGCGGGCATCATCGTTGGCCTGTGGCTGACTTCGGCACGCTGGAAGCAGCGCGGCGCGCCTGAAGGGAGCCTGTGGGACATCGCCATTTGGGCCATCCCGTTCGGCATTATTGGCGGCCGTCTCTACCATGTGTTCTCGTCGCCCGACGCCTACTTCGGCCCGGGTTTTGACGGTACTGGCGATCTTTCGTTGATTCCGCAGATCCAACGTGGCGGGCTGGGGATCTGGGGTGCCGTGATCCTCGGTGCCGTGGGCGCCTGGATCGGGTGCCGTCGTGCTGGGGTCAAACTGACGGCGTTCCTGGATGCAGCAGCTCCCGGTCTCCTTCTGGCCCAAGCCATCGGCCGCCTGGGCAACTGGTTCAACCAGGAGCTTTTCGGTGCGCCGACCACCCTCCCGTGGGGACTCCAGATCGATCCTGCCAATGCCAACTTCCCGGCCGGCATGCCAGCAGACACGCTCTTCCACCCGACATTCCTTTACGAGTTGCTATGGAACCTCGTCGGCGTCGGCATTCTGCTGATGCTCGACAGGAAGTTCCACTTCCGCTGGGGACGCCTGTTCTGGCTCTACGCCGTCTACTACACCCTGGGCCGGGTGTGGATCGAAGCCCTCCGGATTGACGACGCAGAACAGATCACCCTCTTTGGCCTCACCACCAGGCTCAATGTCTGGACCAGCATTTTTGTCTTCATCGCGGCATTGCTCATTTTCGTCGCCCTTGGCCGTCGCGGTCGTCCGGTGCCTGACACGCCCTACTTGAAGGGCCGGGAACCGGAAGAGGTAGCCCAAAAGGAACCTGCCACGGTGACGAGCGTCACCAGTCATGATGTGGACGCATCTGTCTCAGATACTGGTTCGCGTGATAATCTCCGAAATAACCAAAGCGATCCGGGCCACGTTGACGAGCCGCAGGATGCTGCAGGGCACTCCGCCAAGGACACCACGTCCGCCGCGGATGCCACATCTGCCGCAACTGCCGTAAGGAAGGCCCCCGGATCCTCGCCGAAGGCAGACGACACCAAGTAGTCGCCGTCGGTAAAGGGGCAACAGAGTCACCGCTCGTAGGGCCCAGTCCACAGCGTCGTGGCACCCCGGAAACCGGACCGCAGCATACCGATGTTCACTGGTCAAGCCGGGGCCAGAGGTCTGCGTAACTGTTCGTTGCGCTGGATCGGCTGGCCTACAATTCCAAGTACTAGCGCTTTGTTATGCCCGTCACAGGGTAGGCAAGGTGGGGCCAACGTTGTCCCTTCCATACGCACGATCTCGAGGAAGGACGTCTCCCATGACCCATCTTCATAACCCCGGTTGGTCCGAAAATATCGAACCTCAGGGTGCCATGTCTCCGTTCAAGCGCTTTGCTGCGCTCCCGGAGGCCCAGGGTCTTTACAACCCTGATAAGGAGAAGGACGCCTGCGGCCTGGCAATTATTGCCACGCTCCGCGGGGAACCGGGATACGACATCGTGGAAGCGGCACTGACCGCCCTCCGCAATCTCGAACACCGCGGTGCTGTTGGCGCCGATGAAGGCACCGGAGACGGTGCGGGCCTGCTCATGCAGGTGCCGGACGAGTTCTTCCGGGCCGTTGCCGAATTCGAACTGCCTGCCCCAGGTCAATACGTGGTGGGCACCGCCTTCCTCCCGGCCGAATCCCGCGAAGCCGATAACGCGAAGGCCGGTATCGAAGCACTCGCCGCTGACGAGGGCCTGACAGTCCTCGGCTGGCGTGAGGTTCCCGTGGTTGCCGACCTTGTCGGTGCCATGGCGCGTGCGTGCATGCCGTACTTCTCGCAGCCGTTCTTTGCCTCAGCCAACGGTGAGCAGCTCGAACACAATGAGCTGGACTCCCGTGCCTGGCGTATCCGTAAGCGGGCGCAGAACAAGTTCGGCGTCTACTTCCCCTCGCTGTCCTCGCGCACCATCGTTTACAAGGGCATGCTCACCACCGCGCAGCTCGAGCCCTTCTATCCGGACCTTTCGGACAAGCGCTTCAAGACCAAGCTTGCGATCGTGCACTCGCGCTTCTCCACCAACACGTTCCCGTCGTGGCCCTTGGCGCAGCCGTTCCGCACCATCGCCCACAACGGCGAAATCAACACGGTCAAGGGCAACCGCAACTGGATGCGTGCCCGCCAGTCGCAGCTGGCCAGCCCGCTCCTGGGCTCCGTGCCTGAAGAGCTGTACCCGATCTGCACCCCGGGTGCCTCGGACTCGGCCTCCTTCGATGAAGTTGCTGAGCTCCTCTGGCTCTCCGGCCGCCCGATCACGCACTCCATCATGATGATGATCCCGGAGGCCTGGGAGAACCACGCCACCATGGATCCGGCCCGCCGGGCCTTCTACGAATACCACTCCCTGCTCATGGAGCCGTGGGATGGTCCGGCAGCTGTGTCGTTCACCGACGGCAGCCTGGTCGGCGCAACCCTGGACCGCAACGGGCTCCGCCCCGGACGCTACTGGATCACCGAAGACGGCCTGGTCATCTTCGCCTCCGAGGTTGGCGTGATCGAGGTTGAGCCCTCCAACGTGGTCAAGAAGGGCCGCGTTGCTCCCGGCAAGATGTTCCTGGTGGACACCGAGGCCGGCCGCATCATCGACGACGCCGAGGTCAAGGCGGAAGTTGCTGCAGCCAATCCGTGGGCCGAGTGGCTCAAGGACAACCTGATCGACATCAACGAGCTCCCCGAACGCGAGCACGTGCTGCATACTGCCGCGTCGGTGAACATCCGCCAGCGCACCTTTGGCTACACCACCGAAGAGCTGAAGATCCTGCTTGGTCCGATGTCCAGGACAGGTGCCGAGCCTTTGGGTGCCATGGGTTCGGACACTCCTGTTGCCGTGCTCTCCAAGCGTCCGCGTCTGCTGTTCGACTACTTCGTGCAGTCGTTTGCGCAGGTAACCAACCCGCCGCTGGACGCCATCCGTGAAGAGCTGGTGACGTCGCTGAAGTGCGCCATCGGCCCGAACGGCAACCTGTTGGATGGCAAGCAGGTCCGCCAGCCGCAGATTTCGCTGCCGTTCCCGGTGATCAACAACGACCAGCTCGCCAAGATCGCCAACATCGAGAGTCCCGATGGCGACCGCATCGCCATGAAGGTCCGCGGCCTGTACCGCCCCGAGGGCGGGGAAGCGGCGCTGCGTGCCCGCCTGACCGAAATCTGCGAGCAGGTTTCCGGTGCGATCAACCGCGGCGTGCAGTACGTCGTGCTGTCCGACCGTGACTCGAACGCCCAGTGGGCGCCGATTCCGTCGCTGCTGCTCGTCAGCGCAGTCCACCACCACTTGCTTCGCAGTGCGAACCGCACCAAGACCGCTCTCGTGGTTGAAGCCGGCGACGTCCGCGAGACGCACCATGTCGCCGTGCTGATCGGCTACGGCGCGTCGGCTGTGAACCCGTACCTCGCCATGGAATCGGTGGAACAGCTGATCTCCAACGGCGACGTCGTTGGCGTCACGCCGGAAGACGGCGTCTACAACCTCATCAAGGGCCTCGGCAAGGGTGTCCTGAAGATCATGTCCAAGATGGGCATCTCCACGGTGGCTTCCTACACGGGCGCACAGACCTTTGAGGCCCTGGGCCTGTCCCAGGAACTTGTGGATGAGTTCTTCTCCGGCACCCACTCCCAGCTGGGTGGCGTGGGCCTGGACGTCATCGCCGCGGAGGTTTCGGCACGCCACCAGATGGCGTACCCGGAGGGCGGCATCGAGCACCCGCACCAGCCGCTGCTTGGTGGTGGCGAGTACCAGTGGCGCCGCGACGGCGAACCACACCTCTTCAACCCGGAGACGGTGTTCCGCCTGCAGCACGCAACCCGCGAACGCCGCTACGACATCTTCAAGTCCTACACCAAGGGCATCGATGACCAGTCAGAGAACCTGATGACCCTTCGCGGGCTCCTCAAGTTCAAGGACGGCGTACGTCCGGCGGTCCCGCTCGAAGAAGTCGAGCCGGTATCCAGCATCGTCAAGCGTTTCTCCACCGGGGCCATGAGCTACGGCTCCATCTCCAAGGAAGCGCACGAGACCTTGGCCATCGCCATGAACCGCCTCGGCGGTAAGTCCAACACCGGTGAAGGTGGCGAGGACGTCGATCGCCTGCTCGATCCGGAACGCCGTTCGGCGATCAAGCAGATCGCGTCCGGCCGTTTCGGCGTGACCAGCCTGTACCTGACCAACGCCGAAGACATCCAGATCAAGATGGCCCAGGGTGCCAAGCCCGGCGAAGGTGGCCAGCTGATGGCACAGAAGGTCTACCCCTGGGTAGCCCGGACGCGTCACTCCACACCCGGCGTGGGACTCATTTCTCCGCCCCCGCACCACGACATTTACTCGATCGAAGACCTCGCGCAGCTCATCTATGATGCCAAGCGCGCGAATCCTTCCGCTCGGGTACACGTCAAGCTTGTTTCGGAAGTCGGGATCGGCACGGTGGCGTCCGGCGTCACCAAGGCGAAGGCCGACGTCGTGCTCGTTTCAGGTCACGACGGCGGTACCGGCGCCTCGCCGCTGAACTCGCTCAAGCACGCGGGTGTGCCGTGGGAACTCGGCCTGGCCGAGACCCAGCAGACCCTCATGCTCAACGGTCTCCGTGATCGCGTAGTGGTCCAGGTTGACGGCCAGCTCAAGACCGGGCGCGACGTCGTCATTGCTGCCCTGTTGGGTGGCGAGGAGTATGGTTTCGCGACCGCCCCGCTGGTGGTTTCGGGCTGCATCATGATGCGCGTCTGCCACTTGGACACCTGCCCGGTGGGCGTTGCCACGCAGAACCCTGAGCTTCGTTCGCGGTTCAATGGCAAGCCCGAGTTCGTGGTCAACTTCTTCGAGTTCCTCGCAGAAGAAGTCCGCGAAATTCTGGCCGAGCTTGGTTTCCGCAGCCTGGAAGAGGCGATCGGCCACGCCGAGGTACTGGACACCCGTGAGGCAATCAATCACTGGAAGGCCGAAGGACTGGACCTGGATCCGATCCTGCACGGCCTTGAGTTCGACGATGATGTGCCGCTGCGCAACATGACCGGCCAGAACCATGAGCTGGACAAGCACTTCGACCAGCGCCTGATCACCATGGCACAGGAAGCGCTCAGCGACCGCATGCCCGTCAAGATCACCCTCGACGTCATCAACACGGACCGTTCCGTGGGAACGATGCTCGGCCACGTGGTGACCAAGACGTTCGGCATCGATGTGCTCGCCACGGACACCATCGACATCACGCTCAACGGCACCGCGGGCCAGTCCCTCGGCGCGTTCCTGCCCGCCGGCATTACCCTGCGCATGTTCGGTGACTCCAACGACTACGTTGGCAAGGGACTCTCCGGCGGCCGGATCATCGTCCGCCCGGACCGGACCAACGTGTTCCAGGCCGAACGGAACGTCATCGCCGGCAACGTCATCGGTTACGGTGCAACCAGCGGCGAAATGTTCCTGCGCGGCCAGGTGGGCGAACGCTTCCTGGTCCGCAACTCCGGTGCGACCGCCGTCGTCGAAGGTATTGGCGACCACGGTTGCGAGTACATGACCGGAGGCCAGACGCTGATCATCGGCCGGACCGGCCGTAACTTCGGTGCCGGCATGTCCGGTGGTACCGCTTATGTGCTGGACCTCCAGCCTGAGCGCGTCAACAAGCTGGCCCTCGACACCGGTGAACTCCAACTCCTGGAGCTCGACGCCGAGGACCGCGACATCGTCCACGGCCTGCTCACCAAGCACGTCGAGGAAACCGAATCCGTCCTGGCTGGCCGTCTGCTCGAGAACTTCGACGACACCGCCGCCCGCATCACCAAAGTACTGCCGCGCGACTACGCCGCAGTCCTGCAGACCCGTCTCGACGCCATCGAAGAGGGCCTTGATCCCGATGGCGAAGAAGTATGGTCCCGAATCCTGGAGGTAACCGGTGGCTGATCCACGCGGATTTCTGAAAGTCAGGCAGCGCGAAACGCAGCCACGCCGTCCCGTTCCCGTCCGCATCATGGACTGGAAAGAAGTTTACGAAGCCCAGGAAAAGGGTGTCCTGAAGAGCCAGGCCGGCCGCTGCATGGACTGTGGCGTTCCGTTCTGCCACCAGGGCTGCCCCTTGGGCAACCTGATTCCCGAGTGGAACGACCTCGTGTGGCGTGACAAGGGTGAAGAAGCGATTGAGCGCCTTCACGCCACGAACAACTTCCCGGAGTTCACGGGCCGCCTGTGTCCGGCGCCCTGCGAGGCGTCGTGCGTGCTGGGGATCAACCAGCCTGCCGTCACCATCAAGCAGGTTGAGGTCTCGATCATCGACCAGGCCTTCGAGAACGACTGGGTCCAGCCCCTTCCGCCGACGCGCCTCACCGGCAAGACGGTGGCCGTTGTCGGTTCAGGTCCTGCGGGCTTGGCAGTCGCGCAGCAGCTGACGCGGGTGGGCCACACCGTTGCCGTTTACGAGCGCGATGACAAAATCGGTGGCCTGCTCCGCTACGGCATCCCCGACTTCAAAATGGAGAAGGAGCAGGTTGACCGCCGCCTGGAACAGATGAAGGCAGAGGGAACCCGCTTCCGTACCGGAGTGGCCGTCGGCACCGACGTCACCTGGGAGCAGCTGCGCCGTCGTTACGACGCCGTGGTTGTTGCAACCGGCGCGACCGTCCCGCGCGATCTTCCCATCCCGGGCCGTGACCTCGAGGGCGTCCACTTCGCCATGGACTACCTGGTTCCGTCGAACCGGGCCGTCGCGGGGGAGAAGCCCGAGAACCACATTGATGCCCGTGGCAAGCATGTCGTCATCCTGGGTGGTGGCGATACGGGTGCTGACTGCATCGGTACCGCCCACCGCCACCAGGCAGCGTCGGTGACCACGCTCGCGATCGGCAAGCAGCCGCCGTCGGAACGTGCCCTCCACCAGCCGTGGCCAACCTTCCCCACCCTTTTCGAGGTCGCCAGCGCCCACGAAGAAGGCGGCGAACGTACTTACCTTGCATCCACCGTTGAATTTGTCGGAGAAAACGGCAAGCTCACCGGCGTCAAGGTTGCTGAAACCGAGTTCGTGGACGGCAAACGCCTGCCCAAGGCCGGTACTGAGCGGGTTATTCCTGCTGACCTTGTGTTCTTGAGCCTTGGCTTCACCGGTGCTGAGCCGGCAGGGATCACGGAACAGGTCAGCGCAGAGTTCGACGGTCGGGGCAACGTTGCCCGCGACGGCTACTACATGACGAACACTGAAGGTGTGTTCGTTGCCGGCGATGCCGGACGTGGCCAGTCACTGATTGTGTGGGCCATTGCGGAAGGCCGTGCATGCGCGGCCGCAGTGGACAAGTTCCTGATGGGAAGCACCATCCTCCCGGCACCGGTCGCCCCCACCGACCGGGCAATAGCGGTCTTATAGCGCCGGCAGGAACGATCTTTTACTCAATCAGCATGAACTACTTAGGGTAGGTATATGAGACGCGCGAAAATTGTGGCAACTTTCGGCCCGGCTATCTCCAGCTTCGACAACACCCTCGCGGTGCTGGAGGCCGGCGTTGACGTTGCCCGCATGAACATGAGCCACGGCGACTACTCCGTACACGACATCACCTACGAAAACGTCCGCAAGGCTGCGGCGCAGCTGCACAAGCCCGTCGCCATCATGGCCGACCTCCAGGGACCCAAGATCCGCCTGGGTCGCTTTGTTGACGGCCCCCACGAGCTGGCCGTCGGCGACACCTTCACCATCACCACCGAAGACGTTCCCGGCACCAAGGACATCTGCTCCACGACGCTCAAGAGCCTCACCGAGGACGTCAACGTTGGCGACGCCCTGCTCATCGACGACGGCAAGGTGGCGCTGCGCGCCGTCGAGGTCGACGACGTCAAGGTCGTCACCACCGTTACCGTTGGCGGCAAGGTTTCCAACAACAAGGGCATCAACCTTCCCGGTGTTGCCGTCAACGTCCCCGCGCTGAGCGAAAAGGACGAGGACGACCTCCGTTGGGCCCTTAAGCGCGGTGCCGACCTGATCGCGCTCTCGTTCGTGCGTGATGCTTCCGACATCACCCGCGTCCACGAGATCATGGACGAAGAAGGCCGCCGCGTGCCGGTGATCGCCAAGATCGAAAAGCCGCAGGCAGTGGAGCAGCTCCACGAAATCATCGACGCGTTCGACGCCATCATGGTTGCCCGTGGCGACCTCGGCGTCGAGCTGCCGCTCGAAGAGGTGCCGATCGTCCAGAAGCGCGCCATTGAACTGGCACGCCGCTGGGCCAAGCCGGTCATCGTGGCCACCCAGGTCCTCGAATCCATGATCGACAACCCGCGCCCGACGCGCGCCGAGGCTTCCGACTGCGCCAACGCAGTTCTCGACGGCGCCGACGCAGTGATGCTCTCCGGTGAAACCTCCGTGGGCCAATACCCCATCGAAACCGTCAAGGTCATGGCCCGGATCATCGAGTCCACCGAAGTACATGGTCTTGAGCGCGTCCCCCCGCTGGGCACCAAGCCCAAGACCCGCGGTGGCGCCATCACCCGTGCCGCCGTCGAAATCGCCGACCAGCTGGACGCCAAGTTCATCTGTACGTTCACCCAGTCCGGTGACTCGGCACGCCGCCTTTCGCGCCTGCGCCCGGTCAAGCCGGTCTTCGCGTTCACCCCGGTGGAACACGTCTGGAACCAGCTCGCCCTCACCTGGGGCATCCAGCCGGTGTTGGTCCCGTCCGTGGGTCACACCGACGAAATGACCGCACAGGTGGACAAGAGCCTGCTGGAAATGGACCTCGTTGACGAAGGCGACCTGGTTGTCATCGCAGCCGGTTCCCCTCCAGGACAGGCCGGGTCCACCAACTCGCTGAAGGTCCACAAGGTAGGCGACCTCGCCGACACCTCCAAGACCGACGAAGGCTCCCGCAAGGAACCCGTTGGCCCGTGGCCTGAAAAGAAGTCCAAAACCAAGGCATAGTCCTTAGTTATGAAATTGGGCCCCGCCGTCTGGCGGGGCCCACTTTTTTGTCCAAGGCGAGTACGACGGCGGCCGGTCACCTCACGTGAGGTGACCGGCCGCCGTCGTGCGTTGCTTGGTGTTAGTTGACCTGGTTGATGATGGTTTCGGCAACCTCACGCATGCTGAGGCGACGGTCCATGGAGGTCTTCTGGATCCAACGGAACGCTTCCGGCTCCGTCAGGCCCATTTTGGTGGTCAGGAGGCTCTTGGCGCGCTCTACAAGCTTGCGCGTGGCGAACTGCTCCTGGAGGTCGGACACCTCGTTCTCAAGCGCCTTGATTTCCTCATGGCGGCTCAAGGCAATCTCGATGGCGGGGATAAGGTCCGCGGGGGAGAACGGCTTCACGACGTACGCCATGGCACCAGCGTCGCGTGCACGCTCCACCAGTTCCTTCTGGCTGAAAGCCGTCAGCAACACCACAGGGGCGATGCGTGCCTTGACGATCTTCTCGGCAGCCGAGATGCCGTCCATCACGGGCATTTTGACGTCCATGAGGACCAAGTCAGGCTTGAGCTCCTCAGCCAACTGCACGGCCTTCTCGCCGTTGTCTGCCTCGCCGACGACGTCGTACCCTTCGCCCTTCAGGATCTCGATAATGTCCAAGCGGATGAGGGTCTCATCCTCGGCTACGACAACGCGGCGGGCCGGCTGGCTTGTGGACGTGGACTCCGTCTGTTCGGTCACGGGATCTCCTTGAAAAGGTTCGGCGGGTTCATGTCCATCTTAGTGTGGACTCATTGATGGCTGGTTTTTGTTGCATCAGCGCGCCCGGTTCTTTGAATCAGCCTATCTGCATGTAGAGTAGTTTCGCGTGCTGGGAAAGGATCGCGTTGCTCACAGAAGTGAGGGCAGTCAGCGAGAATTAACTTCCCGGTAATCCGCGCCCGAGTGGCGGAATTGGCAGACGCGCTGCACTCAAAATGCAGTATCGAAAGGTGTGTGGGTTCGAGTCCCACCTCGGGCACGGCATACCCCCTCGTCAGAGGGGGTTTTTGCTTTAATGTGTGTACATTCTGGTTGGTCAGGTCCCTCTGACACTGGCCGCGGGGTGTGCCTGGCGCCGCGGGTCGCCTGTTTGGTTGTGGGGGAGCGGGTTCAGGGTCGTGGCTGGCGGGCCCTCCGCTTGCTCTGAACTGGGGCTATGCGGTCCTTTCCTGGATCGTTCGGTAGGTCGTGGTGGGCCTACACCTCTTCATGGGTAGGGATGCTGCGCACGACATGACTTCGGGACCTTGCACTGAAGATCCTGACTTTGGTTCGTTCCTGGAGCGAGGAGTCGTGGATGGTGGCTGCTTTGTCAGGCCAAAGGGGGTGTGGACATTGTCCACACTTAAATCCTCTTTATTTTGAGGGATTGCAGTCCTTTGATGTCCCTTGTGGGTGCATCTCCTCGCTACCAAAGCCAGTGACACTAGGCCTGGCCGGCCTTTGGTGAATCCTGCAGAAATCGCAGAAGGCTCGTCATCGGGCAGCAAGAGCGGGCGAAGCGTCGCATCGCTCAAGAGGCTGCACGCCTGGTGGGCTGGAGCAGAGCGTCTTTGTACAGCAGGCATCTGCCCGTCACTGCACCTTGCTCCGGTAGGCCCTGCTCCTTTTCGGGTGCCTTCCCACACCTCAAACCGGGGGCTGGCTAGCTGCACTCCTGAACTCAACCAGCTCTCTTCACGGCTTTGTCCTTGTCACCGCCGCTGTTCCCGAAATGTCACTTCTTCAGTGGATCTTGAACGCGGCGGTAATGGTCTGCCTTCCGGAGATGCAGGCCGAGCGCCGCTTGGACTCGTACCCAACCTAGCGTTTGGATTTTCTTTGCTGTCTCTTGGTTTCCCGCTGACGGACTCGTCTGGCTGCCACGTAGAGGTAGGAGGCTTCCCGACGTGATTCAATGCGGGTCGCTAAGTATGGGGCCATGGTGGTGAGCGTTCCGAGTGCGGCGCCGGTAATCCCTGGCAAACCTCCAGCGGAGGCGATGCCCATGCCAATCGCGGAGCCGGCAGCGGGGATGATGCCGGACAGGAGCCGGTTCGTTTTGATGCGATTGGTAAGGGCCTGTGAGGCGTCTTCGATTTCCTGTGCGGCTTGGGTGAGGGCAAGGACTTCCTGGTTGGTGTCCTGAGCTGTCATAAGAGCCCTCCGGATGCGCTTTCGGAGGTCTTGGATGGGTGCTTCATACCGTAAGAGGGACGCCAGGCCAGCGCTGGAGAGATCGCTGAGCATCGGAATGTCAGCCCAGATAGCCGCCTGCGCGGGATGAGGTGTGAGGATTGCGGCTCGGCGCTGCAACAGTCGGGCCTCGAAACGGGAGGCTGAGACGTACTGGGCACCGAAGACATCGGCGGAGACTAGCCGTTCGTTGGTGCGCTGCACGTAGTAGGAGATGGCATCATTTTGGCATTTGGTGATCCAAGCCGTGTAGTCGTGGTCGGCTTCGTAACGCTGCAGCAGCCGTGTGGTGAACTCCCTGGTCGTTGGGTCGACGCTTTCGGGGTCGATGCGCGCGTTGAACCACATCTGGGGGAAGGCTTCCTTCTCCAGGTCGTCTTTGACCGAACCGAAGATGACTTCTCTGGCTGTGGGCCCTTCTAAGACGAGTTGGCTGCGGACGAAATCGACGATTTCTGCTTGCTGGAGGTCCTGGGCGGTTCGCTCCTGGACGCTGCGTCCCTGAACAGCGCGGCTGACACCGTCGGGTATCGGAATTAAGATGCCCGCCGTCAGGAGATTTTTGTGTCTGAGGAGCTTTTGCGCGGCCTCTTTCAGGCTGCGATTGGTGGCGTCTTCCGACACTGCTTCCAAGAGGTAGTCGGGCACGAAAACGTGATCTGCCAGTAGGAGAGTGCGGCTGAGGAAAACATCGGCCTCCAGTTCCTCGTTCCATAAAACCGTCCGGTCCTTATGCTTTTCGGTGAGGCTGCTGGCGGTTTGCATGGTCATGACCGCCAGGCCGAGGATGCTTTCCACATGGGCGTCAGAGACGGATGAGTCATTGTCGGGGCAGTTCACAAGTTCTTTGAGAACTTCCACCCGCAGCTTGCCCAGAGTTTCCGGGCTTTTCGTTGAACCTTCGCGCCGGGTGTGAGCAGCTAGGCGTTCAAGTTCGCTGTATTGGACTGTTCTCGGGCCAGGCTCAGTAGTAGGAGCCATGATGGGCAGACCGCCAGCGGGCATCATCTTCGGCAGAAGGGAGCGGTCCATCCGGATGCTTGGGCTCAACCAGATCGTATTGTTGTCGTCTTCCGGTACCGGGTCTCCTGGCTGCGAGCGCGGGGTGTGCAGTTTCCGATGGCAAAGGCGGTATGTCTTGCCCGATCCACACCAGCACGGGTCTTGACGATTCAGCGGTGCTAACGGATCCACGGAACTCCTTCGACGAGGTCTCAGACGGCCGGGGTTTGTCCCGACTTGAGTTTCATTCTCCCCGCAAATCTGAACCCGCTATGACGACCGGTTTCGACTAAATGCTCCTCGCCACCGATGGCATGAAAATTCATCGAAGGAGCTTCTGGCAGCAAGGAGGTAAGTTGGCTGCTGTGACCAACGCTGACCGGACCGAGAATTTCACCTGGCTACCCGAAGAGCTGGAGCCTGTAGCCCTAAGGTTGGCAAGAGCCGATGAATGCGCGTTCAAAATTGGGGACCTTACTTCCAAATGGTCTGCGGATGGGCCGCTGGAGTTGGAACAGGTTCGACAGGGGGACCGGGTTCAAATGTTCTTGACGTCCATGCGCCCCATCCCTCCCGCGGCGTCTCTTCTGTTCAGCGAGGCCGTAAATCACATTCGAGCAGCGATTGACAACGTCGTCTGGTACCTCATCGAACAAGAACATGGTCACCTCGAGGGCCCCACGGCCACCTTGGTTAACATGCCCATCCTGGAGTCCCAAGAAAAATTAGACAATTGGACGAAACGAAGGCTCAAGGAAAAGATCACAGCGTTCGGTGCGGAGACTACCCTAGGACGACGACTCAGGACACTTCAACCTTTTGTAGATCTGCATAGCGGAGTTCCTTCGATGAGCAAGGCCTTGGCCGGAGCATTGCGTCAGGAAGTTGAAACTGCCCATCCTCTCCGGCTTCTGCAGGCCTACTCCAACTCTGACAAACACAGGTCCGTCCGCGTTGCCTTGGCACGGACCTTTATTTCCAGCGATTCCGTTCCTCTCGCAGCTCAGGACCTAGCCCATCAGGAAATTAAGGTGGGCGAGCCCATGGGGCCAGCCACAAGGTGGGGACAGGTGTCCATTCTGGAGACGAATACAGCGGTAATGGTCCGGCGGCCCAGCCCCTATGAAGCGTGGGTAAATCCTGTTACGGACATCAACGCGATACGCGGCCACGTGGCCGATGTCGTTGTCCCCATCCTGCTAACAGGTTTGGAAGTGCCCAGAGCACTTCCACCCGCGATAGATTTGGGTGATAACGGTCGTACCGCTCGCCAACGCATAAGAGACGGCAATTGGGACACAGCGGACGCACGATTGCGACCCATCTTGCAGGCTCGCTACAGAGAAGCTGAAAGCCGTGATGTGCAGGTCGCGCCCGTCGTGGAGCGCAACCAGCCCACCACGGGCGACGACCCAGAGTGATCAATAGCAGTGCTGGACAGTTCCGAATCAGTTGGTGATGCGGAACTGGGCAGAAAGCATCTGCTTGTCCCGTGAATGCTTGCCCACCAAGAGCTCGAAGACACCGGGTTCAACGACTCGATTGCCGTTGTGGTCTACGAGCGAGCACGACGATGCTGGAAGAGACAATTCGACGTCGACTGACTGGCCGGGGTCGACGTTGACTTGAGTAAAGGATTTCAGCTCGCGTTCAGCCCACGTCACGCTCGTCACGACGTCGGTCACGTACACCTGGACGGTTTCCAGGGAGGGCCGTGTTCCGGTGTTCGTCAGGGTGACTTTGGCGCGTATCAGGTCGTCTGCGGTGACTTCAGCCGTAATCATTCGGAGGTCCTCGTAGTCGACAGAGGTGTAGCTGAGCCCCTCACCGAAGGCGAACAGGGGGTCCTGGGAAAGATCTGCATAGCGGTCTCCGTGCTGGCCGCGGATCTGGTTGTAGTAGATCGGGAGTTGGCCGGCGTGCCCCGCGAAGGAGATGGGCAGGCGGCCCGTGGGTTCGATTAGGCCAAAAACCAATTCTGCTATTGCTTGGCCGCCCTTCATGCCGGGGTTAAACGCTTCGATGATCGCCGCCGCGTCGAGAACGGACCGGGGAAGTACCGAGGGCTTGGACTGGATCAATACGACCACGACGGGAACACCGGTTTCTACAAGGCGCTCGACCAGTTCGATCTGTCCGCCCTGGAGTTCGAGGGTTGCGGTTGATTTGGTTTCCCCGGCCAGCGCCACGGTGTCACCAATGACGGCTACGACGTAATCCGCTTCTTGCGCGGTGGTGATCGCCTCGTCGAGCATGGCCTCATCCGTCCCGGCCGCGAGGAACATGGGTGGCCTTGGCTGTCCGTCGGCGTATGTGGGACCGGCGGGGTCCGGTACGAGGCGCCCGATGTCGGCGCCTCTTGCGTGGGTGACGGTCCAGTTTTCCGGGACTGTGGAGCGGAAGCCGTCCAGAACCGTGGAGGTCAGGTGCCGCGGGTGGCCGTCGGGCAGCCAGGGTATTTGTCCTGAGGCTCCGGCCCAATCGCCCAGTTGGGCGTGGGGGTCGTCGGCGTTGGGTCCGATGACGGCGATGGTTTGCGGCGTACTGGATGCAGCGGCACGGCCCGAATCAGAGGGGGTCAGGCCGCCGTCGAGCGGTAGCGTTCCGTCGTTGGTGAGCAGCACAAGGGACCGGCGTGCCATGTCCAGGTTGGTCGCTGCGTGGTCGGCGCAGCCGATGACTTTTGCTTGCTGGTCTGCGTCAGGGATGCGGGGGTCTTCGAAGAGCCCCAGCTCGAACTTCAGGGTCAGGAGGCGTCGGACGGCGTCATCGATCAGCGCCTCGTCGAGCCGGCCACGGTGCACTGCTTCCTGGGCGCCTTCGTAGAAGCCTGGAGTGGTCATGACGAGGTCGTTGCCCGCTTCGACGGCAACTGTTGCTGCTTGGACGTCGTCTTCGCAGACTTTTTGTTCCCAGACCATGCGACCAACGTTGTCCCAGTCGGTAACCAACGTTCCAGTGAACCCCCATTCACCTTTGAGAACGTCGTTGAGGAGCCACTTGTTGGCCGTGACGGGGATCCCGTCGATGGCTTGGTAGCCGAGCATGAAGGTGCGGCAGCCTGCTTCCACTGCTTCCTGGAAGGGGGGAAGGAACCACGAACGTAGTTTCCGCTGGCTGATGTCGGCTTCGCTGGCGTCCCGCCCGCCTTGGGTTTCCGAGTAGCCGGCGAAGTGCTTGGCGGTGGCCAGGATTGCCGTGGGGTCGGTGAGTCCGTTTCCTTGGTAGCCGCGGATCATGGCTTTGCCCAAGGCTCCGATCAGGTGGGGGTCTTCGCCGAAGGTTTCGTTGACGCGTCCCCAGCGCAGGTCGCGGCTGATGCAGAGCACGGGGGAGAAGGTCCAGTGCAGGCCGGTGGAGGCGACCTCGACGGCCGTGGCGCGGGCTCCACGCTCTACCAGGGCGGGGTCCCAGGTGCTTGCCATGCCCAGTTGCGTGGGGAAGATGGTGGCTCCTGGCCAGAATGAGTGGCCGTGGATGCAGTCGTCTGCCATGAGCAGGGGTATCTGCAGCCGTGTGGTCAGGACGAGTTTGCGGGCCTCGACGATGCGTTCGGGTGAGGCGTGAAGGAGTGATCCCGCTCGTTTTTCCAAGACCAGCTCTTCGAGGTTGCCGCGGGCGTCCAGCTGCAGCATTTGACCCACTTTTTCTTCCAGCGTCATCCGGCTGAGGAGGTCCTCGACCCGGTTCGGGATGGGCAGCGTGGCGTTGGTGTAGGGGGCGGTTCGGAGGTCGGTGTGTGCAGGGTTCACGGGTTCTCTTTTCTTGTTGCTGCGCAGCGGTGCGTTAGAGACTGAAGGTCAGTGTGCGTTGGTGGCCGGTGACGTGCTCGGTGACGGCGGTGGCAGTGGCGGGTAGCGTCATGCCGAGACCTGAGGGCAGCGTGACGGTTACGTTTTTTCCGGCGGGGGTTCGTTTCCAGGCCACGCTGACAAGACCATGTGGCGTTGGAACGGTGCCTTCCGCCCAGTCCAGGGTGCTCGGTGCTGGATTGATGGCGACTTGCGTGAAGCCGGGTGCTGCCGGTGAGATGCCGAGGATGTAGCGGGGGAAGTGCTGGAGGGGCACGCTGCCCCACGCGTGGCAGTCGCTGCGGAGGCTAATTGTGTCCTCGGCCCAGGTCGTGAGGTTCTGGGCCAGCATGTCCTCCCAAGGGTTCCAGTCGATGCCGTCGTCGGCGTGGGCGATCCTGAGGGCGTCGAAGAGATCAAGTGCTGTGGCGTAGGAGCAGGGGGCGAGGCTCTTGTCGGCCACGGCCCGGCGGAGAAGGTCGGTGGCTGCGCCGCCTTGCACCACTCCTGAGAGGACAGCCCACATCTGGGCGTGGACACTTTGCGGCGTCCCACGGTCGCTGTCCCGGTAATAACCGGCGTCTGCATCCCAGGCCGGTCCTCGCCTCACCGTTTCGGTGAGCGCGGCCGCCCGGGATGTGTATTCCTGGGCTAGCCCGTTCCGGTCGCAGAAGTCGGCGATGGCCGCAGCCGAGTGCAAAGCGGAAATGTACATGAAGGTAGCTATCGTGTTGGCGCGGCATGGTCCCAGCTCAGGGACTCCGCGGCTGGTGCGCCATGCTTCGGTCCAGTCAACGAAATTCCAAAGGATTCCGTCGCCTTCGGCGGAAATGACGAAGCCATCCGGGGATATCCGGTCGCGAAAGTAGCCCAGGACCGCGTCGATCCTCCCGACGAACCGTTCGGTGAAAGCCCGGTCGCCGATGAAATCGACGTGCTCTGCGATCATCCTGATCCAGTAGAGCGAGAAACCCGGGATGAACTGTGGTTCCACGCTTGGGGAACGGCTCTCCGTCAGACCGGTGGGACTGCCTGAGGCAGCGAAGTCCTCGATGGCCCGTTTGATCAGACGATCATCGGTAGAAAGGTGTAGTGAGAACAGCGCCTGGGAGCGGGTGTCCATGGCGTATTGGAGCTGCTCGTAATAGGGGCAATCTTCGAACGTTTCGTGCATGCAGTTCAGCAGTGTGCGGACGCTGACGTCCCAGAGCGTCTTGTCCAGGTTCGACGACGACGCGAAGGTGCCGCTGATGTCCAGCGGGTAGTGGGTCTTGGTGAAGGTGACGGAGCGAATCCGGACTGGAGCGTCCGCCGTCGTGATCCGCACTCGGAGGAAACGGAACGTTCTGAACCAGAACGGAGAGTATTGCTCCGAACGTTTTCCCGTCCCTGAGCCTGAGATGAGGTAGGTATCCGGGTCGCCGTACAGGTCACCGTTGACGTGGTCGGTGCGGTCCGCCTTCCGCCTGAGCCACGGAATGTCGATGGGTGGTTGTTCGTAGCATTCGGCGGCCGTGACCTCCAGGCGTGCTCCCTCGCCTCCTTCGACGCCGATAGAGAGGAACGCGGTCATCAGAAACCCGGCGTCCAAGTCAACGCTGACGTCGGTGTTCGGCGGAATGGTGACAGGTTCCCCGCGAACGAGTCGGTCCCATTCAATGTCGGGTCCTGACGAGGTGGTGATGCCGCTGATTGGGGCGGGATCAAGGGTGAGGTTTGGTATGGGCCTGGGCGCGAGTGCTGGCCGGGCCGTGTCGCTGAATGGCTCCTGGCTGTCCCTGGCGGGAATCTGCCACGTCGTGTCGTTGAAGTCGTGGTTGAGCCAATCGGGATCGCTGAGGGTTCCGTCGACCGATTCCTGAATACCGAGGAAGAGTGTGTTCCGGCCTTGATGGAAGCGCCGGCCCTTGACGCTGCTGCACTTCCAAGCTGATGGTTCTGACATATCTGTGTGTCCAACGGATCCTCGAACCATCAGACCGGGTCTGCCTGTACGCGGAACGGAGGCGTTCCCCAACTGGGAGGGTGTGTAGGAAACCACGTCGATTCCGATGATGTTTTCCCCGACGCGGAGGTGAGGTGCGATATCGACCGTGTCGGCGAACCATGTCCGGCCGGACGGTTTCGCGGGGCCAGCAGCAACGAACGTCCCATTGACGTACAGCCGATAACGGGAGTCGGCGGCTATGTGGAGCCATGCCGGAGCTCCGGAGCGGGAGTCGATGCTGATGCGGGACCGGAACCTCATGGACGATGCGACGCTGCTGCCGGACTTTGCAGCGGATCCCGTGGGCAGTTCGAACCAGGGGCCGGAGAGATCCTGCTTCGTGACAACTTGCTCTGCAGGTACCAAAGGGGAACTTTTCATTTTCCAATCAACATCTCGTGAGGTTTCCGAAGCGCGCGGCTTACCCGGGCGAAGAGGGGCGGTCACCTGTGATGACCGCCCCACTCCACGGTTTCGACTATTTCAGTGCGCCGGTGAAGGCTTCCTGCATGGAGGTCAGGACGTCCTTGGGGGCTTTAGAACCACCGAGCATTTCCTGGATGCCGGTCAGGTGGAGGTTCTGGACCTGCGGTGAGGGCCAGTCCACGTCCGGGAAGGGAACCGTCTTGTTGTCTTCGACGAACGGGACTTCGAGCTTGTTGATGTCGTTGGCTTCGACCACACCGTTGGGTGCGACACCGAACTTGTCGGCGTTCATGGCGCTGCCTTCCTTGCTGGCAAGGAACGCGACGAACTTCTTCGCACCGTCGGCGTTCTTTGCTTTGGCGTTGATGCCCCAGCCCACGCCAAGTCCGAACCCGAGCCGGGTGTCGGCCGCGGTGTCGGTTGCCGGCAGCGGGGCGAGATGGACCTTGAGCTCGGGGTTTGCAGCTGTCATGGAGTTGGCCATGGTGGAGAGCTGGATTGCTCCGAGGGCGCGTCCGTCGGCGACCATGGCGGTTTGGGTGTCCACGGACGTTCCCAGGGCGTCCTTGTTGAAGCAGCCCTTGTCGAACATTTCCTTGTACTTGGTCATGGCGTCGACCCAGCCGCTGTCCTGGAATGTGACTTCCTTGTTCAGCTGCTTTTGGTTGAAGTCAGGGGTCTTGGAGTACACGTCTGTGGGAACCAGCGCATAGGTCACCAGCTGGGTGACCCACTGGGTCTGCGCGCCGAGGGCGTAGGCGACCTTGCCGGCCTTTTGGGCGTCGGCGCAGAAGCTGAGGACCTCGGGGTACGTGGTGGGGATATTCAGCCCAGCGTCCTGCAGCGCCTTGGAGTTGTACACGCCGCCGAGGGTGTTGGCAGTAGCGACATCGGTGAACATGTACCGCTTGCCCTCGTAGCTGGTGGGGGACGTGGTGCTCTCTGGCTGGGACGATGCCCAACTTTCGCCGGTAAGATCAGCGAGGTATCCGTTCTTGGCCAGGGACCTCACGGCGGTGGCGTTACCGCTGCCCGGAAAGACGTTCAAAACGTCGGTGGCCGTGCCGGCGGAGAGCCGGGTGCCCATCTGCTGGTTGTAGCTGTCGGTGGGGATGATGGTGTACTCAACGGTCAAGCCAGGGTTGAGCTCGTGGAACTTGTCTGCAATTGCTTTCCACTTGTCGTCGGACCCTGACAGCCGCGCTACTGTGACGGTGCCGCTCGAACTGGCGGCCGGCGGGTTGGAGGAACATCCCGTGAACGCGATGCCGACGGCGGCTACCGCGCCGAGGGTGGCGAGGACTTTCTTGTGACGCATGATTCTCCCTTGAAGGTCATGGGGTGGGGTGTGGGTGGTGCTGGTTGTGCGGTGATGCGGGGGTCGTTGTGTGCTCAACCCTTCAGCCCTCCTGCGAAGCCCTTGATGATGCTTCGCTGCAGGAGGAAGTAGAAGATCAGGAGGGGAATCACGCCGATGATGAGGGCGGCGAAAATGGTGCCCCACTGGTTTACGTACTGGCCCGTGAATGAATAGATCGCGATCGGGATCGTGTTGGTTCCGCTGCCGGAGAGGTAAAGCAGCGGGGTGAAGAAGTCGTTCCATACGGTGATGGTGTTCAGGATGACCACGGTGCCGGTGATTGGGCGCATGAGCGGGAAGACGACTTGCCAGAAGACCCGGAATGGGCTGCCGCCGTCCAATGTTGCCGCTTCCTCGAAGTCCAGTGGCAGGGATCGCAGGAACTGGACGTAGAGGAAGATCGAGAACGGCATTTGGGATCCGACGTAGATGATGATCAGGCCCCAGATCGAACCGAGCAGCTGAAGGTCACGGAAAGTGGTGTAGAGGGGGATCAGGGCGAGGAGGCCGGGAATCAGCAGCCCACCGAGGAAGAACGCAAACGTGAGCTTGGACCATGTCCGGGTGATTCGCGCCAGGGGATAGGCAGCAGAGGCGCTGATGACCACGATCAGGAACACTGAGACCACCGTGATGACGATGTTGTTGATCATTGCCGGACCGAGGCGTCCGCTGACCCACGCCGTGACGAAGTTGTCGAATGACGGATCGGCTACCGGGGCCAGGGAGGTTGTCACGCCCCGGATTTGAGGGCGGTGTTCAGCAGGACGTAGACGGGGGCGGCGAACAGGAGGGCGACAAGAACCATCACAACCTCGAGGACGCCGGTTTTGAGGGTGTAGCGCTTCATTTGTCTTCTCCTCGGCGGAGCAGGGTGAACTGGATGATGGAGGCGACCGCGACGAAGGCAGTCAATACGAGGGTCAGTGCCGTGCTGTAGCCGAACAGCTGGAACTGGAAGGCGTCCTTGTAAGCGATGGTGCTCAGGCTCTCGGTGGCACTGCCCGGCCCGCCCTGGGTCATGATCAGAACCTGGTCGAAGAGCTTGAGGCCACCGATGAGAGAGAGCATCAGGTTGATGGTCATCGCGGGGGCCAGCAGGGGCCTGGTGATGTTCCAGAAGGTTTTGAAGGAGCCGGCGCCGTCGAGGCTGGACGCCTCATAGATGTCCTCGGGGATGCTCTGGAGTCCGGCCAGGAAGATGACCATGGAGTATCCGGCGAATTGCCACACCACCACCGAAATGATGGCGGGTAGGGCCAGTTGGGCGTTGCCCAGCCAGTCCTGGGCGAGGAAGTCCAGGCCGATTGCCCGGAGCGCTGTGTTCAGGGCTCCCTGTGGGGCGAGAATGTATTGCCACAGGTTGGCCACGACCAAGGGCGTGACCACTGCCGGGGCGAAGAACAGGACCCGGAGCCAGTTCCTGGACTTGATGGCCGAGTTCACTCCCAGGGCCAGGAGCAGGCCAATGAAGTTCTGCACCACCATGATGCCGACGGCATACAGGGCCGTGTTGACGATCGATGCACCGGCCGCGGAGTCCCTGAAGACACGGACGAAGTTGTCGAATCCGACGAAGTCGAACGTTGGTGACAACCCATCCCAGTCGGTCAAGGCGAAGAAAGCTCCCCGCCAGCTGGGGATCACGACGATCAAGGTGAACAGCACCAGTGCAGGCAGGAGGAACCACCACGGTGCTCGGGTGCCGGCGACGGGCCGGCGTCTACGGCTCCGGGATGGCCCGGACCGTGGTGTCGTGGAACGTCCAGGCTCCCCTGTGCGGGGGTCTGCGAGTTCACGTTGCGTCATCGCATTTCCATTCTCTTCGTCGAGGACGTCTCCGTCGTAGCGGAGGTGAAACCCTACTCGTGTGAATCGTTTCAGATGAGCACAATTGCTTCCACAGAATTTCTGCTGCGAGTGAGGGCGTCCGGTTCTGTAACTGTTAGTAGTACGTTCTACTTGGAGTCTGCTTTAAAGCTCGTATATCTGCGTAGTACGTTCTACACTTTCCATAGCGTAGATCACAACCTGCGGATCTGCCAAGGGGTTAAGCTTCAATTTGCGGCAAGAAGGGTGAGTAGCATGGGAAAAGCCAAAGGAGGCGCGGTGGGCAAGGGGTCCGTGAATAAGCGGCCGACGATCGTGGATGTCGCGGCCCATGCCGGGGTCTCCACGGCTGCGGCGTCAAAGGTTCTACGAAACGCCTATGGAGTCAGCCCGGAGATGAAAGCCAAGGTTCAGGCTTCCATGAAGGAGCTAGGCTACCGGCCTCTGGCGTCCGCCAGGGGAATGCGGGGGCGTACGCACACTGTGGCTGTGGTGGTCGCGGATCTGCACAATGAGTTTTCCTCCCTGCTGGTCGAGGGCATCAGGCGTGAATGTGAACGTCAGGAATACCGGCTCCTCGTGGCACCTGCGGGATCCGGCAAGGCCGCCCAGGAGCGGATGGTTGAGGATCTGATCGACCGTGGGATGGACGGCATCGTGCTGATTTCACCCTTAGGTGCCGACGCAGACCTGGAACAAGTGGCCGGCAACATCCCCGTTGTGGTGCTGGGACGCCACGGTGCCAGCAGCGATTTCGACTCCGTCGCAGCAGATGATTTCGCTGGTGCCAATCTCGTGGTTGATCACCTGGTGGCCCTGGGCCACCGGCGCATCGCCTACGTCAACCACACCACTGAGGGCACCAACGATGCCCGGCTGCCGGAAGAGGTTCGCGTGCGCGGTTATGTCGACGCCATGATCCGACACGGGCTCGGCGACGCCATCGACGTCATTCAATCCCAGTGGAGCCAGGAGGGCGGCGAGGAATCGGGCAGGGCCATCCTGTCCCGGGCGGAACGTCCCACGGCCGTCTTTGCAGGCTGTGACGTAGCCGCCTTCGGTGTGCTTACAACGATGTGGAACGAAGGCATCCGCGTGCCGGAGGAAGTGTCGGTGGCGGGCTTCGACAATATCTTCACCACCTCGCTGGCTCCCATCTCGATGACGACTGTGGATCAGTCCGGCCTCAATATGGGGATCGAAGCCGGGCGACTGTTGCTGGAGCGTATCGGTGGGCGTATGGAGGCCAGAAACGCCCTGATTCGGCCGAAGCTTTTGAAGCGGCGAACCACTTCCTCACCAGTTTCATCCATGATCCCTTCGCCGGACGTCCGATAAGCGCAGGTAGGGCTGTCACCGCATGGGTCGATCAAGTTCTGCCGACAATGTCAGCAACCACCACAGGATGACCAAAATCTCGTAGGTCAGCCCGTACCATGATTCGACTGCGGCACTAGTCGATTGCCGACTCAGGGACTTGCCACATCTTTGGAGCGGTGTCGCATAGGAGCAATGATTCATTGTTCTGGCGGGAAGAGCGCGGTCGCGCTTTGGGTTGTTCTACCGACCTGCGCGAGTCATGGCTTGGAGGTCGGGGCTTCATCCAGACCGCCCGGACATGAGGGGTCCGTTCCTGCGGAAGACCGAGTGCTTCGGGGTGGTCTTGCCCGGCCAGACGACATGGCAACAAGTATTAATAGGAGTCACTCCCGGTGCAGAGTACTTGTCGCCAGCAAGGCGGAGCCGTGGGATTTTCGCCTGATCGGCGGCTTAGTAAGTCAAAGCCGTCCAGCTTGCCCGTAAGGCCACACATGTCCCGAGGAGCCTTCGGTGAGTACGCCCGGCCGCGATCTGAACGGCTCGAGGTATTCTGGAGCGTCGATGGGATGCCTGATTCTGCGCGTGAATGAAGTCCCGGAGCTGTCGGCTACTTGGTGTCAGTGGGCGTACCCGGCGGCTGCTTCGGTGAGTGTTTTACCCTTGGTTTCGGGTGCGAGCCATTGGGAGAGTGCAGCGCCTGCAAGGGCGACGGCGGCGGCGATCAGCATGGTGGTGCCTGCACCCAGTGATTCCATGGACATTGGCATAAGGAAGATGCCGATGCCTGCTCCGACGCGACTGACAGCGGCCGCGAACCCGGTTCCGATTCCACGGATTTCTGTCGGGAGGACTTCGCCTGGGTAGACGTTCGTCAGCGTGTTGTATCCGGCGTTGAAAAAGGAGAAGACCAGGAACAGGATGAGCACGGCGATAGCGGGGGCGCCAGCCCAAAGCCCAATGATTGCGAGGACTGCAGTGCAGAGCCATTGGGGAGGGACGGTCAGCGTGCGGCGGCCTACTTTTTCGATGAGCAGGAAGGTGACGATGACTCCGGCGAGGGCGATCGCGGAGAGCCCGACGCCGCCAGCTAGACCGCCGGCCAGGCCGTACTGTTCGAGGACGCTGTCCGCGAAGGTGGCGATAGCGAAGTAGGGTGTCACGGCGCAGAACCAAAAACCCGAAATGAAAAGGGTAGAGCGCCAGTACTGCTTGGAGAACAGCATTCCGAAGCTGCCTTTGCGAACGTCCTCATGCTGGACGTCGTCAAGGGCATCGTCCGGCAGGTACTTTGCGGTGAGTGCCTGGGCTTCATCTTTGCGGCCGACGCTCCAGAGCCATCGGGGTGACTCGGGCATCCCGAGGCGGCCGAGGAAGATGGTGACGGCTATGAAGGTGCTGGTGCCAAGAATGAAGTGCCAACTCAGGGTGGTGTATTCGTTCAGGAGGTGGCCGATCAGGAAGGCGATCATGAATCCGGCGTACCATGCGATGCCCATGGCGGCCATCAGCTTGCCCCGTAGGTGGGTGGGCGAGAATTCTGCCATCATCGGCCACCCGACTGCGTACTCTGTGCCAATGGCGATGCCCATTAACAAGCGCACCACGATGAGCAGCGTGGCGGAGTCGACGAAGAACTGCATTCCCGAAGCGATCGCGAACAGCCCGATGTCGAACATGAAGATGGGCTTTCGGCCCCACTTGTCGGAGGCATAGCCGCCGAGCGGAGATCCGATCAGGATGCCGATCAGCGCGGCTGCGGCTATGAGACCCTGCCAGAATGCATCGAGTTGGAGGTCTTCGGCCATCCGCCCTGACACCGGCCCGATGATACCGAGGACATAGCCGTCCAGGACCATTCCACCGATCAGTACGGTGACCATCCTGATCAAAAAACGCTGCTTGCCTGCGGCTGAGGCATCACTGGCTGCGTTGTCCATGGTTGACACTGGGAGCTCCTGACGACGGCGTACAAAACCCATGGTCCGCCTCATGCCCGGCGTTATGAAGTCCTCTCTACGGACGATTTTTTGGCAGTGCGTGCTGCGCCGCGCCGCGATACCTGTTACCAACGCCTCCTAAATATGTAAAGATTCAAGGAAATAGCGTATAGAGGTCCTTCGTGCGCGCAGGACCGATCACAGGAGGGTTTGCCATGGAGAGTACGGCACTCTCAACCCGCGCCTTGGATCTTCTGCTCTTGTTGCGGGGGAGTGAGCCCGAAGGCCTGGGCCGGGCGGACCAGGTCTCCTACCAGATCGAAACGGCCATCCTCATGGGCATTCTGACGGAAGGTGACCGGCTCCCCACTGAATCGGTCCTGGCGGCCGAGCTGGGCATTTCTCCCATCACCCTCCGCCAATCCCTCGCTGCATTGCGCACAAAAGGCCTGATCGAAACCAGCAGGGGCCGGAGCGGCGGCAGTGTCATTAGAGGCCAGATCGATCTGACGGACTCCCAGCTCCAGCGGAAATTGCGGGATGCCAGCACGGAATCACTGCGTGATTTGGGTGACCTGGGTGCTGCAATCTCCTCCATGTCCGCCCGGCTGGCGGCTAGTCGAGCGGACGCCCAGAACGTTGCTCACCTCGAAGACCTGGTTCAGCGGCATCGGGACACGAAGGATGAGCGCGCCAGGAGACGGGTAGATAGCCGTTTTCACGTTGCGGTGAGTGTTGCCGCGCAGTCGAGCCGTCTCACGTCGGCCTCGTTGCAGCTCGAAGCCGAGTTGATGACGCTCTGGTGGAGCCATCCGGCGCAGGCCGACAGCCAAGATGTTCTCGAGAGGCAGCACACGGCTATTCTCGAGGCGATCCGGGCCCGTGATGCCGATGCCGCCTCGGCCGCAGCTGAGCTGCATTCCCGTACCGAGACCGAGTACTTGATAGCACAGCACCTCAGATTGACGATGGAGTCCGACGAAAATGCGTGACGTGGCAGCAACAGATAGGGCTCTTGAGCGAACAGCCGAAGCCATCTCCACTAGTGTCGGCGGTGTTTTTGACGATCTGGAGAAGATCGCGGCCACTGTTTCAGCCGTCGCGACGCAGGCCCAGGATGCGCCCCGGCGAAGTGCCTACGCTTTCCTGAAGAGGGACTTGGCCACCTTCATCAATCGGCACTCGGCACTGATTGTCGGGGCCGGCATAGCATACGCACCCGGCAGTCTTCCCGAAGCACCTCTGTGGCTGGAATGGTGGAGGGGTTCACAGACTGGGGGAGAGCCGCGCTGGGTCACGCATGACCTCAACCCCGAATCCCTGAACTACTACGACTACACAACCCGCGAATGGTTTGCGACGACTTCTGCCAAGGGAAGTCCTGTTGCCGTGGGACCTTACGTGGACATTGGCGGCATTAACGTCAATATCATCACGCTGTGTGTTCCTGCTCCTACACCGCAAGGAACCCACGTCCTCGGGTGTGATCTGACGCTCGCCAAGCTCGAGGGCGTCTTCCTTCGGGCCTTGCAACTCCAGGATCCTACCGTGGTCCTGCTTGGCCCTACGGGCCGGGTCATCGCGTCGAATAACGCCCGCATAGCATCGGGCACCCTCTTTGTGGAGGAGGACCTCAAGCAGGTGGACCGTTCCGTTGATGTCTCCTCGATGAGTCCCGCACGGTTACCTTGGAGGCTGGTCACGTTGAGGGCCTAACCTCGTCACGACATGCATCCCGTCCGGCAGATTCTGCCGGACGGGATTTTTTTACCCAAAAGACCTATTGCATTAATCATACAATGATGTATCTTTTAGTTGTGACCAGGCACACAAGCCCCTGGGATGCACCTCATAAAACAGACGTGACATAAGCGTTCTCCAGCTGCCGACGAAGACAGCATGCGGGTCCGCGTACCGCGATCCTCGAAGAAGAAAGTTCAATCCCATGAAAGACGTAGTAATTGTCGGCGGTGGCCTCGCAGGACTCTCAGCAGCATGGCGCTTGCGGCATTGGGACACTCTGGTGCTCGAGTCCGAACACCGTGTGGGTGGGCGAATCCGTTCGGAACGGCGCGGCAACTACTGGTTGAACTGGGGCGGACACGTCTTCGCAGGTGCCGGTTCCTCCACGGACTCTTTGCTGAGTGAGGTGGGTGTTAGTGCGGTCCAGATTCCGGGATCGCTGCAGGCACTGTCCATGAACGGGAAGTTCATTCGCGAGGGACACATCGCCACTTACCCCTTCCGTATTCCGATGTCCTTGTCCTCGCGGATTGACACCTTGAAAGCGGGAATCAAGGTTGTCAGCGGAGTGGCCAAGTACACCGGCGTCGTTCGCAAGCGTGCAGGCGAATCAGGCGCCATGCGTCAGCAGCGCATCTACGACTTCGAGAACAGCAAGTCGTTCCAGGATTTCATTGGTGACCTTTCCGAAGACGCCGCCGCGCTCTTCAAGACGACGGTTACCCGTTCGGCGGGCGATATGGATGAGATCTCGGCCGGGGCCGGCATCGGCTACTTCAGCTTGGTGCTGGGGATCGGGCAGGGCTTGAGCCAAGGCATCGTTGGTGGACCGTCCACCCTGACGGAGTCCATTGCGGTTTCGTTGGGTGAGCGGGTCCAACTTGGCGCCACCGTCAACGAAGTGGTGCACAAGAAGGACTCGGTGTTGGTCCGTTACACCCAGAATGGCGTTGACCAGGAAGTGGAAGCCCGTACGGTGGTGCTCGCAACCACGGCGGATGTTTCCCACAAGGTGGGCGTGGATCTTCCCGAGGAACTCCGCGGCGCGCTCAGCCAGATCAAATATGGCCCGCACGTCAGTACAGCCTTCCTGACGAACGAAACCTCTGCACGTCCCTGGGATGACATCTACGCCATCGCAGCCCCCAAGCGTTCCTTCGCCATCGCGTTGAACCAGGCGAGCATTGTGCGCGGCACCGAATCCGTCCGCAAGCCCGGCGGCAGCTTCATGACGTTCTCCCCGGCCAGCCTGGGCAAGGCGCTGCTGGACAAGAGCGATGAAGAAGTCATCCAGACCCATCTCGCCGACCTGGACCAGGTGCTCGGCCATGGTTTTGCGGACAGTGTGGTGGAAGCCCAGACCGACCGCTGGAAGGTCGCTTCCCCGTACTGCTTCCCGGGCAGGGCCAAGCTCCAGTCCACGCTCATGCGCGGCACCAACCGTGTCTTCCTGGCGGGCGACTACCTGGGCACGCTTTACACCGAAAGCTCCATCACTACCGGCTTCTCAGCAGCCCAGGAAGCCGCCAGCGTCCTGGCCACGCACCGTCAGGCGCCTAAGTCCGGCCTGTCCGCCGTCGCCTGATCCCACAACTTATAGCGCTACTGCTACACCTACCGAAAGAGGAAAACCCCATGTACAAGGAACTCCGCGGCGTACTCACCGCTCTCTCCACGCCCTTCAACCAGGACGAAACCATTGACGTCGCCACCTTGCGCAAAATTGTCGACCGCTCCATCGACGCCGGTGTCGATGGCGTCGTCGCCGCAGGCTCCACCGGCGAGGTTGGCGCGCTTTCTTCTGAAGAGCGCCTGCTGCTGATCAAGACCGTCATTGAGCACACGAACGGTCGAGTCCCGGTCATCGCGAACACCGGCGCCACCTCCACCGCAGAAGCCATCCGTCTCTCCAAGGCCGCCGAACAACTGGGCGCAGACGTGCTGATGCTCATCACGCCGTACTACGAGCCGCTGTCCTTGGAAGAAACCGTCACGTACATCAAGGACGTGGCCCGCTCGGTCACCATCCCCGTGATGCTCTACAACATCCCGCCCGTCACCGGCGTCAACCTGGACCCCGCAACCGTCCGCGCACTTGCGGAAGAAGTGGAGAACATCCTCTACATCAAGGACTCCAGCGCCAACTGGGAGCAGGCACTGCAGCTTATCCACCACCACAGCGACGTCATCGGAACCTTCATAGGTTGGGATGCCTACCTCTACAGCGCACTCGCAGAGGGTGCAGCAGGTGTCATGGCCGGCACTGCGAACGTTGTTCCTGACGAGATCGTGGCTGTCACCAAGAGGATTGCCGAAGGCGACCTTGCCGGTGCCCGCGAACTCTGGAACGCCGTCTACCCTGTGATCGATGCGCTGCTGACCGTGCCATTCATTCCGGCGGTCAAGACCGGCCTCACGTTGACCGGCCTTCCGGCCGGATTGCCGCGGAGGCCAACTGCAGGGCTCGACGCCGATGATCTCGCCAAAGTTGAGCAGGCGCTGGGCAAGCTGTCATCGCTCAAACAGAACATCGGCTAATCCATGGGTGACTTCGATTTTGCGGAGTTCCTGTCCAGCGTTTCGGACGCTGTCTGGGCGCCCATGGCCTACGTTGTTCTTGGACTGGGTATCGCCTATTCGGTAGCCACCAAGGGTATCCAGTTCCGGCGAATTCCGGACATGCTGCGCCAACTGAGGGAGACCCAGGACGGAGACGGGGGCTTGTCCTCCTTCCAGGCACTGGTTCTGGCACTGGCCAGCCGCGTGGGCGTGGGCAGCATCGCCGGTGTTGCCACTGCCGTGAGCGCCGGCGGGCCCGGAGCGTTGGTGTGGATGGCCGTTACAGGTCTGGTCGGCTGCACTGTGGGGTACGCGGAAGCCACCCTGTCGCAGGCCTTCAAGCGCCAGGTCCTCGATGAGGACCGCAAGAAGGCCAATGAGGACATTGGTGGCATGCCGTACTACATCAAGTACGGGCTGAAGCTTCCCAAGGTGGGCGCTATCGTCGCTGTTCTGGGCGTGATTGGCTACGGGTTCGTCTTCCCTGGTCTCCAGGTGAACACCATCGCCGCCAGCGCGGAGAAGGCGTTCAGCCTGCCAAGCTGGGCCCCCGCCATCCTTGTCACCGTGTTGATCGGTTTGGTGATCATTGGCGGTACCACCCGCGTGGTCAAGGTCACGCAGGGACTCGTTCCCGTTCTGGCCATCGGTTACCTCCTGCTGGCCTTGGCCGTCATCGCCATCAACGTGGACAAAGTTCCCGAGGCTGTTGTCCTGATCTTCCAGTCGGCCGTAGGCATCCATCCTGTGCTGGGTGGCATCGCCGGTGCCGCCGTGGCTTGGGGTGTTCGACGCGCCGTCTTCGCTTCCTCCAACGGCCTGGGTGAAGCGACCTTCGCCGCAGCCGCCGCCCGCACGTCCCACCCCGGAAAGCAGGGCCTGGTCCAGACGTTCAGCATCTACATCGACGTGTTGCTCATCTGCATGGCCACCGGCCTCATGATGGTGGTCTCGGGCAAGTACAACGTCTCCGACGGCTCCGGCGGATTCCTCGTCAACAACATCCCGGGTGTTCCCGTGGGCGCCAACTGGGTCCAGGAAGCAATCGACACGATGCTCCCGGGCTGGGGTGCAGGCTTCGTCGCCGTCGCGGTTTTGCTCTTCGGCTTCACATGTCTTCTGGCGTACTTCTACGTGGCCAACTCCAACCTGCTGTACCTGCTGGATGGACGGACCGGAAACGGCTGGAAGAACGTCCTGAAGATCGGGACCCTGGCAATTGTGTTCGTCGGATCCATCGTCAACGCAAAACTCATGTGGGCCGCTGGTGATATCGGGCTGGGGCTCATCGCCTGGGTCAACCTCATCTGCCTGGTATTCCTGTTCCCGCTGGTCCGCAAGATCTACCTGGACTACGAACGGCAACGGAAGCTCGGCCTCGATCCCACCTTCGATCCAAAAGCATTGGGCATTGAAGGCGCCGACTTCTGGGAGCACCAGAACGAAAAGTCCACAGCCGCCGCAGCAGTTGCCAAGTAGTCATCAAGCAAAGGAATGAGCACGCCATGACCACCACAGAAACGTCCTTGCCGGAAACGTCCCGGTTCAGCGTCCGCAGGGAGGGCACCCTCCCGACACCGGCACTTCCGCCCTTCGGCCAGTTCATCGGCGGCGAATTCATCGCCTCCACCTCGGACGCAACAGTCGACGTCGTCAATCCAGCTACCGAAGCAGTCATCACCCAGGTGCCGGCCGGCTCCCTTGAAGATGTCGACGCCGCCGTGGCAGCTGCCGTTGCGGCCAAGGCGGAGTGGGCGGCAAAGACGCCCAAGGATCGTTCCGCCGTCCTGCTGCGTATCGCGGACATCGTCGAGGCCAACCGTGAGATCCTGGAGAACCTGGAAGCGGCCAACACCGGCAAGCCGTCCGCCGTGGCCGAAGACGACATCTCCAGCGCCATCGACACCTTCCGGTTCTCCGCCGGTGCTGCCCGCGCCTTCACCGCCCTCGGCGCAGGAGATTACGCGGACAACCACACCTCTGTCGTCTTCCGCGAGCCGGTAGGGGTGGTGGGTGTGATCACGCCGTGGAACTACCCGCTGCTGATGGCCGTATGGAAGATCGCGCCTATCCTCGCCGCCGGCAACACCCTGGTCCTGAAGCCCTCCGAGCAGACGCCGCTGACTACGTTGAAACTCGCCGAGCTCATCGCCGGTGAGGTTCCTGCCGGCGTCGTCAACATTGTGACCGGGCCCGGCCGGGTGGTGGGCAACCGGCTGTCCGAACACCCGGGTGTGGACCTCGTTGCCATTACGGGAAGCGTCGGCAGCGGGCAGAAGGTTGCCGCGAACGCGGCGTCCACCGTGAAGCGCGTACACCTGGAACTCGGCGGCAAGGCCCCTGTGGTGGTTTTCGACGACGCCGACCTTGAAGAGGCGGCGAAGGGTGTCCGCTCCGCGGGCTTCTGGAACGGCGGACAGGAATGCGGCTCAGCGTGCCGGGTGCTCGTCCACGAATCCGTGGCAGAAAAGTTCATCGAAATCCTGGTCCGGGAAATTAGTGAGATTTCCGTTGGCGCCCCAGGCGCGGGAGACGACGTCGAAATCGGTTCCATGATCTCCAAAGCCCACTACGACCGGGTACTGGAAGCACTGGAGGACGTCCGCAAGGAAGGCCACACCATTGCAGTCGGCGGCCATGCCTTGGAAGGCCCGGGATACTTCATCGAACCGACCGTGGTGACTGATGTCCCGGCGGGTGCTCCGATCACGTACACCGAGATCTTCGGGCCGGTGGTGTCCGTGGAGACCTTCAGCACCGACGAGGAAGCCATTACGCGCGCCAACGAGACCGTCTACGGCCTGGCGGCATCGGTGTGGACCAACAACGCGTCCCGCTCCCTGACCGTTCCGCGTCGCCTCGATTTCGGTACCGTTTGGGTCAACTCCCACCTGGTGATTGCCAATGAGGTTCCGTGGGGTGGGTTCAAGGGCTCCGGCTACGGTCGGGATCTGTCCATCTACGCCCTGGAGGACTTCTCCAGGACCAAGCACGTCATGTACAACCGGGGCTGAAAACAGCCTGTTCCCACGAAGCGGCCGTGCACCCTTGCCAGGGTGTGCGGCCGCTTTCTGCAATCGATCAGATAGGACGCCCAACCATGGATCAGCGGCGCATCAGCGACTGGACCCTCCTCACCGGAACCAGCGTGGAACTAAGGCAACAGGGGCATTCGGTGTGCCGGGGATACGTCGATGCCGTGACGGACGACGGATCCATCCTGTGGCTCCAAACCTTGACACAGGGCCGGAGGCTCTTCGAAAAGGCTGAGTTCTACGAGGTCTGGGCTTCCGAGGAGCGCACCGGATTCCACTACGAAGTAACCAACTCGGACTCGCAATAGTAGATTTCCCAACCAAGAGGAAGCAATGGAACTGCTGTTCGAAGCAGCCGGCTGGGCAGGGGCGGCAGCGATACTTGGCGCCTTCCTGTCCGTGTCCATGGGCTGGCTCAAGGCCGGTAGGGCCTTTCAGACCGCAAACCTCCTAGGGGCTTGCGCTTTCATCATCAACGGCGCCTTCCACGAGGCTTGGCCGTCCGTTGTCGCGAATATTGCGTGGTTTCTCATCTCGGCCGTCGCACTTATCCGCTTACGCACCGTGCGTCGAATGCCAGGTGTCCCTGATCCCACGGGACCACTGCCCATCGTTAAGGCTTTCGTTGAACCCGGAGCAAGGGACAACTCAGACTTTTAGGCTCGTGGGGCGCTTTAGTGCCTTGTGATTGGGTTGACGATGTCCTGGACAGGTGGCTGGGTCCACCTTGGATGGCACCTTTGGCGGTGATCATCCTCTGCGCGCTCGAGCTCGGATTTCCTGCCAAGGTTGTTGCCATGGATGTGTCAGCCATTCGGCGGGGAGAAGCCGGCTAAGTCCAATTGGCCCTATTTCTTCATGGTGTAGGTGCTGGTCGTCAGGGCCGGCGCGTGGACGGGCGTGTGAGTCGAAAACGCAGCCGCCTCCAAGCCCATAATGCCCGACGCGGGCCCGGCCTAGGTTTGAGCAGACCGGGTCCGCCATGAATCTCCGGGACGGCCAGAAGGGCGACGCCGGGTTGATTACCCGACGCCGCCCAAGGTGCTGTGCGATGTAGTTAGAGTTCGCTGGGTGCGCCCGGCTCGCCTACGGAGGGGTCGATCCCGTACTTCTCAAGGATTGTTTTGATGGTCCCGTTTTCGCGGAGCTTCTTGATGTCCTCGTCCAGGGCCTTGCCAAGGGTGTCATTGTCGAGTGCCGAGGGCAACATAACTTGGCCCACCGACGCGAACTGCGGGACATTCGCGTTGGGCTTCACGTCCACGACCGTTGCTCCCTCAATGGGGGCATCCTTGAAACGGTATTTTGCAGAGGCTGAAGATGCCACCAGGGCGTCGATGCGGCCGGCTTTGAGGTCTGAGTAGATGGACTCGTCATCCTGGTAGATCTTGAACTTATCTCCGAGCCATTTGGACATGCTGTCGTTCCAGAGGTTGCCTGCGACGGAGCCGATCATCTTGCCCTCAAGGTCGTCGCTGGTGAGGCCTGTTTTGGAGACGATGGCCTGCGGGTCGCTCCACAGTGGCGTGCTCATGTAGACGATCTTGGTCCGTTCCTTGGTCCGCAGCCAGTTTCCCGAGCCGATGTCGACGCGTTTGGATTGTACGGACGGGATGACAGCTCCGGCACCTCCTGAGGTGCTGACGGTGACCTTGAGGCATTCGAGTTTGGCGATCTCGGCGATCAGGTCACCTTCCATGCCGGTGACGTTCTCGCCGCTCAAGATGGTAGCGGGTGCGTAGTCGTAGCTGGCCACCGTGAGCTCACCTTGGGTGATGGTCTTGAGGTCCGGGTGAGCAGGCGTGCAGTCGGAGCTGCTTGCTGCCTCGCTGCCGCCGCAAGCGGCGAGGGACATGGCGAGCATGCCGGCGACGGTGCCGGCGGAAAGCGCGCGCACGAGGGGGCGGGGAATTCGTGACATTGGTTTCTCTTTCTTTGCTGGGGTTGTCGGGGAGGTTCCCCAAGGATGTGGAACGGGATTAGTTGCGTAGCAGGTGGCGTCCCAGGCGCAGTTCCAGTAGCCGGACCAGGCCCAGGAAGATCAGGGTCAAGGATCCGTAGACCACTGCGGTGAGGGTGTAGACGCTGAGGTATTCGAACGTGATGGATCCGATTTCGAATGCTTTTGACATCAGTTCCGGCACCGCGATGACAAAGGCCAGTGCGCTGCCTTGGAAGACCAGGACGGCAAGGCCGGCCAAAGGGGGCGTGGAGATTCTGAGCGCCTGCGGAAGGATGACGATGCGGAACCCCGTCCAACCGCTGAGCCCGGAGGTTATTGCTGCTTCCTTCTGTCCTAGCGGGACAGCAGCGAGTCCGGCGCGGAAGTACTCCGAGGCGTAGGCGCCGGTGTTCCAGCTCAGGGCGATGATCGCTGTTGTAAGGGATGTCAGGGTGATACCGGCGTCTGGAAGGCTGAAGTACAGCAGGTACAGCAGCACCAGAGCGGGTAGTCCCCGTCCGATCTCAACGAAAGCGAAGGAGATCCATTGGAACGGCACGAATTTCGCTTCCGCCATCACGGCCAGGAGCAGGCCGAAAGGGAAGCCGATGAGCAGTGCGAGTCCGGTCAATTGGAGGCTGATGACCAGTCCTGGTGCGAGGTTCGGCATCCAGCCGAGCCATTGCGTGAGCAAGTCCATCAGGCCACTCCGATCTTTCTGCGAAGCTTGAGGTCGACGCGGCGTGCGACGAGGGCGACAACCAAGCTGATCACGATGTAGAGCGCTCCGGCGACGACGAACGAGAGCAAGCCTTCATGGGTTTGTTTCGCTCCTTGCTGGGCGTAGTAGGTGATTTCCCGGACGCCGATGGTGGAAGCCAGAGCGGAGTCTTTCAAGAGTCCGATGCCGTAGGTGGCGATGGCTGGAAGGGCTACCCGGAAGGCTTGCGGGGTGATGATGTGCCCCACGGTGGTAAACGGGCTGAGCCCGAGGGCATGCGCGGCTTCGCGCTGGCCATCCGGGATGCTGAGCAGCCCGGAGCGGTAGATCTCGGCCATGAAGGCCGAGGCGATGATGGAGAAGCCGATGATGGCTGCCTGAAGGGTAGAGAGCCGCAGCGCGTACTGGGGCAAGCCGAAGTAGATCAGGAACAACCAGGTGATCGGCGGGATGACCCGGACCACATTGATGTACAGCGTGGCTGCACCGCGGATGATGGCGATCGGTGATCGTGCGGCGCCTACCAGTACCAGGCCAATGAGGCCGCCGAACAGCAGTGAAGCGCCCGTTACATAGAGTGTGAGCCCGACGCCTTGGGCGATCGAAGCCAGGAGTTGCATGATCATGGCCGGGTCACCTGTCCAGTACAGCCTTGAGGAACTGCCGGGTCCGATCGTTCTGCGGTTCCGACATCACCTGCTGGCTGGGGCCGATCTCAAGGACGCCGCCGTTGCCCATGACCATGATGCGGTCCGACACATCCCGTGCGAAGTGCATTTCGTGTGTCACTACCAGCATGGTCATGCCCTCGTCGGCAAGGTCACGCATGACGGCGAGTACTTCAAGGCCGATCTCAGGATCGAGGGCTGAGGTGGGTTCGTCGAAGAGCATGACTTTGGGTGACAGGGCGAGTGCGCGTGCGATGGCGATGCGTTGCTGTTGCCCTCCCGAGAGCCGGGCAGGGTAGGCCTTCGCCTTTTCGGGAAGTCCAACGCGCTTGAGCAACTGGTTTGCGACTTCTTCGGCTTGTTCCTTGCTGGAACCCAACACCTTCCGCTGTGGAAGGGTGATGTTCTCCATCACGGTGAGGTGCGGGAACAAGTTGAAGCTCTGGAAGACCATTCCGGTGACTCGACGCAGGTGGTCCAGGCTTGCTTTGTCCGGTAGCTTTTCGCCCGCAACAACACGTGCTCCGCCTATGGCGATAGTGCCCGAGCTGGGCTTTTCCAGGTAGTTCAAGCACCGCAGGAAGGTGCTCTTACCGGCACCGGATGGTCCAATGACGGACACTACCTCGCCCTCCGCCATGGAGAGGTTGACGTCCTTCAACACCTCGATGACGCCATATTTCTTGCCAAGCCCGGAGACCTCAACCTCGCCGGAGAGGGCGGTTGGGGGAGCTTTGGTGCCAAAACTTAAGCCCATTTTCGTTTCCTTCAAATAGCTGACGCTTGAGAGACATCCCAGCCGCGCTCACTTGGGGGTTGGTGTGACTTGAGCCGCAATAGGCTGTGGCCTCAATCACATCTAAAGAATACATCATTGAATGATTAATGCAATAGGTTCTTGATCGGTTTCTTATCCGTACGTCGCGGTAGAAACTGCGTGCAGGATGTCCTGGCTGACGCGTTTGGCCTCTGAGTACGCTCCATGGGTACCGGCAGTCTCGGAGGAGTAGTCGCCGGCAAAGTGAAGGGTGCCATCGATCGGCGCCTGAAGTTGGGGGAGGGCTGTGGCGCGTGTAGGCGTTAGCAGCGAGAAGCAGTGTTGCCACGACTGGATGCTGGCCCCGAGGATGCGGCCCCGTAACTGCGGTGCCACCGTAAGGAACTCTTCGACCCAATGCTCCAGCACGCCCGAGGTGGGATCGTTGGCTTCCTCGATGTATCCGGCTGTATTGCCGTAGCAGACAAATTGGGCGGTACCGTCCTTGCGTCCCGGCCTCGGATTGATCATCACATCGAACGCGCGCCCTGCGGTGGCAATGAAGGACCAGTCGTCCACAGCCGCCAGCTCCGGTGCGCTGATGTCCACAACAACACCGAGCTCGGTAGAGCCGGGAGTCTGCACGGCGTCCAGTGCCGCGCTCTTCCATTCCGGCAACTGCACAATGCTGGAAATCCTAGGGGCAGGGACCGCCATGATGACGTGCCTCGCGGTCACCTTCCGTCCTGCGCCGCCGTCTGATTCGGCAGCGATTTGTAGGTTCCACTGTCCCTCACCGTTTTGGTGAAGGCTCTCCACTCGGTGATGCAACCGGACTTCGGTGGACTGCAGGGCCTTGGCCAAGGCTGCGGGGATCGCCTCCATGCCCTTGAGTGAGACCACGCGGTTCTTCTTTTCCTTCACCAGATAACTTGCGAAGTACCTCAGGGCATAGGTTGCGCTGAGTTCGGCAGGGTGAGCGACAGAGCCTCCGCGAATGGCTGCAGTGAGTATTTCCTGGACGTCTTGGGGCAAGTCGCTCATTCGTGATTGGGCGGATTCTTCGCCAAACCCCGGGGTGGCCGGGCGAAGCTGCCCATCCACCGTGTTTGCGTAATATTCCGATGTTGCACGCCGGATGAAGGCCCGGAGTCCGTTTCGTGAGTGTTCTGTTAGGGGGAGCCGTTCCACAAGGTCGTCGTTGTCCGGGGAGACTACGGTTTCCCCGTTGACGTGGATGCCGAAAGTTGTTGGTTCGAAGGGCTCCAGGGCAACGTCGAGTTCAACTGCCAGCTCGTGCGACGCGGTGCCGGCGTACACGAACATGGCCCCCATGTTGACCGGTTCCCCGTGGACGTCCACGGTTTTCGCACGACCGCCAAGTCGGCCGGTTTCTTCCAACAAGACCACTTTTTGGCCTGCGTGCTCAAGGTTGTAGGCCGCGGCCAAACCGGCCGGACCTCCGCCAATGATGGCGACATCGTACATTTGCTCTCCTTGGTAATCGCGTGGACGGTCCGGTTTCTCGAAGCGCCTGGTGGCTGGTCTCAATAATTGGCAGCACCAGGAAAGATGGGAATACCTGAGGAGCAAAACGGAACGGAAATGAGTCTTTGAGTCATAGCTTCCCTAGACTGGCCGCATGAGGAATGGAGATGATCGGGCAGAGCTCAAGCGCGCCGTTCTGACGGCGCCTCTCTGGATGCAGGCAAACAAGGGTTCCAGCCGCCAGGTTGCGGACGCTGTCGGCCTGAGCCAGTCGTTCGTAGCGCGGACCTGGAAGGAGTTCGTCGAGCCGGATCAGGAAATCGAGCCGATAAGGGCCTTGCTTACGGAGCGGCAGATGGTTTTGGTCGGATTCGCCGTTGGACCGAAAGGGTCCTGTCTTGTCCTCAATCCCTCCCGGGCGTCGCGTGTCCGCTATCCGGCCAGTCTGTCCACGAGCAGCAAAAGACGGCTGCGGACGGTGCTGGCTGCCGACCTTCTTCGAGGTGTCGGGCAGGAACCGAGCTACACAGGCGACCGACCGGACCTGTGGTCATCGCTGGATTCCGGCGGATACGTCCTCGCTGAGGAATCCATGGTTCTGACCAGTGGCAACTATTCCGTGCCTGCCGGCGTCCGGCGGTCAGCTCACTTCGCCGATGCCTGGCAGTGGCAGAAGCTTGTAGCTGCATTGGACCTCTTGCCGGAAGTGCCAACGGGTGAGTCATTGGCGGACTTGGAATGGCGCATACGCCGCTGGTACCAAAGCGGGCGGGCACCCTTTTCATGGACTGTTGACCGTAAAGAGTCTGGCGTCCTGGGTACAAGCGGAGATGACTTCCTGGGGGCCGGAAATGCACTGGCCGAAGATATTCTTTCAGCAATTCGCCAGGGGTTGGTCGACGGTACCTTTTCCGGCGACAGTGAAATTTCCCTTGGGACGCTCAATCGCCTGCTTGGTGCGCCAGTGCGGGACATTCGCGCGGCCGTTCGCGCTCTCACTGAAGATGGGCTGGTAACCGCCGCCAGATCAGATTCTGTGGTGGTGCGAATTCCCTCCCTTGATGATGTGTCAGAGACCTATATGGCCCGGCGCGCTTTGGGGGCGATCGTGGTCCGAGCAGCGAGCCGGTGGAGCGCTGAAGGTCGATCCCGTGTGAAGCACCACCTTGATGAGCTGGGGGATTGTGCTCGCCGCAACGATGTCGCCCGAGCCCACTACTTGGATATGGATTTCCAAATCGCATTGTTTGAGGGATCTGGCCTAAACCGAATACCGGCAATTCTAGAGACACTCACCAAGCAGGCGTTCATGCATTTTGCGGTCATGGGCGCACGTTATGCATTTTCGCCAAAGATTATTCTTGACCAAAACACGGAGATTTTTGAGGCGATCGATGCCGGCGAACTCCGGGCCGCTACCTTGAGTTGGCAGACCAAGATGGATGTAGGACTCAACTACCTAGTGCAGCACATTTCGGCAATGAATGCCCTGAACGAAGGGCGAGGCCTGAACCGTGGTTGACCGCTGCCCTTGCGGACAGCTTGCCACTACGTCACCTACCAACTACGTGAAGCCAGAGCCGAGCGCCAAGTCTGGGGAGGTTATCGAAAAGCATGTTGTTGGCGGGGTCTCTGCTTAGTCAGCCGCGGCCTGTTGATTCATTTTGAAGGTCTGGCAGGACGGCCACGGCCCCTGTTCGCGAACTCAATGAGGAGCCTTAGGGCGAGTCGAGGTTGGTTTTGTAGGCGGTGGTCTTGTTGGTGTTCCAGCCTGCGATGATGCCGGCTCCGAGCATTTGGTCGGTGAGTCTGGCGAAGCGGTAACCGGGGTCGGTATCGAGTGCGAGTTGCATGTATTGGTGTGCTTTGGATCCTCGGCCTTCCCACCAGTTGATGTAGCCGACGGTGGTGAGGATTGGTGCTGCGTGTTGCGGGCTGGTCCGCGTATAGGCGTGGATGAGGAGTTGCTGGGCCCATTCGACGCGTGACCACTTCGGCGCGGTCTGGGTTTGGGCGAAGAGGATGTGTTGGGGTGGTTCGTTGATGCCGGGGATGTCTGCCATGAGCCGGTCACGGATGTGAGGGAACTGGAAGTTTGCGATGAGCGCGGCGCAGTCCTCGTCGGTGGGGAAGTCACTTGACTCCAGCATGGTCGACCACAGTTGGCTGGCTTGTTCTGCCGCTAGACCAGGAGGCAGCGCCCTGATGATGTCCATGTGATCCTCAACTGCGATTGCTTGTGCTGCTTCCTGGGATGGCGCAGGGAGGACGATCCGGTTGGTGGGTTCGATGGTGCTGCCGCGGTAGATGAATTCGGCGTTGACGCGGCTGTATTCGGTGGTGCTGAGGGGCAGGCTGATGTCTTGGCCGGGTTCGCTGTCGTAGGGGGAGTAGGCGTCGTCGGAGACGAAGATTCCGTCGCGGATTCTGATGCCGTTTTCGGCGAGGACTCCGGTGAGCGCGGCGATGGTCGCTGCATGTGGCTTCGGATGTCCTGGTTCGCAGCGGGCTGAGGTGTAGAGGGCGAAGACGATGCTCGTCGCGCTGGTGTCACTGGTGAGGTAACTGCTGACGGTGCGGGCGTAGGGGAGTTCTGTTCCCGGTTGGCGGGGGAGGTCGATCCGGAGGGTGGCGCCGACCTTGCCTTTGTCCAGGGTGATGCAGACCAGACTCTCTTGGGGCCAGAAGCCGAGGGTGTGCCCGATGAAGCTGAGCAGGTCTGCAGGGTCTTTGATGGTGAGCGCATTCATTGTCCTGTTCCTTTGCCCTTGTCTTTTGTCCTGCGGTCGTTGGTCTTGTGGGTCGTTCTGTTAGGGACCGATTCGCTGGTTAGGGGCTGGAGTGCAACTCGGGGGTTCGGGGCAGGTCCGGAAAGTTCGGAAGGGGCAGGTCGCTTAGGAGCGCCGGGCGAAGTTTCCAGATCGGCGGCGGGATGTCAGCGCCCTGGTTCTGCGGAGGCCCCACCCAGCGATGATCGGGATATCAGAATGACAAACAGCTTTGTTGCTTCTGGCTATTCATGGGCCGGCGAGGGTGGGGCGTCATGACGTGAGCGGACTTAGTCTTCGGCAAATGCCATCGTTTGGCGGGACTGCTGTGCCGGATGCGGCCGGGGCTGCGTTCGGTCCGACATATGCGCCGTTATCGGTCACAGTCATCGCCGGTGGTTTTGCGCCGGCTGACTCTTCCGAAGATTTGACCAGCAGTAATACTGGTCGGTAGATCGACAAACCCGCGTTTTAGAACACCTCGCTGCAATCGGAGGACGCGTGCTTGACTCGCAAGAACGTCCAAATCGCAGCGGGCGGGGTTCCTGCGATTGCATTCACTCCGCTACGTTTGACACCGCTATCGATGATTCCGTCAAACTAGGGGGCATGTCCAGTGAGTAGAGGACCGACGTGGCACGCAAGCTAGCGCGTCTCCAACTAACCTATTGTCGGTGCAGCATGCGTGGACCTACTGGCGCTTCAGGGTGAGTAGATCGAAGGCCATCAGCCTGCCTGCCGCAAGCAGGGCAACAATTCCTCTAGCATAGGAAGCACCTCCGGTACGGCCACGGAAAAGTTGCCACTTTCATAAAGGAACCACTTTGGACAGCTATCGGGAACATGAGCCTATAAAGGTGATTCTCGATCTCATGAGTAATGAAGAATTCACTTCGGAGTACATGCCGTTCCTCCTCGACGACGAGCAATTGGTTCTGGGTAGCTTCACGGAGGCCATATATGCCCTAAGAAGTGAAATCGACGTTAAGGATCTACTACTTAATGGGCTACAAAACGCACTCAGCCAGACTCCCGAGTTTCGCCCCTCTGCCGGTTATGCCTTTGTTGCGAGCGTCACTTCGGTTATACCGCTGCCAGCTGGCTACACCGCGAGCAGGTATTTGCAGTCTTCAAACGAGATGATTTTTGCCCTCTCGGGAAGCTTTCCTGTCAAAGTCGCTTTCGGTGCGAGTGAGAGCCGGGCCGGCGCTTCCCTACTCATTTTCGGGGTCCTCGCTCAAGATCGACTCGATGAAGTTGCATCATTCGACACGGGGCTTGGCTATGCGAATGACGTCCTAACCTCATATAGGCTCGTCCGCCATGATCACGGCGTCCAGCCTCTCCCTGCCAGACAAATGCCTGGCGTCTTTGACCGCTACGACCTGTCGTTCGCTGAAGGTCTGACGGTTGGTGGGCCGGAACCACTGTCGATCCACGCCAACGACAAGATGGATGTATGGGCTAAGAGATCACTTCTGCCCATCGAATATCAGGACTTTTTAGCCCACCTTGAGGGCCTAATCGATAGTCCACAAGTTCGGTACTTGCTCAATTTAGCTGTGTCATCTATCGACGACTTGTGTCTCGGGCAGTTCGAGTCTGCCGTTCTCAACTCTGACAGATTCATGGAATTGGCATTGAGGTTCTGTTACCTAAAGCATCCTGAGCTTCCAAATGACAAGCTGGGCGGCATCATAAGTGTTTACAGTCCCAGGCCTAGGTCGAGCACTTTACTCAGCCATTTGGGGCCTAAACTTGGGATTAATGCGCCGCACTTTATTGAGGCTTGGGCTGCAAATTCTAGGAGTCTGCGGAATGCTGTCGCGCACAAGTTGAACTTCAGCGTGGTTACTCCTCAAGGCGCTCATCTGGCCGTCGAATATAATCTTGCTCTAGTGCGCCTACTGGCTCACAGATTTCCCGAGACCGCGCATGATGTGCGCCTTCTGGGCAACATGGTCAACATCCTTGAACGTCTTTTTGGGAGACGGCGGCCATCTGAGGGTCCTTAGGGCATGCAGGTGCCGATCCCGGCAGCTCTTGCAGAGGCACCCGACTGGGTGATTTCTATGCACACGATGCGGTCTAGACTTGTGGCTGATGATTGTCCTTTCATCAACCTGAGAATGGTGCGGCGCATCCTTCGAGATTCGCCGTTAGGTTGCGGGGACCTTCGAATTTGCATCAACTAGCTGCGCATTTTTCGTGGAATTTTTATGTTGTGAGTAAATGAAATTTATGAAGGAGGTCAGGATGATTACGACTGCACCTATTAGGCTTCCTTGCCAGATAATATCTGCCTGCGCTGATTTCATTGTTCCGGACTTCAAGGACTCATCTACGTAGACGATGGCACCAACAGTCCCTCCGATAGCCAAAGTCGTGCTCATCGCTAGAACTATTATTGACACCTCGTAACGTCGCCGCCTATTGATCTGCTTGGGTGCTTGGGCTGCGGCCTCGCTGCTGATGAGTTCGGCAATTTGCTGGATTACAGCCTTATCGCCCACCTTGACGGCCGCCTCAGCCAACTCAGCGATATTCTGGGTGATATGCCGCCGTGTGCGATGAATCATGAGTTGAACTAGTGCGCCCCCGAGCAGCGATGAACTCAAGAGCGCCGGCACAAACCAAACCAGGAATGAGAAGTCAAAGGTCATAGTAATCTTCCTGGCTCCGGATCAGATCAGCGGTGTCATGACGTACGAGATGAGGGTACACAAGCCGTTGTGGTTTCGCGATTTGGCTCACCGCCGTCCGGCGACGTGGACGTCAACGTGCCGGGAGGGCTAGATGCGTGTATCACGCCTAACCGAGTGGGAGTGGAGTCTCTACCGCTCGACACTGCCGTTCTCACGCGAAAGACGAGCGTTTCTCTCATTCAGTGAGCGTTCGGCCGAAACGTCGATGATGGACGTTCTGTTGTCGGCCCGACCGGGACATCTTGTCATGGTGCTCGGTGTCGTCTCCGCCATGTTAGGGATGAAGGAGGTACAGCTACTATGTCTTGTTATTCATCGTTCTGGCGGGCTAAATGCCATCATCGCGTTTTGCGTTGTTCTACGGCCCGGCGGGAGTCATGCCTTGGACGTCGGGGCCCCATCTTGACCGCAGGCTTCACGCGGACCAAGAGGTACCGTCCAGCAGGAAAACTGCGGAGGCGGCAGCGCCGATTTCCCGGCGCAGGCTATGAGTCCGCGGGGACGCGCCAAGTGCCCTCTTTTCGGTGTTCCATCGAGCAAAAAGGAAGTGTGGACAATGTCCACACTTTCCGCCCCGGACTGGGTCGTACGCCCATCGGACTGGCGCGGATTCCGCGTGTTTCCGCCTCTTCCCAGTGTTTGCAAGGCCTGGAATCCCGTTCGAGTCCCACCTCGGGCACGGCATACCCCCTCGTCAGAGGGGGTTTTTGCTTTAACGTGTGTACATTCTGGTTGGTCAGGTCCCTCTGACACTGGCCGCGGGGTGTGCCTGGCGCCGCGGGTCGCCTATTTGGTTGTGGGGGAGCGGGATCAGGGTCGTGGCTAATGGGCCTTCCGCTTGCTCTGGACTGGGGTTATGCGTTCCCTTCTTGGTTTGTCGGGTAGGTCGTGGTTGGCCTATACCTCTTCATGGGTCGGGGGACTGAGCACGACATGACTTCGAGATCTTGGGTTCGGCTCGTTCCTGGAGTGAGGACACTTCACCGGTGGAGGTCTTTGTCAGGCCAAAGAGGGGTCTGTGCATTGTCCACACTGAGATCTTTCGTATTGTGACGGCTTGCGACCATTGACTCTTCCCTCCTTGGGCCTACATCTACTCATGAATGCGAGTGGCCATAGCGACATGACGCGGATCCGGAAGCGCTCTACATGTGAGGGTCACTCCGAGGTGAGAGTTCAGTGGCAACGGTCGGCCGAGTGCTTTCAATTTGGTCTTTGCCAAGTCCTCGACGCGCTCTGCCAAATCAGGCGGGACGCGGGTCCGACGCAGATGACCGCTCCCCAGCGGTGCCTCCGGAACATTGCAGTTCACGCGCTCGGCAGACCGTGCACGTCGGAGATGGCCACAGTTTGCCGAGAGGGGCCCATCCGGAGCGGGTCGTCTGACGACGGGTTTCCAAGAATCCTCGCTTCGGCTCTTCGACTCCAGGTGCTCAACGATTGGCAGTGTCGGCCGAGGTCACGTCTAGGTCCGGAAGGCAGGGAATGCCGACAAGCGCTGCTTCGGACAAACGCCGCGGGCGATTACGCTGCTCTGATGGCACGCGTACGGGCCGGACAGCATTACCCGAGGTGCTGTCCGGCCCTGCCCATAGTTCTGAAAGACGAGTCCTGCGGTGTTATGGCGCTGTAACGTGGGGGACCGGTTGCTTGCGTACTTCAGCTTGCTCGTCGGCGAGGGGTTTGCGTGCTGTCTCCGCGCTCATCAGCAAGCCCAGCAGGGACAGTACACCGATGCCCATCAGGAAGAACGCCGGCGAGCTGGGGTTGCCTGTCGTGGCGATCAGCCATGTGCCGATAAGCGGTGCGACGCCGCCGAAAAGCATGGCGCCGACGTTGAACGGCAACGCGAATCCGAGGTAGCGCGAGCGGGTGCCGAACAGTTCGGTGAAGAAGGAAGGAAACACTGCATCGTTCATGGCGAAGAACATGAGCGAGACGATGAGGACCGCGGAGGCGAGGACGACGCCTCCGAAGGAAAGCAGGGTCATGATCGGGTAGCTCAAGACGATGAAAGCGATGCTTGAGATCATTAGGGTGCGCTTACGTCCGATCCGGTCGGACAGGCGCGCGGCAAGGGGAATGAAGATGATGTGCGCCACAAGGCCAATCGTGACAACCAGTGTTGCGGTCGCTTCGCTCATCCCCGCTTCTTCGATGAGGAACGAGGGCGTGTAGCTGAGCAGGAGGTAGTAGGCGCCGGCATTGAGCGACATGACGAGCAGCGCCTTGAGCATCGACGGGAGGCTCTTGCGGGTCTCGGACCAGCGGTTTGAGGCCGGAGGCTGATCAACTGCGCTCTGGCGTTGCTTCTTTTCGAGTTCCAGCACCCGGCGGAACTGCGGGGTGTCTTCCAAACGCAGGCGAAGCCAGAGACCAACGATGCCGAGGGGGCCCGCGATGAGGAAGGGGATCCTCCAGCCCCACTCCTGCATGAATTCCGGTGAGGTGCTGGCGTAGAGGATGGTGGCCATGAGTGAGGCTGCCAGGAACCCGGCGGCAGCTGAGATGGGTACCACGCTCGTGAGCAGTCCGCGCTTGGCGGCGGGGGCGTACTCGGCGACGAAGGTGCCTGCGCCGGCGTATTCGCCGGAGGCTGAGAAGCTCTGTGTTACGCGGAGCAACAGGAGCAGGATGGGTGCTGCGATGCCGATGGTGCCGTAGTTCGGTATGAATCCGATGAGGAAGGTGGCGCCGGACATGAGGATGATGGTCGTGGCGAGGATGCTCTTACGGCCGATTTTGTCGCCTAGGCTGCCCCAAACGAAGGCTCCGAGTGGGCGTACGAGGAACGATAGCGCGAACACCGCGAAGGTGCTCATCAGGGCAACAGCGCGGTCCTCCGGGGGAAAGAAAACTATTGCGATCGTGGTCGCGAGGTAGCTGTAGCTGGCGTAGTCGAAGTACTCCAGCAAGGTGCCGAGCCCGCTGGCGATGATGACTCGGCGGAGTATGGATCGGGGGACGGAATCTGTGGTGGCTACGGTGGTGGGCATGATGTCGTTCCTCATTTGAGTACCGGATCTTCGCGGTGGGTCCGCAGGATGTGACGACCATCATGGCAGCTAACGTCAGCCCGGAATATGGCCTCGGCGGCGAACTTCCACTGTTAGTTATGGCCCCGGAGGTGAAGTACCTGCGCTGTCGCGGAAGCCTCTGACTTTAAGGGCGAGCCAGAGCTCGGTCTGTGCATCGATGCCGTCCAGGTCGTGACCGGTGATCTGGACGATCCGCTGCATCCGGTTCCGTACTGTGTGCCGGTGGACTCCCATTCGCTCGGCTGTCGCTTCGACGGATCGGCGTTCGAGAAGCCATGTGTGCAGTGTGTTCAGGAGGGCTTCGCCTCCGCGCGAGTTCTCGATGGGGGCGAGGACAGCGCTGGAGAAGGCTTCCAGGTATTCGGATGGAGCGGCGTTGATCAGGAACTCGTGCGAGGCTCCGTCGACGTACTCGATGGGGGTGCCGGCCCGACGGCTGGTCTCCAAGGCCAGGGTTGCCTGCCTGATGCTGCGGGCGGAGTGCTCGGGAGCGCCCCTGGTGCCGATCCCCGTGGGGACGTCGAGACCGTAGTCAGCCAGAGCCTTTCGGGGGTCGACGGTTGCCAGACATTCGACTATGCGGTGACGGTGCCGTATGAAAGGGGCGGCGAGGACGACCGCGAGGTCGTCGATGAGCACTTCGGCATGGGTCTCATTGCGCGCTTCGATGGCCACACCCCGCAGCGGGCCTGAATCGGCGCCGAAGCTCCGGAGGAATGTCCGGGCGCTGCCCGGCTCCGTGAACGTCAGGAGGCGCGCAAACCGTTCGGCGCGCCTACGGCGCGCAGATTCGTCGAGGAACCACACGCGTTCGAATTCGAGTGCCAGGAGCGAACGCAGTGCTGGCGCGGCGAGCTCTGCCGTCTCCTGGCCTGTTGGGATACGGACGCAGAACCCCCGGACAGTGTCATTGCCTGCGAACGGGAAGACCTCGACCGTCTCTTCTTCGCCGGCGGATGTTTCGTCGGGTCCGGCGACCAGCTCGGTGGCTGACAGGAGGACTTGCTCTCCAAGTCGTGGTGCTTTATGGCCGGCGAGGCGTTCGCTCAAGGGCGCGAGCAGGATCGAAGGAAAGGCCGAGCTTCTGGCCATGACCCTCCCGAGACGGTCGAATACAGCCACTGGCTCCTCGGTCCGTTGCTGCCAGCCGGACAGCAGGTCCCCAAACGAGCCGCCGCGGGCCACGATTGCTGTGATCTCCATCTGCAGGTCGAGCGGCCGTCTGAGCGCTTCCCGTTGTCCTTCCGCGTGCAGGACGGCGATGGTGTGCGCGATTCGCCCGAAGTCGGCGATGTCACCGGTCAGCAGTGGCAGGTCATACTCGCTTGCCAGAGCCAGCATCTGCGCCGGGAGGCGCTCGAATGCGGCCTCGGCGCCGAGGCCGATGATGAGCCCCGAGGCACCGGCGCCCGTGGCTTCCGACAGGAAATCCTTCCAGGCTGTCCAGTCCTCACCGACGTGCAGCCCGCTGGTAAGCACGATTTCGCCGCCGTGGAGTCTCGGAAACGGTCCTTTTCGCTCGACAGCAATGGGGACACCGGCGGCTCGTTCAAGGCCGGCTCCTCCGTGCGCCGTCGTCAGACCAAGCCCTGGGGTGGAAGCAAGCTTGGCCACGGTGAACGCCGTCAATTCAAGTGCCATGGCCCCATGTTAGCGACGATCAGGCGGCTTTTCTGTACGAGCCGGCCACTAATTGGTTAGCAAAGAGTACGCCCCGGCGATGGTCTGGGAAGGGTGGCTTCAATAGTGTGATTCGCAGCAGGCCGCACCAGCGAGCCGAAGACCGCAACTGCGAATGGGAGCATGTCATGATCGGCCAGAACGGGTACTACGAGGGACAAGTACGAAGCCTTGAATTCAAGAACGAGCAGGGAAACTTCACCGTCGGGGTGATGGAGCCCGGTGAATGGAAGTTCGAAGCTCCCGTCAAAGAATGGATGCACCTTGTCCGCGGAACCTGGGACGTGCAGCAACCCGCCGGTCAGGGGGAGTGGACAACCTACAAGGAAGGCGAACGGTTCGAGGTCCCGGGCGGTACCGACTTCACCGTCCGCGTAAAAGACACCGTCGCCTACCTCTGCCCCTACACCGGTGAATTCCTCGGTCACCTGGACATGTAGCATCCGCAACTGCCTGAGTACTGACACAAGTGAATATGTGTTGGACTGACCTCAACAAAAGGAGCCTGGCGCCAAGCCGGGCTCCTTTTAGTTGCGCCCGTGCGGGCCTTCACCTCCATGAGTGAGAGTTACATGTATCCGTAGCGTGACTCGACGGCTCAGTGAGCAGTCCGCTAAGCCGTTAATCAGTCAAGGTCCGTTCCGCTTGCCTCGAGGTAGACCCTGACTGCATCGATCAGGTGGCCGATATGTTGAGGCATCAGCTGGCCCGCCATATCTGCGTCCCTCCGCACTTAGGCCGCTGCCAGTTCTGCATGGTCGTCCGCCTGTTCGGAGACGAGCTGATCGTCGGCCGCGCATGTCGAAGCCGACCAGATTGCCGATAACGCCCATATGTCGTCCCTGCGGTTGTAAGCGAATCGCCGCTACAGCCCCAGGAATTCTGTCAGTGCCATCGAGAATACTTAGAACATGGATCTTTTCCCCGATTCCCACCCCGATCTGGCGCCATTTCGCGTGGAGCGCGACGGAACCTGCTGGTGGTGCGGTGCCGTAGCTGACAGCAGAGAACACAAGTACAAGCGAACGGACCTGGCACGTTTGCAGGGCGACGGTCCGAACCTTGTATGGGGTGGTGATGAAGGGAGACTCCACAACATCCAGAGCATAAGGAAATCGCCGGCCGTGAGGTTTGAGATGGACCTTTGCCGACGGTGCAACGATACCCGCAGTCAGCCTTTCGATCGGGCCTACGACACTTACTCCGCCTACATATGGGAGAACGCAGACAGTCTGTGGGGCGCACCAGGTCTGGACATGAAGGCCATATTTGGTATCGATTGGGAACGAAAGCAACTCGACCTCGGACGGTACTTTGCCAAACACTTTGCATCACGCATGGTTCTCGACGGCCTTCCCGTCCCGGCGGGCTTGCTCGACTTTCTGAACGGCGCCCTCGTCGCCAAGAACGTAAGGTTCTGCTTTACCGTGGATGAAGGGTTGTGGCTCCTGCGTAAATATGGTGCCACGCAAGGGTCACCAATTCACGGGCTTTGGCTCCGCCCAACCTTTGCTTGGGTTAGCTCAGATGGCAGAGAGTTGCGCGCGTACGAGACGCAATCGTACCTAGGGTACGTAGGAGTCTCCTTACTCTGGTCTGCAGAGCAGGAGCACATGGATTCATTCTTCCCCCACGTTCGCCCGGTTCTGAACGTGGTGAAAGCCACGGAAGAGATGATGAAAATCATCGCCGATTTGGAAAGAAAATAGAGTCCCTCAGATTTCACGGGACCAAGGTTAGTGGTATCAAAGGATCCCTTGATAAGAACCTCCCGGCCGTTTTGCGTCGACGATTACAGTTCGCAGGTTTCCGGGTCGTCGCCTGTCCCAACAATGTGTCTCACTAGGGTATTCTCAACATCACGTGTATTTGTCCTTTGATAAGACCCGGAGATGTGATGGCCCGCCTTGGATATGCCCGCGTCAGCTTGGCTGACCAGAATACCGATTTGCAGATCCGGGAACTGGAAGCAGCTGGGTGCGAGCGGATCTATAAAGACCAGGGGATCAGCGGGACCAGGGTCAGTCGACCGGAGTTGGACCGGATGCTGGACCGTCTCGGTCCGGGGGATGAAGTTGTGGTGTGGAAGCTGGACCGGTTGGGACGAAATACCCGCCACCTGCTCGAGCTCTTGGATGATTTCAAGGTGCGAGGCATCAAGTTCCGTTCCCTGAGGGATGGCATCGCCACTGATCCGGCCAGCGAGGTCGGGGGAGCGATGGCCCAGGCGATGGTCACCATCATTTCCGCATTCGCCCAGCTTGAACGAGACCAACTTTCCGAGCGCACCAAGGCCGGCATGGCGGCTGCAGCTGCTAACGGACGCAAAGCAGGCCGCCGGGAAATCACGACAGACCACGAGAAGGTCAAGAGGGCACATGAACTGAAAGCTCGCGGCCTTAAGCCGACGGATATCGGGAAGATCATCGGAGCCAGTCGCGCCACCGTCTACCGATACCTAGGCATGGACTCCTGAGCTAAAGAGGTAACTGTCCCGGAAGTTGTCTTTGTGACGGCTGTCCACGGCAGATTTTTTGGGACAACATCCGGGACGGAATTGTTACGAGGCCCGCTGCCGACTGCTGGCGGCACAGCAAGTCGCCATCGCCTAATGATCGAATCCACAGGGGCGCGTCCCGCTTCTAAGCAAATCGGGCATGGCACGTCAAGAGGCAGGCGCAGATTTCTTTACAGGGATTAGCCCGGTGGGGCCACATTCAGGGTTGGCTGCCATCGGTCCGGCTAGGACGGTTATAGGATCTCCGTCATGATGTTCCAGCCGCTGCCCACTTTTCTCGATGTGGGCCATGCGGATCCACCGCTGCCCTCGTAAAGGTACAAGTCGCCGATGGAGTCCCGGGCTATGATGTCGTTTTTTCCGTCCCCATTGAAGTCGCCGGGTCCAACAAGGGAGTTCATGGCGTTCCAGCCGGCGCCGGTCACGCTCTGTGGCAACCAGCCGCCGGTTCCGTTGCCGGGGTAGAGCCACAGGACACCGGAATTGTCGCGGCCCACGACATCAGCTGTGCCATCACTATTGAAATCACCGACACCGATGGCCTCCGACCCGAAGAACCAGCCATATCCCGCCCACGCTGAGTTCAGCCAACCGCCCTTTCCATCACCGCGTTCTATCCACATCCCGCCACGGTTGGAGACGGCTACGTCAACGAATCCGTCGCCTTGGAAGTCGCCGATCCCTAGGCTATTAGTCTGGTTATTCCAGCCGGCGGATACCTGCACACGTGGCATCCAGCCCGCCGAGCCGTTTCCGGGGTATAGCCACAAATCACCCAAGGGATAATCACGGGCCAGGATGTCCGCATGACCGTCACCATTAAAGTCCCCGGGGGCAATGATGGCCGTCATGATATTCCAGCCGTTTCCTACCTTAACCTGGGGAAGCCAGCCACCTGAGCCGTTTCCGGGGTAGAGCCACAGGTCGCCGGCGCCATCACGGGCCAGAATGTCAGCGTTGCGGTCTCCATTAAAGTCGTTCTTGACGACGTCCGACGCGGAAGTTGACGGAGCCAGATCCCGGTTCGCGCTGGCCGCGGCAGGCGACCCTCCGGTTCCCACGAACAACGCCAGCACTAAACCGACGGTCGCCGAACCGACCCTCATTTGGCGGCCCGGCCGTTGACCGGCGGCTTGAAACTTACGCGTAGCATCCACAATAAACCCCCCAATAAAGAGTGGTGACGCGGCAGCGCGTCGTGGAACGGAGTCTACGACTGCCACATCCTTAAGGGGAGCCCCACCTGCTAATCCGGCTATGAGCCGGCTGCTACGCCTGGAGCAATCCGGGCCATCCTAGGACCTGAGCCGACACGCTGCTTGGACTTCGTTCGCAGGCGGAACGCTTGACCGGTGTCTGCTGGTAACCCGCGGGGTGCTGGTGCCGTCCCGGTGAAAGGACTTCAGGATCGGGTCCAAAATTCTCTGCACTAACGAATGTTCCCTCAAGCCGCTGAGGGAACGCCGCACTCTCGACTGTTCCACTTCCAAGGAAGTGGAACTGGCAAGTGTGTAGCGTTTAGGGTCCCTTCGCCCATGGCCAGAATTCATGTGGCCATCTGGTGGGGGAGCTAGCGAGGACGCGTAGGATCGTTCCATGGGGATCAAGGGCACGACCAAATCATTCGCTGTTCTAGCAGGGCTGTTGGTGGCAGCGTTTTCGCTTTTTGCCGCACTATGGGTGAACGGGAACATCCCTTTGCCTGCGGCTGTAGCCACTTCATTTATTCTCGGTGTGGCAACGTTTATAGCAACCAGCAAAGGCACCGCTAGGAAATCCGACTAGCAGTAGCATCGCGGTTCTTGGAGCGAGGCCACAGCATACGCGTTCCGTGCTGTCGTGAGGCCGGGACATATCAGAAGTGGCTTCCATCGTGCCTGGAGGGCGAGTTGGCGCCTGAGGGGTCCCCTTACCGGCATCTGCGGCTTCGAACACCAGCAAGAAAGCCGCCGGCTCGCAATCGAATCCACGATGGGGAGCGCGTCCCGCCACTGAGAGTTCCAGTCCCAAGGCAATGAGACACATCCTGTGTGAGGTGGGCCGGCGGATAAGAGGAGCGCCTGAGTGCGGGACTTCTCGTCGGGTGGGGGAGGTCGTTGGTTTGTATCTTAGCTGTCGCAAAATAGCCTTCGATCACAAGGTGTCGCTACTGCGAGGAACAAAGAGCTATGCAGTTGTGGCCCGACCGCGAAAGAAGTGTGCCAATGTCCAATGACTTCACTCCCAAACCACAGCCACCGGCCAACCCCAGCAAACTGCTCGGCATCATCGGCACAATAGCTGTGGTTTTGCTCGCCGTGATAGCCGTTTCAGTCAGTTCCCAGGCCATACGGGCGGGCTAGGTGGCCGACGCTAAGGTCAGTGCTGAAGCAAGCGCCTCCGCTATGGCTGCGGCTGTAGACGCTGCACAAAAGGTCATTGACGATGAGCGCGAGGCTGACTCTAAAGAGGCAAACACGGTTTGCGAGAAGCGTCTTATTCAGAAGCATCCAACGGCGACAGTTCTGGTGGGTAAGACGAAATCCACCTTCCGTGCTTCCGATGGTAGCTATGACACCACTGGTGCCTACACTGACGCTCCTGCTGGAAATACGGTTCCGATGCAGTTTGTGTGCTGATCGATCCAAAGCAGCGGAACAAGTTGGAACGTATTCCTGAAATCCGACGGCCACGGTTAGTCCCGCGCCGTTCACTTGCGGCAGCAGCGGCGTCGAGTGCGGCGGCGCCGTCCTCAGCACCGGCGTCGGAGATGCTGAGACGGACCTTGTCGGTGGCTGGGTCCTCAAAATCGAAAGCTTTTCCCGATCCGGCCGGACGCCACTGACCGTTGATCAGCAGGCCGGTGGGAACGGAAGCCAGCAATTGAAGTTCCTGGTCCGTCGTAGTCGGCTTGTTCTTCCATTCGCGAGTTTGTGGTCTTATTCAGGATTTTTTGGTTGCATGATGACGGAATGTCGTGGTCGCTGCATTCCGGGTGTGGCGGCACCAATGGGCAGCGCTGGTTACATCCATTCCTCTTGTGTCGGAGTCCCTCGCTGCATGCTCACCTAGGTCGAGCTCGTACAGCAGGGTCATGTCGTCTGTGTCGAGTTCGACGTTCGTTGCTTCGAGGTTCGCTTGCGGTTGGGTCGGCGACGCTGACATGACCAGTGGAACGAAGCCTTGCCGCATATGCCCGGCGAGGACGACCTGGGCAGCTTGGCGTGTTAGCGATGCCCGTCCTATTGATGCGTGTCTGTCAGGTTCAGTAGCTGCGGGCGTCTGAGGGGACCGCGCCGTAGCTGCTACTGCCGGTGACGACTTCCTTGGAGTGGGGTGTCGCAACCTCGGTAGCGGACTTCCGCGCTCCCCTCAAAGCCCTGCGGGCTTCCGTCATGTTGGTGAGCCCGCAGGGTTTGGTGCGCTGTATGTCGCTAGATGGTCGCTTTGTCGTACGCCGGTTCCCGGCGCTGGTCGAAGATGGTGGCTCCGACTTCTTGTTCGGCTTGGTTGTTGATGGAGAGGTCTATGCCTGGCCTGTCCCGCAGGATCAGTACCGCGATGACAGACAGTATGGTCATGCCGAGCAGGTACAGCGAAACCGCGGCGCTGCTTCCGGTGGATTGTATGAGTGCTTGGGCAATGGTTGGTGCGAATGCCCCTCCGAGGATGGCCCCGATCGCATAGGAGATGGATACTCCGGAGAAGCGTACTGAGGCGGGGAATATTTCGCTGTACCAGGCTGCCTGTGGCCCGTAGCTGAGTCCCAGACCGATGGTGAAAAGGCCTAACGCGAGGTAGAGCATGGGTAGCGAGCCGGTGTCGATGAGCCAGAACAGCGGGAACACCATGAGTGCCTGGGATCCGAAGCCGATCAGGTAGGTGCGTTTGCGACCGATCTTGTCGGCGAGGTAGCCCGAGAGAAGTGTGAAGAGGAACCACATGGCGGCGGCGAATGTGATCGCAAGGAGTACGTCGGTGCGGTCCAGGCCTACTTGACTGGTGGCGTAGCTGGGGATGAAGCCTCCTGTAGCCATGTAGCCTGCTGCGTTGTTTCCTGCGAAGACAAGTGCGGCGAGCAGGACCAGTAGCCAGTGTTTGCGGAACAGTTCGGCGGCCGGGACTTTGGTCTGCTGCTTTTTGGTGGCGATTTCCTGGAATACGGGGGATTCGTCAACGGCGCGCCGGACCATGTATCCGACGGCGATCAGAACGATGCTGAGCAGGAATGGCACGCGCCAGCCCCATTCGATGAAGGCTGTCCCGGGGGATACCCATCCGGTCATAACGGCTGTGACTCCGGAGGCCAGGAGCATGCCCAGCGGTACTCCGAGTTGGGGGAAGGCTCCGGCGCGGCCGCGGCCATTGCGCGGGGCGTGCTCGACGGCCATGAGTACAGCGCCTCCCCATTCGCCGCCTGCTGAGATGCCTTGGAGAATTCTGAGGAGCAGCAACATGACGGGGGCCAGGATTCCTGCAGTTTCGTAGGTCGGCAGGATTCCGATGAGTGTGGTGGCGGCTCCCATCAGGATGAGGGTGAGGACCAGCATGGGCCGACGGCCGATGCGGTCGGCAGAGTGCCCGGCTAGGAAGGCTCCGAGCGGGCGGAAGAGGAAACTTATCCCCACGGATGCGAATGCCAGCAAAAGCCCGATCGATTCCCCTGCAGGGGCGAAGAACACTTGGGCAAAGACGAGTCCGGCGGCTGTGGCATAGATGAAGAAGTCGTACCACTCGATGGTGGTTCCGACGATGGTGGCGAAGGCGACGCGGCGTTGCGTCTTTTTCGCCGCGGCGTCGGTTGATGCACTGGGCATGGTTTCTCCTGCGTTGGGTGAGGGTGGTGTTTAGGGGTAGTGCTATGCGGGGTTTAGCAGTGTCTGCTTTGTATGTGCTTTCAGGCTGAAACCTGGAACTTGGGCTTCTTCGGGTGATGGTCCCAGGCCTGCGGATAGAAGTTTCCGGGCAGCCATGTGGTCTGCTGCGGCATTTACGGATTCGACTGCTACGAGTTGGCCGTCCCGGTGGCAGAGGACCGAGAATTTGGCTGCGGCGGGGTCGCCGATGAGTGTGGTTGTGTCATCGGCACTGGACATTCCGGCCATTTGCAGCCGCAGTGTGCCCTGTGTTGACCAGAACCAAGGTGTTTCTTCGTAGTGGTCCGTTGCGCCAAGGACGACCTGTGCTGCGTGGAGCCCGTGCGCCCCTGCGTTCTGGACCGACTCGAGTCGGGTTCTGGTCCGGGTATGGGGGTTCGGGTAGTTGGCGCAGTCGCCGATGGCCAATATCCGAGGGTCTGAAGTTCTCAGGCACTGGTCCACCACGATGCCGTTGTTTGTTTTCAGTCCGGCCCTGGCGGCAATCGCGTCGTTGGGGATGACACCCACACCGACAACAACGAGGTCAGCCGGGTAACGCCGATTTGTGGTGGAGTGGGCGGCGCAGACCCCGCCCTCAGGGCCAGCCTCAAAATGGCTGATGCCTTCACCCAATCGAAGCTCGATACCGTTTCGTCGGTGCGCGTCGGTAAACCACTCGCTCATGACAGGCGTCAGGGCCCGGGCCATGGGTCGGGGGGCATATTCCAGCACTGTCACGGAGCATCCGTGGGCTCTTGCGGCTGCGGCGAATTCCAGGCCAATAAATCCTGCTCCGATGACGACGACGTCCCGCGCTTGGGTGAGAGCGGCGTGGAGTTCTTCTGCCTCCTGCAGAGTCTTCAGGCTGTGAATGCCTGTCGCTTCGGCTCCAGGACAGGTCAGTTGGCGGTTGCGGGAACCAGTGGCCAGGACAAGGTGGTCGTAGGGAAGCGCAGTCCCGTCTGAGATGGTGACGGCCCTTTTGTCCCGGTCGATGTCCGTTGCGGAGACTCCGGTGCGCAGGTCGATGTAGTTGTCGGTGTAGAAGGAGCCCGGCCGCAGTGGCAGGGGCACGGGGCGTCCGCCCGGGGCCAGGTAGTCCTTGGACAGTGGCGGGCGCTGATATGGCAGGCCCTCTTCCTCGGCGAGGATCGTAATGCTGCCTGTATATCCGCCGGAACGGAGGGAGTCGCCCGTTTGAATGCCGGCTTGGCCGCCTCCGATGATGATTACTCCCATGGTTTAGACCTGGTCCGTGGGAATGTCGACGATGATTGCGTCAAGGTGTGCGCCGACACTCACCTGGCATCCGAGGCGGGATTGGCTTGTCCGTTCTGCCGTGGTGCAGTCGAGCATTTCGTCTTCGTCGTCGCTGAGCTCGGGCAGGGCGTCCTCGAATTCGGGGCGAACATACACGTGGCAGGTGGCGCACATGGCTTGGCCGCCGCATTCGCCGACGATGCCTTCAACGCCATTGGTGACCGCGGCGCGCATGAGAGACGTCTCTTCTTCCACGGAGACGATGTCGGATTTTCCGGTGGGCTGTACGAACGTGATGGTTGGCATGATTCTTCCTTGGAGTGCTGGATAGGGCTGGGTTTCAGTTCCAGAGGACTGGCATTTTGGTCAGTCCCCGGAATACCCAGCCGGCGTCGATAGAGGGGTTATCAGGGTCCAGCCGCAGGCTAGGCAGCTTGTCGAAGAGCGCGGGCATCGCCACTTGGGCCACTTGGGCACGGGCGACCCAGGTCCCGGCGCAGAAGTGCGCGCCTCCACCGAAGCCAAGGTGCGGCTTCTTAGGCCGGTGGATGTTGAATGTCTCCGGGTCGGTGAACACGGCAGGATCGCGGTTTGCGGCGCCGAGCACCACGCCCAGCCGTGCGCCGGTGGGGAGGCGCACACCTTCGAGGACTGTTTCGCGGGTCGTCTGCCGCGGGTACATCCCGATGGGCGCGACCCAGCGGACGGACTCTTCGAAAGCGACTGAGAACAATTTCGGGTTATCCAGGACGTCGGCCAGTTGGTCCGGGTTGGTCAGCAGGGCCCAGACCGTTGTGGCCAGCACGTCGCGGGGCTCGTTGAGGCCACCGCCGATGGTCATCTTGAGGTTGGCCCTGATCGACTCAAGTGGAATAGGCATTGACGCCAGCCCCGAGAGCAGCGATGGATCGGGGTTCTTGCGCAGGTACGGGATCATGTCATCAATGGCCGCGTCTACCTCCTTGGACGATGCTTCGCTCTTGGTCCACACGGAGGCGTCGTCGGCATAATTGCCGGTGCCATCGATCATCGTCTGGCTCCAGCGCTGGAAGTCCTCCTGGGTGGAGTTGTGGAAGCCACAGATCAGCCTGAGGTTTTCTGCCGCGTAGGGGGCGGCGTAGTCCCAGACGAAATCAGCGCCCGGGCTCTTGGCGGCGAGCTCGTCCAGGTACTTGGTGTTGTTCTTTTCGAAGATCGACGCCCAATGATTCTTGACCGTTCCGGGGCGCAGCGTGCTGCCATATGAGTCCCGGTCCACTTTGTGTTCCGGGTCGTCTTTGCGCAGCATTGAGTGGCCCATGGCCCGCTTCATGAGTGAACCGGATTCGTTGGCGGAGTAAGTGTCCGCGTCCTGTTCTATGGTGTGGCAGGCAGCGTAGCTTGTGACCATGTAGCGGTTCACTGCCGGCACCCAGTGCACTGGTGCCTCTTCACGCATGCGCCGGTAAATAGGGAACGGGTTGCTGTATAGATCGGGAATGGTTACCCAGTCTGCTACCGGGGCCTCAATGAATGCCTCGGCGGCTGGGGAATCTGAGGCGCCAACGTGGTCTGCTGGAACGGAGGCAAGCAGGGCATTCCGCTCCGCTGTGTCCTCGGGGAGCGCCCGCGTGAACGGGCAGCCTGGGGCTTTCGGGGTTCCTTGGGTGATCATCATTGGTCTCCTGAAGTCGTGGGCAACTTTGCCTGAACTCAGTGTGGAATAGAACACATCCCCGGTAAAGTACAAGTATCTGCGATATATCCACGGTTTTTGCGAGGAGGCAATGGGTGGCTCGGTATACACTGCGGCAGCTCGAAATATTTGTGAGCGTGGCGGAACACGGAACCATGACCGCAGCAGCGGACACCTTGCTCATTTCGCAATCGGCAGTGGCAGGAGCAATTAACGCACTTGAGCACGCCTTCGGAGCGCAGCTGACCATAAGACGCAAGGCCCACGGCGTGGCATTGACCGCGGCCGGACGTTACGTCCTGGACCGCGCCAAAGGGCTGCTTCATGCGGCCACCGATTTGGAGCTTCACGCCGCCGACGCCGGAGCCGAGTTACGCGGGTCCCTGACGTTGGGCTGCTACGGGACATTGGCGCCTACCGTACTGGCCGCGCTCATCGACAACTACAGTAAGCGGCACCCCTACGTCGACCTCGACTTCTTCGTCGGCCCGCAATCAGACGTGCAGGAAGGGCTCAAGTCCGGAACGTTGGACTTGGCCATCGCCTACGACCTGTCACTGCCCAATGGGCTGCGGGGCCAACGGCTCTTCGACACGTCGCCGGCCATCGTCTTGGCCGCTGACCACCCACTCGCCAGTCATCCGACGCTGGGACTTGAGGATGTCGCTGACGAGCCGATGATTCTTTTGGACGTCAACCCCAGCCGCGAAAACACGATGATGATGTTCTCCAGCGCGGGGCTGGACCCAAACATCCGGTTCAGGACCCTGGATTACGAAGTGACCAGATCGCTGGTAGGACGCGGAATGGGTTACGCCATCCTCGTGCAGCAACCAGCCTCCAACCAATCCTATGAAGGGCGACCACTAGCAGTTCGACCTATAAACCCCGCAGTGCGCAGCGTTCCCGTTTCCATCATCTGGCCAGCCGCTATAAAGCAGTCTCAGAGCGTCGAAGCCATGATCACACTCGCGAGGCAGCTGTACACCTCAACGGTCAACGCTGGTTCGGAACACGGAGACATCTGAACGCAAGGTCTGTTGGGACTATCCATCGGACAGTTCCGGGAGATTCCACAGCACAGCTGCACGCAGGGATCTCGGATCGGACTCACGGTGCTCCGGTAGTTGGTCAAGCGAAACAGGACTGTGGACAATGTCCACACTTTCATTGTCCCGGCTGATGCCTGGCTGTCGGGTGTGGCCTGCTCAGCTTGGATGGGTGAGCGGGGTCAGCGTCCTGGCGGTTGGGCGTTCCGCTTGCTGGGCTGTGGGGTCGTTCGTCGCTGCTGTCGTGGGTGTTGGTGTGGCCCTTGTCCGCCCTTCACTACTTCATGGCCGTTACGTGTACTTATGACATGACCTGCGACAAGTATTCCGGATGGTTCTTCTGGCGCGGGTACATTGCCATTCGAAACGAACTGGTTTCCGGTCGCGTTTGTCAGGCCATTGGGGGTGCGGACAATGTCCACATTTAAGTCTGATTTTTCGGGTGGGCGGGTATGGTTCGGAATTCTTGCTCACACAGCTTCATTGGTGGCTGTGTTCGGTTCAACATGATTGGTGTTGAGTTGATCGGCACTGAGCAGCTGAGCCCATCCGTACTCGTATCACTGGGGTGGTTTAGTGCCGCCGGTTGGCCTGTTTGAATGGGGACCGGCTAAGAGGGCCCGCTGGGCGCTTTCGTTGGTTGGGGGTGGACTACTTCATGCATCAAATTGTCTAGAGGGTGTGACCTTGGGTAGAAGTCGGTGCAGGCTTCTGGCGTGGCATTCTCCTGCCTGGCTCCGTTCAAGAGGTCTGAGGTACATCATGCAGCTTTGATCCACTGCAGGGGCGGAAGTTTTACAGGAGGAGGAGCCAGGTCCCGGCCATGAACCCGAGGCTGACCGGGCCCGGAGGGGCACGGGTCTTGGTGTTTTCGAGCGGCGGGCCGTCTGATTCTGAAAAGAGCCTTTGGCGTCCTGCCCTCGCTGTACCGCAGTGATACCTTGCCGGTCAGCGGCGGCCGAATCTGCCTGCCGACCGACAAATAACCTGGTGGTCGCCTGCGGCGGCAACGGCTGTGCGGGGTGTGGGCCGTCAAGCAGCGCGGGAGCAATTGCACGGGAAGCCTGAAAGTCTCCGCTGGCTCAGGCGGGCAGTTCAAGCCGGAAGCCGCAGCTTAGACAGCGGAGAATTTTGGTTCTGAGCCGGACGTCGAGCAGCGGCGACGCCTCGTCTCTTGGAGCGGTGTTCGCGGTCAAGCTCCGCCGCACCTCGAGGGGAATCCTGGCCATTGGTTCGCTGCAATGAAGGTAGCTGTCGCCAAAGATGATGAGCCCTTCGAGGTTCTTTTTGGTGTTGAGTTTTGCGGCAACCTCGCGGAATGGCGTGTAGTGGGAGAGTATCGAACCGCATCCGGCGCAGCTATAAGAGACCTCTACGATGAGGCCGACTGTGTGAAGCCGTATTGACTCGATCGCGTGTAGCACCAAGTGGTCGTCGGTCCGGCACGTCAGGCACCACATTCGCGCCCCTTGGGGCAGGGACATTCCATCCGGTGGAACCGGGTTCTTTGACATGACGGCTACCTTGCCTCCTCCTTCGTGAAAATTGGGCTGCTTTCACGGTAGGAATGGGTGGGTCTTACGTCGGGTCTGGGTAGGGTCTGGTTGACCAGTGACAATGTTGCCTCCTCGTGCGCGCTGGAATGCTCTGCCGAGGTCTGGGGCAACAAGACCAGCCTAGGCACGAAGGGCGCTGCTAGTCCATACGGTAAGGAGCTCCCGGGCGATCCGTTATGAACGCTTCACCCGACGGGATTTAGATCTTTAGGGTGCGTGTGACGATGCTTTCGGCGACGTCGTGGAGATTTTGGCGGGAGGAGCGGGCGTGTGCGCGCAGCACGTTGAAGGCGCTGTCCATGTCGAGGTTTTTGGTTTGGGCGATGACGCCTTTGGCTTGCTCGATGAGCACCCGGGTGGTCAGTGCGCGTTGGAGTTGTTCGTTGAGGACGCCTGCTTCGCGGATGGTGCGTTCCTGGAGGAGGCTGATGGTTGCGACGTCTGCCATGGCCTGGGCGATCGAGGCGTCTTCGGGGGTTAGGGCTCCGGTTCGGGCGCCGAACAGGCCCATGGCGCCGATGACCCTGGAGTGGACGCGCATTGGCACCGCGTGGACTGATCTGAAGCCCATGTCCAAGGCAATCTGCTGGAAGGCGGGCCAGCGGTCACCAAGGTTGCTGATGTCATCAACAGTGATGACCGAGCCGGTGTGGTAGCACTCCACGCAGGGTCCGGCTCCTGCTTCGAGTTGGAGCAGTTCCACGAGTTGGCTTTGCTCACTGGTGGAGGCAAGTAGTTGCAGGTTGCCGTCGGCGTCGGAGAGCAATAGGCCGGCTTGGGCGGCGTCGAGTAAATCGACGGCATCTGCGACGAGAGTGTGGAGCAGGTCCAGGACGTCGTAGTCGGCAACGAGGGTGTCGGTAAGCTTCACGAACGTATCGCTGAGACGTTCGGCCCTGCTTTTCATGACCATGTCTGCATTTTACTGTGATCCATTATCGGTGGCGCCCGTGGCCGGGGCGAAATCGAGTCGGCGGCTGACAACGTCCAGAGCGGTGTCCTGCAATGATCGTCCGCTGGCGAAGGCATGACCGCGCAGCAACATCAACGCTTCGTCGGCGGTGCTGTCGGTTTGTACCAGCACCATGCCGGTGGCTTGGTGGATTTCACGCCGGGCCAGCGGAATTAAGGCTGATCCGGTTTCGTTGTCCGGCATCAATCCGCGCAGCAAGGTCCAGGCGGTCCGGCTGGCGGGTTGCGCGGCCCGGCTGATTTGGGCGGCACTGAGTTCCCGCAGTGAGGTGCAGTAGAGTTCGGCTACCCCGATGACCAGGCCGCCTGCGAGCAATGGGAACACAAAGAACGCAACTGCGTCTGTCTTGGTCGCGGCTTCGGCGAAGGCGGGCCATGACCGGACTCCGGCCGCGCTGAGATCGGGAATCGTGACCGGCAGGTGGGTGCGGAAAACGTCCCATCGTGGTCCGTCCCCGAGATCGTATTGGAGCTCATCGAGCCGTGCAGCAGTAGCGTTGGAGGCGCACATCAATGTTTCCGCTGCGGAGCCGCCGAAAATCGAAACAGCTGCGCCATCGATAGGCAGTTCCTGGAGGAAAGCGGCACAAAGATCGCCGTGGGGACCACAAGCGGCCGCTGCGCTCACCTCAGGCACCGTACATCAGAGCTCTCCCGCGATGGCTCGGCTGCACCAACAACCACCATTCCTGTTCCTCAAGGCAGTCAGATTCTGTCTGCTTCCTCAACCATAAACCCGCCGGCCGTGATGACTCTCGACGGCGGTTGTCACCCCCGGCCACCGCAACCGCCCTTTGCGGGGTTCTACTTCTCGAAGAAGGTTGAAGTGCGGGTCGCGGTGACCCGCTGGATTATCTTTTCGGCGACTTCGTGAAGTTTTCGGTTGCGGTCGCTGGAGGCCTTCTTGAGAATTTCCATTGCTTGGGACTGGCTGCAGCGATTCTGGGCCATGATCATTCCGCACGCCAGATCGATCACCGTCCTGCTTTCCAATGCTGACCTGAGATCGTCCGCCAGTCGCTCTGCCGTTGTGATCCTGACAGCGAGACGAAGGGCCCGGCCCGCCATGTCGCTGAAAATTTGGGCGTCCGCAACTGTCTCCGGAGTGAATTGATTCGCTGGGGACGCGAAGAAGTCCAGGACAGCGTCGGCGTCGACTCCCAGCTCGAGGGGAATGCCCATTGCGCTACGGTACCCCTCATCGGTGAGCGTCCTGCAGTATTTGGGCCAGCGTAGCTCCGTCGCCGCATCCGAGACGATCATGGGTTCTCCCACCTCCAGCGCTTCCACGCAAGGTCCTTCACCGAGGCGCTGTTCGATTTGATCCAGCCAGAGGGCCATGTCGCTGCTGCCGGCAATCGTGGTTCGGTGCCTGCGACGGTGCAGCGCTACCGCGCATTCGATCTGTGTTCCTTGCACATGGGACAACTTTTCCGAGGCGAGCCCAGCCATGCCCTGAAGGAAGCCCTTGAGGTCGTCGGTCGACGATATCAGCCGGTTCAGGTGATCGAAGCCTTCCTCCAGCTCGTTGTCCGTCATGCGTCCAATCTATGGTTCGGTGTCCTGATACACAATGCATGGTGGGTGGCGTCCGGTCCGGGCGCTGTTGGCTTAGCTTGATAGTGCGTTCTTCTGCCGCGTGGTGATGGTCGAGGGCCGGCCGCAGTGGGTGCAGCTGATGGTGTAGGACTTGGACGTCGTGAAGATGGGGACGAAGAACAGGGTGAACTTCGTGGCGCGTTGTTGCAGGTGGTGATGAGCGAACTGGCCGCAGTACTGGCAGGTTGCCATTCGTCCGGGCAGTTCCCGTATGGCGGTTTTAAGACCGAACAGAAGAAACATGAAGGATGCCTTTCAAGGTTGTTCTTGCTTTAGCCCAACGGCTGGGAGTGCGGAGGGGAAAGATGGGCAGAGAGGCCCGAGAGCAAGATGCTGATTCCCTGGTCCAATTCGGCTGCACCGTCGTAGGTGGCAAGGACAGGAGCCAAGGCCCGCAGCCGGGGGAATTCCTTGGGTGGGAGCCGGTGCAAGCCCAAACGGAGCAGGGCTTCATTTTCATCCGGATCCACGATGAGTTCTTGCAGTTCGTTAAGGATGTGCCCGTAAAGGTATCCGTAGTAAGCGCGGTAAACGTGCAGTGCGTCCGCGGGCGCGAACCCAGCGTCGATCAACAGGGACAAAATCTGTTCCAGCGGCCGGAGGGTACCCAAGGGACGAAGGCCCAATGGCGTGGACAAGGGGCGTGTGACAAGCAGGGGAACAACATTGGGGTGCCGGAGCGCTAGAAGGCGAAGATCGTGCGCGATGCGGCGCAGCTGCGCCTGCCAGTCCGGCGCGTCGGGCGTAATAGCCAGTTCGTCGAGGACGAGTTCTGAGACTCCATCCAAAAGCTCGGCCCGGTTTGCTGCATAGCGGTAAAGGCCCATGGGATCCCGACCGAGTTCCTGCCCAAGACGACGCATGGTGAGCGCATCGAGCCCCTCTGCATCAACGAGCCTCAACGCCGCGGAAAGAACAAGCTCCCGGGTAAGCCGCTCCCTCTTGCGTGGCATCGCTTTGGCCATGGAGTCTATCTGGGGGGACATTCTGTTCCGTCCTTGGTACGCGCGGGCAAGCAACTTCCGAGAAGGTAAGCAAACTTGCTTTACATGTAGTCTACGCGTAAAGTCTACATTGTAGAGAAGTTGTTATCACAGGTTTCTGAAGCGGGACTCTGGTTGCACGGCCACTCTGGCCCCTCACATCAACCCAGGAGTTACCAATGACTGCGAACAACACCACCCAAAACACGCGCACTGAGACCGTCCGTACGGCCAGCGACATCAAGATCTCCACGAGGACACTTGAGTTCGCGGTGTATGTCGCTGCCGTCCTGGCGACGATCATTACATCCGCCGTCGTTGGAGACGATGCCAGCGAAAACGGAGTGGATGTCTTCAATGCCCACGATGCCATGCAGCTCATCACCTGGCTGACCGTCGGACTCATGGTTGCCCGTGGCCTCGCGAAGGCCGGTAACCGGAACCACAACCGCGCGTAACGTTTACGCACGCTCGGTGACCAACCGCCGTCGAACCGTGGATCCTGGTGCGGCTTCCCTGAAGGGTGGCAGCACCAGGATTTTCTGTTCAATCGCCACCTTCCGCTCCGCACTGCAACACCAGGAAACCACTCATGGACTCTGCTCGTACCTTTGAATCAATCGTCATCATCTTCAATCCCAACAGCACTGGGGATGCACCGAAAATGGCCGAAGAACTTCGCGATCGTCTGACCGCACTGCTGGGATATCCGGCGGACGTCACACTTCAGCCCACTCGTCATGCAGGGCACGCCGTTGAGCTCGCGCGTGTGGCGGCCAGCGTTGCCGGCGATGTTCTTGTTGTGTCAGTCAGTGGGGACGGCGGCTATAACGAGGTAGTCAATGGGGTAGTGCAAAGCGGTAACCCCAGAGCTGTCTGTGCGGTCATGGCGGCCGGAAACGCGAACGATCATCGTCGAACCACCCGCACCCAGCCTCTGGAAGAGGCCATTGCCGAGGGCAACGTGCGACACATCGATTTGTTGAAAATCCACACAGTTCAGGCAGGCGATTCCACCGCGGAGTACGCCCACTCCTATATTGGCTTCGGTCTCACGCCCGTGATGGCGATAGATCTTGAAAAAGGCAGCAAGGGCGCCCTGAAGGAAATGGTTTCCGTAATGCGGACCTTTGCAAAGTTCAAACCGTTCGAAATACGCCAGACAGACGGCAAGCGGCGAAAATTCGACAGTCTGGTGTTTGCCAACATTCCCGAAATGGCAAAATATGCCACCATCAGCGCAGCGGACAGTAACCCCTCTGACGGAAAGTTCGAAGTTGTCCTCTTTCCGCACGTGCCAAAGTGGCGAATACTCCTGATGGCTCTAAGGGCTGCCACCCAAGGACTGGGAGACCAGCCAAGTGTCCGCACCTACGAATTCACCGCCCTAAAGCCCCTTCCATATCAAATCGACGGCGAAGTGAAGACGGTACAGGCGAACACCAGGGTCAAAGTCGAAAGTGCGGCGTCCGCCCTCGCGACATTGGGATAGCACTCGGGTTAGCCCACGTTAGAAGCCCTGCTTATCCGTTTGCCTCCTCCCGGACGGACAGTCGACGGCAGGACTCGGTTCTCGTCGTCTTCAACGATTTCGTACAAGTCATCGCGGGCCGTGGATCGGTCATGAAGTCTGCCGCGACCTCCAGTACTCACAGAACGAAATCCCGATAACGGACGTTCTGTCTTCGGGCTGGCCGGAAGGCCAAGGCCATGTTCTTCGGTGCCGTCTCGGCCATGCACTTGATGAAGGAGGTGCTCCCACCGTGTCGAGTTATTCATCGTTCTGGCCGGTAGTCTGCCGCCAGGTTCTGGGGTGTTCTGCCGGCCGGCGGGTGTCATGCCTAGTAGGTCGGGGCCTCATCCTGACCGGAGGTTCACACGGACTAAGCGGGAGCGCCTATTTCCCGGCGCAGACTTTGAGGGCGCAGGGGTGTTCAGGTCCTCGTTTTTCGGTGCGCGATCGAGCAAAAAGAAGGTGTGGACAATGTCCACACTTCCCACCTCGGACTGGCTCGTACAGCCACCGGAATGGCCCGTATTCCGCATGTTTCCGGCACTTCCCAGTGTTTCCAAGGCCTGGAATCCCGTTCGAGTCCCACCTCGGGCACGGCATAACCCCTCGTCAGAGGGGTTTTTGCTTTAATGTGTGTACATTCTGGTTGGTCAGGTCCCTCTGACACTGGCCGCGGGGTGTGCCTGGCGCCGCGGGTCGCCTGTTTGGTTATGGGGGAGCGGGTTCAGGACCGTGGCTGGCCGGCCCTCACCAGGCTTTGATCTGGGGTTATGTATGCCTCTCTTGGTTCGTCCGGTAGGTCGTGGTTGGCCTACACCTCTTCATGGGTAGAGGGAATGAGTGCAACATGACTTCGAGATCCTACGTTGAGACACCTGGATTCGCTTCGTTCCTAGCGTGAGGACGCCGGGACGGCCGCTGCTTTGTCAGGTCGAAGAGAGTGTGGACATTGTTCACACTTAAATCTTCTTTATAGGCCCCGATTGCAGCCATTGGTTTTTTCGTTCATGGGTGAGTTCCGGCTAGCCTACGCAGCCCTGCGGGCCAACTGGTCGGCTAAGCGAGCGACGGTGTGAAGACCAGCGCGGTAATTGAAACCACTGGCCTGACCGTTGGTGAGGCGTTTCGCTGGGGTCGGTCGCCTCCTCTACTACGGGCTGATCTCTGGGCAAGGCCCGATCGTCCGATTGCAAATCTCAGACGGCGATGTCGCGAGTGAGAGTACCCGCGACATCGCTGTCACTGTCGCGGATGAGGTCAGGTCGGGATGATCTGAAGGTCGATTCGAGAGGGATGTGCGGCGTCGTGGCGGATGCGCTGGCGGGCAACTCGGATGGTCGTTCCCTTTTTCTCCGGTGCACCGGTATTGAGGTTGCGGTCCCAGCGGGGAAAGTTGCTCGATGTAACATGAGCTCGCAGACAGTGGCCGGCCTTGATCAGGATCGATGTCGACCAGAGGTCGATCGTTACTTCGTCGACCCGACCGGCTTCCGTGTAAACGCGCGTGATCCCGTCGACGATGTTCCGCGACACACCTTCGGAGTCCACTTCGCACAGTCGGACCACCCAATCGGTAGACGGGCCGTCGGTCGCCGCGAACAACGTCGCACTAATCCGCCCGGTGATCTCGACGTCCTGCTCGAGTGGAGCGGTGGTGAACACCAGCACGTCCTCGCGCGCCTCGGCGATCCTCTGGTCGAACGGGCCGGCAGGGTAGTCCGAACCCATCACCAGGTTTCCACCGCGCGTGATCACCGGGTCAGCGGGATCATAGAGATAAGTGGATCCTGCCTCTGTCGACACGGGTGCTTCCCAACTGAGGGCACCCGCCACATCCAGGTAGAGCGGGGTGGTGACGGCACGGGCGAGGGGCCAGTCCGCTTCGGCACGCCACTCGTTGGCTCCCATCACGAAGATCAGCACGCCGGATTCGTGGGCGCTTGTTGCGGGGTTGTCGCGCAGCCAGTGGTCGTACCAGTCGAAGTTGATCTTCGAGATCTGCTCCCCGCCGGGGGAGAGCATCCCGAGGCCAAAATTCACCTCGCCGACTTCTCCCAAGGTGGCGCCGGCATTGAGTGAGGTGTGCGACCACGGCCCGACGATGAGGCGTGTGGTGGCACCCTGCGCGCGCATCCCTACGTAGTTGTCCACTGATCCCTGCACGAATACGTCGTACCAGCCCGCGAAGTTCAGCGATGGCACGGTGAGCTTTTCGTAGTGCCCGTCCACGCGGGATTCGTCGATGGTGGATCCCTTTCCCGTCATCGGGAAGTGTGTCGGTTGCGGTGGTTTGAGAGGGTGGGAGACCTCCATCAGCACTCCTGCCCGAAGACCCAGCGGCGCATCCGGACACGAGCAGCAGCAGGACGGCACTGGTGGAAAGTACGCGTCTGTAAAGGGGGCGGTGCATGGTTGTCATCGTTTTCTAGCGAAATTTGCCTTCCGGGTCGGGAACGCAGCGGGTGTTTCCGCCAAGGTTTATTTCGTACTTTCCGGTGGTGAGCCCCATGACGAATTTGTCGGGCCCGAACACGTCGGTGTGTCTGACGAAGTTCGGGCCGCCATCGGATTCTTGCTTCACAGTGAACCCCGTGGACACGAAGACAGTTTTTACCTTGTCGTGCAGAGCGTCCATTTCTTCCCGGCTCAGCGGACTTCGACTGGTATCGATTGAGAATTGGGTACCGTCAGACCCGTCCGGGAGCCGGCAGACATCCCCTTGATATTCGGAGGGCGGCGCGACATCCCAGTCGCCGGGGGCGAGGGCCTGAATCTTGTTGAAGAGGTTGAAGTACTCTGTGCGGGCTTGTTCTGGGTCCATGGTTTGCTCCGCGGTGCTGGTAGGTGGGTTGGTTCCAGGGGTTGTTCCGCACCCTGAAAGGGTGATTAGAAGGATGGCTGCGGCGGGAAGGATGCGCCTGTTAAGGGGGCGGTGCATGGTTGTCATCGTGTCGCATTCGTGAGTTGGTCATTCAAGCCGAGGGCGATTCTGGCTTGGTTATAGCTTGACTGGGTTCTCCTGTCGAAGTACCCGTAGATGCCGTCCTTGCCGCCTGTTTGTCCGTCGTGGGTTTTCGTTGGGAGTTCTGTGGCACCATCCGGTCCCGTGATGCCGTCCGTGCCGAAGGTGACGGCGCCGAATCCGGGGTCTGCGGTGCTTTTACGCTGCCAGCCGAGCCCATGCCCGACTTCAGCTACGTGGTCCCAGTCGTAGGTTCCCCGGTATACAGTGCCGCCGGGGTTCAGGTGGAGATCGTTCACGGAGGTCACGTTATCAGGGGCCCCAACGTCCCCGACGAGAACGAGGTTATCGACAGGCAGCTCGGTTTTTGCTGCCTCCATGGCCCCGAGGGAACCCATGGAGTGCCCGACTGCTGTTGTCATGGCTGCGTTGTCGAGGTTTTGGTGAACGGCGTTGACCCCTGTCGCGTAGTCGCGAAGGGCAGCCCCAACGACTTTGGCCTGATCGTTGCTGAACACACCCAGACCCTGGGCCGGCTCGACACCAATCCAGGTAACGACAGCAATCCGGTTCTTATCCAGCCCGTTGGAACCGGCGAGTTTGCGTTGATCAAGCCGCTGATCATTGGCCTGCTTGGTCTTTGATGCCATGTCCTTGCCGATGGTGGTGTCCAGTCCCGGGAGCTGGTAGGTGACGTGCTTGGCGGCGTCGAGGTCCCCCACGGAAATAGATGCACCGAACCCGGTCTCCGATCCTCTCCCGAGACTAAAGGGAGCGAAGCTGATCAGTTGCCGGATGTCGGATGGATCCTGAGGATTGGTTTTCGGCTTGCCCTGGCTGTCGTAGAGCGATTCCCAGACTTTGTTGACCATGCCTTCCTGGGAGCCTTCATCAACTTTTCCGGCGTGCTCTTCGCGGTACTTCTTCCAGTAGTCGTGCATCTGCAGCAACTTTTTGCGGTTGGCAAGGTCCCTGGCGGTCGCGGTGACACCGTTCAGGTTACCGATAACGTCCGGCAGTGCACCGATCAGAAGGTACTGTTCTTCACCGACGGTGACTTTCCCGGTGGCAGGCTCGACGGTGTGGCCAAGACCAGACCACCACGTGGCTGTGGCTACGGGGTCCAGTCCTGGTTGGGTCAGGAGTTCCCGCAGCCGGGCGGTGCCACCATTTCCGAGCCAAACCTTCAGTTGCGCTGCACTCATGGTTCCGATGTCGTTCAGGCCCACTTGGTTTGGTGTTGCGTATTGGATGAAGAGCCCGTTGAGCACGCTGTCCGCGATAGAGCCGCTGCCTGCTGTTTCGAATGCGGTGGCGACCTGCTCCATCCAATCGGCGTCTGCTGCGTTGGCGGCGAGCAGCCGCTCAAAACCAGCAACCAACGATTCAGTCTCGATGTTCACCCAGGAACAGGATGCTGTGAAGCCGCTCCAGGCGTTCCGGACTGCGACAAAGTGTGAGTTCAAGGTGTTCGTGGCAGTCCGGGACACTGAGGCGAAGCCGCGCAGCTTGCCCGGGTCAGCCGAGGTGGTTCCGCTTCCTGGTCCGCCGGCGAACCGGGGCCGGTCCCGCGGAGAAAACACAGCTGAGACAGTTGGTGCCGGGACCGGTGTACTCTCGGGCATCGGGTCCAGGACCATGGTGGCGACAGTCGCGGATGCTTTCGCGATGTCACCGGAGAGCAGTTGCTGTTTACGGATGTTGTCGCGCTGCTGCCAGGCATCCATGTTCTTTTGCCGGGCTTTCTCTTGCTGGGCCCTGTGCTTGGCCTCGCGAACGTCGTTCGCCAGAACTGCCAGAACACCTGAGAGCTTGCCGCGATCATCAGACCTGATGCCGCAGGCGTCCAACAAACGTGCGAAACCGCCCTTGAAGTCCTGCAACGCCTGATCCACAGCCCCGCTAAGGAATCCACCTTCGGCGCGAAGAACCTGCTCGGCCGTCTCAGCAGCACAGATCAGCGCATCGGCTGCGCCGTCATCAAAAGCAATCCCCATATGCTTACCCCCTAAGCAAGAACATAAATCCAACGACTAGCATAACTGTTGTCCTGTGTGAACGAAGCGTGAGAGTGGCGCCTCATGGGCGGGTCGTGGAACTCGTCTTACCCCAGGGCGTTTCGGCAGGATAGCCTTCAATTCGATTATCAGCAGATTCGGGAGTAATTCATGACGTCGACAGAAGAAGCCGCAGCAGTCAGTTTTCAACTGGTGTAGGGTGCGAAGTTCCGCAAGACCTCCATCATCATGGGTGTCATCGGCTTGTTCATTCTGGGAATTCCCCTGGGCATCGGGGCTTTCTTTTATGCACGCAAAGCAGACGCGCACGGGGTGAAAGCCACCGCAGGGCTGGTCCTGTCTTCTTGTTGACGAATGAGCCAGGTATGAAACATTGGGGTTGGCACTGTTTCGTCAGTGATCAAGCCTTACTGGCGCGCTCCTTAGCTTCAGCCTTCATGCGGTCGCGGATCTCGTTCTGCCAATCGACGGGCGGCACGGATCATCGTCGACTCCGAATCGTTCAGCGTTAAGGGTGCAGTCAAGTTCATGGAGCTGACCACAAAAGTGCGGGGGAGTGCCATGTACAACCCCGGGCTTGCTGAACCGCGAATCGTCATCAATAAATACGCAGGGACCGCGGAGCACATGTATCAGCAGAAGACCCTGATAGATGCTTATGGCCCCGCCGTCCTGGTGCCGGCAGTACCGCGAACGACGGCCATTGCTGATGGGCAATCGGGACGCGTGCCGCTGAGCAAGATTTCATCGAGGGGCGCCATAAAGGCCGGAGAAGCCTTTACTCGCCACGCAGTCGCAATCAAGAAGGAACTGAGTAGCAAATGAGCAGCATTAAAATGTAACCGCAGGTACCGTCAGGCGCAGGAAGCCAGGCGCCGCTGGCCAGAGCCCCACGAACCGACATTGTGGACGCAGTGACAACGCCGGCCGCCAAGGCCCCGGAGGCCAGCACGCCGACGCCAAAGAAGAGGACTGTGACCTTTACCAACAGGCTCGACCCGGACCTTCTTGACTGGATGGACGCTTACAAGCAGCGCACGACCGTGACCATTGCCGCTCAGCTCGATGAAGCAGTCCGCGACTTCATGGAGAAGAAGAGGAACGAGATGCTCTTGCAATATTGCAATATTGCAATATTGCTCGAAGATGTAACGCCTAGGGCCTCAGCGACCTCGAACGACGAAACAGCTGATGAGCACTTAGGGGTGGCTTGTGAAAAAGTGGAATATCCGACGCTAAGGATATTTCGCTTCCGCCGATCAGCTCCTGAGTAGAATTATGCAGTGGTTTCACATCTTGACTCGCAGGCGCGGGCATCTGTCATTAGTACCGGCCGTTGGATAGCTGCGGCAAGGGCTCTTGAGACTTCCCGTCCGGACCGGCTCTTCAACGATCCGTGGGCCGGAGACTTGGCCGGAGATAGCGGCAGGGCCATGTTGGATGCTGCGGACTACAATCCGTTCCTTCCGGTCCGAACACGATACTTTGACGATCAAATTATCGACGCTACCGGGCAAGGCTGCCAAGTCGTCCTCCTCGGCGCTGGCATGGACACCAGAGCCTTCCGGCTTCCGCTGCCTTCCTCCTGTACCGTGTTCGAGATCGACTATGCGGAGGCCTTCGCCCAGAAGGAATCCGTTCTTCGCACGATATCGCCGGCATGTGAACGACGGTGTGTTCAGGCGGACTTGTCCGGCCCCTGGGACCATGCCCTTCTGGAGGCAGGCTTTGATCGCCACACCCCAACAGTCTGGGTTGCCGAGGGCCTCTTCTTTTACCTGGCGGCCTCCTCCGTCGAGTCCTTATTCCGCGATACTGCTTCCTTGTCTGCCGAAGGGTCTCTCTTCTTGGCGGATGTCTTTGGAACAGGCCTGTTGGCGTTGGAAAGCATGGCTCCGTTGGTGAAAGCACGCACGGAATCAGGCCGTGCACTGCCGTTTTGCACAGACACTCCCGATGCCTTGTTCCAGGCTAGCGGCTGGACTAACACCAAGCTGGTAGAGCCCGGTCACCCGGCAGCCAACTTCGGACGTCTAAGCCTGGCCCCTGGTGCAAGCGGCGGGGAAGAACAGCCCAATCTACGCACTTACCTGGTCACAGCCGGCATCTGACGGCCGCTCGTTCTCCGATGTCCTGTAACGATCGTTCGCGAGACACTCAGGGGCGTGGTCGACAAGACGCGGAATCGCGCGGCAATTTTTGTAATGCTTCGCGAAGGGCGAGGCCCGGAATACCCTGGCCCGGGCCGTGTTCTTCAACCGGCTCGGCGGGATCCGCGACCGGTCCTTCGAACAGCGTGACTCGACGGAAGCGGTTTCCTGCCGCTGCGCGTCCGATAGGTCCTAGAAGCGCCGAGCAAGCTGGACCAACAGCGTCCCTGCTGGACTAACTGCGCGGTGGGTTTAGGGGACCGGAGCCGATGGTCAATAACGACCGTAAAATCGGTGGTTTGAGGGCCGGAAAGGCCGGAGAATGCTTGATGTCGGGGGGAATTTTGGCAGTCAACAGTCACCAGGAACACGATGATGCGGTGCATGCCGAGCATGAAGCGGCTCTTGCCCGTGGGGAGCAACGGGTTTTGTACTTAACCAAGGATGGGATGCTGCACAGCTACACCAAAAAAGAGCTGGGCGGTCCACCTAACGGAAGTACACGCTGGTGGCAGAATCTGCCCGGGCTGCTGTTCCTGCTCCCAATGCTGTCCCTCGGCATATACGTATTCATCACTAATCCGGTTGGCAAGCCGAGTGCGCAATGGGCAACCTTGTTCGGTGCAGTGTTGATGGCCCTGGGAGTCGTTTACCTCATCTGGGAAATGGTGGTTGTGTATCGCGGTCGGGAGGAACGCCTCCGTCGGGGATCGCCTGATCCACTTCGCATCTCCGGGGCCAAGACCAAGCTTCCCGAGTCGTATACGCAATCACAACCAATTAGGAAGGGCCGATGGTGAACGATTCCTGATCCATGAGGGCACGTTTGGGTTGAGTCGTCGCGGACACACTGCGGCATCTATCGGCGATATCGGTCAGAAACGACCCTTTATACGGGTTTGTCCTGCACCTCGACAGGAGACACACGACGGGGTTGTGTGGGGCGGCCCTGAGCGTCAGAACTCGCTTCCGGAATCAAACATGCTCAGAACCGCTCAACTAGCGTTTCTGACCTGATGCCCAGAGATGGCCGTCGGGCTGCCGCAGGCAGCCAGCGATCCAGATACTGAGGAATTCCGCGCCACGGTTGTCTCCATTCTTTGTTTCTGGCGGGGAATGCTTCCCCGAGCGAGCGAACGCAAGGTGATCCCTTACCGTAGAACCAGATGTTCCTCACCTTCCACTGGATCCAATGAAACAATCGCGGTATGACACGTGTGCTCGTTAGGGCTACTGCAATGCGATGGGCAAACGACCACTTCCCGGGATGGATAGAGGTTGACCTTGTCGACGCGGAGGGTCGGACGCATCGGATCATTGAAAAGGTCCCAGTCCTCGCTAAGGCCGACATCACCGCGGAGTCGACGTTTCCGCATGAACTGTGGATACAAGCTGAGTTCGAACGCATGATCGGCGCCGCTGTCTTGGTACGGCTTGCCCATGGCGTAGAAGCCACCGATGGCATGGAGCTGATCGGAATGGACAAGCAGGCCGTCCGCTGGCTGTAAGAGTTACTCTCCCCGCGTTCCGAAGCCTGCCTGAACAGCGGGCAGCCGGCTGGCGATGGCACCCGTAAGGGGATCCTTCACCAGACGCTCCCGTTCGAAGAACTAAGTGGACTATTGACCGGCCTGTGCAACGCGGTTTCGCGCTTGCGCGAGCAGCTCGATGTAATTTGCTTCGAAGGGCGCGACAAGAACGGACTCAAGGTCAGCTTGAATGTCCCAAAGGACCCGTTGCTCGGCCTGATGAGTAACCACAGGGGCCTCACCGTCGTTCAGATGACAGAGCCAATCGAACAACACCAGTGCCTGATCCTCGTCGAGTTCGATCTTCACCTGCTCCGGCATACCTACGTCTTCCCTTTTCTGACAGAACCTCGGTCCGTGAGTTTATCGCGGCTTTTGGCCCACCGCCGGTAGAGGATCGGCGGATTCTAGCGGTCATTGCAACAGGAGGTTTTCGATCAGTTCGATCGGTTTCCTGAACTCTAGTCTTTTACGCGGTCGGTCGTTGAGTTCCTGGGCGACCCAGTCGAGGTCTGTGGCGCTGTGGATGCTCAGGTCGGTGCCCTTGGGGAAATACTGGCGCAGCAGACCATTGGTGTTTTCGTTGATTCCACGCTGCCAAGGCGAGTGTGGGTCGCAGAAGTAAATCTCGATGCCGGTATCGATCTTCACGGTTTTCCAGTCCTGCATCTCGATCCCCTGGTCCCAGGTCAGGGACTGCCGAAGCGACTCGGGGAGCGTCTTGATCTTCGCGGCCAGCGCATCACGCATCTGCTCGGCCTTGTACCCGTCCGGTAGGTGCACGAGCAACGTGTAATTGGTGGTCCGCTCGACCAGCGTCCCAATCGCGGACTGATTCCCTTTGCCGATGATGAGATCGCCTTCCCAATGCCCCGGCACGGCCCGGTCCTGAACTTCAGGAGGGCGCTCGGAAATGTTGATCATCCCCGGGATCCGGTTCTTGCGCTGGCCAGCCTTGCGGCAGGGCTGCCTCATGGCCCTCCCGGTGCGCAGGCACGCGGTCAGATCACGCTTCAGCGCTCCTCGGGACTGCACGTAAAGGGACTGGTAGATCGTCTCGGGTGACACCCTCATCTCCGGCTCATCAGGGAACTCAACCCGGAGTCGTCCTGCGATCTGCTCGGGTGAGTACTTCTTTCTCAGGTCCTCTTCCACCTTCGCACGCAGCACCGTGTTCGTGTGCAGTTTCGCTGGTTTCGGACGTGAGGCCCTCTCATAGGCCAGTGCGTGCGCTGAGGTTGCCCGGTAGGGCATCCCTGCCACCGAGTTGCGCCGCAACTCCCTCGAAACCGTGGAAGCCGACCTGCGGACCACGGCTCCTATTTGCCGTAGAGATTGCCCCTGGGCACGCAGTATTGCGATCTCCTCGCGCTGGGCGAAGGTCAGGCAACGGCCTTTCAGATCACGGCCCCGCCGGGGCCTGACGCCACCGGCCTCAAGCAGCACCCGGCGCCCGGTACGCCGACTCGTATTGATCGGAGCCACGGCATCGGTGATGAAATCACCCGCCTGCATCCCGGCCCAAAAAACCTGCAAGAGATCAGGCCTTAGATGAATTGAATATCCTGCCATGCCAACACCCATCCGCTAAGTGTTGCAATCACCGCAAGAACCCAAGGATCCCTCATCGGACAACTCACGACTCCGCGTCGCCCTCCGCATGAGTTTGCAATGAGGGGGTCGGCCCGCGCGGCTGCTCCGGCACGTCACTTCGTGCTTGACCGTCCTGAACAAAGGTGATCTCAATTTGGCTTCCCCACGCAAGGACCGACCCTGCCGGAGGATCTTGGGAGGTCACCCAGAATAGCCCTGGCCACGTGCGCGAGCGAAGGCCTGGACCATCAGGGTCCCCGGCTGCGAGACCGAACCCAAGGTTCGCCGCAGTCTCCTGTGCGATATGTACAGGCTGCCCAACCAGATCGGGAACATTTAGCATCTGGCGTTCGACCACCTCGGCACCTCCTTTGCGCCCGAAAACTGGTACGGCAAACTGAACCGTCTATTCATCAGATTAGCGCCGGTGTTCGGTACGCCCGTAAGGGATCCCCTGGCGGACACCTGTGCCGCATCGAAACGTGACCAACGAAGTCCTGCCTAACAATTACGTCCACGACGTTTGTTCCAATGCCGCACGGCGTCCCAGTTCTAAGGAAGTGGAACACCACCTCTGATTCCGTGAGGTAAAAACCAGGCATGGAGCACTCTGGCCGAATCTGGGCACAGTATTCTGGCGGTTGAGAGCGGGAGGTTAGCGTGAAGCTCACAGCGCAAATACGGAGAGCTGCAGACGGCAGATTGGATCTCCACGTGCTTGAAATGCCTGACCTCAAAGTTCACGCTCGAAAGGTGGAAGAGATTCCCAATGTTGTTAGGGAAGCAGCCGCGATCCTGACAGGTCGCCCCCCGGAGGATTTTGACGTTGTAGTCGGGTATTAGTCGTCGAACGGCCCGCCTCGCCAAACGCTCTAGGCAGCTCACGCACCCGGTTGCAGGAGATGCGACCGGTGGAGACTCGCTTGCGGGTACTTGACTGGCGCCTTCCGGATGGAAACGAAGCACGTTCTGTAAAGATTTGGTTGCTGGTGTAATCATTCGTTCCTTGCTGGAAACAACATATTTGAGCAGGCTGATCTGCTCGGCTCGTCCAAGGGGGAAGGAACCCAACCATGAAGTACCGCCGATCCGACTATGCCAAGTACGCGACCCTTACATCGATTGCGCTGGCGCTCACTCTCGTCGCCTGCACACCGGCAGGCCCGGAGGCGAGTACCTCGTTCACACCCGCTGCTTCAGCGGACGTCACAATGCCGGTGCAGCCACATGTCGCGCCGGTGGAGGAGCAAGTCTTGGTTGAGGAGCCTGGCTCGGTGACTGTTTCCGAACAAATAGTGGAAGCCCCAGTCGTGACCACTCCTGTGGAGCAGGCACCTGTTTCGGTGCCGGCGCCACCCATTGCTCCTGTCGCTCCGGCAAAACCTGCCGTCACTCCGGCAACGCCTGCCGTCGCTCCGCGGCCGGCCGCATCAGTGGTGACACCAGCTGCGCCTGCAGCCCCCTCTGCTCCGCAGCTGTCGCCTGACCTCCCGGTGACCGGCACCTACACCTTTCCTGACGGGCACATTTCGTTCGATCTGCCCGCGGGCTGGAGCGCGAAGATCGAGCAGGACGACTACAACGAAAACGCCGACAACCCTGGTGGGAAAGAGAACTCCCTGGCCGCCAACATTTTTGACGAAACCGGTGAGCAGGTTGCTCACATCACCAGTGGGGGTACTGGTGGACTTTTGAGCGGGCCGGTCAACCGCACCATCCTCGACTCCCAGGAACTGACCTCGTTCGACAGCCGTGACGGTGCCTCGCACTTCGCTTTTGTAAAGGATGATTACCCCACCGATCCGCTAGAGGTGCGCTACTACATGGGGGTTGTCGTCGGTAACTTCATGACAGAGGGCCCCGATAGCCTCTCGGTGAACAGCTTCATGATCATGCCGAACGGGCTGGCTACCGCGGTAGCCCACGTCGACGCTTCCATGACCCCTGAAACCGCTGAAGCGTGGATGAAAACGGACCAATACGTCAAGCTTCGGGCATTGCTGACGAGTCTTCGCTACGCTGCCTGACCACCACGCGCTCCAGATACCCGGCACACTCATTGGGGGAGTTTGCCGGGTATCGCTGTGTTCCCGGGGCCACCGGAAAAGTTGCTGAAACTTTTTCTCCGGTTGTGTAAGAAACGACGGTTCCCGGGACACTAAAGGGTTGACACATCACATCGCACTAGCCCGGGGGAACAGAACAAGGATGTTGGCTACCAGAGAGCAGGAACTGATCGCTCTTCACGCTGAACACTTCAGCCGCATCTACCAGTACATCGCGTACCGGATCAGTGACCGCGAACGGGCCGAGGAACTCGCCAATGACGTATTCCGGATCGTGTGGGAGAAACAACCGCCGGAGCCGCCCGGCGTCGGGTGGCTGATAGCTACGGCCAGGAATGTGCTGGGCAATGAGTACAAAGGGCGGAGTCGCCGCGATCAACTCATGCAAAGGCTGGCTGAAGAAGCCCGGGTCCAGGCCGTCACCACCGACGACGATGAGCAGCAGGCCAGCGTTGCGGAGATTCTCTCCAAGCTCAAGGACCGGGACCGGGAAATCCTGATGCTCTCCTACTGGGATGACCTGTCCACCGCAGAACTGGCCGAAAGCCTTGGATGCACAGCCTCCGCTGCCGCGGTCAGGCTCCACCGGGCCCGTAAAGCCTTCGCGAAAGCCGCACCACAACACCTCATGACAGAACGGGAAGTCTAACCATGGACCGCATCGAACAACTCATGAAAAACGCCAAACCAAACGTGCCCGAACCCGGCACCGCCCCTGGTGTCCTGCCGGGTCGGTCGCATGTCTTCTCCGATGACCCGAACGTCGTTTCCCTTGCCGGGCGCAAATCCCGCCGGACCGGCTGGGCCGCGACGGCGGGCGTGGTCCTGGCCGCTGCCGCCGTCGTCGGTGCAGTGGTTGTGGCAGAAAACCTTGTCCCGCAATCGGCGCCGGCGCCCGCCACTACCGATACCCCCAGCATCACTGCCACACCCACGCCAACGCCCACCGCGTCGCCAACGGTTACGCCTTCCGCGACGGCCAGCCCCACACCGACAAGCACTCCAAAGGAAACTCCGGTGTGGAGCGCTCCTCCGACCCCGATCACAGTCATTACTCCGCCCCCGCCGCTGGCCACGGTACCGCCAACCACCGCGCCCGTCGGCCCAGCTGCAGGCGCCTGCGTACCGGCCAACATCGACATCCGACGGGACGACACGGTCCAGGCGATCAAGCCCATCCCGGCCAGCGAGCAGCGGTACTACACCGTCCTGGGATGCGCTGAAGGCTGGCTCGCGTACTCCATTTCAGATGAGGGGGTCAGCGCGATCGGCCTGGACGGCGGCAACGCTTGGTACAACATCGCCAGACTGCAGAGCAACGGCCGGTACCTGACCGACTTCACACAGTTGTGGACCAGCGTCCATACTTGGGAATTCCTCGCCTTTGGCGTCCAGAACGGCCAATACGCCACCGTGCAAGAGGGCATGGACGCCGAGTTCGCCAAATATGGCATCCCCGTCCGGCTGAGGCCACAACTTGTTGGCCCCGGGCCTAAAGCGCCAACAGGAACCAGCACCCCGTGAACACCCCTACTCACAGAACGAGAAGTGACCCATGGAGTCTGTCGAAGCCCACACCGTGGTGATGATGGCTGTACTAGTCGTTCACCTCATCGGAGCCATAATCATCACAGCGTCGGCCATAGTCATAACGCCTGCGTTACTCGCTGGCCTACTTGGCGTGCGCGCGCTCAGAAGGATGAAGGCGGCGGCAACAGTGCGCATAGAACCCATTGCACCGTAGAGGGGTCCCTAACGGACATCCTGTGCGCCTGACTACGGACATCCGTGCAAGCGACTTCGAAAACTGCCATCCCGGACACGGGGGTGTTCCGGCTTGGAGTGTTCCACTTCCAAGGAAAGCCCGCCGGTGGGGGACCGGCGGGCTTTCCAGAGAGACACTACGGCTATCCGTTTTGAACATCGAGTGGAGAGCCGATGCTATATCTCCGCTTGTCAGGGGCTTCAGGGAGAAAAGCTGTCGAACGACGTCACGATCAGGGATCTTGGTGCACTTATGACTTGGAGGAGTGTCTCATAGCTGATGGGAGTTCATGTTCGGCGGAGTCTGCTTTTTCGGCGGTGGAGTGCCTGTTCGGCCCACGGCTGCGGACGGGCTGCGCGCTCCCAAACTCCAGGGAGTGCACGGATGTTCTGACCCAAGACGCTTCTCGACTTGGGCCGGTCCAGTGTGTTCGTGGTTTTTCTTGATCGAATCTTGAGGTGTTCCGGGGTGTTCCTGGGGCCGTGGCTGTCAGTATGTACTTGTCTTACGGAAGCGTAGACGTGCTGGGTGGTCGGTCTTGCAGCGGGCCGGGCATCCAGATTCCGTGGTGTCAGTCGATGGTGCAGCCTTGTTCTAAGATCATCGATGGAAGTGACAGATAACGAAAAGCGGTATAAATGGTCCGGGTTCCGTTGGCTGACTTCGATATCCGCCTGGAGGGCCATCAGATCCTTCACCTCAGATGGGTCCCTGGGATCCGAGTAGACGGTGACAGTGCCCGCGCAGCGATGGGCGCCGTGAACGACCTCGCCGCCGGAATCCGGCGTCCCTTACTCGTGGAGATGGCGGACGTTTCATACCTGGACCGGGAAGCACGGCAAGTCTTCGCCGCACCGTGCGCGGCCTCCCGGATTGCCCTGCTAGGCTCTGGACCTGTTGACCGGATCATCGTCAACTACCAGTTGGCTACCGCGGATGTGCCAGTCCCCACGCAGTTCTTTACCTCGGAGGCCGAGGCCCTGGACTGGCTGCTGGAAACGGCTCCCGCCCGAACGTAGCCAAAGTCCACGATGTCGCCGAAGACATCCCGCCGGACTCCCCGGAATGCAGGCAACATAGCCACCGACTTCCAGTACCGACCCGTCGCAAGGCCACTTTCCGATTGCTAGACTTCCTTGCTAAATTATTCACCGACACACCAGTGACCCCACGGCAACGCGAGCATCGCCCCGGCGGGCAACAATCACGGTGGTCTCCCGGGCTTTGGCAGAAAGGCCCTTTTTAATGGCTGTCACTGTTGTGAAGGGCGGTGGTCTGTTATGCATTCCGTGGTCGTGGAGGACTGGTCCCAGGACGCTGACCAGCTCGCGGAACTGGTGGTTACCGCCGAAGATATCAAAGCTTTTCTGAACGGGTTGGCCGAGCTCGGTGCCTCGGTCGTATCCAGGTCAGCCGGCACGCGGATTGAATGCGCTGTGACCTTGGGGCGGCGGAAGCGGATAGCGACAATCGGCGGGTCCAGTGATCAGGCGATGTTGCTGGACCGGATCGAGCAAACCCTCGAAGAAGGCCCCTGCATCGACGCCCTGGAGAGCGGGCACCCCGTCCTTCTCGATGACGCACTTACCTCACCACAGTGGAGCACCTACTGCAGGGCCCTGGATGCTGCCGGGATGCGCAGCGCCCTCGGTGTTCCGATGAAACTCGAGAACGACGCCGGTGCCGTGCTGAATTTCTTTTCCCCTACGCCAGGGACGTTCACCGAAAGAATCGCCACGGACGCCCTGACCTTCGCGGGAATCGCGGGCAAAGCCTTGAAAGTTGCGATCAGGATCACCGCCCTGAACGAAGCAGCCGAGGACCTCGATGCCGCCATGGAAAACAGATCAGTCATCGACACCGCGTGCGGGGTCATCATCACCCAGAATCGGTGCACCCATGACGAGGCGTTTCAGATCCTGCGGAAGGCTTCCAACTCACGGAATCAAAAACTGCACGAACTCGCCCGCGACTTGGTCAAAGGTACCCCCTTGCGGCAACGACCGCCCGCGCCAGAATAGCCGTGCTTTAAGGGCAGGGCTGCACTGGCGAGCTGGCTACGTGTCGGTGTGATCAGCCGCGCAATAGTTCTCCATGGCGAATGGTTGGTTTCAGGGAGCGCTTTTGTGGGAAGAATATGCACATGTGTGGCAGATACGTGATGTCCAAAGCAACCAGCGACCTTCTAAGCCATTTCGATGCCAAAGAAGTTGAGGGCAGCCCGCCGGGGCCGAGCTGGAACGTCGCGCCGACTCAGAACGTGCCGATCGTGGCCGAACGGCTGGATGAAGGAACACTTGACCGGCGCCTCCTGATCGCTAAATGGGGGCTGGTGCCCTCCTGGGCAAAGGACGCCAAGATCGGGTCGAAATTGATTAATGCCCGCAGTGAATCAATCCTGGAGAAGCCGTCGTTCCGGTCAGCGGCGGTCAAGCGCAGGGCCATCGTTCCCGCCGAGGGGTACTACGAGTGGCAGAAGACCGAGGACGGGAAGAAGATCCCGAACTACCTCTACTCGCCAGATGAGTCGCTGCTGGGGTTCGCTGGTCTGTATGAGTTCTGGCCTGATCCTGAGTTGCCCGAGGATGACCCCGGACGCTGGCTGCTGACCTTCACGGTCCTGACCACCACCACCCAGGACGCGTTGGGGCACGTCCATGACAGGTCCCCGGTTATCATCCCGCAGGACCGCTTTGCGGAATGGCTCGACCCGGACCTGACCGACAAGGCCGACGTCCAATACCTGCTCGATTCCCTGCCGGAACCGACCCTGACGCCCCGGATTGTCAGCACCCGGGTCAACAGCGTCCGCAACAACGGACCCGAACTGATTGAACCGGCCGAGGAAGGTACCCGAGGTTAGGATGAGGCTCGTAAGGGCAGTTCCCCATATTGCCGCCCCTTGGGATGGGCATCATGAAGGAGGGTCACGCATGGCAGGAAAGTTCGAAGTCTACAAAGACAAGTCCGGCGGGTACCGGTTCCGGTTGAAAGCCGGCAATGGGGAAACCATTGCCAGCAGCGAGTCGTACACCACCAAAGCCGCCGCCCTGAAAGGCGTTGAGTCGGTGAAGACCAACGCCGGATCCGATGTCGTGGACCTCACTGGCTCCTGAACCACAACGATCCATCAGCTTCTGAAGGCAAGGCCCTCGCGCGCTGCGCAGCGTGTAGGGGCCTTGTTTCGTGACTGGTATTCCCTGGGAGTAGCTGGAAGGCTGGGACGTTCATCGGCTGAGGGGAACATGTGAGCATTGAGATTGGTGTCATTATTGCCATGGGCATCGGCGTTCTGGGCGTTGTCGCTGCAGTCCTGATGTGGGGCAGCGGCAACCGAGGCGGCAAGTAAGCAATTCGACAAGAGGCCCGGCTTCCCAACCAGGAAGCCCCCGGGCTGGTCAGGGTGTGCGGTGCCACCCGGGCAGGCGTTTGTTGAGCTCTTTGATCCGGGCAGGGTATTCGCCTTTTTTCGCATGCAATCGTTGTCTGGCGACCCATGCGGCCAGCGCACGTTCAGTTGAGTCGCCGGCGTTACGGTGTGGGTTTCTGCCGTTGGCTTGCACCCATGCGATGAGTTCGGTGGCGCGTTGTTGCCAGTGCCGCTCGACGTTGAGTGTGATCCCGTCCAGCCAGCCTGGGAAGGCGGCATCGAGGGCCTGTACGGCTTCCTTGGCGAGCAGGCCGCGCCGTTTCTGGTTCCGTAGAACCAATAGAACCTGTGCCAGACGTTCGGATTCACTTCCGCTGGCACCGTCCGGGGCCGGTAGCATGCCGTGTTGTTGGACATACGCAGCGACCTGCTGCGCCGACTCGACGTATGACTGTTTGCCTTGATGGGAAAACGTCTCACGCCATTCGGGTAACCGGGTATCGAGTTCACGAACCCGGGCAGGGAAGCGGTTCTTGCGCGCGTCATAACGTTGCCGGACTAACCAGTTCCCCAAGAACCGTTCGGACGCGTCGCTGGAAGACTTGCTCGGGAACCGGTGGTTTTCCTTCACCCAGGTGATGAAGTCGTCGGCTGTGCGCTGCCAGCGTTCGGTGGCGTGATCGGCCCGCGTGGTCCAGGTTGGATGGGTTTCGTTCAAGATCCGGGCCGCGTCGTGGGGGAGGGTGCCCGCGGCGTTGAGGCGGCGGAGCCTTCCGAGGGCCGAGGCCAGGCGTTTATGTTCCCCCGTGGGTGGTGTGTGTTGGGTGGGCAGGTAGCCGTGGTCCTTGTAGAACGCGGCTATCTGCCGGGCTGAATCGACTGCTGTTCGTACTTCTGGTTTCATGCAGGCTTTCTAGCTGGTGCGCAGGACAATGGCCTTGGAGCCCTCCGGGATCAAAACTTCGGCAGCTGCTTTGGCTTCTTCGTACGTCTGGCCTTCGGCCTCGACGTAGCTGACTTGGCCGTCGCCGGCCGCCACAGTCAGGGTTACTTTCACTCCCATATTTTAGGCCGCCACGTCCACGCGGAGCCGATCCAGCGCCGCCCGCAGCAGTGACGGATCCCGGCTCTCGCGCAGGTCCACCGGGCGGCACCCGTCCAGGGCGGGGGAGGGGACCATCATCCACAGGGCGAAATAATTATGTGGGATCCGCAGCTCCAACGCCCGTTCAAACAGGCCCATCACCACGGGGTCAAGACCCAGGTCCGCCCGGAACTGGTACGCCGGGCAGAATGTCCCTTCATCGACGAACACCCGAAACAGCCGTCTCATCGCAGGTGCGGGGTCCTCCTGGGCGGCTGTGAGCCGTTCCCGGACCTGGGCCAGGTCGGGAAGGCCGAATCCCTCACGGATCCGGTCCCATAGCTGGTCCGGGACGGTCGAGCGATACAAAGCAGCGGGCATCAGCTGATGGACTCGAGCTGCCACTGTGTGGCCAGCGGTTCGCGCCGCAGCGTGAACGTGCGCATCTCCGCCATGGCGCTGGGTATTTTCGCTTGAACTTGCCAGTGCTCGACGCTGACCATATCCCCGGTACCGATCGCGGCCCGGTCCCGGGTTTCCCACCAAGGGGCCCTGGTGAACCAGTGCCCGGCGTGGACGTCGGGGTCGACCATCCAGATCCGGCCGTCGTGACGGATCGCCAGCGGCGTCCCGTCGGGGCTGAACCGGACAGCGACTTCCTGCATGGTTTGTGGTTTTTCGGGGGCAAGAGTCATGGGTGGACTCCTTTCTTGCGTGGGCGCCGGTCAGGCGGCTTTGACGAGGGGAAGTTCGTCCCAGTGGGTGGTGTATCTGGGGGAGAGCATGTCGCGTTTCATGGACCAGTCGGGCCCGCCTTTGATTCCGGCATGGCCGAGGCCGATGGATCCGCGGCCGTAGCGTTTGGCCACGTCTTCAAGCAGGATCCCGATGCCGCGTTCTTCGTGGGGGTTCTCGAACAGCTCCAGGGGTTTCTGGTTCCCGGACGGGCGAAGGTCCGTGACCATGATCCCGGCCCGGACATACTTCACGCCCTCAAACACCTGGGGAAGCAGCGCGTGGGCTGCCTTGGTCAGCAGCACCGGGTCCGCGGTGGGCATTGGCAACGCCAGGCAGACCGAGGGAAAGGACTTCTCGTTCGGGTTGAAGTGTGACGTCGCCGCGAACGCTGTCAGTACCTTCGCTTGCAGGTCGTGTTTGGCCAACCGGGCCGAGGCCATTTGCGCGTAGACGCTCATGACCTGCCGCAGCCCGGCAGCTGTGGTGATGGGTATGGAGAAGGACCGGGAGAAGATCAGCTGGTCACGGCCGATCCGTTCCTCTTCCATCGGGATACATGGTGTGCCTTGCAGTTCCAGGACGGTTCGCATCATGACGATGGAGAACTTGTCCCGGATCGCGACCGGGTTCGCCCGGACAAGGTCAGCGATGGTGAAGATTCCCATAGCGTTCAGCCGTTTAGTCAATCTGGTGGCCACGCCCCAGATCTCGATGACGGACAGCTTGGCCATGAGCGCTTCGCGCTGCTCGGCCGGTACTGACTCCCACCGGCACACACCCGCAAAAGCGGGGTTGTTCTTCGCCCACTTGTTGCACAACTTGGCCAGGGTCTTCGTCGGCGCGATGCCGACGCAGACCGGCACGCCAACGTTCCGCCGGCACGCGGCCTTCATCTCCCGCCCCATTTCCAGCAGCTCGTCCGGTTCGCCTTTGACGCCCAGGAAGGCCTCATCGATGGACTAGACCTCCAGCCAGGCCGAGTAGCGGCCCAGCAGCTCCATCACCCGGGAGCTGATGTCACCGTAGAGTTCGTAGTTACTGGACAGGGCCACGAGGCCCCATTCCTTGGCCCGCGGCCGGAGCTTAAACCACGGCTCACCCATGGAAATGCCCAGGCGTTTGGCTTCCGGAGAGCGCGTGACCGCGCACCCGTCATTGTTGGAGAGCACAATGACGGGCTTGCCCTCCAAAGCAGGATTGAACACGCGCTCGGCCGGGGCATAAAAGCAGTTCACATCCACGTGCGCGATTTCCTGCATCCTGCGCATCACCGCGGGCTTAGACATCGCGGCCTCCGATCGCCCGTTTAACGCAATAACGCCGCTTACACATGGTGCAGGCACCTCGTGGCCACGCCCCAGATCGTCAGTTCCGACAGGGCCGGAACCTTGATGTCCGGGAAGCGTGGATTCTCGGCCTGCAGGACCACGCCAGTGGGCGTGATCCGCAGCCGCTTCATCGTCAGTTCCCCGTCCAGTACCGCAACGACCACGGAACCGTCCTTCGGTTCCAGTGCCCGGTTCACGACCAGCTCGTCACCGTCGCTGATTCCGGCCTGTTCCATGGATTGGCCGGTAACCCGGACGATGAACGTGCTGGTCACGTCTTTGACCAGGTGTTCGTTGAGGTCGATCCGGCCGTCAAAGTAGTCCTGGGCGGGCGAGGGATAGCCGGCGGCCACCGCTACCGGAGCCAGCAAAGCTGTCACCAGAGAGAGGTCCCGCATCTATCACACGGGGGCCAACTATCACGCCCACAACACGCCCTTTATTCGAATATATGTTCGGATTAACGGTACTCCAAGGGGGCTGACAAAATAGCGCCTTCACCAAGTTGCACCTGATGCAGAATGTGTAGGGGTGCCGGCCCTGCAGGTTCGTCCGGGGGTGCTTCCCGGGCAGTGCGGAATCAGGGATTCGGCCGCGCTCTACGGGGTACATTGCAGGCATGCAGTCGCTAGTTCTAATAGGTGTCGTTCTGGGGGCCGCCATCCTATGGGTAGGATTCGTTTTCTTCATGCTCCTTCGCCTGGACAGGCTCCAGCGGAAAGCCCGGCGGGACGCCCGTAGAGCGGCCGAACGGAACCTGAGCCGAAAGGGGGCCCGACGTTCCCTAAGGCCAGTGGCCCGCGGCCCCCGCAAACACGCGTCATCGGCTGTACCGAAACGCTGACCCCGGACAGGCGAAAGGCCGGACGGGCTTCTGGGTACCGCCATCCGGCCTTGCCGGCAGATTACTTAGGCATTGATCGGCGAGCTGGGGGTCTTCGCCGTCTGCCACGAACCCGCTATGACAATTCAAGACCCACGATGGGCCCTGCACACGAGTAGTCGGTACTCATTTTGTCGACCAGTCCGCTACTTGCTCCACATCGATCGACGTAGGCGGCAAAATCTGCTGACCAGGCAAGAACTTCTTCGACCATGTCCAGCATCCTCTGCCCGGAACTGGCCACTACATTCAGGTACCGGGTTATCGTCGCATCAGGGGCCAAGCAACCTTCCCTGCGTCTCCGATTGCTGACTACGAGCATTCCGCGTGGAGTAGAAAGGTGATTGGCGAGCCGTGATTGTTGGGTAGGCGATTTCCCATTTACTTCAGCCGGTAAACCGTTATTGTTGGCTTCACGGAGTGCTTGGGGGAGCGGGATGCAACAAATATCTGTCGGCAGTGGCAAGGGAACCCTCGAGTTGGGTGAAGAGGGATTTTTTCACCTCGTGTGGAATCACGGAACAGTATTGGAAGCCGCTGATGTACAAGCTGCCATGGCAATGATCAATGAGCTGTCCAAGGGGAACGAGTACCCGATGTTGATCGACATAACGAACACACGGGAAGTGACCAGGCCGGCCAAGACCGCTTTCAGCACGAAGTGTGCTGCTTCACGGATTGCTCTGATCGGATCGAGCCCTGTCAGCCGAGTCATTGCCAACTTCGCCATGTCTCGACGGACACTGCCATGCCCCACACGGTTCTTCAGCTCCCGCCACGAGGCAATAAACTGGCTTCTTCAAGGGCCTCGGCCCTGACCGTTGCCCGTGCAGGTGGCAGAACATTCGGGAAAGAAACCTGACCACGCCAGACCGCCGGGCCGGAGCCAGTATCACCTGCGATCTGGGCGTCCTCAAGACACTTGCGATTACCTAGCCAGGCAGCTTCGTCCGTGTGCGAATTCATCGAGCGTTCCTTGACGTCCCATGAACCCTGGGAGTGGCGCCAGCCTGTTGGACGGAACGGGTTCATCACGGAAATCTGTGAGTCCCTGTAAGTTTCCTTCTTTCAATGCCATTGACGGGACGCCCGCCCGTCCTCCGGTGGTTCCGCAACCGGCGTCGATTCCGTTCCCCTGGCCACGAAGCTCGAATAGATAACTTCGAGGACTCTCGACCTTGCGCCAGCAGGGCAGATCCAGCTACGTCGGTGCCTACCGACAGCACGCTCTACCTCCTCATTGGCCAGTGTCCCCAAGCCACTGTCGCGGAGCAGAATTTGCCTTTGGTGAGGTTATGGACGGTGCCGTGTGGGTAGGTCTAGTTTGACATCAGTGGTGGTAGCCCGTGGCAACCACTTACCCGGGGTTGGCTCACTCCTTGCAGCCGGAATGCTGTGGCTTGGGCTCTTGTGCGATGGAGGACGACCATGGTTGATCGTATAGCCCAGATTTGGGGAACCCGGACGCCGTTCGGCCGGGGCGAGCGGTGGCCGGTGCGGGTAGACCAGGTTCTGGCCGAGGGCGTCGAGGAATCGGACGTGCAGCGATGGGTCCAGTCCGCGTGCGTGCTGTGCAGCAACGGGTGCGGCATCGACATCGGAGTCAGGGACGGGGTGATGGTCGGGGTCCGCGGCCGCGCTGCGGACATCGTCAATCACGGCCGGCTCGGGCCTAAGGGTCTTTTCGCGAGCTGGCAGGGAGTGCAGAACAAGGACCGTCTGACCCGCCCTCTGGTGCGGGAGAACGGTGAGCTGGTCGAGACCGACTGGGACACCGCCATGGAACGCATTGTGTCCCGGAGTCGGAGCCTCTTGGAAACGAAGGGGCCTTTGTCGCACGGGTTTTACACCAGTGGACAGTTGTTCCTTGAGGAGTATTACGCCCAGGCGATCGTGGGCAAGGCCGGTATCGGCACTCCCCACATGGACGGGAACACTCGTCTGTGTACGGCGACAGCGGCAGCGGCGATGAAGGAGTCCTTCGGCTCCGATGGCCAGCCCGGCAGCTACGTGGACATCGATGAATGCGATGCGATGTTCCTGTTCGGGCACAACATGGCCGAAACCCAGACGGTCCTTTGGGCACGGGTGCTGGACCGGGCCGCAGGCCCGGACCGCCCGAGAATTGTGTGCGTTGACCCCCGGGAGACCGAGGTCGCCCGACACGCGGAAGTACATCTGCCGGTCCGGCCCGGGACGAATCTGGCCTTGATGCACGGGTTGGTCCGCGAGCTGTTCGTCAACGGCTGGATTGATCAGGACTATATTGACCGCCACACGATGAACCTTGATGAGTTGAGGACCACTGTCGAGCAGTGGACCCCGGAAACGGTGGCCGACACCTGCGGCGTAAAGGCTGACGATGTGCGCCGCGCCGCCGAAATCTTCGGCACCTCGGAGCGGGTGCTATCAACGGTGCTGCAAGGGTTTTACCAGTCGTCCCAGGCGACGGCGGCATCGTGTGCAGTCAACAACCTGCACCTGCTCCGTGGCATGATCGGCAAACCAGGATGCGGCATCCTGCAGATGAACGGGCAGCCGACAGCCCAGAACAACCGGGAATGCGGTGCCGACGGCGATTTGTCCGGCTTCCGGAACTGGGAAAACCCCGACCATGTCCAGGAACTGGCCGAGCTGTGGAATGTGGACCCGGCCATCATCCCGCACTGGGCCCCACCCACACACGCGATGCAGATCTTTCGGTACGTTGAACAAGGATCCATCGAATTCCTGTGGATCTCCGCCACGAACCCTGCCGTGTCGATGCCACAACTGCCGCGGATTCGCGACATTCTGGCCACTGACTCCCTGTTCCTGGTAGTTCAGGACCTGTACCTGACAGAGACAGCCCAATTCGCCGACGTCGTCCTGCCCGCCGCGGCGTGGGGAGAAAAGACCGGCACGTTCACCAACGTGAACCGCACCGTGCACCTGTCAGAAAAGGCCGTTGAACCGCCCGGGGAAGCCCGGAGCGACCTGCATACCTTTCTGGACTACTCCGCGCGCATGGGCTTCCAACAACTCGACGGGTCACCGCTGCTGGACTGGAACCAGCCCGAAGACGGCTTCAACGCGTGGAAGGAATGCACTCGCGGGCGGCCCTGTGATTACACGGGTCTCAGCTATGACAAGCTCCGCGGCGGCAGCGGCGTGCCCTGGCCATGCAACGAAAGCCACCCCAACGGTACGGTGCGCCTCTACCATGACGGCGTGTTCCCCACGGATCCCGACTATTGCGAAACCTACGGCCACGACCTGCTCACGGGGGCAACGGTAGGCCCCGAAGCCTACAAAGCAAAGAACCCGGCAGGACGCGCCATTTTCAAAACCGCCCCTTACCATCCCGCGCATGAAACACCGGATGAGGAATACCCCCTCCAGTACACCACTGGGCGTACCGTCTATCATTTCCATACCCGCACCAAGACCGGCAGGTCCCCCCAGCTCAACGATGCAGCACCAGATGCATGGGTCGAAATGTCAGTGAACGACGCCGAAACCTACGGGGTGACCGAAGGCAACATCGTGCGTGTGGAATCCCGGCGAGGACACATCGCCGCACCGGTACGGGTCAGCGATATCCGCGACGGCACTGTTTTCGTGCCCTTCCATTACGGGTACTGGGACCAAAGCGGGACACCGGACACCAGCCACCGGGCAGCGAACGAACTCACTATCACCGAATGGGACCCGGTCTCCAAACAACCCGTTCTGAAAAACGCAGCAGTCCGGGTCACGAAAATCGCCGAGGGTACCGGTCCATCACCGGCACCCACCACGACAGCCTCCCGCCCCGCCACACGCCGAAAGGCACGCAAACACCTGCTCCCCACAGCTGGAGGGCCGGCAGCACAGGCCACGGAAAGCATCGACCCGGCGGCGCCGCCATCCGTAGCCGCGAAGGAGGAACAGCCATGAAACTCCCGGTCTATCTCGGCCTGCTGGACAAAGCCGAAGGCACCCTCGCTGAATCATTCCGCAAGGTCGCTGAAGGCCACGGGCAGGAACCCGACGTTCACTTTCTCTGCCAAGCCCTCGCGGCGCAATGCGATGAACACCAACAAGCACTCCAGCCCATCATCGAACGGTACGGGGAAGTCGACGATGACGACGAGCCCGAAAGACTCCACGCCGATGGCCTAAAGAACACCCGGTCAGGTCCAGTGGGTCTGCTCCGGGATTTGCAGGACCTCTACCTCCTTGCAAGCCTGGTCGACATAACTTGGACAATGATCAAACAAGCAGCCCAAGGATTAAGGGACAAAGAACTTCTCAGTGTCGTCAACGAGTGCGACGGCCAGACCACCACACAACTCAGGTGGCTGCAAACACGGATGAAGCAAGCAGCCCCGCAAGCCCTCATCGTCGCAAAATAAGAGCTGATGAAGCCTGCCCAACCAGAATTCAACGATCGGCAGGAGACTTCAACTTCATGTCGAAGCATTCGATCCACGCCCGACTAACAGAGTCCGGTAGCCGCCCAGGGCCAGCTGTTTACGCGGCGACCCTGTCGCTGATTGTTCTGGCAGCCAGCGGCGCCATCGGGCTGGCCTTGCATAGCCCGTGGCTGTTCCCCAGCCTGGGTCCAACGGTGATGCTCTTCTTCGAATCCCCGCAGGAGGAATCTTCGCGGCCATCGAACGCACTGATAGGTCACGGAGTCGGGCTCCTGGCCGGCACCGCATGCCTCTACGGCTTCGGCCTACAGGACGCACCCTCAGTTCCGGCCGCTGGCCTGACCCCAACACACCTCCTGGCCGGGGCCCTGTCAGTGGCCGTGACCACCCTGGTGTTGACTTTGGCCCGGAAGCCCCATCCACCGGCTGGCGCAACAACCCTCATCGTCAGCCTCGGCATATTGACGAACCCCGCACAGCTGCTCTCAATGGCCGCAGCAATCATCTTCACCACCATCCTCGGCTGGGGACTCAACATACTCCTGGGAACAAAACCCGCCCCCGGCAAAGTGCCGGGCTAAACCGGACAACAGCGGGTCGCCGACCCGTGCGGCGGAGTGAATTGTCGGCAAGATTGCGGCCGCAAGAGGTACGACCCAGCAGGCGGGATCTCGGCCCTAGAACTTGCAGATGACATCCTCACTGTTGCGAAGGTCCCAGAACTACCCGCAGACCATGGCTTGGCGCAGGTACTGTTACTCGTTCGCCTGTTGAAGGGAATGCTTTTCCGCAGGCTTAGCCGGACGAGTCAGAGTTCGAATTCAGCAACACCCCTATATCTGGAGCAGGAGGCTTTCGGCGCCGTCAGAACGCGGCCGCGAAGGGCATGGCAGGCAAAGTTGCCTTTGTTGCGTGCTTTTGCGAGACTGTAGCCCTCTATTCCCCAGTGTTAGGTCGATGTTTTGACGGGCATTACAGGTTTCACGACGCCAACCGTGCGCTGACTAATTCCCTGATGCCCCATGGTGGGCCGGTGATGCAGCGCATTCGCTGAACCACTGGAGCCTTCGGAGCATCATGCCCACAACAAAAAACCCGTCCATCACCCTGACCGACGTGCGCCTTCTATGGCCCGACGGCACCCCTGCCCTTGCCGGGATCTCCGGTACGTTCGGAACTGGCCGCACAGGCCTGGTTGGGTCGAACGGTGCAGGAAAGTCAACACTACTCCGCCTTATTGCCGGGATTGTCTCGCCGACGAGCGGCCGAATCACGACCAACGGTGACGTCGGCTATCTTCCGCAAACACTGACCCTCAGCACGGACTCCACCGTGGCGGACCTGCTCGGCATCGGCCAGAAGGTGAGAGCCTTGCGGGCCATCGAATCCGGCGACGCCTCGGTGGAGAATTTCGAGATTGTGGGCGATGACTGGGACATCGAAACCCGCGCCGACGAATCCCTGCGCCACATCGGCTTCTCAGCCGCGGACCTGGAACGAAACGTCGGCGAAATCTCCGGAGGCGAAGCCATGCTGGTCGCCATCACGGGGCTGCGGCTCCAGAGGACGGCGATTACCCTCCTGGACGAGCCGACGAACAACCTGGACAGGGACGCGCGAGCCAAACTGGCTGGCTTGGTGTCCACTTGGCCAGGAACGCTGGTGGTGGTCAGCCACGACCTCGCCTTGCTGGAGTTGATGGACAACACGGCGGAACTCCATGGCGGGGAACTTGCCGTGTTCGGAGGCCCCTACAGTGCCTGGCGGTCCCACCTGGATGAGCAGCAGACTGCGGCGGTTCAGGCCGCCCAGGCTGCGAAACAGACCGTGAAGGTTGAGAAGCGGCAACGCCAGGAAGCTGAAGCGAAGCTGGCGAAGCGGGCCCACACGGGCCAAAACAGCTATGACAACAAGAAGGGTTCCAAGATCCTCATGAATCAGCGGGCCTCCGACGCGCAGGTGTCAGCGGGGAAGCTCCGCTCAGGATCGGACGACAAAGTTAACGCCGCCCAGGCTGCCCTCGACGCGGCGTCCTCCAGGATCAGGGAAGAAGAGCGAATCAGCGTGAATCTTCCGGATCCGGACGTTCCCCGCAGCCGGCGCATCGCCGAGTTGCGGGGAACGAATCGTGCTTTCCTGGTGGAAGGTCCGGAACGGGTGGCGATTATCGGTTCAAACGGGGTGGGAAAGACCACGCTCCTTGAACGGGTGGTCAGCGGCGCTTCTTTGACCGGCGGCGACGAAGCAAGCGACGACGTCGGATGCGCTACCGCAGGTGGACGCCTCCTCACCGAGCGGGCAGGTTATCTGCGGCAGCGGCTCGACGGATTGGATGATGCTGCGACCACGTTGGAAAACCTCCAGGCCGCTGCGCCGGATGTCCCTGCAGGTGAAATCCGGAACCAATTGGCACGCTTCCTGTTGAGGGGCGACAGCGTCTACAGGCCAGTTCATACTCTCTCCGGTGGCGAACGGTTCAGGGTTTCGCTTGCCCGGCTTCTGTTTGCCGATCCGCCGCCGCAAGTACTGATTCTCGATGAGCCGACCAACAACCTCGATCTCCAGAGCGTGGACCAGCTCGTGGAGGCGTTGAATGCCTACCGCGGGGCCGTCATTTTGGTAAGTCACGACGACGCGTTCCTGGGCCGCCTCGATCTGGACCTGGTGCTGCGCCTGGACTATGACGGGTCGCTCACGGAAATGCCGGGAGTCGACCCGCGATGACCAGCAGTACAGCAGGTCATCGTTGGACGGCCGACGCCCTGCGCGCTGCCCTGCGCTGAGCGAGATAAATAAGCGCAGCGCAGGGGAGGGCAACGACGTAGAACCACGTTGCTGCGGTGAAGACTGCTCCATAGGAGTCGGCTGCTGCCAGCCCCGCGGAGGATCCGCCGGAGCCGGCGAAAACCACCGTCAAGAGTGCCAAGCCAATGGAGCCCCCCAGCTGGTGTGCCGTGTTGACCAGTCCGGAGGCGGCTCCGTTGTCGTCAGGTTCCACTGCGGACATGCCGAACTCGGTCAGCAGGATGATCGCGATTCCCTGGCCGATTCCCAGGACGATCAACGGAAGCAGGACGCCGGGGAAATACGCGGTGCCCGGTCCTATGGTGCTGAGCCACAGCATCCCCAGGCCGGCAATGACCAGAGCGGCCAGCAGCAGCGCAGGTTTGCCCAGCGCCGAACTGAAGGGTTTGATTACGTACACCATGAGGAAGAACAGGGATGTCAGGGGGATGTAGGCGATTCCAGCTTCGAAAGCGCTGAATTCCAGGACGTTCTGGAGGTATTGGCTGAGGAAATAGAACGTGGAAAACATGGCGCCGACGATCAGTATGCGGATGATGTAGGCGCCGGAGCGGGTGGTGTCCCGGAAGAGGCGCAGGGGAGTGATGGGCTGTCCGGAGCGGCGCTCGATGAGGACGAATGCCAGGAGCAGTGCCAGCGCTGCGGCGAGTGAAACGATGGTAACCGGGTTGCCCCAGCCGGCGGCGCCTGCATTCACCAATCCATGGACCAGGGCAGACATCCCGGCCGTGGCTGTCAACGCGCCCGCTACATCCACGCGGCCCTGGACCCGATCGGTCTCCGGCAGGAACCGTGGGCTGAGCAGCAGCACGGCAACCCCGATCGGTACGTTGATCAGCAGGCCCCAACGCCATGACAGCAAGTCCGTGAAGATGCCTCCGACGATGATTCCCACGCTGCCCCCGGCCCCGATTACGGCACTGTAGATGCTGATCGCTTGGGACCGTTCCTCTGGCTTGGGAAAGGTCTGCACGAGCAGCGCCAGCGTCGCCGGGATGGCGAAAGCTGACGCCGCCCCCTGAAGTACGCGGGCAAAAATCATTATCTCGGGGCCGAACGCAAGCCCGGCCAGCAGGGATGCGACGGTGAAGACTGCCACACCGGCAATGAAGACCCGCCGCCTGCCCAAGAGATCGCCAGTACGAGCGCCCAGCAGGAGTAGCCCTCCGAAGGCCAGAGCGTAGCTGTTCTGGACCCACGACAGCGTGGTGCTGGTGAAGCCGAGCTCGCGTTCAAGGTGCGGCAGGGCTGTGGTAACGATGGAGGTATCCAGCACCATCATCAATTGGCAGCCCATGACGACGGCCAAGGTTATTGACCTGGACGGCGATGTGGGTACGAGCCCTGTGGTGGCTGCCCCTACTTGGGTTGTTAACATGCTGCTTCCTTTCTAAGTAACTAACTGGTTCGTTTTAACGATGTGCGCAAAGGGTTCTCCTGTCAACTAACCGGTTACTTGCTACGATGGATGCATGGCGAGAGATGCGGAAGCGACCAGGCAGCGGATCCTGAAGGCGGCGGAGGAGGAATTTGCCCGCTACGGGATAGCAGGGGCGCGGGTAGATCGCATTGCCGAGGAGGCATTGGCCAACAAAGCCATGCTGTACCGATATTTCGGCAGCAAGGAACAGTTGTTCGACGAGGTCTTCTCCCAGCGCGTGGTCGCAGTAGTAGAGGAGACTGAGTTCGACGCTTTGGACCTGCCCGGTTACGCTGCCAGGACTTTCGATCTCTACCAAAAGGACCCCAACGTCCTCAGGCTCACCAACTGGTACATCCTCGAGCGGGGCGCGGGAGCCGACCTTGAGACCTTGACGGCCTCGCATAAGGCAAAACTCATGGGTATCCAACGCGCCCAGGGGGACGGTCGCCTGCGGGGCGACTTCACGCCCCTTGAAATGCTGGCAAGCGTGCGTGCCCTGGCCATGACCTGGCACACCCTCACGCCGGAGATGGCGCGATCCAAACTGCCGAGCGTAGAACGCCGCCGGGAGACGATTAAGGAGAACGTGCGGAGGCTTATCAGCTAAGACCCAGAACAGGGCAGGAAACAGCTCCGCACCTAGTCGGAGAGAAAGAGCTAGCTGTCTGGGTTTCAGACTGACTTGCCACTCGAGAGCAAGGCCAGTGAGCGAGTCTCAGGCGCGGGTTTGCCATTCACCCGTCGTGGCGGGTCCCGGCGATCTGGTCTATGTAAGCTTCCGCCCCACAGGATCCAGGCACGTTCGGATACCTCACAGGACCATCCACTACGGCACGCATCCGCACCACAACCACGGCCCCCGCTGCAACGTAGCTGCAACCCTGCGTTCAGTAGTCTGAAGGTAGGTGAGGAAGGGGACCTTATGCGGCTGACGGTAAAGATCAAGCAAGCAACAGACGGCCGAATGGACCTCCAAGTAGCGGAACTGCCGATACTGGAGACCTTTGTCAGCCGGGTCGCTGATATCCCGGACGTCGTAGCCGAAGCCGCAGCCTCACTCACAGGCCGCTCCAAAGAGGACTTCGAAGTTGAGCTCGGATACAGAGTCCGAAATATAGCGCACGGGTTACCCGTGCAACTCGAAGTAGCCCATGGATGTCCTCGTCCTGCACATCGGCGGTCCGGTCAGCCTACTTGAATCGGGCCTTGTCTACCGAAGTATCCGGGTCCATCAGCAACAGCAGCAAACGCTACCAATCAGGAGAAAACCAGATCTGTCTGCTCACTTTCTCGATCGTTAGGTGTCTGTTTCGCGGCAGTTGGCACCTCAAGGTCGAAGGGCACGCCCGGACGTGGCTTGCTGATCGTGGCAGAATCTGGGTGACGGAAGGGCTGAAGCATGAAGAAAGCAGGGCGTATTTTTGCGTGGGTGGGCAGTGTCGTAGTTGTCCTTGTCATTGCGGGCGTAGTGTTCTGGAATGTCAGCCCATGGCCCAGCGTCTGGGTCTTGCGGTCCGCGCCAGACCCGGGTGGTCTCGAAAACGCGGAGGCTGCCGCCAGATACGTGCCGGACGGAATTCATGCGGACTTGGACGTGGTCTATGACCAGAATTCAGCAGACGGGCGACTCGATGTATTCCGTCCTTCGGATGCGAGTGCTTCACTTCCGGTCGTGTTCTGGGTCCATGGCGGCGCTTTCATCGCAGGCGAAAAAGAACCATTGCGAAACTACCTCCAGATTCTTGCCTCTCACGGCTTCACTGTCGTGAACGTAGAGTATACGCACGCCCCGGAAGCCACCTACCCCCGCCCCATTCAACAGACCGATCAAGCCATCCAACACGTCCTTAAGCACGCCAGCCAATTCCATGTGGACCCGAACCGGGTCGTGCTGGCAGGAGACTCTGCTGGAGCTCACATTGCGGCCCAGGCCGCCATGGCCATCGCGCAGCCGGACTACGCCGCGGCGGCCGGATTGCCGGCCGCCATCACCGGCGGACAACTGCGGGGGACGGTCCTCTTTAGCGGGCCCTATGATCCAACCACGGTCAGATATGACAACGACTCATTCGGTTTCTTCATGCGCACCGTGATGTGGTCCTACTCAGGGACCAAAAACTTCCTGGAAAACGACCAATTTCTGTACACCGCATTACCCAAACACGCGGACAGCAATTTCCCGCCGGCGTTCATCTCGACTGGCCCCGCAGATCCGTTGGCTCAGCAGAACAAGGAATGGGCCCATGCACTCACAGAGGCAGGCGTAGACGTCAACGCGTTATTCTTCGACGAGCAAACGACCCCGTCGACCGTCGGTCACGAGTACCAGCTAGCGTTGGACACCCCGCAAGCCCAAAAGGCACTCAAGGCCCAGGTTGCCTTCCTCCGGAAAGTCACCGGAGCGGAGACGCGGAAAGGAGTCTCCGACTCCTGGTAGAGGGCACGGCTTCACTCTAATAAGCGAGGCAAAACCGCCCAACGATCGTTATCCGACCGCTCTGAATCTGTCCCGATTTCCTCTCATTCGACGGTGATTCAATTTTCACCGTCACCTCGGTGAGGGACAACAGACGGTAGGCGCGGGTGCCTTCACCGTTGTGGGCACCGTCTTCCTCAGGAGGCCTGCGGCCTGGTTGTCCGCGATGATGGTTACCTCAGGATGGAGCTGAATGACCGAGGCCGGGCAGTCGGTTGAGACAGGGCCTTGAATTGCCCGTGACAGGGCGGCCGCCTTATCAGCGCCGCTGGCAAGAAGGAGTAGCCGTCGGGCTCCCAGAATGGTTCCGAGTCCCTGTGTCAGGGCATGAGTGGGAACGGCTGAAGGGACATCAAAGAACCGCGCGTTCGCTTGCCTCGTATCTTCTGTCAGTGGCACTACGCGGGTCCTGCTGTCGATCGCGGAACCTGGTTCGTTGAAGGCGAGGTGTCCGTTGCGTCCGATCCCGAGGATTTGCAGATCGATTCCCCCTGCTCTGTCGATTTCTCTCTCAAAGCGGAGGCATTCTTCATGAAGATCGACTGCCACTCCGTCGGGAACACGAATCTGTTCTGGTGGGATTCCCAAGGGGTTCCCGATGAGCTCTGTAACAAACTGTCTGTAACTCTGGGGATGGTGACCTGGGAGACCCACATACTCGTCAAGGGCAAAGCAGGTCGCTCCATCGAATTGTGTCCCCTGGTCCATTGCGAGCTGCGCATATACGGGCAGAGGCGACGCCCCCGTTGCTACGCCCAGAACAAACCGGGGATTGGCGCGGACAAGGGGTGCGATCAGCTCTGCGGCTATCATCCCTTGCTGCTGAATGGTGTGCGCAATGATTAGTTTCATCGTCAAATATTCCTTTTATGCTTACCGAGGGCCTACGGAACGTCGGGCGTCCGTATTGAGTGGTCGAAGGCAGTGTTCAGGCGCAGGAATTGATATCTCTTCTTACTGGTAGTGCTGAGCACTTGACGCTGTGAAGGCTGCAAGGGCCTTGCGCGCGGCGACCAACCCCTCCCAACCCGCACCGGAGGCCTCTAAGGCCAGCAGCCCAGCACCGAGTATCGGTGGCGCCTGAACCAGCTGGACGAAAGCGTGCGGTGCCAGCTTGTGCAGTCCCTCTTCCACCCCTGCCATCAGCCGGGCATCATTTGCTGCCAGGACACCTCCGCCCAGGACTACCGGCACTGACGCATTCTCAAGGTTCAGGCGGCGGAGGGCAGTTACCGCCATGAGGACTATCTCGTGAGCTTGGTGATCCACCTCTTCAGCGGCCACCTGGTCACCGGCCCGGGATGCTTCGAAAAGTACTGGGCAGAGGTCGATCAAGGACCGGGCGGGAAGCCGCTTGAAGTGTATGGCCTCCGTCAATGCCATGACACTGGAGAACCCGAAGGCCTGCGGCACGGTCGTTTCAAGCAGGGTCTTGGGGCCTCTCCCGTCTTCGGATCGGGCAGCATGCCATAGGGCGCGCGAGCCCAGATAGCCCCCACCGCCGCGGTCTCCTGAGATGGTACCGAGCGCCGGGAACCTGGCCGTGGCACCATCGGCCCGGAAACCTGCGGCGTTGATTCCGGTGCCGCAGACGACCACGACGGCATCTGGTTGGTTCGTGCCCGCACGCATGAGGGCAAAGAGGTCGTTATCAACCAAGGGTGCCTGGTATCGGGACTGCGGGGTCCAGCTTTTGCCTGTGATGGCTTTTGAGAACATCACGATTTCTGACGGCAGGTCCATGCCGGAGAGGTACAGGCTCGTTTGAACCAAAGGTCGGTTGCCCACCGCGGCGTGCACTTGTGTTGCGAGGTCGTCGATCACCGACAGTGCGTGTTCGAGCCCGAGGACTTGGTGGTTGGAGCCTGTGCTGCGGCCGCTTGCCAAGAGCTCGCCCTCCACGCTTAGGGCTACGGCGTCGGTTTTGGACCCGCCGCCGTCGATGGCAAGGACAAAGGCTCCGGGAGGTAGTTTCGTTGCTGAGGGGTGGGCTTTTTGCTGTGCGAGCTTCATCGTGCCCAAGTGAGGTACTGCTGGTTATCGGCCAGGAGGAGGTCGGTGAGGCGTTCTGCCCTTTCGTATTGGCCTACCAAAGGGTGTGCGAGCATAGCGAGCACTACGCGGTCGCGGCCGCCATGCAGTGCTGCGTCCAAGGCCAAACGTTCGTAGCCGGCCACGGCGCTGATAAGCCCGCGCATATCTTCCGGCAACGGCGCTACGGGCTGCACCGATAGCTTGCCCGATCCGATGACGGCGGGTACTTCGATGACGTGGTCATCTGGCAGGAACGGCAATGTGCCGTCATTTCGAACATTTACTATTTGGGTGTCTCCGCGATTGGAGGTCAGTGAGGCCATCAGGTCCACAGCTGCCTCGGAATAGAAGGCGCCGCCCCGCTGGCTTAGTTCCTCAGGTTTAACAGCAAGGGACGGGTCAGCGTATTTGGTCAGCAGCGCGCGCTCAACGTCCTGGACCTCCTGTGCCCGGCTCCGCCCATATTGCTGCTCTCCCAGCACCGTGTCGTGCAAGTAGTAGTAGCGCAGGTAATAGGAGGGAACCGCACCTTGGAGCCGCAGCAGTGCTTCGGGCATGCGAACATCTGAGGCGATGTGGTCCATGCTGGACTTGAGCAGTTCCGGCAATACGTCGCGGGTGCCTTGGTCCGTGCGGAGGTTGACTCCCAGTTCCCAGGTCAGGTGGTTCAAGCCCACGTGGTTCAGCGACACGTTGCTGTGGTCTGTGTCCAGCAGGTCGGCGAACTTGCGTTGGAAGCCAATGGCAACGTTGCATAGCCCGACGGCGCGATGGCCGGCCTGCAGCAGCGCGCGGGTAACAATCCCCACGGGGTTGGTGAAGTCGATGATCCAGGCATCTGGCTTGGCCTTTGCCCGGACTGTTTCGGCGATGTCCAAAACTACCGGGACGGTTCGGAGCGCCTTGGCAAAGCCGCCCGGGCCTGTGGTCTCTTGGCCGATGCAGCAGCCTTTGTGGGGGAACGTCTCATCTCCGTGCCGGGCCGCTTGCCCACCGACACGCAGCTGGATCAGCACAATGTCGGCGTCGCTGACACCGTCGGCCACAACGGACGTGGTTTTGATGGTTCCGGGGTGGCCGGCGCGGAAGAAGATCCTCCGGGCCAGTCCGGAGACCAACTCCAGCCTTGACTCGTCGGGGTCGACCAGCCACAGTTCCGTAATCGGAAGGACCTCCCTCAGCCGGGCGAAGCCATCGATGAGTTCAGGCGTGTAGGTGGATCCGCCACCAATGACAGCAACTTTCATGGTTATCCCTTTACTCCCGAGAACTTGATGCCCTCGATGAATTGTTTTTGTGCGAAGAAAAAGAGCAGAATGACCGGGGCCATCACCAACAAAGTGGCAGCCATGGTGAGGTTCCAGTGGACCTGATGGACGCTGCGGAAAGAGGCAAGCCCCAGGGACAGGGTCCAGTTTTCGGTGTTTTCACCGGTGTAGAGAATGGGCCCGAAATAGTCATTCCAGGTATTCAGGAAGCTGAACAGCGCGGCGGCTGCAATTCCCGGCCGGGCCATCGGAAGGATGATCCGGTAGAGGACACCGAATTCACTGGCCCCGTCCACACGCGCAGAGTCCGAGTAGGACTGCGGAATGGTGATCAGGAACTGACGCAGCAAGAAGATGCTGAACGCGTCGCCAAACAGGTTGGGAATGATGAGCGGCCATAACGTGCCCGTGAGTCCCAGCTGGGCCCACACCACGTACATGGGAACGGCCACCACCTGGGGAGGGAGCATCATTGCCACGATCACCAGGTAGAACATGGTGTTCCGGCCACGCCACTTCATTCGGGAAAGGGCGTAGGCCACGGGCACGCTGGATACGAGCATAAACACGGTGGCCAACCCGGCATAGAGCAAGGAGTTGAAGAAGTACTGCAGCAGAGGTGCTTTCTCAAAGACTGTTGCAAAGTTCTCCCAATGCCAGGACGTAGGCCAAAGATTTTTGGTCAATGCCTGTTGGTCACTCATCAGGGCCGTAAGGATGATGAACAGGATCGGGGCGATGAAGCCGATGGCCAAGGCGATGGCTACTGCATGAAGCCCCACCCAGGAAAGGAACTTTTGGCCCTGCCGGCCACCGCTCACCTTGCTTGCCGTAAGTGATAACGCCATGGCCTACTCCTCCTCTCCGATTCCGGCGGAACGCATCCGGCGGACCAATATGACGGTAAAGACTGCGGATACCACGAACAGGACGATCGCCATGGCCGAGGCGTATCCCATGTGGTACTGATGAAAACCCTGTTCGTAGAGCCACATGGGAAACGTCAGTGTTGAGTTGTCCGGATAACCGATGGTCAGGCTTGAACCGGCTGTGGCCGTACTGCCCGAGGCCACAGATCCTGCCACCACTGCCTCGGTGAAGAACTGCAGCCCGACGATGATCGAGTTCACGATGGAAAACATGAGCACGGGGGCGATGGACGGCAAGGTGATATGCCGGAACTGGTGCCAGGCGTTCGCACCGTCCAGGGAAGCGGCTTCATAGAGTTCGCCGGGAACATCCAGCAACGAGGCCAACAAAATGACGATGATGGTGCCCGATGTCCAGAGTGCCATCACTGAGAGAGCCGGTTTGGCAAAGGCTGGGTCGTTGAACCACAGCGGTCCTTCAATGCCTAGCAGACCAAGGAACTGGTTTAGCGGTCCAGTGGAGGGGTTCAGGATAAAGACGAAGGCCAGGGAGGCGGCTACTGGCGGGGCAAGAGCCGGGAGGTAGAAAAGCGTCCTGAAGACACCTGCACCGCGTTTGATCTTTACGAGGACCATTGCCGCCAGCAGGCCAAAACCCACACGGCCGACGGTAATGACAATCGTCAACCAAGCTGTATTCCCGATTGCCTTCCACATCAACGGGTCCTTGGTGAACATGAAGACGTAGTTGCTGAAGCCTGTCCATTGCGGATCGCTGATCAGGTCGAAGTTAGTCAGGGAGTAGTAGGCGGTGGCAAGCAGCGGATAGAGGAAGAAGACGGAGAGGCCTACTATCCACGGTGCCATGAAAGCCAGGACCGTCAGCTTACGGCGGCGCTTGACCCCGGTCGATCCTGACGGGCAGGTCCGTACGGGTGCTGCAGGCGCGGGCCGGGTGGGCATGGTGGTAGCGCTCATCACTTGCCCAATTGCGCGCTGTCGTCGATCTGCTTGTCGACTTCCTGGAGTCCGCTGTCAAGGTCGGTGGAGTCGCCTGCAACGTACTTCAGCGCGAAGTCCTGTGCGATCTTCAAGTAGGCGCCGCCATTTGGGGAAGCAGGACTGTTGGCCAGTTTCCCGCCATGGAATAGGTCAAGGAACGTTTTGAATTGCTCCGTGGACTGAAGTTCCGGAGACGCGAGGGCCTCGGTGGAGGTAGGGACGTTCTTCAGCGAGTTGGACAGGGACACCAGGGCGTCGGTGTCTGTGGTCAAGTACTTCAACAATTCCCATGATGCGCCTGCGTTCTGGGCGCCCTTCGGGATACCCGCGATGGTTCCTGTGGTGTAGGCGGTTCCGTAGAGCTCCGGTTTGGAATCGGCCACGGGGAAGGGCGCAGTGGCGTATTTGAGGTCCTTTGCCTCACGATCGGCAAATGCTGTGCGGTATTCGCCGTCCATGATCATGGCAATCTTTCCGGCTTGGAAGTCGTTGTCTGCCGAGTACTCCTGGCCGGACTGGGCCGTGAACTTCGTCAGCTTGTCTGCGCCGAAGAAGTCCGTCAAATCCTTCTGCCACTTGAGCATTTCCTTCCAGCCCGGGTCTGTTGACAGCGCAGACTTGCCGTCGGGAGTCTGCCATTTGGCACCGAACTGGGGCGCCAGGGTCTGGATCGTATTCTCGTAGAACGAGGGTGTCGGGACGAAGCCTGCCACTTTGATGCTGCCATCGGGGTTGAACTGGGTCAGTTTCCGGGCATAGTCGGAGAGTTCACTCATGGTCTTCGGCGGCGAGGTGAGCCCGGCGGCGTCGAACATTGCCTTGTTGTAATAGAGCCCGTAGACGTCGGCCAATAGCGGCATGGCGCACCGGGTGCCGTTGAACTGTGTGTAGTTCTTGGTTGCCTCGGGGATTGCACCTAGATCTACTTTGTCCCGGTCCAGGTATGGCTTCAGGTCCTGAAAGGATCCGGAGCTGCAAAATTGGCCGATGTTGTCGGTGGTGAAGGAAATTGCCAGGTCCGGGGCGTTCCCGCCCCTGATGGCCTGGGTGATCTTGTCGTCGTCCTGGCTTCCTTCGCTCTTGATAGTGATGTTGGGATGCGCCGAGTGAAACTTGTCCAGCACCTTCTGGAGAGCGTCCAGCTCGCGGTCGGCGAAGCCGCTCCAGACCGTAAGGGTGACTTTTTGATCATCGGAAGGCCGGGGCGCTGCCCCTGTGGGCTTCGACGCACCCACGCCTCCGCAGCCGGTCGCGGTAAGGGCGATAACCAGGCCTAATCCAAGGAAGTTCGATGCCTTTTTCATTGATTTTCTCCGGGTGAGGTGGGGGATTTGGGTATAGCGAAATCAGCGTGTGTCGGCCAGCGGCTCGCCACACACTTGAAGCGGTGGTTCTGGGAGAGATCCCGGTTTTAGAGGATCAGGATGTAACTATGGATCCTGTTTCAAACGCCTTGTCCCTGGCTTTGGCAAGTGCTGTTTGGAGTGCCCCGGACAGGGCCGCCCCATCAGTGACGGGGTAGGAGACAATGCGGGTGGCCGACGCCGGTGACGTCGCCAGCACGCGGGAAAGCTCTTCTTGCACCACTGAGGCCAGGTTTTGACCTCCAGCGGCTCCGAATTTTCCCCCAAGCATGATGAGCTCGGGGTCGAGGACAGTAACAACGGCGGCCAAGCCTGTGGCGATCCGGGTTGCCAGGTCCCTTATAAAGGCACCGCCCAGGACATCATTGGCCACCGCTGTTGCGATCGCTTCTTCAGGGCGGGTAAATGTGAGGCCGTGGGCTTTCGCCAGATGCGCCATGGCCTCCGGGCTGAGCAAATCACCGAGCTTGACGCCGTCGCGCTGGTTACCAGCGCCCGTGGATGATCGATCGGGCACGGGCAGGTAGTCGATTTCGCCTGCACCGCCGGTCAGGCCCCTGAACAGTTCCTTTCGTAACACAATGGCCGAACCGACGCCTTCGTCGATCCAGACCAGGGCGAAGTTCTCGGCTTCTTCAGCCAGGCCGTTTTTCATTTCCGACAAAGCCATGAGGTTGACGTCGTTTTCCACCTTTGTGGCGATACCAAGTTCAGACTGCAGGGCAGCCCTGACGTTGGTACCGTTCCACGCCGGCAAGTGGGGGGCGTAGCGAAGCATCCCTGTCCGCGGGTCCAGCGCGCCCGGGATAGCCACCACAAGTTGAAGCAGCTGGCGGCGCTCCAATCCCGCGTCTGCACATGCTTGGTCGACGCAACGCCGGACATCGGCAACTCCGTTATCAGCTGTCCAGCCCTGCCTAACGTGGGCAACAGGGTTGCCGGCCAAATCGGCGATTGTGACGGTGATGTCATCGGGTGAGATCTCGGTGGCTGCGGCATAACCGGCGTCGGGACGGACACTCCATAGCTGGGCACTTGGCCCTGGGCCTCCGTCGCGCTTCCCTGATTTCTCTACGAGGCCTGCCGCCTCGAGGCGGGTGAGCAGTTCAGCCGTCGCTGGTTTCGAGAGTTCGGTCAGCTTCTCCAATTCCGCACGGGAAATGGATCCTGCCTCCAGAATGAAGCCCAGCGCTGTCCTGTCGTTAAGGATGCGGAGCTTACTGGGTGCGCCTATAGCCATTACACGGAACTCCTGAACTCAAATAACCGACTGGTAACCTTCCAGACGATTAAAGCGCAAAGAGATCTACTTCACAAGAGGCCAGTCACGGTTCCCGCCAATGTCTCTACCAGGCAACCCGCCCTGAGGCCCAGAGTGCAGTATCAGCCCTCAGGCACCACGCTCCGTGAAGGCCCATGTTTGTCGCGGGACGGCACGCTTAGTAGCCTTCACGACGGTGCAAAAGCAATCCCTTACCTAGGGGATCCTGTTAAACGTAGTAAGTACCCTTGCTGTTTCGGCGGAGTGTCATGTGGATGGGTTTTGGAGGGGCATGGGGTCCACCGCGGGTATAGAAACATCATCTGCACGGCTCTCATCCACAGAGGTACCACGCTCGACACGCTGCAGGCAGGACTGGTCCCGGCCACGGCCAAGGCGGTGATAACCGCGCGGCGGTGGCGATGATTGGACACCTCACCGACAACGGACCGTTGGAACCTCGCAGTCATTGCGATTCGTGCTGCACCATAACCTCGGAATGCGGTGCTCGATCACGTGGATTCGGTGCGCTTCAGTGCCGCCCAGGCCTGGAAACCGCCGATGAGGTCTGTCGCCTGAGCCAACCCCAGCCGTTGCAGGGTGTGCGCGGCCAGGCTGGAACTGTAGCCCTCATTGCAGACGACCACGATCCGCCGGGCGGCATCCCCGGCGCCCGGGATGCGGTGCGGGCTGGTGGGATCGAGTCGCCACTCGAGAACGTTCCGGTCTATGACCACCGCTCCCGGGAGCTCAGTCGCGGTCCCGTTGATCGACCGGCCGTGTATCAACAACCAGGGCGCCCTCCGCGATCTCCCGCTCAAGATCCGCAGGGTGAACCCGTTCCAATCCAAGGCGGCTCTCAGCGAGTAACTGGTCAATCGTCAGAGGCCCGGGGACGTCGGTTGGGGCCAAACCCCCCGGGCCCGATGCATGTTCGTTGTCGGGAATATCCCGCTGCCTCATGGTCTTCCTCCAGTGGCTGCCGTCCGGTGCGCCTTCCACCATTAAACGAAACACTGCGGAAAAGGGTTAGTGGCGCCAGGGTGTTGGTCCTGTTGCTGCCGCAGTGGTTTGGGCTATGCTCCAGAAATGGCGCCGAGAAGTTTTCTTCAATGGCCGGTCGTCCGTCAACTGAGTACGGGCGACCTGTTTGGCCGTGGACCGGCGGTCACGTCGGCCAAGACCGAAGCAATAACTGCGCGAACAACCACTGCTGACCGGGTGGTGCAAAGCATCTGCCCGTACTGCGCGGTAGGGTGTGGCCAGCGCGTCTACGTCAAGGACGAGAAAGTTGTCCAGATCGAGGGCGACCCGGATTCGCCCATCTCCCGCGGCCGTTTGTGCCCCAAAGGTTCCGCCAGTGAACAGTTGGTCAACTCGCCCGGTCGCCAGACCAAAGTACTTTACCGGGCACCCCGGTCCACTGAGTGGGAACGTCTGGACCTGGGTACCGCCGTCGAGATGATCGCGGACAGGTTTATCGAGACACGCCGCAGGACATGGCAGCAGAACGACAGTGAGGGCCGACTGCTGCGCCGCACCATGGGCATTGCCTCACTGGGCGGCGCAACCTTGGACAACGAAGAGAACTACCTCATCAAGAAGCTGTTCACGGCTGCAGGGGCGGTGCAGGTCGAGAACCAGGCCCGCATATGACACTCCGCCACGGTTCCCAGTTTGGGAGCCTCGTTTGGACGCGGCGGTGCTACGCAATCGCTGCAGGACATGGCCAACGCCGACTGCATTGTCATCCAGGGTTCCAACATGGCCGAATGCCATCCCGTGGGATATCAATGGGTAGCGGAGGCGAAGGCCCGGGGAGCCAAAGTCATCCACGTTGACCCACGGTTCACGCGGACTTCGGCGGTGTCGGATAAGCACATTCCCATCCGGGCCGGCTCGGATGTTGTGCTCCTGGGTGCCCTGATCAACTACGTCATCTCCAACGACCTATGGTTTAAGGAGTACGTGGGCGCATATACCAATGCGGCAACACTGGTGCATGACGATTACCGTGATGCCGAAGACCTGGGCGGCTTGTTCTCCGGCTTCGATGCCGAGAAGAGCGCCTACGAGACGTCGTCGTGGGGATATGCCGAACGGGGGGAAGGAGCCATTGACGAACCCGGTCCCGGTTCCGAACACGGCGCCGATGCGACCGCCCGGGCCGCCGGCCACAGCTACGGCAGCGGTGGCCCGCCCTTGGAGCATGCAGAGGTCCAACGCGACGACACCCTGCAGGATCCAAGGACCGTCTTCCAGATTGTGAAGCGGCACTATGCCCGCTACACCGCTGAGATGGTGCAGGACATGTGCGGCATCAGCGTGGCGGACTTCGAGTATTTGGCGCGCGCCATCACGGAAAACTCCGGACGTGAACGGACCACATGTTTCGCGTACGCAGTTGGCTGGACCCAGCACTCCCTGGGTGCGCAATTCATCCGGGCCGCCGCTATTCTGCAGCTCCTGCTTGGAAATATGGGGCGTCCGGGTGGCGGTATCATGGCCCTTCGTGGCCATGCCAGCATCCAGGGCTCCACGGACATTCCCACCTTGTTCAACCTGCTTCCCGGGTATCTGCCGATGCCCAGCGCGGGTCGCCACGACACCCTTGACGAGTATCTGGCAACGATTGGGTCCAAACAACAAAAGGGCTACTGGGCGAACGCCGATGCGTACACCATCAGCCTGCTCAAAGCGTGGTGGGGCGAGGCAGCGAACGCGGATAATGACTGGGCCTATGACTATCTTCCCCGGCTGACGGGAGCGCACGGCACCTACGAAACAGTCATGGGCATGCTGGACGACGAGGTGGAAGGCTACTTCCTTCTCGGACAAAATCCCGCAGTAGGGTCGGCCCACGGCCGCATGCAACGTCTGGCCATGGCGCACTTGAAGTGGATGGTGGTGCGTGACCTGAACCTTATAGAGTCGGCGACCTGGTGGAAGGACAGCCCGGAGATCGAATCGGGGGAGTTGCGCACCGAGGACATCGAAACGGAGGTGTTCTTCCTTCCGGCCGCAACGCATGTGGAGAAGGCGGGGTCGTTTACGCAGACCCAGAGGCTGCTTCAGTGGCGGCACCAGGCTGTGGCGCCGCCAGGGGAATGCCAGAGCGAGCTGCAGTTCTTCTTTGAACTCGGCCAACGGATCCGGGAAAAGCTCGCCGATTCCGACGACGAACGGGACCGGCCGCTGCTCGACCTGACGTGGGACTATCCCACGGACGAACACGGTGATCCGGACCCCGAAGCGGTGCTCGCGGAGATTAACGGCCGTCACCTTGATGGCCCCGACGCCGGCGCACCACTCTCCGCCTACACCGAACTTCAAGCCGACGGCTCCACGGCGGCAGGCTGCTGGATCTACACCGGTGTGTATGCCGACGGCGTCAATCACGCCGCCAACCGCAAACCGGGCCACGAACAAGGCCCGGCCGCCTCGGAATGGGGCTGGGCATGGCCGGCCAACCGCAGGATCCTCTATAACCGGGCATCTGCGGACCCCGCTGGTAAACCATGGAGCGAGCGCAAAAAGTACATCTGGTGGGATCAGGACCAAGGCAAGTGGACTGGAGACGATGTGCCCGACTTCCCGGTCGACCGTGCGCCAGGGAGCCATCCGGACCCCTCCGTCGGCGGCCCTGAGGCACTGAGCGGAGACGATCCCTTCATCATGCAGGCCGACGGCAAGGGCTGGTTGTTCGCCCCCAAGGGACTGCTGGACGGGCCCCTGCCTACCCACTACGAGGCCCAGGAATCACCGGTGGCCAACGCCCTCTACCCGCAGCAGCAAAGCCCCGCCCGGTTGGTGTTCCCCCGTGCGGACAACCCGAGTGCGCCGAGCGCCGGGACCCTTGGCGCCGACATCTACCCTTATGTGTTCACCACATACCGGCTCACTGAGCACCACACGGCAGGCGGAATGAGCCGGTGGCTTCCCTACCTGTCCGAGCTTCAACCGGAGATGTTCTGCGAGGTCTCGCCTGAACTTGCGGCTGAACGGGGCCTTGAACCTTACGGCTGGGCCACCATCATTTCGCCGCGCTCCGCCATCGAGGCGAAAGTGCTGGTCACAGCTCGGATGGTGCCCCTTCAGGTCGGTGGCCACACGGTGCATCAGATTGGGCTGCCCTACCACTGGGGCGTCGGAAACAACGCCATCGTCAGCGGTGACGCGGCCAACGACCTGCTGGGCGTAACCCTTGATCCGAATGTCCAGATCCAGGAATCGAAGGTTGCCTCCTGCGACATTCGCCCCGGGCGCCGGCCCCGCGGCGAGGAACTCCTCGCCCTGGTTGCCGAATACCGGGAGCGGGCAGGAGTGACCATGGAGACTGGCAACGCCGCCGTGACCAACCCGTCGGCCGAAGGCGTCGACCCCGGATTGGAGGACTAGATGGGCCAGTTGTCCGGACCGACGGACCCCACCACCGATGCCCATTGGGAGCACACCCATCCGCGCAAAGGGTTCTTCACCGACACGTCGATCTGCATTGGCTGCAAGGCCTGCGAGGTCGCCTGCAAGGAGTGGAACCACAACCCCCAGGACGGGAACCTGGAAATCCTCGGGTCCTCATATGACAACACCGGATCATTGGGGGCCAGCACGTGGAGGCATGTCGCCTTTATCGAGCAGGGCCAGGAACGCATAGTGGAAGCGAGGGAATCGGGCCGCGCGCTCGTCAACCTGGGCATGCCGCGCATTGGTCCTCCCGCCCCGGCATCACCTGATGTCGCTGACCTGGCCGACGCAGACACGACCCCGCCGGACACTGCCGACTTCCGATGGCTGATGTCTTCGGATGTCTGCAAGCACTGCACGCACGCAGGTTGCCTTGACGTCTGCCCCACCGGAGCACTGTTCCGCACCGAGTTCGGGACCGTGGTGGTACAGGACGACGTCTGCAACGGCTGCGGAACCTGCGTGGCCGGCTGCCCGTTCGGAGTCATCGAGCGCCGCAGCAACGGTACGGTCAAAGTGGCAACCAGCAGGAATGACCAGCATGACGAACATCCCGCGGTTCCCAATGCAGGCATCGCCCAGAAGTGCACGCTGTGCTACGACAGGCTGGTGGATGACCAGACACCCGCCTGCGCCAAAGCGTGCCCGACGACGTCCATCAAGTTTGGTGACCATGACGCCATGGTGGAGACCGCCAAGGAACGCGTGGCCGACCTCCATGCCAAGGGCCTCACGGAAGCCAGGCTGTACGGGGCTAACGAAAACGACGGCGTCGGCGGAACCGGGTCGGTCTTCCTCTTGCTGGACGAACCTGAAGTTTATGGACTTCCGCCGGATCCCCGCGTGCCGACTGCAGATCTGCCCACGATGTATCGCCGGGCCGGGCTGGCGGTCGCGGGTATGGCCGCGGCGGCTGCCCTGGCTTTCCTTGGAGGACGCGCGTGACCCTGTCTGAGTTCGACAACCTCCGCCCCTCCGGGCCAGCACGACGCCGACGGGCGGACGGCAAACCCGGCACCCGCCGTCGTCGGGAGAACGGTGACGGCTCCCGGGAAATGCCCATGGTTCCGGAAGCTGAATTCACCTCCTACTATGGCCGTCCAGTGGTCAAACCGGCACCGTGGGGCGAGGACGTCGCTCTTTACTTGTTCCTTGGTGGCGTCGCAGGGGGTTCGGCCCTCCTTGGCCTGGGTGGACAGCTCACCGGGCGGCCGATACTGCGCCGGAATGCCCGGCTGGGTGCCCTGGCAGCACTGAGCCTGGGTGCCGGCGCGTTGGTGAAGGACCTCGGCAGGCCCGAGCGTTTCCTGAATATGCTGCGAACCTTCAAAGTAACTTCGCCGATGAGCGTGGGTTCGTGGATCCTGAGCGCCTTCGGTGCGGGGACCGCCGTCGTGGCAGCCGCCGAGATTGATCGGATGACAGGCTGCCGGATTCCGCTGGGTCCGTTGCGGAAGGCACTGCAGGCTGTTGAGGGGCCTGCGGGGTTTGAGGCAGCGGTGTTCGCAGGTCCGCTTGCGGCGTACACGGCTGTCCTGCTGGCGGACACCGCGACACCAACGTGGAACGCTGCGCACGAGGAATTGCCGTTTGTCTTCGTGAGTTCTGCCTGCCTGGCATCGGCCGGGCTTGCCATGATCACCACGCCGGCACACGAAGCCGGTCCTGCCCGGAAGCTCGCAGTGCTGGGCGTCCTGGGTGATCTGGCAGCAATGAAGGTGATGGAACGCCGGATGGATCCTGTGGCCGCAGAGCCGCTGCACCTGGGCAAAGCCGGAACCATGCTCACGTGGAGCGAGCGGCTGGCACTGGGTGGTGGCCTGGGAGCCGTACTGGCCGGCCGCAACCGTGCCGTGGCCGCGGCGTCCGGGCTTGCGTTGCTTGCTGCCTCGGCGCTCACGCGGTTCGGGGTGTTCGAGGCAGGGCTGGCCTCGGCCCGGGATCCGCGCTACACGATCGAGCCGCAGAAGAACCGGCTGGCGGCGCGCCGTGCTGCTGGCATGACCGACGACGCGATCACCACAGCCAGGTAGTGCTTCCGCAGCACGCTAGCGGATTTCGATGCCCCGACCCGCCGTAGTGTGGCCAATCACCGGGTACCCGGGCAATTCGCCGATCACCAACAGTCCTCCGGAGGTCTGGGCGTCGGCCAGAAGCAGCAGATCGTCTTCGGTGACCGTGCCTGTGGACGCCAGATGTGGCCGCACCCATTCGAGGTTGCGACGGGTTCCGCCCGACACAAAACCGTCTCGCAGGGCTTCCAGGGAACCATCGAGCAAGGGCACCGCCTTTACGTCGATCACCGCCCCAATGCCCGAGGCCCGGACCATCTTGTGCAGGTGGCCCAGCAAGCCGAAACCGGTCACGTCCGTTGCCGCGCGAACGCCTGCGGCCACTGCGGCCTCGGACGCTTCGCGGTTAAGGGCCGCCATCATCTCTACAGCTTCGGGGAACACCTCGCCAGTCTTCTTATGACGGTTGTTGAGAAGTCCGACGCCGAGCGGCTTGGTCAGCGTGATGGGCAGCCCGGGCCGGGCGGCATCGTTGCGGAGCAGCTGCTCGGGATGGGCGACGCCGGTCACCGCCATGCCGTACTTCGGCTCCGGATCGTCGATGGAGTGTCCGCCCAGGACGGGACACCCTGCCTGGGATGCGACACTCAGACCTCCCCGGAGGACTTCGGTCATCACTTCGATCGGCAAAACCTCGCGGGGCCAGCCGACCAGGTTGATGGCCGTGATCGGGCGACCTCCCATGGCGTAGATATCCGAGAGGGCGTTGGCGGCTGCGATCCGGCCCCAGTCAAAAGCGTCGTTGACCACAGGGGTGAAGAAGTCGGCGGTGGTGAGGACGGCAAGGTCCTCACGCACCAAGACCGCAGCCGCGTCGTCCCCGCTGTCCAAGCCGACCAAAACGTCCGCGCCCGGTTGGCCAATCAGGCCGCGGACAGCATCTTCGAGTTCGCCGGGCGGGATTTTGCACGCGCACCCCCCGCCGTGGGCGTAGTCGGTGAGCCGGAGTGCTCCATGGGTTCCCTGTTCGACGTCGTTTGTTGTGGCCTGGGTCTCATTCACCCGTTCAGCGTACCCTCGTAAGCAACCTGCTATATTGAGGCGCGGTGGCGTCCGGGTCCTGGTGGGCCCCCCGGTCTTCAAAACCGGTGAGGCTGAGCATCTCGGCCTGGCGGGTTCGATTCCCGTCCGCCACCGCCAAAGCACCGCCGTGCAGTTGCCGTGAAGCGAGGAGCCGCCGTGGACCACGTAGATCCCCGCCGAATGATTCCACGTACGAATGACCTGCTTGCACTGCCTGCTGTTGTCGAAGCCCGGCACCGCTTGAGCGAACACGTCATCCGCGGAACCGTTCGCGGCATCCTGGACCGGGCCCGGCGCGGCGAGCTGCCTCCCACCGATGTAGAGCCAACGCTGCTGTCCGCGCTGGCTGAATACCAGGTGACCAGCATTCGCCCCGTCCTGAATGCCACCGGAGTGATAGTCCATACGAACCTCGGGCGCGCGCCCCTTTCCGCTGATGCGGTCCAAGCCGTTGTCACCGCCAGTGGCTACGTCGACGTGGAGCTCGACCTGGCGGACGGCAGCCGATCCCGCCGTGGAGCCGGTGCCAGGAATGCTTTGCTGTCGGCCTGTCCGGCCGCCGAGGATGCCCTGATCGTGAACAACGGGGCGGCGGCGTTGGTACTGGCCACCACGGCGCTCGCCGCCGGTCGGGAAGTCGTGGTGAGCCGCGGGGAATTTGTCGAGATCGGTGCGGGTTTCCGGCTGTCGGACTTGATTGAGTCCACGGGTGCAAGGCTTCACGAAGTAGGCACGACGAACAGGACCCACCTGCGCGATTATGAGGGCGCTCTCGGCCCGGACACCGGTTGCGTGCTCAAGGTGCACCCGAGCAACTTCCGGGTGGAGGGATTCACCTCGACAGTGCGCCTGGAGGACCTGGGCCCCGTGACAAGGGCAAACGCAGTACCGCTTGTGGCCGACCTTGGCAGCGGGCTGTTGGCCCCCGATTCGCACCTGCCCGATGAACCCGATGTTGCTTCGGCTTTGGTGGCCGGGGCCGACGTCGTCATCGCCAGCGGTGACAAACTTTTGGGCGGCCCCCAGGCAGGATTGCTTCTGGGCCGCAGGGAGATCATTGAACGGTTGGCACGCCATCCGCTGGCGCGCGCCGTTCGTGCAGACAAGCTCGCTCTCGCCGCCCTCGAGGCGACTCTTGCGGGCGGACCACCACCGGTTGTTCAGGCACTGCACGCCGACGTCGAGCAGCTGCGGCGCCGAACTGACAAGCTGGCACAAGCTCTCGGCGTGCCCCTCGTTGCCCATGACGGCCGGGTGGGAGGTGGCGGTGCTCCCGGAGTTCCCTTGCCGGGATGGGCGCTGCAGCTCCCTGCCGATCTCGCAGTCCTTTTGCGGACCGGAAATCCGGCCGTCCTGCCGCGTGTCCACGACGGTGCCTGCCTTGTAGACCTACGCTGCATTCCCGCTGCCGATGACCACCGGATTCTCGCCGCGGCACGGCAGGCCTTGTCGGTCCGGGCGGGTCAGTCTGCTGGGCAGGGCTGAGAAATGCACGTCATTGCCACCGCTGGCCACGTCGATTCCGGCAAAAGCACCCTGGTCCGTGCCCTCACCGGCATGGAGCCGGATCGCTGGGAGGAGGAACGCCGCCGTGGGCTGACCATCGACCTGGGCTACGCCTGGACCACTTTGCCCTCCGGGCAGGAGGTGGCCTTCGTGGACGTACCAGGCCACGAACGATTCCTTGGGAACATGCTCGCGGGAATCGGGCCGGCGCCGGTGGTCTGCTTCGTCGTTGCTGCCGACGAAGGCTGGCAAGCGCAATCCAGCGACCACCGTGATGCTGTGGCTGCCCTTGGTATCTACAACGGGGTCGTGGTCCTCAATCGAGCGGACAGGGCATCCGCCCGGCGGATCGAAGACGTGCTGTCACGAACCCGCAAGGAGTTGGCCGGGACCGGTCTGCAGGATGCGCCCGCCGTAGCGGTGTCCGCCGTCGACGGAACCGGGCTGGAAGAGTTGCGTGCCGCGCTCGGCGGTGTCCTGGCGCGGTTGCCCGCCCCTGACCTCGCAGGGCGGGTCCGGCTGTGGGTGGACCGCTCGTTCACCATTACAGGGTCCGGAACGGTAGTGACTGGAACGCTGGCCGCAGGGACGCTGGCCCGGGGGGACCGGCTGGACCTGCTCGGCCACGACAGTTCCCGGACCGTTTCGGTCCGCGGGCTGCAGAGCCGCGACAAGGCCTGTGCCTCGGTGGAACCGGTCAGTCGGGTCGCGTTGAACCTTCGTGATGTGGCTCCAACGGACATCCGGCGCGGAGACGCCTTGGTCACTCCCGGTGCCTGGCCGACGACTTCGGTGGTCGGCATCCAGCGCACTACTGGAGTGGCATACACGGACGTGCCTGAACAGTTGATGGTCCATGTCGGCACCGCAGCGGTGCCTGCACGGTTGCGTCCTTTCGGGGCTGACCACGCCCGCCTCGTCCTCGAGAGGAAACTGCCCCTCGTTCTTGGCGACAGGCTGGTTCTGCGGGATCCGGGGAGTCACTCGGTGCTGGGCGGCGCGCGTATCCTCGATCCAGAGCCGCCTGCACTGCGGCGACGCGGGGACGGCACCCGCTGGGCTGAGCGGCTTGCAGGCATGGATCCCACCGGAGACGTGACGGGGGAGGTAGCAATCCGCGGAGCAATCCACGTGGACCAGTTGTACAAGCTTGGGCTGCTTTCTGGACCCGACGCGGATCCGCCGACCGGCATAAAAGTCTTTGGTGGTTGGTGGGTGCATGTCCCTGTTCTTGAGGCGTGGCAGCATCGGCTGCACGCAGCAGTCCGTGCGCTGCAGGAACGCGATCCTCTGGCTCCTGGTCTTTCCATGGGCGCGGCGCAGGACCTTCTCAAACTCCCCGACGGAAAGCTCCTTTACCACGTCATTGATGGTGCGGCCCTGGAGCAGGATGGCGGACACATCCACCTGCCCGGCAGCCAGGACAGCCTCGGCCCGATCGAGCACGCCATTGCCACGTTGGAGGCCAGGATGAGGGCGGACGCGTTCCGCGCGCCCGAATCCGATGAGCTGGCCGCATTGGGCCTCGGCGCGCGCGAACTCGCTGCTGCAGAACGCAAGGGTCGCCTCCTGAGGTTGGGCGACGGAGTGGTGCTGCTCCCAACGGCGCCTGCCCTTGCGATGCGAGCGCTTGCCCGCCTTGACCAGCCCTTCACCACGAGCCAGGCACGCCAAGCACTGGACACGACACGCCGGATCGCGGTTCCTTTGCTGGAATATCTCGATTCGCGCGGCTGGACAGAGCGCCTCGATGCAGGTCATCGCAAAGTGGCGCGCTGACCCGCTGCTCCCAAGGTAGGACTCAGCGTCCTAGGAAGAACAGGGACAGGAAAACGTGCTGACCAGGCCGTGCGATGTGGGTATCGTCGACTCCAGCCGGAACACCCCGCCCGAGAACCGAGGAGAGTCATGCACTATCGCACACTAGGTAACAGCGGGGCAGTGGTATCGAACTACGCGCTCGGAACAATGACGTTTGGAGCCGAAGCCACGGAGGAAACGTCGCACGCCATCCTTGACAGCTATGTTGCCGCAGGCGGCAACTTCATCGACACGGCCGATGTTTACAGCGCCGGCACGTCGGAGGAAATCATCGGACGCTGGCTCTCGCGTAGGCCGGAGCAACGCGACCTGGTGGTTTTGGCCACCAAGGGACGCTTCCCTATGGGCAAGGCCCCGAACGATGTGGGCACATCCCGCCGCCACCTGACCAAGGCCTTGGACGATTCCCTCCGCCGCCTCGGAGTGGAACAGATTGATCTCTATCAAATGCATGCGTGGGACCCCATCACACCACTGGAAGAGACCCTTCGTTTCCTGCATGACGCTGTCAGTAGCGGCAAGATCGCCTACTACGGATTCTCGAATTTCCTCGGATGGCAATTGACCAAGGCTGTCCACGTGGCCAGGGCCCATGGCTGGAACGCACCCGTAACCCTGCAGCCGCAGTACAGCCTGCTGGTGCGCGGGATCGAGAGTGAGATCGTGCCGGCGTCCCTCGATGCGAAGATAGGCCTGCTTCCGTGGTCGCCTCTTGGCGGCGGCTGGCTGTCCGGCAAGTACAAGCGCGACGAGCCGCCTGTTGGCGCTACCCGGTTGGGGGAGAACCCCACACGGGGCATGGAAGCATGGCAGGCCCGCAACGATGACCCCCGGACGTGGGACATTGTTGGAGCCGTAGGACAAATTGCCGCTGACCACGGTGTGAGCGCCTCGCAGGTAGCGCTGGCCTGGTTGGTGGATAGGCCAGCAGTGACGTCCGTGATCCTGGGTGCCCGTACTGTTGACCAATTGATGGACAACCTTGCCGCTGCAGACCTTGAACTCACGTCCGACGAAACTGAGCGTCTGGCCCATGCCAGCCAGCCGCGCGTCGGGGTTTATCCCTACGGGCCCATGGCCGATGAGCAGCGCAGCCGAAAGATCGAAGGCGGCAGGTAGCGGTCGGCTACCTTTCGGCCAGCTGTTGCAGCACTTGGAAGGCGACAGCTACGACGAGGGCGTTGTAGAAGAAGCTGGCAATGCTGTGTACCAGAACTGTCCATCGCATCCGACTCGAACTCACTGTCACGTCGGATGTGGCGAATGAGGTTCCGATGGTAAATGAAAAATACAGAAAATCTGCAAATGTGGGTGTGCGGTCTGAAGCAAAAGCCAGGCCCGGCTCGTCTGGATGCCTGTCCCAGGAAGCTACGTAAATCTGCGCGAAGCCGGTGTGCAGCATATGCCAGGAAAGAATGATGGCCAGCGAAGCCGCCACGGCAAGTACCGTGCCCTGCCCCGGGGCGGGGTCGTCCAGGCCGCGAACAATCAGGACATGTACGGCGGCCGTAATGCCTACCAAGCTCGCCGCAAGTGGCAGTACCCATGCCAGAGTGGCCAGCGCGCCGGTCCGCCCGGCCTCATTCTTTCCAGCCAGGGACCGTCGCCGTGAAACAACGAAGCTGACGAGCAGGTATACGGCTGCGATCGATTCCCAGATGATCAGGACGGTAAGGCTTCCACTGGCGACGTAGGCCACTGACGTCAGGACAATGACGCTTTCGACGGCGGTAGCGAAGTAGTCGCTTGGGCGGTGGCGATGGGTGACTGGTTGCAAGGACAGTCCTCTCTGGGGCATGCGTTTGGCCTTAGTGTCAGGGCTGCCGGGGGCGCCGTCAACGGGACATGCCTTTGTAACGTGTGTTCAGGGTGCCAGTGGCAATCGACGGATAACCCCTGATTGCGAGCTAGTCCGACAGAAAATGTGTGAACACCTGGTAGCCATCGGATCTGAGAAGCATTCGTCGTGACGAAATGCCTTCCGCTGATACCCAGAGCAGCGAGTCGTCAGGCATAACGGCTTCGACGGTTCCCTTGCGGACAAACTTTCCGTCTTTCCAGATCTCAACACGCTGCCCGACGGCGCGCTGCCAGTCTGGTTGCAAGTGCAGGTCCATTTTGCTCCTCTACTGGGTCTGCTGGAGGTTTTGATTCCGCGTGAGGCGCTGGAGGTGCCGGCAGATCTCTTCCACGGCAAGCCTGGCCTGCGCGAAAGCGCTGATTTCCGTGATGAAGCCGTGGAAGATGCCCGGATATCTGGTCAGTGAGGTGGGTACGCCATCCTCCCGCAGCCGAGCCGCGTAGGCCTCGGCGTCGTCCCGGATTGGATCAACTTCGGCAGTCAGAATCGCTGCGGGAGGAAGGCCACGCAGGGACGAGGCCCGCATGGGCGCCGCGAGATGGTCCTCCGGCCTGTCGTTTGGACCGACGTATTGGTTCCAGAACCAACAAGCGTCCGCGGTGCCCAGCAACGGCGCATCAGCGAATTCCGTCCAGGAGGGCGTAGTGAATGTCGCGTCCACCGCGGGGTAGGCGAGTATCTGGGTCACCGGCAGTGACAGGCCCTCGTCACGTCGATGGAGGCACAAGGCGGTTGCCAGATTGCCACCAGCCGAGTCGCCGCCAACGGCGATGCACCCGGGGTCGATCCCTAATTCCGGGGCTGTCCGCATAAGCCATGTATATGCGTCGAGGCAGTCCTGCAGCGCGGCCGGGTACGGATTTTCCGGAGCGAGGCGGTAGTCCAAGGACACAACTGTCCATCCGGACCCCACGGCGATCGCACGGCACAGCTCATCGGCTCCGTCGATGGTGCCAAGAACGAAACCACCCCCGTGCATATAGAGCAAAGCCGGGCGGGGAGTGCCGGCGTCGCCCTGGGGCTGGTAAAGACGAGCCGGAACCGCGTCCCCACCGCGGGTCGGCACGAGCAGTTCTTGAACCTGGTCCAGAAATGTCGTTGGTTCCATATTTGGGGGAGAGTCCAGAAGCGCGCGGGCTTGTTGCACTCCTAGTTCGCGGATGGGTATCGGCAGGGCGTGTTCGATCATCCGGGCTGCGGACTTTGCCTCGTCGTCAAGCAAATCCCACCATGCTGGCTGGTTGTGGTTCATGTCGGTTACCTCGAAGTCGTTGACAAAGAAGTGATCTGTACCTCATCATCATAGTCACATGATCAAGTCATCTGACCATATATAGATCATGTTCCCTTGGGATCGGCCGTTGACACTGTGACGTGCGTCGGTCTCGTTGAATTGAAAGGACAGAAGGATGACCGAAACGACAATCGGCCACGCTCCACGCGAGGCTGACGTGGTCGGCGGGGTCCGCGTTCGGATCGAAGAGGACGCGAGTCCAATCGTTCGGCTGATCGGCCGCACGATCAACGATTCCATCCGCGCCAACCCGGACGACTCCCTCATCGAGGGATTGGAAGGATCCGTCGCGGTCCGTTCCCACGACACCCCTCAGGCGGCGACCATCAACGTCTCGAATGGGCTGCTGGCCGTATCTAGCGGCGTCTTCGTTGAGCCCGACGTGACGTTGGTTGTGGACCTGAATGCGCGCTTTAGCCAGGTTGGCGGGTCTTCAGCCGACGACCGGGATGGCCTCGCGACCACACTACTGGCATTGCTGTCACCGACGGTTCCCGACTGGAGGGTTGCCGCCGAGGAGTTCTGGGCCGCTACGAGGTTGATACCTGGAATACCGGACGTTCTCGTCGCCGTCGCGGATGGCCCCGAGGGGTTGTCGGAGCTGGTGGTCGGCGAGGGCGAAACGCACTATGTGATCGCCGGTCCACCGGACGGGCTGGCCGGCATCTTCTCTGGTGCCGATGACCTGATCGCCGCCCTGTCCACCGGTCTGATTGGCGTGCGCGGCACCCTTTCCCAGCTATCAGTTATGGTCGGCGCATCCTGGAAGGTTCGTTACGATGTCTGAAACTATTAGTACTCCACAACGCCGTGAAGGTATCCACACAGTCAGGCTGGAGGCTACCAATCACGAAGGTTCATTCCTCGGAAAGAACCTGTCGCCCAAGAAGTTTTCAACGAGCGCAGGATCTGGGTTTGCGTTCGCCGACCTCCTGTTCGGCCTCGACCTGGGCAACGCGCCGACCTTCGGTTTTGCCTATCCAGGCTGGCGCGGGCACTTGGCAGACGTCCAGTTTCGTCCCGACATGGGCACGCTGGTGCAATGGGAGGCCGGCATACAGTCCGTCATCGGGGACTTCTGGCAAGCGAATGGCACTCCGGTGGGCATCTGTCCCCGTAACCTGGCCCGCAAATTAATCGACCGGCTTGGGGATCGAGGGTACACCGCCACGGTCGCGGTAGAGATCGAAGCGACGCTCTTCGAAGAGTCCATCCACGAGGCCCGCACCAAGGGCTACCGTGACCTCACCCCCTTGGGCGGCACCGCCGGAACGGCCTACCATCTGGCGAAGTCGAAGGACTGGGTCAACTACATGTCCGCAGTCGCCCGCCGTCTCGACGAAATCGGCATCGAGTGGGAGGCATGGAGTGACGAGGACGCGGCCGGCCAAGTCGAGCTCAACCTTGCTCCCGGTGAACCCCTGGCGGTTTGCGACAATTGGGCCCGCGCCCGGCAGGTGATGCGCGAAGTGGCCTTCGAACTCGGACATACCGTAACGTTCATGGCCAAGCCGACCGCTGGTTACGGACAGGCTTCGCACGTCAATCTCTCGTTGCAGAGCGACGGCGTCAATGCGTTCTACTCTGAGGACGGGCCATCGCCCGCTATGCGGCATGCGGTTGGAGGACTCCTCGCGACGATGCGAGGTGCGACGTCGGTCATGCTCCCGCAGATCACCTCGTACCGACGATTGGTGGACCTGAGTGGGCCGCCAACCACCGTGACCTGGGGTATCAGTAATAAGACCACCGCGGTCCGCGCGGTTTGCGGCCACCCGACGTACTCGAGGTTGGAATACCGCGTGCCGGGTGCCGATGCGAACCTGTATTTGGCGGTCGCTACTATCCTTGCCGGCGTGATCGCTGGCCTCGATGCTGCAATCGAGCCGCCCGAGCCGGTCTCTGATATGGCGTGGTGCGTCCCGGACCTTGAGCGGTTGCCGGACACTGTCACCAAGGCGGCGACAGCACTTGAGGCGGACCCGATCCTCCGGGAACAACTCGGGGACGAGTTCGTCGATTACTGGGTAGGCACCCGGCGCTGGGAGTGGATGCAGTTCCATACGGCAGGCGGCGACCCGTTCGCAGAGCTTTCGGAGTGGGAGTCGGCTCGATACTTCGAACTCCCGTGAGTGCGCCGGAGCCGGCACCTGCAACCATCCGACCGCTGATCGGCATCACTGGGCGTCGGTTCCGTCTGGGGCTCGTCGAAGGAATGGACAAGCGTTACGGCCATTTGTTCACGGATGCTTTCATGACAGACTTTTCCGATCGGATCGCAAAGGCCGGCGGGATTCCGGTCAACTTGCCTTACGACGCCGACCCCGAGGCGCTGTGTCACTGGTTGGGGGCGGTGGTCATTACGGGAGGCCAGGATGTTCATCCCGCGTGCTGGGGCGGCGAGCTGTCCGTCGTCACTGAGGTTGATCCGCGAGACGATCCAAGAGTTCACGATCCGGACAGGGACCGGTACGAGATCGCATTGGTGCGGGCGGCGTTGGCTGCGGGTGTTCCGATCCTCGGAGTGTGCCGGGGCCTTCAGATCCTGAATGTTGCCCTGGGCGGCACCCTCGTCTCCGACCTGCCCGCCAGTTCCGTTCAGCATCTCTCGGCCTCGTCGGCACCCGCTGACGGCGCGGACGACCATAAGGTGACCTTCGAACCCGGCTCCATTGCGGAACGACTGTTCGGAGCCGGTGCCGTGACCAATTCCTGGCACCACCAGGCAGTGGACGGCTGTGGTACCGGCCTCGTTGTCACAGGACGGGCGTCCGACGGCGTGGTTGAAGCAGTCGAGCTCCCGGGGGCTTCAGTCCTGGGTGTCCAGTGGCATCCGGAGTGGATGGAACGCGATGATCCCGCGTTGAGCTGGATCGTCGAAGAAGGCCGGCTGAGGATCTGATACGCGAGGGAAGTGTTCCGGCCGGGCCCTGAGTGCAGGTGGTCCGGCCGGACAACCCTTAGCTAAACCTTGGAAGTCCCGGAAACGCCGAGGCTGGTCGCCATCCAGGCATCAAGGACGTTGAGCGTGAGCTCAATTTGCCGCTCAGCTGCCGAACGGTCGGCAAACACCAACCAGTTGAGCGCAAATCCGTCGGACAGCGTGGACACGATGTATGTCAGTTCATCAATCGTGGCTTCGTTGACAGTCTGTCCTGAAGTTTCCGCGGCACTTTTCAGAATGGAGCGCATGGTGCCGAAGCCTTCGTTGTACACCATCTCAGCCTGATTACCCTCTTGGCGCTGGGCCCAGCTGATGAGCTCAACGATGGCAGGGCCGAAGTCGGGGTGTTCCAGGTACCACTGCAACAGGCCGCGCAGGAGGGTTCGCGCGGTGCCTTCAAGATTTCCATCGACGCCATTGCTCGTCAGCACGTCACGGTATTGCCCGGCGACGTATTCAAAAACTGCTGCAAACAGGACTTCCTTGCCCGCGAAGCAGTAGTGGAGCGTGGCCAGCGGAGCATTGGCTTCCTGCGCAATACGCCGCGTTGTGGCGCCCTCCACCCCGTGGGCGGCGATCATTCGGACCGCCGCGGCCACGAGTTCGGCGCGGCGTTCGGCGGCAGGCATGTGGGCCATTTGTTCTTCCTGTCGAAGTAGACGGACGACTGATCAAGTGGTGTCACGCTATCAGACGCATGGCTGACCATAGGATCAGTCTTCTTGATCATATGTCTTGATCAAATGACCAAGTAGAGATATTGTCATGACCGGGATCACATTCCCGGCTGATCGCTCCGGCGAGGCCACCCTCGAACAGCCCTGCGTCTACAGGGCCGGGGTCCCGCCAACACTGCGGGATCCAGAAAAGCCAAACACTGTACGTCCAATGACGGCAGCGTCACCACAACCGCCCGAGACACTTTGAAGAGGACGAGATGACCAGAGTTGCGTCAGTTCGCCGGGACCCCGGGATCACCATTGAGCGCATGGCGGAAAACCCGCCCTTCGACAACCTTCCAGACCTGCTCGAACACCAAGCGACCACTTCTCCCAGCCGTGAGTTCCTCCGCTTTCCTGAAGGATCCTGGACATTCTCTGAAGTGGACGACTGGACATCGCGGCTGGCCCAGCGCCTTGCCACAGAAGAGGGAGTGCGCTCCGGCGATCGGGTCGCCATCATGTTGCCCAACGTTGTGCAGTGGCCCATCGCCTGGCTGGCAATTCTCAAGGCTGGAGGCGTCGCGGTGCCCGTGAACTCCTCGTATCAGCGCGCAGACCTGGAGTTCGTCCTTGGTGACTCCGGGGCCCGGGTTATCGTCACTGACTCCGATCACGCGCCACTGGTCAGGGACGTCCTTGGCAGTAACGGCGACCTGTCCGTCAGGATCGTCGAAGCGCCCTCACGCACCGAGCTTGAAAAGTATCCGGCCAGGCGACCGAAGGCCCACATTTCGCGGGAGACGCTCGCCAACCTGCAATACACCTCCGGAACCACCGGGTTCCCAAAGGCCTGCATGCTGACGCACGAATATTGGATCCGGTTGGGTTGGATCTGCGCAGCAGCGGCGGGCCTTGGCGAAGACGACGTCGTGCTCACCTCGCAACCGTTTTCCTACATGGACCCACAGTGGAACACCTCCCTATGCCTCACAATTGGGGCGCCACTGGTGGTATTGCCCCGCTTCTCAGCATCCGGATTCATGGCGGATGTCCGACGACACAGGGCCACCTTCTGTTACGTGCTCGGTTCGATGCCCACGCTTCTGTTCAAGCAGCCACCGAGGCCGGAGGACCTGGATAACGACCTTCGCCTTGTTCTGTGCTCGGCAATACCGGCTGCTTTGCACCAACGGCTTGAAGCCCGCTGGGGAGCGCCCTGGCGGGAGATCTTCGGGATGACGGAAACCGGAGCGGACCTGATCAGCCTTCCCGAAAGTACGGACGACGTCGGCACTGGGCGGTTGGGGCAGCCAGTACCCACCAAGAAGGTCAGGGTGGTTGACCCGGCCGGCCGGGACGTTGGGCCGGGAGAACCCGGCGAGCTCATCACGTCGGGTCAGCCGATGATGCTCGGATATTGGAACCGCCAGGAAGACACCGCAAAGGCTCTTCGTGATGGCTGGCTCCACACTGGAGATGTCGCGGTGCGTGAGGCAGGCGGATACCGCCTGGTGGGCCGTATCAAGGACATGGTCCGTCGAGGTGGCGAGAACATCGCCAGCGCCGAGGTTGAGCGGGTCTTGGAGAAAGACGCCGCGGTGGTCGCCTCGGCCGTCCTCGGAGTCCCCGATGAGCTGTTTGGCGAGGAGGTCAAAGCCTTTGTTCAACTGGCCCCAGGAATAGAGCAAAGCCGGATAACAGCGGAACGAATCATCGCGGGCGCCCGAGCCGAATTGGCGCGCTTCAAGGTTCCCCGGTACGTCGAGTTCGTCGCAGACTTTCCACGAACACCGTCCGAGCGGGTGTCAAAGCCGGCGCTCAGGGCGCGATCCGATGCATTTCCCGGCATGACCCATGACCTGCAACAGCCGAGGGTTGCCGCCTTTGGGAACGGAGGGGGCAGGCATGAATGACGACTACCTGGACGTGCACATCGAAGCTGACGTTGCTGTCCTCCGATTGAACAGGCCAAAGAAGTTGAACGCGATGGACGCGGCAACGCGGGTCCGGCTGGCGCAGGAAATCCGCCGGTTGGGGACGGGTAATCAGGTTCGCGGCATCGTCCTGACGGGCACGGGACGGGCGTTTTCCGCCGGCGAAGACCTCCAGAGGGTGCCGACCACGTACTCCGAAGTGCGCGAGGCCTTCGCCACCTTCCATGACATCACCCGCGCCATTCTCGAGACCACGGTTCCCGTCATCGCTGCGGTGAACGGAATCGCTGTCGGCGGTGCCTCGGAGATCACGCTTTGCTGCGACTTCCGGATCGCTACCCCGGACGCGGAGTACTACCAGCCGGAAAATCACCGGGGAATCATCATTTCAAACGCATCGAGCTTCCTCTTGCGCCGCCTGGTACGCAATAACGCCATGCGAATCATTCTGGGATCGGAGCGCATCAACGCCAATGAGGCCCTGCAGATCGGGCTCGTTGATGAAATCGCCCCGTCGGACCAGCTATTGGGGCGCGCGGCCGAGGTGATCGCACAGTGGAATCCGGACCCTCGGATCACCGCGCTGCACCTTGGCTTGCTCCGGCCACACACCAAAGACATCGAGGACGCCTTTACCCGGGAGGACGAAGCTGCCCGGGAAGCGTGGGCCTCCGGCGCTTTCACTGAAGGCATCGAGCGCTTTTGGGTGTCAAAAAACGCGGCGGTTTCGCCCACATCAACAACGTAGATCGGAGATCATGGTGATCACCACCGAAGCAGCACTTCTCACAGCGGTGAACGAGCCGCTGGCACTGACCAGGATCCACGTGGATGATCCGGAAGCCAATGAAGTCCGGGTTGCGGTCTCGCACGTGGGCTTGTGCCACAGCGATCTGCATTACATGAACGGAGCAGTCCCGACGGGTTTGCCGGTGGTAGTAGGGCACGAAGTGGCAGGCGTCGTCGAATCCGTCGGCTCGGCGGTGACGTCCCTGCAGCCCGGTGACCGCGTCGTTGGCGCGCTCACACCGTCCTGCGGACTATGCCGCAATTGCGAGGCGGGCCATCCCACCCAATGCCAACGCACATCACTCATCCGGCAGCGGCCGCGTCCGGCTTTCCAGTTGCCAGGGGGCAAAGCCGTTGAACGGCTCGGTGATGTTGGGGCCTTTTCACGCCACACCCTGATGCGCGAGAACTCACTGGTAAAGCTTCCGGATGGTGTGGGGCTGCACGTTGGGTGTTTGCTCTCGTGCTGCATCATCACAGGTGTTGGTGCCGTGTTCCGCGCTGCTGAGGTGCGGCCCGGCTCCACGGTTGCTGTCATCGGTTGTGGCGGCGTGGGCTCGGCAATCATCCAAGGGGCACGGCTTGCAGGTGCCTCGGCGATTGTTGCGGTGGATCTCGACGACGCCCGGCTCGCCGCCGCGCGCCGATACGGAGCCACGCATTCTGTTAACGGCTCGACCGATGTTGCCAACGAGATACGCAGAATCCTGGGTGACGGCGTGGACTACTCCTTTGAGGCCGTGGGAAACGCGCGGACGGCGGCTGCCGCACTCGCTGTGGTCCGTGAAAGGGGCACTGCCTGCCTGGTGGGGATCGCGCCGGACGGCACAAACCTCAGCCTGCCGGCGTCGGACTTCTTCTTCGGCGAGAAGCGCCTGATCGGCTCCTACATGGGCTCGGGCCAATCGCACCAGGACATTACAGAATTTGCGCGCCTGTACCTCCAGGGCCGTCTCCTGCTCGACGAGATGGTCAGCGACGTCATCCCTTTCCGCAGCGAGTCGGTATAGCCGCCCAGCAGTTTGGTGACCGGCTGCCCCAGCGTCTTGCCGATAACGTCCCACACGGCTATGTCCACCGCGCCTTTGGCCGTCTGGTTGTGGATGGTCCGGGCCAGGACGGCCTGGATCTTTTCACGATCAAAGACTTCGGTGCCTACCAGTTGCGGAGCGAAGATGTCCTGGATCACCGCGACGATGGACTTCTGTGTCTCGCCATAGGTGTAGGGGCGGGGCGGGGTGTCCGCGGTTCCCACCACACCATCATCGGTGTGGACCCGGACCAGGACGTGATCGGCCTCGTGTACGGAGCCGGACGCGAAGTGGAGGGGGTGGCGGTACGGGATCGAGTAGGGGATCGCCTTGATGGCTGCGATCTTCATGATGGGAGGGGCCTTTCATCAGCAGAAGCGGGGGACGAGGCGTCGGCGGTTGCCGTGGCCACGATGTCCAGGAAGTTTTGCAGGAGGGCGGACGGGTGGCCCCGCATCCAGGCAACCGCGAGTTCCACCTGTGGAACATTGTCGATTCCCCGGTAAGCGACGCCGTCGAGCTGGAAGGAACGCACGCTGGACGGCATGATGGCGATGCCGCTGCCCGCGGCCACGAACGCGAGCATCGTCGAGGTCTCACCAACCACCTGGGCGATCCGGGGCACGAAGCCTGCCTGGCGGCAGAGGTCCGAGGTAATACGGTTCAGGACGGACTCGGGTGCGTAGGCGATGAAGTCCTGGTCCTGCAATTCGTGCATGGCCACAGGCCGGTCCACCGCCAGCGCGCTGAAGGAAGGAAGCGCGACGACGAGTGGCTCCTGGGTGACGACGCGGTAGTCGATCTCCTCGGACGCAACGGGGGGACGCAGCAGTGCCGCGTCCAAGGTCCCGTTCCGCAGCCCGGCTTCCATGGACGGCGTGAGCATCTCGCCGTTCAGCTCCAGCGATAAACCGGGAAGGACCTGTTTCGTGAGTCGCGCGATCCGGGGCATGACCCCGTAGGTTGCCGACCCGGAAAACCCCACCCTGAGGACGCCGGTAGCGCCCTTACCCACCTGGTAAACATCCGCCTGGAGCGTCTCGACGTCGTTGACGATCTGCCGTCCGCGGTCCAGTAGAAGCTGGCCTGCCGCCGTCAGGTCCACCCGCCGGGTGGTTCGGTTGAAGAGCTGGACGGCGAGCTGGTCCTCCAGTTGGCGGATTTGCTGTGACAGGGGCGGCTGCGCCATATGCAGGCGCTTGGCCGCCCTGCCGAAGTGTCGCTCCTCAGCGACCGCAATGAAGTACTTCAGCTGCCGGATCTCCATTGCCGTGCTACCTCTTCCTGGGGTGCGGGATGAGGAGCGTTGCAACCTCATTGATTCATAGAATAACCATAAAAGGCTCCACTAAGATATTTTTTCGACGTAATCTTCTCGCTCCTTCGCGGCGGCCACAACTATTTCCTGCATGTGCTGGCGGGGTACCAGAATGGTGACCGCGCCGCCGATCAGTGCCACCGCACCGTAGATGTAGAAGGCGGTGGCACCGCCGATGCCCGCAGCGGCGAGCCAACCGCCGATGATCGGACCCAACACTCCGCCCAGCCGGCCCACGCTGGCGCACCAGGCGACGCCAGCCGCGCGGGCATTGGTGGTGAAGTAGTTGGACTGGAAACCATAGACCAGCACTTGGGTGCCCAGGGTACCCACTCCTGCGGTGGCGATGAAGGTGAAGAGAAGCGGAAGCGGAAAGCTGAAGGTCATCAGTCCCAGGGACGCGGTGGCCAAAGCGAACGTGGCAGCGATAACCCGTTGGGGTCCGTTCCGGTCGGCCATGCGGGAAGCCGCCAATCCACCCACAACGGCCCCGAGATTCAAGGCAAGTGGGAAGAAGAGGGCGTAGGTCCTGCCGTATCCGTAACCCTCCATGATTTTGGGAAGCCAGGTGTTGAGTCCATAAGTCAGGAGGAGACCGCAAAAGGACATCAGTCCCAGCATGATGGACGCCACTGCGAACTGGCGGGAGAAGACGGCGGCGAACCCGGACTTCCGCGGGGCGGCGCCGGCTTCCCGGATCACCTGCTCTTCGGCGAGTGGAACCCCGGTGCGCCATGCGGCGGCCAAAGCCTCCTCGTCCCGTCCCCGGGCCAGCAGCCACCGCGGTGATTCCGGAAGCTTCCGCCAGGCAAGGGGCAGGATGATCAGGAGGGGGAGGGAACCGGTGATGAACAGACCCCGCCAGCCGATGCTGTCCAGGAATGCGATTCCCAGTACGGACGCGAGCACACCACCCGCGGGTACCCCCGAGTAAACGATCGCGTTGTAGAACTGCCGGCGTCCCGCGGGTGCGAACTCGGCCATGGTGGCGCCGGCGCTGGCGATGACGACGCCCAGGCCCAGTCCTGTCGCAAAGCGGAGGGCGCCGAAGGCGGCGACGTTGGTGGCGAGGGCAGTGGCAAACATACCCAGGGAGAACCATGCGATGCCCGCGAGCATCAGCCGGCGCCGGCCGAAGAAGTCGCCGACAGCCCCGCATGCCAGTGACCCCACCAGCACACCGATAAGGGCCCAGGATCCCAGGAGTCCGGCCATGGCTGCATCGAAGTGTCCAATTTGGCCTGCGTCAGCGAGCAGTCCAGGAAGGACGGTGCCGTAGACCACCAAGTCGTAGCCATCAAACAAGAGGGCCCCGCAGATGATGAAAGCCACCCAGTTGGCTGTCCTGGCCTCCCTGCCCGGCTCTCCGGAAATCGTGGATTGTGGGAACGGCAATGTCATGGTCGTGTGTCCTCTCGAGAGCTGGGAAGGCCGTGCAGCGTTCGTTTCGATCCGCGCTCCGGCCCTGGCAATCCAGCCTGACAGGCAATGTGACGCAGGGCATATGCGGTAAATGCCCGGTTTCCCGCCGGGGGTGCATTGGGCGTTGTGCGTGTATCAAAGGGGCTGCATTCGCGATGGATCAAGCAGGAACAGGGCAAATGCGCCCTTCGATTGGGCTTGCTGGCAGCGGTGACGCCGAGGGTCTTAGTCCATAGGTGGACGGTATGAAATAAGCGGGCCGTTACCGTGGCCGGAGCAGGGCGCCGCGGCTATTCTGGCGTGATGATTAATCCAGCACGGCTGCACTCTGACCTGTCCCGCCTCGGCCGGGAGACGGAGATGTTCCTGGCCACGGCCTCCTCCTTGTCTGACGAAGAGCTTGCTGCTCCTTCGCTGTGTGAAGGGTGGACCCGCGCCCAGGTGATCGCCCACGTCGCATCCAGCGGACGGGCCCTGCTGGGGCTGATCGACTGGGCCGTGACCGGGGAGGAGCGACAGTTGTACCCTTCGCCTGAAGCGCGGACGGAGGCTATTGCCGCCCTTGCTGCCCTGTCGCGCGAAGATCTCCTGGACGCAGTTCGGGATTCGGCTGCCGCATTCGCCGTTGAGGCCCAGCGCCTGACGGGGGAGCTTGCAGCGCCGCAAGTAGCGGTTGGCGGCCGGGAGTTGCCGGCCACCTCGATCGTCGCCCTGCGGGTCTCCGAGGTGGTGGTGCACCACCATGACCTGGAAACTGCCTGGACCATCGAGGAAGCCGACCCGGATTCGCTGTTGAACGCCATCGAAGCCGTGGTGCGCACGATGCGTGCCAAGGGAGCCCCAGGAATGACCCTGGTCACTGAGGAACGCGACGAATGGGTGATCGGCGACGGCGCCCTGCGCGTTGAGTCCGACCGGGAGGGGCTCCTGAAATGGTTGGCCCGCGGCGATGCCGGATTCATCGAGACCGAAGGTCCCCTCCCGGTCCTTCCCCGCTGGTAACGGGTTTGCGGGGCCGCGCGACCTCAGGTTCTAGACCTCTTTTTCCCGAACAGCTGGTTGGCCGACCACGTCGGTGATCCATGCCGCAAGCGCCTTGACGTCCGAGGAATCAATGCTGTGTCCACCCGTGGACCTGTTTGTTGTTGCCCGGGCTTCTGATTCGCCGGTGAGGTAGTCCCAGGTGCGGGCCAAAAGCTCAGCAGGGATTACTCGGTCTCCATCGCTTTGGGCTACAAGTACGGGCTTGTCCTTCAGGCGGCCAGGGGTTGTTGGTACGCCGGCATCAAATGGGAGCGTTCCATGAAGGATGGCTGCACCCGCAAATCGGCTGGGGTCGTCCAGGATGAGACCTCCGGCGAATGCGGCGCCACCGCTGAATCCGATCAGCAGCACTGGCCGTCCTGGCTGGGCTGATTCGTCGAGCCAGGTTCGGAACCAGTCCATGTTTTCTGCCAACGATTCGGCCAGCGGTCGACCTATACCGCGATTGGCGAACCATGCGTATCCGGGTCCTTCTGGGATCGGGGCGCGAACGGCCACATAGGTGGCTTCCCGGGGGAGGTAGTCAGCGAGGCCGATGATTTCCGTTTCGCGGGAGCCGCGACCATGGAGAAGCACCACCAATGGCTGGCCTGCATCTCCATTCGAAGCGTGCCAGGCGACGGTGGGGGTGAGTAGCGTGCTCATGTGCCGGGTGCGCCTAGTTCATGAGGGCGAAGCCGGCAGACCAGGACGTCTGTTCCGACGCCGCGAGTGTGATCTGCAGAAAACCCAGTGCTTCAAGCTCACGGGCGCGGCGCAGGGAACCAGCGTCAGCTACACGCAGGCCACCAGCCGTAACGACGTCAGTGAGCAAGGACTTAGCCCCTGCGTCATCTCCTGCGATGAGGACAGTGGTGGGCTGGTCGTTGACCTGGCCGGACGCAAGGGTTGCGGCAAAGTTGGTGTTGAAGGCCTTGATCACCCGTGAGTTCGGCAGCGCCGCGGCCAGCTCTGAGGTTGCCGATGCATCGGCCGGAACTGTCAGCGAATCATAGGTTTCGAAGTTCAGGGGATTCGTGATGTCTACAACGATTTTGCCTTCAAGCTGAGGCGCGCGCTGGCCGAGCACTGTTGAAAGAGCAGGGTAAGGAACGGCCAGGACTACTACGTCTCCGGCAATCGGCTTGTCCAGGTCCGCGCTGGTGTAAATGTCGGCCGTGTTCCCTCCGCGGGTGACAACCTCGGCAATGGCCGGACCCATGTTGCCGCCTCCGATGATGCTTACGTGAGTCATGACGTACCTTTCGATTGTTTCGCTGGTATTGGTTGTTGCTACAACTAAATTATCAGTCGTTGGTTGTCGTTACAAGTAAAAGGCGACATAATTTTTCCCATGAACGAGATCTGGTTGACGAAAGAGCAGGCGGCGGCGTGGGTGAGGTTGGCGGCCGTCGTCGAGCTGCTGCCCAATGTGTTGGACTCCCAGCTGCGACGCGACGCCGATCTCACGAACTTCGAGTACTACGTCCTTGCAATGCTTTCGGAGGCTCCGCAGAAGACCTTGCGGATGACGGCCCTCGCCGCCCAGACAAACGCAACTCTGCCTCGGCTGTCCCATGTGGTTCGTCGGCTCGAGGAGCGGAAAATGGTGGAACGCTTCCCCTGCCCGGAGGACGGACGCGCTACCAATGCCCGGCTTACCCTGGATGGGTGGCATAAAGTCGAGCAGACCGCTCCGGGGCACGTGGCGAACGTTCGCAAACACGTAATCGACGCCCTCACTCCGGAGCAGATAGCCCAGCTCACCGAGATCACCGAAGGCATCCTTCATCGGCTGGATCCTGATAGGGCCATGACCGCGATGTACTACCGACATGACGATTAGGTGCATGGTACGCATGAACCTGTAGGGCTGACTCTGCGCACTCGCCTTTGGGGGTTGTCACGGCGGGGGATGGGCCAGCGCGTGCTGGCCCATCCCCTTGTTGTGCGTTATGGGCCGCCGTGGATGAGCGTATCCGTGGCAGCGCTGAAACTCCGGGTATGCCCTCGCGTCAGGGGTCCTTTGAGCAGGTCCACGAGAGCATCGCCATGCGTCAGTTGCGGATGGTGCCCGGCGCCTGGCACCGAAATGAGTTCAACATTGGGAAGTGACTCGAGCTGCCCAACTGTGCCCGGAGCGATCGGGTCGTCGCTTCCCGTAATGATGCGGACCGGCCCGCTGAATCGCCCAAGTGCCTCCCGGAGTTCGGCACGCCACTGCTTTGAGGCCGCGAGGGCAAGATGCTCGGCCACTCCCTTGGCGCGGCTTCGCTTGAGGTCCGCCACGCTGGAGCCGAGGGCAGAGGCGCTCGCCTCTGATCCGGTCAGTTGGTGCGACAGTCGCGCCGGGTTGGTGTGCCGTAAATATGTACGTACGAGCGGCCGCAGCCTGGCCGAAGCCCCCATTCGCGCTTGGAGGAAGAACGGTGCGATCAGGGTGAGGGACGTGACCCGCTCCGGGAATCGGTCAGCCGCGACTACTGCCGCAGCCGCACCGATGGAATGGCCGATGAGGTCAGCAGGTTCCCCACCGAGGATGGCGGGCAGCCACTGTTCCCAGTCCTGGGCGCCCGTTCCGCCGCTGAGGCCGAGCCCGGGGAGGTCGACGGCCCGCGCTCCGATGCCCGAGGCCACTTCGGCCCATGTGTCTGCGTTGACTGGCAAGCCGGGCAGGATCACCCGGCTTGATCCGGGCAGGCCGAGTTCGAATGTCCGAAGGCCTCCGGCGTCAACGAATCGACGGCCATCCGCCTTGCCGGCACCAAACCGATGCGCGGCCAGGTAGTCGGCCCACCGTTCGAGAGACACCAGCACGTCCGGCATCTGGATCCCGTGGTTGTCGGCGAACTCGACGGCGGATTGGGTCGGGTAGCGGTCGGCGGACATGAAGGTGAGTGTCTCGGGATCCGCCTTGGTGATCCGCTGAGGGAGCCGCTTGATGAGAGCAACGGGCATTCTTAAACGCGGGACCTTTGCACCGAGGTGCCGGCCGACGTGAGTGAGCAGGTCTGCCAGCGGCGGGGTGGCGTCGTCGAGAATCCAATAGGCCTTGCCCGCAGCGTTGGGATCTACGGCTGCTGTAGCCATGAAGGCCGCCAAGTAGTCGACCGTAACGACCGGTAGGAACGTCGTTTCGTTTCCCGGCAGCGCGGATACGGCGCCGTCCCAGATCTGCTCGATAGTACTGGCCAGCCCGATGAACTGATCGGACTCGCCGGTGACGCTGTCGCCGATCACGCTGGATGGATTGACAATGGTCCAGGGGATCCCGAGCTCCAAGGCCCGGGCCTGGAAGATAGCGTCGGACTCCACCTTTGAGGCTTCGTAGGCGCCAAGTTCCTTGTAGGCCGCCGTACGGTGGTCTTCTGGCCAGGGAACCGTGGTTGGGTCCTGTCCGCCGACGCGGTAGCCCGACACGTGGACCACCCGCTGCAGTTTAGGGAGGTCCTCGGCGAAGTCCATCAGCTTCTCGACGATGCCAACGTTCGCGCTACGTGCCTCTTGGGGGCTCATGCCGAAGCGGTAGGACCCGGCGCAGTTGTGGATCTCGGTGATGTACGGGAACGCCGCAGGGCCGCCCGCGACGATTTCCGGAGCATCGAAATCGACGATCGTCGTGCGGATGCTCCGTGTTAGGCCATGCTGCCTCAGCCATTGCTCAACACGCTCTCCGGACTCGACAGTCCGAACTGCCGCCGTGACGTTCGCGCCAGCTTGGGCAAGGGCTAGGACGAGGTGCCTGCCGACCATCCCCGAGGCACCGAAGACCAAGGCGTGACGGGGGCCTACGTGTGCTGTCATCGTGTCCTCCCAACGCTCTCGAGGCGCTGGTTAATGAGCTCTGCCACAACATCAGCGGCCGAGGCCAAGGGTTGGGTGTCCTGCATGGCGCGGGAGACGATCACTGCACCCTCGATTGTCGACACAATGACCGTTGCCAAGGATCGGGCCTCCTTGGCGCCAAGACCGTTTGCCTCGAGCAACGCGGCGGTTGGGGTGATCCATGATTCGAAGGCGGTGGCGCACGCCTGCCGCAGTCGCTCGCTCTCCGCGCCCATCTCCAGGGTGACGACGGAGACCGGGCAGCCCAACCTGAAGTTGCTCTCGCTGATGATGGTCGCCAGGGCCTCGATTGCGGCGCGGGCGGCCTCCGCCGCACCGCCCGCAGAAACTGCAGCCTCTGCAATGAGCGTCTCGAACTGCTTCGCTGCGAGTTCGACTGCTGCGACACCCAGGCCCTCCTTCCCGTCGGGGAAGTGGAAGTAGATCGACCCTTTGGGTGCTGCGGCATGTTCGATCACAGCATTCAGGCCCGTGCCGCTGTAGCCGCTGGTCTGGATGAGTTGGAGCATGGACTCGGTGAGCCGTTCCTTTGTCAGATTTCCTTTGGATGCCATAAGAAAATAATAGACCGGTCTACATATTTTTGATAATCGGCTCATCCCTCACGTGAGTCTCCCCACGTTATTGTGAGCTATTCAAAATAAGAAGATAAACTCGGTATAGGCCAGAGCAGCCCTTGAGTACCGCACCGGTGAACATTCCCGGGCCGGCTGGGCGCGCAACAAGACCGCAAACACCCTTCCGCTTGAGCGGTACTGGAATCCCCAACTGGCCATGATCCTGAACCCCAAGGAAAACCCATGACTTTAATGACTGAACGCCCCGCAACCTCAACACCCGCCGGTGACACGGCTACGGCCGTCACCGTCATCAACACCGCCCTGCTCGGCGGCAGCTACGTAACGCTTTCCACTGCCAGCTTCCGGGCCCGTGGTGAAGCTACCTACGTCACCGTCCCCGGCAACCGAAAAGTGTCTCCAGCTACTCGTGGCAGCTATGTCATGGTACCCGGCGCTCCCGACGGCCCTGATGGCGGCAGCTACGTAACGCTTTCCAAGGCGGCCTAAACCCAGTCCCGCTGACTCTCTGGACCGCGGCTGAAGGTTGCCCTATGGTGGGGGAATCAACGGCCTTTGGCCGGGTGGAGCTCCACTGCGGAGGTGCATCATGGGTATCATTTCGTCCGGATTCCGTGGACGGCGGTCGGAGAATACTGCCCTGCCTCCCGGGCAGCATGAGACACACGATTTCCCCGTCCTGACGGCGGGACCCGCTCCGCTGATCCCCATAGACACATGGGAGTTCTTCATCACCACGGAGGAAGGCCAGCGGTATTCCTGGTCCTGGGATGACTTCATGGCTTTGCCGCAGGAGGAAATTACCCAGGACATTCACTGTGTGACCAGTTGGTCCAAGCTTGGAACGAGCTGGCGGGGAGTGCCGGTGGATACGTTCTTCGAAAGCGTCGAAACGACCAGTGACTTCGCCACGGCACACTCCTTCGGCGGCTATACAACGAACATTCCGCTGTGGGATCTCCTCGGCGGGAAGGCGTGGGTGGTGTCGGAATTCGATGGAGAACCGCTTGCGCGGGCCCACGGCGGGCCGGCGCGACTTCTGGTGCCTCACCTGTATTTCTGGAAAAGCGCCAAATGGATTCACGGCTTGGAACTGACGGGGGAGGACGTTCCCGGCTTCTGGGAATCAAACGGTTATCACCTTCACGGCAATCCGTGGCGAGAGGAGCGGTACTCGTGAGGCGCCTGCCGTGAGCTCCATGTGGCAGGTCGCGGAAGTGGTCGGCGGTACGGACGAAACCGACACAGCGCGGACCATACGGCTCCGGGTGGAGGGCCTGATGGGACACCTGGCGGGCCAGCACATCGACATCCGACTTACCGCCGACGACGGGTACACCGCCATCCGCTCCTACTCGGTGGCGTCTGCCGGTATGGATGGGCATCTGGAAATTACCGTTGATGAACTGCCCGACGGCGAAGTGTCGCCCTATCTTGTCCGCAACCTGGCCGTGGGGGACCAGTTGGAAATTCGCGGACCCGTAGGCGGCTGGTTTGTCTGGCGGCCCAGCAGGGAGAACCCTGTGCAGCTGATCGGGGGAGGGTCCGGCGTGGTGCCACTGATGTCCATGATCCGCGCCCATCAGGCTTCCGGCAACGCGTCCCCATTCCGGTTGCTGTACTCCCTCAAGTCTCCCCACACGTTGCTCTACCGGGAGGAGTTACGCCGGTTGGAGCGCGAATCGGCCAAGTTGACCGTCGACTATGTTTATACGCGTTCGACGCCGGAGGGCTGGCCGGTCATGCCGGCCCGCCTCACGGCCGACACCCTTTTGGCCAGGATCTTCCCTGCTGAGGAGAATCCCGACGTGTTCGTGTGCGGCCAAACGGTATTCGTGGAGGCCGTAGCGGATTGGCTCGTGATGGCTGGCTATTCGGCAGAGTCGATACGAACCGAACGGTTTGGCGGGACGGGAGGCATCCAGTGAGCAGCGCCGACAACTTCGTTTTCCCCGAACCCGAGGATCAGGACATCGACGCAGGACCCCACGAGCCCATTCCGTATGTAGACGGAAACGCAGCGGCGGGCGCCCTGTCCGAAATCTTTCGGATCGACATCATCGCCGCGCTCGGGCGCTGCAGGCACTGCGGTGCAGTACGCGCCTTTGGGGCGGCCATGGTCTTTACCGACGCGCCCGGAATAGTGGTGCGTTGCCGTGATTGCCAGGGCGTCCTGCTGCGGTTGGTACAGACGCCGACCAGATATTGGTTGGATCTGAGCGGGCTTAGCTATTTGGAGATCGACCGCGAGGAGTAGGGCGTAGCCGGGATGCATCCCGGCAACGGGAACGGGCATTTTCTGACGGGAGTTACGATGCGCGAAATAGCTCTTCCGTCCGGTGAGGCTGTCCCAGTGCTCGGGATCGGAACCTGGGGCATGGGGGAGCACCCCGGCAACGCCGCCCGAGAGACAGCGGCGATCCATACGGCCCTGGACTTGGGAATGTCCGTAGTGGATACCGCGGAGATGTATGGTAATGGTGCGGCCGAGGAACTCGTCGGAACGGCGCTGGCAACACGGCGGCATGAAGCGTTCCTGGTCACCAAGGTCCTGCCGCATCACGCCACTTTGCGCGAAACCATGACCGCTTGTGAGGGTAGTCTCCGCCGCTTGGGAACGGACACCATCGACCTCTATCTGCTGCATTGGCGGGGCGGAGTTCCCTTGGCCGAAACACTCGAAGCCTTCGAAATCCTGCAGCGGGCCGGAAAAATCCGCTACTGGGGCGTCAGCAACCTCGATGTGGCGGACATGGAAGAACTTGCGGGCTCGCCCGGCGGCCAGGACGTTGCGACCAACCAGGGGCTGTACAACCTGACCCGCCGGGGCATCGAGTTTGACCTGTTGCCGCACTGCGTCGGGAGGGGTATCCCGGTTATGGCGTATTCGCCGCTGGAGCAGGGGCGTATGCTGACTGATCCTGTGCTGGCCCGCATCGCTTCAGAACATGGCACCAGTCCAGCGCAGATAGCCCTCGCCTGGGTGCTCAGGCAGCCTCTCGTCCTGGCAATTCCTAAAGCTTCAAGCCCGCAGCATGTCCAGGAATGTCACCTGGCACTCGACGTGCGGCTCACTCCCCGCGACTTGGCTGACCTGGATAGCGCTCATCCTCCGCCCACCCACAAACGCGGACTAGAGATGCTCTAGGGGACCCGCTCGAGCACCGGGCCGTCAGCGACGCGCAGCCTTCCTGGCGGCGTTCTTCAGTGCTTTGCGGGACACCGGCTTCAGGGCTTTTCGCGCAGCCTCGTCGGCTAAGGCACTGTGGCGGCGGGCATCGATCACATCATTCCAGAGTGCCGTGGCAAAGGCTCCGCCGTCCTGGGCATATACGTTATACGGGTAGCCGGAAAAGGCCGCGGGCGGTGTCTCCGCGCGGAGACCGGATCCGGATGCCCGCGCTACGGCGTCGGCTATGGCCCACGTCTCGGTCAGGTGGGGCGTGAGGTTTTCCTCCACAAAGGCGTTGGCGTCGGGGGACTGCGCAGCGCGTTCCAGCAGGGAGTCAAGCCGTTCTGCGAGCAACCCGGAGGCCGCATCCTGTAGTGGGGTTCCGTCAGCCGTGGCCGCTTCAAGACTGGCTTCCTGTTCGGCGACGGCGTCGGCCCAGTCGCTGGTCAGACGGAACGTCTGCAACGTGGGGAACCACACGATCGCCCCTGTGGCGTGGTTGTGGATGTGCTGCAGGCCGCTGGCCTTCTCCGTGGCCGCGTGGTCATGACCAGCGGTGTCGGCGTCAGCCAGTACTTCGGACAAGGTCTTCGTGGGTGTCGGGTTCATGGTGATGTCTGGGTGCTTCCTGTAGGGCGGGGCGTCGCTTCGTTCATCAACACAACCGACGGCGGGGACTGACTATTCCGTTTAGGCGTCGCTGCCGTAGGCCGGAGCTCGGGGCCCTCGCCACGTAACTGGGCGGTGACGACATCCACGGTCTCTGCGTTGTCACGGTCCCGCTAGCTGGTCAATGCGGTCAAGCACGTTGGTGGTGAAGGTGATTTCGGCAAAGCCGGCGCCCGCAACACCGCATTCGAAGATATGTTCTAATCTTGTCTTATGAGACCTAAGCAAGACTCCAACGCTTTCGCCCGCATGATGGCCCAGACGGCCGCGGACGATAACCACCCCAAGCCTGACGACGGCAAGATCATTGAAATGGAAGCTGGAAGCCAGCCGTTGGTGCGGGTCAGTGAGATCTACGGGCGGGCGATCAAGTACACGAGGTCCTATGGATTGGTCGAGTGGGTCGATGACCAGCGGGTCTATCACGTTCAGTGGTTCCCGGCGGGGCAGGTCAAGCGGGTGGATCAGGAGGGGTGGAGGGGAAGGCCGCTCTAGTTCGGAATGCAGTGCCATTGCTGATTTCGCCATCTCCCGGCGGACGCTTCCGTGCCCCACGCGTCAGCGCATCCGCGTAGGTATCCTGCCCTGATGTGTGGGCGCAAAAACGAGTACTGACTACTCGTGCGGACCGCCCGCCCAGGGTCTTTAGTTAGAGAAGCGGATTCCGTAGGCAGCGGCGAATGTCCCCCAACCTCGCTGGGTTGCTTGCAGCGGCTCCGCCCGCCAGGGCCGGATAGCGGTACCCAGAAGCCTATCCGGCCCTCGGCATGACCCGGCAAAGCCTCACGCCCTTCACTTCGCCCCAAAATTGATGACCCTCAGCCTATGGGCCACCAGTCCGGGAGCAGTTCGCGCAGGTCGGCGAGGAATTCGTCGACGGTTCGGGGTGAGGCTTCCAAAAGGCGCGACTCCAAGGCGCCCACCACGCCGTAGGCGATGAAGCGGGCCACCATGGGTGGTGGTACTTCGCGGCCGCCCGGTGCCGGTATTTCGATGGCCCGACGGGCGAGCAGTTGGCGGACTGATGCCTCGAAGTGGGATCCGAGCATCGCGTGCAGCCCGCCGCTGCCGGTGTCCGTGACCAAACCCCGGCGGTAAATGTTTCGGTGCCGGTCTACGTGCCTGGCAACATCGGCAGTGACCGCGAGGACGGCCGGACCGATGTCGCTTCCCGCGCTGAGGTGGGCTTCGCGGAGGGCGTCCAGCTCCTCGGATAAAACCTGCCGGAGCAGCGCTGCAGGAGATGCGGCGTGCTGGTAGAACGTTGATCTGTTGACCCCGGCAGTGGAGGCGACCTGCCCCACGGACAACGTTCCGGCGTCGTGCTCTGATGCCAGGTCCAAGATGGCCGCCGCCAGCTTCTCGCGGCTACGCCGGGCCCGGGGATCACGGTAGGCAGGCGCTTCAGCGTCCTGATTCGGTTCCAACATTGTGCAGGTCACACTCCAAAGTGATCTTGGCCTCCGGCGGTGGCAAATCGGCCGCTTCAAGCGTACCGTTCTAACTATCCAACATATGTCGGATAGATAGGTACATCCATCGTGCTGAAGGACGTCGACGGCGGATCCGCCGCCCGCTGAGTCAGGCAACAAAGTCTTCACGCAACAAGAGATTTCAACAGAGACAAGAAGGGCATCAAATGCGCGCGATCGTATTCAAAGAGTGGAAGCAGTTCCCCGAACTCGAGGACGTGGCCCGGCCTGTACCCGGGCCGGGCGAAGTGCTACTGAAGGTTGCGGGTGCTGGTGCCTGCCATTCGGACGTCAGCATCTTCCAGGACTTCACCGCGGAGGTTCCTGGGAACATGGCCAAGGGCTTCGTACTGGGCCACGAGAACTCGGGCTGGGTTGAGGAGCTGGGGCCGGGCGTTGAGGGCATCGAAAGAGGTGGCGCATATCTGGTCTACGGGCCCATCGGTTGTGGCCACTGCAAGGCCTGCTCCCGCGGCCAGGACACCTACTGCGAGAACGCCGCGACCAACCCCTACCTTGGCATTGGCTTGGGCCGCGACGGCGGAATGGCCGAATACGTCACAGTACCCGTCCGCAACCTGATCCCGCTTGGCGATGCGGACCCCATCGCCGCGGCGCCGCTCGCGGACGCAGCCCTGACGCCCTACCACGCCATCAAGAAGGCGCTGCCGCACCTGAATGGCGGTGGCCGGTTCGCACTGGTGGTTGGACTTGGCGGCTTGGGCCAGATCGCCGTCCAGATCCTCAGGGCGCTGACGGGCGCCACCATTATTGCCACCGATATGAAGCCCGAAGCGATGGCCAAGGCTGAAGCGGCAGGGGCTTTGACGGTCCCTGGCGGTCCCGACCAGGTTTCACGGATCCGGGAAATCACCGGTGGACGCGGCGTGGACGCTGCCTTCGACTTCGTCGGCGTGACGCCTACGATCGCCATCGCCACCGGCTCCATGGCGCAGGGCGGCCGGCTGACCGTCGTCGGGATTGCCGGCGGCCTGCATGAGTGGACCTTCTTCAACACGCCCTACGAATCCACTATCACCAACACCTACTGGGGCACCATCGAGGAGCTTCATGAAGTTGTGGACATGTACAGGGCGGGGCAAATCGTCCCCGAGATCGAGACCTTTAGCCTCACGGATGGACTCACGGCGTACCGCAAACTGGCCGACGGACAGCTCAGTGCCCGCGCAGTAGTCGTCCCACACCAATAAAGGTTTGCGTAGAACCGGGCGAAGGTATTACTGTCTTGCTACTGCAACCGGCATGGGCCACATGGCCCGGGGAGGAGGAGCGCATCACCGCTGACCAATCCAAGCATCATGTCCCGTACCCGTTGAAAGCCCCTTCCGAGGGGCTTTCCCTATGTGTAGGAGTAGTCTTGGGGGAGAGGTATCGTAAGTATGCTTATGATATTTCTGTTAGCGGACATTCCGGCCGACGCGGTTGGGGGTCCTTGTTTTCCCTCGTTTCGAAGAGTAGCCCATGTTCAACTTTCGGCCGCTGGCCCGCATCGCCTCGGTTTTAACCACGCCGCTTGCCCCGGAAGACGTCCTGGCGCTGTTCAACCCGGTCTATTCGTCGCGCCAGTTGCGCGGAGTCGTCACCAAGGTAGTCCAGGAAACTGCGCAGTCGGTGACAATCTTCTTCCGGCCCGGCCGTGGCTGGCACGCCCACCTCGCGGGCCAGTGGGCAAGGATCGGCGTTGAGCTCAACGGGGTCCGCCAGTGGCGTTCCTATTCCCTGAGTGCGCCGGCAGGCGAGGACCCTGCTATTACGGTCACTGATGTTGGGGCTGTATCTGGAGCGCTGGTTCGAGAGACCAAGGTTGGCGACGTACTCTTCCTGGCCCCGCCCCAGGGCGACTTCGTCCTGCCGGAGCACCCACGCTCCCTTCTCATGCTCACTGCGGGAAGCGGCATCACTCCCGTCATGTCAATGATTCGGACCCTCGTCCCCAGCCGCCCCGACGCGGATGTTATGTTGATCCATTCCTCCCGCGCGGAAGATGAGAGTATTTTCCGTGAAGAGCTGGCCGAGCTTGCTGATCAGTTTCCCAATTTCCGCCTGGTTCAGTGGCACACGGGCGGTCGCGGACGTCTGAGCTTCACCTCTCCGGCTGCCCTTGAGGAAATTTGCCCGGACTGGCAGGAGCGGGCCGCATATGCCTGCGGCCCCGAGAGCTTCCTGGATGATGCCGAGGCGCTGTGGAACGAAGCCGCGCTGACAGCTGCCGCCACCTCGGGGGAGGCAGGCACCGGCGGAGCTGCGGAGGGCTCACTCACCATCGAACGGTTCAGCACCGACCTTACGAGGGGTGGCGGCGGTGAAGGCGGTTTGGTCACCTTCGAAGCATCGGACCGTGAGGTCATGGCCGACGGCGGCGTCCCCCTCCTTGACGTCGGGGAGGATGCAGGCGTCCTCATGCCCAGTGGCTGCCGCATGGGCATCTGTCACAGCTGCCTGACTCCGCTGCTTTCGGGCAACGTCCGGGACCTTCGCACCGGTGAGGTGCACGGGGAACCGGGCGAACTCATCCAAACGTGTGTCTCGGCAGCCGCCGGGCCCGTCAACCTCAAACTCTGAGGAGTACAACCGCATGTCAGTAGTTTCAGCCAAAAGTCCAGCCCCCGCCGTCGGGCTCAAGACGCGGCCCGGCGCCCTTGCTGAGGCGGGCAGCCCCACAGTGCGTCCACCGGCCGCCGCGCACCTGAGTGATGAGCAAGTAGCTGAACTTGGCCGTGAACTCGATGCCATCCGAGACGACATCCTGGCCAAACGCGGCTCCACCGATGCTGCGTACATCAGGCGCATGATCAAGATCCAGCGTGGTTTGGAAGTTTCCGGGCGGGCTGCGCTGCTGGTCAGCAAGAACAAGGCCGCCTGGATCACCGGAACAGCCCTCCTGAGCGTGGCCAAGATCCTCGAGAACATGGAACTCGGCCACAACATCCTCCATGGCCAGTGGGACTGGATGCGCGATCCGGACATCCACTCCACCACATGGGAATGGGACTTCGTTACCCCCTCGCGCTCATGGCAGCACACGCATAACGATCTTCACCACCGCTGGACCAACGTTGTAGGCAAGGACCGCGACGTCGGGTACAACCTTTTGCGGATGGATCCCGACCAGGAATGGAAGCCCTTCAACCTGGGCAACCCCCTCTACAACGCCCTGCTGGCGCCCGTTTTCGAGTGGGGTATAGCCATCTACGATCTGGAGATCCCTGAATACAAGGAGGGCCTGAAGTCCAAGGAGGCCATGAACAAGGACCTCAAGGCGCTGGGACGTAAAGCTGTCAAGCAGTTCGCCAAGGACTACGCAGCTACACCGGCTTTGGCCATGCTCACGGGTTCAGGTAAGCAAGCCCTCTACGGCACCCTCGTGGCCAACGCCGTACGGAACGTCTGGGCGCACGCGGTCATTTTCTGCGGGCACTTCCCGGAAGGAACGGACACGTTTACCGAGGAAATGGTCGAAGGCGAAACCCGCGGCGACTGGTACGTGCGTCAGATGATCGGCTCCGCAAACATCTCAGGCCCACGGTTCATGCACCTCATGACGGGAAACCTGTCGCATCAGATCGAGCACCACCTCTTCCCGGACCTTCCCTCCAACCGGTATTCGGAGATTGCACCGAAGGTTCGCGACATCTGCCAACGCTACGACCTGAAGTACACCACTGGGCCGCTGTTGAAGCAGGTCGGCTCAGCGTGGGCCAAAGTCTTCAAGCTTGCTCTTCCGCCAAAGCGTTAGAGCAGGATTGCTAGCTGCCCGGCATCCCTTCCATTGCCCAGGCGATGAGGGTTAGTTCGAATTCGTGGGGCTTTAGCGCCTCGTGCACGTAGGCATCCAATTCGACGGGGGTGGCATTGCCGCCTTCCGCCCAGTATTTGATCCATAACTGTTCAAGCGTGATGGCCTCTCGTTGGAGAAGGTTTCGAGCTGATTGTCGTGGGTCCATTGCCGCTGTCCCGTTGCCGTCGGGGGCCTCCTTCAGAGCTTGATGCGCAGGCTCCTTACTATTCACCGTAAACTCTGCGCCCCAAGACGGGCAAATGCCACTGGCTATTTCGGTGCTTCAGCCGTTGACGTAGCCCATATGCGTGGCGTTGTAGCGGTCGCCATGGACTCCAACATTTCGCGCGAGGGCATTGAGGTCGGCAACCTCGTCGGCAGTGAGCGCGATACGGGTAGCTTCGGCGTTCTCCTTGATGCGCGCGGTACGTCGCGTGCCCGGAATGGGGACGATCCATGGCTGCTGGGCGAGAAGCCATGCCAGTGCGATTTGGGCAGGAGCCACATCCTTCGCCGCAGCGAGTTCGATGACGTGTGCAACAAGAGCCTGGTTGGCGGCCAGATTTTCGTCAGTGAAACGCGGGACACGGTTGCGGATGTCGCCCTCGGCGAAGGTGGTGTCCGCGGTAACCGTACCGGTGAGGAAGCCCTTACCCAAGGGGCTGAAGGGAACAAGGCCGATACCGAGTTCGGCGAGGGTTGGAAGTATTTCGGCCTCGGGGTCCCGCGTCCACAACGAGTACTCACTTTGCAGGGCAGCGACAGGCTGCACGGCGTGGGCCCGTCGGATTGTGGCGGCGGAAGCCTCGGACAGTCCGAAGTGCCGTACCTTGCCCTCTGAGATCAAATCCCGGACGGTGCCGGCGACATCCTCGATGGGGACCTCGGGGTCGACCCGGTGCTGATAGAACAGGTCGATGGCGTCAGTACGGAGCCGCTTGAGGGAATCTTCGGCGACTCGGCGGATCTGTTCCGGGCGGCTGTTCAGCCCGACGCTTTCGCCGTTTTGGATGTCCCAGCCAAACTTGGTGGCGATCACCACCTGGTCGCGGATCGGTTCCAGTGCCTCGCCGACAAGTTCCTCATTCACATAGGGGCCGTATACCTCCGCAGTATCGAAGAAGGTGACGCCATGGTCGACGGCTGAACGGAGCACGCTGACCATTTCATCGCGGCTGCCGGGGTTGGGCCCGTAACTTTGGGACATGCCCATGGCACCTAGACCGATGGCCGATACCTCAAGTCCCTGTCCGAGAGTTCTTGTATGCATGCTGATGCCTCCATTGTGCTGTTGAATGCGGTGGTGTCTTCGTTTGGAACGTGTTCGTGCCGAATAGGGGGATCCAAGGTGCGGGACGACGGAAGTTGCCCTTAGGGTTGCGTACCCCTGGGCGAGTCGACGTGCGGCACTATCGGCCCGGCGTCGTTCTGTTGTTGGAGCGTGGCGGCCCAACTGGCGAGGAGCCGTAAGCGTTCCTCGCTGGCAGAGCCAGGTTCGGCCGTGTAGATGAGCAATGACAGGCCCGGCTCTGCGGTCAGCTCCAGGCCTTCATACGTCAGCGTGAGTTCGCCTACCTCATGGTGGTGGAAGCTCTTGGTGCCGGATCCATGCCGCCTGACATTGTGAGACCCCCACCGGGTCCGAAACGCTTCACTTCGAGTGGAAAGCTCCCCAACCAGGTCGTGAAGCCGTTTGTCTTCCGGGTCGCGTCCTGCCTCAGTTCGCAGAATTGAGACGGTGACGTCTGCAGCCGCTTCCCAGCCCGGGTAGAAATCCTTGGCCCGTTCGTCGAGGAAGCAGAACCGGGCCAGGTTGCCCTGCCCTGGACCGTCGAAGACGTGATCGTAGAACGCCCGGCCCAGCGCGTTGGTGGCGAGGATGTCCATCCGGCCGTTGCGCACGAATGCCGGCCCTTCCGTTATCACGGCGAGGGCGCGTGTCAGGCTTTCCCTCGCCACCCACTGCTGCGATTTGCGCTTGCGCACGGCGTGGACAGCGCCGTTGGCGACGCGTGAAAGGTCGAAGAGGTGTTCGCGTTCAGCGTCGTCCAGTTGGAGGGCCACCGCGAGTGCATCGAGGACAGCATCTGAGACCCCGGAGAGATTCCCGCGCTCAATCTTGGCGTAGTACTCAACGCTTACAGCGGCGAGGGCTGCTACCTCGTTGCGTCTGAGACCCGTCACGCGGCGGTTCCCGGTAACTGCCAGGCCGGCCTGCTGGGGGGTTACCCTCGCACGGCGGGACATGAGAAATTCTCGAACTTCGTTCCGGTTGTCCACGTTCCCAAGGCTACGACGTCCACGCATTGCGAGGGATGCCCTGTTGGTACGCCCCTCACCGGTGACTCCCATATCTGGCGTCATTGAATTCCTATGGAATCTCAACACGAAAGGAAAAGACATGCCGGAGGAACCACGTGCAGGATGGACCGGCGGGCAAAACGCGTTCGGTGACTTTGCGCCCGGAATGGTCCACTACACCGACAAGGTGCTGTTCGACGAAATATGGGAACGCGGGGACTTGTCCAAGAGAAACCGTAGCTTGATCACCGTCGCTGCATTAACGGCTACGGGAAAAGCCGAACAACTGACGTTTCACCTCGACTATGCACGCCAAAACGGGGTAACCGAAGAAGAGTTGAAGGAAGCCATCCTCCACCTCGCCTTCTACACGGGCTGGCCCAACGGAATGAGCGCGATGACCGTGGCCAAGAAGGTCTTCGCGAAGGAGAACTAGGATCTCCATTTCCCTCTGCCCGTCCGGCTGCGTTCCGTTGGGCGGCGCCTGCCTGGGAGTCCAAGCGTTCGTTCCGCGCCGAAGCCGACGCAGTTGCCGGCGTCGCTGCGGACTCTGCTTGTCAGGGCCAGGTAGGGGACCACGATCGGGACGTGGAAATGTTGGTGGGAAACCTTGTCCTTGCGCAGTACAAGCACAGCAAGGTTGGTGCTGATGAAGACAAACAAGAGCAGGAGCACAACAGTTTCTGCCAGGGAGCCCAAGTTTCCGGTGAGGGTAAGTGCCCCCGCGGCGATGGTCATGACGGCGATGGCGACCCAAGGGGTGCTTTGCTCCCAGGACATCGCCCAGTATCGAAGCAAAGGCCCGCTTTGTGATGTTGTGAACATCACCCTAGGATTAGTAAGCAAGCTTAGCTTTCGGGTTAAGGCAGCGAACTAAAAGGAGAACAAATCGTGCCAGTTGAGGACAATACCGTGATTCCCGGCGCTCCCTCCAGTGAGCCTCCCACAGTTGAAGAGCCGACAACCCCGCGTGAGCCATTGCCCCCTAAGCCCGATCAGCAAGCACCGGAGGCGGTCTCCCCGACGGGAAGCCCCACCGGTGCGCCGGTGAACTCCCGCGCGCAATCGGGCCAGTACCTGACAACCGCCCAGGGGCTCCGGCTGGGGGACACTGATCATTCCCTGCGGGCAGGCGCCCGCGGACCTGTTCTGCTTCAGGACCACCACTTGCGGGAAAAGATCACCCACTTTGATCACGAGCGCATCCCGGAGCGCGTTGTCCACGCCCGCGGCGCGGGCGCACACGGCGTGTTCCGTTCCTACGGCACGGCATCGAAGATCACGAAGGCCGGGTTCCTGGCCGCCGACGTCGAAACTCCGGTTTTCGTCCGCTTCTCCACCGTTTTGGGCTCCCGGGGTTCGGCGGATGCGGTACGGGATACCCGCGGCTTTTCCACCAAGTTCTACACTGACGAAGGCACCTACGACCTTGTCGGGAACAACATTCCCGTTTTCTTCATCCAGGATGGCATCAAGTTCCCTGACGTCATTCACGCTGCCAAACCACACCCTGATCGGGAAATACCCCAGGCCCAGAGCGCCCATGACACGTTCTGGGACTTCGTCTCACTGCACACCGAGGCCCAGGCGCACACGCTGTGGAACATGTCCGACCGCGGCATTCCCCGCTCATACCGGACCATGGAAGGCTTCGGCGTGCATACCTTCCGGCTGGTAGCCGCGGACGGTAGTACCACGTTGGTGAAATTCCATTGGAAACCAAAACAGGGCGTGCACTCGCTCGTCTGGGAGGAAGCCCAGATCATCAACGGCATGGACCCGGATTTCCACCGCAGGGACCTCGCCGATGCCATCGAGTCCGGAGCTTACCCTGAGTGGGAACTGGGCGTGCAGACTTTCCCGGACACCGAAGACCAGATGTTCGAAGGCATCGACCTGCTCGACCCGACCAAATTCGTCCCCGAGGAACTCGCCCCCGTCCAGCCGATCGGGCTTATGACGCTGAACGCAAATCCGACGAACTACTTCGCGGAGACCGAACAGGTAGCGTTCCACCCGGGTCATCTCGTCCCCGGCATTGACGTCACCAATGATCCGCTCCTGCAGGTCCGCCTGTTCTCCTACCTGGATACCCAAATTTCCCGGTTGGGCGGCCCGAACTTCGCACAGATCCCCATCAACCGGCCGCAAGCACCTGTCAATGACATGCTTCGTGACGGCATGCATCAGACGGCCGTTCCCGGCGGCGTGGCCCCCTATCACCCGAACTCCCTGGATGGCGGCTGCCCCTTCCTCGCCGGTCAGGACGTTGGAGCCTTCGTGGATGTTCCCGAGGCCCTTGCGGAGTCCATCAAGGAACGGCGCAACCCGGCTTCGTTCGATGATCACTTCAGCCAGGCGCGGCTGTTCTTCCGGAGCATGACTCCGGTGGAGCAGGACCACATCGTGCAGGCGTACACGTTCGAACTCGGCAAGTGCTACGAAGCGGCTATCCGGGAACGGCAACTTATGGCCTTGGCCAATATCGACGCCGGACTATGCGCCGCCGTCGCCCGCGGACTTGGTATGCCGGTTCCCGGGGCCACCGTTCAGGTCCCTGACTCCGATCCGAGCCCAGCACTATCGCAGATCGGTGGGACTTGGCCTGCCGCGGGCCGCGTAGTCGGGATTATTGCTGACGACAGCAGCGACGCGTCGCAGGTCGCTGCTGCACGCGAAGCCCTGGACGCTGAGGGCATCACGCCTTTGGTCATCGCACCCGTTGGCGGTTTCCTGGGCGCGGAGGACGGCGTCGCCGTTGCTGTTCAGCGTACCTACCTCACTGCGCGATCCACGGAATTCGACGCCGTTATTGTTGCGGGAAGCGGGGCTCCGGCACCGGACGCAGCAGTGGGCAGGGACGCCAAGGCCGGTGCACCCTCACCCGCTCTTGATCCCCGGGTAGCTCTTCTTCTGACAGAAGCCTTCCGCCACGCCAAGGCCATCGCGGCATGGGGATCCGGTGTGTCGGCTCTGCAGGCGGCCGGCATCCCCGCGGAGGGTAGCGGAGTTGTTGTTGGTGACGCGCCCGACGCCGTGGTTCGCCCAGTCCAGGAACTGCTTGCTGCCCACCGTGTTTGGGAGCGATTTCCTGCGGAAGGACTGAGCGGCAGCCAAGCCTGACAGGGAGACAACTGCAGGCTCACTCATCGCATGATGACTGCACCACAGGTCGGCACGGCACCCGATGCCGACCTGTGGTGCGTGATGGGTGCGGCGGGGGAACCCTATAGCTGCGAAATTGGTCCTGGAAACGGCAAACGATCAGATGAGGTCTTTGAAGATGTCCCAGCCGCTGCCTACCAACAATGGTGTGTTCCAGCCGCCAGTTCCGTTCGCGGGGTACTGGTAGAGGAAGCCGTTGGGGTCGCGGGCAAAATGTCCGCTGCCCCATCACCAGTGGAATCTCCGGCTGCGATGGTCTTGTCGAAGATCTGCCAGCCCGACCCTACTCTTGACGGCGCCAGCCAGCCGCCGGCCCCGTGCCCGGGGTACAGGTGCAGATTACCCTGTCGGTCCCGGGCGAGGACATCGTTCACGCCGTCGCCGTCGAAGTTTCCGCGGTCCGTCCAGCCCATGGCCCGGTTGGACGCTTCGATGGGCGGAGTCTCCGTGCTGCGGAAAGCTGTTGGTGTCTGGCATTGGGTGTGGACAATCATGGAGATTCGGTGACCCCGGTCCTGGGGGAGGAGCTTCAGGAATTCCCCCTGCCGCTCGGTTGGCAGCGGAACACCATCACTGAGCCATTCAAGGACGAAACCGTTTGGGGCGTCCTCAGTCCTGCACTTCTGGAACTGCGTCCTCCCCAGTGTCAGCTCGGAACCTACATAGGGCAACCCCACCATCAGCGGCCGTCGGCTGGCTTGTCCCGCCAAAGGCCCCGAAGGAAGCCAGGTCTGTGGTCGAATCCGTGGCTGGTAAAACCATAGAAAACGGGAAGGATCACGAAAATCACTGACGCGACCAGCGGGTGGACGAGTACTCCTGCCGCTCCGGCCGCGAGGTAGAGCACCACCCCGGCAATGGCGCGCGGTCTCTCGCGCACAAAATACGAATCGTCTACGTGCTCTTCGGTGAGCTCGGGATGCCGTGCCAGGTGCGAGAAAAATACGAGCCATGACAGGCACAGCAACGCCCCGATGATCGCATACAGCGCCACCGCCACCCGTTCGTCGGCCAGGTTGCCCGTCTTGGCCGTATCGATGATCACGGCCGTTGGCCAGGGCAGAAGCGCCAGCGTCGCGAGGATTCCAAGATTGGCCCACTGCAGGCTGATGTCCATCTCACGGATTCGGGAAAACGCGGCTTTGTGGTTGAGCCAGATCACGGCCAAGTAGAGATAGGAGGCGGCGTAGGCCAGGTATGTCGGCCACTGTCCCAGCAGGCCGGCCAGCAACCCCCCGGGCTCGGTCTCTGGCGGCGTGAGTTCAAGAACCAGGAGCGTTATGACGATCGCGATGACGGCGTCGCTGAAAGCTTCGGCACGGCTGGTGTCCGAACGTGTCACGCTCTGCTCCTAAGCCTGCGCAGGGACGCAGATACTGTGCGGTGCGGTAGCCCCTATTCGCCTTCGCCGGGCAGTTTGTAGGCGAGCACATCAACGTTTTTTATGTCTGGTTCCGCGCTGAACAGCTCTGCTCCCTGAGCGGCAAGTGCTTGCCCGACCCCTCCTGACAGGTGGGTCTTCCGTGCGTCGTCATCGGGAAATACGTCGAAGACTCCGAACGTCGATTCGTCGAATTGCAGGGCGAACCAAGCGCGCGTTCCTTGCTCCTCGTCGACCACCGAGCGTGCGCTGCGGAGGAACTCCGCGACGTCGTCCTCCTTGCCGGGCTTGGCCTTCAGGACCACTGACAAGGCGACCTTAATCATGATCCCTCACCCACCCAGGCCGAACGAACGCGGGCAAACCGTCCGTGCCAAGGCCAGTCCGGTGCTTGCCCCCGATCCGGCAAATTCCATACTGCACGACAGTTTTCATGGCGAGCCTCCTTGGAACGGTACTGCGGTGGGATGGTGCGGACCGAGCCGGCCACATGGCACATTCCTCAAGCTATCGGGGGAGCGGAGCCACGCTCTGCCCAGTCTCGCAGTGATAGCTGGTCACCACAAGGATGCGACGCCTTCTGATGGCCCCCGGTTTCCGGGCGGACGTACTTTGCACGGCCCTTATGCTTGGGTCATGTCTACTGATGAAGAAAAGGACCCACCTGTACCCGCCGACGTGGAGGGCAAAATCCCGAGAAAAGTACACGACCACCCAAACGCGGACAAGGCACCCGGCGACGAGCCGAAGGAGACCTAGCCAGCAAGACGGTCAGCGGGCAACGACCAGGACCCTTCCTACGTTGCGGATACTGGACCGCACCGCTTGTTCGACGGAGCGGTTCAGCTCCTCAAGCCCTTCCACGCTGGCGAATTCCCCAATGGGGGCTGTCACTTCAACGTGGAGCTGGTGGCCGCTCCAGCGGAGGCGGACTGTCGTCATGGGCGGAGCCGCGGTGGCCACCGCCTCCTCAACGCGGGCCAGCAAGGTGGGGTCGACGCCGTCGAGCAGCCTGCGCCCAATGTCCCTTACCGTGCCCCAGAGAAGCACGAAAATCGTCAGGGAGATCAAGACGCCGATGATCGGGTCCGCCAAGGGGAACCCAAGCCAAACACCCACGACGCCGGCCACCACCGCCAGGGAGGTAAATCCGTCAGTGCGGGCGTGGACGCCGTCAGCGACAAGGGCGGCGGAGCCGATCTCTTTACCGACCCTGATGCGGTAAACGGCGACGATCTCATTTCCCGCGAAGCCGATGAGGCCCGCCGCGAGAACCCACCCAAGGTTTTGCAGGGGTTGGGGTTGGAAAATGCGGATCACAGACTCGACGGCGGCTACGACGGCGGACAGGGCCACCATGGCCACGATGAAGAGTCCTGCAAGGTCCTCCGCCCGACCGAAGCCGTAGTTGTAGGTCCGGGTCGCGGCCCGTCGGCTCAGGACAAAGGCTACCCAGAGTGGCACTGCCGTCAGGGCATCGGAGAAGTTGTGGATCGTGTCCGCCAGGAGTGCCACCGAGCCGCTGAACAGGAAAACGGCCAGCTGCAACAGGGAAGTTACGGCCAGCACAGCCAAGGAAATCTTCAGTGCCCGAATCCCCTTCACGGAGGACTCCATCGCTTCATCCACTGAATCAGCGGCGTCGTGGCTATGGGGAACGAACAATCCGTGAAGGAATCCTTTTAGGCCACGCGGATGGTCGTGATCGTGTTCATGCTCGTGGTGATGATGGTGTTCATGGGTGTGCGTCCCGCCGCCATGCGTTTCGCTGTCGGTGTTAGTCATGCGTCACCCTCTGCCTTCGATACGTGGTGATGCCGGGGCGTACCGCCCAGCGTGTGTTCGGCCTGGAAAATGGCGTCGGCCACGAGTTGGCGGGCGTGCTCATTCTCCAGGCGGTAGTACACGCGGGTACCTTCGTGCCGCGTGGAGACAATGCGGGCCATCCTCAACTTCGCCAGGTGCTGGGACACTGCGGATTGGGGCTTGCCTACGGTTTCTGCGAGTTCGTTCACTGACAGCTCACCGTCACGCAGCGCCAAAATGATCCGGACCCGTGTCGCATCAGCAAGCATCGAGAAAACCTCGACAGCCAGTTCCACATAGTCGCTGTCCACTTTCAGCCCACATGCCTTATCTGCATCCATGCGAATATTATTACATGGGGATATAACCTTCCGAAGACGCAATGAGCCATAAAGCCCGGTCGTAGTTGCGTTCAGCCCCCGTGGACGTGGAAGAGGGATAACGTTCTCGTCAGGAACGGTTTCCCTGGGGATCGAAGGAGATGGATCGTGGCGGGAGAATCAGCGCAAAGACCCGGCTGGTGGGAGATTTTCCACCAAAAATTCGTGGTCGAGGAGCGCTTCATGGAGCCGAGGGCCAGGAGGGCCCTTTACGCGACGGCCGTCATTCTGGCGGTCCTTGGCGTGACGCTCTTCCTTGTGACGCTCACCGGCGTTCTACAGAAGAACGGTCTCGCCCTGGATGACGCAGCCGCTGAAAGTTGGCTCCTCGCGATGCGTTCAGAGCCGCTGACGGTGGTGATGATTGTTGTCGCAGTCATTTTCGGGCCCATTGGGTTGCCGGTCATTGTTTTGGTTGTCACAGTGGCTTGGGGATTGCTCGCCAAACACGCGTGGCGGCCCATGCTCCTGGCCGCCGCTATGCTCACCGGGGTGGGTTTGGCGCAGCTCATCGGGCGCTCAGTCGGCCGGCAGCGGCCACCTGTGGACCTCATGCTGTTCGGCGCCGACACCACGTTCTCCTTTCCGTCCGGGCACGTCCTTGGTGCGTCGGACTTCCTGCTTGTCCTGACGTTCCTTGTCTTCTCCCGGCATCGAAACCCAAAGATCGCAGTCGGCAGCTTTCTCTGTGCCGTCATTGGTGTTGTCCTTGCGGCCGTCAGCCGGATATACCTCGGTTATCACTGGCTTACCGACGCGGTTGCGTCGGTGTCACTGTCGCTGGTGGTGCTCGGGGCGGTCATCGCCGTGGATACCTGGCGCACGGCTCGCATCCCGGGAGAAGTAGTCACAGGGGAATTAGCCAGCCAGGACCCCTAGCGTCACCGGTCATGAGGCCGTTGCGGATTAATGCGGGTGGACCAGCCCCGCCGAATTTGGGGAACCGGGAGTTACAGTGGATGTATGGCTGCCAGCCGCAATCCGCTCGATGACCTGAGGGAATCCATTGGCCATCTGGCCAATCAGCTCAAGCTGCCCGGTTCGGAGCGTGTGGACGACCTGGTGGGCGACCTCATCGGTGCCAGGCCCGGTCCAGCCCGGCCGCTTTCTGAGGTGCAGGCTGAGCTCGACGCATTGGTCGGGCTGGAGACCGTGAAAGAACAGGTGCGGGCACTAGTCGCACTGCTCCAGGTGCAGGCCCGCCGAAAGGCCCACGGCCTGCCGGAAGTGGCCACCTCACAGCATCTGGTGTTTCTCGGGAACCCAGGCACGGGCAAGACGACGGTGGCGCGGCTTCTCGCCGAGATGTACCGCGCGGTCGGCTTGCTGCAGAAAGGCCATCTGGTCGAGGTCGACCGTTCGGGACTGGTTGGGCAGTACGTGGGCGCCACCGCCATCAAGACGGATCGGGTGATCCGGCGCGCGCTGGACGGCGTCCTGTTCATCGACGAGGCATACGCGCTGGCCCCGGAGGACGGCCGGACGGACTTCGGCCCGGAGGCGATCGAGGTCCTGCTGAAACGGATGGAGGACCACCGGCACCGGCTTGTCGTGATCGTGGCGGGGTACCCACGCTTGATGGAGTCATTCTTGCTCTCGAACCCTGGACTGCGTTCTCGCTTTGCCCGCGAGATTACCTTCCCGGACTATTCCGTGGATGAACTCCAGACGATCTTCCAAAGGATGTTGGTCCAACACGAGTACACGTTGGAGCCAGGCGCGGAGCAGATGCTGCGCCGCATCCTGAGCGGGCTCCACGCCGGCGAGGACTCCGGTAATGCACGGTTTGCCCGCACACTGTTCGAGCAGGCGCTCAACCGCCAAGCGCTACGGCTGTCGCTCAACGAGGAACAGAGCCTCGATTCCCTTGATCTCGAGGCCGTTATGACCCTCACTGCCGAGGACATCGTCGAGGCCGCCTTGGCGTTGGGCGAGGAACCGGAACCGGAACCGACGCCGGAACCGGAACAGCCGCGCTGGTGGCGCTGGCTGGTGTGACCTGCGCCGATAGTCATTCTTGCTCTGGCAATTACTCGCTTTTAGAATGCTGGATGTGGAAACTGAGGAGCAGAACGCGGACTTCCAGCGTCTTCACCAGCTGATAGCAGGAACCGAGGACGTTAAGGGCTTTATTGACGGCATGACCCGTTACGCAGCCACGACCCTGAGCCGCGTCACCGGGGCAAGGATTGAATGCGCCGTCACGCTGTGGCGCCGCAAACGCGCAGCCACTTTGGCAGGCAGCAGCGACGACGCCATCCTTCTGGACGGCATCGAACAATCCCTGGGCGCCGGACCTGTGCTGGAGGCCGTCGAAACCTCCCAGCCGGTACTTCTTGCGGATACTCAAACGGACGAGCGATGGCCGAAGTACTCGAAAGATGTTGCAGCAGCCGGTGCCCGAAGTGTCTTGGGCGTGCCCTTGGCGCTTGGGAACGATGCGTCGGCGGCCCTGAACTTCTTCGCCCCCGCTACAGGGCTTTTCAATCAGGCGGCCATTGCGGAGGCAACCCAGTTTGCGGACATGGCCGCTCAGGCCCTTCGGCTGGCCCTCCGAATTGCATCCGCGGACCTGCTTGCCGAAGATCTCAGGGCCGCCATGGAACGCCGGACAGCCATCGATATCGCGACGGGGATCGTCATGACCGAAAGCCGCTGCTCCCAGGACGAGGCTTTCGAATTTCTCATCAGGGCCTCCCAGAACCGCAACCAGAAGGTCCACGATCTCGCGGAAGGGATCGTTGCGGGCCGCTCCGGCGCCACAGGTAGAACAACGACACACTTCCAAGACTAGATCTGAATGGCCGACGACGGCAGGCCGGCCTTGCGCTTCGAGCCAGCCGTGCCCTGCTGTCGGCAGCCTGTTCTTTGCCCGCTTCAGCTGGCACCAGGCGCGTTAAGTAGCGCGCGTTAAGGATTCATCAAGAGCGGCAACCGCGGTGGAGCGGCGGTGTTATGTTCAGCAGAGAACAAGGCCAGTGAGACCCGCGGAAGAGGCCGGGATGACAACGATGAGCCGGCCACCGGCGGATCCGTCAGCGTTGCATCCTGATGCGCGCAGCCGATTCCGGAGCTGGCTTCTCTTTGGTCTTCAGGACAGCAAGGGTACCCACCAGGGACCGGGCGGCGTCAGCGATGCGCACGCCCGGAAGCACTCATGGTGGCAGGTCATGTGCCTGACCGGCGTCGACTATTTCTCCACGCTTGGCTACCAGCCAGCCATCGCTGCCTTGGCCGCCGGCGTCATCTCGCCCCTGGCAACCCTGGTCCTGGTGGCCGTCACGTTGCTGGGTGCCTTGCCCGTCTACAGAAGGGTAGCCGGCGAGAGTCATCGCGGTGAGGGTTCCATCGCCATGCTGGAGCGCCTGCTGCCCCGGTGGGGCGGGAAACTGATCGTACTGGTCCTGCTCGGGTTTGCCGCCACGGACTTCATGATCACCATGACGCTCTCTGCCGCGGACGCCACTGCGCACTTGATCCAAAACCCCCTGGTGCCCGACTGGTTGCACGATCAAAACGTGCCCGTGACGCTGTTCCTTTTGGCGCTGCTCGGAGCCGTATTCCTTCGGGGATTCAAGGAAGCCGTGAATATCGCCGTCGTTCTTGTGGCCCTCTACCTCAGCCTTAACGTCGTCGTAGTTGCGACGTCCATCTCCGAAGCCGTGACGCACCCGGCAGCCGTCCATGACTGGTGGCTTGCGCTCACCACCTCTCATGGGAACCCGTTGCTCGCTGTGGGTATCGCCTTGCTCGTATTCCCCAAGCTTGCGCTGGGACTCTCCGGCTTCGAAACAGGTGTTGCGGTCATGCCGCAGGTGCGTGGGAAGGCCGGCGACACCGCGGAACAGCCGATCGGTCGCATCCAGGGAACCCGCCGGCTGCTGACGACTGCTGCCGTGATTATGAGCAGTTTCCTGATCACGACGAGCTTCACCACCGTCATCCTGATACCCCAACATGAATTCCAGGCTGGCGGCCAAGCCAACGGTCGTGCTTTGGCATTCATTGCCCATGAATACCTTGGCGTCGGCTTCGGTACGTTCTATGACATCAGCACAATCGCCATCCTGTGGTTTGCTGGCGCGTCCGCCATGGCCGGGTTGCTCAACCTGGTGCCACGCTACCTGCCGCGCTACGGCATGGCTCCGGAATGGGCCAAAGCTGTTCGACCACTCGTGCTCGTCTTCACGCTGGTCGGGTTCCTGATCACCTTCATCTTCAACGCCGACGTCGATGCCCAAGGCGGCGCGTACGCCACCGGAGTGCTGGTGCTGATGATGTCGGCGGCCACGGCTGTGACCTTGTCCGCCCGCCGTCATCACCAGGGGAAGCGGACTGTGGCATTCGGAATCATTGCCGTGGTCTTTATCTACACCACCGTGGCAAACATCTTCGAGCGGCCCGAGGGTCTTCGAATCGCTGCAGTGTTCATCGCAGGGATCATCGTCGTCTCGTTCCTCTCACGCGTCCGACGTTCCTTTGAGCTCCATGCCACCAGAGTCCACATGGACGAGCAAGCTGTCGGGTTCATCTCAGAAACCTGGGAGGGCCCCATACGGCTCATCGCCCACGAACCACTCCGGCTGACCCCGCAGGCCTACAGGGAAAAGCTCGAGTCCGCTATTGAAGTAAGCCACCTGCCCTCCGGCGAACAACCGCTGTTCCTGGAAGTGGTTGTGGATGACTCGTCGGATTTCGAAACGGAACTAGCGGTTCATGGCATAACCCGGCACGGCTACAGGATCCTGGAGGTCCACGGTCCTGTGGTGCCTAATACCATCGCCTCCGTGCTGCTCCACATCCGTGATGTGACCGGGATGATGCCGCACGTCTACTTCCGCTGGACCGAAGGGAACCCCGTGATCAACCTCCTGAAATTCCTGTTCCTGGGCGAAGGCGAAATCGCGCCAGTGACCCGCGAGGTGCTGCGCGAAGCGGGACCGGACGTCAGCCGGCGCCCGTGGGTCCACGTAGGCTGACTCGACGCAACGGTATCTAGCGCGGCATCGCAATGGTCACCGTTGTCCCGGACTTCGGCTGGCTTTCCAGTTTGATGGTTCCAGCGTGGGCCTCGATGATGGCTTTGCACAGGGGCAGCCCCAGACCTGCGCCCGGAATTGCCGTTTCCATGGCATGGTCGGCTTTGAAGAACGTCGTGAAGGCCGCATCCTGTTCTTGTTGTGTCATGCCGAACCCTTGGTCGCTGACGGTCAACTCAATCCTGTCGGCAGCGTCCCGAAGGACGACTGAGACGTTTCGGCCCTCAGGGGAGAACTTGATGGCGTTGGACAGCAGCTCATCAACGGCTTTGGCGAAATGGCGGGGATCCACCCCGGCTTCCGCGTCTCCTTGGATCGATAACGTGACGGTGACGCCCCTGGCGGCCGCCTCGGATTTCGCGGCTCTTACTGATTCCTGCAGGAGGTCGCCAATGTTGGTTGGGCGGCGTCGGATTTCCAGCTCCTCGCAGGCAACCAGGAGCAGATTATTGATCAGGGCCAACAACCGTTCAGCGTTCCGTTCGATGATGCCCAGGTACTGAGGGTCCGGGTGTTCGTCGAGGATTTCCAGATAGCCAAGAATTGATGTCAGCGGTGTGCGAAGCTCGTGGGAGACAGTGGCAACGAATTTGTCCCGGGCTGTCTGGGCTTTCACTAAAGCGCTCACATCGGTGAAGGCAAGCACTGAGCCTTTTAGATGGCCGGATTCCCCCAGCAGTGGGCGGGCGGCGGCGGAAAAGGTCCGCTGGTGATCCTTGTTCGGTCCAACCCTGATCAGCCGGTGGGTAAACGTTGCGCCATCCGCAGCGAGTTCGGCAGGGCTGGGGGAGTCTTCGGGCACCTGTCCCGGACATATGGTGAAGGGGTTCTTTTCACCGACGTTTTCACGGCTCCACGAGCGGCCCGACCGAAACCGGCGGTTAGTAAGTATGTCGGTGCCGTTGGTGTCCATGGCCCACACGCCGACGTTCACCGTTTCAAGGACCGTATCCAGGAGCTGGGCGTGGTCGGCTGTCGCCTTGTTCAAAAGCTCCAGATCCCGGTCATTTTGATTGAGTATCTCGCGGTGTTTGGTGAGTCCGCGGGCAACAGCGTGCCCCGTGAAAGCGAGCCCGGCCATGATGGTCGGAAACACGATCATGCGGATCATTTCGGACGGTTCGATCTCGTGCCCCAAGGCCAGCGGCGAAGCAAGGGTGGCGACAATGGGCGCCATGATGGCCAAGGCCAAGCGGACCCGATTGACGCTGACTGATAACCAAATGACGGGGAACGCCATCAGTAGTCCCACCACGCTAAGGACCGGACCTCCGATCTCGCGAAGAAGTCCCACGCTAAGGCAATCGGCCACGGGGATGAGGACGAAACTCCCTGCTGGAAGCCGATGCCAGGGAAGGACAAGGCATGCGGCAGGAATCAGCACATGGAGGAACGGGATAAGGAAGACCCCGGGATCCCAGGGAGTCGCGGGTTTGAACAGGAGAGCCAGGAAGAGGATGAGGGTCATCATGACCGACAATGGCAGTTGGCACAGGAGAACTGCCCTGCGAATCCCTATGGTGCCGAGATAGTCGTCCAGGGGCAGGAATACCGCGTCGGCCATGTCGTTGCGCCGGGGGGAAATCTCATGAGAGGTGGCGTCAGTCAATGTAGTCCTCATCGTCGGCGCGGTGTATGACGATTGAGCCGTTCGCGGTTCCTTCGCGGATGGAACGCACGATCTGGGCACGCGCCTCTTCTACTTGCGATGCCCGGAGCGGCCCTGAATTGGCCATTTCGAATTCCAGGATTTCCTTGTTCCGATCCGAGATGTTGCTCCGGACAGTTTCGAGCAGCACCGCTGAGGCGCCCTTGAGTGCCGTCCCCAGGACCTTCGGGCTGATGGTGCGCAGAATCCGCTGGAGATCCCGTCGTTCGAGCCGGAGAACGTCCTTGAAAGTCAGCATTTGGGCGCGGACCTCACCGGCGAGTTCAGGATCGAGGGAATCCAAGCCCTCCAGAACCGAGCGCTCAGTTTTGTTGTCAGATCGGGTGATGATGTCCACCAGGGGTTGGATGCCCCCGACTTTGTCGCTGGACGCCCCTGGCGAGGCTACTGATCCGGCACGTTGTTTGAGTATCTCGGCAACTACCGAAACAACCTCCGGAGCCACGGGACCCATCGTGGCGATACAAAGCGCCACTTCGCTGGCCTGTCCGTCGTCGAGCCCGGCAAGCACCAACGAGGCTTTGCTGGCCCTCAGATGGGTGAGCACCAAGGCCATGGTTTGTGGGAGCTCACCGTCGATAAGTGCGACGATCTGCTCAGGGGATATTGGTTCCAGGAAGTCGAAGGACTTTCCGGCGAGGCTGGAGCTGAGCCGTTCCATGAGACCTGCGGCTTTATCAGCGCCGAAGGACGCCTCCAGCAGGCCTGCTGCGAAGTCATGACCGCCTCGGGAGGTGCGGCGCCCACCGGCGATATGGGCATGGAACTCGTTTATCACTGTGTTCGCCACGGAAGAGCTGACTCTGCGGAGTCGAACTATCTCTGCGGCGATCTCTTCAGCCTCGGATTCTGAAAACTGTGCAAGAAGGGACGCGGCGCTGATTGGGCTGAGTTGCATGAGCACGACGGCAACTTTTTGTGCACCGTTAAGAGCCGTGGACGCAAGAGCTTCCACGGTCATTCGGGCAGCACAGGCGGTGCGCCGAGGAGGGGAACAAGAGGAGTGACGGAGAACGGCGTGGCCAGCAACGGCTTCACCGCCTCCACAAAAGCCCTGACGTGGACTTCCTGGTTATGGGCTTCAAGGTCCTCCTGGCGGGCCCACCCCTCAAAGAGCACGAAGGTGCCCGGGCGCTCCCCGTCAGCGAAAACGGTGTACTCCAGGCATCCCGGGTCGTTTCGGCTGAGGGTCTGCAATGAGCGGAGCGCTTCCTGAAGTTCGGCTTCACAGCCTGCTTTGGCGATGAAAACCGGCTTGAGCCACACTTCTGTGGCCCTTTCGTGCGTTGGCATGGGATGGAGCATCCTATCTTCCTGAATTGTCCAAGGGGTGGGAGGGACGGGGCCTTCCCCGTCCCTCCCGGACTGGATCACGCGGTGATCTGTGGAACTTCCACCCATGATTCTTTTGCTGCTGATTCGACGATGGCGTCGTCGATGAGGGCCACTTGATAGCCGTCGGCGAAGTTGGGGTTTACGGTCCCGCCTTCGGCGATTGCCTTGAAGAAGTCATAGGCCTCGATAATCTTCGTTTCCCCGTAACCAATGCCCAGGGCCGGGATGGGCCAAAGGCCATCACCGTAGGGATGAGCCGGGCCGGTGTAAACGGTCCGGAATCCACGACGGTCTGCTTGGTCTGAAGCGAAGCACACCTGCAACTCGTCGCGGCGCTCGTAGTTGAAGACAATGCTGCCTTCCGTGCCGTGGATCTCGAAGGTGATGTAGTTGTTTCTTCCGTGCGCGTTTCGCGTCGCTTCGACGGATCCAACCGCTCCGTTGGCAAAACGGATCATGGTCATTACTTCGTCGTCCACATCAACTTGGCCGCGTGGACCTTCCCCACCCCGAACCGTGCCGAGTGCGTCGGCGCCGCCGGACTGCAGCGGACGTTCAGGGATCCACGTCGAGAGGACGGCGTTGACGGAGCTGAACTCCCCAACGAGGTAGCGGGCCATGTCTATGACGTGGGTTGCAATGTCGCCAAGAGCACCGGAACCGGCGATGGATTTCTGGAAGCGCCATGAAAGGGGGGAGTTAGGGTCGGCACTCCAGTCCTGCAGATACGTTCCGCGGAAACTGAGGATTTGGCCAATGGACCCTTCTTCGATGTACTTCTTCGCCAGCGCCACTGCGGGGGTGCGTCGGTAGTTGAAGGCGACCATGTGGACAATGTCTTTGTCCTTGACGGCCTCGTACATGGCTTTGGACTCTTCGCCGGTGCGGGCGAGCGGCTTTTCGCAGATGATATGTTTGCCTGCTTCGGCGGCCGCGATGGCGATTTCCGCGTGGAGGTGGTTGGGTGTGGCGATGTCGACGACGTGGATATCCGGATCGTCGATGATGCTGCGCCAGTCTGAAGTGGAGGTTTCGAAGCCGAATCGACGGGCCGCCTCGTCGGCGAGCTCTGGAGTGGCCTCCGCAATGACTTTGCGAACCGGCAGAGCCGGGGCGGGCCAAAAGAACATGGGCATAGCGGCGTAGGCGAGGGAGTGGGCTTTGCCCATGAACCCTCCGCCGATGAGGCCGACATTGAGGTTCTGCATGTGGATCCTGTTCCTTCCGGAAGTTTGGGGGTAGCACCGATGAAGGCTTCCCCAGTGGTCATGAGGTTGGTTAGAGGAGCTTCTCGAGGTACTTTTTGCTGAGTTCGGCCGCTACCCGGGGGTCGCCGTCGTAGTTGTCCAGTTCGACCATGAGCCAGCTGTCGTATCCGCTTTCACGGATAGCGGCGATGATGTCCGGGAAATCGAGTTCGCCTTCGCCGAGCGGCAGGAAATTGAACGGGTCCCGCTGGAAGTCCTTGAGGTGAACGTGCTGGATTCTGTCGGCATATTTGCGGATGACCGCGGCCGGGTCCGCACCACCAGCTGCGAGATGTGCGGTGTCCGGGCAGAAGCCGATCCTGGTGAGGGGCATGAGCCGGTCCAACTCATCGGGGCTCTCCACGATCGTGCTCAAATGGGGGTGGTAGCTTGCCGACAGGCCAAAGCTTTCGGCGATGTCGGCAACCCGGTCCAGCGCGTGGCCCAGGCGGTGGTAGTCCTGGTCCGTGGTCCCGGCCGCACGCCGCGCTCCGCCCCCCACAACCAGCCGTTCAGCCCCAAAGTTCGCAGCCAATTCCGCGGCAGTGTGGAGCCGGTGCATCTCATCAGGGAGGATATCGGTGTAGATGAAATTCGCTCCGGTGTAGACGCTGGTCAATGCCACACCGCTACTGCTGAGGATCTCCTTCAGCTCCTCAGGCTTGTCGGCGTACTCTGCGAGGTTGCCGTCGAACATCTCGACGCCCTGGTATCCGACCGAAGCGATGTCCTTGACGGCATCCCGCATTGATCCATGGGTCAGGTAAAAGAGGTCTTTGACGCTCGTCACGCCTTGGGCGTGACCGACGACGCCGCCCCAAGTGATGGAACAATATCCGAGTTTCATTGCATGGTCCTTTCGAGTGCAGGGGAAGTCATGGGAGATTCGAGCGGGTTGTCAGGGAGGCGAAGGTCGATCCACGACTCTTCGCGGGCGGAGGTGACGACGGCCTCAGTCAGGAGTGCTGCCCGCAGGCCGTCGCGGAACGTGGGGAGGCCCTCGGGCTTCTGACCCTGGACAGCGGCATAGGTATCTGCGACGAAAGCGTTGAAACTGTCCTGGTAGCCCTGGGGATGACCTGCTGGAAGCTTGGCGTAGTGCCGGCCGCCGGGGGTGGTCAGCGTCTGCGGCCCCACGGGGACGACGGACGTGGAATCAGTGCGACCTATGTGCAGCGTGTCCGGTGATTCCTGGTTGAAGCTGAACGATGCTTCAGTTCCGTCGAACGAGAACCACAGGCGGTTCTTCCTGCCAGGGCTGACCTGGCTGACCACCAGCGAACCTGTGGCACCTTTGTCGGTGTCGAACAGGAGTGTTGCGCCGTCCTCGGTGGCCACGGTGGACAGCCGTCCCCGGGTTTCGCGCTTGTCATAGGCACGGCCCGTCCTTGCCATGATCCTGGTGATGCGATGTCCCGTGGTGAACTCCATCAGGTCGCACCAGTGCACGCCGATATCGCCAAATGCCCTTGAGCCTCCGCCTAGCTTGGGGTCAACCCGCCAGTTCGTCGCGTCGGCACCTGCCAGCCAGTCCTGGAGATAGGAGCCGTGCAACAGCCAAAGGCGGCCTGCCCCGCCGTCGAGTATGCGGTCGCGTGCCTCGCGGACGGCCGGATAAAACCTGTAGACGAAGGGCACTGCCGTGACGACGCCTGCCTGGTCTGCGAGGCGGGTCAGTTCGCTGGCATCCTCGACGCTGGTAGCCAGAGGTTTCTCGCAGATAACGGCTTTGCCTGCTGCAATGGCCTTGCGTGCCAGGTCCGCGTGGGTGGAATTCGGAGTGCAGATATGGACGACGTCGACGTCGTCCCGTGCGATCAGCGCCTCAGGGCTTTCGGCCGCGGCCATGGCACCCAACCGTCCGGTTGCCGCCTCAGCGGCGGCCTGGCTGCTGGCGGCAACTGCGCTGATGGTGCTCCCCGCCGCGCGTACCGCGTGGGAATGCACGGCGCCCATGAATCCGGTGCCGATGATGCCGGCGCGTGGAGTGGAAGACATGGACCGTCACTTCTTCCGGGCAAGCGCGACTGCCAGGATGATGATTACGCCACGGACAACCTGCTGCTGGCTGCTGTCGAGTCCTGCCAGGATCAGGCCGTTGTTGATCAGGCCAATCAGAAGGGCGCCAAAAAGTGTTCCGACGATGGAGCCGAAACCGCCGAAGAGGCTGGTCCCGCCCAGAATGACTGCAGCGATGGCGGAGAGCTCATCGCCGGCCCCCCACTGGAACCGGCCTGACTGAAGGCGGCCGGCGTAAAGCATGCCGGCAACACTCGCGACCATCCCGGAAATCAGCAGCACCTGGAACTTGATGCGCTTGGTATTGATTCCGGTGAAGTCAGCGGCGTTGCGGTTGCCGCCTGTGGCCAGGACCTGCCGGCCGAACCTGGTGCGGTTGAGGACGACGGCGCCGATGGCCACGAAGATGGCGCTCCAGATAACAAGGCCCGGAATAGGGCCGAAGTTCCCCGATCCGAAGAGCGTGTTGAACGTATCGTTCAGGATGGGCTGCGGGGCGGAGGCGGTGATCCACTGAGCGACCCCGACGGCTATTCCGAGCATGCCAAGCGTCACCAGGAAGGAAGGGATGCCCAGGAGGCTGACGAGGGCACCGTTGATGGAGCCGACCACGAGACCGACAGCGAGGCCGGCAAGGATGCCGGGAACCAGGCCCCACTGGGAGAGTGCCATCGCAGTGCAGACACTGGAAAGGCCGGCGACGGATCCCACGCTCAGGTCGATCTCGGCGCACGCGATAACATACGTCATGCCGACGGCGATGACAGTAATGGTGGCGGTCTGGCGGAAAATGTTCAGAAGATTGTTTGGCGACAGGAAGCCTTGGTCGCGCAACAGAACGGCGAAAAAGAGGAAGACGACGACGAAGCCGATGTAAATGACGTAGCGTCGCCAGTCAAGTTCCTTCAGAAACGTGCCTAAAGTGCGGGTAGCCCCGGTATCCCGGGATGCGATGGTGTTTGTCTTGCTCACTGTTCATACTCCCTGGACTGCAAGTTGGAGATATTCCTCGTCAGCGATGGCGCTGCGGGGGATGTCACGGATGATTGAGCCGTCCTTGAGGACGAGGACGCGGTCGCTGACCGCGAGTAGTTCCGGATATTCGGAGGAGATGACGATGACGGCTTTCCCGGCGCTGGCAAGCTCACGGATCATGTCCAGAATTTCGCTTTTAGTGCCGATGTCGACTCCGGCCGTCGGCTCGTCGAGAATCAAAATATCCGGGTCAGTACCCAGCCACTTCGCGATGACGACCTTTTGCTGGTTGCCTCCGGAGAGCAGCCGTACCGGCCGATTGGGGTGAGCCACTTTGACTGCGAAGCGCTTGATCAGTGAGGCGGACAGCGCTTTGGCTTTGGCGCCATCCAACAGCCCACCACTGCGTATCTGCCCCAGCAACGGCAGAAGCAGGTTGTCCTGGACCGAGTGCTCCAGGACAAGGCCTTGAGCCCTACGGTCCTCCGGGATGAGTGCGACGCCTGCGTTGATGGCCTGCTGCGGTGAGGATAGCGTCACCTCTTTGCCTCGGATCAGGACCTGTCCACTGTCCAGTTTGTCAATGCCAAAGAGAGCGCGTGCGAGCTCGGTGCGTCCACTGCCCATGAGCCCTGCAAGTCCAAGGATCTCGCCGGGCCGGAGTGCAAACGATATGTTCCGCACCCGCGGGCCCGCGTTCAGGTCCCGCACTTCCAGCAAGGGCTCAAGGTCGTGGGACACCCCATTCCGCGCACGATAGCTGAGCTCGCCCTCTACCTTCTTTCCCACGATCCCTTCCACGATCTGCTCTGGAGTAACGTCGGTGAGTGCCTTGGTGAGGAGGTGTTGCCCGTCCCGCAGTATGGTGATCCGGTCCGCGAGCCTGTACACCTCATCCATGCGGTGGGAGATATAGATGATTGAGATGCCCCGCCGCTTCAGCCGGTCGATCAGTTCGAAGAGGGCTTCACACTCATGCCGGGCCAGGCTGGCCGTGGGTTCATCCATGATCAGCACCTGGGCGTTCTGGGAGAGCGCCTTGGCGATTTCAGTCAGCTGCCAATAGGCCGTGCCCAGCCGGGAGACCTCCGCGCTGGCGTCAACTTCGACCTCCATCTCGGCAAAGACTTCATTGGCCCGCCTTACCGCGGCACGGTCATCGATGAGGCCGCCCCGGCCGAGTGGTTCAGCGGCCAGGAAGATGTTCTGCGCGACAGTCAGGCTCGGCACGAGGCTGAATTCCTGGAAGACCATTCCGATTCCCGCGGCCTTCGCGTCCTGGATCGACGTGATGGCGGCCTGCTCGCCTCCGATGAGGATCTCCCCGGCGTCTGGCTGGTACACGCCCTGGAGGATCTTCATGAGCGTGGACTTGCCGGCGCCGTTTCCGCCTGCCAGTGCGTGCACCTCTCCCTTGCGTACGTCGAAGCTGACATCCTTCAGGACGGAGACGCCGTTGAAGCCCTTGGAGATGGAGCGCATCTGGACGACATTGTCTGCGGTGTTCATATTCTGCCCTTTCGGTGCCGGTGCGGGGGTAAAGGGCCCCCGCACCGGTCGGGTCTGGCTATTGCTTGTAGGACTCTTGGATGTCCTTGGGAGCGTCCTCGTGGTAGACCTGCTTCCATGCTTCGAGGACGTTGGAGTGGTCCACGGGGAGGGCGCTCAGTGCAACGTATGCCGGAGCTTCCTTGCCGATCAGTGCCCCTGCTGCGAGCCGCGCTTCCGTAACACCCTGGTCGAAGGGGACCTGGGCGCCGAGGCCGACGACGAGCTCGTTCTTGGCCAAGGCGATGGCCACGTTCTTTCCGAGGTCCTCAGTGGCGATTTTCAAATCCTGGCGGCCTGCGGCGCGCGCTGCGGCCATGACGCCTTCTGCGGGGACGTCCCATACGGCCCAGATTCCGGCCAGGTCGGGATACTTGCTGATCATGGCGTTGGCAGCCGCCTGGGCGTCTCCTGCAAAGTCAGGGCCAGCGATACCCTTCTCTTCCACGATCTGGATCTCCGGGTATTCCTTGGTGATCGTGTCCTTGAATCCTTCATGGCGTTGTTTGGTGACGAAGAAGTCGGCCTGGTGGTAGACAAGCCCCACCTTTCCCTTGCCACCGAGCGCTTTGGCCATTTGGTGGGCTGACACGACACCGTTGCCATAGTTGTCAGCCGAGACAACCGAAACGTAATCCTTGCCGGCTGTCAGTCCCTGGGGGACGTTGTCCATGAAGACGAGCTTCGTGCCGGCGGCCGCTGCTTTCTTGTATGCGGAAGCTGTGGCCACGGGGTCTGTGGGGATGGAGATGATCACGTCCGGGTTTTGCGTCATGACTGTTTCGATGTCCGAAACCTGCTTGTCCGGCTTGAAGTTCGCGTCTGTCGTGGCGATGACCTTGATACCGAGCTTGTCCAGTTCGCTCTTGAGTCCATTGACTTGGGCCGTGGCCCAGTCATTGCCGCCGTAGTGCATCACGATCGCTGCTTTGGCGTTCAGGCCTTTGATCTTCTCGATTTCTTCGGGCGTCAGGTCGGCCACGGAGGCCGGGGACGGCGTCTCGCCGTTAGGGCCTTTGCTCAACACCTGGCCCTTGATCTTCTCGAGGGCCAGTTGGGCTTTCTCGGACACGCCGGAGTCGGGGGCGTTTGAGGTTCCAGTTGCCGAACTGCTGCACGAGGCGACGGAAAGTGACAGGACTGCTGCCACGGCCAGGATGGGAAGCCTGCGGATCATCATTGTTCTCCAGTGCTTTTGAGTGGGTTGATGGATGGATAGTTTGGATTGTCAGGCGAGAGCCAGGGCCAGTGCCGTTGGAACGGGCGACAAGACCAGTCCGCCTGTTGCCGCCGCCGTCCGGACAGCGGCTGCTTTGTCCGAGGCCCTCAGGAGGGCTTCGGCATGTGCTTTCTCGACAAAGAAGCCGACTGAACAGGGCCCGTGGTTGGACTGGACCCATGTCACCGCTTCGCTTGCAGCGGTGGCGATTTCCCTGGCCTCTTTTGCGACGGGGCCGCCGATGGTGGAGACCGTTTCGGCTGAGCCGAAGTCGTCGACCGTGATGACCAGGCTGGCCCATAGGCCGAGGCCGTCGAAGACGCCCAGTACTGCGGAGGAGCCGGGGGAGACGAAGGTGCTTACTGCCCCGCCAAGGTCGTTGCGGGCAGCGTCCGTGAGGAGCACTTCCAGATTCGTCCACTGGTCGTGGTCGATATCCCGAAACCCCGCGGTGGGGTGGAGCGCGAGTACGTCTGCGACACTGCCAGGCATTCCGCTCCTTCCTCATTGAATATCGGGGCCGTAAACGCTAACGAGATCAGACCGTAAACGTTTACGGAAGTGATCGTAAACGTTTACGGTGATGAGTGTCAAACCTCACAGCAGCGGAGTGTGGGAACTCGGCGACTCAATCCGTCAACGTAGGATGAGGAGGCAGGAAGTCCGCCGCCGGCGTTGATACGGCGGCGCGAGACAGGAGAGAGCATGGCAGACGCTGGAGTCCCGCACGGAGCGAACGGACGTGGTCCGGAAGTCGCGTTACGCCGGAAGCCAACCATCAACGACGTAGCAAAAGTTGCCGGAGTTTCGTTTGGGACTGTCTCACGCGTCCTCAACGACGCACCGGATGTCAGTGCCGCCACCCGCCAACGCGTTCTGCAGGTCATCCAGGACATCGGATATCGCCGAAACAGGGCGGCAACCGCGCTGGTCACGAGCCGGTCTACTTCCATCGGCATCGTCACTGACGGTTCCCCCCGGTTCGGCCCCGTCGGGACGCTGATGGCCTTGGAAAACGTCGCCCGAAAGAAGGGCTATGCCACAACCGTGATCAGTGCCGAAACGCCGTACGCGGATTCCGTACAAGCGGCGCTCGACACCCTCGACGACATTGGCGTCGGCGGGATCATCGTTATTGCACCGGTCGTCGACATGGCATCAGCTGTATGGAACGCTACGTGCCGGGTGCCTGTGGAGATGATTGCCGCGGGAGCGTCGTCGACCCCCAACGTCTTCACATACTCCGAAAACCAGGAGCTTGGAGCACGTCTGGCCACCCAGCACCTCATCGACCTGGGCCACACCGACATTGCCCACCTGGCTGGATCCATGGACTGGTTCGACGGTCGGGTCCGAAAGCGCGGCTGGGAGGCCGCGCTGCGTGACGCCGGCCTACCGCAGGGGTTCTGCACCGAAGGGGATTGGAGTCCGCGCTGGGCTTACGAAACCGGCCTCCAGCTTGTGCGGGGAGGGAAGATCCCGCAGGCGATCTTCGCCGCGAGCGACCATACAGCCCTCGGACTCATCCGCGCTTTCACTGAGAACGGCGTCCGCGTCCCGGAGGACGTCAGTGTGGTTGGGTTTGACGATATTGAAGGTTCAGATTATTTCCTGCCGCCGTTGACCACAGTGCGGCAGGACTTCACCGCCCTGGCGCTAATGAGCATGGAGGTGCTCGTGGGGGCCATGGAGGGTCGGGAAGTGGACCGCACTCCTACCGCGCCAACGCTGGTTGTTCGCAACAGCTCCACGCGGGCAGCAAGGAGTCCGTCTCCCAAGTAATCGACAACGCGATCGTCACCGCTCAATCACGAGCACGCCGCTGTGGGCTGACCATGGAAAGCCTGTTGACGGTCCTCAGGCAGTTCGCCGCTTCCTGAAGGCCTTGAACGCGGCGACCAAGCCGCCGGCCGCCAAAGCCCAGGGAACGCCGGCGATGATGGGATCCATCCACTGATGGCTCAGGTCGGTGCGCTTTCTCCCAAACCGGGAACTCACCCCATGGTGTGAAAATTCACTCAATACCCCGGTCTCAGTGATCGGGTTGTCCGGGCGTAGGGTGGCAAGGGAGCGAAGGTGGTGTTCCCAGGCGTCGAGCCGGTCCCCGGCAATGAGGAGCAGCCAGTGGGCAGCGCGGCCCTCACTGTACTTATAGGCGTATTTCCGGACAGCTCCCGAAACACCCTTGGGCGGTGCGGAAGTGCCGAAAACAGGTGTGACGAACGCGTGTTCAACCGACCTCTCCCGCGGCCACCTCTCTTCCTGGCGTTCGGGGAAGTCCCAGCGGGCTCCTGTCTCGATGCCGGGCTGTTCACGAGGGTACGATGGCCGGTCGGCCGGGTCGAGGTCCGCGCCCCATCCCGGGATGCGGGCACGGAGGTCTTCGGAAGGCTCCTTCAGCGCTGGCCCAATGGAGGCGGTATACGGAGTCGGAATCTCATCCATGTTTGGTCGTCCTTTCAGGCTGGATTGGGGAGGATGAGCGGTTTGATGCAGTCATCGAGCTTGGCTGAGAAGATGTGGTAACCCTCTGCGATGTGCTCCAGCGGGATGCGGTGGGTGACGATGTCGCTTGGCTTCAGGTAACCGTTTCGGATGTGTTCGAACAACCTGGGCCACTGCCGTTTGACCGGACACTGGTTCATCCGGAGGGTGAGGCCCTTATTCATGGCATCGCCGAACTTCACCGCGCTGAAAAGCGGTCCATATGCGCCTACCACCGACACTGTGCCCCCTTTACGGACGGAGTCGATTGCCCAGTTCAGCGCGATGGGGGAGCCGCCCTGCAGCTTCAGTTTCGCGGCTGTGACGTGTTGGAGGAAGGTGCCGTCCGCCTCGGCCCCGACGGCGTCGATGACGACGTCGGCGCCCAGGTAGTCGGTAGTCTTCTTCAGGTGCACCACGATGTCGTCGTACTCCACGAAGTTGTACGTTTCTGCGTGCGCGAAGGTGCGGGCTTTCTCGAGCCGGTACTCCAGGTGGTCGATAACGATCACCCGGCCCGCCCCCATCAGCCACGCTGACTTGGCGGCGAACAGGCCCACAGGACCGGCGCCGAACACCACCACTGTGTCGCCTTCCGCGATGTCGCCCAGTTGGGCACCGAAGTAGCCTGTAGGCAGGGCGTCGGTGAGCAGCAGCGCGTCCTCGTCATCCATCCAGTCCGGGATCAAACCGGGCCCGACGTCGGCGAAAGGGACGCGCACGAACTCCGCCTGGCCGCCGTCGTACCCTCCGCACGTGTGCGAGTAGCCGTAGATGCCGCCGACGGCGGTAGCGTTGGGGTTGACGTTGTGGCAGTTGGAATAGAGTCCGCGGGCGCAGAAATAGCACGATCCGCAATAGATGTTGAACGGCACCATGACCCGGTCCCCGGGCTTGAGCCGCTCCACCGACGGCCCAACCTGCTCCACTACGCCGATGAACTCGTGACCGAACGTCATTCCCACCCTCGTGTCCGGCATCATCCCGTGGTATAGATGCAGGTCGGACCCACAGATAGCGGCTAAGGTCACGCGCACGATCGCATCGTTTGGATGCTCGATCGGTGGCATGTCCTTTTCTTCCACGCGCACCTTGTAGGGCCCGCGATACACCATTGACTTCATCGGTACAGCCTCCGGAAAATTGTTTGCTCGGACATTCGAGATCCCCTGTCCGGCTTTATGCGTTTGAAGGGTGGAGGACCACTTTGGTCCACCCGTCTTCGCGGTTGTCGAAGTTCTTGTAGCCCTCGGGAGCTTGATCCAGCGGCAGCTCGTGGCTGACGAGGAAGGAGGGGCTGGCTTTTCCGCCGGCAATGAGGTCGCGCAGGGCCCGGTTGTACTTTTTCACCGGGCACTGTCCCGAACCCATTGTTTGTCCCTTGAACCAGTAGTTCCCATAGTCGAAGGCCACCTGGCCTTCCTTGGCGAGTTTGTCCGGGGCGCCGGGGTCTTGGGGCAGGAAGACGCCCACGACACCCAGGCCGCCGACGAACCGGACCGAGTCCACGAGCCGGTTCAGCGTCATGTTCGCGTGTTCGTTGCCCTCGGTATCGTGCGCCTGGTATCCAACGCATTCGCAGCCCCGGTCGGCCCCGAATCCCATGGTCTGGTCCTTAACGAACTCCACCGGGTCCACTGCGGAATCATCCACGGGAATGGCACCGATCTGTTCTGCCAGCTTCAAGCGGTCGCTTTGACGGTCCACGACCATGACCTTGCCAGCCCCTTTAATGATGGCCGAGTAGGCCGCCATAAGCCCCACGGGTCCCGCACCATAGATGACTACGGAGTCCCCGGGGTACACCCCGGCCATCTCCGTGGCGTGCCAGCCGGTGGGGAAGATGTCTGCGACCATCACGTAGTCGAGTTCCTTCTCCACAGCGTCTTCGCCCAGGCGCAAGCAGTTGAAGTCACCGTACGGTACGCGCAGGTACTCAGCCTGGCCGCCCTGGTAGGGTCCCATGTCCGCGAAACCGTAGGCCGCGCCGGCGAGCTTGGGCTCGGGCTGCATGGTGAGGCAGTAGTTGGTAAAACCACGTTCGCAGTTTTTACAGAACCCGCAAGCGATATTGAACGGTAGGACGACCCGTTCGCCAACTTTGACTTTGTTCACCGCAGGGCCGACTTCGACCACCTCACCGAGGTTTTCATGGCCAAAAGTACGCCCGGTTTCGAAGCTGGTCCGGCCTTCGTACATGTGGAGGTCCGAGCCGCATATGTTCGTTGACGTAATCCGCACCAGAACATCGGCGGGATGCTCAATCTTGGCATCCGGGACGTCCTCGACGCTGACGTCGTTCGGTCCCTTGTAAACTACTGCTTTCATTGTTCCGCTCTTTTCTTTTGCCCATGCTGATTCGACCAGGTCGATGTAGCTTCCGGCGGGGGCAGTCGCAGAATGGCGCGGAGCCCTGACCGGAGTGATGGCGCAGCCGTCACCCGGATGAAGGGTGCTAAGTCAGCGAGGAAATGGGGGAATGCAGGTTCTTGCCTGTGAATCGCTTCCAGGGGGCTGGTAGGCCCAAGGCCTTCGGACGGCAGGCTGTCCAGGACAATTTTCCTGCCGGTCCGTCCGCAAAAGAGAAACTGATTGAAGCTCAATACTAAGCACACTTACTATGGGTGTCGAGGGTAAACCCAAAAAGAATTGACCAGTCCGTTTACGTCCTACAGCGGTTTCCGCCGGAACAGAGGAAAAGACATGAAATCTGGCCGTTCGATCCGTATCACGCCCCTCCGCGTAGCGGAGCTGATAGCCGAGGGGGCGCCGATGCCCGTCTATGTCCACGTCATTGAGCATCCTGATGCCCGCGTCCTGGTGGACACCGGCCTGACGGAGCTCCATCCGGCGGTTGCCGACATGGACCCCCGGCTTTTCCCCTTAAGGGAGCAGGGCTTTGACATCGGCAGCATCGACATAGTGGTCAACACACACCTGCACTTCGACCACTGCGGAGGCAACCACCTCTTTGCCGGCAAACCCATTTATGTCCAGGGCCAGGAACTCGAGGACGCCCGGACCCTTGATGACTACACCATCCGTGAATGGGTGGACGCGCCCGGGGTCACCTATGTGCCGGTCGATAAGGAGCTCGAGCTGCTTCCTGGACTTCGCCTCTTGCCGGCATCCGGCCACACCCGCGGTTCCCAGGTGGTGGTGCTCGACGGCGACAAGCACCCCACGATCATCGCAGGGGATACTGCGGTGTGGTTCGATGACGTCGATAACCCCCGTACGGAGGGACAGCTCCTGGTGCGTTCATTGAACCCGGAGGCTGTGTGGCTTCCGCACCAGCATGAGCCGTGGAGGCCCGTCACAAGCGGCCCCTGACGCCGGCGGGACCCAATGGGTCCGGGGGAGGCAGTTCAGCACAGATGGTCGAAGTCTCCCCGGGACCAGGCGGCGTGCCGTTGGGCGGAGTTGAGCAACACTTCCTTGGCACCTGATGGGATCTTGTTGTTGAAGTTGCCATAGATCCGGTCAAACTCCAGGTCGCCAAGCTGCGCGGCGATGCGCAGAGCCACGGAACCTGAGAGCGGGAGATGGTTGGGGTAGCTTCGCATGAAGGCAACGGAACGGCGATCGGGGTTGGGAAAGACGCTGTCCCCGGTGAGCAGTACCCCTCTGCCGTCCGCACCAGCTGCCCAGTGCGCCACGGCACTGCCGGGAAAGTGGCCGCCGGTTTGGTGAAGCACCAGACCGTCCGCGATGGTTCTGCTGCCTGACCAGGTGGTGACGTTAGGGCCTCCGCGGCCCAACCATTCCCGGTCAGCTTCGGACACAAGGACAGGGGCGTTCCCCAGCCGGTTGGACCATTCAACCTGCACGCCAAACATGTGCGGATGGCTGGCGGCAATGGCCAGGACGGGACCGTGTTCCAGGATGGCGCCAACTGCGTGATCGTCTACGTAGCCAACCGGATCCCACAACAGCGATCCGGCCGGAGTCACCACAAGCTGGGCCGTTTGGCCGATCCCCACCTTGGGCTGGGTCCCGATGCTTACGAGGCCAGGCTCGCTGTCCATCAGGGTGGTGTGGTGTCCGCTCTTGGCGAGTTTGTCGAGCGTGGTCCAATGCTGACCGGCCTCGGGCACATACTGTCGCTCGTCCGTGCAGATAGGACAGAGGGCCGGAGCAGGTTCATTACGTTCAACAGCGCAGGTGGAGCAGATCAGCATGGGCCCAGACTATGGCACGGCGTGGCCGCGCCGGAAGGGGCGCAGCGCCTCAGCGATGCTGCCCCGAACCGTAGTATTCTCCGAGTTTAGCGAGTCCTTCATCGATGGAAACGGCCGGCTTCCAGTCGAGGAGTTCCTGCGTTTCGCGCTGGTCGAACCAGTGCGCAGTGGAGAGCTGCTCAGCGAGGAACCGGGTCATCGGCGGCTCTTCTGTTCGTCCTGCCAGGATCCAAATTTTCTCGACCACCGAGCCCACTGCCCGGGCCACGCGGCCCGGTACAGCCCATGCAGGGGCCGGAACCCCGCCTGCAGCGCAAATGCCGGCAAGCAGTTCCCCGATGGGCCGGGGCTCGCCGTTAGTGACCACCAGGGCTTTGCCGTGTACAAGGTCCATACGGTGCAGTGCGGTGACAATAGCCGAGGCCGCGTTGTCCACGTAGGTGGTGTCGATCAGGGCTGCGCCGACGTCCAGCAGGGGCAGCCGCCGTTGTTTTGCGCGGGCGAGAACACGCTCCACGAGCTGGGTGTCGCCCGGTCCCCACACGACGTGCGGGCGGATCGCGGTGACACGGAAATCGGACGCATCCGCCGCGAGTGCCAGCAGTTCGGCCTCTGCCTTGGTCCGGGAATAGTGGCCGTGGGCATGCTTCGGGTCGGCCGGACCGGCTCCCAGGCCGACGATGGCGGCACCTGAATTGGCTACGGAGGGTGAGGACACGAAGACTACGTCGCGTACCCCGGCGGCCCTGGCTGCCGAGAGCACATGGGCTGTCCCGCGGACGTTGACGTCGTCGAATTCGGCCGCCCTGCCCGTGAACGACACTTTGGCGGCGAGATGGATCACCCCGTCCACGCCCTTGAGGGCGCTGCCAAGCGCAGCAGCGTCCGTGACCGACCCCCGCACGTCAGTGACGCCGTCGATCCCGGAAGGGCTTCGTTGGAATGTCGTGACGTTATGGCCCTGCCGCACCAGCAGCCGGGCCACTTCCCGCCCCAGCAAGCCGCTGGCGCCTGTGATCAGGACCTTCATGGTTTGCCCGGACGGCCGCCGGCCAGCACCCGTGCAGCCCAAGCGGACAGCCGGGTCCTGTCTATTTTGGCGTTGTGCCGGATATCCGTGGGCTGGTTGGGAACCACCAACACGGCAGAGACATCGACGCCGGCTTCCCGGGCGGCGGCGCGGACGCGGTGCGCCAGATGCGGCGCGGCGGGTCCGGCCTTCCGGACCGGAGGGACGGTCTCGACGACGGCGACAATCGCCTGGGTGCCCGCAGGACCAACGCCTGCCACGGCGGCCAGCCCCACACCGTCCAAGCGCTCGACGGCCTGCTCCGCACCAACAGGCGTCACCGCCTTGCCAGGCGCGGTGACGACATGCTGCAGGCGTCCCTCCACCCAGAGGCGGCCTTCGGCGTCGAAATGACCTACGTCCCCGGTCCGGTGCCAGCCGACAGGATTGGTGCTCCCTTGCTGGGTCAACCAGAGCCGGTCGTAGGAGTCCTTCACATGGGGTGCGCTGACCAGGACCTCGCCCGTCACGCCGGCCTCCGTCACGGGCTGGGAACCTGATGCGGTCCCGTCCTCAGCGAGCGGGATGACGGCAATGCGGGCACCGTGAACCGGCGTGCCCACGCAGACGCCGTTGCCGGCTCCCTTGATGGTCCCGATGGCGGCTTCGGCGGCCTGGATTTCCTGGAGGCTGATGTCGGTGACGGGGAGCGCCTCGGTCATGCCGTACGGCGTGTGCAGCGAGGCGCCCGGCAACAACAGCTGCACCTGCGCCAAGAGAGGCTCCGGGATGGGTGCACCGGCCGAGAGGAGCAGCTGCACCCCGGCCAGGGCTGTTTGGCCCGCACCGCTGATCCCGTCTTGCGTGGCCAGCACGTTACGCAATGCTGCCGGGGCGGCGAAGACCACCGTGGCGTCGATCGCAGCAACGGCATCTGCCAGGGCGCGGGCAGTCAGGGTGCGGGGGGCAGTAACGTCCATGTCCGGGGTGACCGAGACGGCACCCAGGGCGGGACCCAGCAGGGCAAACGGAGCGAAACCTGCCACGAGCCGGGCGCCCGGACGGATGTCGAAGGTTTTCGCCAGCGTATCCCGCGTCGCAGCCAATTGCCGGTGCGTGTAGAGAACGCCCTTGGCGGGGCCTGTTGATCCGGACGTGAACAGCACGGCCGCTGGAGCCTCGGGATCCACGGCAGCGTGATGCACGTCCAAACCGCCCCCGCTGCGCCGGGCCAACGCTGTAAGCGAGGTTTCAACCCGAAGAAGTCGACGGCGGGTGGCTGGCAGGTCCTGGACGCTGATCCGACGCCCCGGCCAACCGAGCGCGGCGGCTGCAGCAAGTGCCCTGTCGATGCCGATCAGGAAATCCGGTGTTGCCCCTTTGACAGCGCGGCTCAGGCCTTTGGTTCCGAGCCCGGCGTCCGCCACGACCACCACGGCGCCCAGCCGAAGGCAGGCATAGAGTGCCACTGTCAGGTCCACGCCCGGCGGAACCATGAGGCTTACGCGGCTGCCACTGACAACACCGGCTTCCCGAAGTCCTGCCGCCGTATCCAGCACCCTGCGGTTGAGCCCGTGCCAGCTCAGCGACCTCGCAACGCTGCCATCGGCTCCCATTTCAGCGACGGCGGTATCGGCGCCGGAGGCAGACTCCGCCAGGGTGCCGAGCTCGTCCCAAAGGGGGCGGAAAGCAGCCAGCTCCGGGGCGGCTTCTCCCGTCACCACGGCGTCCGGACGGGTGCCTGCGCTGTGTTGGGTTCCGTCCTGTGCGTGCCCTGCCAACCATTGGAAAACAGGCGTGGCAATGTCGCGGTCTTCTCCGAGCAGGTGGCCTGCCCCTTCGAAGCGGTGGACCTCCGCGTGGGGAAGGCGGCCGATAAGGTCCTTGAGGTAGCGGTCGGAGAAAATAGGGTCGCGCGGGCCCCAGAGCATCAAAGCGGGGACCTTTACTTCGCTCAGGCCCTCGGCCACGGCTTCAAGCGCCGGGAAGCTGGGGTGGTTGGCGTCAGCGGGAATGTCGGCCACGAAATTTCCCACGCCACTGCGGCGATGCGGACCCTTGTAGGGGGCCATGTACGCTTTCCGGACGTCGGCGGGCAGCGGAGGAGACGCCAAGGAATGCGTGACCCGCAGGAAAGCATCGGACGTCGTCGTCCCCCAGGAGTGAACGGCCGGGTGCAAGGCAAGCCGCAGTGCGGGCGGGATCTTGGATTCTGATGGCTGGTGGACCGCTGTGTTGGTGAGGATCACTCCGGTCAGCTCAGTGGGGTGGGCCAACGCCCAGCCGAGGCTGATCACACCTCCCCAGTCGTGGCCGACAGTGACCACGGGGCCTTCCAGGCCCAAGGCATCGGTGAGGTCGCCCAGGTCATTGATCCTGTCGGCGAGGCGGCGGAATTCGCCGGTACGTTCCGAGTAGCCCATGTCCAGTTGGTCAACTGCGATGACGCGCCAAGGCTGGGCGGGATCGGTTCCGGCGGCCAGCAGTGTTCGCCACAGATAGGACCAGGTGGGGTTCCCATGCACGCAGAGCAGGGTGCCGGCGGGGGTAAGGCCGCGCCGCGCGAGCTGTTCGCCGTTGTCCAGGATATGCCATTGACGAAGGGTTCCGGGAGCATCCACGGCGGAAGTGGAGGGCACGTCAATTGTCCGTGACCATTCGGGGCGTACGCCCGGCCAGGTACCTGTCACCATACGATTTCGACCATGCCGGCGTTCAGTCCGGAGCCGACACCCATGCAGAGGACCCGGTCTCCGGCGCTCAGGGACTGTGCCTCGGCGGCGAGGGTCATGGGGAGCGAAGCCGGACCCACGTTTCCCCAGTGCGGGAAGGTGATGGGAACCTTGTCAGGGTCCAGTCCCACGGCGTTGATGATGGCCTGGGTGTAGGCATTGCTGACCTGGTGGGTCACGTAGCGGTCCATGGCCGTCCAGTTCCATTCGGGCTGGGCTTCGTGCCAGGCGTCGACGACGAGTTGCAGGCCGCCGTCGAGCAGGCCCTTTGTATCGGTGGTCATGCCGTCAATGCCGCCCACGCACAATTCGTGGTGTTCGGTGCCGGCGCGCATCACGCCGCCCACCAGCCGGTGCGCTCCGCTGTGCTCGTCGGCGGGTCCCAGGACTGCGGCCGCGGCTCCTGACCCGAGGGTTAACGTGGCGAATTCCCGATTGAAATCTTCCCGGGTCGTTTCAGGCCGCTGCAGCCTGGCAAGGGTCGCCTCCTGCGTCAGCTGTGAGTCCTCACCGTTGACGATGACCGCGTACTTGATCTGCCCGGAGTCGATCATGTTGGCGGCCAGGATCAGCCCGTTGACGAACCCCAAGCAGGCGTTGGCGAGGTCGAAATTCATGGCCGAGGATGGCAGGCCCAGTTCGTGATGGATCTTCACTGCAACGGACGGTTCGAGGTTGCGGCGGGTAACGGAGGTGTTGATCAGCAAGCCGACCTCGGAAGCTTCGACTCCGGCATCGGCCAAGGCCTTGGCTCCGGCCTCGACGGCGGCATCGTCAAACGATGTTCCAGCCGCCCACCAGCGTCGGTGCGTGACGCCCGCAACGCGTTCCAGGAGCCGGGGCGGGAACTTTAACCGCTTCAGGGTGGTAGCCAACTTCCGGTCGAAGTCCGAGGAGCTGACGATCCGTGGAGCCTCGACGCTACTAACCGACAGCAGAGCGGTGTTGCTGTGCCTGAAGGTTGCGTTCCCTGCCAATTCAAGCCCCTGTTCGTTTCTGTCCCGCGTTCCTGCGGTGACTGTACCCCTATTACGCCATTCCAAGCCCGAAAGCGCAGTTGTGCTCCGGGTTCGGCGTGCACCAAGATTCCGCCGCAGTCCCTTGCGCGTAAAAATGGCGACCCTTAAGCATGACAGACAACCGGGGGGTGTCATGACGCGGGGAGCGGGGCTACCGGGAAATGATCATGATGCTTACCATTAGGGAGCATCTTAGGGGAGACCACCACTTACCAGGAGCGGACATGACATTGAGCAAAGGGACCCGCGTGGAGTGGAACACCTCCCAGGGGAAGACCCAAGGCAAAATCGTGGAGAAGAAGACCAGCGACTTCGAGCTGGACGGGAACACGCACCGCGCCAGCAAAGATGAGCCGCAATACGTCGTCGAATCGGAGAAGACCGGCGCGCGGGCAGCGCACAAGGGCGCAGCGTTGACCGAGAAGAAGTAGTGCCGTGGCCCGGCACGAGGTACTGATCATCGGCGGTGGCAACGCCGGCGTCTCCCTTGCAGCACGCCTGGTGAGGTACGGGGTCAAGGACGTTGCCCTTATCGAGCCCCGCGACCATCACCTGTACCAACCGTTGTTTTCCCATATCGCCGGCGGACGCGCCCAGGTGAAGGAAGCTGTCCGCAGCCAGCAGTCCGTGATGCCCAAGGGAGTCACCTGGATCAGGGACAAGGCAACGGACGTTGATGCGCGAGCCAACACCGTCATGCTGGAGTCCGGCTCGTCAGTGGACTACGGGCACCTGGTGGTGTGCCCAGGTTTGCAGTACCACTGGGAAGCAGTGCCCGGCCTGGCAGAGGCCGTAAATTCACCCTACGGATCGTCCCACTACGAATTCGAGCTTGCCCCCAAGACGTGGAGCTTGCTCAGCGCCCTGCGTTCGGGCACGGCGATCTTCACCATGCCTGCCGGTCCCGTCAAATGCGCAGGCGCCAGCCAGAAACCGATGTACCTGGCCTGCGACTACTGGAAGGAAAAGGGAGTCCTCGACAAAATCCGCGTCGTGATGATCCAGCCATATCCCACGGTGTTCGGTGTCCCGGAGGTGGACCAGGAGCTGGAACGCAAGATAGCCGAGTACGGCATTGAGCTCCGGACCAACAGCGAACTGGTCTCGGTGGACCCGGTCGGCCGGACAGCCAGTATCCGTGACACCGCGGCAGGGACCATCGAAGAGCTGCAGTATGAGGTCCTCAACGCTGTACCACCCCAGTCCGCGCCCGATTGGCTCACATCCACCGACCTCCCGGCCGCGGGGGACCAGGGCGGTTTCGTCGAGGTGGACACCGAAACCCTGCGCCACCCCCGGTACGCCAACGTCTGGTCCCTGGGCGATGCTGCCGGCACCTCCAACTCCAAGGCCGGCGGGGCGCTCCGGAAGCAGACCAAGGTTCTCGCCAGGAACCTCGTGGCGGCCCGGGAAGGAAAACCCGTCACGCAGAAGTACAACGGCTACTCGGTGTGCCCGTTCACGGTTTCCCGCAACACAGTGGTCTTCGCCGAATTCGACAACCGCTACCGGCCCATGCCAACCATCCCCAAGGTGCCCACCTGGAAGGAGAGTCGGCTTTCCTGGTGGGTGGACAGGATCATGTTCCCGCAGGTTTATTGGCGGCTGATCCTTCGGGGTCGCGCCTGACGACGCCGCCCATCGCCGTCGGTGGGACGGAAGGACGACGGCGGGAGGCCGCCGTCGTCCGTCCACTCAAGGCTGCTGGGCCGGCTGTGCCTAGTACTCACCTTTGATGACGAAGTACGAACCGCGGATGACCCCAGCCAGCTTGGACTTCTGCCTGGCGAACTTGAAATTGGCGGCCAGTTCCTCCGGAACCTCCATGCCGTCCGAGAGTTTGAAGCCAACAGCCCTTTTGCCGCCCTCGATGCCATACATCACGTTGATGGACAGTCCCGATTGGTAGAAAACGTAGGCCATGCTCAACCCGTCGACTTCGAAGGCGGTAGCTTCCAGGGCCGGCGATCCGATAACGATGCCGCGTTCTTCCCGGAGGATGCGGCTCACCCGTTCAACGACGTCGGGGACCTCGCTGGCCGGACTCACAGTGAAGACGTGCTGGTACTTGTTCCGGAAATACCGGGCCTCGTTGGCGCGTAAGCCGGCAAGGGCTTCGGCCACTGGCGAGGACTCCAGCCCGGCGGTGGAAACCTTGTCAAAATCAACGATGTGCGGCATGCAGCCTCCTTATAGGACGTGTCCGCACCCATGCTAACCCGGCCGCGCATCCGTCCTGAGCCGTGGCCGGATCTGGCGGAGTGCCATGAGCGGGAAGAGCAGCAGTGAGATCATTCCGGCCCCCACCAGTGCCGAGGCGATTCCGCTGGTTATAAGCCCCTGGTCCCGGCCGATGGCGGTCACGGCAACGATGATGGGCAGCCCAGTTGCCCCAAACAGGATCAAGGCCCGTTTCTCGTTGGGCGGGGCGCCTGGCGGAGAGGCGAGCAGTGATGGCAGCCCGCGGATGATGAGCAAGAGGGCCACGAACAAGGGGACCAGGGCCAGGGTAGCGGGGCTGGAGGTCAAGGCAGCGAGGTCGAAGTCGATACCGGCGTCGATAAAGAAGATGGGGACCAGGAAACCGAACGCAACGGCGTCGATCTTGGTTTCAACCACTTTCCGGTCCTCCTCCGGAGCCCGGGCCATGACGGTTTTCCAGAGGACGCCGGCGGCGAAAGCGCCGAGCAGCATATCCAGGCCCAACACCGTGCTGAGCACTACCAGCGCGCTCAGGATCAGCATGATGGACCGGACCGCGAACTGGCTGCTCGTGTGAAGCGTCCGGGTCACTTGGGCGTGGAACAAGGTGTGCCGTGCCCGGGAAGCGAAGAAGACCGCCACACCCGTGAGGACAACAAAGCCCACCAGCACCACCGACGCGATGCCCACCTGGCGCCCGCTGAAGAACAGCGAAATGGCGATCAGGGGCCCGAACTCACCGGCCGCCCCGAGTGCTGTCACAGCGATTCCAAGGGGCGACGTCGAGGTCCCGGCATCACGCAGGATCGGCAGAATGGCACCCAATGCCGTGGAAGACAAGGCGATGCCAATGATCACGGCCGCTTCCGGGCCCGGAGCCAGCAGGAAGCCGGCGCCGATTCCTGCTGCGAGCGAGATGATCCAACCCGCTGCTGCCCGGTTTGCAGGCCTTCCCCTGATGGTCGAAAAGTCGATCTCATTGCCGGCGACGAAGAACAGCATGGCAACGCCGAAGTCGGCCAACGTGTCGGTGAAGCGGGTCGACTCGATCCACCCCAGCAGGCTTGGGCCCAACAAAATTCCCAAGCCAATCTCGAAAACCACGATCGGAACCTTGGCCACGCGGTCCAGCAATCGCGCTGCAAGTGGCGCTGCAACGCCGAGCATGGCTATCAGGACCAAGGACACGGACAGATCCTGCATGGGCGGCGCCGAAGTCACGGCCGGCCCGGCCAATCCTTGCCGGCCCAGGGATCGTAGTCGGCTATCAGCGTTTCCTGCGCAGGCCGTTGCGCTTCAGGGATGTGTTGGAGGTTGATGCGCACCCGATACCAAAGGGAGCTTGAACCGCGCATCCCGTCAATGAGCACGTCGGCGGGGTGGAGTGCGGAAGTGAGGTCCGAATGGCCTGACTTCCACTGGTCGAGTGCTGCGAGGGCTTCCGGCTTCGTTTTGGTCCTGGCAACCTCGATCAGCGGCATCGTGGACATCCTCCGGCCCGATCCGTCGCCTGCCCGCGGCGCCTTCTCTGCCGGACCGAGCTCCGCGGCCAGGGCGAGCAGGCCGTCCAGCGAGCCCGCGGCGTCATCAATGCCCGCGTGGGGGTCGCCGGATTCGGAGAATCGGGCGGGGACCGTGAGCACGGTGAACTGTTCTGGCCGGGCGGTCCGGACTTCCTCCCAGCTCAGTGGGGTTGAGACCCGGGCATCCGGAAGGGAGCGGATCGAATAGGCCGATGCGACAGTGCGGTCCTTCGCATTTTGGTTGAAGTCGACGAAGACGCTTTCGCCACGCTCTTCCTTCCACCACCGTGCCGTGGCCAAGCCCGGGGCGCGGTTCTCCACTTCACGCGCCAACGTTTCAGCGGCGAGCCGAACATCGCGGAAGGACCACTGGGGTGCAATGCGGACCAGGATATGGAGCCCGCGCGAGCCGCTCGTCTTTGGCCAGCCTACCAGCCCGACGTCGGCCAGTACCTCCCGCGCGACATAGGCGGTGTCCACGATCTGCGACCAGTCCACCCCGGGCATCGGGTCGAGATCCACCCGGAGTTCATCCGGATGGTCGAGGTCCTCGGCGCGTACCGGATGGGGATTCAGGTCCAGGCATCCCAGGTTGACCACCCAGGCCAGGCCCGCGGCGTCCCTGATGACCGTTTCTTCCGCGGAAGTGCCGGATGAGTAATGCAGGGTTGCAGTGTCGATGAACGCCGGATGGTTCTCAGGCACGCGTTTTTGAAAGAACGGCTCCGCGTTGATGCCCTTCGGGAAGCGTTTGAGGACCATGGGGCGGCCGCCGGCTCCCCGCAAGGCACCATCAGCGACCGCCAGGTAGTAGTGAACCAGGTCCAGTTTGGTCAGCCCAGGCTCGGGGAAGACCACCTTATCCGGATTCGAGATGCGGACTTCGGCACCATCAACGTCCAGGATCTCCGCGGGTGTCTTGGAGGGGCTCATGCGGCCACGCTAGCAAGCAACAGCCGTCCCAACCAGAGTTGCGAGGAAGGAAAGTGGTTATGCCGCAGTAACTACGACGGCCGGGGCTTCCTGGCTGGCTTAAAAAATATAAGCAGGTATGGTGTTGGTAAAGCGAATGGAAGGGAATGATTGGCTTGTCCGGTAAATCACCAATAAATGCAAAGACAAAAAAGTCGGGGAAAACCATTTTCGAAAAGAGGGCGGAAAAGCGGGCGAAGGCCGAGGGCAGCGAAAACCGCTTCACCAAGCCCAGGAAAAGCCAACGGTAAGGTCCTCGCGCCCGTGTCGAAGCAGGTGGGATTACCGTTTTCACGGGGCTTGCCGTAGCTGCACGCTCTGTTCAAGGCGGAAATGCACAGCTGCTGGCAGCCAGAAAGTGTACAGATTGTCATGCGGAAATTCCTTGTTGCACTTATTGTTCCTGCCCGGCTCCACGAGCCCGTCAGGATTGAGGAAATTGGATTGTGCCTTGCCAGTCGGCAGGCATTAGTGGAAGGGAATGTGGAAGCCATATCAGGACGAGGTTGGCACGCATTCCTGAATGACCAGGCCAAGTCCATTCCCTTGCCACTGAACCCCCGGGCCGAAGTCCTGATCCGCGAAGCCGGCAACCCCATCGAAGCTCCGGTGAGCGGCAACGCCGTCTTCCTCGGCCACGGGAGCGACGGCGATGAAACGGACGTCCCAGCGCAGTTGCTGTCGCTGGCAGAACGCCTGTTCGCCACCCGGCTGGCGGCCTGAAGAAGGCCGAGCAAGAGCGTGGACATGCCCTGACCGTGGCACCGCCCGGGGACGCGCGGGCTGCTCGGAGGCAAGCCGACTATATTGGGCCATGTCAGCCCACCGCCACAACTGAGGGAGCCTGCACATTATGGCGAAGGAACTTGCCACCCAACTCATTGAACAACTCCAGGCTGCCGGGGTGCAGCGGATCTACGGGATAGTCGGGGACAGCCTCAACCCGGTGGTGGATGCGGTCCGCCAGACGGGCGGCTCAAGCAAGGGCGGTATTGACTGGATCCATGTTCGCCACGAGGAAGCTGCCGCCTTTGCTGCGGCTGCGGAGGCCCAACTGACCGGCAAACTGGCCGTCTGTGCCGGTTCCTGCGGGCCGGGAAACCTGCATTTGATCAACGGCCTTTACGACGCCAACCGTACCGGTGCACCCGTTCTGGCTATTGCCTCCCACATCCCCAGCAAGCAGATCGGCAGTGGCTTCTTCCAGGAGACCCACCCGGACCGGCTCTTCAACGAGTGCTCCGTGTACTCCGAAATGATCAGCACCGCCGAACAGGCGCCGCGGGTCATGCACAGTGCCATCCAGAGCGCACTTGGCCTGGGCGGAGTCGCCGTAGTTACCCTGCCGGGGGATATCGCGGGACTCGAAGCCGTCGCGCCCACGCCCCTGCCGGCGACCTTCCGGCCCGCCAGCTTGGTCCCTGATCCAACCAGCGTCCAGGAACTGGCTGGAGCCATCAACGACGCCGGAAAGGTCGCCATTTTCGCCGGCGCGGGCGTCGAAGGCGCGCACAGTGAGCTGATCTCCTTGGCTGAACTGATCAACGCCCCGATTGGCCATTCCTTGCGCGGCAAAGACTTCGTCCAGTACGACAACCCGTTCGACATCGGCATGACCGGATTGCTCGGTTATGGTGCCGCCGCCGAGGGTATCGAGGACGCCGACCTGCTCATCCTGCTGGGTACCGACTTTCCCTATGACCAGTTCCTCCCGGACACCCGGACCGCGCAGGTGGATCGCGCCGCGCAGCGGCTGGGGCGTCGGACCGACGTCGACATCGCAGTCCATGGCGACGTGCTCCCCACCCTGAGAGCCCTCCTGCCGCTGGTCCAGCCGAAGAAGAACCGCCGCTTCCTGGACCAGATGCTTAAGAAGCACGACCGGCTCATGAATAAGGCGGTGGGTGCCTACACGCGCAAGGTCGAGAAGAAACAGCCCATCCACCCCGAATACGCGGCATCTCTACTCGACCAGGTAGCTGCAGAAGACGCCGTCTTCACCGCCGACACTGGAATGTGCAATGTCTGGACTGCCCGTTACATCAACCCGTTGGGTACCCGTCGGTTGATTGGGTCCTTCCTGCACGGGTCCATGGCGAACGCGCTTCCGCATGCCATCGGTGCGCAGCTGGCTTATCCGGGGCGGCAGGTGGTTTCCGTGTCCGGCGATGGCGGTTTGTCCATGCTGCTGGGCGAGCTCGTCACCGTGGCAGCGCACCAGTTGCCAGTCAATGTGGTGGTGTTCAACAACTCCACCCTGGGCATGGTCAAGCTCGAAATGCTGGTGGACGGACTACCAGACTTCGGCGTGGACGTCCCCGACGCCAACTATGCGGCCGTGGCAAAGGCCCTGGGCTTCCATGCCGTGCGCGTCACCGACCCTGCTGACATTGAGGCCGCCTACCGGGAGGCGTTCGCGCATCCCGGCCCTTCCTTGGTGGAACTCATCACGGACCCCAACGCACTGTCCATCCCGCCGAAGATTTCGGGTTCGCAGGTCATCGGCTTCGCCACCGCAATGTCAAAGGTGGTGTTGAACCGCGGTGCCGGTGAGGCTGTCAGCATGGCCCGCAGCAACCTGCGGAACATCCCGCGACGGTGACTCAGCGCCCGAAGGCGGCTGCCAGGTAGGGTGCCGTCCGGCTCGTAGTGGAACGCGCGACGGCGGCCGGCGGCCCGGCGGCGATGATTGTGCCGCCGGCGTCGCCGCCGCCCGGTCCCAGGTCGATCACCCAGTCGGCCCCGGCCACGACATCCATCTCGTGTTCGACCACGATGACGGTGTTTCCCGCGTCCACGAGCCGGTGAAGTTGCGCCATCAGGAGCTGTACGTCAGCTGGGTGAAGTCCGGTGGTGGGTTCGTCAAGGATGTACAGGGTGTGCCCTCGCTGGATGCGCTGCAGTTCAGTGGCGAGCTTGATGCGCTGGGCTTCACCACCGGACAGTTCCGTGGCTGGCTGGCCCAAGCGAAGGTAGCCCAGTCCCACCTCCAGGAGGGTTTGCAGGCTGCGGGCGACACCCGGGAGGTCGGACAGGAAGTCGGACGCCGCCTCCACTGTCATGCCCAGGACATCGGCGATGCTTTTGCCGTGGTACTTCACTTCAAGGGTTTCGGGGTTGAACCGGGATCCTTGGCATTCCGGGCAGGGGCCGTAGCTGCCGGGCAGGAACAAAAGCTCCACGGCAACGAATCCCTCGCCCTGGCAGGTTTCGCAGCGCCCACCGGCGACGTTGAAGGAGAAGCGGCCAGGGCCGAAGCCGCGGGCGCGGGCATCCTCGGTGGCAGCGAACTCCTTCCGCACCCCATCAAACAAGCCGGTGTACGTTGCAAGGTTGGAACGCGGTGTACGGCCGATGGGCTTCTGGTCGACCTTGACGAGCCGGTCCAGCCCATGGAGCCCGGAGACTGACCCCGCACTGTTGGGCACGTCCGGGTCAGCTGCTTCGATGGTCCCCGGATGAAGTGCTGCGTCCACTACCTCTGCGAGGACCTGACTGACCAGGGTGGACTTTCCTGAGCCTGACACACCGGTCACGGCGGTCAGGACGCCCAACGGGAAGCCGGCCTCAAGATCGCGCAGATTGTGCCGGTTGACGTTGTGAAGCGTCAGCCATTCCTTCGCTTCCCGGGGTTCGCTGGTGCTCCGTCCACTCCCGGTGGCGGCTGGACCGTCGTCGTTCTTTTGATTCCCCGCAGCGCTGGTAGCAGGGAAGAGGAACGGCCGCGTCACTGACTCCTTCACGTCGGCAAGGCCGGCGACGGGGCCGCTGTAGAGAATTTCTCCGCCACCTTCACCCGCGCGTGGACCAACATCAACCAGCCAATCGGCAGCCCGCACGAATTCCATGTTGTGTTCGACCACAAACACGGAGTTGCCGGAGGCTTTGAGTTGGTCCAGGACATCGAGCAAGGATTCGGCATCCGCGGGGTGCAGCCCCGCCGATGGTTCATCGAGCACATAGACCACCCCAAACAGCCCCGAACGCAGCTGCGTGGCAATCCTCAGCCGCTGCATTTCGCCCGGGGAAAGCGTAGGCGTTTGGCGGCCCAATGCCAGGTATCCGAGGCCAAGGTCGGTCAGTACCGTGAGCCGCTTCAGCAGGTCGCGGGTGATCGCAACGGCTACTTCGGTGGCTTCGCCGGAGGACTGTTTCCGGGAAGCCGTCCCAGCGGAAGCGAGTTCCGTGGTTGGCCGGATAACGTCGGCCAGCTCGGTCATGGGCAGCGCGTTGAGTTCGGCGATGTTCTTTCCGGCGAAGGTCACGGCCAGCGCCTCCGGCCGGAGCCCGCTCCCGCCGCAGCGTGGGCACGGGCCGCTGACCATGAAGCGCAGCACCCGGTCGCGCATGGTGGTGCTCTTGGAATCGGCCAGGGTGTGCATCACGTAGCTCCGGGCGCTCCAGAACCTGCCCTTGTAGGGTTTGGCCACCCGATCGCGCTGCGGGGTCACTTCGACCACCGGTTGCTCTTCGGTGAACAGGATCCAGTCGCGGTCCTTCTTTGGGAGCTTCCGCCACGGGGTGTCCACGTCATAGCCCAGATGGGTCAGGATGTCGCGGAGGTTCTTACCTTGCCAGGCACCGGGCCAGGCCGCGATGGCACCGTCCCGGATGCTCAGTGTCGGATCGGGGACCAGGGAGGCTTCGGTGACTGTGTGCGCGGTCCCGAGTCCGTGGCACTCGGGACAGGCGCCTGCCGCGGTGTTGGGGGAGAAGGCGTCGGAGTCGAGCTGCCCGACGCCATCGGGGTAGGTCCCTGAACGCGAAAAGAGCATCCGCAGCGAGTTCGACAAGGTGGTCACTGTTCCCACGCTTGAGCGGGTGCTGGCGGTACCACGGCGTTGTTGGAGCGCGACGGCGGGTGGCAGCCCGGTGATGGACTCGACCTTTGGGTTGTGGCCTTGTTGGATAAGCCGACGGGCGTAGGGCGCGACGGATTCGAAGTAGCGCCGTTGGGCTTCGGCGAAGATGGTTCCGAAGGCCAGGGAGGATTTCCCGGAACCGGAAACTCCAGTGAAGGCCACGATGGAATCGCGCGGGACGTCCACGTCGATATTGCGGAGGTTGTTCTCGCCGGCCCCGTGGACCCTCACGAAGCCGTCCTCGGCGGGGGACTGCGGTGCAGCAGGGTCGGGTTCGGGCCGTTGGGTGGTCATCAGTTTGCTGTCCATTGACACGACTCTATCGGCGTCCGGCGCCCACGTGGTCTTCCTAAGCGCTGACGACGGCGGCTACCGCACTGATCTCCACCAGCGCACCGGGTACGCCCAGGCCCGCCACGAAAGCTGCCGTCACCAGGGGTGGCTCCTCTGAAGCGAGTTGCGCAGCAATCGCTCCATAGCCTGCCGCGAGGTCGGCGCCTTCGACGAAGAGCACAGTCCAATGGATCACGTCGCCGAGGCCGGCACCCGCGGCTTCGAGCGCGGTTTGGGCATTTTGCAGGGCGCGTGCGGACTGGATGGCCGCATCGCCTTCCCCGACCAGTTTTCCGCTCTGGTCTACGGCGTTCTGGCCGCCGACGTAAATGGTGGTGGCGCCGGGAGGAACGACGGCGACATGGCTGAAGGCAGGGCTGTTGACCAGTCCGGCTGGGCGGAGGCGTTGAATAGGTGACATGAAGGTATGGTGCCATCCGGCGTCGCCGGCCAAAAGGGGCCGCGGCTAATCGGCGGCAGGCCGGCGTCGTTGTTGCTTGGTTGCCGACCGCTGTTCCTTCGCAGCCCGGTGGCGTCGTGCGGAACCGCGGGTGGGTTTGGAAGGGCGGCGGACGGACTCCGGAGCGAGCCCAGCCGCAATGAGGTCGGCCAGCTTGGCAAGGGCAAGCTCCCTGTTGCGAAGCTGGGACCGCTCTTCGGACGCCGTCACGGTTATGACGCCTGAGACGAGCCTGCGACCAAGGCGCTGGAGCAGGATCTCCCGCTGCTCCTCGGTGATGGCAGCAGAGTCCGCGACGTTCCACATGAGTTCGGCACGGGTGTCGGTGGTGTTGACGTGCTGCCCTCCCGGTCCCGAGGATCGCGAGAACCGCCAGCTGAGTTCAGCGGCGGGGATCGTCAGCGAGGGCGGGATACGCAGGTCCATGGATCAAGCGTTACACGCCCCGTGGCCTTGGTGCTGACGGCACTCCGGGTCCTTCCCCTCGACGCGCTCATCGGAGCAAGTTCGGTGGTGCTGGCGTACGGACTTAGGATCTAGTCATGGCCGGTTCCCCTGATGTCCTTGGCCCCATCCTGGAAATGATGACCTGGGTGGGGTTCGTCCCGGGCGTGCCTCTGCTGGTCATAGCCTGGGCCATCGCCAGGCGGCGCTGCCCTTGGGCCACAGCCGACGGAGAACAGTTCACGGCCGGGGGATTCCTGGGAGTCCAGTGGGTGGACCAAAGCAATGAGGAACGGAAAGTCCTCCTGGATGTCGCTGCCAAGGATGGAAGCCTCACGTCGCGGTCTGTAGTGGTCCATTACGATCTCTGCCACCCCTCCAGGTGTTCCCTTCAGCCACCCCGGTATGACAACACCGTGCTGATTCTGGGCTGGATCCTCACTGGCATCGGGCTCCTCAGTACCATCGGCGGACTCCTCCTGGTGATCCTCTAGCTGCGACCCCTTGAACGCCTGATCGATCCGGGGCTAGCATTTGCGCACGTAGACCCGTGCGGCCAAAAGCAGGAGACCCAGATGAGCGACACGCCCGCAACGTTGACAGTGGATCTGATCATTTCACTGGACGGTTATGCCTCAGCCGAAGGATGGCCGGGGTGGTGGGGCTTGGAAAGTCCGGAGTACCTGGCCTGGCTCGAGGAAGAGGGTAAAAAGGAATTCACCACCTTGATGGGGGCGAACACCTACAGGGTCATGTCGGGCATGTCCGAGCAGGCCACCGGGGCAGACTCTGGGTTTTCCGAGGAGGAGGGCGCCGCCCTGACCGGGTTGGCTGCCATGCGCAAGGTGATTTTCTCCTCTAGCCTGCAGGAACCTTTGGCCTGGCCAAACTCGGAGCTCGTGGGCGGAGATGCGGTGGAGGTGGTGCGAACGATGAAGGAAACCGGAACAGGGAGGTTGATGACCCTCGGCAGCCTCAGTCTCTGCCGATCCTTGCTCGTCGCAGGTTTGGTTGACAGGTACCGGCTGGTCGTTTTCCCCGTTATCACCGGCCGAACCGGACGGGAGCGAATTTACGATGGCTATCCGGACGTTTCCCTTGAAATGGTAGGGAGCAGGACGTTTGGAGGCGGGCTGCAGATGCTCGAGTACATTCCCACCCTTATCGACGGCCCACCGGCCGGCCGGGGGTGAAGCGCCGGACCGGAAACAGGATGCGCAGGGGCCCGGTGGACTGCCGGGACTAGGGCTGTTCGGGGAGCAAACTCTTCAAGCAGTCGGCGTAGTGGGTCATGGCTTCGGAGAACGTCAGAAGTTCGAAGCCTGCGTGGCCTTCGGCGCTGCGGTTTCCGTCACTGGCCTCACGCCATAAGAGGGGCTCGCTGCTGGCGCCATTTGCCGTGAGCGTTGCAATGCCCCACGGGTGGCTCGGATCCGCCACCGTGATCCCAGCCGCATCGAAGGTATCGCGCAGGACATAGGTGGTGACAGTTCGCCACGATTGAAGAAACGGTGGGCGCAACTGCTCAATAAGGTCCTCGTCCTGGAGGTTGTACGCCTCCCACAAAGCCGTGGACAGCCCGTCCCACTCTTTGTCGTCGCGGACCATGCGGTGCGCTGCCTCCACATGGGCGATGGTTTCTTTCAACGTCATGGCCAGTCCCCACACTTCCTGTCGTCATTCAACCCGAGGCGCCTGTGGCCGCGGCCACAACACACCTTGATGAAAAGAGAACGGACAGGAGGCCTTCTTGATTCCCTGTCCCGCGGTCGTGGGCCAGCCGGTAGTCAATAAGCAAACTTACTAATAGGCTGGCCGTGGGGGCGTCCCCGAACGAAGAGAGTTGAGGCGAACATGGCAGAAGAGCGCGACATCAGCAAAGTCACGGACATCATCAACGATTCCAGGATCGGCATGGTGACCACGGTCAATGAACAAGGTGCTTTGGTTAGCCGTCCGCTGGCGGTCCAGGATGTCAAGGACGACGGCGACATGTGGTTCTTCACGGGACTGAGCACCTCACAGGTAGCGCATGTCCGTAATGATCCACGGGTCAACGTGTCCTTCGGAAAGAACACGGAGTGGGTATCTGTTGCCGGGAACGCCGAGGTGGTCACTGACCGGCAGATAATCCGCGACATGTGGAACCAAACAGTGGAAGCCTGGTTCCCGGACGGCCCCGAGACCCCGGAGGTCTGCCTGTTGCGTGTCGACTCTGAGTCGGCCGAGTACTGGACCAGCCCTGGGGGCACGGCTGCGACTGTGCTGCAGTGGGTGAAGTCCAAGGTCACCCACTCGCGGATGAGTGTCGGCGAAAGCGGCACCGTGGACCTGTGAACCGACGTGGCTGATTCGGGGCGGTTTCGGCGTCTCCTGGAGGGCGAGAGGCAGCAAAAGCTCGAACTTCTCGCCGCGCTGCGCAGCGACATCACATCGGTGAACCGCGCACGGCAGGACTCGAATGTTGATGACGAGCATGACCCCGAGGGCAGCACCATCGCTTTTGAACTGTCCCAGGCCTCTGCGCTGCTGGAGCAGAGCAAGCGCGGATTGGCCCAGATTGACGCCGCTCTTGAGCGCATTGCCGCAGGGAGCTATGGATTGTGCGCGGTGTGTGGAGCGGTAATACCAGAGGGCCGACTGGAAGCCCGGCCATGGACGCCGTTCTGCGTTAAGCATGCCTCCGGGAGGGCGTAGCCCTTTCGGAGAGTGGCAGTTTCGCTTCCTTGGCTGTTCAGGCTCCGCGTCCGCTAGGTCCCCATCCCCGGCTTGACCGGAACGTACTCGATGCCTTGTTGAACCTTCTTTTGCGGTCCACGGGAGAAGCCCTTGGCATCGAGGTGATTACCCGCCCGGTAGTCCGCCAGGGCTTGGTCGTAGGCCTCGTTGAGTTGCTGACCGCTGAGGATCTCCTGCGTGCCATCGGTGAAGGTGACCTGTATGTGGATGCCGCTTGGGAAGTGGCGCTTCATGCGAATGAAACCTTGCGGATCCTGCTGTAGGGAAATCAATGTGCGGCCACGCTTTCAGAAGAGGTTTCCCCTATCTTCCCGCATGGGAGTCTACGGTCGACATTTTAGTTGCAGGTTCAACCATTGGGTTGTACGGTTAACTTGAAGGTTCAAGCATTGCCTTCCTGCCAAACCTGAAGGACCCCACATGACCGCCTGTCTGGACATTGCACCACCCGCTGCATCGCTGCCCAGGGCGACCGTTCGCAGCAACGTCACAGTGCCGCTTCAGTTTCCTGACGGATTCCGGACGACGGCGGAAGTCTTCACGTTCCACGGCTTGGCTGATGGCAAGGAGCATTTGCTTCTGGCCCTCGGCTCATGGGAGCAATCCCTGTTGGCCCAGGATAGCGAAACAGGTGCTGCGCCTCTGGTGCGCCTTCACAGCGAATGCATGACAGGTGACGTCTTCGGTTGCGAGCGCTGCGACTGTGGTCCACAGCTGCGTGAAGCGGTGGAGGAGATTGCCGCCGTCGGAGGTTTCCTGCTGTACCTTCGACAGGAAGGCCGGGGCATTGGCCTGTATTCCAAACTGGATGCCTACGCGCTCCAGGACAACGGCCTGGATACCTACGAAGCCAATCTGGCTCTTGGCCATGGCCATGGCGAAGACGAACGTGACTACTCTGCCGGAGTCCAGATGCTCCAGGCCATTGGTGCCACTCGAATCCGGCTTCTGAGCAATAATCCTGACAAGGCAGCACAGCTCTCGGCACTGGGAATCGACATCACCGTCCCGGCGCTCCGGGGCTCGGGATTCGACATGGAACCGCCAAGCCCGGCAACTTTGATCTCCCTGGTGGGGGCCCTGCTGCCGCGCCTCCGGGAACGCGCATCCGAAACCGAGGAACTGCGCCGTTTGCCCGAATCCACCATGACCGACCTCCGCCAGGCGGGCGTCTTCCGCCTCCTCGCACCCAGAGGCGTTGGTGGTTACGGGATGGGTGTGGAGACCTACGCTGAGGTGGTCAGGCAGCTTGCCCGCGGTTGCGCATCGACTGCATGGACCGCGGGGCACCTGATGGAACATGTGTGGATGTTGGCCCGCTGGCCGAAGGAAGTCCAGGACGAAGTCTTTGCCTTGGGCAGGGTTCCACTGGCCGCAGCGACGGGTGCGCCCGTTGGTGCCGCCACGAAGGTTCCCGGTGGCTACAGCATCTCCGGCCACTGGAGTTTTGCTTCCGGAGTCATGCATTCGGAGTGGGCGCTCCTGGCTGTTGACTGCGACGGTGTCCGTCTCCAGGCGTTGGTCCCTGTCGCGGCGCTCGAATTGATGGACGCCTGGCATACCGCAGGGCTGCGGGGGACGGGCAGCAATGACCTGCGGGCAGATCACCTGTTTGTCCCGGACTACCGGGTCATGGAATGGGGCCACCTGAGCGCTTCGGACAACCCCGGCAGCCTGCTCCACCCTGACCCCACACTTCACATCCCCATGGCAACGCTGCTGAACCTGGTGGCACCGTCCACCGCTTTGGGCGCCGCGGAGCATGCCTTGGAGCTGTTTCAAGCGCAATTGATGGTGCGAAAGGTCAAAAACGCTACCGAGGTGCGCCAAGCAGACTCTGTACTGGCCCAAGCACGTTTCTCCGAGGCCTTCGGACTCGTTGCCACTGCCCGGCTGCATTGGGAGGAGGCGGTCCGGATTCTGGCGGCATCCATAAGGCGCTCCGGTACGGCGACAGCAGGCACGGAGCCAACAGATACGGAGCGGTCGCGGTACCGGCTATCGCTTGCCCTCAGCGGCCAGGCGGCGGAGGCCGCGGTCAGGCTCATCGTCGCGGGTTCGGGCGGCAGCGCACATCGCTTGTCGCATCCCTTGCAGCGCATCCAGCGGGACATGAATGTCCTCCTCAACCACCCCACGCTCAGCTTCGACCCCATTGTTGAGCAAGCGGGCCGGGGACTGCTGGGCCTGGGGTTCACGGTCAGGTCGTTCTAGGCGCTTCTGCTGGGCCCTCCCGGGTCGGTTCCGCAGCCAAGGTGCTGGCCCGGTCCGCTGCAGCCCCTTGCTTCCTGCTCGCCAGCAGGAATGGCACCGCAATGAGCTCGATAACGCCGGCCATGGCCAATGACGCCGGATAACCGTAAAGGTCCGCGCCGCGGCCCAGGAGTGGTTGGATCACCACTCCGCCGCTGGAACCCATCAGCGAATCGAAACTGAGGACAGTGGCACGCTGTTTCGACGGGATCATGTCATTCACATACGCCTGTCGGACCGGAGTAGCCGCAGAACCCACCACGGCCCACAACGCCAGCAGCACCAGGGCTACCCAGAACACGCGCGTGGATCCCAGCACCAGGAGAATCACGGCACCCACCAGGCCGGAAAGGATCATCACTGACGTGCGTTTGTGGAACAGCTCCCGGGCGTGCGGGGCCAGCCAGCCGCCCAGGATCTGCGAGCCTGCGACAATTGCGGCAGCCAGGCCCGCGATGGAGTAGGCTTTTGGGTCGCCAAAAAGGTCGAGAAGGTACGGCTGCAGAGCGTAAAAGACGTAAATTCCGACGCCGGCGCTAAAGGGAGCGGCCAGCATCATGTACCGAACTGGCCGGTTTTTCAGGCCGTTGTCTATCGAGGCCGTCAGTACGGTACGGACAGCCCGCAGGGGGCGCGTTGAACGCTCAGGCGAGAAACCGACGTCGTGCATGAGACCGAAAGCCACTGCGAACATGGCAAGCAGCACCCCCACGCGCATAAGGAAAGGCACGCCCAGGTTGGTGGCTTGGGCAATCACGCCGCCCGCGACGGAGCCAAACAGCATTGCGAGGCCCTGGACCATTTGCCCGCGGCCAAGCACGGATTCGAGCCCGCCTTCGTAACCGGAGAATCGCAAGGCGTCCACGAGCCACGCTTCGACGGCTCCGGAAAAGAACGTGAAGCCAAGGCCCAGCAGGACCGAAACCACGGCCCACATCCAAAACGGGGCTGAGACCTGCCAGAGCACGTAATACAGGTAGGTGGACACGGCCAGTGTCACGGTGCCGAGCAGGAACGATACGCGGCGGCCCCAACCATCGGCCACCACCCCGGTGGGGACTTCGAAGAGGACCATGCCCGCTGTGAAGAAGGCATTCGCGGCGAAGGCTTCCAGGTTGCTGAGGCCCGCATCAAGCAGGAACAGCGTGTTGATACCCCAGATGAAGGACGCCGCCACGGTATTACCCAGCGTCAGTGTCAGGTACACACGTTGGATCGTTCGTGCGGCGGGATTCATGGTGTCGCCGCTTCCGCCAGGGCGGGGAAGGACCACACGCCCATTCTCGCGCTGATCGCCCCTGTTCGCCAGATCCGGGGCGGGGAAGGTTCGTCAACCAACGCAACAGCCCGGACGCCGCACGTGAGTGAGAGCATCCGGGCTGTACGTGGTGCGGCGGTTTGGACCGACCCAACAAATCAGCTGGCACCGGCTAGTGCCAGAGTCCCAGGGCGAATTCGGCAATCACGGTGGATAGAAGGAAGGACGCAGTGATGGCAACAAGGCCCACGGGAATGATCTTCCACCCGATGTTCCGCAGCAAGGGGATGTCCTTGCCAAGGGACAGTCCGGCCAACGTCAACATCACCGTGGCGATGGAAAGGAAATCCACCGCCTTGACGGCTTCGTTCAAGACACCTGACCCGAAGAACCACGGACTTGAGATGTACGCACCAATGGTGGTGATAAAAACGATGGCAGAGACTTTCCTGGTGATCCTGGCCAACAACAGGCTGACGAGGACCAAAGCCAACATAATGCCGTAGCCGGCAAGGATGGACAGGCTCAAGCCCTTGGCAGCTACCGCTGCAGTACCAACACCCAGAACCGTCAGGACAGACAGGGAAAGCCACAGCGGCAGCTTCATGGCCGCCGAGGACTTCGCCACCTCTTCACGGAAGCGGCGGTTCTCCTCAGCCTGGATGCCATCCTGCTCCGGCTCAACTGCCGAACGCTCCAGGGGAGCAGTGCCTGCAGCCACCTTTGCGGTTTCCTTGTTGCGGGTCAGTAGCTTGTAGAACCGGTCAGCCACGGGCAAGGCGATGTAAATACCTACGTACACGCCAAGGATGGTGGTGATGAGGTTGGAAATTGCAGCCATCCCCAGGATGGCTTCCTGGTCACCCGGATAGGCCGCAATGATGCTCGCAGCCGAGGCAGCCATCATGGAGCCCGAACCGACACCGGCACCCATGGCCAGGGCCAACGGATCAAAAATTTTCCAGTTGGCTACCAACGAGGTCAGCAGCGTGATGAAGATGGCGCCGAACAGGGTCCCGAAAACGTACATGGCCAGGACACCGCGGTACTGGTCCGAATCGGGGCCGTACTTTTCCGAGACCATCGCGAAGGACGGTTCACGGTCCAAGGAAAACGTTGCGCCCACGGTTGCCTTGCCCATGCGCAGCAGGACCGCGAGGGGCAGCGCCAACACTACAGTTCCGAGCAGGTGCCCAACTTCCTGCAGGAGAAGCGCAGGACCGGCCTTGATGAGGCTCGGCAGGCTCGGTCCTATATTGAAGGCGAGCCTGGCCACCAGCAGCAGGACCGCGACGCCCACAAGTGCGGCCGCCACACGCTGCAGGTCCAGCCCGAGCCGCTTGAACTTCTGGATGGACACCAACAGGCCAAGGATCAAACCCCAGACCATGGGGAAAATGATGATCGCACCAATGCCAAGATCAATCTTGGCCTGGCCGATGAACTGGACCGCAAGGGCAATGACAAACGCCAGTGCGGCGATCGGAATCGTCAGCCGGGTACCGGCCTTGTCCGTCCGCTTGGTTTCGATGCTGGTGCTCATGATGTCGCTTCCTGGATCAGGGCTTCGCGCCGGTAGGCCGACTTGACGAAGCGCTCTCTCTGCTGGGGATCGGTTGCGGCGCCGGCGATTGTCCAAGCCAGCGCGGTGGCCGCCTCGAACATCACGGCATATGCCTCGGGTGTGTTCGCAACAGCTGCGAATCCGTGCGAATGGATGGGAACGTTGGCTCCGGGGATGCTGAGCCACGGATGCAATGAGGGAATGACCTGGGAAATGTTGCCCATGTCCGTGGAACCGCCGCCCATTCCCGCTGCGGGCGAGGTGTCCTTGCCGAACGCCTCCATCGCCCCGGTCCAGTGCACGGCAAGCTCAGCGTCCTGGATCAAGGGTTCATAGAGAGGCTCCGCGGCACTGATTTCCAGCGTGGTTCCCGTGGCGATCGCCGCGCCTTCAAAACACCGCTTCACACGCTCCAGCAAGGCCTCATACTCGGGAAGCGTGAAAGCGCGGCACTCGAAAGGAACCACGGCGTGATCCGGAATGATGTTGGTGACATGGCCGGCCTCGGCCACGTAACAGGCGACGCGATGATCGCCGGGGATCTGCTGGCGAAGCAAACCGATAGCCACCTGGCTGAGGACGGCAGCATCCCCGGCATTGACGCCCAAGTGGGGAGCGGCCGCAGCGTGGGCCGCCTTACCAGTGAAGACAGCCTCGTAGCGACCGACAGCCTGGGCAGTGGTCCCGGCCGGGTTATAGGTCACCCCGTCCTGAACAGGGTGGACCATCAGGGCCAACCCGACCCCGTCAAAGGCTCCCCGCTGGAGCATCAGCACTTTGCCGCCCCCGTGCTCCTCCGCCGGGGTACCAATAGCCTTGAGGGTGATGCCCAGCTCGTCCACATGGGGAAGGAGAGCCAGGGCTGCAGCCACGGAAGCACCCGCGATGAGGTTATGTCCACAGGCATGGCCCACAGATGGCAGGGCATCGTATTCCACGCACAGGGCAACGGTCAGGTCTCAGGTCCCGGCGCTCGCGGTGAAGGCCGTCGGCAGATCCGCAGTTCCGGCTGTGACGTCGAAGCCGCCTTCAGACAGGAGAGCGGCAATCGCCCCGGCTGCCCGGACTTCCTCGAAGGAGAGCTCTGGATTTGCGTGCAGGTCCTCCGACAACTCCTGCACTCGCGGCTTCCAGGTCGCTACGCCATCTGCCAGCGCTGCGCGAAGCGTCTCGTCCGAAGATGCTGTCTTAGTCGTTTCCATGGTTCTTCCTGCTAGTAGGACAGTGACGGGAAAGGGGATCCGGCCGCGCGGGTGGGAACCCAGACAGCCTTCGTCTGCGTGTATTCGTCCATGACGCCCGGTCCGGAGGAGCGGCCGTGGCCGGAATCGCCGAAACCACCGAAGGGAACAGCTACGTGGATGGTTTTGTAGGAGTTGATCCAGAAGGTCCCGGCCTTCACTTCGCGGGCAATGTGATGGGCGCGGGAGATGTCCGAGGTCCATACGGCGCCGGCCAGGCCGAAGTTGGTGTTGTTTGCCCGGGCGATGGCCTCGCCCTCGGAGTCGAAGGCATCCGCACCCACCACGGGACCAAAGACTTCCGTGGTTTCCAGGCGGTTCGCGGGTGTCACGCCATCCAGCAGCGTGGGCATGACCCAGTGTCCGCTCGAGAGGTTTGAGCCGGTCAGCGACTCAGGCAACGATCCTCCGGTAAGGCGACGGCCGCCGTCGTGCATTCCGGCCTCAATCAGCGAGGTGACAGTGGCGAACTGTGGTGCAGTGATAATCGGGCCCACTTCAGTTTCGGCGTGCAGCGGGTCACCGATCCGCAGCAGGGCGGCGCGTTCAGCCACCATTTCGACGAAGCGGGCGTGCACGCTGCGCTCTACGAGCAGTCGCGAGCCGGCGACGCAGGATTGGCCTGCACCGGAGAAGATCGCGGAGATCGCGCCATCGGCGGCCCGCTCCAGGTCGGCGTCGGCGAAAACGATGTTGGCGCTCTTGCCGCCAAGTTCGAGCAATGCGGGTATGCCGGCCTCCGCAGCTGAAACAGCGACGCGGCGTCCTGTCGGGACCGAACCGATAAAGCTGACTTTCCCTACCCTCGGGTCTGAAGTGAGCCTGGCTCCAACAGTCTGTCCCAGCCCAGCCGCGACGTTGAAGACGCCTTCGGGGAGTCCGGCTTCGTAGGCCAGTTGGGCGAGCCGGACAGTGGTTGCCGGCGTGAATTCGCTCGGCTTGATGATCACTGCGTTGCCAGCGGCGATCGGGGCGGCTGAGTTCCAGCCGGCCGTGAACAGCGGAGCGTTCCAGGGCGTAATGGCGACGACCACGCCCCACGGCACGCGCTCGGTGTAGGTATGCCAAGGTCCCGGCACGGGGATTGTTTGGCCGTGAGTTTGTCCGCCCATCCTGCGTAATAGCCGAACATTTCAGCGACCTTTGCGGCCTCAACGCGGGTGTCCCGGATGGGCTTGCCGGTGGTGGCTGATTCGAGGATCGCGAGCTCTTCACCATGGGCTTCGACAACCCTGCTGACGTTTCGGAGGATGGCTGCGCGCTCGAACCCGTTCAAGGCGCCCCATGTTGCCGCGCCCCGGACGGAGCTTTCCAGGATGGCGTTGGCACCGTCGGCTCCAGGATCGGAGTAGGCGGCAAAGGGTTCACCCGTAGCTGCCGAGGTCAGGGTGATGGTGTCGCCGGATCCCAAGACCACGTGCCCGTCGAGGAACGCGCCCAGGCCGCCGGGAAAGGCTGATTCCAGGACGTCGCGGGCGGTGGCGGTGGAGGATGCAGCGGGTGCTGTGGTGATGCTCAAAGTACTGTCCTTCGTTGGGGGAGGCTAGGCCATGGTGTTCTTGTGGGGGGCGCCGGCGGGAGTTATTGCGGGTGCTACCGTCCTGGCGATTTCGGTGAAATCTGCTGACGGTCCAAGGGCGGCCAGGGCTTCCTGCCACTGGCTGGCAGCTGCTGTCAGGAGCTCGGGCTGCTCGCCGATCTGCCGGGCGACATCGATGGCGAGGGCGGCGTCCCTGGCCATCAGTCCCAGGGAAAAGCCGGAATCGTGGGTGCCGGACAAAACCCAGTTGGGGTACATGTTGGCGGAGACTTTGCTGCCGCCGGAGGCATTGCTGATGCTTGCAGCCGCCACGCCTGGGTCGATGCCGTAGGCCTTCGCCACGCCGAGTGCTTCTCCGACGGAGACCAGGTTGGCTGCGGCCAGGACGTTGTTCAAGAGTTTGACGACGTTGCCACTCCCGGGGCCGCCGATGTGGGCGTAGCTGCCGCCGGTGAGGGCTTCAAGGACGGGCCGCGCGGCCTCCGCGGCGGTACCGCTTGCTCCGACGAAGGCGCTCAGGGTGCCGGTCGCGGCTCCCTCGCGTCCGCCGGAAACCGGGGCGTCAACGAAGGCGGCACCTTTGGATTCAGCCAGGATATCCATGGACTTGCTGGTGGCGGGCTCGGAAGTGCTGGTGTCGACAATGGCGATGGTCCCGGGTGCTGAGAGGAGCACCGGCACTGTTGCCTCGACAATCGCGGCCGAGGGGAGGGAAAGCACGACGAAGGGGGTGCCTGCAAGGTCCTGGAGTTCTGCGGTGGTGGATATTCCAGCCTGCGCAGCTGCATCGCGTGCAGCTTCTGAAGGGTCGAACCCGGCGACTTCCCAACCCGCGCTGTGCAGGGTGGTGGCCATGGCGCCGCCCATGGATCCCAGGCCGATAACGGCGACGCGGCGGTTGTTGCTCATGAGGTACTCCTAGAGAGGTGTTCAGGTGGGAAGAAGGTGTGGCGGACGACGGGTGACGTCAGTCCAGGTAGATGTCCAGGTCTTTCCAGAGTTGCTGCGTGCGGCGGATGGCAGCGCGGCTGCGTTCCGGGTGGGCCGCTTCCATGCCAGCCAGCAGGCCGTAGACCATGGAGTTCGCTGCGGTCACGGACTGGAAAAAGGAGATGCCTTCCGAGGCAACAATCAGCAGATGGTCCGCAGCGGCGGCCAGCCGGCCTCGACGCATGTCGCTGATGGCGATTACCGTGGCCCCCGCTTGCTTGGCGGCTTCGGCCGTGAGGATGATCTGTTGGACGGACCGCCACATGTTCACCACCACCAGGACGTCACCGGGGCCGAGGCTGTTCGCTGCTGATGCGAGATGCACTCCGCCGCGGTTTTCAAGGGTGATCGGGTAACCCATGGTGGACCCCAGGTGTGCCATGACGCTGGCCGGTCCAGCGAAGGACCCGATGCCGATGGTGGTGATCGACTGAGCTGATGCAAGGGCAGCGATGGCTGCCTCGACGTCTTCGGCGGTGTTTGAGTCCAGCGTGAGCCGCAGGTTCTCGATGTCGTGGTTCAGTGCGTCGTGGAGGGGGCTGCGATGTTCGCCATGTTCGAGGAGGGTGTCCTCGGTTGAAATCATCACCAAGTACCGGGACCGGAGTTCGCGTTGCAGGTCCGGCCAGCCCCGGTAGCCCAGCCGCTGGGCCGTGCGGACGACGGTGGAGTTGTTGACGTCCGAGCGCTGTGCGATTTCGGCGATGTCCGCGTACGAAGAGAGCTGCGGGTTGCGGGCGATGACCTCCACAACACGCGCCTGGGACTTGGACAGCGCAACCTCTGGAAGGGCGTCCCCGAGCCACGCATGATCCATGGATTCCCGCACTGCGGGGGAGGAGCCAGCCTCGTCTTGCTTGGTTGTCACGGTCTTTTACTCCTTGTAACCCACGTCACTCTGCAAACTAATTTGCATTTAACTTACTCTGCAATTTGGTTTGCGACCAGGGGTTTGCGTTACAGGGATGCAAATCTTCGGGGCATCGTTAAGTAGCAAGTGCCGGGGAACCCTGTTTGGGTTCCCCGGCACTTGGCGGTACATCGTTAGGCTTGGTTGCTCACCAGGCCATCTGCGGCGGCACTTGCCGTGTGGTGCGCTGAAAGCAGGGGCCTGAAGAACTCGCCGAGTTCCGCCGTTGCGGTCAGGGGCAGGACGTTGGCGACGTATTGGTCCGGGCGGACCACGATTACGACGCCGTCGCGGCTGAGTCCGCGCTGTTCGAAGATGTCGTTTGCCGGGTCGGTTCCGAAGACCTTCTCAAGGTAGGTGAGCTCGAAAGGGCCGACGGTGGGTTTGAACACGGCCGGGACGGCGTTGATGTCAACGCCGGTGTGGTCCTGCTGGTAGATCACCTTCACGTCGAACCATGCGTCGCGGTCAAGGTTCGACGGCGTCGCGGCCAGCGGCGAGTCGCTTGCGGTCGCGAGCCACTCGGCGAAGTCCGCGACCGGGCCCTCGGCACCCGCTTGGGCGGCGTCGGCGAAGACGTAGATCCGCCACCGGCCATCGGCTTTGGCGTGATGGCCCAGGTGCATGGGGTTTGTGTCGCAGACCCGCTGGACGGGAGCCGACTTGAAGCGCTTGCCTACCGGGAAGCCGGTGGCGAGTTCCTGGTGCTTTGCCTCAGCAACAAGCAGGGAAGGCGCGTACTGCGTCATGAACCCGGCGGGGAACTCCGCGGTGCTGGTGTAGAAGGTTTCCAGTTCTGCCGGGTCCTCGAACTCTTCGGGCTTCTTTGCCATGAGGGTGGACCATTGCTTGTCAAAGTCGATGAGGTTCTTCGCCACCACCTGACGCTCGGCCGAGTAGGTATCCAGCAGGGACTCCGGGCTACGGCCTTCCAGGACGTGCCCGAGCTTCCAGCCGATGTTGAAGCCGTCCTGCATGGACACATTCATGCCCTGGCCGGCCTTAGCGGAGTGGGTGTGGCAAGCATCTCCGGTGATAAACACCCGAGGGGTGCGCGTACCGCGCTCCTCCGGCAGAACGTCGTCGAACCTGTCCGTCAGGCGGTGGCCAACCTCGTAGACGCTGTGCCATGCGACGTTGCGGACATCCAGGGTGTAGGGGTGCAGGATGTCATTGGCCTTGGCGATGATTTGCTCGATGGTGGTCTTCCGCACCGCGCCATGGTCATCCGCGGCGACCTCGCCGAGGTCCACGTACATCCGGAACAGATGCCCGCCTTCGCGCGGGATCAGCAGGATGCTCCCTCCGGAGCCGGACTGGATGGCGCACTTGGTGCGGATATCGGGGAAGTCCGTCACCGCGAGGACATCCATGACGCCCCAGGCATGGTTGGCCTGGTCCCCGGCAAGATGGCAGCCAATGGATTCGCGAACCTTGCTGCGCGCGCCGTCGGCGCCCACGACGTATTTGGCTCGGATGATGCGCTCTTGGCCCTCGTTGGGACCGGAGGTGTGGCCCAGCGTCACCTCGATGGGATACTCGCCCTCGCCGGTGACCTTCAGGCCGACGAACTCGTAGCCGTAGTCGGGCCGCATCCGGGCCGGCGAGTTGGCCATGAACTCGGCAAAGTAGTCCAGCACCCGGGCCTGGTTCACGATCAGGTGCGGGAACTCGCTGATCCCCGCGGGGTCATCCACCGCGCGGGCGGCACGGACGATGCGCGAGTGGTCGGCCGGGTCCGGCTTCCAGAACGCCATTTCGGTAATCCGGTAGGCCTCGGCAATGATCCGCTCCGCGAAACCAAACGCCTGGAACGTCTCGACGCTGCGCGCCTGGATCCCATCAGCCTGTCCAATTGCCAGCCGGCCCGGGCGGCGCTCAATGATGCGGGTAGTGACGTCCGGGAACTGGGACAGCTGTGCCGCCGTCAACATTCCCGCCGGGCCGGTGCCCACAATAAGGACATCAACTTCATCGGGAAGCCCGGCTGGTCGATCGAGGCCGACGCCGGCCGCCGGCTCGACTCGGGGGTCACCGGATACGTAACCGTGGTGGTGGAACTGCACGGGCTTTCCTCACTTCTTCGTGGGCTGGTTGGCATTCATGTGTTCGATAATAGAACAACGTGTTCTATTATCGCTCACACTATCGTAATGCGGCTCACATAAGCGTTCAAGTCCTTTCGGGTTTGGCCGCAGTTGTACGGCAGTTCCTTCGAAATGTCCGTTGGTCATGTCAGGATCAGGTATGCCTCGACTGATGCTCCTGGACACTGCCTCGTTGTATTTCCGCGCCTTCTACGGCGTGCCGGATTCGATCCGTCGCGCAGACGGGACACCGGTCAATGCGGTCCGTGGCCTGATGGACATGATCGCCCGCCTCGTCACCGACTATGAAGCGACCCACCTGGTGGCCTGCTGGGACAATGACTGGCGCCCGAAATGGCGGGTAGACCTGATTCCCAGCTACAAATCGCACCGGGTGGCGGAGGTGGTTCCGGACGGGCCCGACGTCGAGGTGGTCCCCGACCCGCTGGAGGCACAGATCCCCCTGATCCGGCGTGTTCTGGAGCTCGCCGGCATCGCCGTCGTTGGCGTGGACCACCACGAAGCCGACGACGTCGTTGGTACCTATGCCACCCAGGCGCCGTTCCCCACCGATGTGGTCACCGGAGATCGCGACCTTTTTCAACTCGTCGACGATGACCGCGGCGTCAGGGTCATTTACACCGCTCGCGGCATGAAGAACCTTGAGGTGGTTACCGACGTCGTAGTTGTGGGCAAGTACCGAGTGCTGCCCCAGCAGTACGCCGACTTTGCGACCCTACGAGGTGACGCCTCCGATGGACTGCCCGGCGTGGCCGGGATCGGCGAAAAAACGGCAGCATCCTTGTTGGGCGAGCATGGCTCGCTGGAAGGCCTGCTGGAGGCGGCCGAAGCGCCCGACGGCGGTTTGTCCGCTACCGTCCGGGCCAAGCTGTCCGCCGCAGCGGACTACCTCAAGGTGGCACCCGCCGTCGTCAACGTGGTCCGGGACCTGGACGTGCCGACGCTCGAACAAGCCGGCGCCGAACTGCGGCCCGTCACGGGGGAGGCGCGTGCTGAACTTGAGCGGCTCGCTACCGAGTGGAACCTGGGCGGCGCAGTGAAGAGGCTCCTGGATGCATTGGACAAGCTCGGCTGAAACTCGAATTCACAGCGGAATAACAGGTTCACAACAGCGTGGACTGGGGTAGCCCCTCCATCGTGGTAAGAGGACGGCACTCCTGACCGTCCCTCAGGCACGGACCATGGCAACACGGTCCATTGAGGAGAGGTATATGTCGAAAACCAAGAGAATCACGCTAGGCATCGCGGCCGGAGCCCTGGCCCTTGGCGCGGGGATGGGAGTGACGGGAATGGCTACAGCAGCCACCACCCCTTCGCCGAGCGCCACATCCTCGACGGATGCGGGCACCACCCCGACGGATCCGGGCGGCAAGCCCGGCGGCCACGGCCACGGCCACGGAAGGGACGGCGGTCAGATCGCCTCCCAGCTCGCAACCAAGCTGGGTGTTGACGAAGCCAAGGTCACCGAGGCATTGAAGGCGTTCCGCCAGGCCAACAAGCCGACCACACCGCCGAGTGAAGGAACGGAAGGCACCAAGCCGGACCGGACGGCCCAAGAGGCCGCGCTGGCCAAGTCCCTGGCTGCGGCACTGGGCGTGGACGAAGCCAAGGTGACCAGTGCGCTGGCGGAGATCCGGACTGCCGGCCAGGCTGAGCGTGCAGCTGCACTGAAGACCAAACTCGATAAGGCAGTTACCGACGGAAAGCTCACGCAAGCCGAAGCCGACGCCGTGACCAAGGCTGTCGAAGCCGGGGTCATCGGAGGCGGCGGGCGCTAGGCAACCGCACCTCCCCGGCTGAATGCCAGCTGAACAGGATCCCTCAGGCTTCGGCCTGGGGGATCCTTCGCATCTTGCTTCCGGGGGACGCGTCATCCGGGCGGGTCCAAAGCCCCGTTGAAACTTGTTCGGGCAGCTTGTCGATTTTTCCTCGACCCATTCGACCTATGGATGAGAAAGTCGAAGGGACTTTCCACTACACAGGAGATTGAGTGAGATGGCGAAATACATGTTGATCATGCGGGCCGACGACGATTCCTATGCCAAGTTCGAGAACATCGACTTCAACGAGATCCTCGAAGCGATGGGCAAATTCAATGACGAACTGATCCGTGCCGGGGTGCTGCTTGCTGCAGAGGGGTTGGAGGATGCCAAGGAGACGGTGGTGGTGGACTTCACTGGCGAAACTCCGGTGGTCACGGATGGCCCCTATGGCGAAACGAAGGAACTCTTCGGCGGCTTCTACATCCTGGACGTCGCTTCCAAACAGGAGGCTGTCGAGTGGGCGCGGCGGGCACCCATGACCGCTGGAACCAAGACCGAAATCCGCCGCGTCACCAGCATCGACGAATTCCCCCAGGACAACGAATGGATCCAAAAGGAACGGGCATGGCGCGAGCAGACCGGACAACTCTAGGAGATCGCTGCCAGAAGCCAGCCGCGACTGGAATGAGCTGCAACTGGAATGAGCTGCAACTGAGATGAGGAGCAACGAGGCCAGGGCCGCCGTCGAAGCGGTGTGGAGAAGTGAGTCTGCCCGCATCGTCGGCGCCCTGGCCCGCTATACGGGCGATTTCAGCTTGGCCGAGGACGTCGCACAGGAGGCCGTCGCGGAGGCTTTGGTGTCGTGGTCCGTTGATGGCATCCCCGCCGAACCAGTGGGTTGGTTGCTGACCGCAGGCAGGCGTCGGGCGATTGATGCGTTCCGCCGTCGGGCCGCACTCGACGAAAAGTATGCACTCCTTGCCAACGACCTTAGCGAAGAGGAACCGGGCGCGGACTCCCTGTTTAACCCGGAGGCGATCGACGACGACGTGCTCGCTTTGATGTTCATGGCCTGCCACCCGGTGTTGTCCCGGGAAGCGCGCATCGCCTTGACCCTGCGGGTGGTGGGTGGCATGGGCACTGAGGAGATCGCCAAAGCGTTCCTGGTGCCCGTGCCAACCATTCAGGCCCGCATTACGCGCGCCAAGAAGACCCTGTCCGCAGCCCACATACCCTTCGTGGTACCTGAACTGCCTGACATCCCAGAGCGGCTGGGGTCCGTGCTTCACGTCGTGTACCTTATTTTCACGGAAGGATCCTTTGCCTCCGGAGGAGACTCGTGGATGCGGGCGGAACTGGCCAGTGAGGCCCAACGACTTGCCCGTGTCCTGGTGCGGCTCGCGCCCGAGCCCGAAGCCTATGGGCTTCTTGCGCTGATGGAGTTAACGGCGGCCCGCTTTCCCGCTCGGCTCGACCCGGCAGGGAACCCCGTCCTCCTTGAGGATCAGGATCGACGACGGTGGGATCGGGCGTCGATACGTCGTGGCCGGGCTGCGCTGGCGACGGCGGTTGCCCTGGGCCGCGGACTAGGTGCCTACGGACTCCAGGCAACCATCGCGGAATGCCATGCCTTGGCTTCGACAGCAGCCGAGACCGATTGGCAGCGGATTGTGATCCTTTACGAAGCACTCGCCCGGCTGGCTCCGTCGCCGGTGGTTGAGCTGAATCACGCGGTTGCCGTAGCAATGGCCACAGGTCCGGCCGCCGGGTTGGACCTCGTCGATGCACTGGCGGGCCGCGGTGCGCTGAACGGTTCGCACCTCTTGCCCACCGTACGGGGCGAGCTGCTCACCAGGCTCGGACGGTTTGAGGAAGCAAAGGAAGCCCTGGATTTAGCCATGGATTTGTGCTCGAACACCGCAGAACGCTCCGCATTGGAACGCAAGATTGCCGAGTTGCCGGGGCAGTAGGACGCGCGGGGCGGACGCGGTCAGGTTCGATCATGCGGGGTGGCCGTACTCCTCGTCGGTGACCAGCTCACCCAACCTGGAGTTCTGGTTCAGGGAGGCATCTGGCTGCTGCATCGTCGCGGCCCAGCTCGCAAGCAGCCGGAAGGCATCCGCCGTCGGGGTATCGGGTTCACCGTTGTAGACAGTCAGGGTCAGCCCGGTGTCGGCGGCGAACTCCATGGCCTCGTAGAGCATGTGGAGCTCTCCAACGATCGGATGCCTGAAGAACTTCTGCCCGGTGTAGTGCTGTCGGACGTTGTGCGCGGCCCACCGAACCCGGAATTCCTCGCTCCGGGTTGACAGTTCACCCACCAAGTCCGTCAGTCCCCGGTCGTAGGGGTCCCTGCCGGCCTCGGTGCGCATGATCGCTACGGTGTCGTTGGCTGCGCGCTCCCAGTCCGGGTAGAAGGCGTGGCTGCGTTCGTCGAAGAAGAGATAGCGGGCAAGGTTTGGCGGCTCGGCCGAATTGCCGTCTTGACCGGAGTAGAGGTCGGAATACAGTGCCCGCCCCAGCGCGTTACTCGCCAGGATGTCCAGGCGTCCGTTGCGCACGATCGCCGGTGAATTGGTGATGGCGTCCAACGTCAGTTGCACTCCCGCACGGATGGCCTGCTTCCGGGCGGGGCGTCGCCGCGGCCGACCACCCTCGCTGGCCGCGCGGGCGAGGTCGTAGAGGTGGGCCCGCTCGGCCTCGTCGAGCTGCAGGGCGTTGGCCAGGGACTCGAGCACGCTGTCAGATGCCCCTGAGAGGTTTCCGCGCTCCAGCCGGGTGTAGTACTCCACGCTGACCCCTGCGAGCATGGCAACCTCGCCGCGGCGAAGGCCCGGAACCCGTCGGTTGCCGCCGTACGCGGGCAGCCCCGCCTGCTCCGGAGTGATTTTTGCCCGCCGGGTGGAGAGGAAGTCGCGTGTCTCGGTCCGGTTGTCCATGGTTCAACGGTAAGACTTTTGGCCGGCTAAGGGAGTCACTGCCAGTACCCCTAACAGCAGTGTCTCCCTTCCTGTCAGGCAAAGAGTGTTAGATGGAAACATCCACTTAAGACAGACACGCAGGAGAAACATGCCTACCGCTTCCGCATTTGCTTCACCCTCGGCCACGGGCGACCTGACCCTGACCACCATCGAACGCCGTGAGGTCGGGCCGAACGACGTCCATATCGACATCAAGTTCGCCGGAATCTGCCACTCGGACATCCACACCGTCCGCGGTGACTGGGGACCCCAGCAATACCCGCTGGTCCCGGGTCATGAGATCGCCGGTATCGTCACCGAAGTCGGCTCCGAGGTCACCAAGCATAAGGTGGGCGACCGCGTCGGCGTCGGCTGCATGGTCAATTCCTGCAAGGAGTGCAAGAACTGCCTGGCCGGCGAAGAGCAGTACTGCCTCAAGGGCAACGTGGGCACCTATGGCGCAGTGGACCGCGACGGCACCATCACCCAGGGTGGCTACTCAACCAACGTTGTGGTGAACGAAGACTTCGTTGTCACCATTCCGGAAGGTTTGGGCCTCGATGTTGCCGCACCGCTGTTGTGCGCAGGCATCACCACCTTCTCCCCGCTGCACCACTGGGGTGCGGGTCCCGGCAAGAAGGTCGCTATTGTCGGCTTGGGCGGTTTGGGCCACATGGGCGTCAAGATCGCCCACGCAATGGGTGCTGAGGTGACCGTCCTGTCGCAGTCACTGAAGAAGATGGAAGACGGCCTCAAGCTCGGCGCGGACCACTACTACGCCACCAGCGACCCCGCCACCTTCGAGGAGCTCGCAGGCACCTTCGACCTCATCATCAACACTGTCAGTGCTTCCATCGACATCAGCTCCTACCTGCAGCTTTTGACCCTCGACGGAACGTTGGTCAACGTTGGAGCGCCGGCTGAACCGCTGCCGGTGAACGCCTTCGCACTTATCGGCGGCCGTCGCCGGTTCGCCGGTTCCATGATCGGCGGCATCCCGGAAACCCAGGAAATGCTGAACTTCTGCGCCGAGCACAGCCTTGGCGCCGAAATCGAGGTCATTCCCGCGAGCCAGATCAACGAGGCATACGAGCGCGTGCTTGCCTCCGACGTCCGCTACCGCTTCGTCATCGACACCTCCACCATCGGCTAGAAAACACGGCACCCGTAAACACAGCCGTACCGTAAACGCGAAAGGCCACGCCTCCTCCCGGAAGCGTGGCCTTTCCCGCACCCCCAACAGGGACAATGGTCTGGTGACATTCAGACTGGACACCATCGGCAGGGGACTGGTCTTCGCCGATTCCCTCGAAAACCTCGCCTCGGCCCTCACCAACCAGGACGACGCCGGCACCGCAGTCGTGCAGGCACCGCCAGGTACGGGCAAAACCACTTTGGTGCCTCCGCTGCTGTCCAATCTTGTGTCCGAACGGCACCCCGGCCAGCCGCGCGTCGTCGTTACCCAGCCCCGGCGTGTCGCTGCCCGGTCCGCCGCCCGTCGACTTGCTGCCCTGGACGGCACCCGGCTTGGTGGCAGGGTTGGCTACACCGTCCGGGGTGAAAGCAAAATCAGCAACGACACCATGGTGGAGTTCGTCACGCCCGGGATCCTTCTGCGCAGGCTGCTGGCTGACCCGGGCCTTGAAGCCATCCATGCGGTGGTACTGGACGAGGTCCACGAGCGTGGCCTGGAAACGGACCTCCTTCTCGGCATGCTTGCGGAGGTCCGCGAGCTCCGGGACGACCTGACGTTGGTGGCAATGTCCGCCACGCTCGATGCGCCGCGCTTCGCCGCGCTCCTTGGGAATGCAGGGCCCGACGGCGACGGCCCGGCTCCCGTCGTCGACTGTCCGTCGGCGCTGCATCCGTTGGAGGTTCGGTGGATGCCGGCCCGGGAGCAGCGGCTGGATGGTCGGGGAGTGGCCCGCAGCTTCCTTGACCACGTAGCCCGCACCGCGGCGACCGCCCACGCTGCTGCCCTGGCCACCAATCCCGAGGTGGATGCCTTCGTGTTCCTTCCGGGAGCCCGGGAAGTGTCCGACGTCGCTGCACGCCTTCGCGGGCAGGTGGCCGCCGGTATTGAGGTGCTGGAGTTGCACGGCCAGATTGGACCGGAGTCCCAGGACCGCGCAGTATCCGGCCGTGAGCCCGGAGGCCCGCCCCGGATCATTGTCTCCACGTCCCTGGCCGAATCCTCGCTCACCGTTCCGGGGGTTCGCCTGGTCATCGACTCGGGACTCTCCAGGGAGCCGCGACGCGACGCGGGCCGCGGGATGTCCGGCCTGGTCACTGTCTCTTGTTCCCGCGCCTCGGCGGAGCAGCGGGCCGGCCGGGCTGCGCGGCAGGGGCCGGGCACCGTGGTGCGTTGTTATGACCAACAGGCGTTTGCCGCCGCCCCTGCCCACCAAACCCCGGAAATCTCCGTCGCGGACCTGACCGGCGCGGCGCTTGTTCTGGCTTGCTGGGGTGCGCCGGGCGGCGAGGGCTTGTCGCTTCCTGACGCACCACCTGCCGTCGCCATGAAAGATGCGGTGGAGGTGCTCCGCGAATTGGGCGCGGTGGCGGATGACGGAAGCGCCACCAGTGTAGGCAAGACCTTAGCCCGGATCCCAGCCGACCCGCGGCTTGCCCGCGCCTTACTGGACGGATCGCCGGTTGTTGGCCCGCGCGCCGCCGCGGAAACGGTGGCACTGGTGGCGGGGGACCAGCGGGCTCCCGGTGCCGATCTCACCACGTTGATCACATCACTCCGTTCCGCGTCACACCCGGGCGCCCGGCGTTTCGCTGAGGACGCACGGCGCACGGAGTCGATCGCGCGGCGGGAGGCGGCCGCCGTCGTGCCTCCCCACGGAAACGTGGCACCTACCCAAGGAAACAAGGGCGTCACGGCGAGGGAAGCGCCCGGGTTTGTGGTGGCGTTGGCGTTCCCGGATCGGATCGCCAGGCGCGTTCCCGGCGATGGTTCCACCACCTACCTGCTCTCGTCCGGAACGCGTGCTGGCCTCCCTGCGGGGAGCCCGTTGTCGGCCTATGAGTGGCTTGCTGTTGCCGAGGTGTCCCGCGCCCAGGGCTGTGACGCTGCCGGCACCGGCGCTGTCATCCGGTCGGCCGCACCGTTGTCGGCCGAGCTTGCAGAAGCGGCCGCGCCACAGCTCCTGGTCGGGGAGACGAAGGCAAAGTTCGGCCAAAGCCGCGTAACCGCCACCCTGGAACGCCGTTTGGGCGCCATCGTCCTGTCCGCCACGCCGGTCCGGCCCAGCGTGGAAGCCGGCCGGCATGCTGTGGCGGAGGCTCTGGAGAAAGCTGGGCTTTCCATGATTGGGTGGTCGACGCCGGCCGATGCCCTGCGTAGGCGGCTCGCATTGCTGCGTCGGGAGCTCGGTGATCCCTGGCCGGACGTCCGTGAGGAAGCCCTGCTCTCCCGGCTGGATGAGTGGCTGGCCCCCGAGCTGGAGGCCATCGCCTCCGGCTCGCCCGCCGGTTCGGTCGACCTCCTGGAGCCCTTGCGGCGCCTGTTGCCCTGGCCGGAGTCCTCGCGGCTGGACAGCCTGGTGCCCGAGCGCCTGGAGGTACCGAGCGGTTCGCGGGTGCGGATCGATTATCCGGAGGTGGACAACGACGCCGGCAGGCCAGTGGTGGCGGTCAAGCTCCAGGAGTGCTTCGGCTGGGACCGTACGCCGCGCCTGGTCGATGGCAGGGTTCCGGTGCTCTTCCACTTGTTGTCACCGGCCGGACGCCCGTTGGCGGTAACGGACGACCTCACATCGTTCTGGTCCGGACCGTACGCGCAGGTCCGGGCCGAGATGCGTGGGCGCTACCCCAAGCATCCCTGGCCCGAAGACCCGTGGCCGGCGCCGGCCACGGGCAAAACCAAGAACCGGATGCAGGCCGGCTAGCCGAGCCGCTCCAACATGAACTGGATCTCGCCGTCCACGAAGGTTCCCAAAACACTGCTTGCGGCGAACTCGTCAGGCGCGGTGGTCAGGGGATCCATCTCGAAGGCCGTGAAGTCTGCGCGCTTGCCCACGGTGATGGAGCCCGAAACATCCCACAGCCCTGCAGCCTTGGCCGCGTGCGAGGTGTATCCCTCCAGGGCCTGGAGCGCGGTGAGGGCCTGGGCTGGGGCGATGGGCTGCTGCTCGGGATGTCCGGAACGGCGGCGCAGCTGCGCATCGGCGATGATGGGAAGCGGCTCGTAGGGCGCGATGGGCCAGTCCGAGCCGATGCCCAGGGTCACTCCGGCATCACGAAGGTCCCTGCACCGCCATGCCCTGTCCGCACGTTCGGGGCCCAGGCGGATAGACCAGTTGTCGCTGTGGTCTGCGAGCGAATAGTGCGTGCAATGCGTTGGTTGCATGCTGGCCACCACTCCCGAGTCCTTGAAGCGTTCCACCAGTTGGTCGGGTACCGATTCGATGTGCTCGATCCGGTGGACGGTCCGGCGCAGGACGTCGGCTGGAACAGTCTCGGCCAGGGATTCCAATGCATTCAATACATGGTGCACGCCCGCGTCTCCGATGGCGTGCGTCGCTGTGGGGATTCCCCGGGAGGCGAAGTAGCGGACAGCAGCGGTGTAGTCCTCGGGACGGGGCCAGAACGCTGCTGTGGATTGGCCAAGGGTGTCCGGTTCGTAGAGCCACGCGGTGCCGTTGTCTACTGTTCCGTCGACGAAGAGCTTGATGGCCTCGATGGACCAGCGGCGACCACCGGTTCCGATATTGCGGGCCATTTCCTTCCATTGGGCTTCGCCGCTGCCTGGCATGCACCACGGAGCGGTCCGGAGCCTGAGGGGCAGGTCACCGTCTGCTTCCAGTGCCTGCAACAGGGCGGTCGATTCTTCGCTGTGGTCCATGATGTGGCCGCCGGTCAGGCCGGAACGGGCGACGTCCCTCAGCAACCCGGCCAGCCGCGCCTTACGCTCGGCGAAGGACTCCTGCGGCATGTGCCGCTGGACGAGTTCCATGGCCGCGGCTTCCAGCAGGAGCCCGGTGGGGGTGCCATCGCGGTCGCAAACCACCTCTGAAGCCTGGTCGAATTCCTCCGGCCCGTGGACGCCGGCACACTCAAGCGCCCGGCTGTTGGCCAGCGCCGAATGGCCATCGAACAGCCGTACAAGTGCTGGCTTCCCGCCGCTGACATCGTCCAAGGCATGGCGGTGCATGGGGATGGTGCCGAAAGCGTTCGGGTTAAGGCCCCAGCCACGCAACCACTCGCCGTCGTTCGCTGCTTCCGCGCGCAACAGGGCGCGGACCTCCTCCAGCGTCCCCGCGCCGGACAGGTCCACACCGACCGTAAGGTCAAGCCCAAACACGGGGTGGATATGGCAGTCCACCAGCCCTGGCGTCAGTGTAGCCGTGCCGAGATCCACCACCCGTGTTCCCGCTTGGCGCCAGCTTTGGGCGTCCGAGCGGCTTCCGACGGCGGCAACCATGCCGCCGCTGACTGCGACGGCTTGTATGGGCTCATGGTGTGGCCGGTCATCCAGCGTGTGAACGGTGTCGGCCAGGATGATGAGGTCAGGAGTCATGGGTTTCGAAGCTTCCAATCCGGGAGAAGACGTCAGGGCGGTTTGTGCGCAGGCCCCGGGCAATCAAGAGGCCAGCGAGGAACACCAGGGGTGCCACCAGCAGCAGGATGGTGTTGGTCAGGGCATCGGCAAAGGTGAGGAGCTCGATGTTAATGGCGATCAGTGCCACCACTCCGAACAGCAGGACGGCCGAGGCGATGGTCAGGGGGATGATCAGGCGGTTCGTGACAGCGGCAGGGTTACGGCGCAGGTAGATGAAGGCGGCAACAGAAACCAAGCCCTGGAGGGCAACGATCCCGAAAATACCCGGAGTGTTGACCCAGATCAGCAGTTGCTTGTAGGGGTCGGCCCCTGCGATTGCACAGATGATAATGACGACGGCGGCCAGGACAGTCTGGATCTGCCCTGCACGATGCGGCGACTTGTATTTGGGGTGTGTCTTGCCAAGGAATGCGGGCAGGACACCGTCTTTCGCCAGCATGTACACGTAGCGGTTGATGGCGTTGTGGAAGGCCAGCTGCGAGGCGTAGACACTGGTCACGATCAGCACGTACATGACGACTTCGGCCCAGGGCCCCACGTATTGGTTGATGGTAGCGAAGAACATGCCATCGGCCAGTTCACCGGCGGCCTCCACCACGTTTCCGTCCCCATATGCCTGGATGACGGTCCAGACGATGAACGCGTAGAACACGGACATGAAACCTACGGCTATGTAGGTTGCCCGGGGGACCGACTTGTCAGGATTGCGTGCTTCGCGCCGGTACAGCACGGTGGATTCAAAGCCCATGAAAGCTGCGAAGCAGATGGCGAGGATGGCCAGCACGCCCGGAGTGAATGCGTGCTCGGGGGAGAAGGAGGAGAAGCTGATGCCTTGGGCGCCTCCACGGGCCAGGATTCCGACTCCCATGACGGCAAGGATTGCGGTTTCGGCGATGAGCAGGACCCCCAGGACCTTTGCTCCGACGTCGATGCCGCGGAATCCAAGGAACCACACCGCCGCGATCGCCACCAGGGCCACCACCGGCCAGGGAACGTCAAGGCCGAAAAGCGTGTGGAGCATCGCCTGGGTCTGGACGGCGAAGAGCCCGTAGACGCCGATTTGCAGGCAGTTGTAGGAAACGATTGCCAGGATGGCTGAGGCCAGGCCCACGGTCTTGCCCATGGCCAGCGTGATGTATGTGTAGAAACCGCCGGCGGCTTTGACGTGCTTGGTCATGGCCATGAAGGAGATGGCGAATACCAGCAGCACGGCGCCGGCGATGACGTAACCCATGGGGGCACCGATGCCCCCAACGCCAAGGGCTACTGGTGCCACTCCGGCCATCACGGTGAGGGGGGCTGCTGCGGAGATCACCAGGAAGGCGATGCCGCCGGTGCCAATGGCATTCCGTTTGAGCCCGTTCCCGGCATCAGCTGCCGGCGGTCGGGTTTCGAGGTCAGACATGGGGGTCCTCTGGGGTTATGTGGGGAGGGGAAGTTTTCATGATTCTGGAACGTAAAGCGAAAGGCTTTCGTTTATCGTAAGGCCCTGTGACCCGCGGCACAATACTTGGGCGCAAAGTTCTGGCTAGAGTCGTAACAACAACCTTGAATGGAGACACCCGTATGGCACGCCCGCTGGTCCCGCTGATATCTGTCGACGCACTCGTCACCGCCGCCCTCGAACTGGTGGACGAGGCGGGGGACTTCAGCCTGCCCAAACTGGCCAAGCGGATCGGCGTCAGCCAATCCTCCATCTACAACCACGTGAGCGGTCGCGAAGAGATACTCGAGCTCATGCGCGGGCGGATCATCGCAGAATTGCCGTACGTCCTCGGCGACGACCAGGATTGGGAAGCATCGCTCCGCGCGATCGTCCGCAGCTACCGCGACGCTTTTGCGCGCCACCCCAGGCTTGCACCCCTGCTGGTACTCCAAACAGTCCAGGACCGCCAAGTACTGGCGCTTTACGAAAACCTTGCCGTCGCCCTCCGCACGGCCGGATTCACCGGCCGGGACGTAGTCTCCGCGATCTCCACTATTGACAGCTTCGCGCTGGGGTTCGCCCTGGACCTGGCAGCTCCTGACGTCGTCTGGGCTCCGCCGCAGCACGGCTATCCCACGCTCACCAGTGCCCTGACCTATGCGGGCCCTCCCACTGAACGCGGCGAAGCCGCTTTCGAATTCGGTCTGGAAATCCTCATCGCAGGCCTCCACTCGCGCCTCCAGTCGACGGTGCAATAGACGTGGACGCTGCTGGAAATGTGGCCCACAACTGGTGGGACGCGGTGCTTAGGGGTTTCACCGACTCCCACACCACTGCAGTTCCCCTCCCTGCCCTGCTCGGTATCCTCGCCTGCTCCGTGGTCCTGAGCATCCCGCGGCCCACGTGGCGCTGGTTCGGCCTGTACGTCACGTTCGTCCATGAACTCGGCCACGCGTACGCAGCGCTGATGACCGGCCGCTTCGTGCACGGACTCCGGATCGGGCTGGACCATTCGGGTCGCCTGGTCAGCAGTGGCCGGAGCTCCTTCGGAGCAGCATGGTCAGGGTTCTGGGGATATCCGGCCCCGGCAGTTGTCGGCTTGTGCCTGATCGCGGCGTGCGCTGCCGGGCGTTCGGGCGCGGCCATGTCTGTGGGCGCGCTGATATTGCTGGTTTCGCTGGTCTTCCTCAGGAACCTCACGGGCATACTGGTGGCCGTGTGCAGTGCGGCTATCGCCCAGGTCCTGATCCTGTTCGCGGCGCCCACTACCGTCAACTACGTTGTGCTGGCACTCGGTGTTGCCCTTTCCGTAGGCGGCGTCCGCGACCTCTTCAAACTCGTCGGGGTGCACACCCGGCGCAGGGAACGCCTGGCGGCCTCCGACGCGTTCATTCTTGGCCGCACAACGGGTGTTCCGGCCTATGTCTGGCTGGCCGGATTCACCGTGGTTGTAGCTGGGTGCTCACTCGCGGCAGCCTGGCTGCTGTGGGGCATGCTCACCGTTTAGTCCTCCGCCGGAACGGTGGTTCAAAGAACGACGCCGGGCCGCTGGTTTTGCTCGCTGCAAGCCCTTGCCCCATGGTCGCCTCAGGGTGTCCAATCCTCTTTAACGTTCCAACTGCAGGGCGTTTGCACTGAACGCCGGGAGAGAACACCAGGAGGTGCCCATGTCCGTGAAGGGCACGCGCGAATCGGCAAAAGCAACCGGCCCGGGCACCCCTGAGGCCAAGCGCGGCGACAACGGCTGGGCCTTATCGCCTGGCGATCCTGCCGGCATCCGGAATGTGGCACTCGTCGGACATTCCGGCGCAGGTAAGTCGATGCTTGTGGAAGCCCTGCTTGCAGCCACTGGAGCCATTCCCAGGATGGGCACCATCAGCGACGGGACCACGGTCAGCGACTCGGATCCGTCCGCGATCCACCAGCAACGGTCGGTGACGATGTCGGTGGCGCCGATCCGGGTCGGAGCGATCAAGGTCAACCTGATCGACACCCCGGGCTACACCGATTTCACCGGCGAACTTCGGGCTGGTTTGAGGGCCGCAGACGCGGCCCTCTTTGTTGTATCCGCCGTGGAGGACATTGACAGCGCCACCATTGCGTTGTGGGGCGAGTGCCGGAAGGTCCGGATGCCGCGTGCGGTAGTGCTCAGCAAACTGGACCATCCGCGCGCTGACTTCCGTGCCGCCGTCGTGCGCTGCCGGGAATCGTTCGGTGAGTCTGTCCTGCCGTTGTACCTTCCCGCTGACGACAATGCCGGCCTCATCGGGATAATCCATGGCAACAGCAGCGAGGCGCCAGTGGAGGAGGCCCGGGGCCCCTTGGTTGAAGGCATCATTGCCGAAAGTGAAGACGAGACGCTGATGGACCGGTATTTGGGTGGCGAAGAACTGCCACTGGGCGACCTCATCAAAGACCTCGAAACCGCAGTCGCCAGGGGGAGCTTCTTCCCTGTCATTCCCACCGCCGCCGAATCCGGCTTGGGACTCGCTGAGCTCATGGCCCTCATGACCGAAGCCCTGCCATCCCCCTTGGAACGGGTTCCTCCGCCGGCTATGACGTTGGACGGCGCATCGATGAAGCCCCTACAGTGCGATCCGGCAGGGCGGCTGGCGGCCGAAGTGGTGCGAACAACTGTGGATCCCTTCCTTGGCCGAGTGTGCCTTGTCCGGGTCTTCTCAGGAACCCTGAGGGAAGATTCGTCGATCCACGTCGGCGGGAGGGGACTCGCGGACAGGGGCCATGAAGACCACGACGCCGAAGAACGCGTCACCCACCTCTACTCGCCCGCCGGTCAGGGACTGAAAGCAGTCCCACAGTGCATTGCCGGGGACATCTGCGCGATCAGCAAACTCGCCAACGCCGAGACGGGTGACTCAATATCAGACCGTGAGGCGCCGCTGCTTCTCGAGACCTGGAACATGCCGGAGCCGCTGATGCCGGTCGCCATTGAGGGCGCCTCCAGGAGTGACGAAGACGCCCTTGCCAAGAGCATCGGCAAAGTGGCGGCCGCCGACCCCACGCTGCGCCTGGAACGCAACCAGGACACCCACCAGCTCATCCTCTGGTGCATGGGTGAGGCCCACGCAGAGGTAGTCCTGGACCGGCTGCGCAGCCAGGGTGTCAAGCTCCAAACCGTGGACGTGGTCACGCCTCTCCGCGAGACCTTCGCTACCAAGGCAACCGGCCACGGCAGGCACGTCAAGCAGTCAGGCGGCCATGGGCAGTTCGCCATCTGCGACATCGAAGTCGAACCCCTCACCCGCGGCGAAGGATTCGTGTTCACCGACAAAATCGTGGGCGGAGCAATCCCGGGAACGTTCGTTGCTTCCGTGGAGAAAGGTGTCCGGGCACAGATGCTCAAAGGTGTTTCGGCCGGTTTTCCCGTAGTGGACATCAAAGTGACGCTGGTGGGCGGCAAGACGCACAGCGTCGATTCCTCGGACGCGGCCTTCCAGGCAGCCGGAGCCCTTGCCTTGCGCGAAGCGGCAGCCGCCGCAAAGATCCAACTCCTGGAACCGGTATCCGCCGTGGTCATCAGCGTTCCCGATGAGTATGTGGGGACGGTGATGAGCGACTTGTCGGGGCGGCGGGGGCGCGTCACCGGAACCACGGCCGATGACGCCGAAGGGACCGAAATCAGTGCCGAGGTACCTGACCAGGAACTCCTGCGCTACGCGATAGAACTGCGTGCGCTGACGGCTGGAACGGGCCGCTTCCGGCGGTCCTACCTCCGTCACGAACCCCTGCCGAAATAGGAACTATGGGTTGGCGCGCAGGAAGGCCGCCACCGCGGGGGCAAGCGAGGCACCCACTTGGGCTGCACCCCGCTTCACGCCCTTGACCGCGAACGAATGGTCACCGCCCTCACACCACTGGAGGGTCGCCGTCGGGCCTATCTTCTCCACCACGCCCTCCAGCAGTTCCGGCGTGGCAAAGGTATCCCGGGTCCCCTGGAGAAAGAGCATGGGCACAGTAACGCCGTAAAGGTGCTCGTCGCGTAGCTTCTCCGGTTTGCCCGGGGCATGCAACGGGTAGCCGAGGTACACCAGTCCCTGGGCAGCCATCCCTTCAGCCACTGCCATCGACGCCATGCGGCCGCCGAAGGACTTGCCGGACGCCCAGAGGGGTTCTCCGTTGTTCAGCACCGCGGCCTGGTCCATCACGGCGCGCCATGTAGCGATGGCCAGCGGCGGCCGATCCGGGAAGCGCCGGCCGGCTTCGCGGTACGGGAAGTTGAAACGGAGGGTCGCGACGCCTTCGTCGGCCATCGCTTCCGCGAAACCCTGCAGGAACGGGTGTTCCATTCCCGCACCGGCGCCATGGGCAAGCACCAGGGTGGCCGAAGGGTGCTCCGGCCGGATGGAGAGGGCAGAAATTTCGACTTCATTGACGGCGATCCGCAAGGACGTTTCAGGCGTTGGCATGTATCCATCATCCTGCAGCGGCCCGGTCCGCGATGGACATGCGCACCGGATCGGCCCGGAATGCTGACGCGGGCGGTTCAAACACGGTAGCTTGTGGCCATGGCGAGCGAAGCAACCACTGTCACCGTGCCCGGTCCCGACGGTCCCCGGGAGGTTCGAATTTCCAGTCCCAGCCGCGTCATGTGGCCGGAGGCGGGACTGACCAAGTTGGACCTGGCCAACTACCTCATCGACGTCGGCGAGGCCTTTGTCGCTGCCAACGGGAACCGTCCGGTCAGCCTGCAACGGTATTCGGGCAACATCGAGGGCGAGATGTTCTTCTCGAAGAACCCGCCCAAGGGTGCTCCTGACTATGTGCGTTCCGTGCCCGTCACGTACCCGAGCGCTAGGTCCCATCCGCAATTGGTCATCGACGAGCCGGCCGCTGCGGTGTGGGCGGCACAAATGAACACTGTGGTGTTCCATCCGTGGGCTTCCAGGGCCGACGATCCGGACAACCCCGACCAACTCCGGATCGACCTCGATCCCCAACCAGGGACGGACTTTGATGACGCCAAGCCGGCCGCCCTTGAGCTCCGGTCAGTCCTGGAGGAGGCGGGCCTCACGGCGTTCATCAAGACGTCCGGCAACCGAGGGCTTCACGTCTATGCCCCGATCCATCCCAAGCATGAGTTCCTGGACGTCCGCCACGCCGTGATCGCCGCCGGCCGTGAATTGGAACGCCGCATGCCGGACAAGGTCACTACGGCCTGGTGGAAGGAGGAGCGGGGAAACCGGATCTTCGTTGACTTCAACCAGGCCAACCGGGACAGGACCATCGCCGGTGCCTACAGCCCACGCGCGGTGCCCACAGCGCAGGTTTCCTGCCCGCTGACGTGGGACGAACTAGATGATGCTGATCCAGCGAAGTACACCATCACCACAGTTCCCGACCGCCTGAAGAAAGTGGGCGACCCGTGGGCGACCATGCACTCGCAACCGGGAGAGATAGACGTTTTGCTCGCCTGGTGGGAACGCGATGTCACCAACGGCCAAGGCGAGATGCCCTTCCCGCCGGAATTTCCGAAAATGCCCGGAGAGCCCACGCGGGTTCAACCGAGCCGGGCCCGCAAGCCGGAGGAGTAAACCTCCGGAACCTTTGCAAGCGCTGTGGGTTGGGTGCCGGGGCTATTCGAACCGCGAAGGATCCCCGGTTCCGCGACGCACGACTTCGGCAACGCCGCTGGAAAAGTCGATCACGGTAGTCGGTTCCGCCCCGGTGTCACCGGCGTCGATGACGGCGTCCACCTGGTTGTCCAGCCGTTCTTTGATCTCCCACCCTTGTGTCAGGGGTTCTTCCTGGTCGGGCAGCAGCAGCGTGCTGGACAACAGGGGTTCGCCCAATTCGGCCAAAAGAGCCTGGACAACACGGTGGTCCGGGATGCGCACGCCCACCGTCTTTTTCTTCGGGTGCAGAAGCCGCTTGGGTACCTCACGGGTGGCCGGCAGGATGAAGGTGTAGCTGCCGGGGGTGACTGCCTTGATGCTCCTGAAGACGTCGTTATCGAGCATCACGAACTGGCCCATCTGGGCAAAGTCCTTACACACCAGGGTGAAATGGTGTTTGTCGTCCAGGTGCCGGATCGACCTGATGCGGTCCAGCGCTTCCCTGTTGCCGATCTGGGCGCCCAACGCGTAGCAGGAGTCGGTGGGGTAGGCGATCAGCCCGCCGTCCTGCAGCATTTTGACCACTTGGCCGATGGCGCGTGGTTGGGGATCTTCCGGGTGCACGTCAAAGAATCTGGCCATGGGAAGAGCCTACGACAAAGCTAGGACAGGACGTCCTTGTTTGAGAATTTTGCGTAGGCCAGCGCGCCGCACACGGCTATGTACCCGGCCTGCAGCAACGCGTTCGCACCGAACGATGTCCAGTCGATCGGCTGGCGGAGCAGATCCGCGAACCCCAGCCAGTGGTGGCTGAACAGCCACGGGTGCAGCCAGTCCAGTTGCGGAAGGTTATCCAGCACCTGTGAGACGACAGAGAGGACAATGGTGGCGGCCATGGCGCCCACCGGCACGTCCGTAAAGGTGGAAATCAGTAGCCCTATCGCGGCCAGCCCCAACAGCGACACTGTGATGTAGCCCGCAACCAGAAGGGACCGCAGGACCGATTCGCCCACACTGATGGTGTCGCCGGAGAGAAGCGTCACGGGTCCCACAGGAAAAAGTACGACGCCGGCCAGGGCACCGGACGCTGCCACGGTCACCGTCGCGGCGAAACAGAAAGCGACGGCCCCTGCATACTTGACCAGCAGGAGCCTGATGCGGCCTGCAGGTGCAATCAACAGGTAGCGCAGGGTCCCCATGTTGGCTTCGCCGGCTATGGTGTCCCCAGCCACCACGCCTATGGTCAGGGGCAGGAACAGCGGTACGCAAACCACCAGGGCGGTCACGGCCACGAACAGCCCGTTCTGGGTGATGCGGTCCAGGAACAGCGGCCCCCGGCCTGGGGCGACTGGTCGGGACGACAATTTGACGGCCAACGCGATGAGAAGGGGTACGGCGGCGAGGGCCAACAGCATGGCCCAGGTGCGGAGGCGGCGGAAAAGCACCGACAACTCGGAGCCAAGCAGGGACCAGCCAACCGTTGGCCGCGTTCCTGGGCCTGCATGTGTGGTGGTATCAGCCGACAACGTCGAACCCCTCTCCTGTCAGGGACACGAACCGGTCTTCCAGGCTCGAGTCCTCAACGGCAAAACGTCGAACCCGGACGCCGTCGGCAACCAGCGCCGCCACGATCACCTCGGGAGCCGGCCCGTCCAGTCCACCGTCCAGCACTGCCCTTGCCTCGTGTGGCCCTGACGCACCCGGTAAGGCGGGGACCAGGCCAAGGCGCGCCAGGACGCTCGCGGCCCGTTCGGCGTCGGGAGTTTCAACCACCACCTGCCGCTGGCCCGAGGACCGCAATTCCTCCAGCGGTCCTTGGGCGACCAGGCGCCCGGCGCTCATCACACCCACGTGGGTGCACATCTGTTCCACCTCGGCCAGCAGATGGCTGGAAACAAACACCGTGGTCCCGCCCGCGGCGAGGGAACGCACCAAGCTGCGGACCTCACGGGTGCCCTGGGGGTCCAGTCCGTTGGTGGGTTCGTCAAGGACCAGCAGCTCCCGCGGCCTGAGCAGCGCGTTCGCCAAGCCCAGGCGTTGCTCCATGCCCAACGAATAGGCGCGGACCTTCTTGCCGGCAGCGTGGCTAAGCCCGACTCGGTCAAGTGCGTCCGCGACGCGCTGGCGCCGTGTCGCCGACGAGGCGTGGCAGTCAGCGGAATCGAGGCGCATGAGGTTTCCCGGGCCGGAGAGGAAAGGGTAGAAGCCCGGCCCTTCCACCAAGGCGCCGACGTCCGGGAGGACGGCTGCCAGCGCCGCCGGCATGGACTGGCCCAAGACCCGGATGTCACCGCTCGTGGCGGAGGCGAGTCCCAGCAGCACCCGGATGGTGGTGGTCTTTCCCGACCCGTTGGGTCCAAGGAAACCGAACACGGCTCCGCGCGGCACAGCGAGGTCTATGCCGTCCACAGCGGAGCGGTGCCCAAAGTGTTTGACCAGCCCAGAGGTCTCAATGGCCAGCCCCGCAGAGACCGCGGTCCCGTGTTGCTCGGATGCGGGCCCCTTCACTGCGCGGCAGCGGCTGACTGGAGCCGCTCCAATGGCACCAGCCCTGCAAGGACGCGGCCGTCGTCGAGAATCAGGACGCTCACCAGCGAAGAGGTCAACGCCCGGCCCCCGGAAACGGCTTGCAGAACCTGGGAGAGCTGGGGGTTGGAAGTCAGCCCGGCGGGCACGGCAGCGGCAGGCAGGACGACGATCGATTCCCACCCGTCGCCGGTAACCATGGCGCCGTGCCGCGATGGTGCTTGGGCCGTAGCGTCGGGCACCGGGATGGGCTGCGCGGGGAGTGCCTTTTCAGTGACGGTGGCACCGGCTGGAGGATTGAACTGGAACAGGCCGGGATCCGGTGCAGAAAGGTTCAGTTCAGTGAAGGCGAGGGAGTAGGCAGGTTCGGCTTGGTTCTTCGCCTGGATGTGGACTCCCAGGGGGAAGCCGGTTTCGGAGTCGACGTCGATGGACACCGAGGCCACCAGGGTGCCGGAGCCGTTCGGGGCCAGGTTCAGCCGGTACGCACTACGGCCGGCAACCGATGAAGCCTCTCCCACTGTTACCTCGGTTCCGGCATCAACAGCAGCAAGGAACCGGCTGGCCAGTGCCTCGGGCGTGGGCATGGCCCGCTTGCTTGGCAGCGTTTCCGTGGGGCCGCCGACATCCGGGGCCTGGAGATGGGTGGCACTGTTGTCCGCTGAGTTGTAGAACCACGCATCCTTGCCATTGACGATGAGGTCGCGCTCAGCCATGGTGTCCATGATTTGCAGGCGCGCCTTGGTTGGGTCGCCGACGAAGACGCGCGCAGTGTGGGTGCCCGTCAGGAATTCCAGTGCGGAGGCAGCCCCGGAAGTGACGCCGGGACCTGATGAGGGAAGTGCCGGAAGCCCCAGCTCCGCAGTCTGTTCGAGTGTGCCGGAGAACGAACGCACTTGCGTGCGCGCAATCATGGCGAGAACCTCATCGGCTGTCTTCGGCGGGAGCGACACGGTGGCGCCCGCCTGGACCGAACCGGTGAGCACTGCAAGGACCAGGGCAAGGGGGATCAGGAGAGCCGGCAGCCACCGCCGCTTGGCCCGCGTCATCGCTACCGACCACCGCACGTGAAAGGCATGGATTAAGACTACTCCGGTTCCGGCCCGGAACCGGAGTAGTCAGGGAGAAGCGGGAGCTAGTTTCGGATCAGCTGGCGTGCCAGTTCCACCGCACCATGAACCGGGGCCTGCGTCAGGATCCTGACGGAAGACGGGTCCTCGAGTGAAACTTTCCGGGCCACGGCGCCGGCAAGCTGGCTCTGGTTCACCAGCAGGCCCCCGGCCATGACAAGCGGCAGGTCCAAACCCAGTTCGCCCAGTACTTGGCGGGCCAGCGTTGCCAAGGAATGTGCGGCCTCAGCCTGGATCCGAACGGCTGCGGGATCTCCCTCTGACGCGAACTCCAGGACGAGCGGGGCCAGACTGGCCCAGTGATCCGGTTCCGGTTTCGCATAGAAGAAGTCCATGAGCTGCAGGGCGTCGGCGCTGGCGGTCGCCTCCATCAGTGCTCGAACAAGGATTCCAGGCTCCAATCCGGCATAGTGCTCACGGAGGGCTTCCCGGACGGCGTCCCGCACCACTGAGTAGCCGCTGCCCTCATCGCCCAACAAGTAGCCATACCCGCCGCTTCGGGCTTCCCGTCCGTCAGCATTGCGGCCCCAGGCTACCGAACCGGTGCCCGCGACCAGTACGGCGCCGGCGTCGAGGCCTGCAGCTGCGAGGACAATCCGGGTGTCGTGGACGACCTCGACCTTGGCGCCGGGGAAGTGTTCCATGAGGAGTGCGGACAGGACGGCACGGCTCGCTGGTGTGTCTGCGCCGGCGGCACCAGCGCAAACGGCTTGGACCCCGCGGCCCACACTTGCGGCAATCCGCCGCAAGACCGCGTCAGCGCCTTGGTGTCCGACGGACGACAAGTTTGCGCTGGTCTCAGTGATTTCGTCGGCGGCGCTCCCCGGCGTACCGCTGAGCTGCTGCGCTTCATCCGAGCGGACGGCGTGGGTCTTGGACCCGCCGATGTGGAGGCCCAGGACTGCCGGCGTCACCGGAGGACCGCCGATGCTTCGGTCCCGGCCTGGCCGGTGGCGCGGACCAAGGGCCCGGTCCGCTGCGCTCCGTCCCTCCTCGAGTTCCCGTTCTCCTTCAACTGGCATCCCTTCGGTTCAGGTGCGGACTGTCTGTGCGAAGGTAGGGGAGTGCCCCTGGCTCGCCGTAGTTGGTTGAAACCAGCAGTCCTAAGATTGGCATAGACCAATCGAGCTGTCTACAAGTAGGATGTCCAACATGTCACCAGAAGCTGCACCTGCGGCGCCGAAGTACTACCTCCTCAAAACCGAGGTCTTGGCACTCATCGCTGGACTGCAGCCCGGCACTCTCATCCCCACCGAGCGGGCACTGGCAGAAAAGTACTCAACCTCCCGCACCACGGTCCGGCAGGCGATCAGTGAGCTCGTGGCGGAAGGCAGGCTGGGCAGGATCCAAGGGCACGGAACGTTCGTTGCGCCCCCCAAAGTGACACACGTCCGGCAATTGACGTCCTTCTCCGATGACGCCCGCACGCAGGGTCTTCGGCCGGACTCCACCTTGATCGCCCTCGACGTCTTGAAAGCGGACAGCGTAGTCTCGGCACACTTGGGCCTGGACGAAGGCGCGCAGGTAACGCGGTTGGAGCGGATCCGCCTGATCGAGGGCGAGCCGCTGGCCCACGAAGTCGCTTGGCTGCCCGGCAAGCTGGCGCGCTTCAAGTCGAACCTGACCAAAGCCGGTTCGCTGTATGCGGTCCTCGCAGACGTCTACGGGATCCGGGTCGCGGACGTAGAAGACACCGTGGAGACTGCGTTGGCCGGTCCCGGGGATGTCCAACTCCTCGGAATCGAGATGGGCGCTCCGCTGCTGGTGGTCCACAGGCTGGCCAGATCCGCCACCGGCGTTCCGGTCGAATGGACCCGCAGCACTTTTCGTGGGGACCGGTTCCGGTTCGTCTCACGCGTGAAATCAGGCGGGTAGCATGGCCAACTCGACGTCGGGCGAGTCCGTCATCCGTCGCGTCGTGAGGTTGGTGGGAGCCTTCGATGACTCCCACCGCACCATGAGCGTCGCCACGCTGGCCCGCCGCTCCGGACTCCCGGTCACCACGACATACCGCCTGGTGGACGAGATGCTTGCCGAGGGCCTGCTTGAACGGGAAGCCAATGCCGAGGTCCGCGTCGGCATACGGCTCTGGGAACTCGTCTCCAGGAGTTCCCGGATGGTTGGCCTGCGGGAAGCCGCGCTTCCGTTCATGGAAGACGTTCAGTCCGTGGTCCAGCATTCGACCACGCTGGGGATCCTGGACTCCGACGAGGTCCTGTACATCGAGCGGATCGGCTCCCGGGATTCGATGGTGGACATCACCAAGGTGGCCGGCCGGCTCCCCGTGCACGGCACCTCCTCCGGGCTCGTCCTGCTGGCATACTCGCCGGCCGCCTACCAGGACCTCTTCCTGTCCCGGACGCTGGAGAAGTTCACCGATGCCACGCTGACCAATCCAGCTGAACTGCGCCGTCATCTGGCAGCCATCCGCCAGCGGGGATTCGCATCCATGCCCGGAATCATCGTGCCGGAGTCGAGCGGAATCGCCGTGCCGGTGTTTGGCCGAACGAACACGGTCGTGGCCGCCTTGAGCGTAGTGGTGCCCAGAAATGAAGAAAACGCGGCCGTCCGGGTGCCCGTATTGATGACCGCGGCGCGAGGCATTTCGCGTGCCTTAGGTTGGCGTGGGGAACTCAAGGGCGCGCTTCGCCAAAGCAACGGCAATATCTGATTCCCGTTCATCGGTAACGCTGTGGCCCCACTCACAGGGCCGCTGGCAAAGTTGAGCACACAGCAGGGCACTGCGGACCGGACCACCGTCCAGCGCCATCCACGAGGGCTCTGACCCTCAAGGCATTTCGCCCCAGTACACGAACGGCCCCTCGGGCCCTTTTCCGTGCTGCCCTGCGCCGTAGTGATGTTTGAACGCCGCAATGCCGCGGCAGGAGGAGTTTGGTCATGGAGTCAGCACTACACGGAAAGTCCCCCCAGGCGTCCCAGCGCGTGGCCGGGAAAGTGGCTGTGGTCACCGGCGGCAGGGGAGACCTGGGGAGCGCAACCGCCCGGTTGTTGGCTGAGAATGGGGCAACGGTGGCATCCTTGGACCGCGCCGGGGCACCAGCCGGAGGCAGCCACCCCGGCATCACCGAATACGACGTCGATGTCACCGATGAGTCCAGCGTGGCGCTGACCATCGGGAAACTCAGTGAAGAGCTCGGCACTCCGGACATCCTGGTCAACGCGGCCGGCATTATCGGTGTCGCCGGAGCAAGCCACACCGCCTCCATGGATGACTTCAACGCGATCTTTGACGTCAACGTCAAAGGGGTCTGGCTCATGACCAAGTACGTGGTTCCCGGCATGATCACCAAGCAGTCCGGGAGCATCATCAACTTTTCGTCCATCCACGGACTCACCGGCGGACGCAACGTGCCGCTTTACCACGCCACCAAGGGCGCCGTCCGGTTGCTGAGCAAGTCCGATGCCGCCACCTACGGAGTCCACGGCGTTCGGGTGAACTCCATCCACCCCGGTTCCATGAACACCAGGATGAGCCGCCGGTCGGCGGAACAGTCCGAGATCGGGGCAGAGGCCTATTACCGGCAACTCGTGGGCAGCAACCCGCTCCCCAGGCAGGGTGAACCGGACGAAATAGCCTACGGCGTGCTCTACCTCGCCTCCGATGAGTCCCGATTCACCACGGGGTCCGAACTGGTGATCGACGGCGGCTACACCGCCGTCTGACCCCCCGATATCCGCAAGCTATTCCCTTTCCTGAAAGGCTTTTCCGTGAAATTTTTGAACGGCACACAGACCGATACCTACGACGTCGTAGTGGTCGGATCGGGCGCAGGCGCCCTGACCGCGGCAGCCACCGCCGCAAGGGCGGGCAAATCCGTCGTCGTCCTCGAAAAGACCGAACTGTTGGGCGGCACCTCTGCGGTGTCGGGCGGCATGCTCTGGGTGGCCGATAACCACCACGCCCGTGAAGCCGGCCTGGACGACTCCAAGGAAGCCGCGGCGCAGTACATCCGCGCTGTAGCGCGCGGCCGCAGCCGTGAAGAGCTCCTGGACGCTGCCCTCGACTTCGGGGACACCATGCTCCGCTTTACCGAGGACGAATGCGGGGTCCGTTTCATTTTCCTGGACAACTTCCCGGACTACCGCCAGGACCTGCCCGGTTCCGTCGAGGGCGGGCGCACCGTTGAACCCGAGCTGTTCAATATCCGCGAGGCACTCGGAGACCTTGCCCACCATGTCCGTTCCGATGGCAGGGCACCGTTCACCATGCAGGAGTATGAAAACTGGGGTGCCTTCACCAAATTCCCGTGGAATGAACTGAACCAGCGGCAGGAACAGGGGCTTGTGGCCAAAGGCCACGCCCTGGTTGCCATGCTGCTCGCGAGCCTGGTCCGTGATGACGCGGCGCTGGTGGTTGGCGCCCGCGGTCAACGCCTCCTGCTCGACGGCGGCAGGGTAGTGGGCGTCGAACTCGAGTCGGGTGAAACTATCCACGCCAACGACGGGGTTGTGCTCGCTACCGGTGGCTTCGAGTGGGACAAGGCATTGGCCGATTCATTGCTGGCCTCCCGCCTGTACATCATGTGCTCACCGCCGTCCAACACTGGCGACGGACTGAAGATGGCCCAGCGGATCGGGGCACAGACCCGCGGAACCCGTGAAGCCTGGTGGGCCCCCATGTCCATTACCGGCGACAACCGCGACGGGGCACCCATTGGCACCTTGCTGAGGTTCGAACGGCAAGGACCCGGCTCGCTCATGGTCAACCGGCACGGACGCCGCTTCGCCAACGAGTCCCAGAACTACAACGACCTCGCACGCTGCCTGCAGTCCTGGGATTCGCCGAACAACCAGACCCTGAACACTCCGGCACATGTGGTCTTCGACCACGGCTACCTGGAGCGCTACGGCGTCCTGGCTCACCGGGCCGGCCAACCGACGCCGGACTACCTGATCGAAGCACCCACGCTGGAAGAGCTGGCCGAAAAGATCGGTGTCCCTGCCGACGAACTCAAGGCAACGGTCAGCCGCTTCAACGAATACGCCGTCAAAGGCGAGGACCCGGACTTCGGCCGGGGTGAAAGCGCCTACGACAAGTACTGGGGCGATGACGACTGCCCTTGGCCCAATCCGTCACTGGGCCCGCTGTTGACCGGACCGTTCTACGCAATGGCAGTTGTCAATGGTGCGTTCGGAAGCAACGGAGGCGTCGCCACGGACGGCCGGGCACGCGTCTTGGACGTAGACGGCCAAGCTATCCCGGGCCTTTTCGCCGCCGGTAACACGACTGAAAATGCCTACGCCGCGGGGTACCCGGGGGCGGGTGCCACCCTGGGCCCCATCATGACCATGGGATACCTTGCGGGCCGGACCATTGCAGGCCAGACGGCCGAATATGTCGGAGTAAGCGTCCCGACAGGAGTGGGAGCATGATCCGCCACGCAGTGCTGTTCAAGTTCAAGCCGGACTTTCCCGCGGCCGACAAAGCCGCCTGGATGGCCGGCCTGGACGCGATGGACGGCAACATTCCAGGCCTCCTGAAACTGACCCACGGCGCTGACGTCTTCCAGCACGAACGCTCCTTCGACTATGCGATCGTTGCCGACTTTGCCTCTGCGGAAGACATCGAGGTCTATAACACCCATCCGCTCCACGAGCCCCTCAAAAAGTACTCGTTTCCCAACAGCGAGCACATCATCGCCGTCGATTTCCACCTCTGAAGCACCGCCTGGACGCCGTTCAAAGGAGAACAGCCATGTCAACCACTGCCCAGCAGCCAACGACGCTGCGCAAGACCCCCGGGAAAGCGGCCTTGGCCTCGTTCCTGGGTAGCACCCTTGAGTACTACGACTTCTTCATCTACGGCTCAGCCGCCGCGCTGGTCTTCGGTCCGCTCTTCTTTCCCTCCGACGACCCCGCGGTTGGCCTGATCGGAGCCTTCGCCACCTTTGGCGTGGCCTACGTGGCACGGCCGGTAGGTGGACTGGTCATGGGCCACTTCGGTGACAAACTGGGCCGGAAGAAAATCCTGCTTATCACCCTCGGCGTTATGGGGCTGTCGTCCCTCGGCATAGGGTTCCTGCCGAGCTACAGCCAGATCGGCGTCTGGGCTCCGGTCCTCCTGGTCATTGGCCGCCTGGCGCAGGGTTTCTCCGCAGGGGCGGAATCTGCCGGCGCGTCCACTTTGACCCTGGAGCATTCACCGGAGGGGCGCCGCGGCTTCTTTACCAGCTTCGTCATGACCGGCTACGCCTCCGGCATGGTGCTCGCGACGCTCGTCTTTATTCCGGTGTCCGCGCTGCCCACCCAGGCGCTGATGAGTTGGGGCTGGCGCATCCCGTTCTGGTTGTCCATCGTGGTGTTGGGCATCGCGTACTGGGTGCGGACGCATCTGGATGAGACTCCGGTGTTTGAGGACGCCAAGGACCGGAAGGCGGTAGCACCCATGCCACTGCGGGAAGTCCTTCGTTTTCAATCCCCGGATGTGGCGAGAGTGGTTGGCATGTCCATCATGTCCGTCATGCAGACAATCTTCACGGTCTTCGGATTGTCCTACGCCACCGGTGCCGCAGGCTTCGACGAGGCATCCATTCTCACGGTCAACGCGGTAGCCATTGGCCTCTCCATGTTCGTGATGCCGCTGACTGCGAAGCTCTCCGACAGGCTGGGGCGCAGGCCGTTGCTCCTGACGGCTGCAATCGGCTGCTCGGTGACGATCTTTGCCTACTTCATGGCGTTGTCCACCGGGAACATCTTCCTGGTCTTTGCCGCGGCCTTCATCAACATGACATTGCTCTATTCCTGCTTCAACGGGATCTGGCCCGCCTACTTCGCCGAACTGTTCGCGGCTCCGGTCCGGTATTCAGGCATGGCTTTGGGGAACCAGTTGGGTTTGGTGGTGGCTGGTTTTGCTCCCCTCATCGCAGGACTCCTCCTGGGCAAGGGCCACGACGGATGGCTTCCCGTGGCAGGCTTCGCGGTGCTGTGCATGGCCATAGCCGGAGTCTGCGCCTTCTTCTCCCGGGAAACCGCCAAGACTCCCATCGAAGAGCTGGGGGAGCCGTACTGGCGGGGAATCGCCGTCAGGAAGCCGTAGCCGCCGCCGTGCCCTGCAGGCAGCGTCGAACGAACTCCGCGCTGGGTTCGGCGTAGGCGGCAACGATCCGTTTGAACAATTCAGCACCCTCGGCCCCGGGCCAGTCGGCAGGCAGGAACGCCGGCGGCAACCCGGGGTCGAGGTATGGAATGATCCGCCATCGATCGATGCACTGGACGTAGGTCGCGAAGGCCTGCGCCGTCACATCAACGGTTTGGCCTGAAGCCGCGGCGCCGTGTTCCCTGATGAAGTCCTGATGAAGTTCGGCCACCGCTTCCAGGTCCCACCAGCTCGAGGCCGCGTCCCGGAGGCTGCCACCGACCAGGGGCGTCTCGGTCACGAAGACAGTTGTCATGTCACGCAAGTCCAGGTCGGCGAGGATTTCCTCCACCTCCGCCCGCAGGGAATCAGGGCAGATCCACAGGCCCGCAGCCACTGTCCCGCAGCCGATCCAATGGAGTCTCCGCCGCAACTGGTGGCGCTTTTCGCGTTCAGTCTCCGGGATGGAAAAGGAGATCAGGCACCAGGGATCGTCGTCACCCATGCTGCGTGGGTTGTAGATCCGGCGGTCGCCACGGGCCAGCATCGTGGATGCGCCCTCGGTGAGCGTAAAGCCGGGGAGGCCGTCACGGCTTTCCTGCAGCACCACCTCTTTCTTGCGCAGCCGGCCCAAGGCGGTCCGCGTAACCGTCCCGGATGTGCCGAGGGCCTCCATCAGCGCAACAATGTCCTTCGCCGACATCCAACCGCCGGCCTCCCTCAAGTACAGGCCAATGACGGTCCGCAACAAAGAGGTGGTACTCCCGGGCCGGGAGTCCATATCGTCCAGTACAGCGCTCACTTCAGGCTCACAGCAGTTCGGCGAGGGCGTCCCGGATGGCGGTCACTCCCAGCTCAACCTCGGCGTAGCTGGTGCTCAACGGCGACAGGCCAATGCGCAGTCCGTGTGGCGGGCGGAAATCGGGGATGACTCCCTTCTCCCACAATGCGGCGGTCACGTCAGCGAAGAGCGGGTGGTCCACGGTGATGTGCGAGCCGCGCTCTTCAGGATCCCGGGGACTCACGATTTCGGCGCCAAGGGGCACCAGGTGTTCCTCGGACAACGCGATGGCGTACTCGGTGAGCTTGATCGACTTCTCGCGGACGGCCTCCATGCCCACCGAAGCGATCAGTTCCACCATGTCCTTGAGCGGCTGCATGGCCAGCACCGGCGGTGTTCCCGTGATGAACCGCCGGATACCCTGCGCCGGCTCGTAGGAATCCGTCATGCCGAAGGGGTTCGCGGCGCCCATCCAACCCCAAATGGGCTGCTGCAAACGGTCCTGCTGCGAAGCATTCACGTAGGCGAAGGCCGGTGAACCAGGCCCGCCGTTGAGGTATTTGTACGTGCAGCCCACCGCGAGGTCGACTCCCCACTCGTCCAGCTCCAGCGGTACGGAGCCAACTGAGTGGCACAGGTCCCAGAGCATCAGCGCACCGGCCTGGTGCACCTTGGCGGTGATCCCCTTCGCGTCCGCGAGGAACCCGGAGCGATAAGCCACATGGCTGAGGACAACGACGGCGGTCCGCTCGCCAAGCAGTCCGTCCAGGTCGGTTGCGCGGACCCCGCTGGCGGGATTGGCGGCGATCCACTTGATGGTTGCGCCGCGCTCCTTGGCGATTCCCTCGATGATGAACCGGTCAGTGGGGAAGTTGTCGCGGTCGATGATGATCTCGTCGCGTCCGGGCTGGGAATCGACTGCCGCCCGGATCATTTTGTACAGCATGACCGATGTGGAATCGCCGACCGTGGTCTGTCCGGGGGCCGCACCAAGGGTCACTTCACCGATGCGGTCGCCTACCTTGGTGGGTTCGTCCATCCATTGTTCGTCCCAGCCCCGGATGAGGCGGCTGCCCCAGGCATCGTGGACGAAGGACGCGAGATGTGCAGCGGTGGCCTTCAGTGGGCGTCCGAGTGAGTTGCCGTCCAAGTATGAGGTGAGCTGATCGGCGTCGGGCGCGTAAAAGGCTTCACGCTGGGTGGCGAGGGGATCTGCGGCGTCCAGTTCGGCCGACGTTGGCCGGTGGATTTGCTGTGCGGTGGTCATGGTTCCTCCTGCGGTGTAGGCGGCGGGCAGTGTTGCTTAGTTGCCGATCTCGGTGCGGACGGCGTAGAGCTCGGGGAAGAAGGTCAGGTCCAGGGCGCGTTTGAGGAAGTCCACCCCGGAAGATCCGCCGGTACCTACCTTGAACCCGATGGTGCGCTGGACGGTCCTGAGGTGCCGGAACCGCCAGGCCTGGAAGTTGTCCTCGATGTCCACCAGGTCTTCGCACGCTTCGTAGAGGCCCCACTGTGTGTCATCCGACTCGTAGATCTTCTGGAAGATGGGGACGAGGTCCTGGCGGAAGGTCCACGGTTCGCTGGTGTCCCGCTCAAGGATGTCGGCGGGAATGTCGTAGCCGGCGCGGGAAAGGACTCCAAGGAACGCGTCGTAAAGCGTGGGCTCCTCCAACAACCTGCCCAGTAGTGCGTGGGCCTCGGGCTCGCTTTCGAACACACGCAACATGCCCCGGTTCTTGTTTCCCAGCAGGAACTCGACACCGCGGTATTGGTAGGACTGGAAACCCGATGAGCTTCCCAGGAAGCCCCGGAACTGGGAGTACTCGCGGGGCGTCAGGGTGCCCAGCACGGACCATTGCTCGGTCATGGTGCGTTGGATGGCCTTCACCCGGGCGATGCACTTGAGCGCCTTGCCCAGGTTATCGGCGTCGAACAACCTCCGGGCTTCCAGGAGTTCGTGCAGGACAAGCTTGAGCCACAGCTCGCTGGTCTGGTGCTGGATGATGAACAGCAGTTCGTCATGGTGTTCCGGCTGGCTAAGGGGGTGCTGGGAACTAAGCAATTGGTCAAGGTCCAGGTAGCCGCCATAAGACATCGCATGCCGGAAGTCGGTACGGACACTGTCCTCGATGTGGCGGACGCTCTGGGGGGAATGGACGGGGGGCTTTTCCATACTTTGAGAATATCACTTACATGACGAACGTCAAGAGTTTGATTCTGCCGGTCATCGACCGACTGCTGCGCCATCCCGTAGGCTGTTGCTGAACCGTTGGGGAAGGGGGAGTGGACATGGATTCCGCCCATGGCCGGATGGCCCCCGTATCGATCTACCTGGATGTCGACGGCGTGGTGAACCCCTTTAGTCCCGTAGGCGCCACTGATTGGGGCAATGAGTGGACTTTCGCCGACGCCGGCATCCTCGAAGTCGCCTTCGCCCCCGAGGTCGTTGCCGAACTCAACGACCTCGCCAGCCACCCTGCCGCCCGCTTCGTCTGGCTGACCACCTGGGAACGGCTGGCGCCCGAGTTCCTTTGTCCCGCCATCGGCCTAAGGGGGCAGGACTGGCCGGTGCTTTCCAGCCAAGGGTGGGACGAGGGGCCCGAATGGTGGAAACTGGTGGCCCTCCAGAAGGATCTGGCGTCTGCCGGGAGTGATCGGATGATCTGGGTGGATGACCAACTCAGTGCCGAGTCCGACGCCCGCTCCTGGGCTGAGTACCAGCAGGACCGTGTGCTGTGCATCTCACCGGATCCGCGGAAGGGCCTGACCCGCAAGGAGTTGGCGGCGGTCCGGGCATATTTGGGTTGAAGCCGGCCCGGGTACGTTTGTCCGCTCAGCCCCCGCCACGTAGGATTCTTAAGGTTTCAAGCCCGCCAGAGTGAATCCCGCAAGTCGAGTCAGTTGAACAGATGCTGAACTATGCTGTGGATGGCAGGTACGGGGAAGTGGAACTGCTGAACGTCGACTCTGCAGATTGGGCAACAGGTGGATATCACCTTCATGGTCGCGCTGGTAATAGCGTTGGCCCTATTTTTTGACTTCACCAACGGGTTTCACGACACAGCCAACGCGATGGCTACACCCATCGCTACGGGGGCGATCAAGCCCAAAACGGCTGTCGCCCTGGCTGCCGTCCTCAACCTTGTGGGCGCGTTCCTCTCTACGGAAGTGGCCAAAACCATTTCCGGAGGCTTGATCCGGGAAGGTTCGGACGGCATCCACATCACGCCGGACATTATTTTCGCCGGACTCATGGGCGCAGTCCTCTGGAACATGGTCACCTGGCTCAAGGGCCTGCCATCCAGTTCCTCGCACGCCCTGTTCGGCGGCCTGATCGGTGCCGCGGTGGTCGGCATCGGCTTCCACTCCATCAACTTCGAAACCGTCTTGCAGAAGGTCATCTTGCCTGCGGTCTTCGCGCCCCTGATCGCGGGGCTCGTGGCCTACATTTGTACCCGCCTCGCTTACGCGCTCACCTCAAGGCACGATCCCGAGACCGGCGACAAACTCACGCAGAAACGCGGCGGGTTCCGCACCGGCCAGATCTTCACCTCCAGCCTGGTGGCCCTCGCCCACGGCACCAACGACGCCCAGAAGACCATGGGCATCATCACCCTGGTCCTGATCGCCGGTGGTACGCAGGCGCCCGGCAGCGGGCCCCAGTTCTGGGTCATCACCGCCTGCGCCCTGGCCATTGCGATCGGCACCTACGCGGGCGGCTGGCGCATCATCCGGACCATGGGCTCCGGCTTGACCGAGGTGAAGCCCGCGCAGGGATTCTCCGCTGAAACAAGCACGGCCTCGGCCATCCTGGCTTCATCGCACCTGGGTTTCGCCCTCTCCACCACGCAGGTGGCTTCCGGTTCAGTTATCGGTTCCGGCCTGGGACGCAAGGGCACATCGGTCCGGTGGGGAACCGCCGGCAAGATTGCGTTGGGTTGGCTGTTCACCCTCCCGGCCTCGGCCATCGTCGGTGCCCTGACGGCACTCCTGGTGAGTACCGGCGTCGTAGGCGTCATCATCGCCGCGGTGGTTGGAACGGCAGCCGTGGTGTTCATGTTCGTTGTTTCACGTAAGTCGCATGTGGGCCACCACAACGCCGTCGAAGTCGATGAAGCTGGCCACGCCGTGCGGTTCCGGAAAAAGAAGAAAAACCGAAAGACCACCCCGAGCGGAGACGTGCAGCGATGAAATGGTTGGAATTGCTGCAGGTTGCAGGTGTCACCCTCGTGGCTGCGGTCACCCTGGTGGTCCTGTATTCACTCGGGGTGCGCTTGACGGCCATCGCCGGGGACGCCCAGCAGAAGTCCCCTGCACTGGTCCGTTCGCTGGCCTACCTGTGCTTCGGCGTGTGCGGGGTTGCCGTCCTGTTCGGTATCTACTTGATTGTTCCCTACTTCGGAAAATAGCGGCCTCTCTGGTAGTCACGTCCCATCGGGAGAATAATCAGCAGTGTAGTTATGCACATGACTGCGTGATCGTGATCCGGCAGATGTGGGGCTGTCATGAAATGCCAATCCCGGAGCCATCTCATCGGACTGGCCCTGGTGCCGGTCCTGATGTTGGGACTCTCTGCCTGCCTTCCCCCCTCCACAGAAGGTCTCCGGCCTGACCAGGGCTCCAGCCCAGCCACCCCGGGCACCTCGCAACCACTGCAGCCAACCGCTGCCGCGCCTACCGCTGCCCAGCCCGTCGGCCCTGCCGGCCCCGGCGCGCCACAGGCGAACGCACCAGTAGTGCAGTGGTTACCTATCGGCCCCATTGGACCCAACGACCCCACCACGGGACAGCGGTATCTCCTGCTTCAGCAATTCCAGTGCGACGCGTTGGCCCAAAGCGTCGAAGGCGCGGAGGACGCCGCAGTGTGGCAGGCGGGCGCCGCTGTCTGCCGGGCGTTGCAAAGCGGAAGCCAGCAGGACTGGCAACTGGCATCCAATGCCGTGGGAGCAACTCCGCAGATTCCGCAAAGCAAATGCCTGGAATTCAGGGTTGCCGTCACCGCGGCGTCCTTGGTTGCCCAGCATCGCAGCAATCCGCAGGCCACCTTCAACGTTCAGCCAGGGCAAGGCCAGGCCTGCCCAAGGCAACTGGTCGGGTTGACCGTGGTGGACAAGGACCTCAGGCCCGTTCCCGGCACAGCCCGCGCAACAGGCCCCAGCACTGGCGGCACCATCGTCCGGCTGGACGGGTACTACGTGCGTGTGGCTGAGGTCCTGTTCGACGGCGTACCAGCGGATGTCGACTTTGTTGGTGACAGGCAGGACTACGGAACGGTCTACCTGCGGATGCCCCCGGCAAATGGTCGGGACTCAGTCCGGATCTCGATCACTGACACGGTGGACGTCGCAGGAACGGTCACGTTCTTCTACGACGACTCCGGCGTGTCCACCAGTTCGCTACCTCCATCGGCACCCACCACGACCGCGCCCGCGACGCAGCCACCGGATGTCCCCACGGCCCCCGCGACATCCGTTGAACCGTCCCCGACGGCCGCACCGTGAGCGACCCCCAAGAGGCCGAGGAAAACAGCAACAGCAATACCCGCTGGAAAAGGACCCTCGAGGTCCTCTCAGTCATCGGGCCCCCATTGACCGTTGCCACTGCGCTCCTGGTCTATTTTGGGTGGGCGCGCACGGATGCCCAAGCAAAGGCCATGGGACTTGACGTGAGCCTGTTCGGCTACACGGTCCAGGATTTCATCCTTCGAAGCATCCAGTCCCTGTTCCAGCCACTGGCGTGGCTGGTGGTCATCGGGCTGTTGTGGCTGATGCTGGACCGCGCCGTGATGCGGCTTATCGAAAGGGCCGCCTACCGGACGCTGGTCCACCGGATCGCGATGGTAGTCATCATCCTGGGGTTCGCATATGCGGCCGTGATGTGGATCATTGTGGTCACCAGGCCCGGCCAGATTCTCCTGTACGCCCCGTTCCTCATTGCGGCCGGACTTGTCGTAGGAACCTGGGGCCTGGGCGTGAGGCGTCGGGCGGCCACCCCCTCCGGTGGTCCGCGCGCGACCAGGCCCAGGGCCTTGGAGCGGGCACTGGTCTTCGCCCTCGTCACACTGCTTTTGTTTTGGGGTACATCGGATTACGCCCAGGCGCTGGGGCGCGGTGCCGCCGTCGACTACCAGGAACGGTCCGGCCTGTTGCCAACCGCCGTCGTCTACAGCAAGGAGCGCCTGGCCGTCACCGCCCCGAACGTCCATGAGGAATCGGCCGGTACCGATGCAGCCCCGCTGTACCGGTACACCGGGCTCAGGTTGCTGGTAGTCAGCGGTGGCCGGATCTTCCTGCTCAACGATGGCTGGAGCCTTGCCCGGGGGCGTGTTGTGGTGCTGCGTGACGATGGCAGCGTCAGGGTGGAATATGGGAACCCCTCCGCCGGCTGACTAGTCTGGGGCCATGTCACTTTTTCAGTACTACGTAGCGTCCACCATTGACGGCTTCATTGCCTCACCAGACGACGATCTGGCCTGGCTCCTGCAGTTCGACCAGGTGGACGGCGTGAACGAAAGCATCGGGTCCTTCATGGCGGGAGTCGGGTGCATCGCCATGGGTGGTGACACCTACCGGTGGCTGATCGAACACGAGCCGGACAACTGGCCGTACCCGGAAACACCATGCTGGGTCTTCACGCACCACGAGTACCCGGCGCCAGCGGGATCGGACATCACCTTTGTCCGCGGTGACGTCCGCGGGTTCGCGCCCGACCTGCTCAAGGCCGCCGGCGACAAGAACGTGTGGTTGGTCGGCGGCGGAGACCTGGTGGCCCAGTTTGCGGACGCGGGACTCCTCCACGAAATCATCGTCACCATCATTCCGGTGGTGTTGGGCGCCGGGAAGCGGCTCTTGCCGCTGAAGGGCCCGACGGCGCCCCTTGAGTTGGTCTCGTCCCGCATCCTTGGGGGCGCCGCGGCTGAACTGCACTACCGGATGCCGCAGGCGGTCACCGCTTCCTAGTGCCGGTTGTCCCGGATCATGTTGGTGATCCGGGCCGTCGAGAGGCGGCGGCCCTTGTCGTCGGTGATGACGATCTCGTGCGTGGCAAGTGTTCCGCCCAGATGGATGGCCGTGCACGTGCCAGTCACCAAGCCAGCGGCAACCGAGCGGTGATGGGTGGCGCCCACTTCGATGCCCACCGCATGCCTGCCCCTTCCGGCGTGCAAGGAGGCTGCGAAGGATCCCAGTGTCTCGGCGAGGACCACGTGGGCCCCGCCGTGCAGGATTCCGGCGACCTGGGTATTACCCTCCACGGGCATGGTTGCCACGATGCGCTCAGCACCCATCTCGGTAAAACGGATGCCGAGTTTCACCACCAGGGCGCCAACTCCGTGGGCCGACAGCCAATCATGGAATTCTTCAGGCACACCTGCCTCATTCAGCTCGTCGACAAACGGGTTCGGCGTGAAATTGTCCTTCATGCCAACTAGGCTGGCACCTGTGAGTGAAACAACCAAACCGGACCAGGTTCCAACGGCCCAGGCTGCTGCCGTCGCTACAGCACCCGCACCTTCCGCCAACAGCACGGGGGAGGGCCGGCCCAGGTTGCTGGTCCTCGATGGCCACTCCATGGCGTTCCGGGCGTTCTATGCCCTTCCCGCCGAGAATTTCTCCACTGCCCGAGGGCAGTACACCAACGCAGTGCACGGCTTCACGTCCATGCTGATCAACCTCATCAAGGACCAGAAGCCGACGCACGTTGCGGTGGCTTTCGACGTTTCCGATGACACCACGTTCCGCAAAGCCGAGTACAGCGAATACAAGGGCGGACGCAACGCCACCCCCGCGGAGTTCGCGGGACAGATCGGCCTCATCGCCAAAGTCATGGAGGCCTGGGGCATCCGGACCATCGCCATGCCCGGATATGAAGCGGACGATGTCCTGGCTACGCTCGCCGCACAAGGCGACGCGGCGGGCTTCGAGGTCCTCCTCGTTTCCGGCGACAGGGATGCATTCCAGCTCATCAACGACAACGTTTTTGTGCTCTACCCCAAACAGGGCGTCAGCAACATTCCCAAGATGGACGCTGCAGCCATCGAAGAGAAGTACTTCGTTAAACCGAGCCTCTACTCGGACCTCGCCGCACTGGTGGGCGAATCGGCGGACAACCTGCCCGGTGTTCCCGGCGTTGGCCCCAAGACCGCCGCCAAATGGATCAACCTTTACGGGGGCCTCGAAGGCATCCTGGAAAACCTGGACGCCATCGGCGGCAAGGTGGGGGGCGCGCTCAAGGAGAACCTGGAGAACGTCAAGCGCAACCGCAGGCTGAACCAGTTGCTGTCCGACCTGGACCTGCCGCTGACCCTTGCGGACCTGCACGAGCCCCGACCGGACCGGCAGGCCATTGAGGAGCTCTTTGAAGAGCTCGAATTCCGGACGCTCCGCACCCGCCTCTTTGACCTCTACGGCGACGACACCGCAGGAGCAGCACCCGACACCATCGACGCCCCGGAGTTCTCCAGGCTCACGGATGCCGGCGCGCTGGAGGCGTTCTTCGCGGCAGGGTCAGGCACGCGCTCGGCCCTCGCGGTGCAGTTGGTTCCCGGGCGGATCGGCGATGACGCGAGTGCGCTGGCCATTGTCCGGAACAACGGTGCAGCCTACATTGAGCTCACGGACCTGGATGCCGCAGCAGAGTCGGTGTTGCTCCGCTGGTTGCTTGACCCGGAAGAAGCCAAGGTGCTGCACGAGTTCAAATCGGCACTCAAGGCCCTGCATAACCGGGGCCTTGGGCTTGAGGGCGTCGTGGATGACACGTCCATCTCCGGTTACCTGATCCAGCCCGACCGCCGCAGCTACGACCTCGCCGAGCTCGCCCAGGTGCATCTGAAAATTTCGCTCACCGCCGCTGCGGCCCAATCCGGCCAACTGGAACTGGACCTTTCCGGGGAAACCGACGAAGTTGCCGCAACAGCGTTGGTCCAGCATGCCGCCGTCGTTCATGCCCTCAGCAAGCACTTCGAAACCGAACTTGCCGACATCAAGGCAGATGCCTTGCTGACGACACTGGAACTTCCCGTGGCGCGCGTTCTGGCGCAAATGGAACTGACGGGTATCTACGTCTCCACGGACCGTATGGATGAGCAGCTAGCCGACCTCACCAAGGTGATCGGCAATGCCCAGGAGCAGGCGTTCGCCGCGATCGGACACGAGGTAAACCTCGGATCCCCGAAGCAGCTGCAGACTGTCCTCTTCGACGAACTTGGGCTCCCCAAGACCAAGAAGATCAAGTCCGGCTACACGACGGATGCTGCGTCCTTGAAGGGGCTGCTGGAGAAGACCGGCCACGAGTTCCTGATCCAGCTCATGGCGCACCGTGAGTCCTCCAAGCTGGCCCAAATGGTGGAGACACTCAAGAAGTCCGTTGCCGACGATGGCCGCATCCACACCACGTATGCGCAGAACATCGCTGCCACCGGCCGTATCTCGTCCAACAACCCCAACCTGCAGAACATCCCCGTCCGCAGCGAGGAAGGGCGCCGTGTCCGCGGTATCTTCGTTGTCAGCGAGGGCTACGAGTGCCTGCTGTCCGCGGACTACTCGCAGATCGAGATGCGCATCATGGCGCATCTGTCCGGCGATGAAGCCCTCATCCAGGCTTACCGTGACGGCGAGGACCTGCACCGCTTCGTGGGCTCCCGGATCTTCAACGTTGAGCCGGCCGACGTTACCAGCGCCATGCGCTCCAAGGTCAAGGCGATGTCGTACGGCTTGGCGTATGGGCTGACGTCCTTCGGCCTTTCCAAGCAGTTGGAGATCTCTGTTGATGAGGCGCGCACCCTCATGAAGGACTACTTCGACCGTTTCGGTGGTGTGCGGGACTACCTGCGCGGCGTCGTGGACCAGGCCCGCACCGATGGCTACACGGCCACCATCGAAGGCCGCCGGCGCTACCTGCCGGACCTGACCAGCACCAACCGGCAGGCGCGTGAGGCAGCAGAACGCATCGCGTTGAACTCTCCCATCCAGGGTTCGGCTGCGGACCTCATCAAGCGCGCCATGTTGGGCGTCTCAGCGGAGCTGGCCAGCCAGGGCCTGAAGTCCCGCTTGCTGCTGCAGGTCCACGACGAACTGGTCCTCGAGGTTGCACCCGGGGAACGCGAAGCAGTGGAGAAACTGGTCATCGAACAGATGGGCTCGGCGGCTGACCTCTCCGTCCCGCTGGATGTCCAGATCGGCGTTGGCTCCAGCTGGTACGAGGCCGGACACTAGCCCAGCCAAGCATTCAATGGATCGCCGGAGGGCGCGCCGCCGAGATGGTGGCGCGCCCTCCGGGGTCTGGCTAGGCTCGGGAGCGTGGCTGATCCCAATGAACGAAACCTTGAAAAATACTCCGTCCAGCGTTTTCCTGCCGTAGGGAACCCGGATGACGCCGGTTACGGCCGCTGCGCCACGTGGGTGCAGGCGGTCTCGCACGGCTTCCACCAGCAACGGCGCGACGACGAATACCTGGCCAAGACACTCGCGGCCTACCAAACAGACCAGCGCCAGCTGACCGGCGTGTATGTCAATGGCAGCGTGCCTGACCACTCGTTGGGTGCCGACGTTCCCGTGGCGACGTACGCCACGATGCGGAAGACCCTGAACATCGGCTTCGGCCGGCAACTTGAATCCAACCTGGTTACCGCCGTAACGGTCCGTGGCACCCACCGCCGGAACGGAATTCTCCGCGGCATGATCACCGCCGACCTCGAGTCCGCCAAGGACGACGGCTTGGCGATGGCGGCCCTCACGGCTTCTGAAGGTTCCATCTATGGGCGCTTTGGCTTCGGGGTGGCTACTTTCGAACGCAGCATCAAGGTTGATGCCGGGCCACGTTTCCGGCTGAGGGGCGAACCGGAGGGCACCGTCGAGGTCGCCGATCCCGCAGTCCTCCTGGAAGTGGCACCCAAGGTGTTTGAACGGGTCCAACGGCTTTCGCCCGGTTCAATTGATCGGCAGGAGTATTACAGGCTGGTGGCGTCCGGCTCCATTGGCCACGACGGCAAGCCCGACACCACTGTCCGCTGCGCCCTGCACTACGACCTTTCCGGAGCATTGGACGGATACGTTTCCTACCGCTTCAAAGGGTGGGAGCACAAGCCCTACACCATGGAAATCGTTGACTTCGTAGCGGCGACCAACGCCGGATACCTTGACCTCTGGCGGTTCCTGGGCAGCATCGACCTCATTGACGAGATTACGGGGGCCGAGGCTCCCGTGGACGACCCCCTGGCATGGGCCCTTGAAGATCCGAGGTGCATTGACGCTTCGGAAATCCGGGACATGCTCTGGCTCCGGATCCTGGATACTCCGGCCGCCCTGCAGGCCCGCCGCTACGCCACGGCCGGACGGCTGGTACTGGACGTCGCGGATCCGTTGGGGCTGGCGGGCGGCACCTGGGTTCTGGAGTCCGACGGCGGTGCTGCCGCCGTCGTGCGGGACGCTGCGGGCGAAACGCCCGACCTCAGCCTGGACGTGGCGGACCTCGCGTCCATCTACCTGGGGGCCGTGTCGCCGGTGACCCTGGCCGCCGCGGGGCGCATCAACGAGAAACGCCCAGGCGCCGCGCTGGAAGCCCAGCAGCTCTTCGCAGTTGAGCGATCCGCGCATTGCCTGACCCACTTCTAGGGCATTGCCCGGAGCGACCATAATCACATAGCCACACAAAGATAGGGACATCCATGGGGGATTCCAAGCGGCGGCCGTTGGCCCGCCGGCGATCAGTGCTGCTTGGAATGGCGGGCTTAGCCTCAGCCGCCCTGGCAGCGTGCTCGGACAATGCAAGCGCACCCGGCCCCAATGCCGCCGGGATGGGACAGGGAACACGGCCGGCGTCGGGCCCCGCCACTCCGCCACCGTCCATCGCTGCCCGGTCCCGCGAACAGGCCGCTGCCGCCCTGGCACCAGCGCCCAAGCCTCCGGCGGTGCCGGACAAGCAGCAGATCCTGGCGGAGTTCGGGGGACGCAGGCCCAAGGAATGGGGGCTCCACGTAACCGGGGTGGTGAACAACTCGCAGTCCCGGCACGTGGCCCTCACCTTTGATGCCTGCGGCGGACCAGGCGGGGCGGCGTGCGACCAGAAGCTGCTGGATACGCTGCGACGGCTCAACATACCCGCGACCCTCTTCATGAACAGCCGCTGGATCCATGCCAACCAGGGGCTTGCGGCTGAGCTGGCAGCAGACCCGTTGTTTGAGCTCGCCAACCACGGCACCGCGCACCTTCCCTTGTCCGTGAACGGCAAGGCCGCCTACGGAATTGCCGGAACTGCTACGGCCTCGGCGGCCTACGACGAACTCATGGGCAACCAGGAAGTCATGCATGAACTGAGCGGGAAAACGCCTGGCTTCTTCCGGCCCGGGACTGCCTACTACGACGACGTGGCCGCTGCCATGACGCACCGGGTTGGCTTGCTGCCCGTCAACTTCTCGGTGAACGGCGACGGCGGAGCCACTTATCCGGCAGCGACCGTCGCCGCCGAAGTGGGCCGGGTAGCGCCCGGAGACATCGTCATTTCGCACTTCAACAGGCCGGCCGCAGGCACGGCGGAAGGCTATGCACGCGTCCTCCCGCGGCTGCTGGACAAGGGCATGGGGTTTGGGCGGCTCAGCGACGTACTCACCGCGAAGGACTCCTTTTGACCCTGCTTTGCCAATGCGACTAGAATAAACGGGCGTGTACTACGTGCATGCATCCATTTTGTATTAATCCACAAATCAGGATGACCCGGTAATTTGCCGTGTTCTGCCGTCCGGACCCGGGCGGCAGCGGTTTGCCTGACCGACTAACTATCCACAACGGAGCCCCTACTACATGACCATCACCTCCACCGAGAAGCCCGGTACCCCCGTAGTCGCCATTAACGACATCGGTACCGCTGAGGACTTCCTCGCAGCTGTCGACGCCACCATCAAGTACTTCAACGACGGTGACCTCGTCGAAGGTACCGTCGTCAAGGTCGACCGCGACGAAGTTCTGCTCGACATCGGTTACAAGACCGAAGGTGTCATCCCTTCCCGCGAGCTTTCCATCAAGCACGATGTTGACCCCGGTGACGTTGTCGCCGTTGGCGATCAGGTCGAAGCTTTGGTTCTCACCAAGGAAGACAAAGAAGGCCGTCTGATCCTCTCCAAGAAGCGTGCTCAGTACGAGCGTGCCTGGGGCGACATCGAGAAGGTCAAGGAAGAAGACGGTGTCGTTACCGGTACCGTCATCGAGGTTGTCAAGGGTGGCCTCATCCTGGACATCGGCCTGCGCGGCTTCCTGCCCGCATCCCTCGTCGAGATGCGTCGTGTCCGCGACCTGGCTCCGTACATCGGTCAGCAGATCGAAGCCAAGATCATCGAGCTGGACAAGAACCGCAACAACGTTGTTCTGTCCCGCCGTGCATGGCTCGAGCAGACCCAGTCCGAGGTTCGCTCCACGTTCCTCAACAAGCTGGAAAAGGGCCAGGTCCGTCCGGGCGTTGTTTCCTCCATCGTCAACTTCGGTGCATTCGTGGACCTGGGCGGCGTAGACGGCCTCGTTCACGTTTCCGAGCTGTCCTGGAAGCACATCGACCACCCCTCCGAGGTTGTCGAGGTTGGCCAGGAAGTCACCGTCGAGGTCCTCGAAGTGGATCTGGACCGCGAGCGTGTCTCCCTGTCGCTCAAGGCTACGCAGGAAGATCCGTGGCAGACCTTCGCCCGCACCCACGCCCTCGGCCAGGTTGTTCCGGGTAAGGTCACCAAGCTGGTTCCGTTCGGTGCGTTCGTTCGCGTCGAAGACGGCATCGAAGGCCTCGTGCACATCTCCGAACTGGCTGTCCGCCACGTGGAGCTCGCCGAGCAGGTTGTCTCCGTTGGCGACGAACTGTTCGTCAAGGTCATCGACATCGACCTCGAGCGTCGCCGCATCTCCCTCTCCCTCAAGCAGGCTAACGAGGGCGTTGACGCTGACAGCACCGAGTTCGATCCCGCTCTGTACGGCATGGCCGCTGAGTACGACGAAGAGGGCAACTACAAGTACCCTGAGGGCTTCGACCCCGAGTCGAACGAATGGCTCGAAGGCTACGAGAACCAGCGCGCCGCTTGGGAGCAGCAGTACGCTGACGCCCAGACCCGCTGGGAAGCCCACAAGAAGCAGGTTGCCCAGCACGCTGCCGACGACGCTGCTGCTGCAACGTCCGGTGAGAGCGATTCCGGCACCACCAGCTACTCCTCGGAGCCGGCTGCTGCTGAGTCCAACGCCGGTACCCTGGCGTCCGACGAAGCACTCGCCGCTCTGCGCGAGAAGCTCACCGGCAACTAATTCCGCCTCCCTCACGGGATGTGCTGAATAGCCAAAGAAGGACCCCTGCCTCCGGGCAGGGGTCCTTTTGCGTTGTACGGAGCGGAACCGGGCACGGGCTTCTCAGCGCGGAATGTCGATCCATTCGGTTCCCTCAGGCCGCAATTCAATGGTCCCTGCTGTCAGCGACGCCAACCTGCCCTTGGCCGCGGCAAACTCAGCGGGGTTGTCAGCGAGTGCCAGCCGCAGAATGGTGTGCTTGGCCTCGTAACCGGTTTCAGCCATGACGTACCCCGCGCCCCGGAGCTCATTCTCGAGGCGTCCGGCTTCGGCATGCGGAACCTCCAGCGCACAGAGGCGCAGGCGCCGGCGGAGCACCAGGGGAGCGGCTTCCAAGGCTGACGAGACAGACTCCGAATAGGCACGCACCAGCCCTCCCGCACCCAGCAGGATCCCACCGAAATAGCGCACGACGACGACACTTACGTCGCTCAGGTCGGTCACCTGGGGCGCTGTCTCGCGTTTGATGAGGGCTTCCAGCATGGGAATGCCGGCGGTTCCCGAGGGCTCACCGTCATCACTGGAGCGCTGGACCATGCGATCCGGTCCGATGACAAACGCCGAGCAATGGTGGCGGGCATCGTGGAATTCCCGTCGTAAATCCGATACCAGCGAACGGGCGGTCTCCTCGTCGGGCGAACGACGTAGGACGGTGATGAACCGGGACCGCCGGATCTCCAGTTCGTGGCGGACATCGGGCCCCTCGGCGAGCGTTGTGTACGTTGTTGCGCGACTGTCGTCCTCAATTTCCACCGCTTCAGTCTAGTGTTGAGTGGTGTTGAAGATTGGGCTGACGGGCGGCATCGCCTCGGGAAAATCGCTGGTTGCATCACGGCTGCAGGAATTGGGCGCTGTCCTTGTCGACGCTGATGCCCTCGCACGGCAGGTGGTGGAACCTGGCACTCCCGGCTTGGAACGGGTGGTGGAAGCATTCGGTCAGGGGATCCTCGACCAGGACGGCAGGCTGGACCGGCCTCAGCTTGGCTCCATAGTGTTCCGGGACGTCGGGCAGCGGGAAGTGCTCAATGGCATCATCCATCCGCTGGTCCGTGAAGCAGCCGCGGCAATTGTCACAGCGGCAGGAACCGGTGACATCGTGGTGCAAGACATTCCGCTGCTGGTTGAGACAGGGCAGGGCAGTAACTTCCACTTGGTGTTGGTGGTTGATGCGCCGGATGACGTCCGCTTGCAGCGCATGGTGGAGTTCCGCGGAATGACGCCGGAAGACGCCCGCTCCCGCATGGCGGCACAGGCCACGCGCCAAGCGCGCAATGCTGCCGCTGACGTGTTGCTTTCCAACGCAGGCACGCGGGAGGAACTCCTGGCCCAGGTCGATGCCCTCTGGGAGCAACGGTTGGTGCCGTTCGCGGAGAACCTTCGACGTGACGTGCGGGCCTCCAGGCCAGGCGCGGCTGTCATGGTCCCGGCCGACGCCACCTGGAGCGCACAGGCCGAGCGGCTCGCGGCCCGCATTGCGGCGTCCGCACCGGGGGAGATCATCGCGGTGGACCACATAGGTTCGACGTCGGTGCCCGGCTTGGCCGCCAAAGACGTCATCGATCTCCAACTTGCCGTGACCGACCTGAAGACGGCGGACCGGATTGCGCCATTGCTGACCGCCGCCGGCTATCCGGCCGTGCCACATGCCAACGCGGACACGCCAAAATCCACCGATCCGGATCCACGGCAGTGGGAGAAGAGATTCCACGCCAACGCGGACCCTGGGCGCCCAGTGAACCTGCACGTGCGGGTGGCGGGATCTCCCGGGTGGCGTTACGCCCTGCAGTTCCGTGACTGGTTGCGGGCCGAACCATCGGCACTGGCCCTGTACGAGGCGCACAAACGGGAACTGGCAGCCAAGCACGCTGAAGACCACGGCACCGCGGCCTACGCGGATGCCAAGGAGCCTTGGTTCACCGATGTCGCCTGGCCGCTCATGAATGAGTGGGCGGACCGCACGGGCTGGCAGCCGCCGTCGTATTCGTCTTCCGCTGATGGCAAACGCGGACAGTAGTTGTCCTGGGGCGGGGGTAGATTTGATTCATGAGCCTTGCCCAGGAAATCAACCGTGTCGTCGCACCTTTCGAAGTGATCAGCGAGTTCAAACCTGCCGGTGACCAGCCAGCCGCCATCGCTGAACTGACGGAACGCATCAACAACGGCGAGAAGGACGTTGTCCTCCTTGGCGCCACAGGTACGGGCAAAAGCGCTACGACGGCGTGGCTCATCGAGCAGGTCCAGCGACCCACCTTGGTGATGGTCCAGAACAAGACCCTCGCGGCTCAGTTGGCCAATGAATTCCGTGAACTGCTGCCCAACAATGCTGTGGAGTACTTCGTTTCCTACTACGACTACTACCAGCCGGAAGCTTACGTAGCGCAGACAGATACCTTCATCGAGAAGGACTCCTCCATCAACGAGGAAGTCGAACGGCTGCGCCACTCCGCCACCAACGCCCTCCTCACCCGACGTGATGTCATCGTGGTGGCTACGGTGTCCTGCATCTACGGCCTGGGAACGCCCGAAGAATACATCGCCGGGATGGTCACCCTCCGCAAGGGAGCGGAGATGAACCGGGACCACCTGTTGCGGAGATTCGTTTCCATGCAGTACACCCGCAACGACATGGACTTCCACCGGGGGACGTTCCGGGTGCGCGGCGACACCGTGGAAATTATCCCGATGTACGAAGAACTGGCCATCAGGATCGAATTCTTTGGCGATGAAATCGAGAACATCCAAACCCTGCATCCGCTGACCGGAGAAGTCCTCCGGGAGGAAGAGGAAATGTACGTGTTCCCGGCGTCCCACTACGTGGCCGGGCCGGAACGGATGGCACGTGCCATCAAGCGGATCGAAGACGAACTTGCCGACCGCTTGAAAGTCCTTGAGGGGCAGAACAAGCTGGTGGAAGCGCAACGCCTCCGGATGCGCACCACATACGACCTCGAAATGATGCAGCAGATGGGCTTCTGCAACGGCATCGAGAACTATTCGGTGCATATTGACGGCCGCGCTCCCGGGACGGCACCCCACTGCCTGCTCGACTACTTCCCGGACGACTTCCTGCTGGTCGTGGACGAGTCCCACGTGACCATTCCACAAATCGGTGCCATGTACGAAGGTGACATGTCCCGCAAGCGCAACCTGGTGGACTTCGGTTTCCGGTTGCCGTCCGCCATGGACAACCGGCCCCTGAAGTGGGACGAGTTCCTGGAACGGATCGGCCAGACGGTCTACCTCTCCGCAACCCCGGGCAAGTACGAGCTCGGCAAGGCCGATGGCTACGTCCAGCAGATCATTCGCCCCACGGGGCTCATCGATCCCGAGGTAGTGGTCAAGCCCACCAAGGGCCAGATCGACGACCTGCTGGGCGAGATCAGGACCCGCACCGAAAAGAACGAACGCGTCCTGGTGACCACCCTGACGAAGCGGATGGCGGAGGACCTCACCGACTACCTGGTGGGCCACGGCGTCAAAGTGGAATACCTCCACTCCGATGTCGACACCCTGCGGCGCGTCGAACTGCTCCGCGAACTCCGCATGGGGGTCTTCGATGTACTGGTGGGCATCAACCTGCTCCGTGAAGGCCTCGACCTGCCCGAAGTCTCCCTGGTCAGCATCCTGGACGCTGACAAAGAGGGCTTCCTGCGTTCCTCGACGTCCTTGATCCAGACCATTGGACGTGCTGCACGTAACGTTTCAGGGCAGGTGCACATGTATGCGGACCGGATTACGGACTCCATGGCCCACGCCATCGAGGAGACCAACCGTCGCCGTGCCATCCAGGTCCAGTACAACACCGACCACGGCATCGACCCCCAGCCGCTCCGCAAGAGGATTGCCGATATCACCGACCAGCTGGCCAAGGAAGATGCCGACACCCAGGAGCTGCTGAACAACAACCGGCTGGCCAAGGGTGCCAAGCGGGGTAAGTCCGCCGCCAAGGGTGCCGCCACGGTCCGGCAGGACGGGCTTGCTGCAGCTCCCGCTGAGGACCTGGTGGGACTCATTGAGCAGCTCACGGAGCAGATGCACGGGGCCGCGGCTGAGTTGCAGTTCGAAGTGGCTGCCAGGATCCGTGACGAGGTCAAGGAGTTGAAGCGCGAATTGAGGCAGATGCAGACCGCAGGCCACGCCTAAGGTAAGGTTGGAGGCACGTAGGGGAGTATCCCAAGCGCTAAGTCCGTCAGCACGCAAGGCATGGTTGCCTCGCCGGGCCTAGCGGGTCGCCATGTCAGAGCATTGAGTCTCCAGGCGGCCGGAGAGACTTACACCGCTTTCACGTACCCTGCGAAAGGCCCTTAAATGGAGCTCCCTGTCTGGTTCGAGGTCGGCTCGTTCGTCGTCCTCGGAATTATTCTGCTGATTGACCTCCTGCTGGTCGTCAAGCGCCCCCACGAACCCTCAATGAAGGAAGCCGGCCTCTGGGTCGCTTTCTATGTGGCTTTGGCCATGGTGTTCGCCGGAGCAATGTTCTACTTCACCGGCCCGGAGTACGGCAGCCAATTCGTCGCGGGTTGGGTTACCGAGTACAGCCTGAGCATCGACAACCTGTTTGTCTTCATCATCATCATGGCCCGGTTCGCGGTGCCCCGTAAGTACCAGCAGGAAGTGCTGATGGTGGGTATTATCATCGCGCTGGTCCTTCGCGGAATCTTCATTGCCCTCGGTGCCGTCGTCATCGAGCAGTTCAGCTGGGTCTTCTACATCTTTGGCGCTTTCCTGCTCTGGACCGCCTGGAAGCAGGCCAAGGACTCCGGTGAAGACGAGGAAGAAGGCGCCGAGAACCCGCTTATTGCGCGTCTGCGCAAGGTCCTGCCCATGTCCGAGAAGTTCGACGGCGGCAAGTTGCGAACCACTGTTAACGGCAAGAAGGTCTTCACCCCCATGCTGATCGTCTTCGTGACCATCGGCCTGACAGACCTCCTGTTTGCTGTCGACTCCATCCCGGCGATCTTCGGGCTCACCCAGAGCGCCTTCATCGTGTTTACCGCAAACATCTTCGCGTTGATGGGCCTGCGCCAGCTGTACTTCCTGCTCGGCGGCCTGATGACCCGACTGGTCTACCTGAAGCACGCACTTTCAGTGATCCTGGCGTTCATTGGCGTGAAGCTCGTCCTCCACGCCATGCACGTCAACGAACTTCCCTTCATCAACGGCGGCCACCACATCGAGTGGGCTCCGGAGATCCCCACCTACGTATCGCTCGCGGTCATCGTCGGAACCATCATTGTGGCCGTCGTCGCCAGCCTCCTGAGCCCGGCAGCACGCAAGGCCCAGCTGGATGCCAGGCTGGAAGAGGACGCACGAAAGAGCCTGAGCGAAGCCGAGTAACCGGCTTGGATCGTTGTAGTCTCATGAAGTGAACACCACTTCGACGACGGCGCTGGACCCTCAACGGGTCCAGCGCCGTTCCGTTTTCCTCCTCAGCTCTGCCCAACTCCTCAGCGGAGTCGGCAATGGAGCCACGTTGTCCATTGGTTCATTGCTAGCCGTGGACCTGTCCGGTTCCGAAGCCTGGGCGGGCTCGATCACCACGGTACTGACCTTGTCCGCAGCGATCGCAGCCTTACCGTTGGCGCGGTTGGCCGAGTCGCGTGGCCGCCGGGTAGGTCTCGTGACTGGTCTGGTGGCAGCCATGGCCGGTGCGCTCCTCATCATCCTTTCGGTGATGAGCCAGTTGTTCGTTGTGTTGTTGTTGGGCGCGGCCTTCCTTGGCCTCGGTACTGCAGCGAACCTCCAGGCGAGATTCGCCGCCGTCGACCTCGCTGAACCCGAACGCCGTGGCCGGTCACTCTCAACGGTGGTCTGGGCGATCACTATCGGGGCGGTCGCCGGGCCGAACCTGATTCAGCCTGGCGCTGCGGTCGGAGCGGCCCTGGGCCTGCCACCGATCGCTGGACCGTTCGTGTTTTCCGCCGCGGGGCTGCTGCTGGCAGCCATTCTGCTTTTCGTCGGTTTGCGGCCGGACCCCTTACTGCTGGCCCGCCGCTTGGCCGCCGACGCCAGCGGGCCAAGCGCTACGGGGGAGAAGCCCGTCAGGGGCACCATCGGATCCGGCCTGCGGGCTGTCCGTTCGTCCCCGCAAGCGATGCTGGCGCTCACGGCCGTGGTCGCCGCCCACGGGGTGATGGTGGCTGTCATGTCCATGACGCCGCTGCACCTGCAACAACTCCTGGGCGGATCACATCAGGGGCACCACGGAGGCACCACCGACAGCACGGACGCCCTGGTGGTTATAGGCGTGACCATTTCGCTGCACATAGCGGGCATGTTTGCCTTGTCGCCCCTGTGGGGCTGGCTGACGGACAAGGCCGGACGACTAAAGACCATTGCGCTGGGACACGGCCTCTTGTTGCTGGCAGTGTTCATCCCCGGCTTTGGCCAGCACGAGCCCGTCCTGGTGACCAGCGGACTGATCCTCCTCGGCTTGGGCTGGTCCGCAGCCACCATTGCCGGCTCAACGCTGTTGGCAGAGAGCGTCGCACCAGGCCAACGGGTCACAGTGCAGGGCGTATCGGACACGCTGATGGGTGCTGCCGGGGCGGTGGGCGGTGCCACCTCCGGGCTGCTCCTGGCGTGGATCGGTTACCAGGGCCTCAACGTCGCTTCCAGCATTGTGGCTGCAGCGGTACTGGTCCTGGCCGGCGTTGCGGCCCTTCGGGGACCACTCCGCCCAGCCGGACACTCCCGAGACCAAGCGATTCAGTAACTCAGATCTAGCGGGCAGCCCGGACCATGCCCAGCAACCGACCGAAGATGCCCTCCCCGTCCTCGCCAATGCCATCATGGTGGAAGTCCGGGGTAACCCACGGCTGGAGCCCACGCACGGCGGCCGCCGTCTCCAGGGAAAGGTCATGGTCCACGTAGATATCGTCCCTGTACACTGCCGCCGCAACCGGGACAGTGTTGGCTGCCAGCCTTCCGGTGTCGTACAAAGGCTTCCAGTCCTTCTTGCTGGCCAGCAGACCAGCGACCTCGCGCAGTGGGACGAGTGATGGATCCTGCTCGAAGTACCACGGATACACCATTTCGCCGGTGAGCAGCGGCTCTGTGGCGTCCGGCTCAAATTCCGGGTACTCGCGCAGCACCCTCCAAGCGGCCCAGTCCGTGGCTTCTTCCTGGCCGTAGATCGATTCGTGCATCACGGCGTAAAGGGGATTGGTTCCCCTGCTCACCAGCGCCCGCACCTGTTCGAGGAAAGACTCAGATAGCCGCTGCCCGGCGCCCGTCTCGATGAACGCGTCCTCCAGGAGGTAGTGCAGCGAATCAACCCTGCTGTTGCCACCCAGGAACGACCCCACCATCTGGAACCGCTCCGGTGTCAGGCGTTCACCGCTCGCCAGGAACTCCGGTTGCTGTTCCAAATGACGCACAATCCGGGTCACGAGTTCCCGGTCCTCGGGATACCACGAGAAGTATTCGGCGTTGCGGGCCGCGACACGTCGGAAGGTAGCGCGGTAGACGCGATCGGCCGGACCCTGGAGAGGGGCCAGTCCGCCGGTGATCAGTACTTCCCGCAGCCCTTCGGGCGCGAAAGACAGATACGTCAAAGCACAGAACCCGCCGAAGCTTTGGCCCAGGACGGTCCATGGCCCGGAGTCCAGGACCGCGCGGATGTGCTCAGCGTCGGCAACGATGGAATCCGCCCGGAAATGCGTCAGGTACTCTGCCTGCGCCTCCGCGTCTCCCCGCCGTTCCAGGCTCTGCCGCTCGATGGGCGTGGACAATCCCGTCCCGCGTTGGTCGAGCATCAGGATGCGGAAATCCTTGGCGGCGGCCTTCATCCATCCGGAGAGGGAGGTGATCCTGTTGCCCCGGCCACCCGGCCCACCCTGGAGGTACAGCAGCCAGGGCAAACGGCTGGCTGTCTCGGGCGTGTGCTCAGCGGAGGAATATTCACGGGCGAACACCGAAATCGTCTCGCCGGAGCCGCCTTCGCTGTCGGTGTCATGGTCCAGGGGGACCGTGAAGTAGTGCTCCACGGACCGGATCCCACGGAATTCGTGGCGGGCTCGGATGCTGTGGCCGTTGTTTGGCCGCACCTTTTCAGCCACGGGCGAGTGCCTGGTTGATGTGGCCGTCGTTTGCGCCGAACGCTTCAAGTGCGTCACCTGTCAGGCGGAATGTTGACCATTCCGCCATGGGGAAGGCGCCGAGGTTCTTATAGAAGTTGATCGAGGGTTCGTTCCAGTTCAGGACACTCCACTCCACGCGCGCATATCCACGTTCGACGGCGGTCGCGGCCAGATGCTGCAACAGCGCCTTGCCGTGGCCTTCGCCGCGCGCGTCCGGAACCACGTAAAGGTCCTCCAGGTAGATGCCGTGGACCCCTTCCCACGTGGAGTAGTTCAGGAACCACAAAGCGAAGCCCTGCACCGTGCCGGCGGAATTCTCGGCGATAGTGGCGTAGACACGGGGGTTCTCGCCAAAGAGGACATCCGTGAGCATCTCAGGGGTGTTCTTGACGGCGTCCGGTTCCTTTTCGTAGATCGCAAGATCGTGGATCATACGCAGGATTGCGGGGACGTCTTCAACGGTGGCGGGGCGGATTACACTCATGGCATCGAGCTTACTAGGGGAGATCGGCCTGCCGCCGCCACGCCAACGCTGACGATCCGTACTGTACGGGCGGCTCCCGGTACATGAGCTGCGTGCCTTCCACCAGGAGGGGTGGCCCCACGAACCTGAGGGTGCCATAGGGGCTGTCCGTGACCAGGAACTCGGGCTCCGGCAGGGGATTGGCTGCACCATCTCCGTGGACCGGGGGAAGTTCGAAAAGTTGCTCGGCGGTACGTGCCAGTGACATGGTCGCCGATCCACCACGTCCGGTCCGTAGCCGTTCGCCCAGCAAGGCGATGACGGCAGCAGCCAGGCCGTACCCCGTGGCATGGTCCAGGGCCTGGACCGGCAAGGCGCCGGGTTTCCACCCTGCGTCGTCCGGTTGTCCATGCCGTTCGGCGATCCCGGTGGCGGCCTGCACCAGACTGTCGAATCCACGCCGCCCCTGCCACGGTCCCCCGCGGCCCCACGCGGTCAAGGTGGCAACGACGAGGCCGGGCCTGCTCGCCAACAGCGCACCGGGCGCCAGCCCGAAACGGTCCAGGCCGCCGTCGTGGTATCCCGTGACCACAACGTCGGCCGAAGCAACCAGCCCGTTGATGATGCCCAAGTCCGTCGTCCGGCCAAGATCTGCCTCGGCGCTTCGCTTATCGAAACCTGAATCGACGAAAGCGTCCGTCAATTCCGGAAGCTGGGGCGGGTCGATGCGTAGTACGTCCGCGCCGAGGGCACCCAGGAGACGAGTTGCGGTGGGGCCGGCGATGACACGGGTCAGGTCCAGCACCCTGAGGCCGTCCAACGGCAGCTGTGGGTTGCCGGCAGGAAACCAGGCCGTGCCAGGCGAGGCCGCAGCATGCTCAGCCGAAGGTTCGACGTCGATCCAGTCGCCTGAGGCCGCTGCCGGACGCATCGGCGAGGCGAGCCATTCGGTGCGGCTCCGGACGGCCGCAGCCACGCCCATGCTGGCCACGATCGCTGCCTCGGCCTCCAGGGAGGTCATCGACAAGAGCGCCCGGTCCACGTCTTGTGGGCCCCTGGCTGAAAGGGCTTCCAGCAAGCGCACCGCATGGTGTGGATAGTTGGCGTGAAGGCGGATCCAGCCATCAGCTGTGCGCCGGAAGCCTGACATCGGAGCGAAACCCATCGGTTTCTGACCATCGATTCGCAAGTATCCAAGTGAATCGAACGAGGCTGCCGTAGGACCGGCGGCCACGGAGTACCTGTCGGCGGAGCCGGTCAGTGCGTTAAGTGCAGTTGCCACCGCCTGGACGGAGCCGAGCGCCAGGCCTTCCACATCCAATGCACCGCCCCACCACCGGCGCGGGCCGTCCCAAGGGGCAGGAGGCACTTCACTGAATGCCCCTAGTTTCCGCAGGCCTGCACCGAGGTCGGGGATGGTTCCCATGGGATTCCCGTTCAGAGCCTGTTGACGTCCGTCACGCGGACCACGGCGGTGCCGGACTCATCAGAAGCTGCTAGGTCCACTTCGGCCGAAATGCCCCAGTCGTGGTTGCGTGCCGGGTCATCGAAAATTTGCCGGACCTTCCATGTGCCGGGCTCTTCGGTAATGATGAGCAAGCCCGGTCCGCGGGCGTCGGGCCCGGTGCCGATGTCGTCGTGTTCGTCAAAGTAGTCGTCCAACACGTCTTCCCAACGCCCGGCATCCCAGCCGGCATCGGCGTCGAGCTCGCCCAGGGCGTTGGAATCCTCGTCCGCGAAAAGTTCCACCCTGCGGAACATCTCGTTACGGACCATCACCCGGAAGGCCCTGATGTTCGAGGTCAGCGACGGAGGCGGAGGCGGGGGAGCGTCATGCGGTGTCGGCGCAGCCCCGGAGGTGAGCTCTTCCCATTCATCCAGCAGGCTCGAATCCACTTGGCGGACCAGTTCGCCCAGCCAGGCGATGAGATCTTCAAGATCCTCGCGGAGCAGGTCCTGGGGAACGGTCTGCCGGAGGGCCCGGAAACCGTCCGCCAGATAGCGGAGGACGATGCCCTCCGAACGCGCCAAGCCGTAGAACTGGACGAACTCCCCGAAGTTCATGGCCCGCTCATACATGTCGCGGATGATCGATTTCGGTGCGAGCTCAAAGTCGCCAACCCAGGGGGCTGCCTTGCGGTACACCTCGAAGGCCTCGCCGAGGATTTCCGCCAACGGCATGGGATAGGTGACTTCGTCGAGCATCGCCATGCGCTGGTCGTACTCGATACCGTCAGCCTTCATGGCCGCAACCGCTTCGCCGCGTGCCTTCTTCTGCTGCGCGGAAAGTATCTGTCGCGGCTTCTCCAGCGTCGACTCGATGACGGAGACAACGTCCAGGGCGTACGACGGCGACTCCGGGTCGAGCAGTTCCAACGCAGCAAGGGCGAAGGGGGACAGCGGCTGGTTCAGGGCAAAGTTTGCCTGCAGGTGAACGGTGAGGCGTACCGAACGTCCTTCAGCCTCTTGCTGGTCCTCCGGGATCCGTTCAACAACTCCTGCTGCCAGGAGTTCACGGTAGATCCCCAAGGCTTTCTTCATCAGCTTCAGCTGCGCGGGGCGGCTCTCATGGTTTTCGCTGAGAAGCCTGCGGGTTGCCTGGAAGGGGTCGCCAGGACGTTCCATAAGGTTCAGCAGCATCGCGTGGGTGACGGTGAAGCTGGACGTCAGCGGCTCCGGTATGGACTCCACCAGCTTGTTGAAGGTCGGCTCGCCCCAGGAAACAAACCCCTCCGGAGGCTTCTTCTTGACCACCTGGCGCAACTTCTTTTGGTCATCCCCAAACTTGGCCGTGGCCTTCGCCATGGCTTTGGTGTTCTCCACCACGTGCTCGGGAGCCTGGACCACCACCGTACCTGCAGTGTCGTAGCCTGCGCGGCCTGCACGGCCTGCGATCTGGTGGAACTCGCGGGAGTTCAGCGGCCGGGTTCGTACGCCGTCGTATTTGCTGAGTGCCGTCAACAGCACGGTGCGGATGGGTACGTTGATGCCGACGCCCAAAGTGTCAGTGCCGCAAATAACCTTCAGGAGTCCTGCCTGGGCGAGCTGCTCCACCAAACGGCGGTACTTGGGAAGCATTCCGGCGTGGTGGACACCGATGCCGTGGCGGACCAGCCTGTTGAGGGTCTTACCGAATCCGGCGGCAAACCTGAAGCCCGCGATGAGTTCAGCGATCCGGTCCTTCTCGTCACGGCTGCACATATTGATGCTCATGAGGTTCTGTGCGCGTTCGATGGCTTCAGCTTGGCTGAAGTGGACCACGTACACCGGAACCTGCTTGGTGGCGAGCAGGTCCTCCAGGGTCTCGTGCACAGGTGTCACCTGGTAGTAGTAGTGCAGCGGGATGGGGCGTTCCGCGGAGCTCACAGTGGTGGTGGAGCGGCCGGTGAGTTCCGTCAGGCCGGCCTCGAAGCGGGTGACGTCGCCCAAAGTGGCTGACATGAGGAGGAACTGGGCCTGGGGGAGTTCCAGCAATGGAACCTGCCACGCCCAACCGCGTTGCGGGTCGGAGTAGAAATGGAACTCGTCCATGATGACGGAGCCTAATTCCGCAGAAGCCCCCTCGCGGAGGGCGATGTTGGCAAGGATTTCCGCGGTGCAGCAAATGATCGGCGCGTCCTGGTTCACGCCGGAATCACCCGTGATCATCCCCACGTTCTCCGCGCCGAAAATGTCGCACAGGGCGAAGAATTTTTCCGATACCAGGGCCTTGATGGGAGCCGTGTAGTAGCTTCGCTTGCCCCGCGCCATGGCTTCGAAGTGAGCCGCGATGGCCACCAGCGACTTTCCGGAACCTGTGGGGGTGGCGAGGATGACGTTGGCGCCGGCGGCGAGTTCCATGATCGCTTCATCCTGCGCCGGGTACAGCTGAAGCCCGCGGCTTTCCGTCCACTCCACGAACCGTGTGTAAATTTCGTCCGGGTCCAGGGGACCGGTGTCGGCGGAACCGGGAAGCTGCTCAAGAAGTTTCATTGGTTTCCAGCTTAGTGCCCGTACGGTTTAGGCTCGGCCCAGCAAGGATGCCAGACGCGAGGAGGCTCTAATGAAGTGGGACCCGTCCAAGTACACCGAGTTCGGTAATCATAGGGACAGGCCGTTCCATGACCTCGTGGGGAGGATTCAGGCCAACGACCCGCGGAAGGTGGTGGACCTCGGTTGCGGTCCCGGAAACCTGACGGCGACGCTGGCCCATCGATGGCCGGAGGCCCACGTGGTAGGCGTTGACTCCTCGGCAGAGATGCTCCGCAAAGCGGAGTCGCTGGCGAAGCAGACCCCGCAGCTGGAGTTCGAGTCCGGCGACATCGCCCGCTGGGAACCGGATGCGGATACCGATGTGGTTGTCACGAACGCCGCGCTCCAATGGGTACCGGGCCACCAGGACATGGTGGCTGCTTGGCTGCGCGACCTCAAACCCGGCGCCTGGTTCGCCATGCAGGTACCGGGAAATTTCACTTCTCCGTCCCATGCCCTGATGCGCGGACTGGCAGAGTCGCCGCGATGGTCGCCCCGGCTGACTGGAGTCCTTCGGCACGATGGCGCTGTAGGCAGTCCTGCGGACTACTTGGGAATAATGCTCGACGCCGGATGCGCGGCCGACGCTTGGGAGACCACCTACCAGCAGGTATTGACCGGCGAGGACCCGGTCCTGGAATGGGTGCGCGGCACGGGCTTGCGGCCTGTGCTGGCGGCTTTGTCCGCGGAGGAAGCCGCAGACTTCGAGCAGGAATACGCCGCGATGCTACGCGAAGCTTATCCGGCCACGAAACACGGGACGGTTTTTCCCTTCCGGCGGATCTTTGCCGTCGCGCGGAAGAACTGAACCCTGGATTGCAACCGATTCCAGCAGCCAACAGTTTCCTACGCCGGACCGGCTTGTCCCGTACCGGCGTCGCTGGTCTAATTTTCGACATGGACCATGGACGTTTCGAACTACACACGCCCCGCACGACGCCGGTGACCGGCCGGAGTTACTGATGACTCCCACAGGCGAGTTCCCCGGCACCTGGCGGCCCCACACCGGGAGCGCCGTAGCGCTCTTTGAACAGTTGCGCCTCCGGATCATCGAACTGGTTGACTCCGGAGTCCTTGCGGTCGGGGCGAAGCTTCCTCCGGTCCGCAATCTTGCGGGTGCGCTGGATGTTGCACCGCATACAGTGGCCCGCGCGTACAAGGAGCTGGAAGCGGCGGGCGTGGTAGCTACCCGGGGACGGAACGGAACTGTCGTCTGTGCACGGGACGACCGATGGGGAGCGCTGGCCGGAGTCGCAGCAGAATATGCGGCCGCCGCGAAGGCACAGGGCGCTTCCTTCGCTGAAGCCGTGCAGCTTCTGGCAGCCGCCTACGACGCTGACTGATACCGATCAGTAGCGTGTGAGGCACGACATGGAAATTCGAAGAAGTTTTCGATTAGCATTGGTAGGTGCCCAAAGCCTTAGCTGAAGATACCGCCATCGAATCGCCGAACAGCGTCCCAGCCGTTCTTGAAACCAAGCCCGCCAGGCCTGACCTGTCGCGCCTGGTGGTCAAGGGCGCCCGGGAACACAACCTTCGCAACGTGGACCTGGACCTGCCCAGGGACGCCATGATCGTGTTTACGGGCCTTTCGGGTTCCGGCAAGTCCTCGTTGGCTTTTGACACTATCTTCGCCGAAGGCCAGCGCCGGTACGTGGAATCGCTGTCTGCCTACGCGCGCCAATTCCTTGGCCAGGTGGACAAGCCCGATGTCGACTTCATCGAGGGCCTGTCACCTGCGGTGTCCATTGACCAGAAGTCCACCAGCAAGAACCCGCGCTCCACCGTGGGTACCATCACCGAGATTTATGACTACATGCGGCTTCTGTGGGCCCGCGTTGGCCGCCCGCACTGCCCGGTGTGTGGCGAGCCGATTACCCGGCAGACGCCCCAGCAGATCGTGGACCAGCTCCTGGAACTGGAGACCGGTACCCGCTTCCAGGTCCTCGCACCCGTAGTTCGCGGACGCAAGGGCGAGTTCGTTGACCTCTTCAAGGAACTGACCACCAAGGGCTACTCCCGTGCCCGCGTGGATGGCGAGTTGGTCCAGCTGAGCGATCCTCCCAAGCTGGGCAAGCAGTTCAAGCACACCATTGAAGTTGTGGTGGACCGCCTTGTCGTCAAGGAAGACATCAGCCAACGGCTCACGGACTCCGTAGAAACAGCCCTGGGCCTGGCCGAGGGACGCGTCCTGGTTGAATTCGTCGACCTGGATGCTGAGGATCCCGCACGCATCCGGGCGTTTTCCGAGAACCTGGCCTGTCCCAATGAGCACCCCTTGGCCATCGATGAGATCGAGCCGCGCTCCTTCTCGTTCAACAACCCCTTCGGCGCCTGCTCCGCTTGCAGTGGCATCGGTACCAAGCTTGAAGTCGACGAGGAACTGATTGTTCCCAACCCTGAGCTGTCGCTCGGCGAGGGCGCCATCGCCCCGTGGTCACTGGGTACGGCGACCACCGAATACTGGAACCGCCTCCTGGAGGGCCTGGCCCACGAACTGGGCTTCTCCATGAAGACCTCGTGGGAGAAACTCCCGAAGGACGTCCGCAACACCGTGCTTCACGGCAAAGACCACAAGGTTGTTGTCCAGTACAAGAACCGCTTCGGCCGGGAGCGTAAGTACAGCACCGGCTTCGAAGGCGCCATCCAGTACGTTCACCGGAAGCACGGGGAAACGGACTCGGATTGGGCCCGTGACCGCTACGAAGAATACATGCGGCAGATCCCCTGCCCTGAGTGCAACGGCGCGCGCCTCAACCCGGCGTCGCTGTCGGTGCTGATCAACGGCAAATCAATCGCCGAAGTCGCCGCCCTGCCGATGCGGGAATGCGCGGAGTTCCTGGGCACCCTGACGCTGACCAACAGGGAAGCTCAGATCGCCAACCAGGTGCTTAAGGAGATCCAGGCCCGGCTGACCTTCCTCCTGGATGTCGGCTTGGAGTACCTCAACCTTGAGCGGCCCTCCGGCACCTTGTCCGGCGGCGAAGCCCAGCGGATCAGGCTGGCAACCCAAATCGGCTCCGGCCTCGTGGGTGTGCTGTACGTCCTTGACGAACCGTCCATCGGCCTCCACCAGCGCGACAACCGGAGACTCATCGAGACGCTCACGCGCCTCCGAGACCTCGGAAACACGCTGATTGTCGTTGAACACGACGAAGACACCATCCAAGAGGCCGACTGGGTGGTGGACATTGGACCGGGCGCCGGCGAGCACGGCGGCCAGGTTGTGCACTCCGGCACCTACAAAGAACTCCTGGAGAACACGGAATCGCTGACCGGCGATTACCTGTCCGGTCGCCGGAGCATAGACATCCCCAAGAAGCGCCGCAAGTACGACAAAAAGCGCGAGTTGAAGGTTGTCGGCGCCCGGGAGAACAACCTCAACAACGTTGACGCGACGTTCCCCCTGGGACTTTTCACCGCCGTCACTGGCGTCAGCGGATCCGGCAAGTCCACGCTGGTCAACGAGATCCTCTACAAGGTGCTGGCCAATAAGCTCAACGGCGCCAAGCAGGTGGCCGGTCGCCACCGGACCGTGGCAGGACTGGAGCACCTGGACAAGGTGGTCCACGTCGACCAGAGTCCCATCGGCCGTACGCCCCGGTCCAACCCTGCAACGTACACCGGCGTCTTCGACAACATCCGCAAACTGTTCGCCGAGACCACCGAAGCCAAGGTCCGGGGCTACCAGCCCGGGCGGTTCTCCTTCAACGTCAAGGGCGGGCGCTGCGAGGCCTGCTCCGGTGATGGCACGTTGAAGATCGAGATGAACTTCCTGCCGGACGTCTATGTTCCCTGCGAGGTGTGCCACGGTGCCCGCTACAACCGGGAAACCCTTGAGGTCCATTACAAGGGCAAGACCATTGCCGACGTCCTCAACATGCCTATCGAGGAAGGTGCGGAGTTCTTTGCGGCTTTCACGCCCATTGCGCGGCATCTGAAGACCCTGGTGGACGTTGGCCTGGGCTACGTCCGGCTGGGCCAGCCTGCCACCACGCTGTCGGGTGGCGAGGCGCAGCGCGTCAAACTTGCAGCCGAACTCCAGAAGCGCTCGAACGGCAGGAGCATCTACGTCCTCGATGAGCCCACCACGGGGCTGCACTTCGAGGACATCCGGAAACTCCTGATGGTTCTCCAGGGGCTGGTGGACAAAGGCAACACCGTCATCACCATCGAACACAACCTGGACGTCATCAAGTCAGCCGACTGGATTGTGGACCTCGGCCCCAACGGTGGATCGGGCGGTGGCCGGATTATCGCAACGGGAACACCCGAGCAAGTGGCAAAATCCACTGAGAGCCACACCGCAACATTCCTGGCCGAGATTCTGGGATAGAAGTATTCCGGTAGCGGCATGCGAGTTTCAGGCATGCCGCTACTCGTGAGAAACTAACCCGGTGACTCAAACAAAGGTGCCCGTAATATTCGATCTGGACGGCACCCTTGTCGATCCTGCCGGCGGTATAACTGGGGGAATCTCGGCTGCCCTCAGGGAAATGGACCTTCCCGTCCCGGAGCAGGCCATCCTGAATTCCATGGTCGGACCCAAGCTCAGTGATTCGCTCCTGCATTTGGCGAATGTCCCCACCGAATTGGTGGACCAGGTTATTGATCGCTATCGGCGCCACTACAAAGAATCCGGTATCGCCCAGAGCAAGCTTTACCCGGGTATTTACGATCTCCTGCAGTACTTTGCTGAGTCCGGCCGTCCGGTGGCAGTAGCTACCCAAAAACCACAGTCCATTGCCCGACTGGTCCTTGAGCATCATGGCATTGCCGACTTCTTCGTCTCCATACGGGGCGCCGCCGACGACGAGTCCATGGGCGCCAACACGGCCTCCGGCAAAGTGGAAATCGTGGGCGCAGCCCTGGCCGACCTGCACTCGCAACCCGCAGTCATGGTGGGGGACAGGCACCAGGACGTAGCTGGTGCGATGGCAAACGGACTGGACTGCATCGGCGTCGGCTGGGGTTTTGCACCCGATGGCGAACTCGAGCAGGCCGGTGCAGTGACCGTGGTAGCAACCGCGCTTGAACTGAAAAGCACAATTGAAGAACTTGACGCTGTCCGCACGGCAGCCCTGAGCGAGGTACAAAACGATGGCAGTCTTTGATGCGATCCGGTGGACTACCCGCGGGCTCATTTCCTCCACGTGCCGCCCTACGGTCATTGGGTTGGAAAACGTACCCACTGACGGTCCGTTCATTGTTGCCCCCAATCATCTTTCCTTCCTGGACAGCGTGATCGTGCAGGCATTGATGCCCCGTCCGGTCGCGTTCTTTGCCAAAGCGGAATATTTCACCACCAAGGGCGTCAAGGGCGCCGTGATGAAATCCTTCTTTGAGGCCGTTGGTTCCATCCCCGTGGAGCGGGGCGAGCAGGCTGCAAGCGTCCAGGCGCTGAAGACCCTGCTGGATATCCTCGAGTCGGGCAAGGGCATCGGCATCTACCCCGAGGGCACCAGGTCCCGTGATGGAATCCTCTACCGTGGTCGCACAGGCGTGGGCTGGCTTGCGCTGACTACCGGCGCCCCCGTCATCCCGGTGGGACTGATCGGCACCGAGAAGCTGCAGCCGGCGGATAAGAACGCAGTCCGGCCCCAGCACTTCACCATGAAGGTCGGCGAACCGCTCTACTTCGAGAAGACGGGCCCGGATCATTCCCTGCCGGCCCGCCGCGAGGTCACGGACAAGATCATGGATGCCATTGCCCTGCTCAGCGGCCAGGAACGGTCCACGAGCTACAACCAGAGCAAGTCCGTGGACTAGCCACCCAGGTCCGCGGGTTGTCCGTGGCATCGGGTGTCGGTCCGGTTCACTAGACTGGAAACGTGGCAGATCCAGCAAGTTACCGACCCCAGACGGGTGAAATTCCCACCACGCCGGGTGTCTACCGTTTCCGCGACCCCCATGGCCGGGTCATCTATGTAGGCAAGGCCAAGAACCTCCGCTCACGGCTGAACTCGTACTTCGCCAACCCGGCAGGCTTGCTCCCCAAGACCCATGCCATGGTCCACGCGGCCAGCAGCGTCGAATGGACCGTGGTTGGCAGTGAACTCGAGTCGCTGCAGCTCGAATACACGTGGATCAAGGAATTCAAGCCACGCTTCAATGTCGTCTTCCGTGACGACAAAACGTATCCGTACCTCGCGGTGACCATGGGCGAAAAATACCCCAGGGTGCAAGTCATGCGTGGCGAGCGGAGGAAAGGGACCAGGTACTTTGGGCCCTACACAGCCGGGGCCATCCGGGAAACCATGGACACCCTACTGAGGGTATTCCCGGTCCGCAGCTGCAGTGCGGGAGTCTTCAAGCGGGCAGAGTCCAGCGGACGGCCGTGCCTCCTTGGCTACATCGACAAATGTTCAGCGCCATGTGTCGGCAGGGTCACTCCCGATGAGCACCGGGTGCTCGCAGAGGACTTTTGTTCGTTCATGGGCGGCGAAGCCAAACGCTTCATCAGCCGGCTGGAGAAAGAGATGGAATCGGCGGTAGCCGACCTCGATTACGAGCGCGCTGCCGGGCTCAGGGATGACATCATCGCCCTGCGCAAGGTCTTTGAGCGCAACGCCGTGGTCCTCGCCGAAGACACCGATGCCGACGTCTTCGCCTTGCATGATGACGAGCTGGAGGCCTCTGTCCAGGTATTCCACGTGCGCGGGGGCCGTGTCCGCGGCCAGCGCGGATGGGTGGTTGAGAAGGTCGAAGATGCCACCACTCCCGAACTCATCGAACATCTGCTGCAGCAGGTCTATGGCGAAGACAGCGAAGTCCAGGGGCGCATCCCACGGGAAGTCCTTGTCCCGGAAAACCCCAGCAACCACGCAGAGCTCGCTGAATGGCTAGGAGGCCTGCGCGGCGCCAAGGTGGACATCAGGGTGCCCCAGCGAGGGGACAAGGCTGCGCTGATGTCCACTGTCCGCGAAAACGCGGAGCAGGCCCTCAAGCTGCACAAGACCCGGCGCGCCGGCGACATCACTGTCCGGTCCTTGGCCCTCCAAGAGCTCCAGGAAGCCCTGGACATACCCGTGCCGCTGCTGCGCATAGAGTGCTTCGATATCTCGCATGTGCAAGGCACAAACGTGGTGGCGTCCATGGTGGTGGTCGAGGATGGCCTGCCCAAGAAAGCTGACTACCGCAAGTTCTCCATCACGGGTGCCGCAGCAGCAGACGACACCGCAGCCATGCATGACGTCCTTACGCGCAGGTTCCGGCATTATCTGGCGGATAAGGTCGCACAGGTGCCTGTTGTCTCCGGCGAAATCAGCAACCCCGCACGGCCCGGAAGCGCCCGCGCAGGTGAGGTGCCGCCGTCGGACCCCACCATGCCCGCACCCAAAGCCAAGTTCGCCTACCCACCCAACCTGGTGGTGGTGGACGGCGGACAACCGCAGGTTAACGCGGCATCGCGTGCCCTTGCGGAGCTGGGAATCGAGGACGTCTACGTCGTGGGCCTCGCCAAGCGGCTTGAAGAAGTCTGGTTGCCCGACAGCGACTTCCCGGTGATCCTGCCCCGAACCTCCCAGGGCCTGTACTTGCTCCAGCGGATTCGTGACGAAGCCCACCGCTTTGCCATCACCTTCCACCGGCAAAAGCGCGGCAAGGCCATGACAGTTTCCGTGCTGGACGGGGTGCCAGGCCTCGGTGAAGCCAAACGCAAGGCCTTGGTGGCCCATTTTGGGTCGCTCAAGAAAATCCGCGCCGCGTCGGTGGAGGAGCTCACCTCCGCCAAGGGCATCGGCCCTGCATTGGCTGCCGCAGTTGTCCAGCATCTGGGGTCCACTGCGGACTCCGACGAGGCAGCTCCGGCGATCAACATGACCACCGGCGAAATCCTTGAATCTTAGTTAGGGTAAGAACTTGCTGCAACGACCATTCCGAACTGAACGGGGAACACTTGATGGATGAGGCAACAGGGTCCGGCACGGAGCAGGACGGCCTCACGCCCGTCAAGCCACCGGAGGCGGAGCTGCTGGTAGTCACCGGCATGTCAGGGGCCGGGCGCAGCACGGCTTCGGATGCCTTGGAAGACCACGGCTGGTATGTCGTGGACAACCTGCCCCCGCAAATGCTGGGCACCCTGGCTGAAATCGTTTCGCACGCGCCCAAATCGATTCCTAAACTGGCCGTGGTGGTCGATGTCCGCAGCAAGGACCTCTTCACCGACATCCAGACGGCCCTGGGTGCGCTCAGCGCCACAGGCATCACTTTCCGGGTGTTGTTCCTTGACGCCAGCGACGAAGTGCTTGTCCGCCGCTTCGAGCAAGGCCGCAGGCCCCACCCGCTTCAAGGTGGCGGACGGATCCTCGATGGCATCGGTATCGAGCGCGAGGTCCTGAGGGAACTGCGCGAGCATGCTGACGTCGTCCTGGACACCACCGAGTTCAACGTCCACGGACTTGCCACGGCCATCACCGAGCTGTTCAGCGACACGGGACCTGTCACCCTGCGGTTGAACGTCATGAGCTTCGGCTTCAAGTATGGGCTGCCCGTGGACGCGAACTTCGTTGCCGACGCGCGTTTCATTCCCAACCCGCACTGGGTTCCGCAACTCCGGCCGCACACCGGTTTGGATGAAGACGTCAGCAACTACGTCCTGGCCGCTGATGGCGTCCACGAGTTCGTGGACCGCTACGTCAGTGCCCTGGAACCGGTACTGGACGGTTACCGTCAGGAGAACAAGCACTACGCCACGTTAGCCGTTGGCTGCACGGGAGGTAAGCACCGTTCGGTGGCCGTCGCCGTCGAGCTTTCAAAGCGCCTGGCGCAGTATCCCCGCGTCACCGTCACCACCACCCACCGCGACCTGGGGCGCGAATAGTGGGGGTCCTGACGGGCCCCCTGCCGCTCATTCCCCCGAAGGGCGTCCCCGGCAGCCAACAGAAGAAAAGCCCGTCGGTGGTCGCCTTGGGAGGCGGCCATGGACTGGCGGCGTCACTGTCGGCCCTGCGGCTGCTTACCTCCGAGCTGACGGCAATCGTCACGGTAGCGGACGACGGCGGTTCGTCCGGGCGTCTCCGCGACGAGTACGGCGTCCTCCCACCCGGGGACCTGCGGATGGCTTTGAGTGCGCTCTGCGACGATACCGACTGGGGACGCACCTGGCGTGATGTCATGCAGCACCGCTTTGACGCCGGCTCGGCCAAGGGTGGGTCCCTGGACAACCATGCCATGGGCAACCTGCTCATCGTCACGCTGTGGGAGTTGCTTGGCGACACCGTCGCCGGACTGAAATGGGCAGGGGCCCTGCTCGGCGCCCGCGGGCAAGTGCTGCCCATGTCCAGTGTTCCCCTCACCATTGAGGGCCAGGCCAGGGTGGAGCTTCCTGGCGGCGGCTATGAACTGCAGACCGTCCGGGGCCAGGCGAAATGCGCCGTGGCCGGGAAACTGGAGGATGTCACCCTCCTTCCCGAAGCCGCTCCCGCCTGCACGGAGGCGCTTACAGCCATCGAGCTGGCCGACTGGGTGATCCTTGGACCCGGCTCGTGGTACACCTCGGTGCTCCCGCATCTGCTGCTCCCTGAGCTTCGCCAAGCGCTTGGGGACACCGCGGCCAAGCGCTGCCTGACCATGAACCTGGACGTCGAGACCAAGGAAACCTCGGGCATGACGGCCGCTGACCATTTGGACGTCCTGCGCCGTTATGCACCCGAGTTCAGCGTGGATGTGGTTCTTGCCGACCCCGCCGCTATCCAGGATCTGAAGGCCTTCGAAAAGGCTGCCGGGATGCTCGGTGCCGAAGTGGTGTTGGGTAGAGTAGGGGCGTCGAGGCGCCGCCCCGTCCACGATCCATTGCTGCTGGCAGCGGCGTACCACGATATTTTCGGGAACAGTTAGGAACACACGATGGCACTTACTGCGTCGGTCAAGGACGAACTGTCCCGGCTGGACATCAAGAAATCTTCGGTCCGCAAGGCCGAGGTTTCAGCAATGCTGCGCTTTGCGGGCGGCTTGCACATCATTTCAGGGCGCATCGTCATTGAGGCCGAAGTAGACCTGGCCTCCACGGCACGGCGCCTGCGCGCCGCGATCGCCGAGGTTTACGGCCACCAGAGCGAAATCATCGTGGTTTCCGGTGGCGGCCTGCGCCGGGGGAGCCGCTACGTCGTCCGCGTGGTCCGGGACGGCGAAGCCCTGGCCCGGCAGACGGGCCTCCTGGACGGACGGGGCCGGCCGGTGCGGGGACTCCCATCCGTTGTCGTCAACGGTTCAGCAGCCGACGCCGAGGCTGTCTGGCGGGGCGCCTTCCTCGCACACGGTTCCCTGACGGAGCCGGGACGTTCCTCATCCCTTGAGGTCACGTGTCCCGGACCCGAGTCGGCCCTTGCCCTGGTGGGTGCGGCCCGGCGGCTCGGGATCCAGGCCAAGGCCCGCGAAGTGCGTGGCGTGGACCGTGTGGTGATCCGTGACGGCGACACCATCGCGACCCTCCTGACCCGTATGGGTGCCCATGACGCACTCATGGTCTGGGAGGAACGGCGTATGCGCAAGGAAGTCAGGGCCACGGCCAACAGGCTTGCCAACTTCGATGATGCCAACCTGCGCCGCTCAGCCCAGGCCGCCGTTGCGGCCGGTGCAAGGGTGGACCGCGCCCTGGAGATCCTGGGCGACGACGTGCCGGACCACCTGAAGTACGCGGGAGAGCTCCGTGTTGCCCACAAGCAGGCAAGCCTGGATGAATTGGGCCGGCTCGCTGATCCACCCATGACCAAGGACGCCATTGCGGGCCGTATCCGCCGCCTGCTGGCCATGGCCGACAAGCGTGCGCTGGACTTGGGTATCCCGGGCACTGAGGCGAATGTGACTCCCGAAATGATGGACGAGTAGCCCGCACCCATAGAATCGAAAAAGTGCGGAGGAAATACTGCGAGGGCCCCGCGGGTTGTTCCCGGTGGAGGCAAGAGCAGGCTTCTTCGCCAAGGATTTCCGGCCGGTCCGCTGGCCGGATGAAATAACGAGAGTTACCAACCCGGACTTCAGTCCATTACATTGGAGGATTTCGTGACAGAGTACGTTCTGCCCGAGCTCGGCTACGACTACGCAGCACTCGAGCCGCACATTTCGGCAAAGATCATGGAGCTGCACCACAGCAAGCACCATGCGGCCTACGTCGCAGGCGCCAACAACGCGCTCTCCCAGCTCGCTGAAGCACGCGACAAGGGCGACTTCGCCAACATCAACCGCCTCTCCAAGGACCTCGCGTTCCACACCGGTGGCCACATCAACCACTCCGTTTTCTGGAACAACATTTCCCCGGACGGTGGCGACAAGCCTGAAGGCGAACTCGCAGCAGCAATCGACGATGCTTTCGGTTCGTTCGATGCCTTCCGTGCACAGTTCAGCGCTGCTGCTTTGGCCCTGCAGGGTTCCGGCTGGGCTTTCCTGGCCTACGAGCCCATCGGTGGAAACCTGGTCATCGAGCAGCTCTACGATCAGCAGGGCAACGTCGCACTCGGCACCACCCCGCTGCTGATGCTGGACATGTGGGAGCACGCGTTCTACCTGGACTACGTGAACGTCAAGGCTGACTACGTCAAGGCGTTCTGGAACATCGCAAACTGGGCAGACGTAGCCAAGCGCTTCGAAGCTGCACGCACCAACGCCACGGGCCTCATCGTCCTCTAGTGGTGAGCTCTGGTTCACGCAGATGTAACAAAAGTCACTTTTAGCGTGAATTCCGGCTAAATGCTGGAAAGCCTGCCTCCGCAGTTGCGGGGGCAGGCTTAGTTAAACGTAAGATGGATCACGGAAGGCGGTTAGCCTTCAGCAACGTGGCTGGTCGCCCTCCGATCTGATAATCACCTCTGCCCAACGGCGTGCGGGGTCTGTTAGTTGGAAATATCTGATCCGACTCACTAGGCGTGCTTGCAAGAGCACCAAGGAGATTGACACATAGTGACCACCCGTATTGGTATCAACGGCTTCGGCCGCATCGGCCGCAACTACTTCCGCGCAGCACTGGCACAGGGCGCGGACCTTGAGATCGTCGCAGTCAACGACCTCACCAGCCCTGAGACCCTCGCCCACCTCCTGAAGTATGACTCCGTCGGTGGACGCCTCGCCCAGACCGTGGAAGTTGTCGATGGAAACCTGGTTGTCGACGGCAAGTCGATCAAGGTCCTGGCAGAGCGCGATCCCGCGAACCTTCCGTGGGGCGAGCTGGGCGTGGACATCGTTATCGAGTCCACCGGCTTCTTCACCAAGGCCGCCGCAGCGCAGAAGCACATCGACGCCGGAGCCAAGAAGGTCCTCATCTCGGCACCTGCCAGCGACGAAGACATCACGATCGTCATGGGCGTGAACCACGAGCTCTACGACCCCGCAGCGCACAACATCATCTCCAACGCGTCCTGCACCACCAACTGCCTCGGCCCGCTGGCCAAGGTTGTCAACGACGCCTTCGGCATCGAGCGTGGCCTCATGACCACGGTCCACGCCTACACGGCTGACCAGAACCTGCAGGACGGCCCGCACGGCGACCTGCGCCGTGCCCGCGCTGCCGCCATCAACATGGTTCCCACGTCCACCGGTGCAGCCAAGGCAATCGGCCTGGTCCTGCCGGAACTCAAGGGCAAGCTCGACGGCTACGCCATCCGCGTTCCCGTCCCCACCGGCTCCGCAACGGACCTCACGGTTACGGTTTCCCGCGAAGTCACGGTCGAGGAAGTCAACGCCGCTGTGAAGGCTGCAGCAGAGTCCGAACAGTGGGCGGGCATCCTGTCCTACACGGACGCCCCGATCGTCTCCTCGGACATCGTTGGCGACCCGGCGTCGTCCATCTTCGACTCCGGCCTCACCAAGGTCATTGGCAACCAGGTCAAGGTTGTTTCCTGGTATGACAACGAGTGGGGTTACTCCAACCGCCTCGTAGACCTCACGGAGCTCGTCGCATCCAAGCTGGGCTAGGGTAGACACATGACATCTCACACCCTCAACGAACTCATCGCTGAAGGTGTCCGCGGGCGGTACATTCTGGTCAGAAGTGACCTGAATGTGCCGCTCGACGGCTCTACAGTGACCGACGACGGCCGCATCAAAGCGTCCCTGCCGGTCCTCAAGAAGCTCTCGGACGCCGGTGCCCGTGTGCTCGTAACCGCCCACCTCGGCCGCCCCAAGGGTGCTCCCGAGGAAAAGTACTCCCTGAAGCCCGCAGCGGACCGTCTGGCTGAACTCGCGGACTTCTCAGTGCAGCTCGCCAAGGACACTGTCGGCGACTCCGCCAAGGAGCTGGCCAGTGGCCTGCAGGACGGTCACGTGCTTGTCCTGGAAAACGTACGCTTCGATGCACGGGAAACCAGCAAGGACGACGCCGAGCGCGGCGCGTTTGCTGACGAACTCGTGGCCCTGACAGGTGACAACGGCGCGTTCGTGGACGATGCTTTTGGCGCCGTGCACCGCAAGCACGCCAGCGTCTACGACGTCGCTAAGCGGCTGCCGTCGTACCTGGGCGACCTGGTCCACACCGAGGTCGAGGTTCTCCGAAAACTGACCACCGACACGCAGCGCCCTTACGTCGTGGTCCTCGGCGGCTCCAAGGTCTCGGACAAACTGGCTGTCATCAACAACCTTCTGGGCAAGGCCGACACCATCCTGGTTGGCGGCGGCATGCTGTTCACCTTCCTGGCTGCGGCCGGGCACAAGGTTGCCGGCAGCCTCCTTGAGGAAGACCAGATTCCTGTCGTCCAGGACTACCTCAACCGTGCCGCCGACGCCGGAACGTCGTTTGTGGTGCCTACTGACGTGGTGGTGGCCAGCCGTTTCGCAGCGGATGCCGACCACGAGGTTGTCAGGGCAGATGCCATTGAGGAGAGCACTTTCGGTGCTTCCGGCATCGGCCTGGACATCGGCCCGGAAACCGCGTCGGCTTTCGCCGCCCACATCGAGGGGGCCAAGACCGTCTTCTGGAACGGCCCCATGGGCGTGTTCGAATTCGAGGCCTTCTCGAGCGGCACCCGTGCCATCGCGCAGGCACTCACAGACACTGTGGCTTTCACAGTTGTTGGCGGCGGCGACTCCGCGGCCGCGGTTCGGACACTCGGCTTCGACGATTCACAGTTCGGCCATATCTCAACCGGTGGCGGCGCCAGCCTGGAATACCTTGAAGGCAAGGAACTTCCCGGGCTCAGCGTCCTGGACCGCTAAGCACCAAACCGGCCGGCAGGACGCGCATGCGTCCTGCCGGCCGTTCCACATCTCAACGTAATCTTTGGAGTTCATGTGACTACCTCTGCCAACGGCAACTTCGTCCGCAAGCCCTTCATCGCCGGCAACTGGAAGATGAACATGGACCACGTCCAGGGCATCACCTTGCTGCAGAAGCTTGCCTGGACCCTGTCCGACGCCAAGCACGACTACAACCGGGTGGAGGTGGCCGTCTTCCCTCCGTTCACCGATCTCCGCGGCGTCCAAACCTTGGTGCAGGGTGACGACCTGGACGTTGTCTACGGCGGCCAGGACCTGTCCCAGTTCGACTCCGGTGCTTACACCGGAGACATCTCCGGACAGTTCCTCAACAAGCTGGGCTGCGCCTACGTCCTGGTGGGACACAGTGAACGCCGCACCATCCACAACGAATCCGACGAAGTCCTCAACGCCAAGGTCAAGGCAGCCTTCCGCCATAGCCTCACTCCGGTGCTCTGCGTGGGAGAGGGACTGGAAGTCCGCCAGGCCGGAACGCACGTTGAGCACACGCTGGCCCAGTTGAGGGCCGGTGTTGAGGGTCTCACGGCCGAGCAGGCCGCTGAGCTTGTTGTGGCTTACGAGCCCGTCTGGGCCATTGGAACCGGGGAAGTAGCCGGTCCTGAGGATGCCCAGGAAATGTGTGCTGCCATCCGTGCCGAACTTGCCGTGCTCTTTGACGAAACGGTCGCGTCCAAGACACGGTTGCTGTATGGCGGTTCCGTCAAGGCCAACAACGCCGCGGCAATCATGGCTGAAAGTGACGTCGACGGTTTGCTTGTGGGTGGCGCCAGCCTGGACCCCGCGGAGTTTGCTAACATTGTCAGGTTCGAGAACCACCTGGTCACCGACTAGTCCGGCTCCCGATTTCCGCTTCTTCGAAAGGCCGTCGTGGACGTTCTTCAAGTCATTCTGCAGATCCTGCTGGGCATCACCAGCCTCCTGCTGACGCTGCTCATCCTCCTGCATAAGGGACGTGGCGGCGGTCTGTCCGACATGTTCGGTGGTGGAATGAGCTCAGGTCTGAGCTCCTCAGGTGTTGCCGAGCGCAACCTGAACCGCTTCACCATCATTCTCGGAATTACCTGGGGCGTAGTCATCATTGGCTTGGGCCTGATCATGCGTTTTGCTTCGGGCGGCGACTCCTAGTCGTCCCTGCAAGGGGAGGTTCCTTCACGGGAACCTCCCCTTTTTTCTTGCCCCACACCAAACAGCAGTGCCGCCGTCGGGCTCCCCGCATTAGAATGGCCGTGTTGGCCGCGAGGCCGCAGGGCCGTGACGGCCGACCACCGACTCGCTAGGGGTTCGAAAATGGTTCATGGCACGCCAGGTTACCGGGGCACCCGAGTGGGGGTCGCCCAAGGATCCGCACCCAGAAATCAGAGCGACCACGGCGAAGGGCAACAGCTGCCCCGTATCCGGGTCCCATACTGGTGCGCCAAGGGACACGAAACCCAGCTGGTCTTCCTCAAACTACCGGACGAGCAAATACCCAAGGCCTGGGATTGCCCCAAATGTGGGCTGCCTGCTTCCAGGGATCCCAGTCACCCGGCATCGTTGCGGCCTGAGGACGAAATCTTCAAGTCCCACTTGGATTACGTTAAAGAGAGACGCTCCAGCCAGGACGCCGAAGTGGTCCTGGCCGGAGCGTTGGAACGCTTACGCGCCCGCGGGGTCCTTCCGGACGAGTTGCTGGGGGACGCGTGACGCTGCGTTCTCGTCAATAAGCCACAGAGTCCGCGAACGGCCCACAGGGCCCGCTGCCGGGACCTGGACCGGATTGGCGCCGGCAAGGGCGAGCCCTACCGCGCCGGCCTTGTCCTCACCTGCCACGACCATCCATATTTCCTGGGCGGTGTTGATGGCCGGAAGCGTCAGTGAAATACGCGACGGCGGCGGCTTCGGGGAGTTCTCGACGCCCACCACCGTGCGCTTTTTCTCGCGGATACCCGCCTGTTCGGGGAACAGTGACGCCACGTGCGCGTCCGGGCCAACACCGAGAAGGAGGATGTCGAAGCGGGGGAGTACGCCCGGGTGTTCCGGCCTGTCATCGGACATGTCCGCTGCGTGCTCCGCCTCCGCGGCAGCCTTCAGCTCATCGGCGTAGGCAGCGGCTGCTTCCTCCGCGGAAGCGAACTGGTCCGCCGATCCAGGTTCGTGAATGCGTGCCGGATCCACGTCCAGGTGCGACAAAAGCGCCTGGTGCGCCTGGCGCGTGTTCCTGTCGTCGCTGTTAGCGGCAACGAAACGCTCATCGCCCCACCAGAAGTTGACCTTGGACCAGTCCACTGCCGGAGCCGCAGCCGAATCGGCCACCGCCTTCAGGGTTCCAATGCCAACAGTGCCGCCCGTCAGGACTACCGTGGCTTCGCCGTGTTTGTCCTGGACATCCACAAGCTTGGTGATGAGGCGGGCCGCAATGGCGGCCATCAGCACCTTCGAGTCGGGGTGAATGCTTACTCTTGGCTCAGCGTGCACTGGTCTGGACTCTCCTCTGGCTGGTAAGTGGCAGTCCCATCGTAATCACTTCTCCGAAGACTTCGTCGGGATCAAGCCGACGCAGTTCCTCGGCCAAGCAGTCCTTGAGGCTCCGGCGGGGGAGCGTGATCCGCTGCGCCGGCTGTCCCGGCTGCGTCAGTTCAGCCACGGACAGGCCGGGACGGAACAACTGCACATCGCCGCTGGCACGCGTCAGGCGGACACGTCGGATGCCCGTGCCTGCGGGATCGGCCACGATCGTGACAGGTGCCTGCAAGGCAAGGCTCAGCCAGGCAGCGAGCAACAACGTACTGGGAGAATCCGAGGCTCCCTCCACCGCAACAGCCGAAACAGGGTCACCGTCCACCTGGTCAAACACAGCGGCCAGCTGCATGCGCCAGTTGGTCAGCCGGGTCCAAGCGAGGTCGGTGTCACCGGCCTTGTAGGTGGACCGGATGTTTTCCAGCGCCAGGCGAGGGTCCGGTTCGTTGGCCGAATCCGTGATCCGGCGGTGCGCGATGCGGCCAATCGAGGTCTCACACGCGCTTTCCGGTGCACCGTGCGGCCACCAGGCAACGATCGGGGCATCCGGAAGCAGCAGGGCCGCCACAAGCGATTCGCTTTCGTGGGCCATGTGGCCATGGCCGCGCAGGACGATGACTTCGGAGGCACCGGCGTCGCCACCCACGCGGATCTGAGCGTCCAAGCGGTCCGGGCCTTCAGCGCCGGCGTCGGCGAGGACGATGATCCGGCAGGGGTGTTCCCGGCTGGCTTCGTTGGCAGCCTCGATGGCCTCCTCTTCGAGCCCCGACTTCGTCACGACCACCAAGGTCAGGACACGGCCCAAGGCGATCACGCCGCCTTGCTCGCGCAGCGACGTGATCTTCTTGGAGACCTTGGAAGTAGTGGTATCGGGAAGATCTACGATCATGGCCTTCTCCAGGTTCGTCCGTCACGGGCCAGCAGGGCATCGGCCGAGGCCGGTCCCCAGCTGCCGGGTGCGTAGGGTTGCGGTTGTTCATCGAGCCCGGCCCAGTATTCCTCGAACGGGTCAAGGATCTTCCAGGAAAGTTCGACTTCCTGATGGCGGGGGAACAGGGGCGGCTCGCCCAGGAGCACGTCCAGGATGAGGCGTTCATACGCTTCGGGGCTGGACTCCGTGAATGAGTGCCCATAACCAAAGTCCATGGTGACATCGCGGACTTCCATTTGCGTGCCCGGTACCTTGGAACCGAAACGGATCGTGGCGCCCTCGTCGGGCTGCACGCGGATCACCACGGCGTTCTGGCCGAAGTCGTCCTCACCGTGGTCACGGAACAGCAGGTTTGGTGCACGCTTGAACACCACGGCGATTTCGGTGACACGGCGGCCCAGGCGCTTGCCGGCACGCAGGTAGAACGGAACTCCGTTCCAACGGCGGGTGTTGATGTCGACCCTGATCGCAGCGTAGGTTTCGGTCTTGGAGTCGGCGGGGATGCCGTCCTCGTCCAGGTAACCGAGGACTTTCTCGCCGCCCTGCCAACCACCGGTGAACTGGCCCCGCGCGGAGTGCGTGGAGAGGTCATCGGGCAACTTGACGGCGGCGAGGACCTTCTCCTTCTCAGCACGCAGGTCATCGGCGTTGAACGAGATCGGCTCTTCCATCGCGGTCAGGGCGAGCAACTGCAGCAGGTGGTTCTGGATGACGTCACGGGCCGCACCCACGCCGTCGTAATAGCCTGCACGCCCACCGGTGCCGATGTCCTCCGCCATGGTGATCTGGACGTGGTCCACGTAGTTGGCGTTCCAGAGCGGCTCGAACAACTGGTTCGCGAAGCGCAGTGCAAGGATGTTCTGCACCGTCTCCTTGCCCAGGTAGTGGTCGATCCGGAAAACGGCGTCCGGCGGGAACACTGATTCGACAATGTCGTTCAGCTGCCGAGCGGATTCCAGGTCATGGCCGAACGGCTTCTCGATCACCACGCGGCGCCACTGGCCCGGCTTGGCTTGGGCCAGGCCGTGCTTGGACAGCTGCCGGCAGACTTGCTCGAACGCCTTGGGCGGGATGGACAGGTAGAAGCCGTGGTTACCGCGGGTCCCACGGGTTTCATCGAGCTCATCCAGCACATCACCGAGACGCTCGAAGGCGTCGTCGTCGTCGAACTCGCCCTGAACAAAGCGAATACCGGAGGCGAGCTGCTCCCAGACCGCTTCGTCGAACTTCGTCCGGGCGTGCGCCTTGACGTTTTCCTTGACCTCGGCCGCAAATTCGGCGTTATCCCACTCACGGCGACCAAAACCCACCAGGGCAAAGCTCGGAGGGAGCAAGCCACGGTTGGCGAGGTCGTAGACCGCGGGCATGAGCTTCTTACGGGCGAGGTCGCCGGTGACTCCGAAGAACACCAACGACGAAGGCCCGGCGATGCGGTTCAGGCGCCGGTCCCGCGGATCCCGCAAAGGGTTCCGCAGGCCAGCGTTCTTCCTGCCATTTTCAGTTTCTGGCATGTTGTGTTTTGTGCCTTAGCTTTCGAGTGCGCTGGCCTGGCCGGCAAGCGCAGCGACGACGTCCTGGAGCTGCGCTACACCTGCGGCGCGCTCGGTGAGGTGCAGGCGCAGCACAGGACGGCCGTGGCCTTCAAGGACCTGGGCGTCACCCGATGCCTGCGCGGCGATGAGCTGGCCGAACGTGAACGGGCGCTCCGGGATTTCGAGATCGGTGGAAGCGGCGGCAGTGACCTGCAGGAAAACGCCGATAGCCGGTCCACCCTTGTGGAACTGGCCGGTGGAATGCAGGAACCGGGGACCCCAGCCGAACGTGACCGGGCGGCCGCTCACAGCAGCAAGTTCATCCCGGATCCCCTCAAGGGGGGCGTAAGAAATGCGATCCAGGTACGCCTGGACGCTCAGGTAACCGTCCGGGCCGAGCTGGTCGAGGAGCGCCTGCACGGCTTCGGCCACCGTCGCAGCAGAACCGAGCCAGTCACCACCGCGCACTTCCACCACACCGTCAGTGAAAGCGGCCGGGGTGGGCTCCGGGCGGGCATCCAGCAGCCCACGGGCTGCCACTTTGGCGGCTTCGACGTCGGGCTGGTCAAAGGGGTTGATTCCCAGGAGGCGGCCGGCAACTGCCGTGGCGAACTCCCAGACGAACATCTGGGAAGGCAGGCCACCGGCGATTGCGACCTCGTTTTCGCGGAGTTCGACGTCGGCATCCGCACCGACCAGCCGCACCACCAGGACGTCCTCGGCTCCGTTCAGGGCCTCAGGGGACTCCGGACCGGCAACGACCGGCAGGACACCGGTGCCCAGCTTGCCGGTGGACTCGGCAATGAGCTGTTCTGCCCAGTCGGCGAAGCCAACAATGCCGGAACCGTCCTCGGCAATGACGATCTTGTTGCGCAGTGGGTTAGTGCCGCCGAGGGCGATGCCCAGGGCCAGGCCGATGTTGTCTGCCGAGTCCTCGTTGAGGATCTCGGCTGCCTCTTCCGCTTCGTCCAGGAACGCCTGGATGTCCACTCCGGCAAGGCCACAAGGAACCAGGCCGAAGGCGGTGAGTGCGGAGAAGCGTCCGCCCACGTTGGGATCGGCGTTGAACACCGCGCGGTAGCCTGCCTCGCGGGAAGCCTTGTCCAGCGGCGAACCAGGATCGGTGACGATGATAATGCGGCTCTTGGCATCGATACCGGCGTCAGTGAACGCCTTCTCGAACACGCGTCGCTGCGAATCGGTTTCCACGGTGGAGCCGGACTTGGAGGAAAGGACGATGGCCGTTTCCGCCAGCCGGTCAGCCAGGGCAGCGCTGACCTGTTCGGGGTCGGTGCTGTCCAGCACGGTCAGCTCGACGCCTGCGGTGCCGGCAATAACCTCGGGAGCCAAGGACGATCCACCCATGCCACAGAGGACAATGCGTGAGACGCCTTCGGCGCGGAGGGAATCACGAAGTTCCAGGATGTCCCCGACCAAGGCCTGGGACACCGTGGCGGCTTCTACCCAGCCGAGGCGGATCGCCGACTCGGACTCCGCATCAGGTCCCCACAGGGTGTGGTCCTTGGCGAATATCCTCGTGGCGATCTTTTCTTCGACCAGGCCGTCGATGTGCTGGGCGATGGCCTGCTGGGCGGCACCGCTGGCGTCGTAGCTGATTGTGCTCATGGTGGGTTAGGAAGCCTTCCGTGCGGTGACGAGTGCGCCTTCGACGTCGGCGAGGAGTTCCTTCCAGGAGCCAACGAACTTCTCGAGGCCTTCGGTCTCCAGGAGGGTGACGACGTCGTTGTAGGAGACTCCCAGCGCTTCGAGGGCGTTGAGGGTCTCGTTCGCTTCGTCGTAGGTCCCCGTGATGGTGTCTCCAGTGACGACGCCGTGATCGAACGTAGCGTCGAGCGTCTTCTCCGGCATGGTGTTGACCACTCCGGCGGCGACGAGCTCGGTCACGTAAAGGGTGTCCGGGTATGCCGGGTCCTTGACGCCGGTGGAGGCCCACAGCGGGCGCTGGGGCAGGGCTCCGGCCTCGGCCAGGACAGCCCAGCGCTCGGTGGCGAAGAGTTCTTCGTAGACCTGGTAGGCCAAGCGGGCGTTGGCGACGCCGGCCTTGCCCTTGAGTGCTTTGGCTTCGTCGGTGCCGATCGCATCGAGGCGCTTGTCGATCTCGGAGTCAACGCGGGAAACGAAGAAGGAAGCCACGGAGTGGATCTTGGAGAGGTCGTGGCCGTTCTCCTTGGCCTGCTCAAGGCCGGACTGGAAAGCGTTGATGACGGCGCGGTAGCGCTCCAAGGAGAAGATCAGGGTCACGTTGACGCTGATTCCCTCGGCCAAGGTTGCCGTGATGGCTTCGAGGCCTTCCAGGGTTGCCGGAATCTTGATGTGGACGTTGTCCTTGTTGACCTTTGCGTAGAGGTGCTTGGCCTCGGCAATGGTTCCCTCGGTGTCCCAGGCGAGGCGGGGGTCCACCTCGATGGATACACGGCCATCGACACCGTTGGTGGCAGCGGCGATCGGTGCGAAGAGATCGCAGGCGTCCGCAACGTCCGTGGTGGTGATTTCGAAGATGGTCTCTTCGACGCTCGCGCCGGCAGCGGCCTTGGCGGCGATGGTGGCGTCGTAGTCGGTACCCGCGGTGATGGCGGCGTGGAAGATGGACGGGTTGGTTGTGACGCCAACCACGTTCTTCTCGTCAATCAGCTTCTGCAGGGTACCGGTGTCGAGGCGGGTACGGGAGAGGTCATCGAGCCAGATCGAAACGCCGGCGTCGGAGAGATTCTGCGTGGGAGTAGTAGACATGTGTTTTCTCCTGTTTTGGGGGTTCAGACTGTTACGCGTTGGTGTCTGCGAGGGAGTCTTTGGCTGCGGCCGCAACGGCTTCGGCGGTGATGCCGAACTCGTTGAAGAGCCGCTTGTAGTCAGCCGAGGCGCCGAAGTGCTCCAAGGAGATGGAACGGCCTGCGTCGCCCACGAATTCCTTCCAGCCCAGTGCCAGGCCGGCTTCGACGGAGACACGGGCCTTCACCGCGGCGGGGAGCACGGACTCGCGGTAGGCCTCGTCCTGCTTGTTGAACCATTCAACGCAGGGCATGGAAACCACGCGGGCTGCGATGCCTTCGGCCTGGAGGGCTTCGCGGGCAGCGACGGCGAGCTGGACCTCTGAACCGGTGCCGATCAGGATGACCTGCGGGTCAACCGTTTCGCCGTCCTTGGAGGCTTCGGCAAGGACGTAACCGCCCTTGGCAACACCTGCAGTGGAACCGAAGGTGTCACCCGCAGCCTCACCTTCGCCGCGGGCGTAGGTGGGGATGTTCTGGCGGGTCAGCACAATGCCGGCCGGGTTCTCGTGGTTTTCCAGCATGGCCTTCCATGCTGCCGAGACCTCGTTGGCGTCGCCGGGGCGGACAACGTCCAGGCCCGGGATGGCGCGGAGGGTCGCGAGCTGCTCCACGGGCTGGTGGGTGGGTCCGTCTTCGCCCAGTCCGATGGAGTCGTGTGTCCAGACATACAGGGACGGGACACCCATGAGGGCGCCGAGGCGGATGGCAGGGCGCTGGTAGTCGCTGAAGATCAGGAACGTGCCGGAGAAGGCGCGGGTACGGCCGTGCAGGGAGATGCCGTTCACGATCGACGCGGCTGCGTGCTCACGGATACCGAAGTGCAGGACACGTCCGTACGGGTTGCCCTTCCAGGCGTCCGTGGAACGCGACGTCGGAATGAACGAGGGCGAGTCCTCGATGGTGGTGTTGTTGGACTCTGCAAGGTCGGCGGAGCCGCCCCAGAGTTCGGGCAGGACCGGGCCAATAGCGTTCAGGACCTTGCCCGAGGCTGCACGGGTGGAAACGTCCTTGCCGGCCTCGAACACCGGAAGTGCAGCATCAATGCCAACGGGGAGCTTCTTGGCTTCAACGCGCTCAAGCAGTGCAGCGGCGTCCGGGTTGGCGGCCTGCCATGCTTCGAACGAGCTCTGCCAGGCAGCACGCGATTCAGCGCCGCGGTCCAGGACCTTGCGGGCGTGCGCCAGGACTTCCTCGTCAACGTCGAAGGACTTTGCCGGGTCGAAACCGAGCACGGTCTTCAGGGCTGCAACTTCTTCGGCACCGAGGGCGGAGCCGTGGATCTTGCCGGTGTTCTGCTTCTTCGGGGCCGGGTAGCCGATGATGGTGCGCAGCGAAATGATGGACGGCTTGTTCGTCTCAGCCTTCGCAGCCTGCAGTGCCGAGTACAGTTCCTGGACGTCTTCGACGTAATCGCCGGTCTTGGTCCAGTCCACGCGCTGGGTGTGCCAGCCGTAGGCTTCGTAGCGCTTGAGGACGTCCTCAGTGAAGGCGATGTCGGTGTCGTCTTCGATGGAGATGTGGTTCTCGTCGTAGATCACTACGAGGTTGCCCAGTTCCTGATGGCCGGCCAGGGAGGATGCCTCGGACGTGACGCCTTCCTGGAGGTCGCCGTCGGATGCGATAACCCAGATGGTGTGGTCGAACGGCGATTCGCCGGCGGGAGCATCGGCGTCGAACAGGCCGCGCTGGCGACGCTGCGAGTAGGCGAAACCGACGGCGGACGCGAGGCCCTGGCCGAGGGGGCCGGTGGTGATCTCCACACCGGCGGTGTGCTTGTACTCAGGGTGGCCCGGGGTCAACGAACCCCAGGTGCGCAGCGCCTCAAGATCCTTCAGTTCCAGGCCATAGCCGGAAAGGAAAAGCTGGATGTACAGGGTCAGCGAGGTGTGGCCGGGGGACAGGACGAACCGGTCGCGGCCAATCCAGTCCGGGTTCTTCGGGTCGTGGCGCATCAGCTTCTGGAACAGCAGGTACGCTGCCGGAGCCAAGCTCATTGCCGTACCAGGGTGGCCGTTACCGACCTTCTCCACGGCGTCGGCGGCCAACACGCGAACGGTGTCAACAGCCTTCTTGTCCAGATCGGTCCATGACAGTTCTTGCTCTTCCAAATGTGGCACGAAAACCGAGCCCCTCTCTGTGCTGACGGCAGGCGTACGGACAGCACGCAGGAAGCACAGGATGGCGCCCGCTGCAATGTGTCTACCAGCCGTTCACCATTGAAACGTTGATCTCTCATCCAGACGCACGGATATCCGAGAATACGGTTTCCCGGATGGTCAACGTGTGCTGATCTGCTCACCAGCTTAGCCCTAAACGTGTCATGGAACTCAGGGAATCCCACTAACTGGACAGAAATTCCCTTATATGAATCACGATGGCCCGGCGCGGGAGTGAAGATTCGGAAACATTGACGAATTTTGCGGACATTGGGCCACTTCCGTCCACGGTATGATATTTGGAGGCCACCAGCGGTTCATGCGCCCGTGTTTGCTTTCGAAAACCGGGACGGCAGCCGCTGCGAGAACCCCAGAGCATAGAACAGAGTGACTGCCGCCGTGAGCACAACTGATACGCCCGTCAACGCGTCCCCGGCCCGGGGAAGCATTGGAATGTCCCGTAAATTCAAGGCGTATCTGGCTCTGACCAAACCCCGTGTCATCGAACTCCTGCTGGTCAGCACGCTGCCCACCATGATCTTTGCGCAGCGGGGATTCCCCTCCATTGGGCTGATCCTGGCAACTTTGGTCGGTGGCGCCTTCGCAGCTGGCAGTGCCGGGGTTTTCAACTGCTACATCGACCGCGACATTGACAAACTGATGCACCGGACCGAGAAGCGTCCGCTGGTCACCGGCGAAGTGACTCCCCGGGAAGCACTGGTCTTCGCCTGGATCCTTGGTGCCGCTTCCATCGCGATCCTCTGGTTCGGCGCGAATCCGTTGTCCGCATGGCTGGGCCTGGGGGCCATCGTTTTCTACGTGGTGATCTACACCATGATTCTTAAGCGCCGCACTGCCCAGAACATCGTCTGGGGCGGCGCGGCCGGTTGCTTCCCGGTCCTCATCGCCTGGGCTGCTGTCACCAACACCGTCGAGTGGCCGGCGATCGTCCTCTTCATGGTCATCTTCCTTTGGACGCCTCCGCACTACTGGCCGCTGTCCATGCGCTACGGCGAGGACTACCGGAACGCCAACGTGCCCATGCTTGGAGCCATCGCCGGCGCCAAGGTGGTCTCCGTACAGGTAGTTCTTTACGCCTGGGCCATGGTCGCCTGCTCGCTCCTGATGATTCCTGTCGGCGGAGCCGGCTGGGTCTACACCATTGCTGCCGTCGCTGCCGGTGCCTGGTTCCTGTACGAGAGCCACGCCCTCTACAAGCGCGCGCAGGGCGGCGACGTCTCCAACAAGGGAGCCATGAAGGTCTTCCACGGGTCCATCAGCTACCTGACGCTGCTGTTCATCGCGCTGGCAGTCGATCCCTTCATTGGTTCACCGCTCATCGGCGGCTAAGCCGGCTCTTCAGTTACCCAACGCAAAGGCACGACGCCGCCACTTACCCGGGTGCGGCGTCGTGCCTTTTGCTTTCACCCACAGCAGCACGCCTCTAACACCACCTATGCGGCTTCCTTCAACACCTAGTTCAGGGCTCCCAGCACTCATTTTCAGCTCCAACACCACCTAGTTGTGCTGGATGCCGACTAGGTGTCGCAACATACCCCCTACCGTTCGAAGCGGAACAAAGCTGTTCCATTTCCGACGAAGGTTTGGGGAAGCGATGAAGAAGCTATTGCGTACTGCCGGAGTGATGACCATTGCCGGGGCTTCGGTCCTGACGGGCGTTTCCGCCGCCCAGGCCGCCCCGGCATGCTCCACGGCAAGGGTGTGCCTCTACGACGATTATTGGTTTACCGGAACGCAGCGAACCTTCGGCTGGGTGACCTCCAACGTCGGAACTGCAGCGAACGACAAGGCAAGTTCCCTGGTGGTAGGGCCGCCCGCTGATCCGGCTTCTCCGTACGTCTATTTCTACGTTGATGACAACTTCTCGGGATACAGCATCATCTTCCGGGGCGGGAACGCCATGAACGACCTGAGGGGCAGTGCCATGGTGGCGGGCAGGAACTGGGACGACGAAATTACGAGCGTCTGGGGCTGACGGATTGCGCAGTGCAACGACCCTGCTTCAAGCCGTAGGCAGTGCTGTGACGATGCTGGTGGTTTCGGGCATCGTCACGGCCTGTTCGCCCGTGGGCCAAGTCCCGGCCGCGCCAACGTCGACGCCGAGCCTTCCTGTTGTGGATCGCGCAGCAGGAGCAGGTGCGCGGGCGGTCCTCAACGAGGCCACTGGAGAGGTTGTGCTCCCGATGAGTGCCTACTGGTACTCCGACCGGGAGAACGTCCTGGTCAATTCCGCGGTGGCATTCCTGATCTACGACTGCGTCGAGGACGCCGGATTCACCGTGGCGCCTTGGGGTGGCGACGGCAAAGCGCTTCAAGACCGCCGATACGGGCAGTGGTCCAAGACACTGGCTGCAAAAAACGGCGTCAAGCCCGAGATCCGCAAGATTGCCGGTGTAATGCCGGAACAACCGGACCGGCCCGCCCTCAGCGCCGAGCACCAGCAGGCAGAAACCAAGTGCAGCAACACAGTGGGGCGGGCCGGTTTCCCGGAATTCCTTGAAGGCTTGGCCGGTGATTTGTCAGTCCAGCAACAGATTACCCAGGACGCCGTGGGGCTCACGGCCCGTGACCCGGAATATCTGGCGTATCGAGAAGACTGGCAGCGGTGCCTGGCTGAGAAGGGCCTGAAACTGGTGGCTGGCGACACCTGGACTGTCGCGTCGGGTGGCTCCAAGGAAGACGAGATCCGCGTGGCGGTACTCGACGTTGACTGCAAGGAATCCAGTGGTGGCGCCAGAAAACCTTATGACATCTTCGCGCAGTACCAAGCGGCCTTGATGAAAGGCCATCAGGCCGAGCTCAACGTCCTGGCTGAACAGAAGGCGGCGGCTGTTGAGAGAGCCAAACAGGTTCTTCGCGACCACGGCGTGGCCGATGCGCGGCTCTGAGACGAGCCTCGACGGTCCCGCCATGAAACGCGTACCCCGCTGGTGGCTTGTGGTGGTGGCTGTTGTCGTGGCGCTGTCGGGGATGTTGGCTGCCTATTGGGCCGGCTCGCAAGCTGCTTCCATGGCAACCTCAACACAGGACACCCCTGAGGTGATTCCTGTGTCGGCCACCGTCGAGCGCCGCGCTGTGGCCCAACAAGTCACTGTTGCCGGGAAAGTGGTGGCCGGCAAAACGTCTCCAGTCACCGCGAGTCTTTCAGATGGGATAGACAGGCTAGTCCTTACTTCCACACCCAAGGCCGTGGGGGATTCCGTGGCGCCAGGTGAATTGCTGGCTGTCGTATCCGGACGTCCCCTTCTGGTGATGCCTGCCAACGTTCCGATGTATCGGGACTTGGTGGCGGGCGACTCCGGCCCTGACGTCCGGGCGCTGCAAGAGGGCCTGGCTGGGTTCGGGTTTGCGGTGAAGGCAACCGGGACCTTTGACCAGCAGACCCAAGATGCCCTTGAAGCCTGGTACAAAGCAGCGGGGTTCTTCGCCCCCACTTCATCCATCGTCGACGCAAGCAACAAGTCCGCACCTGCTGTGATGTTTCGTTGGCGGGACTTCGTTCAGGTTCCGGGTGATACCGGAAGAGTTGCTTCGATTGCCGCGACTGGCGCGGTCCTCGCAGAGGATGGCGTGGTGGCACAGATCTCCGTAGCCGAAGACACGATCGTAGCCAGGGCCACCGTGCTCCAAGCTGGGAACTTCGCCGTCGGATCCTCAGTGACCGTCAGGGCAGGAACGGTAAGTGTGAATACCTCAGTGACGGCTGCCGGCGCATTCACTGAGGGTGACAGTGGCAACAATGTTGTGCCGGGGATGGACATTACATTTTCCATCCCTTCGGGGACCGTTGGTTTGGCACCCGGGCAGTCCGTCACGGCGACGTCCGGAAGCGTGCCGGCCGAGTCGCTCGCGGTGCCGCTCATTGCCATTCGACAGGAGTCGGGAATCGCCTATGTCCAACTTGGCGCGGACGAGGGTTCGAAACGGATAGACGTCACAGTGACAGCCCAGGCTGACGGTTGGGCTGCGTTGGCCGACGTCCAAGGCATTGCCGTGGGCGACAAGGTTCTGCTGCCGTGAGCGTTGAAGGGCAGCTCGCGCCCAGCATCGACCCGCTCGCGGTGGACCCCCTGATCTCCCTGCGGCATGTCAGCCGGGAGTTTCCCGGGGCCAAAGCCGTGGAAGACGTCAACCTGGACATTCGGGCAGGGGAATTCCTGGCTATCGTCGGGCCCTCCGGCTCCGGCAAATCGACCCTGCTCAACATCCTGGGCCTGTTGGACGCGCCGACTGGCGGAACGTATGTAGTGTTGGGCGCCGATGTCGGTGTTCTCCCGATCAGGCAGCGGACAGAACTCCGGGCAAGGACCTTCGGGTTCATTTTCCAGGAGTCCCACATGGTGGGACGGGACGCCGCTGCCAGAAACGCGGTTCTGGGGCTTCGCTCTCGCGGAGTTGCCTGGAAAGAGCAGAAGCGCTTGGTTATTCCCGCCCTGCGCAGGTTCGGCCTGGAGGACAGGGCACAAACCCCCGCCTCCTTGCTCTCTGGCGGAGAGCGGCAACGCCTGGCCATTGCACGGGCGGTCATCGGAGCGCCCACCGTGGTTCTGGCCGACGAACCCACGGGAAGCCTGGACACCGCCAACGGACGCGTGGTGGTGGATCACCTACGGCAGCTACAGAAGGGCGGCACCACGGTAGTTGTGGTCACGCATGACCCTGGCATCGCAGCATCTGCGGACCGAACCATCACCATGCGGGACGGACGCATTATTGACGACACGGGACCCGTTTTCCCTGCAGAACAGGGCGGACAGAAACACTTCACAGCCGGCGAACATCCTCCCAGCCTGGACCGGCGTCGCAGGCATGAGGTCATCGACCTTGTCGCTGACGCGCTGTCTGCCCTGACCACCCGCCCAGCCAAGGCCCTGCTGTTGGTTCTTGCTTTCCTTTTGGGCAGTGGTGGGCTCGTCGCGGCCGTCAGCCTCAGTGAAAGTGCCGCCGTCAAGGTTTCCGCACGCATAGACTCGGCGGCCAATGATGAAGTCCGGGCCACACGGGTGGGCGGTTACGATTCCTGGGCGGCTGTGTCGACGGATCTGATGGCGTCGAGCCTTCTTCCCGGGGTCACCGCTGCCGGCGTGGTCGCCGAAATCCCGGCCAGCGAGGCACAGCCTTCGACGTTCCGGCCGGACTCCGTCCCGGAAGCACCTCCATTCGGTGGTGCTGTCCTCATTGCAGACGCCGCCTACCTCCGCCTGCAGGGCGCCAATGTCTCCTACGGTGATATCGCCCTGCTTGACCATTCATTCGGGGCACCGGTGGCCTTCCTGGGCCGGGACGCCGCGCGTCAACTGGGCGTTGCGAAGCCAGGCCCCGGCGTCGTGGTCTGGCTCTATGGGCAACCCGTATCAGTGGTGGGAATCATCAACAACCCCGGACGCGACCCCATTCTGGATGGCGCTGTGGTGGTGGGCGTTGGGTCGTATCCAATTGCTTCAAACAAGATGGCTGCCACCCTGGTCCTTCGTACCCGCACGGGCGCGCCGGCCGCCATAGCAGAAGCGCTCCCCAAGGCCCTGAGTCCCGCATCACCAGAAGCAGTCGAGGTGCAGACCGTTGCTGATCTCAGGGAGCTCAAACACGGGATTAACACTGACCTGGGTCGAATGGTTGCCATGGTTTCGGTAATACTCCTGGCAATCGCAAGCTTGAGCGCAGGCACAACAATGTATGTGGGGGTCCTGGCACGGACCCAGGAGATAGCGCTGAGGCTGGCCCTCGGTATGCGCAGGGGCGCCTTGGCGTCCCTGTTTCTGGTGGAGGGTGCGTTGGTGGGTACGCTGGGCGGGGTGGCCGGCGCCGCCGCAGGAATGGGCGCTGCCCTTGCCTATTCGGCGAACGAGGGATGGCTGCCCGTTATACCGGCGGATGCGGCCATCCTGGGTATCGCGGCGGGTCTGCTGAGCGGCACCGTGTCAGCGGTCTATCCGGCAGTGGTGGCGTCGCGGGCTAACCCCGCCCAGCTCATCCGTAGCTAACGCTGCGGGCTGGAACGTGCGACGTCGGCCGCATTGGTTGAGGCGCTCATCAGCACCGCAGCGCCAAGCATGTGGGCGCCCACCAGCAGGGCAGGAATACCGTTGTAGTACTGGGTAAAGCCGATGACGGCCTGGAGCAAGGTCACGCCCAAGAGGAGGTATGTCGCCGTCCGGAACGGTCCGACAAGCTTGTGCCGGAACACCAAGTACAGGGCGAAAAGGGTTCCGCCGGTGATCAGGTAGGCGGGGACGGCGTGGATGTGCGAGAAAAGGTCCCAGTCAAGGTCGTTGCGTGGCGCATCGGCGTCGCCGGCGTGCGGTCCCGCTCCTGTGACTACGACGCCCAGCATGACGGAGAGCGCCGAGAACACTGCAACAGCGAGCATGAGCGGACGGGCCACGGTCGGCAGTACAGGCAGGGTGCGGTTCATGAACTTGCCGGTGCGGCCGTAAGCCCGGTTGACCAGCAGGGTAGCGAGAACCACCAAAGCCATGGAGACCAGGAAGTGCAGGCCCACCACCCAGGGGTTGAGGCCGGACAGGACAGTGATACCACCAATGAGTGCCTGAGCCGGGATGCTGGCCAGAAGTCCCAATGCCAGCAGGAAAAGGTCGCGGCGCTCCTTGCGAAGGTTCCACAAGTACACCAGCATCAGTGCCGCAACGGCAGCCAGGGCGAAGGTCAGCAGTCGGTTGCCGAACTCGATGAACCCGTGAACACCCATTTCCGGCGTGTTCACCAGCGAGTCACTGGTGCAGCGAGGCCAGGTGGGACAGCCCAGACCGGAAGCGGTAAGGCGGACTGCGCCACCGGTGACAACCAGGACTGTCTGCCCAATGAGCGAGAACAGGGCGAGACGGCGGACCGTCTTGTTGACCTCAGTCGGCAACTTGGACGTCAGTCGCTGGACGGTTTTCGGGAGGCGCGAAGCCGTGCTCACAGTTTTCTCACTTCTCAGTTCTGCATTGTTGGTTGATACCGGGCTGGTTAGTTCCACTTGAACCAGCGGATGGCGGCGGCACCGGCCACCACGGTCCACAGTATGAGGATCACGACGGCGGCAAGGGGGACAGTACCGTGCAGGAACGCTTCCCGCAGGGCCTCACCCAATGCTCCGGAGGGAAGGAAATGCACGATGCTCTGGACCAATGCGGGGAGTCGTTCGGCCGGTACGACGATTCCGCCCAGGGCGCCAAAGAGTATCCACACCAGGTTGGTGATGGCCAACGTAGCCTCGGGGCGAACTGTGCCCGCCACGAGCAAACCCAGCGCAGTGAAGGCCGCGGCGCCAAGGATCAGCAATCCAAGTCCCGGAAGCCAAGCCTCTGGGCGGGGCTGCCAGCCCAGCAAGCCCGCCACTGCCCCCACTACCAGTACTTGGAGCACCAGGACCACCAGGACTGCCAGGACCTTACCGGCAATCAACCCGGTCCGGCCCAGGGGAGTGGTGGACAGGAAACGGAGGACACCGTACCGGCGGTCAAAGCCCGTTGCGATGCCCTGGCCGGTGAAGGCCGTGGACATGGCGCACAGGGCCAGGATTCCGGGGGTGGCTACATCCACCCGCGAGCCACCAAGGCCGTCAAGCAATGGGGTGACAGCCAAGCCCACCAGCGCCATCAGGGGCAGGACGATCGCGAGGATGAGTTGCTCACCGTTGCGCAGCATGGTGATGGTTTCGTAGCGCCCTTGCTGCATGATCCGGCGGGGCAGTGATGCCGGTCCCGCGTTGGGTGAAAGCAGTTTGCTCATCGGACGTCCCTTCCGGAGATGTCAAGGAACACGTCTTCCAGGCTGCGGGCTTCCAGGCGCAGCGAGGCGGGCATGATGTTCCGTTCTGCCCACCAGGCCGTCAAGGCAGCGAGATCCTTGGGAGTGAGTTCGCCGGTTACCGAGTAACTGCCTGATCGGCTCTCGCTGACCCGCAACTCCCCGCCAAGGACGCCTGTGAAGTCCAGGCCTGGGGGCGCATCGAAAAACAGGGTCCGGTCCGTAACAGTGGCGTCAGTAGTGTGGTCGTGTTGCAGAAGCCCGGCAACAGTTCCTTCCACTACGTTGTGGCCCCCGTCGATGATGTAGACGTAATCCGCAAGGCGTTCGGCGTCGTCCATCAGGTGCGTCGTCAGGACGATCCCCATTCCGGCGTCGCGAAGTTCCGCAATCAGGTCGAAAACCGTCTGGCGCGACTGTGGGTCGAGTCCCGCGCTTGGCTCATCCAGGAACAGGATCTCCGGGTTTCCCACCAAAGCCGCTGCCAACGCCAGCCGCTGCTTTTGGCCGCCGGAGAGCCGGCGCACAGTGGTGCGGCTCAACTGGTCGATTCCCAGGCGCTGCACCAGTGCGTCGATATCCATGGGGTTTTGGTACATTCCGGCAATGTGCCGGAGCAACGGGATGGGACGGGCCGACGGCGGCAGGCCACCATCCTGGAGCATAACGCCAACGCGGGACCTCAGCTGGGCCCCGGCCGTATCCGGGTCCTCACCGAGCAGGGAAATGCTGCCACCGGTCCGCTTCTGCAGACCTTGGGCACACTCAAGCGTGGTGGTCTTACCGGCACCATTGGCCCCGAGCAGGGCCGTCACTTGACCGCGCTCAGCCACCAGGGACAGCCCGCTGACTACCCGGAGCATCTTGCCGTCAAGGGAGGCCAGGGGGCCTACATCCTTAATAAGTCCGTCTATGGTGAGGACAGGGGAATCGGGTGATCGCACCAAAGTATTCTACGGGAAGTAGTACGGTCACACTTGGCGGGCAGGCGAAGGTCAGTCTTGCCTTACTGGATGCATGAAACAAATTACGACATGATTGTGTTGTGTATTCCATGAGCAGTCCAGTTTCCATGCCCCCCAAACGGCATGCTGCAGCGGCAGGGGCACCCGTTGCCGCGCCTGCGTTGCCGGACGCGGATGACCGCACCCGTGACCGCGTCCTCAGCGCCGTCCTCGAGAACGGTCCCGTGAGCGCCGCCGAACTCGGCGACCTCCTCGGATTCACCCCCGCCGCGGTTCGCCGGCACCTTGACCATTTGGAACGCACTGGCGTCATTGAGGTCAAGAGGGTAGCGAAGGCCGGATCAGGCGCAGGCCGCCCCGCACGACGGTACGTGCTCAGCTCCCGGGGACAGTCCAAGCTCGGCGACGATTACCTGAACATCGCCAGTTCAGCGCTCAGGCGGCTCCAGGAACTCGCCGGAGAGGACGCCGTCCGCGAGTACGCGGAAGAACGCTTCGCGGACATGGAACGCCGGTACGCCCCCGAAGTCGAAGCAGCCGGTGACGACATCACGGCCCGGGCGCTTGCCCTGTCGAAGGCCCTGAGCCGCGACGGATTTGTTGCCTCGGCACATTCCATCGAAGCAAAGGCACCCCTGCCGGCGGCATTGTCCAGCGTGCAACTCTGCCAGGGACATTGCCCCATCCAGCGCCTCGCCGCTGAATTCCCCGTCTTTTGTGACACCGAAACCAAGGTCTTTTCCCGCTTGGTCGGCGTCGACGTCCGGCGGCTGTCCACGCTCGCGCAGGGCGGACACGTTTGCACCACCCACATACCTACCGGGCGCTTGGCTGCCACGGTGCCTACAGGTGCCGAAGAGCAGTCCGTGAGCCCGTACCAGGAATCAAACAACCAGCAAGAAAGGCCGTGATGACGGACCAAATAGCAGAGAAAGCGGTAGCCGACGGCACTGTGATCTCGGAGATTCTGGAGAAGAATCCCGAACTGCACGGTATCGGAAACTACGAGTACGGCTGGGCCGACAAGAACGACGTAGGCGCCAACGCCCGTCGTGGCCTCAACGAGGAGGTCGTCCGCGACATCTCCTCGAAGAAGAACGAGCCCGAATGGATGCTCGATCTGCGCCTTAAAGGCCTGAAGTACTTCGACCGTAAGCCCATGCCCACCTGGGGTGCAGACCTCTCCGGCATCGACTTCGACAACATCAAGTACTTTGTGCGTTCCACCGAGAAGCAGGCGGCAACGTGGGAAGACCTTCCGGAAGACATCCGGAACACCTACGAGAAGCTTGGCATCCCCGAAGCTGAGCGCAGCCGCTTGGTATCCGGTGTCGCGGCACAGTACGAATCCGAGGTCGTGTACCACCAGATCCGTGAGGACCTGGAAGCCCAGGGCGTCATCTTCCTGGACACCGACACCGCGCTGCGCGAGCACCCCGAGATCTTCCAGGAGTACTTCGGCACCGTCATCCCGGTGGGCGACAACAAGTTCGCTTCGCTGAACACCTCGGTATGGTCCGGTGGATCGTTCGTGTACGTACCCAAGGGCGTACACGTGGATATCCCGCTGCAGGCGTACTTCCGCATCAACACCGAGAACATGGGCCAGTTCGAGCGCACGCTCATCATCGCCGATGAAGACTCCTACGTTCACTACATCGAAGGTTGCACGGCGCCGATCTACACCTCGGATTCCCTGCACTCGGCTGTCGTGGAGATCATCGTGAAGAAGGGCGCCCGCGTCCGCTACACGACCATCCAGAACTGGTCCACCAACGTGTACAACCTGGTCACCAAGCGCGCCATCTGCGAAGAGGGCGCCACCATGGAGTGGATCGATGGCAACATCGGTTCCAAGGTGACCATGAAGTACCCGGCCGTCTACCTCGTTGGCGAGCACGCCAAGGGTGAGACACTGTCCATCGCCTTTGCAGGCGAGGGCCAGCACCAGGACACCGGTTCCAAGATGGTTCACATCGCCCCGAACACCAAGAGCTCCATCATTTCCAAGTCCGTGGCCCGCGGCGGCGGCCGTGCAGCTTACCGCGGCCTGGTCCAGGTCCGCGAGGGCGCCAAGCACTCGGCCAACACGGTCCGTTGCGATGCCCTCCTGGTGGACACCATTTCCCGCTCGGATACGTACCCGTACATCGACATCCGCGAGGATGACGTTGTCATGGGCCACGAGGCCACCGTTTCCCGCGTCAGCGAAGAGCAGCTCTTCTATCTGATGTCCCGCGGCATGCCCGAAGACGAGGCCATGGCCATGATCGTGCGCGGCTTTATTGAGCCGATCGCCCGTGAACTCCCCATGGAGTACGCCCTTGAGCTGAACCGCTTGATTGAACTGCAGATGGAAGGGTCCGTCGGTTAACAATGACTGATATCACAACAGAAAAGGCGCGCATCGGCGCGCCCTCGGCCCAGCCGTTTATCAACGGCTTCACCGAGGAAGGCGAGAACCTTTCGCCCGTCAACACCGGAACGAACACCAGCACGACGTCGGAGCAGCCTGCCGCTGGTCCGCTCGGCGGCGCTTCGGCCAAGAGCCACTCGCATGGTGGCGGCGTGGGCATCCCCGACAGCTCCCGCGCAGGCCGTCTCACCTCATACAAGCTGGCCGACTTCAAGCCGTTGAACGGCCTTGAGGAAGACTGGCGCTTCACCCCGCTAAAGCGCCTGCGCGGCCTCCACACTGAGGTGCTCAACGGCGCAGCTCCCACCGTCAGCGTCACGGCGCCTGCCGGCGTCGTGGTTGAGACCGTGGGCCGCGACGACAAGCGCATTGGCCAGGCAGCCATCCCGGAGGACCTCGTGTCCGCCAATGCATGGGAGAACTTTGCCGAAGCCACGGTTGTCACCGTCCCCGCCGAACTGCAGGCCGAAAGCGAAGTTTCGGTCCTGGTCACCGGCGCCGGAGAGGCACCGGCAGCCCAACACATCGTGATTGTGGCGGAACGCTTCTCCAAGGCTGTCGTTGTCCTTGACCACCAGGGCACTGCCGTGGTGTCCGAGAACGTCGAGATCATCGTCGAAGACGGTGCTGAACTGACAGTGATCTCACTCCAGGAATGGGCTGATACCGCTGTCCACGCGTCATCGCAGCAGGCAAAGATCGGCCGCGATGCCAAGTTCAAGCACATCGTGGTCAGCCTTGGCGGCGACCTCGTGCGTGTCACGCCGTCCACCCGCTTTACCGCACCTGGCGCCGATGTCGAGATGTTCGGCCTCTACTTCGCCGATGCCGGGCAGCACCTGGAGCAGCGCCTGTTCGTTGACCACGCCGTGGCCAACTGCAAGTCGCGGGTCCTTTACAAGGGTGCCCTGCAGGGTCGCAATGCCCACAGCGTGTGGGTCGGCGACGTCCTGATCCGCAAGGAGGCAGAAGGCACCGACACCTACGAGGCCAACCGCAACCTGGTCCTCACCGACGGCGCCCGTGCCGACTCCGTGCCAAACCTTGAAATTGAAACGGGTTTGATCGAGGGTGCCGGCCACGCCAGCGCCACCGGCCGTTTCGATGACGAGCACTTGTTCTATCTCATGGCCCGTGGCATTCCCGAAAAGGTTGCCCGCCGCCTGGTGGTCCGGGGCTTCCTCAACGAGATCATCCAGCAGATCAAGGTTCCGGCGATCGAAGAGCGCCTGACCGCAGCTGTTGAGCGCGAACTCGCCGCGACCGACAACTAAGACAGGCCAGGCAGGACAACCATGAGTGAAGAAACCAAGGGCGAACTGGTATGCAACGCCAATGACATCCAGGTCAAGCAGGCGCTGCGCGTCCTGATCGATGACTACCCCGTAGCCATTGTGAGGGACTCGATGGGGGAGATCCACGCCATCGCCGATACCTGCTCGCACGCGGACATCTCGTTGTCCGAAGGAGAGGTTGAAGGCTGCGCGATCGAGTGCTGGGGCCACGGTTCCCAGTTCGACCTGCGCAGCGGCCAGCCCCTCCAGCTGCCTGCTTATGACCCCGTCCCGGTTTTCGCCGTCACCATCGATGGCGACGACGTCTACGTGGACGTGACCAACGTTGTGAACGGTGCCTCGGTAGATAACTACTGAGCACCCAGTACCGCCAGACTTACGAACGAAAAGAAAGAAGAGCATGTCAACTCTTGAGATCAAGGACCTGCACGTCAGCATTGAGACGGAGCAGGGTACCAAGGAGATCCTGAAGGGCGTCAGCCTGACCATCAAGACCGGTGAAACCCACGCCATCATGGGTCCCAACGGTTCGGGCAAGTCCACCCTCGCCTCCACCATCGCCGGCCACCCGCGTTACAAGGTCACCAGTGGCACCATCACCCTGGACGGCGAAGACGTCCTGGAGATGAGCGTCGACGAGCGTGCACGTGCAGGCGTCTTCCTGGCCATGCAGTACCCGGTAGAGGTTCCCGGTGTGACCATGACCAACTTCCTGCGCACCGCCAAGACCGCCATCGACGGCGAAGCGCCGGCCCTTCGCACCTGGACCAAGGACGTCAAGGCAGCGATGCAGCAGCTGCGCATCGACGCTGACTTTGCCCAGCGCAACGTCAACGAAGGCTTCTCCGGTGGCGAGAAGAAGCGCGTCGAGATCCTCCAGTTGGAACTCTTCAAGCCGAAGTTCGCCATCCTCGACGAGACCGACTCCGGCCTTGACGTCGACGCTTTGAAGGTTGTCTCCGAAGGGGTTAACCGCGCGCACGAAGAGGGCAACATGGGCACGCTGCTCATCACCCACTACACGCGTATCCTCCGCTACATCAAGCCTGACTTCGTTCACGTGTTCGTTGACGGCAAGGTTGTGGAAGAGGGCGGCCCCGAGTTGGCAGACCGCCTTGAAGAAGAGGGCTACGACCGCTACGCCGCAGGCGCCGGCGTTGCCGTTGCTCCTGCCGTACAGGCCTAGTTAGGATCATTCCATGACCGAAATCAACACGGCGCGCACCAGCCTCGAGGATGTAGAGGAGGCGCTCAAGGACGTCATTGACCCCGAACTCGGAGTCAATGTTGTGGACTTGGGACTTCTTTACGGGCTCAAGTATTCGGAAGAGGACGGCGCCCTCCTGATCGACATGACACTGACAACAGCGGCCTGCCCGTTGACGGACGTGCTTGAAGAGCAGGTTGGCAAGTCCCTCGACGGAGTCGTTGACGATTGGCGCCTGAACTGGGTATGGATGCCGCCGTGGGGTCCCGAGCGGATCACCGACGACGGCAAGGACCAGATGCGGGCCCTCGGCTTCAACATCTGATCAGCATGTTTCACCCGCTCTCCGCGGGAAAAAGAATGGTTCCGGGCAATGTGCCCGGAACCATTCTTTTTGTTAACAGCGAAGGTCTTAGGGAGCGGCAACTCCGAAGGTGTCGCATTTGTTGATGTCACCCGTGGTGTAGCCCTGGTAGAACCACTTCTGCCGCTGTGCGCTGGAACCGTGCGTCCACGATTCCGGGGATACCCGGCCGGTGGCCGCTTTTTGAATGCGGTCATCGCCGACGGCGGAGGCGGCCGACAGCGCGTCCTGCAGGTCCTGTTCGGTCAGGGGATCCAGGAACGGCTTGCCGCTTGCATCGGTTTGCGTTGTGGCGTGCCGGACCCACAATCCTGCGTAGCAGTCGGCTTGCAGTTCCACCCTGACACCACCGGACTGGGGACCTTGCGGGTCCTGCTGGGCCTTATCGAGGTTGCCCAGGATGTTCTGCACATGGTGTCCAAATTCGTGGGCCACCACATACTCCTGCGCCAGGGGGCCGCCGGAGGAGCCGAAGCGGGTCACCAGTTCATCGAAGAAGCCGGGATCGAAATAGGCTTTCACGTCGGTGGGGCAGTAGAAAGGACCCACGTCCGTGGTGGCTGGCCCGCAACCGGTGTTGGTGGCTTGGTCGAAGATGACTGTCCCCGGGCGGGAATACTGGACGTTGTACTGGGCCAGATAGTTCGGCCAAAACGCATTGAGGCTGTTGACCGTACCCGTGATCCGGCAATCAAGTCGTTTGTCGGCGTCGGCTCCGGTCTGGCACTCCTGGAGGCCTCCCGCGCCTGCGGTGCCGCTTTCGATGGCAGGTGGTTGGCTACCGCCGCCTGTCAGATCGCCCAGGATGCTGGGATTGATCCCGAAAAGGGCCAGGAGCAGCACCACGATGCCGCCTCCGATTCCACCACCGATCTTGGTTCCGCGGCCCATTCCGCTGCCACGTCGGTCTTCCACCTGGGAAGGGTCAAGCTGTGCACCGTCATTGAAACTCATACAGTCAGAATAGACGTCACTTTTGGTGCTTGGTGTTGGACACTGCCGTAAAATTGGCTGGATGCCTTTCCTGGACAAACTTCAGCTCTGGGCCGACGAGCGCCCACACGACACCGCAGTCGTTGTGGGAAATGCCGGGCTCACCTGGGCCGGACTCCGCGACGCCGCAGCAGCGCTGCTCGGCACTGCGGCGGCCACCACTGTTCTTGCCGAACCCAACTCGTTGGGTTTCGTGCAACGCTATGCGGCGGCCGTGTCAGGGGAACGGCGGTGCGCTGTCCTGGATCCGCAGTGGCCGGCGCACATGGTCGAGGAAGTCTCGGCACGCATCCTGGACTCGGGCTCCGCGGAGGGTACGGGGTTGGAAGACGGCGATCCTTCCAGCACTTTCCTTATCGGACTCACCTCGGGGACGACGTCGATCCCGAAGGCCTTCACCCGTTCGCGCAGCTCATGGCAGGCCTCCTTTGAAGCATCCATAGAGTTCTTTGGCCTCACGGCGTCGGACCGGACGTTGGCCCCGGGCCCGTTATCAGCCAGCCTTAACCTTTATGCCCTCTCGGAGTGCCTCTATGCAGGAGCGGCATTCCACACTCTTGAATCCTTCGATGTGGGTGAGGCGCATGCCGCCATCAGCCATGACGGCATTACGCGCCTGGTCCTTGCACCCACCATGCTGCGGTTGCTCAGCGAACGTGGCCTTGCGGGCGACGTCGACGCTTCGGGCCTTCGAAGCATCATTTGCGCGGGTTCAAAGTTGGACGCCCGTACGTTGGAGGCCGCACGGCGTTGGGCCCCCCACGCCGCTATTTACGAGTACTACGGTGCCTCGGAGTTGAGCTTCGTGTCCGGTACCCGGCTGCCCGCGGGCGAGCGGCTCGATGCAGGCGGCACCGGCATTGGCAAGCCGTTCCCGGGCGTGGAACTGCGTATCATGGACGACTCGGGCCGAGCGCTTCCCGACGGTCAGCACGGAAACATCAGCGTCCGCAGCGCCATGGTCAGCAACGGCTACCTGTGGGGGGATGACGGGCAGGCCTTGCGGTGCCTTGATGGCTGGTACACCGTGGGCGACCAAGGTTATGTTGAGGACGGGATACTCCAGATCCTGGGTCGTCGCTCGGACATGATCCTTACGGCCGGAAAGAACGTCTACCCCCACGAGGTAGAGCTTGCCCTCGCCTCGGTTCCGGGCATTGAAGTGGCCGTCGCTGCCGGGGCGCCTGACGATATCCGCGGACAAAAGGTGATTGCTGGCGTCGTACCTGCCTACGGCGCAGTCACCGCCACCCACCTGCGCACCGGACTGGACGGCCTGCTGGCGAGGGACAAGTGGCCGTTGCAGTTCTTCGTACTTTCGGAGTTGCCCATGACGGACCGGGGCAAAGTCAGCAGGAATGTCCTCCTGGATTGGATCAAGAACCACGACCCGCGGGCGCAGCCCCTTGGCTGACGCAGCTCCAGGAACCATTCGGACGGACGAGTCCCTGCAACCGGTGATCATCGCTGCGCTGCGAACTCCCATTTGCCGTTCCAATGGCCAGTTGAAGCACCTCCGCGCGCCGGACCTCCTCGCCCCGGTGATCCGTTCGCTGGTCGAATCAGTGGGGGCGGACCCTGCGGGGGTAGACGACGTCATCATCGGAAACGCGGTGGGTGGCGGCGGAAATGTGGCTCGCTTCGCAGCGCTCCAGGCTGGGCTGCCATTCTCAGTCCCTGGCCTCACGGTGGACCGGCAGTGCGGCTCGGGACTGGACGCCATTGCGATGGCGTCCCGGCTTGTGGTGGCCGGCGGAGACCCGCTGTATATCGCGGGCGGCGTCGAAAGCATCAGTACCGCTCCCGCCCGGGGCAACAGGAACGACGACGGCGGCCTGGACTTCTACTCGCGGGCCACCTTCGTGCCAATGGAGTACGGCGACCCGGATATGGGTGTGGCAGCCGAAAATGTGGCGCGGGAATGTGGCGTGTCACGGGAAAGGCAGGACGACTACGCACTCCGCAGCCACCAGAGGGCGGTGGAAGCCGCCCAGGACGGCAGGTTCGTGGGCGAGATGGTTGCACTGGGCGACGAGGGAACTGTGGTGGCCTTCGATGACGGTCCCCGCCCTTCGCTTCGCGCGCCGATGATGGCGCGTTTCCCTGCCGCCTTCGTACCCGGAGGAACTGTCACAGCAGGGAATTCGTGCTTCGACGCCGACGGTGCCTCCGCCGTCGTCGTTACCTCCCTGAAGCGTGCACGCGCCATGGGCGCGGAGGACGTCTTGCTGGTGTTGGGGTGCGACACCACCGGGGTGCATCCGGAACTGCTGGGTGTCGGTGCGGCGTACGCAGCCGAGAGGCTCCTGGCAGGACACGGGGTGGCGCCGGACGATATTGACCTCATCGAATTCAATGAAGCGTTCGCCGCGCAGACAATTGCTTGCCTGGACCACGTGGGGATCGGGCCCGAACGGGCCAACCTGGACGGCGGAGCTTTGGCGCTGGGCCACGCGTACGGTGCGTCGGGAGCCGTCCTGGTGACCCGCCTTCTGGCCCAAGCGCGCCGGCGGTTCCTGGAGTCGAAGGAGTCGTCTCTGGGGCTCGCAATGATCAGCATCGCCGGCGGCATGGGAACAGCGGCACTGATGCGGTACTCAACGCTCTAGGGGTCTTCCGGTTCACCCAGGCCGCGGGCAGCCAACGCATCACCCGTTTGCCGGGCATACGCCACGGTAGTGATGAAGACAGGGAGGACCAGGGCCCGGGGGTTCCGCTCCAGGCCGCGGGCCCGGGCAGAATCGCGCACGTCGGAGAAAGCGCCGGCGATGAACGGAATGCTCCGCAGCATCACGGCAATGGTCAGGGCGAAACGTTCTGGATCGGCTCCGAACCGCCGGAACGGCTTGGCCAGGGAGACCACGCCATCCAAGAGGTCCTGCACCGGGGTAGTGGCCGTCAACACCGATGCTGCCACCACGCACACCAGGATGTTGAGGACGATGCGGGCCGCCGTGGGCCCTCCCAGTTGCCACCACTGGAACAGTCCGATCACCAGCACAATCGGCGCCACCATCCGGATGGCTCCGGCAAGTCGTCCGAGGCCTGCTCCGCTGAGCAGGAACAGGCCGCACATGACGCCGAAGATCAGCAGGGAAACGGCCCAGTCCACAATCAGGAACGATGCCGCCCCGCAGGCAGCCACCACCACGAACTTCAGCCACAGGGGTGCGCGATGGATGACAGAGTCACCGCGCACATAGTTGGCGATCAGGAAACCATGGCCCCTCACCTGGGCACGTCCCCTGTCCTGGTTCCGGACGGGAACCCTTCCAACGCCGCCGCGCACAGCATCCGGTAGTGTGCGACGCCTTCCGCCGCTCCGCCGTCGAACGCTATCCGGCCCGATTCGACAACCAGGACACGGTCCATATCCAGGGCCAGGTCCAAATCGTGGGTGGACATGATGACCTGCTGGTCCAGGCCGGCGATGGTTCGGCGGAGAAGCTCCCGGTTGCGCAGGTCCAGCAGGGTCGATGGTTCGTCAAGGACCAGAACCTTGGGGTCAACGGCCAGGACGGCGGCCAACGCGAGCAGCTGCCGTTCCCCACCGGAAAGTTCGTAGATGCTCTGGTCGGCCAGGCCCAGAAGGCCGAAACGGGCAAGGACTGTTTCGGCCCGGGCGGCGCGCTCTTTGGAGTTCTTGACCGAACGGCGGAGTGAAAGTTCAACGTCTTCACGGCCAGTCGGCATGACCAGCTGGGACAGGGGATCGGTGAACACGAAGCCCACGTTGCCCCGAACCCGGCGAACATTCGCCACAGTGTCATCGCCGTGGACCATTACCGTGCCTTCGCTGGGTGTAACCAGGCCATTCAGGAGGCGCAGCAGGGTGGATTTTCCGGAACCGTTGGCGCCAATGACGCCAATGCGGCGCTCCGGCAACTCCAGCGAGACGTCGTGCAGGAGGGTCTTGGCAGTGTCGCTGCCGTCGACCGCCACCCGTACCGCGACGCCGTCGAAATGGATGGAATTCATGAACTGATTGTTCACTGCCTACTTGACCCGACGGACCAGGACGTCAGGGAAAGCCTTGTGGATGGCCAAAGCAATGACCACGGCCAGCACGTTCTTAAGGATGTCACCGGGGTAGAAGGCGAGGTCGGCGAGGAAAGCCTTGCCGAAGTCCAGCTTGCCGTTGAGCATCATGCCCAGGACACCAAGACCGTGAATGATGACGATGCTGCTGACCATGGCGGCAGCGAAGAGCCACAGGCCACGGTGTTTCACCGTACGACGGATAACGACGCCGGCCAGGTAGCCCGTGGCGGCTGCTGCCAAGGGGAAGGCCACAATGTAGCCCGCGGAGGGCGTCGCCAGGATGCCCAACCCGCTGCGGCCACCGCTGAAGATGGGCAAACCTGCCAAGCCGAGCAGGACATAGAGCCCGACGGCGGCAAAACCGCGTCCAGCGCCCAACACCAGTCCGCTGAGCATCACCGTGAGGGTCGCCAAGGTAATCGGAACCCCCAAGGCTCCCACCGGGATACCGGGGACGATCGAGGAGGCTGCGACGAGCGCCGCGAAGACGGCGATAAGACCGATGTCGGTAGCGGTCCACCGCCGACGGGCCGGTGTAGTGGTGCGCTGGGCTGTGGCAGAGTCGGTCTGGCTCATGAAGGATCCAATCAAGTGTGATGTGGTGCGGTGTGTGCGGAACTTCCCCCTGTCTTCGAGGGTACGGACGCCACGGGACCCTCATTTTGGAGCCTTCCCACAACGCACGCCGCGGATTCTTTGCAGGGTGCCCCAAAATTCCGCTGGGCGGGCAAATGCCAGTCCCCGGCCGGGGTGCCGGTAGACTTGAACAGGCTGTTCTCACAGCCCACCCCGCCGCAACTGTCAGGCTCCGCACCTGACCGGGCCCACCGGTCCCCGCAGGCGTTCCCCATTGAAAGGCATCACCCGAATTGATTACCGTCCAGGACCTCGAACTCCGCGCCGGCGCACGCCTGCTCATGGACCAGGTTAACTTCCGGGTGGACAAAGGGGACAAGATTGGCCTCGTTGGGCGCAACGGTGCCGGCAAAACGACTCTGACCCGCGTCCTCGCAGGCGAAGGACTCCCCGCTGGCGGCAAGGTAACCCGCAGCGGCGAGATCGGCTACCTGCCGCAGGATCCGCGGACACCCGACATGGAGCAACTCGCCCGCGACCGCATCCTCTCCGCCCGTGGGTTGGACGTCGTGGTTGGCAAGCTTAAGAAAGCACACGAGGACATGGCCAGCGAGGACGCCGCCGTCCAGCGTAAAGCCATGGGCCGCTACGACCGCCTCGAAGCAGAGTTCCTGGCAGGCGGCGGTTACGCCGCCGAAGCCGAAGCCGCTGCGATCTCCTCTAACCTGGCGCTGCCGGACCGGCTCCTGAACCAGCCGTTGAAGACCCTCTCCGGTGGCCAGCGCCGCCGCGTGGAGCTGGCACGGATCCTGTACTCGGACGCGGAAACCCTGCTCCTGGACGAACCCACCAACCACTTGGACGCCGACTCCATCACTTGGCTTCGGGACTTCCTGAAGAACCACCAGGGCGGTCTGATCGTCATCAGCCACGACACCGACCTGCTCGAAGCCACTGTCAACAAGGTCTACCTCCTTGACGCCAACCGCGCCCAGATCGACTACTACAACATGGACTGGAAGCGCTACCTGCTCCAACGCGAAACGGACGAACGCGCCCGGAAGCGCGAGCGTGCCAACGCAGAAAAGAAGGCGCAGGTCCTCATCGACCAGGCGAACAAGATGCGGGCAAAGGCCACCAAGGCAGTGGCAGCCCAGAACATGGCCAAGCGTGCCGAGCGGCTCCTGAGCGGCCTGGAAGCTGTCCGCGAAAACGACCGCGTAGCAGCACTGCGCTTCCCGGACCCCTCACCCTGCGGCAAAACCCCCCTCACGGCCGAAGGGCTCAGCAAGTCCTACGGCTCGCTGGAAATCTTCACCGACGTGGACCTGGCCATCGACCGTGGCTCCAAGGTGGTCATCCTGGGCCTCAACGGCGCAGGCAAAACCACCCTGCTGCGCATGCTCGCCGGCGTCGACAAGCCCGACACCGGCGACATCATCCCCGGCCACGGACTCAAGGTGGGCTACTACGCCCAGGAACACGAAACCCTGGACGTCGACCGCACCGTCCTGGAAAACATGCGTTCCTCGGCACCGGACATGAAGGACGCCGAAGTCCGCGGCATCCTCGGTTCGTTCCTGTTTTCGGGTGACGACGTCGACAAGCCCGCAGGCGTCCTCTCCGGTGGAGAAAAGACCCGCCTGGCCCTCGCCACCATTGTGGCCTCCAGCGCCAACGTACTGCTGCTTGACGAACCCACCAACAACCTGGACCCGGCCAGCCGCGCCGAAATCCTGGGCGCGCTTAAGAACTACAGCGGCGCCGTTGTCATGGTCAGCCACGACGAAGGTGCAGTCTCGGCACTGAACCCGGAACGCGTGGTGCTGCTTCCGGACGGCGTTGAGGACCACTGGAACGAGGACTACCTGGACCTCATTACGCTGGCGTAGTTTCGCGGTACATGCGTCCGCGGCGCGGTTGCGTCCGCTGCGCGGTTGCGTCCGCTGCGCGGCGCGCTCAATGTGCCGCGTGCTCGCTCGTGCCTCGCTTAGACGCACGCTACGCACATTGAACGCGTCGCTTCGCTTGCGGGTTACTCGCCGTCTGCTCGCCTAGCGGACCTGGAGTTCCTGAGCGTTCGTGATGCGTGCCAGATCTGCGTAGGTGATGGAGAACATGGAGTTGTGGTCTCCGGCTCCGGCCCAGAGGAGCTCGTGTTCTTTCAGTGAGCTGTCCAGGAGCGTACGGATTTTTTGGGGGTGGCCTATGGGGGCTACTCCGCCTACTTCCTGGCCTGTGTGTTCCAGGACGAATTCGGGCGTCGCCCGGCGGATCTTTGCCGTTCCCAATGTGGTCGCTACGAGGGCCGTGTCCACCTTTGCGGCGCCGCTGGCGAGGATCAGCAGGGGAGCGCCGTCGAGTTCAAAAATAAGGCTGTTTGTGATGGCGGCGACGTCGCAGCCCAGCACCGAAGCAGCGGCGGCCGCCGTAGGAACTTTCACCTCAAAGATGCGAACAGTGTCCTTGGCGCCCGCCACGGTCAATGCCGACTTCACGTTCAGGACGGCGTCCGGAATGGTGTCAGTAGCCTTGGGCATCAAGGATGGCGTCTTCCTCTTCTTCGGACGTGGGACGCTTGTTCTTGCGCGCCGCGGGGGTGCGGGGCTTGGGTGTCCCACCGGCAGCAATGATCCCTTCGTCCTCTTCTTCTTCAGCGTCGATGGCCGCGTTGCGGGCCTGCTGACGTGCGGCGTAGCCGAAACCGATGAACATCAGCACACCGAAAGCGAACCACTGCAGGGAGTACGAGAGGTGCGTGCCCTCTTCCGTGGCCGGCTTCGGGAACGGGGTGGGCATCGGTTGCACCGCGGGATCCTCGCTGGCCAACTGCCCGTACGCTCCGGTGGCGATGGGGTAGGGCAATTCTTTGGCGAAGCTGGCAAGGTCGATTGAAGCGAGTTGCCCATCCACTGCGCCGCGGTCAAGCTTCGGCTCGGCAGGTTTCAGTCGGGCCACTACGGTCACTTCGCCCGTCGGAGGGGCTGGCACTACATCGGGACGGCCTGGTGTATTGTTGCCGATCGGCAACCAGCCGCGGTCAATGACCACCGACTCGCCGGTGGTGAGCCGGAAGGGAACCACGACGTCGTAGCCCGGCTGGCCGTTCAGCGGACGGTTACGGACAACACGCTGGCCGTCCAGATCGTAACTGCCCCGCATCTGGACCTGCGTCCATTCCCGTTCTGGGTCCAGGGCGTGGAACTGGTCGCTGATTTCCGTAAAAGGGATGGGGGTCGCTGAATAGTTGCTGACCACGCGATTGATCTCTGCAAGAGTCTCGGCCCGGCGATCCATCTGCCAGCGGCCCAGGAAAACGCACGCGGTGGCGAAGATCACGGCCAGGACAAAGTACCCCAGCCATTTGCTGGAGAAAAGGAAACGGTACATTCAGCCGGCCTCGTTCGCAGGGTCCTCGTCGGCCACGAACGGCACGCTTTCCTTCCAGAGGCCCCGGGTTTGGAGGTAGTCCTCCAGCCACTCCCGGTGGTCGCCGCAGGAGAGCCACACTTTCCGCCGCTCAGGTGTATGGATGCGTGGGTTGTTCCATAGAAGCTGCCACTCAGCGCCGGCTCGGCAACCCTTCCGTGAGCATGTCGCCGGCCCCGCGGCCTGCCGGGATTCCTGGCCTGAAAGGGCGGGGTTGCCGAGGCTAAAGATATTCATGAAGTCGCCTGTTCATCGCCGGATTTCCCGGCCTCGCTTGCTTCGCCACGGGTGTGTTCCGCAGGGCTGGCCGATGGTTCGTCATCCACCAGTTCGCCTTGGAGCACGGTTGGCGTGTCCGCGGATTCATCCTCCGCGGGTTGGGACGGTTTTTCGATTTCCGTTACTGCCACGTAGTCCAGCAGGGATTCGCTGTGGTCCTCGGCCTTGTCACTGCCGTTGGCGATGACCACCGCAATCCAGGGAAGGAAGACAGCACCCGCGATTGCGATGATCTTAAACCAACCGTCCACGACGAAGATCAGGATGATGCAGACCATGCGGATGCCCATGGCGATCGCATACTTGATCATGCGCTGACGCATGTCCTCGGAGTGGGCAGCTGCCGCATCGGTGATGCTGTGGACTTCGGGGTCGCCGGAAACAGCGTCCGGGTCTCCGGGCACTTGCTGCAGGGGACTGCTTCCTGTGGTCACAGTTGAATCATCACGCTCCAAAGGCCTCTTCCAATTCTCTCACCAAGCCGGTAGCGGCCCAAACCGCGGACGGCCCTTGTTGCCCGCCGGTTGCTGCGTACGGCGGATAAGATCAACAAAGGAAAATCCCTGTCGCAGCGGCACCGAATGCCGCGGAACCTGGAGCACATGTATGTCTGAAGCAGTATCTGCCCCCCGCAGCGTCCTCATCACCGGCGGCAACCGCGGCATCGGCCTGGCCATCGCGGAATCGTTCCTCGCCAACGGTGACAAGGTCGCCGTCACCTACCGCAGTGAAACAGAACTGCCTGAGGGAATCCTGGGCGTCAAAGCCGACGTAACCGATGAGGCGTCGATCGATGCTGCATTCAAGGTGGTCGAGGAAGCCCACGGTCCCGTCGAGGTCCTGGTGGCGAATGCCGGGATCACCAAGGACACCCTTCTGCTCCGCATGAGCGAAGAGGACTTCACATCGGTCCTGGACACCAACCTCACCGGCGCATTCCGCGTCATCAAGCGGGCGTCCAAGGGTATGATCCGGCTGCGGAAAGGCCGCGTGGTCCTTATTTCGTCGGTGTCCGGGCTCTACGGTGCACCTGGCCAGATCAACTACTCCGCCTCCAAAGCCGGCATGGTGGGCATCGCGCGGTCGCTGACCCGTGAACTCGGCAGCCGAGGGATCACGGCGAACGTAGTGGCTCCGGGCTTCATCAACACGGACATGACTGCGGAACTGCCCGAAGAAACCCAGAAGTCGTACCTGGCCAACGTTCCGGCCGGTCGCTTCGCGGAGGCATCCGAAGTAGCCGACGTCGTTCGCTGGGTAGCCAGCGACGAAGCCGCCTACATCTCCGGCGCGGTCATCCCGGTCGATGGCGGACTGGGAATGGGCCACTAGCCTTCAGGACTGTTTTTGTCCGGGGACGACAAAGGATTTGGTCCTTGCCACTGGCAAGATGGAATCCGAGCCCACGGAATTTGGATGAAGTGAACAAAAGGAGCACGAATGGGAACGCTGGATAACAAGACCGCGATCGTCACGGGGTCATCCCGTGGAATCGGCGCGGAAGTTGCCAAGATCCTCGCAGGCGAGGGTGCCGCCGTCGTCGTCAACTACCGCCAAAAGGCACCTCGCGCCAACAAGGTTGTAGCTGACATCCAGGCAGCGGGCGGCCGCGCGGCCGCCGTAGGAGCAGACCTCACCACCGACGAAGGCGTACACGCACTGGCCAGCACGGCGATGGAGGAGTTCGGCTCCCTGGACGTCCTGGTGCTCAACGCTTCGGGCGGCATGGAGTCCGGCATGGAGGAAGGGTACGCGCTCAAACTGAACCGCGACGCCCAGGTCAACATGCTCAACGCCGCCGTGCCGCTGATGCCGGAGGGCTCGCGCGTCGTCTTCGTGACCAGCCACCAGGCCCACTTTGTGGAAACCGTGCCCACCATGCCCGAATACGAACCCGTCGCCAAGAGCAAGCGCGCCGGCGAGGACGCCCTGCGTGCTCTCCTGCCGAACCTGGCAGACAAGGGCATCTCCTTGGTGGTCGTTTCAGGTGACATGATCGAAGGAACAGTGACGGCCACCCTGCTGGACCGCTCCAACCCGGGCGCCATCGAAGCTCGCCGCGCCGAAGCCGGAAAGCTGTACTCCGTGCAGGAGTTCGCGGCCGAGGTCGCCAAAATGGTGACCGCCGACGTCGAATCGGGACACACTGAGTACGTCGGAGGCTCGGACTACTTCAGCAAGTCAGCCGAGTAGTAGTTCACCGCTTCACACGGAACGGCCCGGGACATCGTCCCGGGCCGTTCCGCTTTAACTCCGCAGCTGCTGGCGGGATGAAACTATGCCTGATGACAATTGCATAAATATTGATAGGAAATGCGTCACGAAATAGGAGTAAGTGTTTCTTGTTTCTACTTTTGCATTTGCCCCTGCCGTCTGATTGACTCTGCAAGGTGCCACCTTTCTGGCCCATCATCAATGCGCACGCCCAAAACCGCTTGACTCACAGGTTGCGGCTCATACAGGAGTTTCTTTGGACTTATTACTGCATGCAGATGACATCCATGCGTCCTATGAACAACGGCAAATCCTCAACGGCGTCAGCCTTTCGCTGAATCGCGGCGAAATTCTCGGCATGATTGGGACCAACGGTGCCGGAAAAACGACGCTCATGGGCGTCCTGGCAGGATCCCATCAGCACCATGCCGGCCACATCATGTTGGCGGGGGATGAGTATCGGCCTGAATCGACAGAGGAAGCGCAAGCCTGCGGCGTCGGGCTCATCCCGCAGAACTTCCGGCTGGATCCGGACCTGACCATCGCGAAGGCAATCTTTCGCGGTACTTTCCAGGCCGGCAGGTCCCATGAGGAGCTCCGCGGCCGGGCAGCTGAACTGATCCGTGACATAGGCGTCACCATGGATCCGGACGCCAAGGTGGGCACGCTGATCCGGGCCGAGCAGGCGCTCGTGGAAGTTCTCAGGATGGTTGCCGAAGAAGCCCAACTGGTCATCATGGATGAGGTTGCCGCTTCACTTCCGGATCACGATGTTGCAGTCCTGCATCAGGTTCTGCGCATGCTGACCAGGCAGGGCCGTGCGATTATCTACATCACACATCGCCTGGATGAGGTCCGCTCCATTGCCCACCGCATCGCCATATTGAGGGACGGCAGGGTCCACAAAGTGCTGGAAGCCAGCCAGACCGACGTCGACGAACTGGCGTTCCTGCTGCTTCAACACCGGCTCGAAGGCAACGCCAGGCCCGCCGACCGGAGCAACGCTGAAGAGGCCTTGCGTGTGGTGGACCTCAGCGTAGGTGACGCTGTTCGGGGAGTGTCCTTCGACGTCTCCAAAGGAGAGTTCCTTGGCCTGGTGGGAACACATCGCTCGGGCGTCTACCAGCTGATCGAGGCCCTGGTTGGCGTTCATCCGAGCACGTCCGGCGAGATCCGCGTGCGGGGTGAGCGCGTTGAGATCCGCGGAACCCAGGACGCGTCGAGACTGAAAATCGGCTATTTGTCAGATACGGCCGAATCGTGGGCGCCCGATGCGAGCATCACGGAGGGGCTTCAGCACGGGAGCGCCGCAACCGGAGGCCTGGAGGACGAGATCGCCGCGTTGCGGGGCGTGGTTGAGGTGGTTCGGCGCATGCGCATCAAAACCACCAACATCCATGGGTCCTTGGACACACTTTCCGGAGGTGACCGGCAAAAGGTGCAGCTGGCCAAATGGATGACTGCCGGCTGTGATGTGCTGATTCTCAGCCATCCCAGTCGCGGCATCGACATCGGTGCCAAGGAAGTCGTTTACAGGATGCTCAGCGAACTTAGCGAGCTGGGCGTTGCGATCATCCTGTTGTCGTCAGACTTGTCGGAGTTGGTTAGCTGGTGCCACCGGATTGGGGTGATGCGCGATGGGGAGCTTGTCACCATCGAGGCCAATGCCAACACGAACGAGGACGTCCTGGTCCATCACATGTTGGGCGTGAAGTTTGAGTCAGGCACCGGAGATGCGCGGCGGGTGAGGACCTGACCCCGGCTGCTTCTCGACGGGCGGTTACTGACGAAGAAAAGGACGGTCGCGGTGTACGCGGCCGTCCTTTTCCGTGAAAACACAGGACCTAGATGCTGACGCCCTTGGAGATGCTGCTGAGCTTGTGGCGTGCCAGGGCCAGGTTCGCGTAGGTGCGATCGAGCACCAAATACACGAAAAGGCCTTTGGATCCTGCGGAGTTCAGGACGTTGATCAGATGGTACTGGGTACCCAGGGTGATGAGGATGTCTTCGATGTTGCTGTCGAGCTTCAGGTCCGCCATGGTGCGCAGCTTGGAGCTGACCACGTTGGAGTTACCAGCTGCGGCCACTCCGAGGTCGAAGCCGGGATTTCCGCCCTGCGCCAGGGCCATCCCGCTGGAGTAGTCAACGATGGCCGCACCAGTAGCGCCCTCTATGGACAGCAGTTGCTTCATGGCGTCATCAAGTGAGCTCATAATGGATTCTTCCTGTTCTGTTTCGTCATGGCCGGAATCCGTGAAGTAGATGGTTCGGGTCTCCTGGTACAGGGGCGTTCCGCTGGAAGATACAGGATCGAACACCTCAGTAACCGGTAGATCGCCGACGTGCGGTTCGACCCCGAGGATTTCATCAAGGGGTGTGGGAGTTTCTTCGGCGGCAAAATACATCAGTTCCGCCGCTTCCAGACCGTCATTACGTTTCCACCATTTCCACGTGCGTCCCGAACGGTCCACCGCCTGCCCCTGCACTTCCTTCATCCCGGACCGCTAATGCATAACGGATTTCCTTTTGAAGTTCCTATACTCACACATGAAAATGGGCAGGCATATTTGTCTGGCTATTTACTGCGATTGAATGACAATCCGATAAATAACCGGGAATTGCCCGTCACGAAATGCAATGCAGAACCACTTATGCAGTTTCAAAGGCATGGCAAATGAGGACAGGAGTCCGGGAGGACTTCGACGTGTTAGACGTTGGCGATGTGCCGGACGGCGTCCAGATACGGCATGTTGACGGCGGCGTCCGCAACAGCACGAACAGCGGGCTTGGCATTGAAGGCAATGCCAATCCCGGCCGCTCCCAGCATGTCCAGATCATTGGCACCATCACCCACCGCAATAGTGTGCTCCAGGCTGATGCCCTCCGCAGCCGCCCATTCGCGCAGGTACTTCTCCTTGGCAGCACGATCAATGACGGCGCCGAGCACCTTGCCGGTCAACGCGCCGTCGACAATTTCCAGCTCATTGGCGATCCAATAATCCAGGCCCAACCCTTCCGCAATCGGTCCAAGGATCTGGTTGAACCCGCCAGACACCACGGCCACAGCGTGGCCCGCAGCCTTGAACGCAGCAACCAGTTCCGCGGCCCCGAGGCTGAGGCGAACCTCTTCCCGGACGGAATCGACGATGGCGGCCGGCAGCCCGGCAAGCACGGCAACGCGGGCGTGGAGGCTCTGGGCGAAGTCAAGTTCGCCCCGCATGGCCGCCTCGGTGACGGCAGCCACTTCCTCCCGCTTGCCTGCATGCGCGGCGAGGAGCTCGATGACTTCCTGCTGGATCAAGGTGGAGTCGACATCCATGATGAGGAGCTTCCGGGCTGCTTGCCGGAGCCCCTCGGGAACAATGGCCGTATCCACTCCGGGGCGCGCTGCCTCCGCTACCTTGCGTCGCACGCCGGCGAGGTCCGCGGCCGTGTCGATGGCGGGGGTGAGTGCCGCAGTATGAACGGCGAAGCGCTCATCTGCCGAGTGTGATTCCGACAACACCGCGACGCCGGCGCCGGCCAGGGCATGCCGGACATTGTCGAGGGATTCGGGGGTCAAGTTCACGCCATAGCTGACCGCAGCCAAGTTCGAAGTCATGGCCTCAATCCTACTGAGGGCACCGCACGCGCCCGAATTCGTTTCATGTCACTGAGCACGCGCCGCAACCGGTTATCAGTCATGTGGATTTTTGTCCTAGTGTCTACTGCTATGAGTGATGTTCTGGAATTGGCTTCCGTCAGCGTTGTCCGAGGCAAGAAGACCCTGCTGGACAAGGTTGACTGGGAGGTCAACGAAGGCGAACGCTGGGTCATCCTGGGCCCCAACGGTGCCGGCAAGACGACCCTTCTCCAGATCGCTGCAGCGCGACTGCATCCCAGCAGCGGCCAGGCCGGGATCCTCGACGAAGTCCTTGGCCGCGTCGACGTCTTCGAATTGCGCCCCCGGATCGGTTTGTCTTCGGCAGCACTCGCAACCCAGATTCCGGAACACGAGAACGTGCTGAACGTGGTGGTTACGGCCGCCTACGGCGTCACCGGGCGGTGGCGCGAAGGCTACGAACGCGACGACGAACGTCGCGCCTTCCGTCTCCTTAACGACTGGGGAATGGGCCCCTTGCTCAACCGCACCTTTGCCACCCTGTCAGAGGGGGAGCGCAAGCGCGTCCAGATCGCCCGGGCCCTCATGACAGATCCTGAATTGCTTCTCCTGGACGAACCTGCGGCCGGCCTGGATGTGGGCGGCCGCGAAGAACTGGTCCACAAGCTGGGCGAGCTCGCCAGCGACGAGGATGCCCCTGCCATGGTCCTGGTTACCCATCACCTTGAAGAAGTACCGCCGGGCTTCTCCCACGCCATGCTCCTGCGCGAAGGCGGTGTGGTGGCCGCAGGTCCCATCAAGGAAGTGCTGACGGACGAACACCTCAGCAATACCTTCGGCCTGGCCCTGAACGTCACGGAAAACGCTGGCCGCTACACGGCCGTCGCCCGCCGCTAAGCGGGTTAGAAACCTACAGTGGAAATTCTTGGCAGCATCCTGGTCTTTTTCGCGGGCTGTGGGCCGGCACCATCAATGCGGTGGTCGGTTCCGGCACGCTGGTCACCTTCCCAGTGCTCATCGCGCTTGGGGTGACCCCGGTGGTCGCGTCCATGAGCAACGCCATGGGCCTGGTGGCCGGCACCGCGGCCGGAGCATGGGGGTACCGCCGCGAACTGGCTGGTCGGGGCCGCCAGCTGATGAAACTTCTTCCGGCCTCGTTGCTGGGCGGCATCACCGGAGCATGGCTGCTCCTGCACCTTCCGGAGAAGGTCTTCCACTACGTGGCCCCGGTGTTGCTGGTGGTTGCTTTGCTGATGGTTGTCTTCCAGCCCAAACTCCAGGCGTGGGTTCGCAACCGGGAACAAAATCCTGAACACGCCATCCGCGACCGAAGCCACGGCGTGCTCCTCGTCGCCCTGGTCTACCTGGCTGGCGTCTACGGCGGCTACTTCGTGGCCGCCCAGGGAATCCTGCTGGTGGGTATCCTTGGCGTCTTCCTCTCGGGAACCATGCAAAACGCGAACGCCATGAAGAACATTTTGGTACTGGGCGTCAACATGGTGGCCGCGATCTCCTACCTGATCTTCGCGTTCGACCGGATCAACTGGCTGGTGGTCCTCCTCATTGCCGTCAGTTCCACCATTGGCGGACTGGTGGGCTCAAGGGTGGGCCGTAAGCTCTCGCCCAAGGTCCTGCGCGCGGTCATTTTCACGTTGGGCATCGTGGCCCTTGGCTTCATGATCGCCAACCTGCTGAAATAATCTTCCGGTGACCTTCCACTACCTTGAGTCCGCCGATGATCCACGCGTCACGGACTACACCACCCTCACCGATGTACACCTCCGGAAACTCCGCGAACCGGAGGAAGGCATGTACATTGCCGAATCCTCGCGGGTCCTCCGCCGGGCCCTGGCCGCGGGACACCAGCCCCGCTCGTTCTTCCTCGCCGAGAAGTGGCTGGAAGACCTCGACGACGTCTTCCAGCAGTATCCGCAGGTTCCGGTCTTCATCGGGAAGGCCTCCCTTCTGGAGGAAATCACCGGCTTCCACCTGCACCGCGGAGCGATGGCAGCCATGCACCGGCCGGCGCCTGTTCCGTTGGAAGAGCTCCTCGCGAACGCGCAGCGCGTGGCCGTGCTGGAGGACATAGTGGACCACACCAATGTGGGCGCGATCTTCCGTTCCGCTGCGGCGCTGGGTGTGGACGCCGTCCTGGTTTCGCCCAGGTGCGGTGACCCGCTGTACAGGCGCAGCGTGCGCGTCAGCATGGGCACGGTCTTCCAGGTGCCGTGGGCGCGTCTGGAAAGCTGGCCCGACGACTTGTCCCGTCTGAAGGAACAGGGCTTCACGGTGGCCGCCATGGAGCTGACGGAGGATGCGGTGGACCTCGACGACCTGGCCGCACGGCAGATCCCAAAACTTGCCCTGGTCCTTGGTACCGAAGGTGCCGGCATGAGCGAGGACACGTTGGGCGCCGTCGACCTCGCCGTCAAGATCCCGATGCGGGCTGGCGTCGATTCACTCAACGTCGCCGCAGCCTCGGCGGTGGCGTTCTGGGAACTCCGTCCGCGGGACTGAAGCCGGTTCGTATGGCATGGCCGTTTCCGCTATGATTGGTTGTTGGCCCAGCCGCTGGAAGATTCACTGTCCAGTGACGGACCACCTCCATTCATACCTGGCAGCTGGCAAAATCCAGTTGCGTGAACAAAAGGTCCCATTATGAAGTCTGATATCCACCCGAAGTACGAAGCTGTTGTCTTCAACGACCTGGCCTCCGGTACGCAGTTCCTGACCAAGTCCACCGTGTCTTCCTCGAAGACCATCGAGTGGGAAGACGGAAACACCTACCCGGTTATCGACGTCGAAATCTCTTCGGAGTCCCACCCGTTCTACACGGGCAAGCAGCGCATCATGGACTCCGCTGGCCGCGTCGAGCGCTTCAACGCTCGCTTCAAGGGCTTCGGCGGCAAGAAGTAACCACTTCACCCCAAGTCTTTTCAAAGACCCGCATTGCTGGAATTCCGGCAATGCGGGCTTTTGCGTTTTCCGGCAAGATGGACAGCATGACTTCCCAGCCCACGCCTGAAACACAGAATCACGACGACGACACCCGCCTACACGGCGAATATAAGGTTCCCGGCGGAAAACTGGTGGTGGTGGACCTTGAAGTGGCGAACGGTAGCTTCGCGAACGTCTCCCTGAGCGGAGACTTCTTCCTGGAGCCCGATGAGGCCCTGCAGGACATCAACCGGGCGTTGACGGGGCTCCCGGATACGTCAACAGCCGCGGACATTGCTGCGGCAGTAACCGCCGGCCTGCCTGAAGGCGCCGTTTTGTTCGGCTTCTCCGCGGAAGCCGTGGCCGTAACCGTTCGACGGGCTTTGTCCAAGGCCACGGGCTGGTCCGACCACCAATGGGAGGTCATCCCGCCGACGGTCCTGCCAACCGAAGTAAACGTGGCCTTGGACGAAGTCCTCACTGAGGAAGTGGGCGCAGGGCTGCGGAACCCCACGCTGCGGTTCTGGGACTGGGAAGAACCCTCCGTGGTCATTGGCAGCTTCCAGTCCGTCCGGAACGAAGTGGACCCCGACGGAGTGGCCCGTCATGGCATCACCGTGGTGCGCAGGATCAGCGGCGGGGGAGCCATGTTCATGGAGGCCGGAAACTGCATTACGTATTCGCTGTACCTTCCGCAGACCCTGGTGGATGGAATCAGTTTCGCGGACTCCTATGCGTTCCTGGATTCCTGGGTCATGGCCGCGCTGGAGAAACTCGGCATCAACGCTTTCTACGTCCCGCTCAACGACATCGCAACGGACCAAGGCAAGATCGGCGGAGCGGCCCAGAAGCGGCTTGCCAACGGTGGCATGCTCCATCACGTCACCATGAGCTACGACATCGACGCCGACAAAATGGTGGACGTCCTGCGCATCGGCAAGGAGAAGCTATCCGACAAGGGAACCCGCAGCGCCAAGAAGCGCGTGGACCCTCTGCGTCGCCAGACCGGCCTGGCCCGATCCGCTATCCTCAAGGCCATGCAGGAAGTCTTCACCGAGCGCTATGGTGCAGTGGAATCCCGGCTCAGCGAAGCGGAACTGGCCGAGGCCGGGAAGCGGGTTGACGCGAAGTTCGGCACGGATGAATGGCTGAACCGGGTTCCCTGACAGTTGTTTTCCCGGCCCGCGCTAACCCCGGGCGGCTTGGGCTGTCAGCGCACGCAACAGGTGGCTGCGCTGTTCGACAATGATACGGCGCAACGCGCGCGGAGCGTCACCGTGCGCCGTTAGCCATTCGTCGGTACGAACCACCACCGGGTGCCCGGCTGGTTGCGTGCCTTCCCCAAGGTCCTGGGCGGCAGGGAACAGTCCGCGGACGATTCTCCCGGCAATCTCAATGCTCCGCTCCGCCCACACCTTTTCGAGGCAGTCGAAATACGGCTCCACATACGGTTCCAGCATGGCGGCCGGGGCCGTAGCGAAGCCTGCAATGGTCGCGCTCAGGATTTCATTGGACAGTCCGGTGCCGAGGACTGCCGAGTCCCACGCTGCGGCCTTCACCGAAGGGTCGGGGCGGGCCGCCGAGGCAAGAGCGTGGCCTTCCCTCCCTGAGGCTGTCTTGTCGGCTTCGAGCTCCCGGTCGAGCTCAGCTTGCGACGCCTGTCCGTGGGCTGCCAGGGCCTGCCACAGGCTCCAGCGCAGTTCCGCGTCGACGGCGAGGCCCTCAATGACGACGCTGCCGTCAAGGATGCTGCGCAGCAGGGAGAGCTCAGCGTCGCCATGCCGCGAGACATCCGCTAGTGTCCTGGCCCAGGCGAGTTGCTGGTCCGACCCCGCTGTGGCGGCCTTCAACTGTGCGGCAGCAACGGCCAGGAAGTCCTTGCGGACACCGTCCCGCGTCGCAGCGGGCACGAACCGTTCAATGGCGGTGGAGGCGTTGCCCAGGACGTTGAGCAGGACGCCGATACCGGTTTCGGTCGGGGCAAACTGTTCCACTGCAGCGACATAGCGTGCTGCGGGGGTGACGCCGTCGCGGGCCGAATCCCATAGAGCCGTCCAGCACAGCGCGCGGGCCATGGGGTCCTGGATCTTGTCCAGGGACGTCCTGACCGTGTGTTCGGATCCGGGATCGAGCCTGATCTTTGCATAGCTCAGGTCGTCGTCGTTGACCAGCAGGAGGGCTGGCCGTGGTTTACCGTTGAGTTCGGCCACCAGCGTGCTGGGACCGTCCACATCCATTTCGATGCTTTCGGTCCTGACGAGGGCACCGCTTGAGTCGGCGTCGTACAAGCCCAGCCGCATGCGGTGGGGTCGGAGTTCCTGGTGCCCTGTGATGGGGTCGATCGCGTCCTGTCGAAGCGTCACCGCGCCCAGTATCCCGTCGTCTTCGACAATCTCGGCCGAGATGGTGGAGATCCCGGAAGTTTGCAGCCATTGGCGCGCCCAACCGGCCAGGTCGCGTCCCGACGCCGCACCCAGGGCTTCCAGAAGGTCTTTCAGGGAAGTGTTGCCGTAGGCGTGGTCGCGGAAGTACTGCCGTGATCCGGCGATGAAGGCGTCAAAGCCAACGTAGGCGACCAGTTGTTTCAGGACCGAAGCGCCCTTGGCGTAGGTGATGCCATCGAAGTTCTGCTTGGCCGCTTCAAGGTCCGGGATGTCGGCGACGATCGGGTGGGTGGTGGGCAATTGGTCCTGCAGGTACGCCCATGCCTTGCGTTTGCTGGCGAAGTTCACCCACGCGGTGTCCCAGTCGGTGGCACGATCCACGCCCAGGGTACCCATGAAATCGGCGAACGACTCCTTGAGCCAGAGGTCGTCCCACCAGTTCATGGTGACGAGGTCGCCGAACCACATGTGGGCCATCTCGTGCATCAGGGTGTTGGCGCGTGCCTGGTATTGGGCGTCGGTGGCGCGTGATGCGTAAACGTACTTTTCCGTGAAGGTGACCAGCCCGGGATTTTCCATGGCCCCGAGGTTGTATTCGGGCACGAACGCCTGGTCGTACTTGCCCCAGGGGTAGGGATAGTCAAAGAGTCGGTTGAAGAACTCCAGGCCGTTCTTGGTTAGCCGGAACAGCTCGCCGGCGTCGAAAGCGTCCGCCAAGGAGGCGCGGCAGTAAAGTGCCAGCGGCACCTCAAGGCGGGTGCCGTCGTCGAGCGTTGCCCCCCAGTGGTCCGTCGCTTTGAAGTAGGGTCCGGCAAGCACGGTGGTGATGTAGGTGGACATCCGCTTGGTGGTTGCGAAGTCCCATTGGGCGGCTTTGGGATCATCCGCCAACGGCGTTCGTGCGGTCTCCACCCCGTTGGACGCGACCTCCCAGCCTGCCGGCGCGATGACGCGGAAGGTGAACTCGGCTTTGAGGTCGGGCTGTTCGAAGTTGGCGAAGACGCGGCGGCTGTCGGCTGGTTCGTACTGGGTGTAGAGGTAGCACTGCCCGTCAGCGGGGTCCACGAAGCGGTGCATGCCTTCCCCGGAGCGGCTGTAGAGCGCTGTTCCGGCCACCGTCACCTGGTTGTCGGCGGCGAGGTCTTCCAGGATAACCCGGTCCCGGTCCACCACCGCGTCGACGTCCAGGGCCCGGCCGTTCAGCACCACTGACTGCACGCCGCCACTGATGAAATCCAGGAACGTGGCAGAGCCGGGCTCGGCGGAGAACGTGATGGTGCTGGTGCTCGGGTAGCCGGCGACTGCGGGATCTGCCGCGTCGCGGACATCGAGGGTGACGTCGTAGCTGTGGGTGGTGATCAGGGCTGAACGGGTGGCGGCTTCATCGCGCGACAGATTGTGATTCGACACACGGCTATCTAATCATGATCCGGGCAGCAACCAGGCCCAGCGAGGCGATGATCAGCCACGAGCCAAGGGCCACCATCACGGCACGTCCACCTGTGTGTATCAGCGTCCGGACGCGCACCGCGGATCCGAGTCCGAACAGCGCCGATGCCAGCAGGATGTCCTGCACCAGTGCGGCCATCTCGAGGACTGCCGGGGGAGCCCAGCCCATGGATCGGACCGCGACCATGGCAAGGAATCCGACCACGAACAACGGAACGATGGGCGGGAATTTTCCGTCGCTCCCGCCGTCCTGGTGCCCGGCACCGTTGGCGCGCTTCCGCACGTGGTCGATGCGCTGGTGCAGTCCCGCCGCCGCCACTACCGGAGCCAGCAGGACCACCCGCGTCAATTTCACGACGACGGCGATCGCCAGGGCCGCCGTCCCGGCAGTTTGCGCCGTGGCCACCACCTGGCCCACATCGTGCACGGAAGCGCCGGTCCAGGCCCCGAACTGTTCCGGATTCAGGTTCAGGGGGTGCATGAGGAGGGGCAACACCCCAATGGCAAGGGTGCCGCACAGCGTTACGAGCGCCACCGGCAGCACCGTGTCCTGATGCCTGATGCGCCGCACAGCAGCCATCGCGCCGATAGCTGAGGCGCCGCAGATGGAAAAGCCCGTGGCGATCAGCAGGGCAGTCTCGCCGGGAAGGCGCAGCAAGCGAGCCAGCCCATAGGTACCCACAAAGCTGACCAGCACCACACCGGCTATCAGGACCAGGGACAACCAGCCCAGTGCCAGCACGTCCTGAATGCTGACCCTGAGGCCCAGCAACACGATTCCGGCCCGCATGAGGTGCTTTCCGGCGAAGTCCAGGCCCGGGCGGGCGCGCCCCGCAGTGAGGACAGAGGTGCCCGGTATATTTGCTGAGAGCAAGCCCAAGGCAACAGCGAGAGTCATGGCCGGAACAGCTGGCAAGACCGCGTGGATGGTGAAGGCAAGGCCCGTTGCGGCGAAGCACAGGACCAACCCCGGCCCCAACCGGGACAGCTGGGAAGCAGGACTCTTGAAGGGCATGCCTCAACCCTGCCGGATGGGGGCACGGAAAGGCGAACCGGGGGTTCCCGGAAACAGCGACACAATCAACGCGAAATGCGCTCGACTCGAAAAGGTGATTGTCTAATTCCCATGTCTGACCTATTCCAGGATTACTCCGAGGCCGCCGCCCGCAGTGGCGCCTACGACGAGATGTTTGCCCCGGGCCATGTAGCCAGAAAATCCTACGGTCAGGTTTCGGGTGCCCTGCGCGAGCTTTCCCTGGCGGATGTCACCGCCAGGGCGGACTCCATGGCCCGCACCTTCCTGGACCGCGGAGTGACCTTCGACTACGCGGGGGAGGAGCGGCCCTTCCCACTCGATATTGTTCCCCGCGTCATCCCGGCCGACGAATGGGACGTCCTGGAGCGCGGTGTAGCCCAGCGCGTCAAGGCCCTTGAAGCATTCCTCAACGACGTCTATGGACGCATGGCGGTGGTGGCCGATGGCGTGATCCCACGGCAGCTCGTCACCACCAGCGCGCACTTCCACCGGGCGGTCCACGGATTCGAACCGTCCGGGGGCGTCCGTGTGCACGTCTCGGGTATCGACGTCGTCCGTGATGCTGCCGGAACTTTCCGCGTCCTGGAGGACAACGTCCGCGTCCCGTCGGGCGTGAGCTACGTTCTGGAGAACCGCCGGGCCATGGCCAAGGGTCTGCCCGAGGCGTTCGGCCAGCAGCACATCCGGCCCGTGGAGGAATACCCCCGGCGCCTGCTTTCGGCCCTGCGCAAAACAGCACCCGCCGGCGTCGACGATCCCACCGTGGTTGTCCTGACCCCTGGCGTTTTCAACAGCGCCTACTTCGAGCACACCCTCCTCGCAGGCTTGATGGGCGTGGAGCTCGTGGAAGGACGCGACCTTATCTGCCGTGGAAATCGCGTGTACATGCGGACCACGGCAGGCGAGCAACGGGTGGACGTGATCTACAAGCGCATCGACGACGACTTCCTTGACCCCCTCCAGTTCCGCTCCGATTCCATGCTCGGCTGCCCCGGCTTGGTCAACGCTGCCCGCGCCGGCGGTGTGACCATCGCAAACGCGGTGGGTAACGGCGTAGCCGATGACAAGCTCGTGTACAGTTACGTGCCTGACCTGATCCGGTACTACCTTCACGAAGAGCCGATCATCGCCAACGTCGATACTTTCCGGCTCGAGGAAAAGGAAGCCAGGGAGCATGTTCTGGACCGCCTCGACGAACTGGTGGTCAAGCCGGTTGACGGTTCCGGTGGCAAGGGCCTGGTCATCGGCCCGGACGCGTCCAAGGACGAACTGGATGCCTTGCGCAAGCGCGTGATCGCAGACCCGCGTGGGTGGATCGCCCAGCCTGTCCTGCAACTCTCCACGGTGCCGACGCTTTCCGGCGACAAGTTCGGTCCCCGCCACGTGGACCTGCGGCCGTTTGCCGTGAACGACGGCGATGACGTCTGGGTTCTGCCCGGCGGCCTGACCCGCGTTGCGCTGAAGGAAGGGTCCCTGATCGTGAACTCCAGCCAAGGTGGCGGCTCCAAGGACACCTGGGTTCTGGCCAATTCACCCGAGTTGCCGGCCGAGGTCATTCCACGCCAGTCCGTGACAGTACGCGAACAGGTTTCTGTGTGGCCTGTGGAAAGCAACTGGCGCGACCGGCAGACGGAGCAGCAGCAGTGAACCCCGCCACCAACTACTTGAACTCCTACAGGCACCACGTGAAGGAGGCACAGTTCCATGCTGAGCCGTATTGCTGAGTCACTATTTTGGATCGGGCGCTACGTAGAACGCGCCGACGGTACTGCCAGGATCCTTGACGTGCACCTGGAGCGCCTGAACCACCTGCCCCTCGAGGAGCAGCGGAGCGTTGCGCGGGAACTGCTCGCCGTCATGGGTGCCAAGCCCCAAAGCGAGGACTTCGGCCTGCCTGAGCTGCTCCATGCCCTGGCTTATGACAAGCAGAGCGCCTCCTCGATCGCCGGTTCCCTCGGGGCAGCCCGTGAGAATGCGCGGCGTGCCCGGGAAACCGTCTCCCAGTCGCTGTGGGAAAGCCTCAACACGACGTACTACGGCCTGAACCAGCACCGCAAGGACGTCGTAGGAACATACCGTTTCTGCAACTGGGTGCTTGAGCGGACCGCCATGGTGCGCGGCCTGGCTGACACGACTGTGAGCCACGACGAAAGCTGGCTGTTCATGGTGCTCGGGCGCTCCCTTGAGCGGGCCGACATGACCGCCCGCATGCTGTCAACCCGTGATGTCCAGTCGGCCGGCATGTCCTGGGTCAACATGCTGCGCTGTGCCGGTGCCTACGAATCCTTCATCCGCACCCGCCGGGCAGCCTTCGGAGACCAGCATGCGGCCGAATTCCTCCTCCTGGACCGGCTCTTCCCGCGTTCAATCGTTTACGCCCTGCGCGACGCCGACGATTGCCTGGCAAAACTGGATCCTTCAGCGCAGCGCGTGGGCTTCATCAACGATGCCCGGCGGATCGTGGGCCAGGCCCGGACGTTCCTTGAGTTCCACCGCACCGATGACCTCATGTCTGAACTGCCCGAGCACATGGAACGTGTGCAGAAGGCCGTGACGCAGGCGTCGGATGCCATTTCCCGTAAGTACTTCAATCAGGCTGATGAGCATGCCTGGGTGGGAGAAGTTTCATGACCCGGCTGAGCATCGTCCACAAGACGGCCTACAAGTACAACCGCCGCGTGACCCTGTCCTACAACGAGGCCCGGATGACCCCGTTGACGGACGGCCAGCAAGTGGTCCTGGAGGCGTCCCTCAAAGTGTCGCCAAACCAGGCCTCCGTGAGCACCTACCGTGACTATTGGGGCACCCGGGTCACGGCGTTTGATATGCAGATGCCGCACGAGAGCCTGGAAGTGCTGGCGACTGCCACGGTGGAAGTGCACCGCACGGAACGGGTGGCAACGGAGGACGACATTGTCGGCTGGGACGTCATCGCCTCGGACAAGATCCAGGACGAATTCAGTGACTGGCTGCCCCAGTCCCGGTTGAGCGGCCCCGGCGAAGAAGTACTGGACATCGTTCCAGGCATTGTCGAAGGAAAGAACCCCCATGAGGCGGCCCTGGCTGTGTTCGCCTGGATGGCTGGTGAAATGACCTATATGAAGGGCACCACCGGTGTGACGACGAATGCCGAGCAGGCGTGGTCGCAGCGCCAGGGCGTGTGCCAGGACCTGGCTCACCTTGCCATCGGAGCCTTGCGCTGCAGCGGGATCCCGGCACGCTACGTTTCCGGTTACATCCACCCGCGGTCCTCCGCGGACATCGGCGAAACAGTCGCCGGGCAGTCACACGCCTGGTTGGAATGGTGGGACGGCGAATGGCGCAGCTGGGACCCCACCAACCACAAGCCCGCCGGCGACTACCACGTCACAGTCGCCAGAGGACGCGACTACCGTGACGTTCCTCCGCTGAAGGGCATCCTGTCCGGCGGCGGAGGTTCCGGTCTCTCCGTGTCTGTGGAGATCACCCGTCTCGCATAGGCATTTTGCACAACTAAGGCCCTTAAGACGAACGCTTAAGGGCCTTAGCTGTACTCAAACTTTCTTTACCAGGGAGAGGGCTTGTAGTCCTTGAGGAACACGCCGTACTGGTCCTCGCCCTTTTCCCCCATCACGATGGGGTCGTACACGCGCGCGGCACCGTCCACCAGGTCCAGGGGAGCATGGAAGCCTTCTTCCATGAGCCTGACCTTGGTGTAGTGCGGACGTTCATCGGTGATCCAGCCTGTGTCCACGGCGGTCATGAGGATGCCATCGGAGTCCAGCATCTCCTGGGCACTGGTTCGGGTCATCATGTTCAACGCGGCCTTGGCCATGTTGGTGTGGGGGTGTCCCGGGCCCTTGTAGGCACGCGAGAACTGCCCTTCCATCGCCGAAACGTTCACGATGTACTTGCGGTGCGCCGTCGAACGCTTCATGGCCCCACGCAGCCGGCTGACCAGCAGGAAGGGAGCGGTGACGTTGCACAACTGGACCTCGAGCATCTCGAGGGGGTCCACCTCGTCCACTACCTGGGTCCAGCTGTTGATCGCGGCCAGGTCCGGAACAAGTCCGCCGGCATCAATGGCCGTTCCAGATTCGATACGCTCCAGGGACGCCGAACCAGTAGAGAGCGCCAGTGACGTGATCGCGTCGCCAGCCAGCACCGGGTGTTCGGTGACGCTGCTTGCCAGGGCCAGCGGGTGCTTGTCATGCGCATGGCCGAACGTCACCAGCTCAGGGCCACCGTTGGCCACTTCCAGGGCGGCCGGCAACGGCTCGTCCTCGGCGTCCACCAACGGCTTGTAGGCATTGCCTGAGCGTCGCACGGTCTGGGCGGCGTTGTTGATGATGATGTCCAACGGGCCGGCCTTATCGAGCGAATCCGTCAGCGCCATGACCTGTGCCGGGTCGCGGAGGTCAATACCAACGATGCGAAGGCGGTGCAGCCATTCGGAGCTGTCCTCCATCGCGGCAAAGCGGCGGGCTGCGTCCTTGGGGAAGCGTGTGGTGATGGTGGTGTGGGCGCCATCCCGGAGAAGGCGCAGGGCAATGTACATGCCAATCTTCGCGCGTCCGCCGGTCAACAACGCCCTCCGGCCAGTGAGGTCCGTGCGGGCGTCGCGCTTGCTGTGGCTGAACGCAGCGCATTCCGGGCACAACTGGTGGTAGAAAGCATCCACCTGCGTGTAGTGCGTTTTGCAGATGTAGCACGGGCGGGAACGGATGAGGTGGCCGGCGATCTCGCCTGTGGCCGAGGGTGCAAGCTTGTTGCCCCGGGTTTCGTCGTCGATCCTGTCCGGGGCGGCCGTTGCTGTCAGGGCAATGACGGCACGGTCAGCTTCGGCGATGGAGTCGCGCTTGGTGACGCGGCGGTGGCGCTTGACGGCCTTGAACATCTTGCCGGTGGCACGCCGGACAGCAACGTAGTCCGGGTGCTCTTCGTCGTAGACGTGGATCGTTGTCAGAACCTTGAGGCAGGCCTGGATCTCTTCAGGCGTCAGATCGGTGGAGCTCATTGACCTGATTTTACAGCCTTGGGAGCCTCCGGCCTGCCTCGGGTTCTGTCAGCGTGCGGCCGGCGGGTTAGTGCGCGGCGCCCTGGGAAGCAGCGTCCGCCACGCGGGCCTGTATTCCCGCGGCTACCTTTTCAGCGGAGTCGCGGATATCGGGATCGTGGTGGGTGGCCGCCTTGACAGCTTCCGGAAGGCTTCGGCGATGCTGGGCGGAAAGAGCGAGTTCCGCTTCGCCTGGCTCCGGGACCACCTGGCCCTTGGCGAGGACCGTGATGCCGGACTCCGTGACCTTGTACCCGCGGGCCCTGTCCAGCTCGGGGTCCAAGCCAATGGCAGCACCAGCGGGGATCTTGACGTTCTTATCCAGGATGGCGCGCTTGATCACGGCACCTTCACCCACACGGACCTTGTCCATGAGAACGGAGTCCTGGACACGGCTTCCTGCCGCCACGTACGCGTCGTTGGAGAGGACGGATCCCTCAACGATGCCACCGGAAATCACGACGCCGCTGGCCACGATGGAATCGAGGGCAGTGCCCACCGTGTTGTTTTCGCCCCGAACGAACTTTGCGGGCGGGGAAATGCTCTGGCGGGTGTAAATGGGCCATTCAGAGTTGTACAGGTTGAAGATAGGGACTGGGGAGATCAGGTCCATGTGGGCGTCGTAGAACGAGTCGATGGTACCGACGTCGCGCCAATAGGTACGATCCCGTTCCGTGGCGCCGGGGATGTCATTAAGCGTGAAGTCGTACACGCCGGCTTCGCCCTGATCCACGAAATAGGGAATGATGTCGCCGCCCATGTCGTGTTTGGTGTCGAGCCGTTCCGCGTCTACGTGCAAGGCCTCAACCAACGCATCGGCGTCGAAGACGTAGTTGCCCATGGAGGCCAGGAACTGTGTGGGGTCCGCTGCGAGTCCGGGGGTGCTGGCAGGCTTCTCCACAAAGGCGGCAATCTTCTGGGGATCGTTCTGGTCCACCTCGATGACGCCGAACTGGTTGGCCATGTTCAGCGGCTGGCGTACCGCGGCCACAGTGGCCTTGGCTCCGCTGGCAATGTGCTGCTCCACCATTTGGGAGAAGTCCATGCGGTACACGTGATCAGCGCCGACCACTACCACGATGTCCGGGGCGTCGTCATGGATGAGGTTCAGCGATTGGTAGATGGCGTTGGCACTGCCAAGGAACCAGCTCTTGCCCACGCGCTGCTGCGCTGGAACGGACGCCACGTACCGGCCCAACTGCGTGGACATGCGCCAGGTTTCCGAGATGTGGCGGTCAAGGCTATGGGATTTGTACTGCGTCAGCACAACAATTTTCAAATATCCCGAGTTAACGAGATTGGATAGTGCAAAGTCAATTAGCCGGTAGCCGCCGGCAAACGGCACCGCAGGCTTGGCCCGGTCCGCCGTCAGCGGCATGAGTCGGTTGCCCTCTCCGCCTGCCAATACGATTGCCAAAACTTTCTTCAACGCCATGGTCACTGCTCCCCGTACGTCTTCGTAGCCCCCAAAAGTCCGATTTTCCGGACTCTTTCACACTAGAACACATACGCCGGAACGACTACGTTGGTTAGCGTGCGAATAGACATTGTGACTAAAGAATTCCCTCCGGAAATTTATGGCGGTGCCGGTGTCCACGTTGCCGAGCTCAGCCGGGTGCTGGCAAAGCACGTCGACCTTCACGTCCGGGCGTTCGGCGCGCCCCGTGATGCCGACTACCACGGGGCTACGGTGGCGTCCTACGCCACACCCGAAGACCTCGGCGACGCCAACGCTGCGATTCAGACCCTGGGCGTGGACCTGAGGATCGTTCCGGACATTGCGGGAGCGGACCTCGTCCACTCGCACACCTGGTACGCCAACATGGCCGGCCACCTCGCTTCGCTGCTGCACGGCATTCCGCATGTCCTCAGCGCCCACAGCCTGGAGCCGCTCCGCCCGTGGAAGGCTGAGCAGCTGGGAGGCGGCTATGCGTTGTCCTCCTGGGTTGAAAAGACCGCCTACGAGGCCGCCGCGGCCATCATCGCCGTTTCCGACGGCATGCGCCAGGACATCCTCCGCAGCTACCCCAACGTGGATCCGGACAAGGTCCGCGTGGTCCATAACGGCATCGACGTCTCGCTGTGGGAGCGGGACGAAGAAGACGATGCGATCCGCGCCCTGGGGATCGACCCTGCCAAACCGAGCGTCGTGTTCGTGGGGCGCAATACGCGCCAGAAGGGCGTTCCTTACCTGCTTCGCGCCGCATCGAGCTTGCCGGATGATGTCCAGCTGGTGCTGTGCCTTGGTGCCGCGGACACTCCGGAACTGGCTGCGGAAACTGCCCGCCTGATTGAGGAGCTGCAGACCAAACGCGAAGGCGTCGTCCTGATTGAGCGGATGCTCCCGCGGCGGGAACTGATCCAGGTCCTCAGCCATGCCACCGCCTTCGCCTGCCCTTCGATCTACGAGCCCCTGGGCATCGTGAACCTTGAGGCCATGGCCTGCGGCGCAGCCGTGGTGGCCAGCGCAACCGGCGGCATACCCGAGGTGGTGCAGCACGGGGAAACCGGCCTGCTGGTCCCGCTGGAACAGGTCACCGACGGCACCGGCACTCCATTGGATCCGGAAAAGTTCGTCAGCGATTTCGCTGCAGCCTTGAACCAGGTGGTCGCTGACCCGGCCCGTGCCCGCGAAATGGGTATTGCGGGACGGCGCAGGGCGGAGGAGCACTTCTCCTGGGAGTCCATCACCGAAACGACCCTTGAGGTGTACCGCTCGGTCCTGCGCTGACGCGCAGCGTCCAACCAGCAGTCCAAACAGCAGTCCAAACGACGACGGCGCCGCCCCCTTTGGTGGGGACGGCGCCGTCGGGCGTTAACTGTTAACTAAGGTTCCGCAACTGTTCACCGCCTGTCAGCGGAGTACTGCTAAGGGGTTTTGGCGGCCTTCAAGGCGAGCAGGGCTTTCTCGTCAGCCGGAGCGGTGCCGCTGGCGCGCTGCTCCCGGAAATGTTCGCGGGCCTGGTCCTGCCGGGTAGCTTCGGCACCGGTTGCGATGGCAGCGCGAAGGTGTTCGGGACCGTATCCGAAGGCATCAACGAGGTCCAGGGCGTGCGGACGGATCTTGACCAGCAAACGGTTGATGTAGGTGCCCACTGTGCGCCCGCGCTGCATGGACAGCCGGCCGTTCATGAGGTACCAGGAGAGGTGCTTCTCGATCAGCGACAAACCGAACAGGTCCCGCAGCCAGGTCAGGACCCGCTTGGTTCCCTCATCGGCAACGTGGGGGAGGGCCTCGGTGAAAGCTTCCCACTGCAGGAGCTCGGCGTGCGCCTGCGCGGCCTCGATGAGTTCGTGCTGGTGCTGGTTGAACAGCGCCGCGGCCTGGTGCTGGGGAAGCTTGTTGGCACCCTTCAGCGCTGCACCCACCTCAGCCACCATGGACTGGACCCGATCGGCGAGCAGTGTCCGCTGGCCTTCTTCGTCCCGCAGGGCCAAAGCTGCCTTTTGGACCGAGCCAGTGTCCGCAACGAACTGGGCAACCTGCCGCAAGCCCGTCCTGTGCAAGGCCACCCCGGCGGCCTGATCCACCACGTAGCGGGCAAGGACACCAAAGTCGGCACTGCGGAATTCCTTGGCGTAATCAGCCAACAATCGCTTGGCCACCAGCTGCAGCAAGACGGTGTTGTCGCCCTCGAACGTCACATACACATCCAGGTCCGCGCGCAGGGAAGCGAAGCGGTTCTCGATCAGGAAGCCGGCACCGCCACATGCTTCGCGGCATTCCTGCAACGTGTCCAGGGCATGCCAGGTGCTGAGCGGCTTGAGGGCTGCTGCCAACGTTTCAAGGTCCTGCCGGTCCGCGTCGGTGTCGTGCGCGCCTGAAAAGACGTCGTCGAATTTCTGCAGCAACTGTTCGTGCGCGAAGCTGGCCGCGTACGTCGTGGCCAGCCTGGTGAACAAGCGGCGCTGGTGCCGCTGGTAGTCCAGCAGCACTTCCTCGTCTGTGGACGAGGAGGCATTGAACTGGCGGCGTTCAGTGGCGTACTGGATGGCTGTCTTGAGGGCGAGCTTGCTTGCGGCAACCGCAGCGCCGTCCAGCGAAACGCGTCCTTGGACCAAGGTCCCCAACATGGTGAAGAAGCGACGCCCCGGGCTCTCGATGGTGGAGGTGTAGGTGCCGTCCGCGGCCACGTCGCCGTAACGGTTCAACAGGTTGGTTCGGGGGATCCGAACGTTGGTGAAGTGCAGCCGGCCGTTGTCGATGCCATTCAGGCCGCCCTTGATGCCGTCGTCCTCGCCGCCGATGCCGGGCAGGAATTCCTTCGTGGCCGGGTCGCGGAGTTCAACGTAGAAAGCGTGGACGCCATGGTTGACCTTTTTGGTGATCAGCTGGGCGAAGACGACGGCGGCAAGGCCGTCGGTGGCGGCGTTGCCGATGTAGTCCTTCCAGGCTGCACGGAAGGGCGTGTTGATGACGAATTCCTGGCTTGCTTCGTCGTACGTGGCGGTGGTGGCAATGCTGGCGACATCCGAGCCATGGCCTGTTTCCGTCATGGCAAAGCAGCCGGGTATCTCCAGGCTCATGATGCCGGGGAGCCACTTGTCCTGGTGTTCGGCGGTGCCCAGGTGCATCACGGCGGAACCGAAGAGGCCCCATTGCACACCGGCTTTGATCTGCAGGGACGGATCGGCGGTGACGATTTCCTCGAAGCCTGCAATGTTGCCGCCGTGGTCGTCAGAGCCGCCCAGACGGGTTGGGAAGGCACGATGGACGGTGTTGTTGTCCACCAGGAATTTCAACTGTTCAAAGACGCGGGCGCGATGCTCAGTGTGATGCAGCCCCTCAATCTTTTGCACCGCCGGGTTCCCTGCCACCTTGCGGGCCTCATGGCGGATATGGGCCCATTTGCCGAGGAGCTGCTCGCCGAGCGCGGCGACATCCACCACGGGTTCAGTGGCAGCGGTGGCGGCGTCGTCGCGGCCGGAGGATTTCTGGGCTGATGAGGCCTTGTCCACTACTTCAGTCATGTTGCTTCCTTCTTTGGTTCCGACAACTGATGAGTCATTGCTGGTGTCAGGTGGTGGTCTTGAGCGCCGGGGCAATGCCCAGGCAAAGCCAATCGGTGATCTGTCCCGCCATGGTGGCTTGATCGGGTTTCGTATTGTCCGCGGGGCTCCCCAACCACATCTCACCGGCGTTCCGGACGAGTCCGATTGCGGCCGTGGGCCAGTAGACGATCACAGACTCGTGCTGGTCGCCAAGGTATTCACGCATGGGTGTGGCGATCATCCCGGTGATCTGCTCGAAGAAGTTGCCCAGCGCACCGGAAGCTGCGATGGCGTCCTGCGAGGATGCCTCGCCTGGCGAGAGCCGGGTAATGAAGGCGTAGACATTGGGACTGGATTCGGCCATTTGAAGATAGGCGGACACCATTGCCAGCAAACCTTCGCGTGGCGTTTGGGCCTGTTGGGCTGCTTCCTGCATGCGGCGCTGCATTTGTCCCAGGACCACTTCGCCCATTGCCTGTTGGAGCCCTGCCTTGTCACCGAAGTAGCGGTAGAAGACGGATTTCGATGTGCCGGCTGCGCTTGCGATGTCCTCCATGGAGGAGTCGCTGCCCAGCTTGTGCACAGCCCTTCGCGCCTCCTTGATGAGGTCCCGGCGGCGTTCTTCCCGGTGTGATTGCCAGCGGGCAGCCCTGCCGTCAACCGCTCCGGCGGCGCCGGCCTGCGGGGGCACGGCTGAGACGGCGGATTCTTCGTGGCTACTGTTCACGATACCCAGCGTATCAGGTACGCTGGGTATCAGTAACCCGCATTGATCGAAGGAGACCAGCATGGCTGCATCAGATCTGAACCCGGACACCCCCCGGCAACAAACCGCTACGCCCACGGCAAACCGCGCTGCCGTCATTGTCGGCGGCAACCGCATCCCCTTCGCCCGGACCGGTGGCGCTTACGCCAAGTCCTCCAACCAGGACATGCTGACCGCCTCCCTCGAGGGGCTGATCGCACGGTTCGGCCTGCAGGACGAGCGCATTGGCGAAGTCGCGGCCGGTGCGGTGCTCAAGCACTCAAGGGACTTCAACCTCACCCGTGAAGCCGTCCTCGGCTCGGCCCTTTCGCCCGAGACACCGGCCTACGATCTCCAGCAGGCCTGTGCGACCGGCCTGGAGACCGTCCTTGGACTGGCCAACAAGATCAAGCTGGGCCAGATCGATTCGGCGATCGCCGGCGGCGTTGATTCAGCATCGGATGCGCCTATCGCCGTGAGCGAGGGTCTCCGCGAGATCTTGCTGGACCTGAACCGTGCCAAGACCACGGTGCAGAAAGTGAAGATCCTCAGCCGCATCAGGCCCAAGGACCTGGCACCCGACGCCCCGAACACCGGAGAACCACGCACTGGCCTTTCCATGGGGGAGCACCAGGCCCTCACCACCGCACAGTGGAAGATCACCCGTGAGGCGCAGGATGAACTCGCCTTCAACAGCCACCGCAACCTGGCGGCGGCCTACGAGCGGGGTTTCTTTGATGACCTCATCACTCCCTACCGCGGACTCAACCGCGACTCCAACCTCCGCGCCGACACCACGCTGGAGAAGTTGTCAACGCTGAAGCCGGTCTTCGGCAAGAACCTTGGCGCCGAAGCCACCATGACTGCCGGCAACTCCACCCCGTTGACCGACGGTGCCTCCACAGTCCTGCTGGCAAGCCCGGAATGGGCCGATACCCACGGTTTGCCCAAGCTGGCCACAGTCCTGGATGGTGAGGCCGCCGCCGTCGACTTCGTCCACGGCAAGGACGGCCTGCTCATGGCGCCCGTCTTCGCTGTCCCGCGCCTGCTGGCCCGCCATGGGCTGACATTTGAAGATATCGACTTCTTCGAGATCCACGAGGCTTTCGCCGGAACCGTCCTGAGCACCTTGGCCTCATGGGAAGACGAGGAATTCGGCCGGACCCGGCTGGGCCTCGACGGTGCGCTGGGGAAGGTGGACCGCGCGAAGCTCAACGTCAACGGATCTTCGCTGGCCGCAGGACATCCTTTCGCCGCAACCGGTGGGAGGATCGTGGCATCGCTCGCGAAGATGCTGCATGAGAAGGGCAGCGTCAACGGGCGACCCGCGCGCGGCCTCATCTCCGTGTGCGCCGCCGGCGGGCAGGGCGTCGTCGCCATACTGGAAGCAGCGTAGGGGGAGTCTTGGCAGATAAATACACACAGTTGGTGAGCCAGGGGCTCGGCAAGGACCTCGCGAAAAGGCTCGGCCTGCCACAGCCTGTGGAACTTCGACGGTATCGCCCCGGTGCACCGTTGGTCACCGGCCCTGTCCTGGTCAGTGGGGACAGCGCGGGCGCCCATGACATCGCCACAACCCTGCTGGGCTGGGGCCTGGATGTCCGTCGGAACGCGCTGCCCAAGGAAAAACTCGGTGCGATCATCCTGGTCCTCGATGCAGTGCAGCACCCCGACGATCTGGGAAAGCCCGTACTCACTGCCGGGGCTTCTTTGCGGGACCTGGCCGTCAACGCGAGGGTAGTCACCATCTCGCGGACCGCGGACTCCGCCCAATCTCCGGCAACCGCGGCTGCACGCCAGGGCGTCGATGGCTTGCTGCGCTCACTGGCCAAGGAGCTTCGGGCAGGAGCAACAGCCAACGGCATTCTCCTGGACGACGACCTTGCGACCACCAGTCCCTCGGCACTGGGGGCCCTGCGGTTCTTCCTCTCGGGACGCTCGGCTTACGTTGACGGACAGTTCCTGACGGTCAGCTCCACCAAGGGCCTCATACCGGGCGACCCGGAGAAGCCGCTGGCCGGCAAGGTCGCCGTGGTGACCGGCGCCGCGCAAGGCATCGGAGCGGCCATTGCCCGGACCCTCCACCGTGACGGCGCCACCGTAGTAGCCGTGGACATTCCCGCCGCCGGTGACCACCTGGCGAGGGTCGCCAACGAGGTCCGGGGGACCGCCCTGCAGCTGGACATCAGCCGCGACGACGCCGGCCACCGCATCATCGAGCACGCCGTGGAACGCCACGGACGGCTCGACATCGTTGTGCACAACGCGGGGATCACCCGGGACAGGCTGCTGGCCAACATGGATGAGGGCCGCTGGCGCTCAGTTATCGCAGTCAACATTGCGGCCCAACTCCGGATCAACGAAGCCTTGCTGGCCTCTGAACATTTCAAAGACTCGCCCCGTATTGTCTCGGTCGCCTCCACGAGCGGCATCGCCGGCAACCGCGGACAGACCAACTACGGCGCGTCAAAGGGCGGTGTGATCGGCATGGTGAGGTCCACCGCGGCACACATGGAAGCATTCGGTGGAACCATCAACGCGGTTGCCCCGGGCTTCATTGAAACGGAGATGACAGCCAAGATGCCGTTCGCCATCCGCGAGGCGGCCCGCAGGCTCAATTCCCTGAAGCAAGGCGGCCAACCCCAGGACGTGGCCGAGGCCATAGCGTTCCTGGCCAGCGACGCCGCCGGCGGAATCACCGGCGGGGTGTTGCGGGTCTGTGGCCAACAACTGGTGGGAGCATGAGCACCCTGCAGCCGGTGGTTCTTGGGGAGCTTCCTTCACTGTCCAAGCTGTACGTCAACGCGGCAGCAACGGCAGCGCGGCGCCGCGTTTTGGGGGCCGCGGGTGGGGAAAGGCAATTGCCGGCCGTCAGCCATGAGGTGCGGAACGTCCGTGCCGACGTCGGAAACCTCACCGCCTACCAGCACCTGGTAGGCGAGAGCGCCAGCGATACCCTGCCCGCCGGATACGTTCACGCCCTGGCGTTTCCCGTGTCCATGAGCGTCATGAACCGGGACGATTTTCCCTTGCCCCTCCTGGGGATGATCCACCTGAAGAACAAGGTGGAGCAGAGGGTTCCCATCGAATTCTCCGAGTCCCTGGACATCCTTTGCTGGGCAGAAAACCTGTCCGGGCACAGGGCCGGGACCCAGGTGGACATTGTGGCCGAGGTACGTTCCAATGCGACCGGCGAATTGCTCTGGCGCGGCATCTCGACCTATCTCGCCAAGGGCAGCTTCCTGCCGGGCATCGACAAGCCGGGAACATCCAACGGCGCCGTTGGGAGCGGGGACTTTTCCCCGCCGGACCCTACGGCGCTCTGGCAACTTGGCTTGGACACCGGGCGGAGCTATGCCACGGTCTCCGGCGACTTCAATCCAATCCACCTGAGCGTCCTATCGGCCAAGGCGCTTGGCTTGCGTGGTTCCATAGCCCACGGAATGTACCTGGCCTCCCGCGCGTTGGCGGACGTTGGGGCGGTGAAAGCGGATTCGTTCGCCTGGGACGTCGCCTTCGAGGCTCCGGTGTTCCTTCCGGCGCGGGTCGCGTTGGACATCACCACGGTCCAGTCGGAGTCGGGCGGGTGGCAGCGCTCGGATTACGTGGCGTGGAACCCTCGAAGTGGCCGTCGGCATTTCACGGGCACAGTCTCCGCCCTGGCTTAGGCACGATGCAGACGACGGCGGCGGTCACCTTGGGGTGGCCGCCGCCTTTTTCGTACCCGGGGTCTGTAAAGGGCCTGCAGCCCGGGTCACTGGTTGTGGCTGGTAGCGCCCTCCGGCACGTAGGCGCCCGCCCAGCGAAAAACTTCTTCGAAAAACCGGCTCCGAGCAGGTTCCGCCGACAACGCCAGGTCGTGGATGCCGCCGTCGATCCTTGCCAAGGTCACCAGTCGGCCCAGCCTGGTACTGCGATCAGCGATGTGCCGGACGTCCAGGACGATGTCGGCTGAATTGATGGTCTCCATTGGTGCAGTCGCTGCCGCACTCGCCGTCGACGCGCTCACCAGTACCGGGCAGCGGATATCCAGCCCCTTGGCGAGTTCGGCATGCCCGCGCCGGATGGCGCGAAGCCACCCGGCCAGGACCGGAAACCCTTCGAGCGGCTTCCATGTCAGGTTGAAATCCCAGGCACCCCCCGTGGTTGCGTGCAGGCTCCGGCCGTAGTGCTCACCCAGTACGCCCACCTGGCGCCGCGGCTGGTAGTTCGCAAGACGTTCGACGACGGCGGTACCCACCGTTCGCTGGAAGAAGGGCTTATTAAGGTCGAACCATGGGCTGTTGAGGACCAAAGCGTCCACGATGCCATCGAAGCGACGCCGATGTGCCCACAGGCTGGTCACCAAACCACCCGTCGAGTGGCCAAGGACAACCAGGACGTCGTGCCCGTCCTCCTCCTTGATGATCCGGGCGGCCTCGTCCAGCTCTTCGTCATAGCTTTGCAGTGACTCGATGTAGTTGGGCGTCTGGTGGGGGCGGAGGGAACGTCCGTATTTCCGGAGGTCCAGGGCGTAAAAGTCGTACCCGGCATTGACCCACTCATCGGCGAGGTGACCCTGGAAGAAGTAGTCCACGAAACCGTGGACGTACAGCACCGCCCGGCCGCTGGCCGCCGGCGCCTTACGGGACACCAGGGTAGCCACCACCTCGCCCTCGGCATCAGGCTGGAGGGCCAGGGTCCGTACCGCGTACGCGGCGCCGAGGATGTCTTCAGAGCTGTCCATGGTTTCCTTCGGTGAGCTGGGAAGAAACACTTGTGATCAAGCTCGCATTGTATTTGCGGAAGTGGATTCCGGGCAAAACAAACAAGGCCCGGAATCCAATGATTCCAGGCCTTGTGTTGGTGCGCGGAGGGGGACTTGAACCCCCACCCCCTTTCGAGGACTAGCACCTCAAGCTAGCGCGTCTGCCATTCCGCCACCCGCGCAGGTGGTGTTCAGAGAAGCGGTTCAGCACCTTCCGGTGCTTTACTTTCCTCCGAAGCAGCGAGAAAAACTCTAACACGGTTTGGGGTAACGGAAAAATCGGGGCTGGTCAGGGCGCCTTCCCTGGTCCTCCGGCGACCCGGGGCGCAACGAATTCCTGACTGGGGCCGCTGCTGGTGAGTAGGCTGATGGGACACGGGACGGGCTGCGGAAGCCGCAGTGCGCGTCGCCGGAACCTGCAGCCCAGCCACGCAAGGAGAGTTTCCATGTCTGTCATCCGCCCCGAAGACGAAGTAGTCCGGATCTGCCAGGAGCTCATCCGCATTGACTCCTCGAACTTCGGCGACGACACCGGCCCGGGGGAGCGTGCAGCAGCCGAATACACGGCCGGGCTCATCACCGAAGTGGGCCTCGAGGCTGAAATCTTCGAGTCCGCCCCGGGACGCGCCAATGTGGTGACCCGCCTGGCCGGCGAAGACCCATCGGCCGACGCCCTGGTGGTGCACGGGCACCTGGACGTTGTGCCTGCCCTGAAGGACCAGTGGAGCGTTGATCCTTTCAGCGGGGAACTGAAGGACGGGCTGGTGTGGGGCCGCGGCGCCGTGGACATGAAGGACATGGACGCCATGATCCTGTCGGTCATGCGCGACTTCGCCAGGACCGGCCGCAAACCCAAGCGGGACATCATCTTCGCCTTCTTTGCCGATGAGGAAGCGGGCGGCACGTACGGTGCCCGCTACGCCGTCGAACACCGGCGCGAGCTTTTCGACGGCGCCACGGAGGCCATCTCCGAAGTGGGGGGTTTTTCTGCCACGATCGGTGGTCAGCGTACCTACCTGCTGCAGACCGCTGAAAAGGGCCTCTCCTGGCTGCGGTTGGTGGCCCATGGCCGCGCGGGCCACGGCTCCCAGATCAACACCGATAACGCGGTCACCCGGCTCGCTGCCGCGGTGACCCGGATCGGCGAGTACAAGTGGCCCGTGGAGCTGACCCCCACCACCCGCCAGTTCCTGGACGGCGTGACGGAACTGACCGGCGTCGAATTCGACGCCGACAACCCGGACATCCTCCTGAAGGAGCTCGGTACCGTGGCCCGGTTCGTTGGAGCCACCCTGCAGAACACGTCCAACCCCACACTTCTTCGTTCGGGCTACAAGCACAACGTCATCCCGGAGTCGGCGGAAGCATTCGTTGACTGCCGCACCCTGCCCGGCCAGCAGGAGCTGGTTTTCGAGACCATCAAGGAGCTCGCCGGGGACGGCATTGAGATCAGTTACGTCAATAAAGATGTGTCCCTGGAGGTACCCTTCGCCGGGAACCTGGTGGACTCCATGATCGACGCCCTGCATTCGGAAGATCCCGGGGCAAAGGTCCTCCCGTACACCCTGTCCGGCGGCACCGATAACAAGTCGTTGAGCAAGATCGGCATCACCGGCTACGGATTCGCGCCGCTGATGCTGCCCGATGAGCTCGATTTCACCGGCATGTTCCACGGGGTCGATGAGCGCGTTCCGGCCGAGTCCCTCCAATTCGGGGCCCGCGTCCTGAACAGGCTGCTGAGCAACTACTAGACGCCACCACCAGAAAGAGGCACTTGGATGGTTTCCGAAGAAATCCTGCCCGACGCCCTGCTCGAGCGCCTGCGCGGCCGTGCCGCAGGATATGACCGCGACAACAGCTTCTTCCACGAGGACCTGAAAGAGCTGGCCAACGCGGGGTACCTCAAGCTTTTCGTGCCGGAGGCCGACGGCGGTTTGGGGCTCGGTCTCGAAGCGGTAGCGGCTTTGCAGCAGCGTCTCGCCACGGCCGCCCCCGCTACGGCGCTGGCCGTCAACATGCATCTGGTGTGGACCGGCGTCGCGCGGGTGATGGCGGCCAGGGGCGACGATTCGTTGGACTTCGTCCTGAAGGAGGCCGGTAAGGGGGAGATCTTTGCGTTCGGCATATCGGAGGCAGGCAACGACTCCATGCTTTTCGATTCGGGGACGGTAGCCGAATCCCTGCCCGATGGTGGTTACCGTTTTACGGGGCGGAAAATCTTCACCAGCCTTTCCCGTGGTTGGACGCGCCTGGGGACGTTCGGTAAGGACGCCGCAGCCAGGGACGGGGCCGGGGAGCTGGTGTTCGGCTTCATCCGCCGCGACCAACCCGGGCACGAAACGCTGAGTGACTGGGACACTTTGGGAATGCGGGCCAGCGCCTCGAACACCACCCTGCTGCATGGTGCCGTGGTTCCTCCGGACCGGATCTTCCGCAAACTGCCGGTGGGCCCTAACCAGGACCTGCTGATTTTCGCCATCTTCGCCTGCTTCGAAACGCTTCTCGCAGCCGTCTACACGGGCGTGGCAGAGCGTGCGTTTTTCTTGGGCGTAGAGAACGTCAAACGCCGTGTTTCGGCCAAGAATGGCGGCCGCAGCCTCGCCCAGGACCCGGACATCCGTTGGAAGGTAGCCGATGCCGCTTTGGCCATGGATGGAATCCAACCACAAATTGCGACGGTTGCCCGGGACGTCGACAACCTCGTGGATCATGGCGCGCAATGGTTCCCCAAGCTTGTTGGGATCAAGTCCAGGGCGACGGAGAACGCACGCCACGTCGTGGACCTGGCAATCCGGGTAACGGGCGGTTCGAGCTATTTCAGGGGTTCTGAGATGGAACGGCTATATCGGGATGTGCTGGCGGGCATCTTCCACCCTTCCAATGACGAATCCGCGCACAACACAGTGGCCAACGCATGGCTGGGACCCTTGGAGAAGTAGCCTCCCTGGGCGGTGGCGCCTACACGGTCCGCTGTACGGAATACACTTTTCGCCGCAGCCAGAAACGGCGGCCACCGCCCAGGTACAGGACGCTGCGTTCAAGTTCCCATTTGCCGTACTCCGAATGCTCGGCAAGCCGGCGACGGGCTTCAGGCAGCGAATCGTCAGGTCCCACCGTCAATACGAGGTACTCGTACTGGCGTGCGTAGTCTCGTTGGCGCTCCACGGAGCTGCCCGGAAATTGTTCTCTCATCCCTCTCCATTTTCGTCTTTTTCCGGCTAACGTGAAGTCATGAGCATCGATCCGCGTGTCGCGCTTCAATCACTGACCGCCGCCTTGGAAGAGCACCTGGCCGCCGCATCCGCCCGGCGGGGCGAAGGGGACCCCAACGTCGAGGCCGCGTTCTTCGCGGTTGCCGACGCTTTCGAGGTCTATGAGGACGCACTCTACGAGGCTTTCTCCGAGGTGACTCCGCTCCAGGTCTTCGACGACGAGGATGAGGACGATGACGAGGCACTCGATGAAGACCTGGAAATAGTGGAGGACTAGGACTCTTCCCCTTACACCGGCCACTTTTGGGTGGCCGGTTTTTTGTGCCCATTCTTCCTCGCGCCATTGCTGTTGACGCCCGTGATTCCGGGCTTTTTTGCGCGCTGGCCAGTGGCCGGGACACGTAGTCCTGCCGGTGCCAGCTAGGTACTTGCACGTAGGGGCAATGGGTAACGCTGCGCAAACTTGAGTACCGACTACTGGTGCGCCCCCTGACGGCCGAGGATTCACTGATATGTAGGCAATGGCAGGTCTGCGAAGAAGGCTGATATGGTGAAAGTTCCAGTCTTGCGTCTAGGCAAGGTAGCGGCACCCACGGGTCCGAACCATGCCACCGTGGGATCAGTCTTTCCAACGGAACCTGCCACTGCCGATGTCAATCCGCCGGCGTCTCCCTGGATTGACAAGTCCGTTGCTGCACAACGGACTGAAAAGGCGGGACTGGCGGCGCCGAGGCCGGATGTCACCCTGGACCTTGTGCCGCCAGTCACCCACCGGCGCTCCCGGGTTGCCGCACCACCCAAGGACCGCCTGACATGGACGCACCGGCTGACCACCAGCCTCCGACTGGCTGACACCATGTTGGTTGCGGCGGCCGTCGCCGTCGGGTTCCTGGTGGATACGGCGGGATGGCCGTTCACCGCCGACACCCCGGCGCAGGCAAACCACCTGGTGCTGGGCGGGATACTGGGCTTCGTTTGGCTGGCCGCGCTGGAGGTCTACAGGACCCGGGATCCGAAAGTCCTGGGCGTGGGCCCTGAGGAATACAAGCGGGTCTTCTCAGCGAGCATCCGCGTCTTCGGTTTCCTTGCCATCGTGGCGGTAGTTTTCCGCCTTGAGGCTGTCAGTTCCTTCGTCCTGGTTTCCCTGCCGCTCGGCCTGATATCGCTGACAGGCAGCAGGTGGGGTTTCCGCCGATGGCTGACCCAGGAGAAATCGCGGGGACGCTGCCTCTCGCGCGCACTGGTTGTTGGGGAGCCCCAGGACGTCCGGTACGTGGTCAAGCAAATCAACAGGAAATCCGGGGCCGTTTACGACATTGTGGGGGCCTGCCTTCCCGGCGCAAGGCGGGGAGCGGTCCTGGCAGTAGACCACCAGCGGGTCCCGGTCCTGTCATCCATGTACGGGATCGCACACACCGTCCGGCAGACAGGCGCGAACGCAGTCATCGTGGCCGGCCCCGTTCCCGGTGGCAACCAGTTCATCCAGGAACTCGGGTGGCGGTTGGAGGAAAACGCCGCGGAACTCGTCCTCGCCGCAACCCTGACCAACGTCGCCGGTCCACGCATCCACTGGCGGCCCGTCGAGGGACTTCCACTGATGCACGTCGACATCCCGCATTACTCCGGGGGCAAGCACACGCTCAAGCGCCTCATGGACATCGTCGTCTCAGCTGCCGCGTTGGTCGCCTTGGCGCCGGTGTTGCTGGTCCTGGCCGCCATAGTGCGGGCGGACAGTCCCGGCCCCATCCTTTTCCGGCAAGAGCGGATCGGCAAGCAGGGCACGACGTTCAGGATGCTGAAGTTCCGTTCCATGGTGGTCGACGCCGAATCCCAACTGGAAGCGCTGAACAGCCAGGACGAAGGCGCGGGAGTCCTGTTCAAGATCCGGGGGGATCCACGGATCACACGGTGTGGTCGGTGGATGCGCAAATACTCCCTCGACGAACTGCCGCAATTCTGGAATGTCCTGGTGGGCGATATGAGCCTCGTGGGGCCCCGTCCACCGCTGTCCCGCGAGGTCAGTGCTTACGAACAACACACGCACCGGCGCCTGCTGATCAAACCGGGCATCACCGGCCTGTGGCAAATCAACGGGCGCTCCGACCTTCCCTGGGATGAAGCGGTCCGGCTGGATCTCTACTACGTGGAGAACTGGTCCCTGGCCGGTGACCTGATGATCATGTGGCGAACCTTCCGGGCGATGACCCGGCCATCCGGCGCCTATTAGCGACGAACTGCAGTACCGACCAAGAACCGGGCTATCAGCACAGAAGTTGAGTGGGAAATGAGCATACGAACTATTCCATCAGGACAACTGAACGGCCAAGAGCTGCGGCCAAGGCTCCGCGTCGCGGTGGTGGGAGCAGGCTATTGGGGGCCGAACCTCGCCAGGAACCTCAAAGCGAGCCCCGACTGGGACCTCGTTGCCATCTGTGACCTCGACGTCGAACGCGGACTGAAACTCGCCGGATCGGTGGGCGGGGTGGCCGCCGTCGAGTCCTTGGACGAACTGCTGGACACCTACAACCTGGACGCAATCGCCGTCGCCACACCGGCGCACACCCATCACGGCGTGGTGATGACAGCCCTGCGCGCAGGAAAGCACGTGCTCGTGGAAAAGCCGCTGGCGGACAGCCGTGCCAAGGGACTGGAAATGGTGGAAGAAGCCAACGCCCGCGGACTGGTCCTGATGGCCGACCACACCTACTGCTTCACCCCGGCGGTCCTCAAGATCCAGGAACTGGTCTCCAGCGGAGTGCTGGGCGACATCCTGTACGTCGACTCAGTCCGGATCAACCTGGGACTCGTCCAACCGGACGTCAATGTCTTCTGGGACCTGGCACCCCACGACCTCTCAATCCTCGACTTCGTGCTTCCCGGCGGGCTGCACCCCACGGAAATCTCGGCCCACGGCGCAGATCCCCTCGGCACCGGCCGGGACTGCGTGGGACATCTGACCTTCGGCCTGCCCAACGACGCGATCGTGCACATCCACGTGAACTGGCTCAGTCCCACCAAGATCCGCCAAATGATCATCGGAGGGTCAAAGAGGACCCTCGTGTGGGACGACCTGAACCCGCAGCAGCGGCTCAGTGTCTACGACCGCGGAGTCAGTCTGGACCAGCAACCCCGCTCAGCGGCCGACAAGAAGGCCTCAGCGATCTCCTACCGCTTGGGCGACACGTGGTCCCCGGCGCTGCAGGAACGCGAACCCCTTGGCCAAGTAGTGGCGGAACTGGCCACCTCCATTCGGAACCACACCCGGCCCCGCACCAGCGGCGAATCCGGGCTGCGGGTGCTGTCCGTCCTTGAGGCCGTGACCCAGAGCCTGGGTACCGACGGCCGGGCAACAGTGGTAGCCGGCAACGAGGTAAATCTCCAGGTCGCACGATGAAGAAGCTACTGGGCGCCAACGTGCTGGTCACCGGAGGCGCCGGAACCATCGGATCCACTCTGGTCGACCAACTGCTCGACGCCGGTGCGGCACATGTGGACGTACTGGACAACCTGGTCCGGGGCCGGCGGGCCAACCTGGACGGCGCACTGGCCACCGAACGCGTCCAACTCGTCGAAGGCGACCTGCGGGACAAGGATCTCGTCCACGACCTCACCCGCGGCAAGGACCTGGTCTTCCACCAGGCGGCCATCCGCATCACCCAATGCGCGGAAGAACCCCGGCTCGCCCTCGAAGTGTTGGTCGATGGCACGTTCAACGTGTACGAGGCAGCCGTAGAACACAAAGTGGACAAGCTCATCTCGGCATCCAGCGCCTCTGTGTACGGAATGGCCGAGCAGTTCCCCACCAAGGAAAACCACCACCACCACAACAACGACACCTTCTACGGGGCCGCAAAATCCTTCAACGAAGGGATGGCCAGGAGCTTCCGCGCCATGTCAGGCCTGGACTACGTCATCCTGCGCTACTTCAACGTCTATGGACCCCGCATGGACGTGCACGGGCTCTACACCGAGGTGCTGGTGCGCTGGATGGAACGTATCGTCGATGGCCAGCCGCCCATGATCTTCGGCAGCGGAGAGCAAACAATGGACTTCGTCCACACCGCGGACGTGGCCAGGGCCAACATCCTGGCAGCCGTCAGCGACGTGCGCGAAGGCGCCTACAACGTGGCCAGCGGCACCGAAACCAGCCTGGCTGAACTGGCTCAAACCCTGCTGACCGTCATGGAATCCTCACTGCACCTTGAACACGGCCCGGAACGCGCAGTGAACGGGGTTGCCCGGCGCCTGGCAGACGTCACCGCGGCGCGGGAAGACCTCGGCTTCGAAGCAGCGGTCGGCCTGGAAGACGGGCTGCGGTCGCTGGTCTCCTGGTGGCGTCCCCTCCGCGCCGAGATTGCAGCAGCCCGGCTGGTGGACCGCCCCGGGGCTCCGGCAGTTGGTGCGCGATGACCATCTCCGAGACACGCTTGGGCCGCATCGACGTCATGAAACCCTGGCTGGGCGAAGAGGAAGCCCAAGCCGTGGCCGAAGTGATCGCTTCGGGTTGGGTCGCCCAAGGCCCCAAGGTCCACCAGTTCGAAGAGGCGTTCGCGGTGGAACAGGAATCCCCTCATGCGGTGGCTACCTCCAACTGCACCTCGGCCCTTCACCTGGCGCTCGCCGTTGCCGGGGTCGGCCCGGGAGACGACGTGGTGGTCCCTTCCTTCTCCTTCATTGCCACCGCCAATGCACCCACCTACCTGGGGGCGCGTCCCGTGTTCGCCGACGTCGATATCCTGACGGGCTGCCTGACCGCGGAGACGGTCGAGAAGGCCCTCACACCGGCCACCAAGGCCGTTATCGCGGTGGACCAGGGCGGGGTTCCGGTTGACTTGGACCCCATCAGGTCCCTCTGCGATGGCCGAGGCATCATCGTGGTCGAAGACGCGGCCTGCGCCATCGGCTCCCGCTACCGCAGCCGTCCGGTCGGTGCCGGGGCCGAGGTGGCCGCGTGGTCCTTCCATCCCCGCAAGATCCTCACCACCGGTGAAGGCGGAATGCTCTCCACCCCGCGCCAGGACTTCGCGGACCGGGCACGGCGCCTCCGGGAACACGCCATGAGTGTTTCAGCCACGGACCGGCACGCCAGCATCCTCGCCCCCGCGGAAGAGTACCTCGAGGTCGGCTTCAATTACCGCATGACAGACCTTCAGGCCGCCGTCGGGCTCGTCCAACTGGGGCGCCTCCACGAGGCTGTCCAACGGCGCCGTGAACTGGCCGCCACCTACGCGAACGCGTTTGCCGGCGTCGAAGGCCTCCGGCTGGTCAGCGACCCCGGATACGGCACCAGCAACTTCCAATCCTGCTGGCTCGAAGTCGGTCCTGCATTTCCGTTGGGGAGGGACGCCCTCATGACCCGCCTCGCCGAAGATGGCATCTCCGCACGGCGCGGCATCATGGCAGCCCACCGCCAACCCGCCTATGCCGGAAAGGACACAGGCCACGCAGCGCTGCCGGCCACGGAATGGTTGACCGACCACACCCTGATCCTTCCGGTGTACCACCAGCTGGCCCTCCACGACCAAGTCCGCGTGATCGATTCCGTACTCCGCGCGGCAGGACAGGGACGATGAGCGAACTTCTCCTCATCGCCGCCAGCGGACTCGCCCGCGAGGTCCTGGCGATGGTCAGGAGCAGTGGCCCATTCGACGTCATCGGCATCCTCGACGACGACGAGGACAAGCTCGGGCGCGTGGTCGATGGCGCCCACGTGCTCGGTCCCATCAAGGACGCCCTGCTCTTCCCTCACGCGCTGTTGCTGGTCTGCATCGGGTCCGGGGCCGGCCGCGAGAGCGTAGTCATGCGGTTGCGGTCCCTCGGGCTCGCCGAAAACCGCTACGCCACCGCCGTCGATCCCACGGTCAATGTCCCGGAAGGGTGCGTGATCGGCACAGGCAGCATCATCCTGGCGCACGTCAGCATGACGGCCTCCGTCACCGTCGGCAACCATGTGGTGGCCATGCCCGGAGTCACGTTCACCCACGACGACATCATCGGCGATTTCGCAACCTTCGCTTCCGGGGTTTCGCTGGGCGGGAACGTCAGCATCGGCCGGGCCGCCTACATAGGGATGAACGCCAGCGTCCGCGAGCGCCGGACCATCGGCGCGAAAGCCACCATCGGCATGGGCGCGGCGGTCCTCAACGACGTACCCGATGACGAGACATGGGCCGGCGTCCCGGCCCGGGTGATCAGGCGCGGGAACTCCCCGGCGCTGGAGGGGGCCCAGTGAAGGTGATGCGTCCGGTCCCGACGGCGGCACCGCCCACTGTGAGCGTGGTGGTTCCCTGTTACAACTACGGCCACTACTTGCCCCAAGCTGTGAAGAGCGCACTTTCCCAGGAGGGCGTGGACGTTGAGGTCATTGTGGTGGACGACGCGTCAACGGATGGCAGTGCAGCCGTTGCCTGGCGGCTGGCTTCTTTGGATCCACGCATCAGCGTGGTCCATCACGTCGCCAACCAAGGGCACATCGCCACCTACAACGACGGACTGGCACGGGCCAGTGGCCGCTACGTGACCCTGCTGTCGGCAGATGACCTGATCGCGCCCGGCGCCCTGGCCCGGGCTGCGGCACTGATGGAGGCCAACCCTCGGGTGGGGATGGTGTACGGCCTGCCGAAGGACTTTACCGATCAGCCTCCTTCCGTTGCCCCGCATGAACGCACCACCTGGACTGTGTGGGGCGGCAGGAGTTGGATCGCGCTGGCCTGCGCCCGCGGAAGGAATTTCATCCTGTCACCCGAGGTGGTGATGAGGACGGAAGCTGTCCTCAGCATTGGGGCCTACAGCTCCACCCTGCCGCACTCGGGGGACCTGGAGTACTGGCTACGGGCGGCCGCTTCCTGGGACGTGGGACGGATCAATGGACCCGTCCAAGCTTTCTACCGTGTACACGGCGCGAACATGCACCAAACACAGTTTGCTGCCGCTGCGGTGGATCTTCAGCACCGGCTCGATGCCTTCCGGGTACTGGAGGACCCCCGGTTTCCGTGCCCTACGCATAAGCGGTTCAGGCAGCTGCAGCGGGCCAAGCGGGCCCTGAGCAAGGAAGCTGCGCAGCTCGGTTCGAAGGAGACCGCCCGGGGTGGGTCGGTGGAAGCGGCCATTGAGCTGCGGAAGTTCATTGAGCGCCTCCAGGATGTTCCGGGCAACGTGCACCGCGCCAACACCTTGCAAGCCCGCATTGCCCGCCTCTCGCGCGGCAAGGGACCAGGCACAGGACGGGTGGCAGCACAGTTCGTCCATACCCAGCTGGACAGGGTCCGTTGGCGGTTATGGGCCATGACGGGCATCTCATGACCACCGTCAGCGGAGAGGACCGCTCCCTGGGTAACCGGGCCGCGAGCGCGACGCTCTGGGGCGGGGTCAATATGGCCCTCGGCAGGGTAGTCCAGTTCGCCACCACCATGATCGTGGCCCGGCTGCTCGCACCGGAACATTTTGGGGCGCTCGCAGTAGCGATCGTGGTTCAAACGATCGCCACGAACATGGCCGAATTGGGCGCGACGGCGGCACTGGCCCGGGGCAACGGGGACCCGGACAAGATCGCTCCGACCGTTTTCTCCATCGCCCTTGTCACCAGCGGGATCATGACCGCAGCTGCGGTCGCACTTGCCCCGGCTTTGGCAGCGGCCTTTGACGACCCCGCAGCAACACCGGTCATCCAGGTACTCTCCATCACCATCCTCCTGCAGGGCCTGGGCGCCGTACCTTCCACCATGGTGTGGCGGGAGTTCCTGCAGAAGCCGCGCGTCGTCGTCGACGTTTGCAGCCTGGTGACGGTGCTGGTTCTGGTGGTTCCGATGGCCCTGGACGGCTGGGGTGCCATGGCGCTCGCGTGGTCCAGGGTGGGCGGGCAACTGGTAGCGATGGCCGGGTACTGGATCATTACTCCGAAAAGGTACGCACCGGGTTTCGACCGCCAGGTGGCTGCCGGGATTTTGGCGTTGGGCATGCCGCTCGCCATGGCCAACCTCGTGGTGTTTGTTACCTTGAATGTTGACTACCTGCTGGTTGGACGGATGCTGGATCCGACGGCCCTGGGCCTGTACCTGCTTGCGTTCAACCTGGCCGGCTTGCCAAGTTCCGTCATCACGGCCGTCATCCGGGCTACAGCGGTTCCTACGTTCGGCAGGCTATTCACTGAAGGCACCCTGGGGCCGCTGGCAGCCAGGTTTGTGGCCGGAGTTTCCTACTGCGCCTTCCCGATCTCGGCCATGGTCATCGCGTTGGCGCATCCGCTGATCGTGACCGCCTACGGCGGGCCGTGGGCTCCGGCCAGTATCGCCCTGGCGACGCTGGGAGTCTTCGGTGCCACCAGGATCCTGGTGGAACTCTTCGCCGACCTGAGCGTAGGAGCGGGCCGGACGGGCTGGCTTTTCTGGGTCCAGGTTGCCTGGCTCCTCACCCTCACGCCTGCGCTCTTCCTCGGCATCACCTGGTGGGGGATAGCGGGTGCCGGGGTCGCCCACGCAACGGTGGCCTGCCTCGTGGTCATTCCGCTCTACGTAAAGTCCCTGACTTCGGTCCTGCAGACCTCCGCCTGGCACCTCCTCCGCGGCAGCATTGTTCCCTTCCTGGGTGCGACGGTGGCGGGCATCGCTGCGTGGCTGGCCACCCGGGGGATCGATAGCCCGGCAGCGGCCCTCGCCGTCGGCACCGTGCTGGGTACTGCGGTGTATGCCCTCCTGACCTTCCGCCGTGGCAAACAACTGGTCGCGGACGTTCGAGCATTGCTCAAGCCCAAGGCCGCCGCCCGCGCCACCAGTCCGGGAAGGGCGGCACGGCCATGAAATCGTCCCTTCCGGCAACAACTCGCCTGGTAGCCGGCCGCCTCCGCCGGGATGGATGGCGGCCACTGGCCAGGACAGTCGCCGCCAAGGCAGTAACCAACGCCATGAACAGGTGGAACCTCGCCGAGAGCGGCCTTCCCTTGCGGGAAGAGGACATCATGGATTCCCGTTCCAGCGTCCGGGAATCCCCCTCGCCAACGACCAATGGTGCCCTCAAAGTCGGCTGGATTTGCACACCACCGGCGCCGGGTTCAGGGGGACACACCACCTTCTTCCGAATGGTCGAAGAAATGGAACAACGCGGCCACCACTGCACCCTGTTCCTCTACGACGCCAACGATGACGAGGTGGGCCGTCACGAACAGACCATCCATAGCCACTGGCCGGCGCTGCGTGCCGGGGTTCGCAGCGCCACAAAAGGGATGGAAGGGGTGGACGTCATTGTGGCCAGCTCCTGGCCCACGGCACATGTTGCTGCGGGCAGGGCCCCGGCCGGCGTCCACCTCTTCTATTTCATCCAGGACTACGAGCCCTACTTCTACCCCCGCGGGTTCCTCTACGCGCTGGCAGAAGAGAGCTACAGGCTGGGACTGACCACCATTGCACTGGGGCCCATCATCGCCGAGGTGATGCGAAGCGAACTTGGCCAACCCGCGCAGGCGGTCATCCCGTTCGGCAGTGACACCGCAACGTACCGGTTGCTCAATCCAGCCCCAACCCCCACCCGCACGGGCGTTGTGTACTACGCCAAGAAGAAGGTGGACAGGCGCGGCTACCTCCTGGCCAAACTCGCGCTGGAGCGATTCCACACCCTCCTGCCCGAGCAGGAAATCCACATCTACGGGGACACTGTCACGGGCTGGAAGATACCCGTAACCAACCACGGCAACCTCAGCCCCACCGCGTTGAATGTCCTGTACAACCAAACGATCGCCGGCCTGGCAATTTCCTTTACCAACATCTCCCTGGTTCCCGGCGAACTGCTGGCCGCAGGAAACGTTCCGGTGCTCAACGAAGCAGCCTTCGCTTCGGGGCTCCTGACCGACCCCGACGCCGTATGGGCTGCCGCAACACCCGCAGCACTGGCCACGGCGCTCGCAGCGGTGGTCAGTGCTCCCGGCGCGGAGGCACGTGCGGCAGGTATCTCCGGGAGGAAGCGGCTGGACTGGGCCGACTCCCGCCGCGCGTTTGCACAGGTCATCGAGTCATCGTGCGCGGGCCAACCTTTTGACGTCCCGGGCAGTTCACTGCGGGGAGCCAGGCCATGAGATCCCTTCGGAAGACACTGATCTTCCCGCCCCCACGGGAGGTGCAACTTCATGACTTGTCGGGGCTCACTGGCAACGGTGGACACGTGGGGCTGTTGCTGAAATTTGCGGCTTTCAGCATCTTTTTCTTCCCGTCCAACATGGTCATCAAGCCCATCGGTGCTGCCGGCACGGTGCCGATCATGCTGGCTGTGCTGCTACTGGCGGTCTGGCTGTCTTCGGCCCTTTTTGGTTTACACAATCCACTTAAGTCCAGTAATCCCGGACGCCTGGGCCTCGGACTGCTGTGGGTAGGTTCATGCGCCTCCTACGTAGCGCTGTTTTCGGGCTTTACCGGCAACACCAACGTCTCGGCCCAGGCGGCAGCTGACCGCTGGCTGATCCTGATCCTTGCCTGCGGCGGAATAGCTCTGGTCACGGCTGAAGCAGTACGCACACTGGACAACGCCATGTCACTGGTCCGTGCCATCCTCGCCGGCGCCTTCTTCTGCTGCATCGTTGCACTGATCCAATTCCTCTTCCGCGTCAACCCCATGGTGTGGATACAGGAGGCCATGGTGGGGTTCACGGACAACGGCGGCAACACAGCCTTCCAAGTCCGCGGATTCATGACACGCGTTGCCGGCAGCACCTTCCACTCCATCGAGCTGGCTGTTGTGTGCGCCATGCTGCTGCCGTTATCGATCTGGCGCGGGCTCTACGACCGCACGGGCCACAAATGGTTCCATTGGACAGGTACAGGGCTGCTCGTGGTCGCCATCGCCTCCACAGTGTCACGTTCCGGGGTTCTCGGATTGTTCATGGGGCTTGCAGTCTTCATCCCTTTCATGCCCCGCGTGGCGCGCCGATGGGCGGTGATAGCTGCCCCCGCAGCGATGGCGGCGCTGTTTGTCGCGATCCCCGGGCTCGTAGGGACTTTGACGTCTTCGTTCACCGCCGGAAACAGCGACCCGTCCCTGACAACGCGTACCAACAACTACCCCCGCGTCGCGGAAATGTTCGGCGAGCTCCCATACCTGGGGCTTGGCCCCGGGAACTATATGCCGGACAACGCCCTCTACATCCTGGACAACCAATACCTCAACTCCTTGGTCACCTTGGGCCTGGTGGGCTTCATCGGCATGGTGGCTTACCTGACCCTGCCCGCCATTTCATCGTTCATCGCAGCGCGCGCATCCCGGATCCCTGCTCTCCGGTGCCTGGCAGGAGCAATCGCAGCGGGCGGCGCGGTGGCGGCAGGCTGCTCACTGACTTTCGATTCCATGGCTTTTCCCGTTTTCGCACTCACCTACCCCCTCATCGTCGGCCTCGGAGGAGGTACCTGGATCATGATTCGCCGTGAAATCGGGCTACGCGAAAGCAAAGCCCCGGATCAACACACCATCGGGCCGCCCGTGAAGGGACTTCCCAGCCAACCTTCAACACCGAATGCAGAGGCGAACACATGGACCCCGTAGTAGTCATCAGAACGTTATGGCACCACAAACTCATAGTGCTGCCTGTCCTCCTCGCCACGGCGTTGGCAGCACTCTACGTCTACTCATTTGCCCCACGGTCTTACGAGGCCAAGGCAACGTACGCGATCGTCAACCCCAAGATCCCCACCGCTGCCGAACTGGAAAAGAACCCGGAACTGAACACGCTGAACTCGGACAACCCCTACCTGCGATCGGCGGACTCGTCCCTCATCGCCCAGGTGGTCGGAACCCGCTTGAGTGATGACGCCACCGGGGATGCCCTGCTCCGGGACGGGCTGAGCACCGACTTCACCGTTCAACGTCCACCGGCATCCTTCTTGATCGAAATTTCAGCTTCCTCTGACAGCAAGGAAAAAGCCGTAGCCACCGTCAAGGCGCTGGGAACGCGCCTGGAGACCGATCTTTTGGCTATCCAGACTGTCAACGGAGCCAATGAAAGGTACCTGTACACATCGCTGATGATTGCCGCACCGGACAACGCCACTGAACAGTTCTCCAGCCGGCTTAGGTCACTCATCATCGTCCTGGTTGCCGGTGTGGTCCTCACCTTCGGGGCAGTGTCCATAGCCCGGGGCCTGGAATCCTCGCGGTCGCGGATCCGTTCTGCGTCGCCTGAAGGGGATCGGCAGAAGAAAGCACGACGGCGGCACCAAAAGGACCAGCAGGACCCGCCGGTGGGCGGAAACCTGGACGAACTGACCATCCAGGACGTCCTGATTCCAGCCGAAGCCGATCAGTTCTTCGCCGCCAACGCGCCCTTGACCCCGTCACTGAAGTCCAGCAGCAACGGTAAAACGCCCGTCAAGGAAACGTCCGCCTGAAAGGTAGTCCGTGAAACGAAGGACAGCCGGGATCCTGGGGGGCGCCGCTTTGGCCAGCGTCGCCGTTGCGGCCGCCGTAGCCGCCGCCAGCGGGGTCCCTCCCTTCACCGGCGCCACGGTGCCCGGCGGCAACCAGCCCGCCCCTGCAGCGTCCCCGCCGGCGTCCTATGAAGGAGTGGCGCTACGGCCCGTTGATGGGGGCGCGGACTACTACGGCCGGTTCCCGAACGGTCTCCCCGCCGATCCGGCGTATTTCCCCGTTGCCGTCTGGTTTGAAAGTGTCCTGGACAAGGGCAACATCGCCCTGGACACCCAAGCAGGCCTCAATACCTACGTAGAGCTGACCGCCAACTCCGACCTCCAACTGGTGCGGGCCTCGGGCATGTACGCCATCCCAACCTTCGACTCTGCCGATGCCTCCGGTTTCGCACTCAGCGACGAAGTGGACATGTGGGCAGGACCGGGCAGCGCTCCCTGGACCGGAAAGTACCCTGGGGAAGGGCCGCTCTGCGTCCCTGAGGAGAGCAAGTGCGGTTACACCGTGCAGAAAGAACGCCGCGCTGTGGCCCCGACAGGTGCCATGCTCTACGCCAACTACGGCAAGGGAGTGGCCTTCTGGCTCTCTGATGAAGAATCCGTGGAATTCTTCAAGGGCGTCCAGGACGTCGTCTCCGCCGACACTTACTGGTTCACCGACCCCAGCATCTGCGCGAAAGGCGAAGGGGGCGCCATCGTCGGCTACACCCGGGACCTCACCCCGGGCGAATGCAGGCTGGCAGCCAACTATGGCTGGACCATAGAACGGATCCGAAAGCTGCAACCAGCCGGGAAGACCACCCCTATCTGGGCGTTCGTGGAAGCCGGGCATCCCTTCAAGGATTCGGCCAACGCCACAACCATCACTGCACCACAGATCCGGGCAGCCGTGTGGAGCAGCCTCATTCACGGTGCAAGGGGAGTGATCTACTTCAACCACAACTTTGGGGGCGACTGCATTTCCCAGCACGTACTGCGGGACTGTGGCACACAAGTCCGGCCCACAGTGACGGCACTGAACAACCAGATCACAAATCTCGCGCCCGTCCTCAACGCACCCTTCCTCGACGGCGCCACCACAGCCACCGGCCCGGTAGACCTCACCACCAAACTTCACGACCACACGGCCTACATCTTCGCCGGGGCCAACAAACAAGCCGGGGGCACGGCGACCTTCACCACCAAATGTGGCGGCAGCTCCGCCGTCGTCATCGACGAAGACCGGACCATTCCGATCCTCGACGGCCACTTCACCGATACCTTCCAGGACGGCAACGCCGTCCACCTCTACCGCATCGAAGGCGGCGGGAGCTGCGGCTTCTGACTAGCGGCTGCTGTCGTCCCGCTCCCAGGCGGTTGCGGGCCTCCGGCCCACCAACGGACGACGACGGCCCGCAACGGCGAAGGCGGCGTACACGGCGGCATCAACAGCAGACAGGGGCCCCTTCACGGACGTAAGCAGTTCGCGCAGGGTGCGGGAAGCCGACTGGCCCGCAAAACGTTCATCCTGCTGCGCATTCCCGCGATACGTACGCCGAAGAATAGCCAACAAGGCAGCCCGGCTCCGTGGCGTCCTCACCACCACAGGTACCGTGGGCAAAACGGCCTTCTCCGAACCACTGAAGAGACGATCCACGTAGTAGTCGTCCCCGGTCAGGGCAGGAAATTCGCCCAAACGATCATGCCCCGCACGGCTAAGGGCGTAAGCCCCCGCACCCCACAGTCCCTCCGCGTTGGCCGGCACCCGGCTCCGGGCCCTGTAGTAAGACCTCACCAGCGCAGAGGCGCCACTGGTGTCATAGCGGAAGGCCGGACGGGCAGCAAGCAAGGGACCATCGTCAAGGGCCCCCAAAACCTGCTCCAGCGCTTCGGCGCTGACCTCGATGTCCGCGTCGAGGTAAAGCCGCGGCCAAAGGCCCGCAACCTGGTCGGCGGCATTCAAAGCCGCGGTCTTGGAAGCAGTCTCAACGTGGAGCACACGCACCCCCTGGAACGTCGACGCGATAGCCTCCGTATCGTCCGTGCACCCATTACAGGCAACAACGACCTCCACAGGGCCCCAACCGAGGACCTCACGCAGGGATTCAAGCGTCCGGCCGATGACAGCTGCTTCGTTGTGCGCCGGAATGATGACAGCACCCGTGGGATGGGGCCCACCACCCGCCGCTTCAGCTGTGGCCCTCGTCGCATGCGGCAGCCGCTCCCACCGCCCCCGGCTGGCCACAGCAAACGCAGCCTCACGATGCCCCGGCTTAGCCATACGGACAAGCTCCCCAGCCAGCACGACGCCGGTAAATACCCTTAACCGGCCCGGCGCGGAGTACTTGGCCGCATAACGCACACGATTGACCGCCATCAACGCCGTCAGCTGCGGGGAAGTGCCCGAACCCCCACGTTCGTGCCACATCCGGGCCGACGGCTCAAACCAAATCGAACCACCGCACTCCCGGACACGCCGGCAGTAGTCCGTTTCCTCCGAGTACAGGAAAAACTGCTCATCCCAATCGCCCACCGCCCGCACGGCGTCGGCACTGATCAACATCGCAGCACCCGTCGCCCAATCCACCAGGTGCGCATGCCGGTAGCTCTCCGGGTCATAGTCCATCTCCGACAACCAACCAGGCCTGCCCTGCACCCGACTACCCAACGCCGCATCGCCCAGCGCTCGCAGAACGCCGGGCTCTCGCCGCAGGGACGGGTAGACAGTGCCGTCATTGTCCAGCAGGACAGGCACCACCATTCCAGCCCCCGATTCGGCCATCCTTCGACGCATGGCGGAAATCGCGCCCTCCTCTACCCGCAGGTCAGGGTTGAGGATCAGGTAGGCGTCAGCTGCCCCGGCTACGCGCATGGCCGCGTTGATTCCGCCCGCGTATCCCAGGTTGCCTCCCGTCGGCACGGCCAAAACGTCCGGATGCCTCAATAGTTCCAGCATGGTGCGCTGGTCCGGGGAGTTGTCGGCCACCACCACCTTGATGGTTTGTGCAGCGGTTTCCTGCCGCAACCCCGCCACCAAGGGCCCGACGTCGTCGGCGTTGTTGTAGGTAACCACCACGACGGCGACGTCGGCTTTGACCTCCACCGGAACGAACCGTCCCGGAGCACGGCCGGGCTCATGCTCCGGGACGGCCGGTACGTAGGCCGCCGTAGTGGGTACCGCGCCAGCGCCTGCGTGGGGTGTGGCCTCGCTGTGCATCCGCAGCGTGAGGTAAGCCCCCGGCCCGTCCACAAGGTAGCGGTGGGCAAGCCTCCTGGGTTCAAGCATCAGGCGCCAGGCCCATTCGAGGCCATGGCCGCTTACCCATGCTGGTGCCCGCATGATCCGGCCGGCGAGGAAGTCGACCACTGCGCCGAAAGCCAGCAGGACTTTGGCCCCGGTCGATGGCCCATATTCAGCGATCCAGAGCTCCTGCCGGGGCTTGCCCAAACCCACCACCAGGATGTCCGATTGGCTGGCAGCTATGTCTGCGGCCAGATCGGACGACGCCGTGACATCGCTGAGGACGGAACGTTCGGGTGCCCACCAGCCCGCGACCAGCAGCTCCGGCCGCTCCACGGCGAACCGTTCGCGGATGAGTGCCTGGGCTTCGGGTGATCCGCCCAGGAAACCCACCCGGAGCCCACGCTGCTCAGCGTGGTCAAGCAACGGTCCAATCAGGTCACTGCCGGCCAACCGTGGCCAGTCACGGCGGGTGACCCTCCGGGCTTGAGCCACCAGGGGAGCCCCGTCAAGCAGCGTTAGCCATTCAACCGCCCCGGGCGGGTTCAAGGTGCCCGCCCAACGGCTGCCGGCGCCGAAGTGCCGGAGATGATCGAGGTTGGCCGAGCAGACGCCCAGGGGTTGTGCGTTGCCCGCGGTGGCGCGGTCCACGATGACGCGCAGTGCGTCCTCGTGTTCCATCAGCTTCACCGGTGCGCCGCCAAGGTTCACCCACGGGTTTGTCACCTGGTTGGTGTCCTGGTCCGTAACCTCGTCCGCGGCCGGAACTGCAGGCGCGGGGCGTGAACGTGCGTCTGGCGTGAGCAGCAGGGCGCCGCCGTTGACGTCCACAGCAGTAGCTCGGTGGGGGAGTGCGGCCCTACGGGGCGCGATCTTCGGCAGCAGCATTCTCGGCTCTCCAGGCTTCGGGGTCCAGCTCAAGGCACAACTCATAGCCGGCGATCCGGGGCCGCTGCACAGCCCTGGGTCGCCGTGGCCAGCGTGCAGCTGGCCTGCCAGTTTGTTTACTTAAGGTGTCTCCCGGCCCGCCCTGACGGGCTGCCGTACGCCAACTGTAGGACGAATGTCACCTCTTCGCTAGGGTTTCCAACGCTTGGAGGTACTCCACGAGGCGCTCCGACGCGTCCGGGGGAGCGAACCCTGCGGCCCTGATTTTGGTTAGGTCCAGCACGCTGTTCCGCGGCCTGGGCGCGCTGTCCGGTCCCGCGTAGCTCGCTGTGCTGACAGGGGTCACCTGGAGGGGATCCGCCCCGCTCAGCCGATACACTTCCTTGGCCACCTGGGCCCACGAAACAGGCGTCCCGCTGTTGCTGATGTTGTAGGTCCCGTAGGGAGCCTGCGTGTCCAGCAGATGGCGGATGCCCGCGGCCAGGTCGCCGGCGAAGGTCAACCGGCCAAACTGGTCATCCACGACGCTCGGCGACGCTCCGCGAGCAGCCAGGGCCGCCATGGTCCGTACGAAGTTCTTCCCATCGCCCACCACCCAGCTTGTCCTGACGAGGTAATGCCGCGGTACCGTCGACGCCGCCAGGTCGCCGGCGGCCTTACTCTGGCCGTACACCCCCAGGGGGCTCAGGGCCTCGTCCTCGCTGTGCACCTCCGCCGCGCCGTCAAAGACGTACTCACTGGAAAGATGGACGAGCGTCAGTGAATGCTCGACGGCGGTACGCGCCAAGGCAGCCACGGCGCCTGCGTTGATCAGCCAGGCAGATGCCCGGCCTTCGGTGGTTTCTGCGGCGTCCACAGCGGTGAACGCCGCTGCGTTGATGACAGTGGAGTAACTGGCCCAGTTGACCGAATCGTAGGAATCCGCCGAGGTGATGTCGAACTGTCCGTGCCCTGCGAAGTCCACCGTGGCGTCGCCCGAAAAAGCCTGGCGGAGCGCCGAACCCAGCTGGCCGTCGGCGCCGAGGATCAGAGTGCGCTTTTTCTGCATCGGACTGATCTCTTCCAGGCGCGGATGCTTCCTGTCCTGGAGAGACACAGTTGCCTGGTCCACGGGAATCGGCCAGGGCACGGCGACGTGCTCGTCCGCGAGGTTCAGGAAGGTGTAGTCCGCTTGGGCTTCCGGGCTCCAATGGTCGTTGACGAGATAGGAGTAGACGGTGCCGTCCTCAAGCGTTTGGAAGGCGTTGCCTACGCCTCGCGGGACGAAGATGGCTTCGCCCGGAGTCAGTTCGGCAGTGAACAGCACGCCGAAGGTGGGTCCTTCACGCAGGTCCACCCACGCGCCGAAGATCCGGCCGGCGGCCAACGAAACAAATTTGTCCCACGGCTCAGCATGTATTCCGCGGGTGGTGCCGCGTTCGGCATTGAACGAAATGTTGTTCTGCACAGGACCGAAGTCCGGCAGCCCGATGTCCATCATCTTGCGACGGTGCCAGTTTTCCTTGAACCATCCGCGGCTGTCCGAGTGAACCGGAAGCCGGAAGAGGGTCAGCCCCGGAATGGTGGTGGGCAGGGACTCCAACTGGCGTGCCGCTTCCATCAGTGGCCCTGGCCCGCGTACTTCGACTCGGTCGCGGCCTTCTGGGGACGCCACCAGTCCTCGTTGTCCCTGTACCACTGCACGGTGTCCGACAACCCGGCGTCGAAGTCCCGGTAACCCGGCATCCAGCCAAGTTCCCGGCGAAGCTTGCTGGAGTCAATGGCGTAGCGCAGATCGTGGCCGGGCCGGTCATGGACGAGGTCGTAGGCGTCGCGGGGTTTGCCCGCAAGCTCAAGCAACTTCTCAACCACTTCCCGGTTGGACCGTTCGCCGTCGGCTCCGATCAGGTAGGTCTCACCGATCCGCCCGGCCTCGAGGATCCTCAAGACCGCCGATGAATGGTCTGCCACGTGGATCCAGTCACGCACGTTGAGCCCCTGGCCGTACAGCCTGGGACGTACGCCGTCCAGGATGTTGGTGATCTGGCGCGGAATGAACTTCTCCACATGCTGGTACGGCCCGTAGTTATTGGAGCAATTGCTGATGGTCGCCTGGAGCCCGAATGAACGCACCCACGCGCGTACCAACATGTCCGAGCCAGCCTTCGTGGCGGAGTACGGACTGGTGGGACGGTAAACGGAGTTCTCGGTGAATCTGCCCGGGTCGTCCAAGGCCAGGTCGCCGTATACCTCGTCCGTGGAGATGTGGTGGAACCGGGTACCGTACTTCCGCGCCGCTTCGATGAGCGTAAACGTTCCCAGCAAATTGGTGTCAAGGAACGGGCGTGGGTCCTCCAGCGAGTTGTCGTTGTGCGACTCTGCCGCAAAATGGACCACCGCATCAACAGAGGGCGACAGGGAATCCACCAAGGCGGCATCGCAGATGTCGCCTTGAACAAATTCGTAGCGGTCAGAAGGCATTCCCGAAAGCGAATCAATGCTACCGGCGTAGGTCAGTTTGTCCAGGACAGTGACATGGAGGCGGGTGTGCTCCATGATGAAGTGAACGAAATTGCATCCGATGAATCCGGCCCCGCCGGTGACAAGGATTCTCTGCATGGCCATAGCGTAACCGCAGAATACTGCGGTGCGCAGCGGGAGAGGACGGTAGATGCGCGGAATTATTCTTGCCGGTGGTACAGGTTCCCGGCTTCATCCAATTACGCTCGCAATTAGCAAGCAGTTGGTCCCTGTTTTCGACAAACCGATGATCTATTACCCGCTGTGCACCCTGATGCTTGCAGGCATCCGCGACATCCTGGTCATCACCACACCTGCTGACGGCCCGCAATTCGAGAATCTCCTGGGAAATGGTTCCCAGTTCGGGATCAACCTGACGTACGCCCGGCAGCCGACCCCGGACGGTCTCGCCCAGGCGTTCATCCTGGGCGAGGAACACATCGGGGCCGGCAAGGTGGCGCTCATCCTGGGGGACAACATCTTCAACGGCCCCGGCATGGGCAACCAGTTCCGCCACTACGCCGACGTCGATGGCGGCGCCATCTTCGGATATTGGGTCAAGGACCCAAGCGCTTATGGCGTGGTGGAATTCGACGACGACGGACTGGCGGTGTCCATCGAAGAGAAACCAACTGAGCCCAAGAGCAATTACGCAGTTCCAGGCCTCTACTTTTACGACAACGACGTGGTATCCATGGCAAAAGACCTGAAACCCTCGCCCCGCGGGGAATTGGAAATCACGGACATCAACCGCAAATACATGGAGCTCGGAAAGCTGCATGTGCAGAAGTTTCCCCGTGGCACGGCCTGGCTGGACACCGGAACCTTCAGCGACCTGAACGACGCGTCAAACTACGTGCGCACCACCGAAAACCGGCAGGGCCTGAAGATCGGTGCCCCGGAGGAAGTGGCGTGGCGGATGGGTTACCTGAACGACGACGAACTGCGCCAGCAAGCCGCAAAGTTGGCGAAAAGCGGTTACGGAAGCTACCTGCTGGATATTCTGGATCGCCACTAGGTTAAGCCCCGGAGCCGGTGGCTACGCGGCGGAAACATCCTCCAGTGCGCGCGATATCTCAGCGGGCAAAACCGTCAACTGGGCGTCGAGGAGCTCTTTGAGCTGGACGGCGTTCCTGGGGCCCACGATGGCCGTGGCAACGCCGGGCCGGGAAAGCAGCCAGCTCAAGGAAACGTCCAGGGGAGATCTGCCCAGGCCGCGTGCGGCCATGGCCACAGCCTCAACCACCCTGGACGCGCGTGGCTCAAGGTAGGGCTCCACATACGCCGCGAGGCGGCTTTGGGCGGCACGCGAGTCGGCAGGAATTTGTCCGCGGTACTTGCCGCTCAGGACACCCCGTCCCAGCGGCGCCCATGCCATGATTCCCAGCCCGGCGTCCTCCACCGCGGGAATGAGTTCGTCCTCGGCCCTGCGCTGGACCAATGAATATTCAGACTGGTTGGCCACCAAAGTGAAACCCGCAATGGCCGCGGCCTTCGCTGTCTGCCAACCGTTGTAGTTGGAGATGCCCACGTAGCGCGCCCGCCCGGTCCGCTGTGCCAGCTCCAGTGCGGAAAGGGTCTCCTCCAAGGGAACGTTGGGATCCCACTCATGGGCGAACCAGATGTCCACGTAGTCGGTTCCGAGCCTGGCCAGGCTGGCGTCAAGTGCCGAAAGCATTGCGCCGCGTGAAGCGTTGACGCTGCGCCTGGCCTCAGTGGACGACACGCCCGCCTTCGTGGATAAAACCACCTCGGACCGTGCCACGACATCACCCAGCATTGACCCGACCATGGCTTCCGCCCGGCCTTGGCCGTAGGACGCTGCGGTGTCTATGACGGTGCCGCCTGCAGCAACGAACGCGTGGAGGACCTCGGCAGCGTCCTGCTCATCAGTTTCCTGGGCCCAGGACATGGTGCCGAGGGACAATGAGGACACGCGAAACCCGCTGTTTCCGACATAACGCTGCTGCATAGCTGCTAGCTTACGGGCAGTTCCCAGTCTTCATGACGTAGGGTCTATTCACGTGAACTGGATAGAAGCAGCCTTGCTGGGCCTCGTGCAGGGCCTCACCGAATTCCTCCCGATCTCCTCAAGTGCGCACCTGAGGATCGTCGGATCATTCCTTCCGGGCGCCGCGGACCCCGGCGCCGCTTTTACTGCGATCACGCAGTTGGGAACCGAAACCGCCGTCATTGTGTACTTCTGGCGTGACATCGTCCGGATCGTCCGCGCCTGGTTCGGCTCCTTGAGCGGCAAAGTGGCGCGCAACGATCCCGATGCCCGCATGGGTTGGTTGGTGATCCTGGGCAGCCTGCCGATCATCATCCTGGGCCTGCTGTTCCAGGACCAGATCGAATCGGTGCTTCGCAGCATGTGGATCGTGGCCACCATGCTGATCGTCTTCGGCATGATCCTGGCCGTTGCCGACGCCACCGGGCGGCAGGAACGCGACCTCACGCAACTGAGCTACAAGCACGGCATCCTGTATGGGTTCGCGCAGGCCATGGCCTTGATTCCCGGCGTTTCCCGTTCCGGCGGCACCATCACCGCCGGCTTGCTCATGGGCTACACGCGTGAAGCCGCAGCCAGGTACTCCTTCCTGCTGGCCATTCCGGCTGTGTTCGGAAGTGGCCTCTACCAGCTTTACAAGACGGTCTCGAAGGAAGGTTTGGCCGGCCCCTACGGCCTGCCCGAGATCGCTTTGGCCACCGTCATAGCCTTCGTGGTGGGCTACGTCATCATTGGGTGGTTCCTGAAATTTGTGTCGACCAGGAGCTATCGGCTTTTCGTTTGGTACCGGATACTCCTCGGCCTGGCCTTGTATGTCCTGCTCGGTTTCGGTGTCATCAGTGCCTAGCACTAAGGTTGAGTCGTGAAATCGTGGACTTCCCGCCCTGTTCCTGAGCTGCCCGGCAGCATGCCGCAACTACGCCTCTTCGACACTGCCCTGGGCCGTGTCGTGGAGGTAGAGCGGCAACCGGAGCAATCCATGTACGTCTGCGGCATCACGCCCTACGACGCCACGCACATGGGGCACGCCTCGAGCTACGTTGCCTTCGATCTCCTGAACCGTGCCTGGCGCGATGCTGGAATCCGGGTGTCCTACGTGCAAAACGTCACCGACATCGACGACCCCCTGCTTGAGCGGGCCAACGCCACGGGCGTCGACTGGCAAGACCTTGCCCAGAGCCAGATTGAACTGTTCCAGACGGACATGGACGCACTGAACGTCCTCGCACCGGATCACTACATCGGCGCCGTTGAAGCCATCCCGGACATCGTGCCGGCCATCGAGCAGCTCATAGCCGACGGCGTGGCCTACCGTGTCCCCGGCACCGATGGGGAACCTGACGGCGATGTCTATTACGACGTCGAAACGGCTGGTAAGCGGTCCGATGCCACAGACGCCTGGACCCTGGGCGACGTGTCGGGACTTGGCGAGAACGACATGCTGGCCCTCTTCGCGGAGCGCGGCGGTGACCCGGCCCGGCCCGGTAAACGCCACGCGCTGGACCCGCTCCTCTGGCGTGTCGCCCGCGAAGGCGAGCCAAGTTGGCCCGGCGCGAGCCTCGGAGCCGGCCGGCCCGGCTGGCACATCGAGTGTACGGTGATCGCCCAGAAATACCTTCCGGCCCCTTTCACAGTCCAGGGCGGCGGCTCGGACCTGGTCTTCCCGCATCACGAGATGGGAGCCGGCCACGCATATTCGCTCTCTGGGGTTCCCTTGGCGCGTCACTACTCCCACGCGGGCATGGTGGGCCTGGACGGCGAGAAGATGAGCAAGTCCAAGGGAAACCTGGTCCTTGTCTCCAAACTTCGCGCAGCAGGCGAGGAACCAGCAGCCATCCGCTTGGCCATCCTCGCCAACCACTACCGCTCGGACTGGTCATGGACCGATGAAGGCTTCGCTGCAGCCAAGGAGCGCCTGGCGCAGTGGCGGGCCGCCCTGAGCCATGCCCCGGCAGGTTCCTCGGCCCCCTTGCTTGCGACCATGCGCGCCGGACTGGCCGATGACCTCAATGCTCCCGCAGCCCTTGCCGCCGTCGATCAGTGGGCCCAGGAGGCACTGCGTGCCGGCGCCGAGGGGTCGGCTGAGGACAAGGCCGTCATCTCGGATGCCGTCAACGCGCTGCTCGGCGTGGAGCTCTAGCTGGACCCTTTTGCGAACAAACGCCAACGGCCCTGACATTCCTGTCAGGGCCGTTGGCGTTTACCGGTGTTGGGATCGGTCAGGGACGGTCCTTGCCGCGCCGCTTGAGGTACCGTTCAAACTCGCGGGCAATGGATTCGCCAGAGGCTTCCGGAAGATCGGCCGTGTCCTTGGCTTCCTCGAGTTGCCGCACGTACGCCGCGATCTCCGGGTCCTCGGTGGCGAGTTCGTCAACGCCGCGTTCCCACGCCTCGGACTCTTCGGCAAGTGCCTGGCTGTCCAACGGGACCTGGAGCAGGTCTTCCACCTTGTGCAGGATCGCGAGCTGGGCTTTGGGGGAGGGAGGCTGGGCAACGTAGTGCGGCACCGCGGCCCACAGTGAAACCGTCGGCAACCCTGCGAGCATCGCAAATTCAGCCAGGACGCCTACGATCCCCACCGGCCCCTCGTACTGGGAGGCCTCCAGATTGAGGCGTTCACGCAGCGAGCTGTCCTCAGTGCTCGTGCTGACCGGAATGGGGCGGCTGTGCGGCACATCGGCCAGCAGGGCGCCCACCAAAATAACGGAGTCGACCTTGAGCGCCTCCGCGTGGACCAGCAATTCGGTGGTGTAGGCACGCCAGCGGTAGGAAGGCTCAGTGCCCAGCACGAACACCACATCCACGTTGCTGTCCGGAACGGCGGCCTTGTAGATCCGGGTGGACGGCCACTTGACCTTCCGCGCACCCGACGACGTGCGGCGCACGGTTGGCCTGGTGAACTGGAAGTCGTAGTACTCCTCGGCGTCCACCGTGGCAACCTTCTTGCCATCCCAGAGCTTGTTCAAATAGTGCAGGGCGTCGCTGGCGGCCTCTCCGGCGTCGTTCCAGCCTTCGAACGCGGCGAGCATCACGGTGACGCGCTGGCCTTCCGCGGGTTCCTTGAGGAAACGCTCGGGCTCCGCGGTGATGTCCTGTCCTTCGGGGGTCCCGTCCACACTGTTCATCCACTCACCCTACGTCCAAGACCCTCCGGGATGCATGGCATTTCACGCCGGTGCGTGTCCCTTCTTCGCCCACAGCGCAATGCCCGAACTGCCGCCCGTCCGGTTCCACGTAGACTTGAAGCCATGCATTCCTTACCCAGCCAGCCCCTCCTCAAAGCCGTGCTCTGGGATATGGATGGCACCTTGGTGGACACCGAACCCTACTGGATAGCGGCTGAACGCGCCCTGGTGGAGTCCCACGGCGGCACGTGGTCGCACCAGCAGGCCATGCAGTTGGTGGGCCAATCACTGCTGCATTCGGCAGCGGTCCTCCAGGCAGCCGGCGTCAAGCTTGAGGCCCGCGAGATCGTGAATACCCTCAGCGCCCAGGTCATCGAGCAGGTTCGCCGGAATGTTCCCTGGCGGCCAGGCGCACGGGAACTCCTTGATGAACTTCACCAGGCCGGTGTCCGGTGCGCACTGGTGACCATGTCCGAAGGTCCCCTGGCCGGAGTGGTGGTGGAAAGCCTGCCCAAGCCGTACTTCGAGTTCATGGTCACCGGCGACACCGTCACCAACGGAAAGCCACATCCCGAGGCCTACCTCACCGCGGTTGAACGGCTCCGCCTGGACGATCCCACCTTGACCATCCACCATTGTGTCGCGCTGGAAGACTCGGTTCCCGGAGCCACGGCCGCCATTGCTTCAGGCGTCGTGACCGTGGGCATACCCCACCAGGTACCGCTGCCCGAAGACCCCCGCATGGTCTTGTGGGACACGCTCACAGGCCGGACTGTGGATGACGTGAGGCAACTCATCGTCGATCACTTCCCGGCTGGAAACGTTCTTGAAAGGGCCAACTAGGTGAGCAGTCCCACCACACCGCATCACGCCTCCGCCAAGAAGGAGGGCATCCCGCTGGGCAGGATCGCCGGCATTCCGGTCTACCTTGCGTACTCGTGGTTTGTTATTGCCGGCTTCACCGTCATTGTCTACGGGCCGGCACTGCTGGTGCAGATGCCGCGCCTGGGCCTGGGAGCCTACTTCGTGGCATTGGGCTACGCCCTGCTGCTTGCCATCTCCGTGCTGGTTCACGAACTGGCACATGCGCTCAGCGCCAAGGCCTTCAAATGGCCCACGGAGAAGATCGTCCTGAATCTCTGGGGCGGCCACACGCAGTTTGAGAACTTCACGGCCTCGCCGGGACGTTCGGTCGTGGTGGCACTGGCCGGGCCTGCTTCGAACTTCGTCCTGGCAGCCGCAATGTGGGGAGTCCTCTCGGCCGATGTGCTGAGCGGCGTGTCCGAAATCCTGGCCAACATCCTCATGTGGGCCAATCTGCTGATCGGCCTGTTCAACGTGCTTCCAGGTTTGCCGCTCGACGGCGGCCGTTTGGTGGAATCCGCTGTATGGAAAGCCACCGGAAGCCAGGACAAGGGAACCATTGCGGCCGGCTGGTCTGGCCGGATCATCGTCGCCGCATTGGTCATCTGGTTCATCGCATTGCCTCTCCTGAGTGGCGCTCCGCTGGATATCAGCCTGATGCTCATCACCGTCCTCGTCTGCGGCTTCCTCTGGATGGGCGCCTCCAGCTCCATCCACCACGCCAAGCTCCGCAGCCGTCTGTACCTGGTCAGCGCGGCGGGCCTCGCGGAGCGCGCCGTCGGCGTGCCGAACTCAGCCTCCGTGGCCGATGTGCTGGACATCGCTCCGAACGGCAGCCCCGCCGTCGTCATCTGTGGACCCGACGGTAAGCCGCAAGGTGTCGTGGACCCGGGTGCCGCCGCCCTGGTGCCGTTTGGGGCCGCGACGACGACGCCGGTCACCGCGGTGGCGCACGCCCTGGGCGCGGGGGCTTATGTCCCTGAATGGTCCAAGGGACAGGAACTCATTCAGTACTTGGCACGCTTGGAAGGGGGCGAATACGCTGTGGTGGACCACAACGGAATCGTCACCGGCCTACTGCGCCAGCAGGCCGTCGTGACAGCCATTACAGGTAAGGAAGCCCGCCGCAGCGGTCGCCCCTGACCCCGTGGCCGGTAGAGTTACATGCCGGCCGTCATAGCAAATAACCCCACGGCTTTTTGGCGCCCACCAGCCAGCAACACGTCGCGGCCCAGCCGTACAAGAGCGAGGAACACCACATGAGCAGCGAAACCGCCGCCCCCGAGGCCAGCGCAGGCCCTGACGAGGCAACTACCGGAACCGCCGTGCAGCCGACGGGCGCAGCACGCCGGCGCGGGCCTTTCCGCGTGGGCGAACGGGTGCAACTCACGGACGAACGTGGCCGCATGAACACTGTGACGCTGGAAGTCGGCGGCGCATTCCACACGCACCGGGGCTTCCTGAACCACGATGAGATCATCGGCAAGGTGGATGGCTCCGTGGTCAGCAACAACGTTGGCCAGCAGTACCAGACGTTGAGGCCGCTGCTGTCCGACTTCGTCTTGTCCATGCCTCGTGGCGCGGCCGTTGTGTACCCGAAGGACGCCGGCCAGATTGTCACCATGGCCGACATTTTCCCGGGCGCACGCGTCGTGGAAGCCGGCGTGGGCTCCGGTGCACTGTCCATTTCCCTGCTTCGCGCTGTCGGTGACGGCGGCTACCTGCATTCCTTTGAGCGCCGCGAAGAATTCGCCGACATCGCCCGTGGCAACGTCGAGACAATCTTCGGTGGCCCGCACCCGGCCTGGCAGATCTCGTTGGGTGACTTCCAGGAAGAGGTAGTCAAGGCCGAAGCCCCCGGTTCCGTGGACCGCGTAGTGCTTGACATGCTGGCACCCTGGGAGTGTCTGGACGCTGTTGCTACCGTGCTGGCTCCTGGCGGCGTCTGGATCAACTACGTAGCGACGGTCACCCAGCTGTCCCGCACTGCCGAAGCCATCCGTGCTGACGGGCGATTCACCGAGCCCGACGCCTGGGAGTCGATGGTGCGCGGCTGGCACCTTGAGGGCCTGGCCGTTCGGCCGGATCACCGCATGGTGGCCCACACCGGCTTCCTTCTGGTCACCCGCCGCCTCGCCGACGGCGTCACCGGAATCTCCGTGAAGCGCCGGCCCTCCAAGACCGAATTCAGCGAAGAGGACCTCAACGCCTGGACGCCCGGCGCAGTAGGGGAGCGTGCGGTTTCGGACAAGAAACTGCGGCGCGCCGCACGTGACGCCATCGCCGGAACCAACGTCCAGGATGACCCCACGGTCACAAACTGACAAAGGTCACAATAGGGTCCGCATTCCGAATGTCACCCAGCACCCTGAGCTTTTCGGGACTAAGGTCTTGTTAAGCGCAGGAAGGGGCTGATGATTCGTGGACACGTCAAACAACGACCTTGGACGGCAGACGCCGGAAGAAGGACACGCCGCACCGGAAGAGGCAGCAAGCCGGGGGCTGGCCCCCGTGCAACCGTCGGAGGCCTCCAGTGAACTGACTGTCGCAGAGCGGCAGATCAACATCCTCCGGGACAAGCTCCGCCACATCGACCGCCAGCTGGCCGCCGCGACGCAGAACAACGGCAAGCTCGTCAGCATGCTGGAAGCCGCGAAGTCCGAAATCCTCCGCTTGAAGGGTGCTTTGGAGCAGGAAGGGCAGCCGCCCTACAGCTTCGGAACCGTGGTGCAGGTCAACCCCCGGAAGCAACCTTCTGCTGGGAGCTCCGGCCAGGCCGCAACCGAAGAGTCGGTGGATATTTTCAACGCCGGCCGTAAGATGCGCGTGGGCGTCAGCCCCCTGGTCAACATCAACCAGCTTGCAGTCGGACAGGAAGTCCTGCTGAACGAGGCACTTCTGGTGGTTGCCGGGCTGGGTTACGAACGCGCCGGTGAACTGGTCACGCTGAAGGAAATGCTCGGCAAGGACCGGGCGCTGGTAGTCGGCCGGGCCGACGAAGAACGCGTGGTGCGGCTTTCGGGAGCCCTGCAGAACATCCACCTGAAGGTCGGCGACGCATTGTCGCTGGATTCACGGACGGGATACGCACTTGAAAAGGTCCCGCGCGCCGAGGTGGAGAACCTTGTCCTCGAGGAAGTCCCTGATATCACCTACCAGGACATCGGTGGCCTCGGCCCGCAGATTGAACAGATCCGCGACGCCGTCGAACTGCCGTTCCTGCACCCGGACCTTTACCGCGAGCACGGCCTGAAGGCGCCCAAAGGCATCCTCCTGTACGGCCCTCCGGGCTGCGGCAAGACGCTCATTGCCAAGGCTGTGGCCAATTCCCTTGCAGCACGTGCCGCCGAGCGTGCCGGCAACACGGACCTCAAGAGCTACTTCCTCAACATCAAGGGTCCGGAGCTGCTCGACAAGTACGTCGGCGAAACGGAACGCCACATCCGCCTGATCTTCTCGCGTGCACGTGAAAAGGCGTCTGACGGCAGCCCGGTTGTGGTCTTCTTCGATGAGATGGATTCGCTGTTCCGTACCCGCGGAACCGGTGTGTCGTCCGACGTCGAAACCACCATCGTTCCGCAGTTGCTCAGCGAGATCGACGGCGTCGAACGGCTGGATAACGTAATCGTCATCGGTGCTTCGAACCGCGAGGACATGATCGATCCCGCGATCCTTCGCCCGGGCCGGCTCGATGTCAAGGTCAAGATCCAGCGGCCCGATGCCGAGGCCGCAGCGGACATTTTCGGGAAGTACATCACCACGGACCTGCCTTTCCATGCCCAGGACCTCGCCGAATATGGGGGAGACGTACAGGCCACGGTGGACGCCATGGTCCAGCGAACGGTGGAAGCCATGTATTCGACGGAGAAGTCCAACGAATACCTCGAAGTCACCTATGCCAACGGAGATACGGAGATGCTGTACTTCAAGGACTTCAACTCCGGCGCAGTGGTTCAGAACGTGGTGGACCGCGCCAAGAAGTACGCCATCAAGGACCTCCTGACGAACCACCAGAAAGGCCTGCGCATCGAGCACCTCCTGCGGGCTGTGGTGGACGAGTTCCGTGAGCACGAGGACATGCCGAACACCACCAACCCGGACGACTGGGCCAGGATTTCGGGCAAGAAGGGCGAACGGATCACCTACATCCGCACCATCGTGCAGGGTAAGGCCGGGCAGGAACCGGGCAAGTCGATTGAGACCACCGCCAACACGGGCCAGTACCTGTGACAGCAAGAGTCGAAGGAACACCGGCCGGACAGTTACCCGCAGGCGGCGCAATGCGCGTCATGGGATCGGAAACTGAATACGGAATCCACGCCCCATCGGCGCCTGGCGCGAACGCCACAATGATGTCGGCCAGGATCATCCAGGCTTACGCCACGGTGACCCGCCAACGCGCTGCCGGTGGCGCGGAGACCCGCTGGGATTACACCGACGAGGAACCCTTGCATGACGCACGTGGATGGACCCTGGACCGGGCGGCAGCGGACCCCAGCCAGCTAACTGACCAGCCGCCGGTGCTCGACGCCGAAGCGGTGGCCTTGGCCTATGGGCGGCAGGAACTGGAGCTGGACGGCGCAGACGAGTCCGGCTCGCTGTTGATGAACATGGTCCTGGGCAATGGTGCACGCCTCTACGTGGACCACGCCCATCCCGAATACTCGAGCCCGGAGGTCACCAATCCCCGTGACGCCGTTGCCTGGGACGCCGCCGGGGACCTCGTTGCACTGGCCACGGTCAGGAAAGTCGCCGCAGATGCCAGCCTTCCACCGATCAACCTGTACAAAAACAACACCGACAACAAATCCGTGTCCTACGGATCGCATGAGAACTACCTCATGCCACGTTCGGTGCCCTTTGGGGACATCATCCGGGGACTGACTCCCTTCTTTGTTTCCCGCCAGTCGATCTGCGGTGCAGGACGGGTTGGCCTTGGCCAGGACAGTTCGACGCCCGGTTACCAGATCAGCCAGCGCGCCGATTTCTTCGAGGCGGAGGTGGGGCTGGAGACCACCATCCGCCGGCCCATCATCAACACCCGGGACGAACCCCACGCCACGGCGGACAAATACCGGCGGCTCCATGTGATCATTGGGGACGCCAACCTCAGCCAAGCCTCCAACTATCTCAAATTCGGCACTACCGCCATGGTCTTGAGCCTTATTGAGGCCGGGCAGGCACCGAAAATCGAAGTCCATGAGCCGGTCCAGGCACTCCAGGCCGTCAGCCATGACACCACGCTCACGTCCACGGTCAGGCTCATCGACGGACGGAGGGTGACCGCCCTCGATCTTCAATGGATGTACTACGAGGCAGCCTCGAAACTGGCCCAGGAAACAGGGGTATCGGATTCGGTCACCGGTGACGGACACACCCACGGGGTGTTGTCACACTGGGAGTCCACGTTGACGACGTTGGGGACCGACCTCGACGCCGCCGGATCCACCGTGGAATGGGTGGCGAAGAAATCACTCCTGGAGGGGTACCGCAACCGTGACGGACTCGCTTGGGATGACGCCCGGCTGGGGCTGGTGGACCTGCAGTGGGCTGATATCAGGCCGGAGAAAGGCCTTTATTACCGGCTGCTGTCCAGGGACCGCATGACGCGCATCGTCGACGACGGCGACATCGGCCGGGCGGTCAGCGAGCCGCCGTCGGACACCAGGGCATACTTTCGCGGACGCTGCGTCACCAAGTACGGCAAGGACGTTGTCGGTGCCAGCTGGGACTCGGTGATTTTCGACGTTCCGGGCCTGGGGAAGCTGCAGCGGGTGCCTACCCGCGAGCCTTTGCGGGGGACACGGTCCCTGACCGGAGCGCTCTTCGACCGTCATCAGGAAGCCGGCCCTTTCCTTGCCGAATTAATGGGGCAGAGCTTGCCCCCGGCAAAGGCCTGAGGCGGTTCGCCACAGGCGGATCAGTGGCTGGTCAAAGCCGTACGCAACAGCCCACAGCGTGGCAATATTGCAGTAGGAAGTCTCCGTTCCCCGGAGACTGACAGTAGGGAGAAGAAAATGGCAGCTCAGGAGCAGCAACAACCGCAGTCGCGGGAAACCGAGACTGAAGTAGACGTCCCGGAGGCTCCGCCGGCAGCACCCGAAGCGAAAGCCTCGGAGGCGACGCAGGGCGTGGATGACCTCCTGGACGAAATTGACGGCGTGTTGGAATCCAACGCCGAGGAATTCGTCAGGGCGTTCGTTCAAAAGGGTGGCCAGTAACCGGAGCCACCACGGGTTGTACGGCCCGGCCGCGTGAGGCCGCCGGGCATCGGAACGCAGAGTCGAAGGAGTGCAGCAATGCAGGACCCATCAACCGGCCCCCTGGCCAACCAGGCAACGTCTTCCTTTACGGAGCATCTCCAACGATCCCGTCCCGAGCTCCTGCCGTTCAATCAGTTGTTACCCGCCGGCACCGTGCCGTCGTCCCCGCATGCCACCACAATCGTCGCTTTGACCTACGCCGGCGGGGTGCTGATGGCGGGTGACCGTCGGGCAACCATGGGCAACGTCATTGCCAGCAGGCACATCGAGAAGGTGTTCCCTGCGGATGAGTACTCCGTGCTGGGTATCGCCGGGACAGCCGGCCTGGCCATCGACATCACGCGCCTGTTCCAGGTTGAACTGGAACACTACGAGAAAATTGAGGGGACGCTCCTCAGCCTCGTGGGCAAAGCGAACCGCCTGGGTGCCATGATCCGTGGCAACCTGCCCATGGCGATGCAGGGGATGGCCGTCATCCCGCTCTTCGCGGGGTTCGACCATTCATCGGGCATAGGCCGTTTGTTCTCCTACGACGTCACGGGTGGCCGCTATGAAGAGCAGGAACACCACTCCGTGGGTTCCGGATCGGTGTTCGCCCGCGGCGCCCTGAAGAAGCTCTGGAAACCGAACCTCTCGGAGGAGGCCGCCGTCGCCGTGGCTGTCGAGGCCCTCTACGACGCCGCCGACGACGACTCCGCCACAGGTGGACCGGACCCTGTCCGGCAACTTTGGCCGGTGGTTTACACGGTTAATCGCGCTGGCCACCGACGGGTTCCCGAAAGGGACCTGGCGGCCATAGCAGGGGCCATTGTTGAGTCGCGGGCCATTGCCGGACGGGAGGCCTGAGATGACGCAGCAGTTCTATGTATCGCCCGAGCAACTGATGAAGGACCGTGCGGACTTCGCGCGGAAAGGCATCGCACGTGGCCGTTCCGTGGTGGTCATCAGTTGCGCGGATGGCATCGCCTTGATAGCCGAAAACCCGTCACCTTCCCTGCATAAGATCGGCGAAATCTATGACAAGATCGCCTTCGCCGCAGTAGGAAAGTACAACGAATTCGAAAGCCTGCGACAGGCCGGCGTCAGGTACGCTGACGTCCGCGGCTACTCGTACGATCGCGAAGACGTGACCGCCCGCGGACTGGCGAGCGTCTACGCCCAGAGCCTGGGGGCCGTGTTCACTGCCGAACAGAAGCCGTTCGAGGTTGAACTGGCCGTGGCCGAGGTTGGCGCCACCCGGGAGCAGGACCACCTCTATCGGCTCACTTTTGATGGATCGATCGCCGACGAGAATGGTTTTGTCGTCATGGGCGGGCTGGCTGACCAGATTTCCGACGTCGTAAGCGGCGGTTGGGAGCCGGAAATCACCTTGGCCGGGGCCATGCGTTTGGCATTGCGTGCCTTGGCAACGGACAAGGAACCGGATGAACTGCCCGCCACCGCCGTCGAGGCAGCAGTGCTGTACCGCGCTTCCGAAAGCCACCGCGGATCGCGCAGGGCATTCCGGCGGCTGCTGCCCGAGGATATGACCCGGATGCTCACAGAGGAGACCTGAGATGGACAAGCGAATATTTGGCATTGAAACGGAGTTTGGAATCTCCTATTCCAGCCCGGATTCGCGCCCGCTGGCACCGGAAGAAGTGGCCCGGTACCTTTTCCGCAAGGTGGTCAGCTGGGGCAGGTCATCCAATGTGTTCCTGACCAATGGCTCCCGCCTGTACCTGGACGTCGGTTCGCACCCTGAATATGCCACGGCCGAATGCGACGACCTCGCCCAGCTCATTGCCCATGACAGGGCCGGCGAACTTATCCTGGACGACCTCGTGGACGAAGCCCAGGCGAGGCTTGCGGCGGAGGGTTTCAACGGAACGGTCTACCTCTTCAAGAACAACACCGATTCCGCAGGTAACTCCTACGGCAGCCACGAAAACTACCTCATCCCAAGGCGTGGCGAGTTCTCCCGCCTGGCTGAGATCCTCATTCCGTTCCTGGTGACCCGGCAGTTGATCGCGGGGGCGGGCAAGGTCCTGAAGACCCCGCACGGTGCTACGTTCGCGTTCTCCCAGCGCGCCGACCACATCTGGGAAGGCGTGTCTTCGGCCACCACCCGCTCACGTCCCATCATTAACACCCGTGACGAACCGCACGCAGATGCCGAGTTCTACCGCCGCCTTCACGTGATCGTGGGCGACTCCAACATGTCAGAGACTTCCGCACTGCTCAAAGTGGGAACCGTGGACCTCATCCTCCGCATGATCGAGGCCGGAGTCATCATGCGTGACATGCGGATGGAGAATCCCATCCGCAGCATCAGGGAAATATCGCATGACCTGAGCGGACGTGCGCTGGTGAGGCTTGCCAACGGCAGGCAACTGACGGCCCTCGACATCCAACGGGAGTACCTGACGAAGGTCACCGACTTCGTCGCCAGCAACGGGGCGCACAACGCCCACGTACCGCTGATCCTGGATCTGTGGAAGCGGACGTTGGATGCAATCGAAAGCGGCGACACCAGCACCATCGACACCGAAGTTGACTGGGCCATCAAGAAGAAGCTCATGGACGGCTATATGCGCCGGCATAACCTCAGCCTCGACTCGCCCCGCATCGCCCAGCTGGACCTCACGTATCACGACATCTCGCGACAGCGCGGCCTCTTCTTCCTGCTGCAGGCCCGTGGGGCAGCACGCCGCCTGGTGACCGAGACGGACGTGAAGGACGCCGTGGACGCGCCTCCCCAGACCACACGCGCCAAGTTGCGTGGCGACTTCGTCCGGAGGGCCCAGGAGCTCGGCCGTGACTACACCGTGGACTGGGTGCACCTGAAGCTCAATGACCGCGCACACCAGACAATCCTCTGCAAGGATCCGTTCCGCAGCGTCGACGAACGGGTGGACGCCCTCCTGGACTCTATGAGCTGACTCCCAGCTTCACGGGCTATCCTGAGTAGTGGTCTCCTCTGAAGGGGCCACCCGCTTGGATGCGCAGTGCGTCTTTCCAAGTCTCCCTTGCCCCGACGAAAGTGTCTTTTTTGTGCGCCGACTCCTAGCAATTCTCCTTCCTGCCCTGCTGCTCATGACCGCGTGCGGAGGAGGAACAACTCCGGCCAGCGAGCCAACCAGCCAGTCCGTTGGCGATGTCACAAAGCTTGACTCCTTGAAGGTCACGGACAATGGCAATGACAAGGCTCCGGGGATTGAATTCTCCAAGCCGCTGACGGTGACCGAGCCCACTGTCAAGGTGGTCAGCGAGGGTGACGGCCAGCCTGTCAAGGCGGGCCAAATTGCCGAACTCGTGTACGTAGCCGTAGATGGCACGGACGGAAAAACGCTTGAGGACGGGTACGCAAACGGACCCCAGCCGATCGAGCTGTCCGAGCAGATGAAAACGGGCAATGAGCTCATTTTCAACGCGGTTGTCGGCGCTAAAGTGGGCAGCCATGTAGCTATCGCCGCTCCGGGCAGTGCCTCTGCCACGGCTCCTGCGTCCACCCAGTTGGTCGTGTTCAAGATTGCCTCCGCCAAGGACGCGCCCGGCCTCTTGAGCAAGGAAGAAACCGATCAACTGGACAAGGACGGCAAGCTGCCGAAGGTGGCTTTCGACGACAAGGGTGTACCGTCCGTAGAGATCCCCAAGACCGATGCTCCGGCCGGCTTGTCCGTCAAGGTTTTGTCTGAGGGCTCCGGTGATGAACTGAAGAGCTCCGACACGATCGAGGCCAACTACACCGGGTGGCGCTGGGAAGACAGCACCAAGTTCGATTCCAGCTATGACCGCGGCGAGGCCGCGACGTTTGGCCTCACACAGGTCATCAAGGGCTGGACTCTGGGACTGACGGGACAGAAGGTCGGCTCCAAGGTGCTGCTTACCATCCCTACTGATCTTGCTTACGGCGCCAATGCTGCCGCACAGGGCAAACCTGCCGGTCCGCTGGTCTTCGTCGTGGAGATCAAGGGTAAGAAGTAATCCAAGACGCGGGCACTGGCTTAGGCTGGTTCCCGACAACCATTCATCCATCCTGCAAAAGGAGCAACCATGTCTTTTGGTCAGCGTGACTTCGACCGCACCAAGCCTGAAATCGACTTCCCGGAAGGTGACGTCCCCACGGACCTCGTCATCACGGACCTCATCGAGGGCACGGGCGCGGAAGCCAAAGCCGGAGACACCGTCTCCACCCACTACGTTGGCGTTGCCTGGTCCACGGGCGAAGAGTTCGACGCTTCCTGGGGCCGCGGCGCTCCGCTCGACTTCCGTGTCGGCGTCGGCCAGGTCATCCAAGGTTGGGACCAGGGCCTGCTGGGCATGAAGGTTGGCGGCCGCCGTCGGCTGGAAATCCCGTCGGAGCTGGCATACGGCTCCCGTGGTGCCGGCGGAGCGATCAAGCCCAACGAAGCCCTGATCTTCGTGGTTGACCTCGTCGCCGTCCGCTAGGACCTGCGTTCTGCGCAAGGCGCGTTGCCCTCCGGTTTTGCCGGTCGGTGACGCGCCTTGCTGCTTTCCCGCCGGTCTTTAGTAACGTAGCAACCGTGTCTGCATCCCGCACCGAACGACTCCTGAACCTCCTCCTGGCTTTGCTCAACACCAAGGTGGGGCTTCCGCGTTCCGTCCTTCGTGACAAGGTCTACCACGATTCGGCCGAGAACGACGTCGCCTTTGGGCGCATGTTCGAGCGCGACAAAGTGGACCTGAAGCAGTTTGGCTTTGAGATAGAGACACTGACCGATCCCCGCAGTTTTGGGGCCGACGACCCGGCCTCCACCCGATACCGGATCGGCAAGGACTCGAACCGGCTTCCCGAAGTGAACCTGACGCCGGCGGAATGCACCGTGCTCCTGCTCGCAGCGCAACTGTGGGAACGCGCCGCCCTGGGCAGCGCAGCAGCAAACGCCGTCCGCAAGCTGCAGGCTGCCGGTGGTTTCACCGACGTCGACCTTCCTGCTGGGGTCCAGCCCCGCATCAAACCCGCCGGACAGGCCTTCGACGACGTCGTTGCGGCCATGCATGGCAGGCATCCAGTCCGTTTCGGCTACCTTGCGGTCAGCACCGGACGCGAGGAAGAGCGGGAAGTGGAACCGTGGGGGCTCGGGAGCCGGTTCGGACAGTGGTACCTCGTGGGGTTCGACCGGGGGAGGGGGGCCAAAAGGCTCTTCAGGCTCTCGCGCATGACAACGGCGGTGACGGTCGTGACGGGCAACAGTTTCGAGCCACCGGCAAAATTCAACGCCCGGGCTGAGCTTGACGCCCTCAACGAGTTGCCCGTCCAACAGGCCATCCTCGATGTGGACAAGGGCCGGCTGCTTGCCCTGCGAAAAAGGGCTGTACCGCCCGGCCCGGTTCCGGCCACCAGCGATCGTGACCGCATCGTGGTGGAGTTCAGGGACCCTGAGCAACTCGCCGAAGAGCTGACATCCTATGGGCCGCACGCCACAGTGACCGGACCCGCTGAGTTGCGGGCCGCCGTCGTACGCCGCCTTAAAGGTGCCTTGGACTTCGATGCCTCACCGGAGGCACCGGTGCACTTCCCCGACTCAGGGCCAACGCCACGGGCGCGGAAGCGTACGTCCGAGGACCAGCTTTCCAGGATGCTGCAGCTGGTGCCGTTTCTGGTCCACCATCAGGGCCTGCACATCCAGGAAGTCGCCGACCACTTCGGCATCAGCCGTAAGGCGCTGATCGACGACCTGAAGATCCTGATCTGTTCAGGCTTGCCCGAAGGCTACCCGGACGACCTCCTGGACATCCAATGGGAAAACGACCATGTCTACATCTCCGAGCACCTGGACCTGAACCGCCCCGTACGTTTCAGCGAGGACGAAGCGGCGGCCCTGCTGACCGGGCTGGCCATGCTGGGCGACCTGCCCGCCCTGGCCGGCATGCCCGAAGACGAACCCGGGAGCGCGCTGGAGTCCGTCACCATCAAGCTGACCGGCGCTGCAGGGCAGGCTGGACGGCTGGCAGGCTCGGTAGCGGGCCAATCGGTGGCGCCCGAACAATCCCAGGCCTTCGCCACCATCACCAAGGCCATCCGGGAAGGTCAGCAGCTCCGCCTAACGTACCTGTCGCTCCAGCGGGACGAAGTCACCGAACGGGATGTCGACCCGTTGCGGCTCTATTCGCTGGACAACACCTGGTACTTCGAGGCCTATTGCCACAGCAAGGAAGGGCTCCGGAACTTCAGGTTGGACAGGGTGGAGTCCCTGGAGCCAAACGGCCGTCCCGCTTCCGGCACTGTGACAGCCCGGGACGCCTTTCCCGCGCGGCTCTACACGCCCAGTGATGACGACGTGCTGGTAGTACTGCAGCTCACCCGGCAGGGAGCCGGACTGGCTGACGACTACTACGCGGAGCGCACGGCGCAATTGCCCGACGGCGGTCTCCTCGCGGAGGTTCGGTTCGGCAGCGCAGAGTGGCTGCCCATGTTCATTTCCCAGCACGGCGGCTCAGTGCGGATCCTCGACCCCGAGGCCTTGCGGCAGGCAACCCGTACATGGCTCAACCAGGCCCTGGCCGGGTACGACTCTTCGTCGGCCGGCCGGGCTGGCTAGACTACTCAGATGCCTTGGTGGTTCTGGATCCTGTTGTGGATCGCGCTCATTGCCCTTTCGTTGCTCCTCCACGTGACGCTGGGGTATCGGTTGTTCAGGAAATTCATGACAACTGTTCATGAATTGGCTGACGCAGGTAAACGTTTCAGCAACCTTCCCCCGGTCCCGAAAACCTCCGATGTTGAAACGGCCGGAGACCGCCCTGAACCGGGTTCCGCCATTTTTGCCTCCCCGGAGCAGATGCGTCATGATTACCTGACGGCCAAAGCCTCCCGACAGGAAGTTCGGCGTCAAAAACGCGTCAAACGCAAAGCCGAGCGGGGTCAGCCACAATCCCTGCACGACATAGAATTCAGATAGACGTAGGATGTATCCAAAAGGAAAGGACCTCCCCACATGAGGCTCGAAGGCTGGCATCTCATCATCATCATCGTCCTGGCTCTGGTGCTTTTCGCAGCACCGAAGCTGCCGTCCATGGCACGCAGCATTGGACAGTCGATGCGCATTTTCAAGTCTGAAGTCCGGGAAATGAAGAAGGACGGTTCTTCCGAAACGAAGGACTCACAGGAACCTTCCGACGCCGTTGAAGGCAAAGTGGTAGGTCACCCGGATGTGAAGGCACAGAACAACGGCGAGACCGACGTTCCGCCCGCTAACCGCGTCTAAGAAGAGTGGTAGAAACGAAGGGGCGCAAGGCCAACCCCGAAGCCCGGATGGCGCTCCTTGACCACCTCAAGGAGCTGAGGAACCGGCTCTTCAAGGCTGCTATCGGCGTCATCGTCGGAACCGTGGTGGGCTTCATCGTCTACCAGCCTCTCCTTGAAGCGCTGATCAAGCCGATCAAGGACCTCAACGAAAAAGAGGGCAGGGCGGCCACCCTGAACTTTGACGGCGTCGCAAGTTCGTTCGACCTCATGGTCCAGGTATCGGTGTTCCTTGGCGTGATACTTTCCAGCCCCGTGTGGATCTATCAGCTGTGGGCTTTCATCGTGCCCGGGCTTCACAAAAAGGAACGCCGCCTGGCGCTGTCGTTTGTTGCAGCGGCAGTTCCCCTGTTCATCGGCGGCGTCCTCCTCGCGTGGCTCGTGCTGCCCAACGCTGTGCGCGTGCTGACCGACTTCACCCCGGTGGGCGGCTCAAACTTCATCAGCGCCGAGATCTATTTGGCGTTCGTCCTGCGGCTCCTGCTGGCTTTCGGTATTGCTTTCCTTGTCCCGGTGGTACTGGTTGGCTTGAACCTGGCAGGAATCGTCAAAGGCAGGCAACTCGTCAAGAGCTGGCGGATCACCATCTTCCTGGTGTGCCTCTTCGCGGCCATGGCTGCTCCGGGCGCTGACGCCATGAGCATGTTCTACCTGGCAGCCCCCATGTTGCTGCTCTTCTTCGCTGCCATTGGCGTGTGCCTGCTCAATGACCGTCGCCGGGAGCGCCGCGCCGTGAAGCGTGCTGCTGAGACTGAAGCCACTGCGGACATTGCCACCTCCGCCGCAGATCTGGAGAATCTCTAGACCATGGCCTACTAGGCTTGAGCCATGTCCTCCATTTCCGGGTCTCCATCACCGTCCGACCGTTACCAGGCCGCAGCCCAGCGGGCGGCTGAGTCGAAAACGTATCTCGGATCCTTTGCCCGTTCGCTCGAATTCGATCTCGACGACTTCCAGCGGGAGGCGTGCCGCTCCCTCCAGGAGGGTCGTGGAGTCCTCGTGGCGGCCCCCACGGGAGCCGGCAAGACGATCGTTGGCGAGTTCGCCATCTACCTTGCCTTGGAACGCGGCCTCAAAGCCTTCTACACCACCCCCATTAAGGCACTGAGCAATCAGAAGTTCTCTGAGTTGGCGGCCAAGTACGGTGCCGCCAACGTGGGTTTGCTGACTGGTGACACCACCATCAACGGTGATGCTCCCGTGGTGGTCATGACCACTGAAGTCCTTCGGAACATGTTGTACGCCGACTCCGAAACGCTTGGCGATTTGGGCTTCGTTGTCATGGATGAGGTCCACTACCTGGCGGACCGCTTCCGCGGGGCAGTGTGGGAGGAAGTCATCATCCACTTGCCCAGCGAAGTGCAGGTTGCGTCGCTCAGCGCTACCGTTTCCAACGCCGAAGAATTTGGCGCCTGGTTGGACACCGTCAGGGGCGACACGGACGTCATTGTCTCCGAACACCGGCCCGTCCCGCTCTGGCAGCACGTGATGGTGGGCCGGGAAATCGTAGACCTCTTCGCCGGCGACACCACCTTCGATGAGATTGCTCCACCCGCTCCGGAACGGCAGGATCCCGAGGTTCCGGATCTGTCGGAAAATGCCGAGATCCCGGTCGAGCCTGCCGTCCCGCAACGCCGGAAAGTGGCCTCCGCACGGTCCACAACCCCGAAGGCCAGCCACAGCGTCAACAGTCCGGAATTCGAAGTCAACCCCGATCTGTTGGCCATGGCCCGCTCGGAAAGCAGGATGAACACAGCCGGGCGGTACGGGCATGGGGGCCGGAGCCGGCGCCGCCAGGACCGGTACCGGGATGACAGGCAGCAGTCCGAGCAGCGCAGCCCGGTCCGGAAAGCCAGCCGCCCCCAGGTCATCGAGAGCCTGCGGCGGCAGGATCTGTTGCCGGCCATCACGTTCATCTTCTCCAGGGCCGGCTGTGACGCTGCAGTGGCCCAGTGCGCGGCATCGGGTTTGTGGCTCACAACCGAGCGGGAACAACAGATCATTGCCCAGCGGGTGGACGAGGCGAGCCACGAAATTCCTGCGGACGACCTCGACGTCCTTGGCTTTTGGGGCTGGCGGGACGGACTTGTCAGGGGCTTCGCCGCCCACCACGCCGGCATGCTCCCCACCTTCAAGGAAGTGGTGGAAAAGCTCTTCGCAGACGGACTGGTCAAAGCCGTCTTCGCCACGGAAACCCTCGCGCTGGGCGTCAACATGCCTGCGCGCTGCGTGGTCCTGGAGAAGCTCGAGAAGTTCAACGGCGAAGCGCACGTCAACATCACCGCGGGGGAGTACACCCAGCTCACGGGCCGCGCTGGACGACGCGGCATCGACGTCGAAGGCCATGCCGTGGTCCTGTGGCAGCCCGGAACCGATCCCACCGCCGTCGCCGGGCTTGCTTCGCGGCGCACCTACCCCCTGAACTCCAGCTTCCGCCCCACGTACAACATGAGCATCAACCTGATCGCCCAGTTCGGCCGGGTGCGGGCGCGTGAAATTCTTGAGTCGTCGTTCGCCCAGTTCCAAGCGGACCGGTCCGTCGTGGGCCTCGCCCGGCAGGTGCGCGGACGCGAAGAGTCACTGGCTGGGTATGCAAAGTCCATGCAATGCCATTTGGGGGACTTCACCGAGTACTCCAAGCTCCGCCGCGACCTCAGCGATGCCGAGAACTTCGCGGCACGGGACAACCAGCGGGCCCGCCGGTCCCACGTGACCGACTCGTTGACACGGTTGATACCCGGCGACGTCATCAGCATCTACAGCGGCAGGTTGGCTGGGCATGCGGTGGTCCTCGAAGTGGACCGTAACGCCCGCGAACCCAGGCCCTCGGTGCTGACATCCGATAACCAGCTCCGGCGCATCGGTGTCCACGACCTCGACGGGCCGGTGTCCCCGGTGACCCGGATAAGGATCCCCAAGTCCTTCAATTCCAAGGTACCCAAGGCCCGGCGCGACCTGGCCGCGGCAATGCGTCATGCCATCAGTGAAGACGTGCCGCACAGCCGTCATCACAGCAGGCACGAGGACTTCGGTTTGGGCGCCCGGCTCCCGGACCAGGAAAAGAAGATCGCGGACCTCCGGCGTGCGTTGCGCGCCCACCCGTGCCACGGGTGCAGCGAACGCGAGGACCACGCGCGGTGGTCGGAGCGCTGGTGGAAGCTGCGCAAGGAAACCGACGGGCTGGTCCGCCAGATCCAGGGACGGACCAACACGATCGCCAAGACGTTCGACCGTGTCTGCGATGTCCTCTCGGCCTATGGATACCTGGAAACGGACGACGCCGGCCACGTAGCAATCAGCGCCGATGGGCAGCGTCTCCGACGGATTTACGGCGAAAAAGACCTCCTCATCTCCCAGTCCGTGCGGCAGGGAGCCATCAACGACCTCGACGCCGCCGAACTGGCCTCGCTGGCCAGCACCCTGGTGTACCAGGCCAAGCGCGAGGACCGTGGGCTGCGGCCGAAGATGCCGACGGTTTCGCTCGAGTCAGCCGTGGACATCGTGGTGCGTGAATGGTCCCAGTTGGAGGACACAGAAGAGCACCACCGTCTCCCGCTGACCGGGGAGCCGGAACTTGGGCTGATGTGGCCGATGTACAAGTGGGCCAAGGGACGCCACCTGCAGGATGTCCTCAGCGGAACCGACCTCGCTGCCGGCGACTTCGTCCGTTGGGCGAAGCAGGTAGTGGATCTGCTGGACCAACTGGCCAAAATTCCGCAACTGGACCCACGCCTGTCCAGGATCTGCCGTGAGTCCATTGACCTGGTCCGGCGCGGCGTCGTGGCCTATTCCACCGTGGCCTGACGCCACCTCCATGAATTACCGCCTTCAACCGCTCAAGGAGCTCAACGCATGAACCAGCCAGGCGCGCCTGCCGGCAACGACCACACAGGGACCGGCAAGAAGGTCACCATGTACCGCAATGGTTCGATCTATACGGCTGCGGATCCGTTCGCAACAGCCATGGTGGTCGACGGCGATACCGTCGCCTGGGTGGGTTCGGAGCAGGCCGCAACGTCCATTGCCGATTCATCGATGGACATCATCGACCTTCGCGGAGCCCTGCTGGCACCGGGATTCGTCGACTCGCATGTGCACCTGACCGAAACCGGGCTGGCCTTGTCGGGCCTGCAGCTTAGCGCTGTGCGTTCGGCCAGGGAACTGCTCGACGCCGTTGCTTCCTCGGGCGGTACGGGAACCATCCTGGGCCACGGCTGGGACGAGACGCTCTGGGATGATCCCACGTTGCCTACCCTCGAAGAACTGGAACGGGCATCGGGCGGCCGCCATGTGTACCTTTCACGCATCGACGTCCACTCAGCCCTGGTCTCGGCCTCGCTGGCTGCTGAGGCCAACCTGAAGGGCCTGGACGGCTGGGCAGGGACCGCGCAGGTATTGCGGGCCGCACACACGGCGGCCCGGTTGACAGCCCGGCAGTTCCCGGAAGCGCAGCGACGCGCCTACCAGGAGCAGGCCTTGAAGGAAGCCTCCGCCAACGGCTACGTCGCGCTGGCAGAAATGTCCGCCCCCCACATCTGCGGCCCGGAAGACCTTCGCTTGGCGGCATCGTGGAATGATCAGCCCGGAAGTCCCGAGGTACTTCCGTACTGGGGTGAGTTGGCTACCTCCGAAGAGCACGCCCGGAGCATTCTGGCGGGCTTGGGTACCGAAGTGCGGGGACTCGCCGGGGACCTGAACATGGATGGGTCCATCGGTTCAAGGACGGCTGCGTTGGTGGATGACTATTCGGACGCACCGGGTGAACGCGGCAGCCTGTACCTGACAGTGGATGACGCGGCGAAGCACATCGCAGCTACATCGCTGCTGGGCATCCAGGCCGGATTCCACGTGATTGGTGACGCGGGCCTGGCCGCCGTTCTGGACGCGATGGACGTGGCCGCCGCCGAGGTGGGGGAGCAGCGTATCCGTGCAGCGGGCCACCGGCTGGAACACGTCGAGATGGCTGACCAGACCGCCATTGACAGGTTGGCCAAGTACTCCGTCACCGTCAGTGTGCAGCCGGGATTCGACTCCGCCTGGGGTGCCGCTGGTGGATTGTATTCTCAGCGTCTCGGCGGGCGAAGCCAATCCATGAATCCTTTCGCTTCCTTCTATGCCAGTGGCGTCCCCATTGCCTTTGGCAGTGACAGCCCTGTGACTCCGTTGCGCCCCTGGTCCAGCGTCCGAGCCTGCTTGGAGCACAGCAATCCGGAGCAGCGAATCTCCGCGAGGGCCGCGTTCCTAGGCCACACACGGGCAGGCTGGCGGGCTACCAAGCATCGGAACCCCCTGATGGGCCAGCTCGTGCCGGGCGCCCCGGCCATTTTCGCTGTGTGGGAAGTAGAGGAACTGATGGTCCAGGTCGCTGACAGCAGGGTCCAGTCCTGGAGCACGGACCCCCGGGCGCGGACACCCCTTCTGCCTGCGTTGGACACCGGTACTGATCCGCGTTGCCTCCAGACCGTCAGGGAAGGACAGGAACTGTTTGCCCATGAGGCACTCCGCGTCTAGTCCCCGAATTTTTGTCCTCAGAGGGTGCCGCTGAACTGGGAAGACAGACGGATCCGCAGGTCATTGGCTGGTTGACAGCGTGCGGTGAGTCCGTAGCATTGAGGCTCAACGGATGATCAACTCAGAGGCAGCTCACGGAGCCTAACGGTCCAGCCGTGGCCGGTTTTCCTGATGGCGGCGCATGAGTGGGCAGGTCCACGGTGACCCAGAAAACAGTTTGACCGGGACTTCACTTCCCTACACTACTGGCCCTGGGCTTGAGGACCTGCCCGCACATGTGTCCGGCGCCACAGCCGCCCGAGGAGGTCCCGGCGTCGTCCTATAATGGAGAGTTGCGCCAGAATGCCAGCCGACTGGCTGGTCCGGCACACTGACCGCTCCATCAAGGAAAGGCCTCTTCTTGCGTGTCCTGACGATCATTCCCACCTACAACGAGCTCGAATCGCTCCCCAAGACCCTCGGGCGCCTCCGCGCGGCAGTTCCCGATTCCGATGTCCTGGTGGTTGACGACAACAGCCCTGATGGCACGGGACAGTTGGCCGACGGCTTCGCCGCGGAGGACAGCAACGTCCACGTCCTGCATCGGAAGGGCAAGGAAGGCCTCGGGGCCGCCTACATCGCGGGCTTCAAGTGGGGCCTCGCTGCCGGTTACGACGTCCTGGTCGAAATGGACGCCGACGGTTCACACCAGCCGGAGCAACTTCCCCTTCTCCTGGAAGCCGTCAAAGACGGAGCGGACCTGGCCATGGGTTCCCGTTGGGTGGAAGGCGGAAGTGTCGTCAACTGGCCTCTTTACCGCCAAGCCATTTCCCGGGTCGGCAGCACGTATGCCCGCATCATGCTGGGCGTCAAAATCAAGGATGTCACCGGTGGCTACCGTGCGTTCCGTCGCAGCACGCTGGAAGCGTTGAACCTGGACGAGGTCGAGTCGGTTGGCTATGGTTTCCAGGTCGACCTTGCCTGGCGGGTAGCCAAGTTGGGCCTGCGCATCGAGGAGCGCCCCATCACGTTCGTGGAGCGCGAACTCGGTGCCTCTAAGATGAGCGGCAACATTGTGGTTGAGGCCATGATCAACGTCACCCGGTGGGGGCTGGCCGCACGCTGGGCAAAGCTCACACGGAAGTCGCCGGCGGTCGCCAAGTAACCGCCACAACACACCAAAAAGGCCGGCTCCGATTTCCCTGCGGGAATCGGAGCCGGCCTTTGGTGTATCTGGCTTGCTATGCGGAGCGGCGTTCTCCACGGCGCTCACGCAGAATGTTCAAACGATCCTCAAGGATCTGCTCCAGCTCGGGAAGGCTGCGGCGCTCGAGGAGCATGTCCCAGTGCGTGCGGACAGCTTTCTCGTTGGCATCCACGGGACGCTCGCCATCAACCAGGAGTGCTTCCTTGCCGGTCTTGGAAACCCAAACCGGGGGGATCTCGGCTTCGGAGGAGAAGGTCACGAAGACCTGCTCTCCATCTTCGCAACGGTACTCGACCCGCTGGCGCGGTGCCGGCTCAACACCGGATTCGGTTTCCATGCTCTGGGCGCCAAGACGCATACCCCGCAGGCTGCGATCGCTCATGATTACTCCCTCTGTCTGTTCGCGGAGCAGTAACCCCGCGCTAGCCGTAAGCCGTTTTCACGATCCTTACGGACTACTTCTGCACACCTTGCATCACTAATTGCAACGCCTGGCCAAGCTTTTATGTTCCATCCGCGCTGAACCAGCCGGACAAATATCCCATTATACGCGGATCGGCGCCCTGTACTCAAAAGGGCCCCAAACGCAACGAGCGGCCAGCCGCTGGGGCTGGCCGCTCATTGCGTCTGGGCGCTGATTCAGCCGGGCTTACTCAGCTGGCCGGGTCGGCGCCACCGGTGCGGGTTCGGTGGACTTCGCTGTTTCGTTGCCGCCAAAAAGGCCGGCTACGGGGGACTCTCCCGCGGTGCCCCCGAGGGCACCGCCGATTCCCTTGAGCGCTTCGCCGACTTCGCTGGGAATGATCCACAGCTTGTTCGAGCTGCCCTCGGCAAGCTTGGGAAGCGTCTGCAGGTATTGGTATGCCAGCAGCTTTTGGTCCGGGTTGCCCTTGTGTATAGCGTCGAACACCTTCTGGATGGCCTGGGCTTCACCGTCAGCACGGAGGATGGCTGCTTTCGCGTCACCTTCAGCGGCGAGGATCGCAGCTTGGCGCTGGCCTTCCGCCGTGAGGATCTGCGACTGCTTGGTTCCCTCGGCGGTCAGGATGGCCGCACGACGGTCGCGTTCTGCACGCATCTGCTTCTCCATCGAATCCTGGATGGAGTGGGGCGGATCAATTGCCTTCAGCTCGACCCGGGAAACGCGGATTCCCCAGCGGCCCGTTGCTTCGTCCAACACGCCACGGAGTTGGCCGTTGATCTGGTCGCGGGACGTCAGGGCCTCTTCGAGGTTGAGCCCACCCACCACGTTACGCAGCGTGGTTGTCGTCAGCTGCTCTACGGCCTGGATGTAGTTGGCGATTTCGTAGGTAGCCGCCCTGGGATCGGTGACCTGGAAGTACACCACGGTGTCGATCGAAACCACCAGGTTGTCTTCGGTGATGACCGGCTGTGGCGGGAACGACACGACCTGCTCGCGCAGGTCAAGCAACGGCAGGAGCCGGTCGACGAACGGGATCAGGATGGTGAGTCCCGGATTAAGCGTGCGCTGGTATTTACCGAGCCGTTCAACGACGCCGGCGCGCGCCTGCGGGATGATCCTCACCGAGCGGACCAACACTATGATCACAAATATGACGAGAACAATCAGCACAATTGCTGCTGCTGTTCCTCCTAAGCCGTCCATACATCTCCTTCGTTCCCCAATTGCGTGGTTTGATGCCGCTGTGCACGGGCGGGCTCTCCCGCCCGGCAACCGACTGGATTAACGCCGCACCTTAGTGCGGGCTGTTTTCTGCGGACGAGGCGACTACCGCCGTCGCGCCGTCAATCCTGGTGACTTGGACTGTTGCTCCGGCGTCCAGGGTGCCCGCAGCGCTGCGGGCCGTCCACACGTCGCCGCCAATTTTGACGAGTCCACTGGTGCCGGTAACGGCTTCAATGACCAGCGCCGACTGTCCGATCAGGCGGTCGATGTTGGAACGTTGCTCTTCAGGACCTTTGTGGAGGTGTTTGAGCGCGACGGGTCGGAGGAAGACGATCATCAAGAGGGAAACAACGCAGAAGATGACGATTTGCAGCCAGAATTCCGCTCCGGCGAAGTCGGCGATCAGGCCGGCAAGGGCCCCGCCGCCCAGCATGATGAAGAAGAGGTCGAGAGTCAGCATCTCCACCACTGCAAACGCGAGGAACACGGTGAGCCACAGTGCCCACCAATTCTCGCCGAGCCATTCGAACATCGGTTCCCCCTTGGTCCCGGATCCCCTCAAGAGGGATCACAGTCGCTGTTCTTCCATCCTAGCCCGACGTGCCGTCCCACGTCAGGACACGGTGAATACGCTGATCCGGAACATCGCGGTGGTGGAAACAGAACCGTCGAAAGCGGCCAATTCAGCCAACTTCCCGTCGTTCAAGTGGTGCCCCGCCGGTCCCATAAATGCGAGGTCCGCCATCTCCGGGCCGCGCAGCGTCAGGGAGATATCCAGGTCCGCACTGGACGTTGATGTGAAATGCCCACGCATGGACTCGGCGAGGCGTTCCGCTTTGCCTTCCTCGATGCCGAGCATGCCCGTGCGTTCGGCGATCCCGACAAGGTGGCCCGGCCGTGGAGTCACTACCAACAGCGTCCCCCCGGGACGAAGGACGCGGGCGAACTCCGCCGGATTCCGCGGGGCAAAGACCACCATGATGGCATCCACGGTGTCGTCCGCCAGCGGCAAGGGACGCCAAATGTCCCAGACGAGGTTGGCCGCCTCCGGATTCAGCCGGGCAGCCCGCCGAAGGGCGAACTTGGAGATGTCCAGGCCTACGGCCGAAGCGCCGGACCGCTGCATGGCCTGGTGCAGGTAGTGGCCTGTTCCCGTACCAGCGTCAAGGATGAGGGAGTCCGGCCCGTGGAGCACCGCACTCACTGACTCCGCGACTGCCCCGGCAAGGTCGTCATAGTGTCCCGCCTCGAGGAAACGGTGCCGCGCTGCAACCATCGCGGCGGAATCGGCTTCGAATACCGTGCCCTTGCCGGTCAGCAGGTTGAAGTAGCCCTGACGTGCCGCATCGAAAAGGTGCCCCGAATCGCAGGAAAGTGTCCGCTGCTGCTTCTCCAGGAGCCGTAACGCCCCACGGCAGACAGGACAGCGAAGGGCCGCGACAGCATCAGGCAACATGGCTCCAATCCTACGGTGGACGGAGTGTCTGGTGCCCTCGCCGCAACCGTCGGGCTAGGCTCACCAACGTGAAACCCGAGCAACTGCCCTTGCTGAACTCCGTGTCCGCGCCCGCCATCCACCCTGATGGCAGCAAAGCCGTCGTGTCCGTCACCAGGCCAGACTTCGACGCGGACAGCTACGTCGGCCAGCTCTGGACGGTCCCTTTGGACAGCACCAAACATTCGCGCCGGATCACCCGCGGGTTCCGTGACACCTCCCCGGCGTTCTCGCCCGACGGACTGGTCCTGGCCTTCATCCGCAGCGAACCCGACGGTAAACCGCAACTCTTCGTTGTGGAAGCGGCCGGAGGGGAGCCCCAGCGGATCACGGACCAACAGCTGGGTGTCTCCGGCTTCAAGTGGGCGCCGGACTCCCACCGCATTGCCTTCACCTCGCGCGTACCGGAGCAGGGACGCTACGGAACGGTCGACGGCGTCAGTTCCGGAACCGAGGACGCCCGCCTGATCACTGCCAACCAATACAGGATGAACGGGCTCGGCTACACCGCTGACCAGCGCCAGCAACTGTTCATCGTGGAGGTGCCGGAGCTGGGCGGCGAACCGGCCGTCACCCCGCGGGGCAGGGCCGCGCACGAACAGCCGAAGCTTCCATCCATGGGAATTCCAGCGACAAAGCAGCTCACGTTCGGCGATTCCGACCATGAGTCCCCGTGCTTCTCCGCCGACGGCAGGGAGCTCTACTTCGTGGCGGCCCTCCATGAAGGGCACGACGACGACCTTGTCACCTCCGTCTACCGGATCGCCACCGACGGCGGCCAGCCGACCGCCGTCGAACCTTCCAACGCCGGACGCCAAACCGTGACGGACGTCCTCGCGTCCGCCGATGGGAAGTGGCTGTTCTATCTTGCGCAGGATATGGGTAGCACGGGCCGGGACTTCGTCGCGCGGAACACCGTGCTCCATGTCATGCCCGTCGGTGGGGGAGAGGCAGTAGCCCTGACCGACGTCGAACATTTGGATGTGTCAGGACCGATGGAATCCAGTGGTCCCGACAGCGTGCTGGTTCTCAACACCGCGCTCGGCAGCGTCGAACTTCTGGAAGTGACCGCAGAGGGCGATATCACTCCGCTGGTGCACGGGGCCAGGGTAGTCATAGGCGCCACAGTGGCTGCGAACGGCGAAATCGCGGTCAGCTTCTCGGACGCCGCCACAGTGGGCGACGTCGCCACATTGGAACGTGGTGAAATCCGGCTCCTCACAGACTTCTCGGCCGCACTCCGGAACGACTCACAGGTCATTGAGCCCAGGGAATTCGAGGCGCCCTCCGGTGACGGGCACCCTGTCCAGGGTTGGGTTGTACTGCCGGACGGGCCTGGCCCACATCCGGTCCTCCTCACCATCCACGGCGGCCCGTTTGCCCAGTACACCGGAGCTTTCTTCGACGAAGCACAGGTTTATGCTGCGGCAGGGTACGCGGTGGTGATGTGCAACCCGCGCGGTTCGTCCGGCTACGGGCAAGCCCACGGTCGAGCAATCAAAGAACGCATGGGCACTGCGGATATGCAGGACGTCCTCGCGTTTCTTGACGCCGCACTGGCGGGCTTCGGCGCGCTGGATAAGGACCGCGTGGGAATCATGGGCGGCTCATATGGCGGTTACCTGACCGCATGGACCATCGCGCATGACCACCGGTTCAAGGCCGCGATCGTTGAGCGGGGGTTCCTTGACCCTGTCAGCTTCGCCGGTTCCTCCGACATTGGTTGGTTCTTCGGCGCCGAATACACCGGCGGGACGGCCGCCCAGATGGCGTCGCAAAGCCCCATGGCTGTTGTCGCCGACGTCGAAACACCCACCCTTGTGGTGCACAGTGAGAATGATCTTCGTTGCCCGATTGAGCAGGGACAGCGGTACTACTCGCAGCTCAAGGCGCAAGGTGTGGAAACAGCGTTGCTGGTCTTCCCTGGCGAGGATCACGAACTGTCCCGTTCCGGCACCCCGCATCATCGGAAGGAGCGCTTCGACCACATCCTTCGCTGGTGGGCGCGGTACCTTCCCACGGCTTCCAATCACCTGGCGGCCTAGAACTTTTCAGCGGTGAAAGCAAGGAGCCACCAACTAGGGCTGGAAACCGAGGGTCCTGCGCGCGTCATCGATATCCGGGGCGGCCCACCTCGCTGACAGTGACCGTATCTCGGCCCGGTCCAGGTAAAGGGTTCCATGGAGGTGGTCTGTTTCATGTTGCACGATGCGGGCCTGCCAGCCGGAGAACCACTCTTCCACGGGCTCGCCGGTCGTATCGGTGTACCGCAACTCGACGTTGCGATGGCGTTTCACGACAGCCTGGTATCCGGCGACAGAAAGGCACCCCTCGAAGAACGAGGCCGTCTCCAATCCCAGGGGCTTGTACGTCGGGTTGATGATGGCGAAGAACTCCAGCTGCTCCCGGTGCCGCACAGCTGCTGACGCCGGATCAACCTCGTATTTGTCCTCAAGGACGGCCAGTTGAAGGGGGATGCCCAACTGCGGAGCAGCCAAGCCCACGCCCGGTGCATCATGCATGACCTCACGCATCCGATCAACCAGTGCCAGCAACTCAACGTCGTCTATCTGGCCATCAAAGGGGGCCGCAACATGACGCAGGACAGGATGACCCGCCTGGACAATTGTCGGAAGCCCCTCTGCGTCAAGCAGCCTTCGGACGGCATCCCTGATCTGCGTGGGGTTGAAGTCGGTGGCGGGGCTGGGTGCCTCGGGATGAGGTTGATGCGTCATGCCTTGAGCCTAACGCGGAGGTGTCCGCGACGGTGGGCTAGGCTCGACGGATGAGCCATTCCACCCCTTTGGACCATGTACTTGGGTTCGTTAGAACCGTTGAAGCCGGCGGCGGGGCTGCTGAACTGCGGCCGTTCCTCTCCGAGGATTTCACGCTCACCGAGTGGCCACACGCACTGTCCAAATCAGGTTCCACCCGCAACCTCGCCGAGACGCTGTCCGGGGCGGACCACAGCAAGGACATCGTTGAGAAGCAAACCTTCGAAGTAGTCCGGACTACCTGCCAGGGTGACCGTGTAGTGCTCGAAATGAATTGGTCGGCCACACTGCTTCTTGACCTTCCCCACTGGGATCGCGGCGACACCATCCGGGCCCGCAGCACCGCCGTCTTCGAGCTCCGCGACGGGCTCATCATCAGCCAGGACACCTACGACTGCTACTACACGGCTCCAGGATAATCAGCGCATGGTGAAGCGCCGCTCCACCAGCGCTGCCACAGCAGGAAGCTCCAAGGCCGCGGCAAAAAGCCTGTTTCGGGTGTCCATGACGGCCGGCGGCAGCGGCCTGCCCAGCGCCATGTTCAAACCCGCCTGCCGCGAAGCCCGTATCGCTGTCCTGCGCCTGGTCACCTCAAACCGTGCAAGCTGTCGCCCAACGTCGTTCCCCATGAGGGAAGCGTGCATTATTGGCGCGAGTTCCGCCGCGTCCAGCCATCCCAGGTTCATGCCCTGCCCGCCAATCGGACTGATTTCATGGGCGGCGTCACCAAGCAAAACCACCCGTCCGTGAACCATCCTCCTCGCCAGGCGCGAACGCACCTCGAAGGCGCTGATCATGGTGTTGCTGGTCGCGTCAAGCACCTCGCCCGTCCGGGCCCCCACCAGCCCAGCCAGCCCGGCCGCCGTCGTGCCTTGATCCGGTTCACCCAACCGCACCACCCACCTGCGCACCCCGCCCGGCAGCGGAAACGACTCCACAATCCCGTCGGGTTCCAAGTACAGCACCGCATCGGAGCCATGGCCGGTGGCGTCGGTGAAGTCGCCCATGATGTAGCTGTCCGGGTAGCTGCGCGCCGGCAGTTGCGGCAGGATCTGCCGGCGAACCGTTGAATGCGCGCCGTCTGCGGCCACCACCAAGCGGGCCGTAAACTCTTCGCCTCCGCCCGGTACAGCCGCCGCCACCCTAACGGCTCCTGAAGGCTCCTCAACGAGGCGCGTGACCTCCGCCCCGCGGATAATGGCTCCCGGATCGAGCCGCAACACAGCCTCCTCCAGGACCCTTTCGGTGACGGTCTGCGGTACGGCGAGGATAAACGGAAAGTCGGGATCGCCGGAGAACGGCAGCTCGGCTACACGCTTTCCGCGGCTGTAGGCGAGTCCACGGCGGATGTGAACGCCAGCCGATGTCAGTTCAGCCGCCACTCCTGCGCGCGCCAGCTGGCCCAGCGCCGGGGGGTGGATGCCGATGGCGCGGGACCGATGGCACCGGGCGGGCCGCCGTTCCAGGATCCGGACCGTGTGGCCCTGTTGCAGCAACAACGCACCCATGAACAAGCCCACGGGTCCGGCGCCCACCACCACAACGTCAAGCATCTTCCTCCTCCGGGCCGGTCCCTTTGGCTTTGTGGGCACCATGCAAGTGTTGCGACTCGTAGACGAGGAGGCTGTGCCACGGTCCGTTCGCTTCCACCGTCCAATTGCCGGGAACGGCTGCCCTCAGTTCTGCACGCGTATAGCTGCGCTTGATGGACACCAAGCCGTCCCCGCAGATGTAGGAGCCGAGGCCCAGAGGCCAAAAACCCGCCATGAACAGCAGGTAGGAGATATTGCTGCGCAGGAGATCGTTGTGGAGGACGAGTCGCCGGCTCAGGAGCTCTGAGTCCCGCAGCACTCCGGCGAGCTGACCGGCGTCGAGGTGGTGGAGGATGTGGTTGGAAATCACGACGTCGAATGTCCGGTCCTCGGATACCAGCTGGGAGCTGTGCGCGCGCCGGTAGGTGACACCCGCGACGTGGGGCGCATTTTGTGCAAAGTCGTACGCCCTGGGGTCCGGGTCGATCGCCGTGATCTCAAGCCTGAACCCATCGCGGTGCGCCCATCGCACCAGGCTCCGGGCCACGTCGCCGCTGCCGCAGCCCACGTCCAGCAATGACACCGGATCCGAACCGGACATCAGGGGCCGGATGCGTTGCTCATAGGTGCGGCGCCACCCGGACAAGAGACTGTTGACCACCGGAAAGCGGGCGTAGGTCCGGGTCAGGCGCACGGGATCGCAGTCCGGCCGGTCCATTTCCTCTACGGCGTGCAGGTCCCTGTGCTTGAGGGAACCCCACGGCCTCACAGCGTGGGGGAGACCAACGTGAAGAGGCCTGTCTCCACCGTCAGGCCGGGACCAAACGCCATGGAGCAGATACGTTCCTCGCGTTCGGCCGCATCACGCTCCAGCATGTACTTCAGGACGAACAGAACGGTGGCGCTGCTCATATTGCCATACTCCCGCAGCGTCTCACGGGCCGGGACCAACTGTTCCTCGGTGAGTTCGAGCTTGGACTCCACTTTGTCCAGGATGCTGCGTCCGCCGGGGTGAATGGCCCAGTGCGTTATGTCGCGATACGGCAGGCCGGCCAGCTGCGGTTCCTTGGCCAGGAGTGGCTCCAAGGCTCCCGTGATGTGTTCCTCGATGATGTGGGGAACATAGGAACCCAGCACCATTTCGAACCCTTCATCGCCGATGTTCCAGGCCATCGCTTCCTCGCCCACCGGGGTGAGGACCGTCTCAAAGTGGTCCAGCCGAATGACAGGATCCGGCCCTTCCGGTTCACGGGCCGTGACGATGGCAGCGGCCGCTCCATCACCAAAAATGGCCGACCCCATAATCGTGTCGGGATCATTGGAGGTCCTTACGTGCAGCGAACAGAGTTCCACGCAGATCACCAGGACCACAGCCTCCGGATCGGCCTGGCAGAATTGCTTTGCCGCCTTGAGCGCCGGAAACGCGGCGTAACAGCCCATGAAGCCCAGGTGATAGCGCTGTACCGATGGGCTCAGGCCCAATGCCCGGACCACTTTGTAGTCCGGTCCAGGGTTGAAGAACCCCGTGCAGGAAACCGTGATGACGTGGGTGATGTCGTCCAGGTCAATGCCGGCTGCCTGGGCTACCGCCGTCTTGCCGGCTTCCACGAAGAGCTTGGTGGCCTCCGTGGCGAAGATCTCGTTGCGGACCTTGGTGCTGGGGCTCAGCACCCTGTTGGTTTCCGGATCGAAGAACCTGGGATTCTCGGGATGGGCGTCAAGGCTCAGTTCTTCCACGGCCGTGTACCGGGTGTCGATCGCGGCGGAGTCAAAGCAAGTGGAGACGAGCCGTGTTCCCAGCCGGGTCAAGCCCGGTTGGGACGCAAAAACTTCCCGTGCTTGTTGCTGGATCAGGATAGTTGGCGGAACTGCGGTTTCTAGGGACCTCACATATACCGGCATGCTCCATTCTTAGCGAGTAAACCGTGGAAGACAATGGCAGAATCGAAGCTACTGGCCGAGGCTGGCCAGTGAGAGCCAGGGGCGCCAACGGGGGACTGTTGGGCAACGCCGCCTAACAGATGGAGAAATCATGAGTATTGCCACGGGCACGCACACATCATCTCCCGCGTCGCACGTCGCCGACACCCACGATCTGATCAGGGTCCAGGGTGCACGTGAGAACAACCTGAAGGACGTCACCATCGAGATCCCGAAGCGCAGGCTCACGGTCTTCACAGGTGTCTCCGGCTCCGGAAAGAGTTCGCTCGTCTTCGCAACCATCGCCGCAGAGTCCCAGCGAATGATCAACGAGACGTACAGTGCCTTCGTGCAGGGCTTCATGCCGTCCTTGGCGCGGCCCGACGTCGATATGCTCGAAGGCCTCACGACGGCGATCATTGTCGACCAGGAACGGATGGGTTCCAATCCGCGGTCCACAGTCGGCACGGCCACTGATGCCAATGCAATGCTCAGAATCCTCTTCAGCCGCCTCGGCCACCCGCACATTGGTTCGCCCAACGCCTACTCCTTCAACGTCCCAACGGTGAAAGCCAGTGGCGCCATCACCGTGGAGCGCGGCGAAGGCAGGACCAAGACGGAAAAGGCCACCTTCAACCGGCTGGGTGGAATGTGTTCCCGCTGCGAAGGCATGGGGTCGGTCAACGATTTCGACCTGACGGCCCTGTATGACGAGACCAAGTCACTCAGCGAAGGCGCGCTCACCATCCCGGGTTACACCATGGACGGTTGGTACGGACGCATCTTCAGCGGTTCGGGCTTCTTCAACATGGACAAGCCGATCGCCAAGTTCACCAAAAAAGAACTCCACGACCTCCTTTACCGCGAACCCACAAAAATCAAGGTTGAGGGAATCAACCTCACCTACGAAGGCGTGATCCCCAAGATCCAGAAGTCGATGCTCAGCAAGGACGTCGACGCCCTGCAACCGCACATCCGCGCCTTTGTTGAACGGGCCATTACCTTCACCACCTGCCCCGAGTGTGACGGCACCCGGCTCAGCCCCGAGGCCAGGTCGTCGAAGATCAAGGGCAAGAGCATCGCGGATGTTTGCACCATGCAGATCAGTGATCTCGCTGACTGGATCCGGGGCATCGACGAGCCCTCCGTTGCGCCGCTGCTGAAGGGCCTCCAGCACCTCCTGGACTCCTTCGCCGAAATCGGCCTTGGCTATCTCTCCTTGGATCGCCCGGCCGGCACCCTGTCCGGGGGCGAGGCGCAGCGGACCAAGATGATCCGCCATCTGGGATCCTCCCTGACGGACATCACCTACGTTTTTGACGAACCAACAATCGGTTTGCACCCTCACGACATTGAGCGAATGAACCAACTCCTGCTGCAATTACGGGACAAGGGCAACACCGTTCTTGTTGTGGAGCACAAGCCCGAAACCATCGCCATTGCCGACCACGTGGTCGATCTCGGACCGGGTGCAGGCAGCGGTGGCGGCTCCGTCTGCTTTGAAGGCGACGTTGAGGGCTTGCGGGGGAGCGACACGATCACGGGTCGCCACCTCGATGACCGGGCTACCATCAAGGCCTCCGTTCGTCCCGCATCCGGCAAGCTCGAGGTCCGCGGCGCGTCCACCAACAACCTCAAAAATGTCGACGTCGATATCCCCTTGGGTGTCCTCTGCGTCCTGACCGGCGTGGCTGGTTCGGGCAAAAGCTCGCTGATCCATGGCTCAGTTGCCTCGCGTGACGGCGTCGTGGTGATCGACCAGGGCGCCATCCGGGGTTCACGCCGAAGCAACCCGGCCACGTACACCGGCCTGTTGGAGCCGATTCGAAAAGCATTCGGAAAAGCGAACGGTGTGAAGCCGGCGCTCTTCAGTTCCAACTCCGAAGGCGCATGCCCTACGTGCAACGGTGCCGGCGTGATCTATACCGACCTTGGCGTCATGGCTACTGTCGAGTCGACATGCGAGGAATGCGACGGGAAGCGCTTCCAGGCAGCCGTCCTCGAATACACCCTCGGTGAGCGCAATATTGCAGAAGTGCTTGCAATGTCCGTCGTGGATGCCGAACGCTTCTTCGCCGAGGGTGACGCCCGCACTCCCGCCGCCCACAAAATCCTCAACCGCCTGGCCGACGTCGGACTCGGTTACCTGACACTCGGGCAGCCGCTCACTACGTTGTCCGGCGGTGAGCGCCAGCGGCTCAAGCTGGCCACCCAGATGTCCGAGAAGGGCGACATCTACATCCTTGACGAGCCAACCACCGGCCTGCACCTGGCCGATGTTCAGAACCTCCTTGGCATGCTTGACCGCCTGGTCGAGTCCGGCAAATCGGTCATTGTTATCGAACACCACCAGGCCGTCATGGCACATGCTGACTGGATCATCGACCTTGGCCCGGGAGCAGGGCACGACGGCGGCAGGATCGTTTTCAACGGAACGCCGGCTGACCTTGTGGCCGCCAAGGAGACGCTGACGGGAAAGCACTTGGCTGCCTACGTGGGCGCTTGAGCTTTTCGTCAGTTCGCTGGTAGGTCCCTTCGTCAGGAGCCCACGGTGCTTGACGTGTCCCAGTCGATGTGGTGGTGGTACAGCCAGTCGAAATTGGCAGCGGACTTGCGCGAGAGCGCACGAAATACCAGCGGCAGGGCCAGGTCCTCAAACACCCGCTTGAATTGGCCCCTGATCTTCGGTGCTGCGTTCCGTCGCCCCCACTGGACCACCAGCTCCGCCCGGTTCCTGCGTTCGGCTTCGTAACGGGCCAGGGCTTCCGCTATTGACTCCGGCCCTGCGCCACGCAAGGCGCGCCCCAACGTAACGGCGTCCTCTATGGCCATGGACGCTCCTTGCCCGGAGGACGGCGATGCCGCGTGGGCGGCGTCTCCCACCAGGACCAGTCTTCCGCGCCACCAGCGGGGGATGCCCGGAAAGTCGGAGGTCCTATACGGCCGGATGACGTCCTCAGTCGCGGCAAGGATCGCAGCCATGGGCGTGCGATCCCGTTCCACGAGCTGCGTTAGCCACGCTTTGCGGGCCCTGGCATCCAAGGAGGCAGGATCTTCCGAGGACCGTTCCAGCGGGTTGGCGAACCACCACACCCTCCCGTCGGGATCCCGCATGTAGCAATAGAAACAGCGTTTTCCGAAAACCATCTTCATGCGGCCAACCTCCACATCGACCGTTCCCGGAGGGAGGACTCCGGCTGGCACGATGCCGCCGGTGTTGAGCAGCGGAATGTTCCTGGGCGCAGGGGAGGAGGGGTCGATGAGGTCCCTCACCTTCGAGTTGAGTCCATCGGCACCGATCAGGACGTCTCCGGTGGCTGAGGTTCCGTCGGCGAAAACTGCGGTCACGCCGTCGGGCCGTTCTTCCACCGCGGTGAGCCGTTTGCCGTACACGATGGCGATGCCACGTCGGCTGGCCTCTTCGCGGAACATGCCGTACAGCTCCGAGCGGGTCATGGTTCGGGCGGTGGTGCCGTCCGGCAAGGAGCCGCCATAGTCGAAGTCGATGAGGTGCTTCCCGTTGCTGCCCAGGTACATGGACATCTGGGGAGTGCTGAAACCCAAGCGACAGGCGGCGTCTTTGAGGCCAAGGGTTTCCAACGCGTCAAAGCCGTTGACGGCAACTGTGAGGAAGCCGCCAATACCGTCGGAGGGTGCGTCGTAGGCTTCAAGGATGACCGGCCGATGCCCGGCCTTCTGCAGTGCGATTCCGGAGGCCAACCCCGCGATCCCAGCCCCAATGACCAAACAGTTCATCATGTCCTGCTCCCATTTTATTTCGTTCGGACAAACGAAATATATAGCTGCAGGCGTGCAGAGCGCAATCCTTTCGGGAAAACGAAATAACTTGCTAGCCTCGTCCCATGGAATCCGAAGCCAGCCACAGCGCCAACCGGCAAGCCCTGATGGAGGCTGTTTTCACCTCCGGAAGAGAGCTATCGACGGCCGCCGTCATGTTCCACACCAAGCTGTCCGAGCTGCGCGGATTGTCCGCCACGGAGGGAAAAGCCATTGATATCCTGTTGCGCTTTGGGCCCATGACAGCAGGGGAATTCGGACAGCATTCAGGGTTGGCGCCTGCCTCGGTCACCGGCCTCATGCAGCGGCTCGAGGCCAAGGGAGTTGCCAGAAGGGTCCGGAGCGACGAGGACAAACGAAAGGTACTGATCGAGCTGATCGGTGACCAGGTCACCGCTGCGACACCGTATTTCGTCGACTTCATGGACGGACTCGGGCGACTGCTTGAGGGTTACAGCGACGACGAGCTGCGGATCATCGCTGACTACTCAACCAGAGCTGCGGAGATCCAGAAGAAAGCCGCGTCAGGCTTGGGCAATCCGGGAACTGCCGGGACCTAAGGGCGCCCACTTCCGTCTCTCGATATAAACTGGCATGCACGGGTATTCATGGTCCGGGAGTAGCACCCGGGCCCAAACAACATCGAGTCGTTTCTGGGACCGCCCCTGATTCGCATGGTTGGATAACGGCATGCCGATCCTTCCAAGCACAGAGAATTCACTTTTGGTCCGCACGAGCTACGCCGATGCCAAAGCTTGGGCCGATGCGCTGTCCGTTGTCCTGACTGAAAACGAAGACGGTTTCCGTGCCTACGTGGAAGTCGTTGACGATAATGCCTGGGAAGACGCTGATTGGGAGCAGGTCCGTCGTGCCGCACTTGCAACCGACGAACAAGCAGTCGTTCTTTTCATTATGGACAGTGCCGCTCTTGAACCGGACTATCCGGTGTTGGTAGTTGACTTGGCCGACTTGTCACATGAACCGTTCCGGTGCGTAGCCAGTGAACTTTGGGGAGTCGATAACAACTTGAACATCGCCAACATGGACTGGGAAGAGTTCGCCGACACGGCCGAGAGTGATGGGGTTTTTAGGGGTTTTGCCTGACAGCTCTTGCTGCAGCGATGTATTGGGCATAAGCGGAGGCCGAATCGGTGGCGTGGCGTTCGATGGTTGTGGGGGAGTAGCCGAGGGTTTCGGCGATGATGGCCACGGGTGCGAGTTTGGTGAGTTCGTGGAGGGTTCCGAGCCTCGCGGCGCGGGTGCTGAACAACTTGCTGAGGCGAGTTGTGAGGTGGCCTGGATGGATGTGTCGTCCGGGTGAGGCTCCGCGGAACACCCACTTGGTATTGGGGTGTGAGGCGGTCAGGTCGTGGCCAGGGTTTGCGGCGAGTTCTCGCCATGGTTGGGCCAGTGGATCCGGCAGGGCGATCTGGATTGTCCCGAGCTGGATGGTGACCATTTCTTCGGTGATGGTTACGTCGTTCCAGGTTAGCCGTGCGATGTTTTCGGCCTGTTGTCCGAAAACGAGGATGAGGATCGCGGCGGCTCTGTCACGCGTCTCTAGTCCGTCGGCGTCGATGACTCGTTTGAGAGCTTCGTCCTGTCCGGGCTTAGCGAGTCTCGGGCTGGTGCCGCGGCGGTGCGGAACGATGGTGAGCCCGGCTGGGGCGGCTTTGGTTTTGATGGCCCATTTGAGGAAGCGCTCGGCAATGCGGCGGGTTGTGGGCCCTTCTGCCTGCCATACGTCGAGGTGGGATTGCTGCAGCTCGGGCAGTTTGATGTTGTGGCCCGTGAGCCAGTTGAGGAGGTCGATGGCCATAGTGACTTCCTGTTTGGAGCGAAGGAAGGTGCCGCGGGTGACTTCGTCCATGAGGTTCATTCGTCGTTGGTGGTGCCAGCGGATGTAGCGGCGGATCGCGTCAAGGTTATGAGGGTCGCTGACGCGTTCGAGGGCTTGTGCGGCCCAGCTGTCGTAGCGCATCCGGAGTTCGTCGCGTTGGGGGAGCACCCCGTGTTCTGTGAGGAGTCCGCGGACGTATTGGCGGGTGCGTGAGTCGGGTAATTGGTCGAAAATTTCGTGGGTGATCTTTGGTGCGACTGCGAGGTTGCGAAGGAACGCGGTGACGTGCTTTTGGCGGATCCAGGTCATGCCGCTGTTGGCCCGTTTCATCGACTTCAGCGCTGCCGCCAGCGGGATCAGATCGTTGGCGATGGCTCCCGTGGCCGGGTCGGTGAGCAGGTCCTCTACGACATTGCCGAGGGCGCAGGTCCAGCAGCGCCCGCCGCTGTGAAGTTCGTCTTCGGCTCCGCAGCTCACGCAGTCGATGTTGAGTTGGATGCCTGAGCATCGACGGCAGGCGGGTTGGTTATCAATAATTCCGGGCAGGACGCCTTCGTGTCCGCAAGCACAGATTCCTCGGGTGCGTTTGGCTTGCTGGTAGCAGTAGCCGCAGACTCCGCCGTCCGGCCACCGCGCGACGGTTTGGTGGTGCTGGCCGCAGCGGTTGCAGGGGACCGGCCAGCGGATCGGGTCCTCTGCTTTGCGTGGCCTACTCACCGTCCTCGGGCGTGACGAGGCGGATGCGCTTGGCGATCGGGTTACCTGGTTGGATTCCGAGGTCTTCGCTGCGCTGCGGTGCGTTGGCTGTCGCCGCGGCACGCATCTCAACGAACGGTTCGAACAGGTCGTTCGGCGCCGTAGTGGATCAAATCCAGATGACGCGCGCTTGATCATGAAGGTATGCAACACTGCTTCTGACCTGCGGAAACGCTGAATTCTTCAGGAGACGGGAGTTCTCGCAGCTACTTCTACTCCCGTGCTTTTAGTGCCGATAATCTACATTATGTAAAGTAAAGCGAAAGCGGGGCTCCCCTCAGGCCCCCGTCATACCCGCATTGGTTTCCTTGAGATCCTGAACTGCCTCATGACAACGGCGGCACACAGCCACATGGTGATCAACCCGTTGCCGTGCGGCCTTGCGGACAGCGTTCCTGACGAATTTGCCCAAATGCCGGGAGAAGTCAATGCATGGATCGTCGGGCGCCACGGTCACATGTTCTTGGAGATACGCCTGGCGGAGCCCTTCACGTGCCCGGATGAGCAACGAAGAAACCCCGTTGGCGCTCAGTTCCATTACCCGCGCCGTTGCCGCCGGCTTCAGGCCTTCGACCTCCACGCACCAGAGAACGGCCTGCCAGCGCACCGGCAACGAATGGAAGGCCCTCATCAGCGTCGTGGATTCGAAAGCCCTGATGGACGAGTCCTCGTTGAGGACCAGGGAGTCCATGGCACTGCCATATCCCAGGGTTGCGCGACGCCGGCCCTGCACGTTGCGCCGGTGCGCGATGCGCCTGACAGCTGTCGTCAGATACGCCTGAAAGGACTCCTGCGGTCCGCCGCCTTTGGCCATCGACGCCAGCACCGAGCTGAAGGCTTCCGCGACGACATCGTCCGGGTCATTGCCCGCGTCGGACTCCGCCCTGGCCACGTATCCTGCCACAGCGGAGTGGCGTCGGTACAGTTCGGCGAACGCGGAAAGGTCACCCTGGCGTACAGCGCCCACCAGCAGGGCGTCGGTTCGGCTCCCATCGGACGGTTCCCCAAGCCCACCTCTCCCCCGCCCACGGCGGGCGTTGGAGGCATGATCCCGCGCTGCGGTGCTGGCTGGTTCGGCAAGATAAGTGGACATGGGGAGGCCTTTCAGGTGGGGCGGCCCCAAACCTAGGCAATGAGTGGTTGAATACACTCAAAACGCAGGTTTTTTGCTGAAAGAGCAGGAAAAATGCAGGAATATTATCTCGATGAGCGGGATCTCCGGCTTCTCCACGCCCTGCAGATTCGTCCTCGTGCACCGTGGGCTGCTTTGGCTCCGATAGTGGGCGCCGACGCCGTGACACTGGCCAGGCGTTGGGGTGCACTGGAGGAAGCCGGTCTGGCCTGGGTCACGTCGTATCGCGGGCCCGGGGCGAAATACACTGGCGCCATCATCGAGATTGCCTGCGCACCGGCGAGCATTGCTCCGGCCACTGCGGACCTCGCAGACGATGAGGAGGTCCTTTCCATTGACCAGACGGCTGGCGGACGGGACCTCGTCCTCACTCTGCTATGCCAGTCGGATGCTGACCTGGGCCGTTTCGTCCTCGACAGGCTCCCGGCTGTGGCAGGCATAACAAGTACCCGCACGCACCGTGGCATCAGGTTGCTCGCGGACGCGCAGCAATGGAGGCTGCGTTCGCTGCAGGAACGGGAAATCACCCAACTCGAGCTCGCACTCCCCCAGCCAGCTGCCGCCCAGCGGGGTGTGCCGTCGGAAGTGGAAAATGAGGTTGCCGCCATCCTGCGCGACGATGGCCGGGCTTCCGTCGCCCACATCTCCCAGCAGGCTGGCATCAGCCCTGTTCGGGCGAAGAAGGCCCTGTCAACGATTCTTGCTGAAAGACGCCTCATTGTGCGTCTGGAGGTGGCCCGTGCCTACGCGCCGTGGCCCGTATCCGTGTGGTACTTTCTGCGCGTTCCCGTCACCCAGGTTGAAGCAGTCGCCGGACGGCTCGTGGGCCTCCAAGAGGTCCGGTTCGTGGCCACCACGGGTGGACTCTACTCCATATTGATGATGGTCTGGCTGCGCCGTATCGAAGATATGACCGTGCTGGAACGGCAGCTCGGTGAAAGGCTTCCTTTCGCCGAGATCATGGACCGTTCAATTGTGTTGCGCACGCCCAAACATATGGGCAAGCGACTTTCCGCGGACGGTAGGCGGATCGGCTGAAGCAGTCGCCCGGATGCCCCGCCGGGACCCGGGCGGGGCATCCATCGATGGCGGTCGCGTAGGGCTACTGCTGCTGCTGGTCTCCTGCGATATTGACCAACCAGTTGATACCGAACTTGTCTACGCACATGCCAAAAGTGTCGTCCCAGGGCGCCGATTCGAGCGGAACAGTGACCGTACCGCCGTCGACGAGCTTGTCCCAGAAGCCCCGCAACTCGGCTTCGTCCGACGCTTCACCACTGAGCGACACAGAGATATTGTCGCCTGGGTTGTACTCCATTCCGTTCGGAGTGTCAGCCGCCATGAGAGTCAGCCCACCCGGGGTGACCAGCATGGCGTGCATGACCTTTTCGGATTCTGCAGGATCCTGACTCCCCTGCATGTCACCGAAAGTGCTGATGTTCAACTCTCCGCCGAAGACGGATTCGTAAAACGTGATTGCGTCCCGGGCATTGTCCCGGAACGAGATATACGGGTTGAGGCGCGTTGTCATCGGTCAGTTCTCCTCATGGTTGCCAGGTGCGTGAATACGTCACCGTGCGGCCATGCTAGCAGCGCTTCCAGCGCCTGTCCCCCATGGTTCCTCACCCGCCGTCGTAAGCTTTCTGGAGGACGTTGATATCGAGTTTGCGCATCTTCAACATCGCTTCCATGGCGCGCTGGGAACCTTCCCGGTCCGGTCCGTTCAACAGCCCGGCCATCGCGGTGGGAACAACTTGCCACGACAGGCCAAACCGATCCTTAAGCCAGCCGCACTGGCTCTCCTCTCCCCCGGACAGCAAGGCATCCCAGTAGCGGTCCACCTCCTCCTGGGAGTCGCAATGGACCACCATGGAAACCGCCTCGTTGAACCTGAACATGGGTCCGCCGTTGAGGCCCATGAACTGCCTGCCCTCGATCTCGAATTCAACGGTGAGCGCCTTGCCGCCAGGCCCGGGCGTGGCCGGCCCCATCGATGAGTTGTCAAAGGTCGATGTGTAGAACTGTGCCGCCTCCTCAGCCTGGCCGTCGAACCACAAACACGTGGAAATCTTCTGCATCTGCCACCCCTCCAAGGAACCCGGGAACTCCTTGTCCCCTGTCCGAGGCTAATGCCAGGGCTTTCACCACCACAATGACCGGGCGCGACTTCTCGCCTGATGGCAATGCCCGCTACTGTCAGAGGCATGTCTTCCCCAGTCAAACTGTGGCTCCCTGCTGCAATCGCAGATGTTTTGTTGATTCTTGTGTTCGCTGCCATAGGTCGCGACGCGCACGCCCGTGGCGATATTGTCACCGGGGCCTTCACGACGGCGTGGCCCTTCCTTGCCGGGGCCGCGGTCGCATGGTTGGTCCTGCGGGCCTGGCGGGCCCCTCTCTCCATATGGCCTGCCGGAGTGGGCATCTGGTTGGGCACGGTAGTGGTGGGAATGCTGCTGAGGGCCGCCACCGGGCAGACAGTCGTACTGCCCTTCATACTGGTAGCCCTGATCAGCCTCGCCATCTTCCTGCTGGGATACCGGGCCCTGGTGGCCTTGCTGATGCGCGTGGTGCGCAAGCGGCACAGCCGGGTGTGATCCAGCCTCGGACATGGTGGATGCACTAGGCTGGAAAGCGTCCGCAATGATGCTTTTCCGGAAGGGCCCCACGTGATCACCGCTTTCGTCCTGATCAAGACCGACGCCTCGCGCATCCCGGAGACGGCCGAGCAAATCTCCGCCATCCAAGGCATCAGCGAGGTCTACTCAGTGACGGGCGAATGGGACCTGATCGCGGTCGCCAGGGTAACAAAGCATGAAGAGCTCGCCGATGTCATCGCCGACAGGCTGTCAAAGGTTGATTCCGTGGTCCACACCACCACCCACATTGCGTTCCGCGCCTACTCGCAGCACGACCTCGATGCGGCATTCGCACTCGGCTTCGAATAAACGACGCCGAATCCGTCATCAGCTCTGGCTGAGCGCAGTCCACTTCTCCAGGACGGCGGCCGCTTTACCCGAATCAACAGATTCTGCTGCCCGCGCGAAAGCGGCACGCATGCGCTCCACCAGGCCGCCGTCAGCCTGAAGGTCAAAGGACACCAGCCCCGCTGCCGCGTTCAAGAGAACGGCGTCCCGCACGGGACCGCCCTTACCTTCAAGGACCTCCCGGACCACGGCAGCGTTGGCGGCGGCGTCGCCACCCCTAAGGTCGGCAACTGTGGACGGACCTATACCCAGGTCCGCAGGAGTGAACACCTGCTCGGTGACAGCTCCATCCCTGATCTCCCAGACCGTCGACGGCCCCGTGGGTGTGAGTTCATCCAAGCCGTCGTCACCCCTGAACACCAGCCCGCGGCTACCACGCCGGGCCAGTACGCCAGCCACCAACGGGGCCATTCGGGCGTTCGCCACGCCAACAGCTGATGCCTGCACATGGGCGGGGTTGGTCATCGGCCCCAGGAAATTGAAGGCCGTTGGAACGGCCAGCTCCCGCCTGGGAACGGCGGTGTGCCGGAAGGACGGGTGGAAGACCTGGGCAAAACAGAAAGTGATTCCCGCCTCTTCGGCGTTCCTGGCGACCTGCTCAATCGAAAGATCCAGGCGTACGCCCAACGCTTCCAGGACATCGGCTGAACCTGACGTCGACGATGCCGCCCGGTTACCGTGCTTGACCACCTTGGCCCCCGCGCCGGCAGCAACTAGAGCGGCCATGGTGGAAATATTCACCGTGTTGAGGCGGTCTCCTCCCGTGCCAACGATGTCCAGCTTCTCCCCGGAGATGTCTATGGGGTTGGCGTGCTGGACCATGGCTTCGACAAGGCCGGCCAACTCTTCGACAGTCTCGCCCTTGGCGCGAAGCGCCACGAGGAAGCCGGCAATCTGGGAAGGCGTGGCTTCACCGGACATGATCGTGTTCATGGCCCACTCAGTGTTGGCCACCGCAAGGTCGTCGCCGTTGATCAGTGCTGAGATGAGCCCTGGCCAGGTATTGCTGGCTGCAGGTGCCGATGCCGGAGAAGTCACTCCCTGATGCTATCGAGCCAGCCACGCCGATGACCAATGTGAACCGGGCCGGGAACTTTTCCGCGCGATTTCGCGTCTTTGTAGAAAAAGTCTCCCGAATCGGTGGTTTGCATTGGGAACTCTGGACTTTTACAGACATAATGTCCTTGTGACATCTGCGACCCATGCCCCCAGTACCCCGGCGCACCCGACGCTGAACCGCCCCAACTTGGTTTCTGTTGGAACCGTAGTTTGGCTGTCCAGTGAGTTGATGTTCTTCGCCGGCCTCTTTGCCATGTACTTCACCCTGCGCTCCACATCCGGAACGATGTGGGCCGAGGAGACGGCCAAGCTCAACTTCCCGTTTGCGCTCGTCAACACCATCGTCCTTGTGGCAAGTTCCTTTACTTGCCAGATGGGCGTCTTTGCCGCCGAGCGGCTGGAGCCCCGCCGGACCGGCAGGCCGCTGCAGTTCACCCGCTGGGGCATGACTGAATGGTTTGTCCTCACGTTCATCATGGGTGCCTTCTTCGTAGCCGGCCAGACCACGGAATACGCCATGCTCGTCTCCGAGCACGTTTCCCTGTCGTCCAACGCCTACGGTTCCGCCTTCTACATGACCACCGGCTTCCACGGCCTCCACGTCATCGGCGGTTTGATCGCGTTCCTGTTCATCATTGGGCGCGCCTTTGCAGCCAAGAAGTTCGGACACTTCGAAGCGACGTCGGCAATCGTCACCTCTTACTACTGGCACTTCGTCGACGTAGTGTGGATCGGCCTCTTCCTGGTCATCTACGTCCTCAAGTAAGCCCCAGCTTTGACTCTTTTTCTACAAGAGGCAGAATTTAAAGAAGCGGCTCCCGGAGCCGACGCAGGATCGAAAAAAGGAACCACCACGTGAAGGCACTCTCGCAGAAGCGACGTCACCCACTGGCAGCCATAGCGCTGCTGTTGATGGGCCTCCTCCTCACTGGTGGGCTCTACGCCGTTGCCACAACCGTCAACCAGGCCAAGGCCGACACCACTAGCTACAGCGCCAGTGACGTAGAAGAAGGCGGCAAGCTTTTCGCCGCCAACTGCGCCACCTGCCACGGCATGGGTGCAAGTGGAACCAACGACGGCCCCTCGCTGGTCGGCGTGGGTGCTGCTGCTGTTGACTTCCAGGTTGGTACCGGTCGTATGCCCATGCAGATGAGCGGCCCCCAGGCCCAGAAGAAGCCCGCCCAGTTCAACGAGGAACAGACCAAGCAGCTCGCTGCTTACGTTGCCTCCCTCGGTGCAGGTCCGGCCATTCCCGAGGAAAAGCTCCTCGACGGAAAGGGAGACGCAGCCAAGGGCGGCGAGCTCTTCCGAGTCAACTGCGCGATGTGCCACAACGCTGCAGCCGCTGGCGGCGCGTTGACCCGCGGCAAGTTCGCTCCCGGCTTGGCAGGTGTCAGCGAAGCTCACATCTACGAAGCCATGGCCACGGGTCCGCAGAACATGCCCGTCTTCAACGATTCGAACATCACGCCTGAAGACAAGCGCGACATCATCACCTTCCTGAAGACGATCGAAGCCAACGGTTCGCCCGGTGGAGCCGAGCTTGGTTCCCTTGGACCGGTATCCGAAGGCCTCTTCGTATGGGTTGCCGGCCTGGGTGTCATCATCGCCTTCACCATCTGGTTGACGTCGCGTACGTCCTAGCCTGCAGGCAAAAAACTTCTGCTGCACCGTCAGCAGTTTGAAACTGAAAATAACTCGGCCCCGGCCGAGACAACGAGAGAAGGATGAGGCGAATTATGGGCAACCATAGTGACGGCAGTCCGAACCACTCGGGCACCGTAGCTACGGCTGGTCAGAATGAGGTGGAGAAGTTCCAGGATCCTGGACTTCCTCCGCATCGTTTGCGCCTGGCTGACACGGACCCGGTAGCCGCAAAGCGCGCCGAGCGTCAGGTAGCCATTCTGTTTGGCACCTCCGTCATCGGTACGTTGGTCTTCCTGGTGGCGTACTTCGCCATTGATTTGGGCGACGACACCACCATTGCGACCATCCGCACCCAAAACCTCCTTCTGGGCCTGGGTACGGCATTTGCCATGCTGGGTATCGGAACGGGCATCGTGCACTGGGCCAAGGCCCTGATGCCCGATCATGAAGTGTCGGAAGAGCGCCACGCCATCCGCACCGAGGAAGACCGCCAGGCTGCGGTCCGTATCGTCGACGACATCGTCGAGGAGACGGGCATCAAGCGCCGCCCGCTGATCCGCAACACCCTCCTTGGTGCCGTTGCACTGGCTCCGCTGCCGGCCCTCGCTATCTTCGGCGACCTGGGTCCGCGACCGGACAAAGCCCTTGCACACACCATGTGGGCGCCTGACGGCGACAAGCTGAAGCGCCTGACCCGGGACCCCGATGGCACTCCCATCAAGGCGTCCGATGTGACCATTGGTTCGGCATTCCACGTGATTCCCGAGGGACTCAACGAGCTGCACGAAGGCAAGTTGAACGAAAAGGCAAAGGCAGTTGTCCTGCTGATGCGCCTCGACCCGAACTCGTTGAACCCCTCCGAGGGCCGCGAAAACTGGAGCTACAACGGCATCGTTGCCTACTCCAAGATCTGCACGCACGTTGGTTGCCCGGTTGCTCTGTACGAGCAGCAGACGCACCACCTCCTGTGCCCCTGCCACCAGTCCACGTTCGACCTTACGCAGGAATGCAAGGTCATCTTCGGGCCGGCAAGCCGTCCGCTCCCCCAGCTGCCCATCGCAGTTGACGCAGAGGGCTACCTCGTCGCCACCAGCGACTTCAGAGAACCTGTAGGACCGAGTTACTGGGAGCGTGACGAGCATGAGCGCCTCATCAACAGCTGAAGCCCCCTTCGTTCCGAAAACCAAGGTTGGTAGTTTCACCAACTTCGTTGACGAGCGCGTAGGCGGCTCCGGCATCCTGCGTGAGTTCGGCCGGAAGGTCTTCCCCGACCACTGGTCGTTCATGTTTGGCGAGGTGGCGCTGTACTCCTTCGTCATCCTGCTGATGTCGGGAACCTTCCTGACGTTCTTCTTCGACCCGTCCATGGCGGAAACCCACTACCAGGGTTCGTACACACCGCTGTACAACGTCGAAATGTCAGTGGCTTACAACTCCTCGCTGAACATCTCCTTCGATGTCCGCGGCGGACTGTTCATGCGCCAGGTACACCACTGGGCCGCCCTGCTGTTCGTGGCCTCCCTGGGCGTTCACATGCTGCGCGTCTTCTTTACGGGCGCGTTCCGCAAGCCCCGCGAAATGAACTGGGTAGTGGGCGGCGTCCTGCTGATCCTGGCCATGGCCGCCGGCTTCACCGGATACTCCCTCCCCGATGACCTGCTGTCCGGTAACGGCCTGCGCATCATCGACGGCGTGATCAAGTCCATCCCGGTGATCGGTACCTACATCTCGTTCTTCCTCTTCGGTGGGGAATTCCCGGGAACGGCCATCATCGGCCGCCTTTACGTCCTGCACATCCTGCTGGTGCCGGCACTCATCCTCCTGATGATCGTCATCCACCTCTTCATGGTGGTCGTGCACAAGCACACCCAGTACCCTGGTCCCGGCCGCAACGACGGCAACGTCGTTGGCTACCCCCTCGGTCCGGTATACGCAGCCAAGGCCGGTGGATTCTTCTTCATCGTCTTCGGCGTCCTGGCCCTGATGGCTGCAGCGTTCACGATCAACCCGATCTGGAACTACGGCCCCTACGATCCCTCCCCCGTCTCGGCTGGTACACAGCCTGACTGGTACATCGGCTTCGTGGATGGCGCACTGCGTCTTATGCCGGGTGTCGTCAACAACTTCCACTTCGAGTGGATCATCCTCGGCCACACCCTGACGCTGAACGTCCTGCTCCCGGCGCTCGTTCCCGCAGGCATCATCTTCACGGTCCTGTTTACCTACCCGTGGATCGAACGCTGGGTCACCAAGGACAACCGGGAACACCACGTTCTCGACCGTCCCCGTAACGCTCCAACACGTACCGCCATCGGCGTTGCAGGCTTCACCTGGTACTGCGTTATGTGGGCAGCTGCTGGTTCCGACCTCATTGCAACGCACTTCCACGTGTCGTTGAACGACGTCACGTACTGGCTCCGCACGCTGTTCTTCATTGGCCCGATCATCGCTTTCATCGTGACCAAGAGGATCGCGTTGGCCCTCCAGCGCAAGGACCGCGAGATCGCACTCCATGGCCGCGAAACCGGCCGTATTGTGCGCCTCCCGCACGGTGAGTTCATCGAGGTTCACGCCCCACTGGACGAGTACAAGCGGTACAAGCTGGTGGGCTTCGAGTCACCTGCTCCGCTGCCGGCCCAGCCGAACGAACACGGTGTTGTCACCCGCAAGGAGAAGCGCCGTGCGGCACTCTCCAAGTGGTTCTTCGAGGATCGCGTTGCACCTGCAACACCCGCGGAACTGGAAGCAGCACATGCTCATGGCCACCATGAAGCAATCACCTCCGGTGAAGACCAGAAGAGCCTGAGCCACTAGCGCCCAGTACCCTCTGTCAGATCACGCAAAAGCCCGGCTGGATTTCTCCAGCCGGGCTTTTTGCGTCTCCGGCCATGTATCAGGCCAAGCCACGACGACGTCGGCAGGAACCGCCGGTACTCGGCGCCTAGGGTGTCCTGTAGCCCGAGGAGTAGTTCCGGGTAGGGCGGACACCGGGGCGCTGGAGGGGCACCCACAGCTTGTAGCGGTCGGCCCGGTAATACGACACGGAGTAGTCCACCATGGCGCGGGCGACGAACGCATGGCGCTGGATCTTCAGAAGGGGCGAGCCGACGTCGACATTGAGCAGGCGGGCCGTGGATGGCGATGCGGCAGTAGCCTCAATCATGTCCTCGCCCCACTCCATGACCAGCCCAAAACGTTCGCTCAGGACGTTGTACAGCGATGTGGGTGGCGCCTCGTCCAACAAGCCCGGGACGCGGTGGGCAGGGATAAAGTTCTCATCCACGCTCATGGGCTCGTTATCGGCCAGCAGCAGGCGTCGGAACCGCACCAGTGGCGTACCTTCGTCCAGCTGCAATTCGCGGGCCAGGAACGCACTCGCGGCGATCTGCTCAAAACTGAGAACCTTGGCGGCGGGAACCATGCCCCGTCGTTGCATTTCCTCACTGTAGGAGGTCAGCTTGACCTGCAGATCCAGTTTCGGCTTCTTTACGAAGGTGCCAAGTCCGACGACGCGCTCAATGACTTCCTCGCCCACTAACGCGTCAATGGCCTGGCGCACTGTCATCCGCGCCAAGCCGAATCGTTCGGAAAGGTCCCTCTCGGACGGCAGCGAGGAACCCGGAGGACAGGATTGCGCGATGAAGGTCCTGAGGATTTCGCGGAGTTGGACGTAGATAGGCGTTCCGCTGGTCCGGTCGATCTCGCCGGCAATGCTTGCCGCCTCAGGCACGGCTGGTTTCCAGCATGTGAGTCATGAGCTAAGGATAATTCAGTAACGCATCAGGTCTAGACCACTGCTTCCCCGCCCTCCGTACCGGGGGTGGTGGTCGGTCGGGGCAGCTACGCTTATATGGATCATTTCGGACGGAGCATCCGTCGTAACAAAGGAGTTGAGGTTGCCGGAGCTGAAGACGTTCGTCGCTGCCCGGATCGGACTACATGCGCGGGCCGCCGCGATGTTCGTTCGCGCTGTGACAGAGACCGGGCTACCCGTGACGATCCGGAAGCAGGACGGACGCCCTGTCGACGCTCGTTCATTGTTGGAGGTCATGACAGAGGACTTTGCGCACGGATGTGAAGTTGTCCTCGAAGTAGCGCCAGAGGCCCTTACCGGCGATCAGAGTATCCCGATCGCCGAGAACGCACTGGTACAGCTTTCATCCGTCCTGGAGGCTTCCCAGGGCCACTGAACGGCACTCCAGCAGTCCGCAGCGACTGCGCCGGCCACTCAGCACATACAGGGGCCGCATAGGACAGGAACGTCGGTCGGAAAATCGATCTAAACGGAAATGGGCCCCACCTTTCGGTGGGGCCCATCCTTTTGTTCTCAGGTACTGCTAGTGGGCGTGATCGCCACGGCTGTACTCGAAGACCCAGCCCACGAGTGCCACCAGGGCGAGGCCGCCGGCAACGTAGGTGACCCAGAAGCCGATCGCGAGACCCAGGAAGCCGCCCGCACATGCGAGGCCAAGAACCAACGGCCACCAGCTCCAAGGGCTGAAGTGCCCTTGTTCGCCGGCACCTTCGTGAACTTCAGCGTCGGGACGGTCTTCCGGCCGCATGCCGACACGCTTGCCGGTGAACCCAAGGTACGCGCCGATCATGCCGGCGAGGCCACCGACGAGCAGGATCCCCAGGACCCCTACCCACTCAGACCAATTTGTCAGGAAGCCATAGGCGATGGCTACGGGGACGAAGAAGAAGACTCCGGCTCCGAAGAGCCACGATTCAATTTTCATTTGTTGACGTCCCTCTGGTCGGCGTTACCCAGAACAGCTGCTGCGGGTGACGGGGCCTCTGCGGTGTGAACCTGGGCCAACTCGGGGTGGTGGAGGTCCAGTGCCGGGCGCTCGGAGCGGATGCGGGGCAAGGAAGTGAAGTTGTGGCGCGGCGGCGGGCAAGACGTAGCCCATTCCAGTGAGGCACCGAAGCCCCAAGGATCATCAACTTCAACCTTCTTGTTACTGCGCCAGGTGATGTAGACGTTCCAGAAGAACGGCAGCAACGAAGCGCCCAGTACGAAGGAGGAGATAGTGGAGAACTGGTTCATCCACGTGAAGTTATCCTGCGGCATGTAGTCGGCGTAACGACGCGGCATGCCTTCGACACCCAGCCAGTGCTGGATAAGGAACGTGCCGTGGAAACCGAGGAACAACAGCCAGAAGTGGATCTTACCCAGGCGCTCGTTGAGCATCTTGCCCGTCCACTTGGGCCACCAGAAGTAGAAGCCTGCGAACATGGCGAACACAACCGTACCGAAGACCACGTAGTGGAAGTGCGCCACCACGAAGTAGGAGTCCGAGACGTGGAAGTCAAGCGGCGGCGAAGCCAGGATGATGCCCGTCAGACCACCAAAGAGGAACGTCACCAGGAACCCGATGCTCCAGAGCATGGGGGTTTCGAAAGTGATGGAGCCCTGCCAGAGCGTTCCGATCCAGTTGAAGAACTTCACGCCGGTCGGAACCGCAATAAGCATGGTCATGAAGGCGAAGAACGGCAGCAACACTGAACCGGTCACGTACATGTGGTGTGCCCACACAGTGACGGAAAGCGCGGCGATGGCGATGGTGGCGTAGACAAGACCCTTGTAACCGAAGATCGGCTTGCGGCTGAACACCGGGAAGATCTCGGAAACAATGCCGAAGAACGGCAGGGCGATGATGTACACCTCGGGGTGTCCGAAGAACCAGAACAGGTGCTGCCAGAGAACGGCACCGCCATTTTCGGGGTCAAAGATGTGCGCTCCGAAGCGACGGTCCGCGCCGAGTGCGAACAGTGCAGCGGCCAGCGGCGGGAAGGCCATCAGGACGAGGATAGCCGTCACGAGGGTGTTCCAGGTGAAGATCGGCATACGCCACATGGTCATGCCCGGTGCACGCATGCAGATGATCGTGGTGATGAAGTTGACGGCACCAAGGATGGTTCCGAAGCCTGACAGCGCGAGGCCGAAGACCCACAGGTCTCCACCGACACCAGGACTAAACGTGGTGTTGGACAGCGGAGCGTAGGCGAACCAACCGAAGGATGCAGCACCCTGGGGGGTGATGAAACCCGAGACGGCGATGGTGGAGCCGAAGAGGAAGAACCAGAATGCCAGTGCGTTCAAACGCGGGAAGGCGACATCGGGAGCTCCGATTTGCAGGGGCATGATGACGTTGGCGAAGCCGGCGAACAGCGGCGTTGCGAACATCAGGAGCATCACGGTGCCGTGCATCGTGAACATCTGGTTGTACTGCTCTTTGGTCTGCAGGATCTGCATGCCGGGTTCGAACAGCTCAGCACGGATCAGCAGGGCCATGACGCCGCCGAGGCAGAAGAACACGAAGGATGCAATCAGGTACATGTACCCGATGGTCTTGTGGTCCGTGGAGGTGATCCAGTTGACGACGATGCGCCCCTTGGATTTAGGAACTACCGGAGCCTCTAGGATCCCCGGTGCGGATTGAGTGTACGTAGCCACGTCGCTCCCCTTACTTTTCGTTCAGGTTCGGATTGCGGTCGTATTCCGCACCGAGCAGGCCCGTATTGCCTTCCTGGCGAAGCTTGTCCATGTGGGTCTGGAATTCAGACTCGGAGACAACCTTGACGCGGAAGAGCATTTCGGAGTGGTATTCACCGCAGAGTTCGGCACACTTGCCATCGAAGGTGCCCTCCTTGGTGGGAGTGAACCTGATGTAGTTCGTCTTGCCAGGGATCATGTCGCGCTTCTGGAGGAAGGCGGGAACCCAGAATGAGTGGATGACGTCGCGGGAGTTCAGCTCCAGGTCCACGGACTTGCCAACCGGCAGGTACAACGTGGGAAGGAGTTCCTTGTCGACATCGTTCCCGGTCAGGTGGGCCTGGACGCCGGCCTCGTGGAGGTCTTCATTGACGACCTCACCCTTTTTGTAGTTGAAATCCCATGCCCACTGCTTGCCGCGGACGTCAACAACGACGTCGGCAGGCTGCGAACGGTCATCGATCGCACGCTGGTCCTGGTCGGTGAAGTAGAAGAACACCAGCACCATGAACAGCGGAATGGTCAAGTAAAAGACCTCAAGCGGCAGGTTGTAGCTGAGCTGCTTGGGGAATCCCGTGGTGCCCTTGCGGCGACGGTAAGCGATGATGCACCAGACCAAGAGGCCCCACGTGATAATACCGACTGCCAAGGCGGCGATCCATGAGTTGACCCAGAGGTCCATGATCCGGTCAGTGTGGTTGGTCGTGCCGCGCTCTGTTGGCAGCCAACCCTTCTCTACCTCTGGTGAACATCCGGTCAAAACCAACGCGCCGGCGACTGCCAAGCCAGTGATCGAGGTGATCTTTATGCGTCGGCTGCCGGTTCGGTTCTGCGAACTCACAGACGGCCCTTCCTCTTGTTGCTGTCTCCCGGCAGGCGTAAGGCGCACCGGGCACACTAAAAGTTTTACTACCCGATGTAGAGCTTACCGCTATCAAGCGGTTTTCGCGCACATGTCGGCGCCGTGGCTCCCAACGCGTTTTACCGCGTTCGAAGTGGCGCCGACGTGCAGCGACGGCTCACATCAGTGGAATGAATCACCGCAGGCGCAGGACCCGCCGGCGTTCGGGTTATCAATGGTGAAGCCCTGCTTCGAAATGGTGTCTTCGAAGTCGATGCTTGCGCCGCTGAGGTACGGGACACTCATCTTGTCCACCACGACCTCGACGCCGTCATAGTCACGGACGGCGTCGCCGTCGAGCAGGCGCTCGTCGAAGTAGAGCTGGTAGATCAAGCCGGAGCATCCGCCGGGCTGGACTGCAACGCGCAGCCGAAGATCGGTGCGCCCTTCCTGCTCGAGGAGGCTGCGGACCTTGCCTGCGGCGACGTCGGTCAGATTGACCTCGTGCGTGGCCAGTTCGTCGTTGGCGACGACCTGCGTTCCGGTGCTGTTTTCGTTGGTTGCAGTGCTCATTGGCCTACCTTCTTATGAAGCTCTTGGCGGCCGCGCCGGGACGCTGCCTGCCCTTACCCAATTACGTACGGGTTATAGCTAATGCTACGTCGCGCAGACGCTTAGCTATAACTCCTGACGTAACCACCTACGGTATTTACTTGTTCCCGGCGCGCCCTTTTGGTTCAGCCCGCCAGGCCTTCGGCATTGAGCCTGGCCAACATGAACGCTTCTGCAAGCACTGCATGGCGGAAATCGCCGATATGCAGTGACTCGTTGGCGCTGTGGGCCCTCGAATCAGGGTCTTCCACTCCGGTCACGAGGATCTGCACTTCCGGGTACATTTCCAGGAGGTCTGCGATGAAGGGTATGGATCCACCAATCCCCATCTCGACCGGCTCCACTCCCCACGACTCCCCCAGCGCCCAGAGGGCCACCCTGGCCGCTGCCGATGAGGTATCCGTAGAGAACGCGTCGCCCCGCTCCCCCGGGGTAAAGGTCACCTTGGCACCGAACGGGGCATTGGATTCGACGTGCTGCCGCAGGGCGTCCATGGCGGCCTCGGGGTCCTGCCCGGGTGCCAGCCGCATGCTGAACTTGGCACGCGCCGCCGGAATGAGGGTGTTGGAGGCAACATCCACCGCCGGCACGTCCATGCCGATGATCGAAAGTGCGGGCTTGGTCCACAGCCGGGAACCGATAGTCCCGCTGCCGGCGAGCCGCACGCCGTCGAGCACTGACGCGTCGGCCCGATAGTCCGCTTCAGCGAGATCCACGGCCACCTCGTCCCGGCCCACCAGGCCGGCGACAGCGACATTGCCCTCGTCATCATGGAGGGTCGCGATGAGCCGCGACAGGAGGGTTGGGGCGTCGAGCACAGGGCCGCCGAACATTCCGGAATGCACCGCATGGTCGAGCACGCGGACTTCAAAAGTGCCATCAACCAGCCCGCGCAGGCTGGTTGTCAGGGCCGGTACGCCAACTTTCCAGTTGCTGGAGTCGGCAACAACAATCACGTCAGCACGCAAAAGTTCGCGATGCTCCTCAAGGAAAGTCCTGAAGGTGGGTGAACCCGCTTCTTCCTCGCCTTCGAAGAAAAAGGTCACCCCCAGGCCGAATGCCTCGCCCAGGACATGGGTGGCGGCACTGTAGGCCGCCAAGTGGGCCATGATTCCTGCCTTGTCATCAGCGGCGCCGCGACCATACAACCGACCATCACGTTCCTCCGCAGAGAACGGCTCCGAATCCCACAGTCCGCGGTCTCCGGGAGGCTGCACGTCGTGGTGCGCGTACAGGAGGATGGTCGGCTTGCCTTCCGCTGCAGGACGGCGCGCGACGACGGCAGGGCCGCCGGGGGTGCCGTCGCTTTTGTCGCAACGAAGGATCCGGACGTCTTCCATGCCGGTTGCTTTCACCAGTGCGGCAACAGCTTCGGCGCTCTTGTCCAGTTCCGAAGGGTCGAAGCTGGGCCAGGCAATGCCCGGTATGGCAACCAGGTCTTTCAAGGAGGCCAGAGTGGTGTCGAATGAGTCATGGACCGCCCGGGAAAGTGCCTCCACCGGGGTAGCGCCGGAGTCCAGGTGCTTGTTCTGCGGGGTCTCCGCATGTGCTGAAGTCATGGGCCACACTTTACCGCTGGGCATTCTCCCGGCGGGGCAGGCTCGGGGCTGCCCTTTGGAGCGCCGGCAACCGGAGGCGTAACCTGCGCCACCTCGGTGCGGGGTATTCTGTAGGGGTGTTCGGACGCAAAAAGGAAGAGCCCAGCGCTCAATCAGTAGTAGACCAGGCCTATGCCACCGCCCAGGAGCCCGTAGCCGGTAAGGGCGCCCCCACGCCCAGGCGGAAGGACCAGGAGGCAGCCCGCAAGCGCCCGCTGGTGCCCACCGACCGTAAGGCTTCCAAAGCGGCGGAACGGGTGGCCATCCAGGACCAGCGGCAGAAGATGCGGCAGGCACTGGATACGGGTGACGAAAAATTCCTGCCGCTTCGGGACAAGGGTCCCCAGAAGAGGTATGTCCGCGACTACGTCGACGCACGGTTCAGCCTGGGCGAGTACCTGATGTTCGGCGCCCTGTTGTTTGTTGTCATCTCCTTGATCATTCCCACCACGAGCGCGGGTATCAGTTACGTCCTGGTGGGCTTCTGGATCATGTTCCTCGCGGTGTTTGTCGATGTTTTCATCCTCTCGCGCAAGTTGCGGAAGAAGCTCACTGAGAAGTTCGGCGAAGTAGAGCGTGGCTCCGTCTGGTACGGATGCATGCGCGCCCTTCAGTTCCGCAAGCTTCGCCTGCCCAAGCCGCAGGTAAAGCGCGGGCAGTACCCGGCCTAAGGCCCCGACCCCTGTCAAATGAATGAAGGCCCCGGACCATGGTCCGGGGCCTTCATTCATTTTGTTCTAGGTTAGCGGCCTGAGGCCTGCCGGAGTTTCACGAGGCCCTTGTTGATCCGAGCCGCCCAGAACGGACCTTCGTAAAGGAAGGCGGTGTAGCCCTGTACCAGCGTGGCGCCGGCCTCAAGACGTTCGTGGACATCCTGCGGTGATTCGACGCCCCCCACTGCGATCAGCACGAGGTCATCGCCTACAGCCCCCTTGAGCCTGCGGAGGACCTCCAAAGACCGCTGTTTGAGGGGCGCCCCCGACAAGCCTCCGGCACCGATGGATTCCACCTTGGCAGTTTCAGAAGCGAGCCCTTCGCGGGAGATCGTTGTGTTGGTCGCGATGATTCCATCCAACTTGAGGTCCAGCGCGAGCTCGGCTACATCGTCGATGTCTTCGTTGGACAGGTCCGGGGCGATCTTGACCAGCAGTGGTACGTGGCGTCCGGCGGCTTCGTCCGCAGCGTCGCCGACGGCCCGCAGCAACGGACGCAGGGTCTCCACGTTCTGCAGCAACCTGAGGCCCGGAGTGTTGGGTGAACTGACGTTGACTACGAGGTAGTCCGCGGCAGGAGCCAGGCTACGGGCGCTCACCAGGTAGTCCTCCGTGGCGTCGTCGAGGTCCACCACCTTGGTCTTGCCGATGTTCACCCCGATGATGGGCCTGGTGTCCCGGTGGGCTTTCTGCAAAGCAGCCCGTGCGGACTTGAGGCGGGGCGCAACAGCAGCAGCGCCGTCGTTGTTGAATCCCATCCGGTTGATGACAGCCCGGTCCTCGATCAGGCGGAACAGGCGTGGTTTTTCGTTGCCCGGCTGCGCTTGGCCCGTGATGGTCCCCACTTCGACGTGGCCGAAACCCAGCTCCGTCAGGGCCTCAATACCGTGGCCTTCCTTGTCGAAACCCGCTGCCAGTCCGAACGGCGACGGGAAGCTTAGGCCCAGCGCTTCGGTGCGGAGCGAAGCATCGGGGGCGGTCATGCGGGCAAGGACGCGCCCGGCGCCCGAGCGGTGGGCTGCACGGATTCCCTGGAATCCGATCTTGTGGGCCTTCTCGGCATCCATCCAGGAGAAAGCCAACTTAAAGAATGTGGGGTAAAAACGCATGGTCTTAGTTTTGCGGTTCGCGGACAACTCGCCAAACCCATGACCGAACCTGGCGCTAGCATGTACGCATGCCGCCGGAAAATAGTGACGCACATCATCCCCATCGCCACAGCAACAGGATCGCTGCCGACGTCGTCGTGGTGGGGGCGGGCCTGTCGGGTCTCGTTGCTGCCGCCACAGCTTACGCAGCGGGCAAGTCGGTGGCCATCCTGGACCAGGAACCCGAAGCTTCGGTTGGCGGCCAGGCGCATTGGTCCTTCGGCGGCCTCTTCATGGTGGATACGCCGGAGCAGAGACGGCTGGGTGTGAAGGACAGCAAGGACCTCGCACTCTCCGACTGGCTGGCATCCGCCGCTTTCGACCGACCGGTGGATTCGAATGCCCTGGAGTGGGCCGAAGCCTATGTGGACTTCGCCGCCGGTGGGAAGCGTGCCTGGCTGAAGAGCCTCGGGGTTGGTATCTTTCCGCTGGTCCAGTGGGCGGAGCGGGGAGGATACGGGCCACAGGGACACGGCAATTCGGTACCCCGCTTCCACGTCACCTGGGGCACGGGACCAGCACTGGTGGAACCGTTCCTGGGAAAGGTGCTCGAAGGCGTCGAAGCCGGAAGGGTGTCGCTCCACTTCCGGCACAGGGCCCTGGCCCTTGCCATGACAGCCGGCAAGGTGGCTGGCGTTGTCGGAGAAATCCTGGAACCTTCGACGGCGGTGCGGGGCCAGGCCTCGTCCAGGCTCGCCGTTGGGGAATTCGAGGCTTCGGCCGGAGCGGTTGTGGTCACCACTGGGGGCATAGGCGCCAACCATGGAGCAGTCCGACGCCAATGGCCTGGGGGCAGGCCGCCGGCGCACATGCTCAGCGGCGTGCCCGCGTCAGTCGATGGTGAATTCCTTTCAGTGGTGCAATCCGCCGGCGCCGCCCTGATTAACGGTGACAGGATGTGGCACTACCCGGAAGGTATCCATAACTACGATCCCGTGTGGCCGATGCACGGCATCCGCATCCTTGCCGGGCCCTCATCCTTATGGCTTGATGCGGAGGGACACCAACTGCCCGCGCCGCTGTTCCCGGGGTATGACTCGCTTGGCGCCCTCCGTCACATCGTGACAACAGGCCACAGCCATTCGTGGTTCGTCCTCAACCGCACCATTGCCCTGAAAGAACTCGCTCTGTCAGGTTCCGAACAAAACCCGGACCTGACTGGCAAGGACGTCAGGCTCCTTGCGTCGCGGTTGAGGGCGGGAGGCGACTCCCCCATCCAGCGGTTCCTGGACCGGGGCGTGGACTTCTTGCAGGCGGCCACCCCCGGGCACCTCGCATCAAAAATGAACCATTTAGTGGGCGAAGACCTGATACAGCGCGATGCACTGGAGTCCCTTGTGAGCGCCCGGGATCGCCAGGTGGCAAGCGGGCTCGGCAAGGATCCGCAGCTTGCAGCCATCAGGGCAGCGAGGCGGTTTGCCACCGACAAGCTGATGCGGGTGGCTCCCCCGCACCGCCTGACCGACCCTGCGCACGGTCCGCTTATCGCCATCCGGCTGTCGGTGCTGACCAGGAAAAGCCTGGGTGGCCTCCGGACAGACTTGGCGTCCAGGGTGATGGACGACGAAGGACGAGCCATTCCCGGGCTCTACGCCGCCGGAGAAGCTGCCGGGTTCGGCGGCGGAGGCATCCACGGCTACCGGGCACTGGAAGGGACGTTCCTGGGCGGTTGCCTCTTCACCGGAAGGGTAGCGGGAAGGCAGGCAGCCGCTTTTGTCTAAGCTGGAGCCATGGAGTGGACCGCTGACATCCTGGGGACCGGCTTCCAGTCCTGCAGCATCGATGCCGCAGGACCGGATGGCGTGGTCCGTCATGCCACGCTGATCCGTTACCGGGCAGATCCGTTGCCCCAGGCAGCAAGCGATGTAAACGATTCGGCGCGACGGCTGGGCGTTGTCCTGTTCCTGCACGGCTGGAGTGACTACTTCTTCAATACCGAGCTCGCGGAGTTTTGGTCGGGCCAGGGATATGAGTTCTATGCGCTGGACATGCACAACCATGGACGAAGCCTCCAGCCCGGACATCCCGGTGGTTATGTTGCCAACCTGACCGACTACGACGCCGAGATCAACCAGGCCATCGAGGCGATTCGCCAGGACCGTTCAGGGTCCCGGGCGGAAAGCCTGACACTCATGGGTCACTCCACCGGTGGGCTCGTAGCCGCCCTCTGGGCGAGCCGACACCCTGGAATGGTCCAGTACCTCATTCTCGACAGTCCCTGGTTGGAGATGCATGGCAGTTCAATGGTCCGCCGGGCAGCGCACGCCATGGTGGCGCCTTTGGCGAGGTTTCGCCCCGAAACCGTCCTGAAATTGCCGGAACGCGGATTCTACTTCCGCAGCATCAGCAGTTCCGCAGAGGGCGAATGGCACCTGGACGAGAAGTACCGGCCTCCTATGGCCTTTCCCGTTCGGGCTGGATGGCTCAGCGCCGTCTTCGCCGGCCAATCCCAGGTGGCCCGCGGGTTACATCTGGAAATGCCCGTCCTGGTCCTGATGTCTTCAGCCAGCGCCAACGGCATGGTGTGGCAGGAATCCATGCGCCGTTCAGACGCCGTGCTCGATGTCGGCGTCATGGCATTGCGGGCCATGGCACTGGGCCGGACCGTCACTTTGGAGCGAATCGATGGCGGCCTCCATGACGTTTTCCTGTCTGCACCAGCCGTACGGAAGGACGCCTACGGCCGCCTGGCCCGATGGATCAAGGGCTTCATGCAGGACGAAGCACCGGATGAACAACACAAGGGGGACACGTGACCGCTCCAGGAGAAACCGAGACCAGATGGAAGAGTGACATCCTGGGCCACGGCTATGAATGCATGGACCTGCCACTTAAGCCCGATGAAGAGGGGCATGTCAAAGCGACGCTGGTCAGGCATGCACCTCCCGTCAGCCACCCTGCCCCGCAGGGTGTCCTGGACTTCCTGGTGTCCTTTACCAAGCGCAAGCGCCGCTCCGCGCCGGCAGATCCGGGAGGCGCCCCGAGGGCGGTCCTTTACCTGCACGGATGGGCGGACTACTTCCTCCAGACCGAACTCGCCGAGTACCTCACAGCCTCCGGCTTCCACTTCTATGCGTTGGACCTACGTAAGTTCGGCCGGAGCCTCCTGCCCGGACAGACCCCCGGGTACACCTCCGACCTCGGCGTTTACGACGAGGACATGGCGGCAGCCCTGGTGGAGATCGAACGTGACGTGATGGCCCGGACCGGCAACAGCACAGCGCCCACCATCCACATGGTTGCCCATTCCCTGGGCGGCCTCATCGCAGCTCTATGGGCTGACCGTAATCCAGGCAGAGTGGGCACCTTGGTGCTGAACTCGCCGGGGCTGGAACTGCAGGGAAGCAGCTTGGTCCGAAGTATCGCCATGCATTTGGTGGAACCTTTCGCCCGCACCGACCCGAAACGGCCCTTCAGGTTCCCCGAAATGCCGGCGTACTGGGAGAGCGTCAGCAACGAAGCCCACGGCGAGTGGATCCTGGATCCGGTCTGGCGACCACGGGCTTCCTTCCCTATCCGGGCGGGTTGGACCAAAGCCGTACTCGCGGGGCACGCCGCGGTGGAACGCAAGCTCAACATTGACGCGCCAGTATTGGTTCTTTTGTCCGGAAGGACGCGAATCCAAGCCGAATGGACGGCGGACCTCATGCGGGCCGACGCTGTCATCGACGTCGAGGAAACCTCCCGGCGCGCTTTGGGCCTGGCACGGCGAACAGCTGTGTTCCGGTACCCCGGCGCCCTGCACGATGTGTTCCTGTCCCGGCGGACAGTACGTCAGCAGGCCTACCGCGACGTCGCGGTCTGGCTTGCGGCCTACCCCTACTGAGTTGGCGCAACGCCAGTTAACTCGGCCATGCTATTTGGCGACGGGTGCGGCATCGACTGCCCCGCCATAGCGGCGATCCCGCTTGGCGTAGATCTCCACAGCCTCCCAGAGCGTCCGCCTGTCGACGTCCGGCCACAGCGTGTCCATGAAAACGAACTCCGCGTAGGCTGACTGCCAGAGAAGGAAGTTGGAGAGCCGCTGCTCGCCCGAGCTGCGAAGGAACAGATCCACGTCCGGAAGGTCGGGTTCGTCCAGGTACTTCTGGATGGTCTTCTCCGAGACGGAGCCGGGCTTCAAACGCCCCGCGGCAACATCGTGGGCAATGGCCGAGACGGCATCCGCGATCTCCGCCCGTCCGCCGTAGTTAACACACATGGTCAACGTACAGGTGTCGTTGGCGCGCGTGTAGTCCTCGGCCTCTTCCAATTCCTTGATCACCGAACCCCACAACCGTGGCCGACGACCCGCCCAACGGATCCGGACTCCCCACTCATCAAGCTGATTGCGTTGGCGTCGTAGTACGTCCTTGTTAAATCCCATGAGGAACCGGACTTCTTCAGGCGACCGCCGCCAGTTCTCGGTGGAGAAAGCATAGACGCTGACGTACTTGATGCCGAGTTCGATCGCACCCGCCATGACGTCCAACAGTGCCGGTTCGCCTGCCTTGTGGCCCTCAATCCGGGGCAGCCCCCGCTGGTTGGCCCAGCGCCCGTTGCCATCCATGACGATGGCCACGTGCTGGGGTATGAGCTCACTCGGAATTTTTGGTGGCACTGCCCCTGAAGGGTGACCATAAGGCGCCACCACCGGTGCCGTCCTCGCAACTGTTGACTTGTTCTTCTTGCCAAGTGCCACTGTCAGCTTCGCTCCACATGTTTGAGTGATTTCACGGCGCGTTCCAAATGCCATTGCAGGTAACTGGCCACCAGCCCCGCACTTTCCCTGCGATGCCGGGGATCCGAAACATCGGCGACGCCCCAGTTGCCTGTCAGCAACGCTCCGAGGAGTTCCACGGTCTCCGGCGCGGGGGCCGGGGACCCCGGCGGCCGGCAATCGCTGCACACCATTCCGCCCACCGGTGCCGCAAATGCGGTGTGCGGGCCTGGACGGCCGCAACGGGCACAATCCGTAAAACTCGGCGCCCAGCCCCCGGTGGCCAGGGCCCGAAGCAGATACGAATCCAGAATGAGCTCGGGAGGATGGTCGGAGCGGCTCAATGCGGCCAAAGCCCCAACCAGCAGGTTGTATTGGGCGGTCCCCGACTCGGTGTCGGCATCCGTCAATTTCTCGGCCGTCTCGGTCATCGCGGCGGCCACAGTGAATCGGCCGTAATCGGCGGCGATATCGCTTCCGTAGGCACCCTTGGCGACGGCTTGCGTCACTATGTCAAGTGTCCGGCCAGCGACCAGTTGCAGGTCTGCGACCATGAACGGCTCGAGGCGCGCACCGAATCGGCTGCTGGTTCTCCGGACTCCCTTGGCAACGGCCCGGACCTGCCCGTGGTGCTTGGTCAAAAGGGTGATGATCCTATCCGCCTCGCCCAGCTTATGGGTGCGGAGCACCACGGCATCGTCCCGATAGGACCGTGCTGCAAACGACGGATTGGCCACAACTAATCTTTGCACTTCGCCCGGGTCCGGCGTGACCGCCAGACGGTGTGGTGACTGAAAATCCAGTCACCACACCGCAGGAACCTATGCTTGGGCGTCGCGGACTGCCCGGTTTACCGCCGAAATCAAGGCCTTCAGCGATGACGTCGTGGTGCTGGGGTCGATCCCGACTCCCCACAGGACGCGTTCACCCACAGCGCATTCGACGTACGCTGCCGCACTCGCGCTGCCGCCTTCGGACAGCGCATGCTCGCTGTAGTCGAGCACCCGGACGTCTACGCCGTCATGGTGCAGGATGTCCAGCAGCGCCGCGATGGGACCGTTGCCGTGGCCTGTGCGTCGCACTTCGGCGCCGTCGATCCTGAGGTTCGCATTCATGGTCATGGCACCGGATTCGTCGGTCTCGGTGCTCACGCTGCCCAAGGTATAACGGCCCCACTGGGCCTGCTCTTCCTCCGAGGGGAGGTATTCGTCCTGGAAGATCTGCCACAGCTGGGCACCACTGACCTCGCCACCCACAGCGTCGGTGCGTCGCTGGATGACTCCGGAGAACTCAATCTGTGCCCTGCGCGGCAGGTCGAGGTTGTGCTCGTTCTTCAACAGGTAGGCAACGCCACCCTTGCCGGACTGCGAATTCACCCGGATCACGGCTTCGTAGCTCCGGCCGAGGTCCTTGGGGTCGATGGGCAAGTACGGGACCTGCCAGGTGAAGTCGTCCACGGACTTGCCGGCAGCTGCCGCGTCCTTCTCGAGAGCCTCAAAGCCCTTCTTGATGGCGTCCTGGTGCGAGCCGGAAAACGCGGTAAACACGAGGTCGCCACCGTACGGGGAACGCTCCGGAACGGGCAACTGGTTGCAGTACTCCACCGTGCGGCGGACTTCATCGATGTCGGAGAAGTCGATCATGGGATCAACGCCCTGCACGAACATGTTCAGGCCCAAGGTCACCAGGTCTACGTTGCCGGTGCGCTCTCCGTTGCCGAACAGGCAGCCTTCAATCCGATCTGCACCCGCCAGGTATCCGAGCTCAGCAGCAGCTACTCCGGTGCCGCGGTCGTTGTGCGGGTGCAGGGAGATGATAATTCCCTCGCGGGGGTGCAGGTTCCGGTGCATCCACTCTATGGAGTCTGCGTAGACGTTTGGCGTTGCCATTTCCACCGTGGCGGGCAGGTTGATGATGACCTGCTTGTCGGCGGAGGCCTCAAAGACATCAGCAATGGCGTTGCAAACGCGGGCTGCATATTCCAGCTCGGTTCCCGTGAAGGACTCGGGCGAATACTCGTACGTGATGTGCGTGTCCGTCAGCGTCTCTTCGTACTTCTTGCAGAGACGGGCTCCCTGCAAGGCGATATCCATGATGCCGTCTTCGTCCTGGTTGAAGACAACCCGCCGCTGCAGCACCGAGGTGGAGTTGTACAAGTGGACAATGGCCTGCTTGGCCCCCACCAAGGACTCATAGGTCCGTTCGATCAGGTGCTCGCGTGCCTGGGTCAGGACCTGGATGCTGACGTCGTCGGGAATGTGGCCGCCTTCAATGAGCTGCCGAACGAAATCGAAATCGGTTTGGGAAGCCGAGGGGAAACCAACCTCGATCTCCTTGTAGCCCATCTTGACGAGCAGCTGGAACATCTTCAGCTTGCGTGCCGGACTCATGGGATCGATCAGGGCCTGGTTTCCGTCCCGCAGGTCAACGGCACACCAGCGAGGGGCTTTGGTGATGACCTTGTCCGGCCATGTGCGGTCCGGAACCTCTACAGTGATCTGGTCCTGGAATGGCAGGTAGCGGTGAATCGGCATACCGGAGGGCTTTTGTGCATTACGCATGATGTGGCCTTTTCTGTAAAGAACTAAGTGAAAGCTTAGCCGGACACAACGGAACTCCGCGGCGAGGATGGCCCAGCGTCAGATAGCTTTCAGGCCTCGCCGCGGCAGCTAAGAAGAAGCATTTCCGCACGCACAAATTCACAGTAACACGATGCGTATGATGACAGTGCAACACCTCATGCAACGTCCACTATGCAGACGCCACCACGGTGGAAACGCCGGCTGCAGCGTCCACACAAGGAGCCACAGTGCCACAGTCGGGGATCACTCTTTCCAACATCGACCACAACGTCCGGCCCCAGGACGACCTTTACCAACACGTCAATGGCGCGTGGCTCAACAGCACGACCATCCCTGACGACCGGCCGCTGGAAGGTACCTTCACCGCGCTGCGGGACGGCGCCGAGCTGGCCGTCAAGGCGATCATCGAGGAAGCTGCCGCGAAGGCAGACTCAGCTACCGGCGTCGAACAGAAGGTCGGTGGCCTGTACGCCAGCTTCATGGATGAAGCCGCGGCCGAGGAAAAAGGATTCGACCCGGTCCGCGGCAGGCTCCAGGAGGTTGAATCCGTTGACTCCCCGCAGGAATTGGCGGCGCTGATCGGGCGATCGTTCCGGTCCGATGTCTCGGGCCTGTTCTCCATCTACCCGGCGCCGGATGCTGGAAATCCCGAGCGCATCCTTCTCTATATCGGTCAGGGCGGCTTGGGGTTGCCGGACGAGTCGTACTACCGTGACGAAAAATTCGAAGCGATCGTGGCGGCCTACGGTAAGTACATTGCCGCCATGTTCAACCTCGCTTCCATCCCTGATGCACAGGCCGCCTCTGAACGCGTGGTCGCCCTCGAAAGGGCCCTTGCCTCACATCACTGGGACAACGTCACGCTGCGGGATCCGCAAAAGACCTACAACCTCAAGACCGCAGACGAGGCCCGGGCACTGTTTCCCTTGCTGGACACGTGGTTCGAAACTGCACGCGTGGACCCGGCCAAGCGGACCGAGCTGGTGGTCAGCACGCCGGACTTCTTTGCCGGTGCCGCTGCACTGCTGGAATCCGAACCGCTTCAAACGTGGAAGGAATGGCTGACCCTGCGCATACTGAGCTCGGCAGCCCCGTATTTGTCGTCCGGTTTCGTCGATACCAACTTCGACTTTTACGGGACCACGCTCAGCGGAACGCCCCGCAACAAGGAGAGGTGGAAGCGTGGCGTTGCAGTGGTGGAAGCTGCGCTGGGCGAAGCCGTAGGCCAAATCTACGTTGAACGGCACTTCCCTCCCGGTCACAAGGCCCGGATGGAGACACTGGTGGGAAACCTCATCGAGGCCTACCGGGACAGCATCTCCGCCTTGACTTGGATGAGCGAAGAAACCAAGGTTGAAGCCCTCAAGAAACTCCAGGCGTTCCGGCCCAAAATCGGCTTCCCGGAAAAATGGATCGATTACTCTGCCGTCGAGATCGACCCCACTGACCTCCTGGGCAATGTTGAGCGTGCGCACAATGCCGACGTCGACAGGCACCTTGACGAGATCGGCAAGCCCGTCGATCTCACCAAGTGGCTGATGACGCCACAGACCGTCAATGCCTACTATCACCCGATGCTGAACGAAATCGTCTTTCCCGCCGCCATCCTCCAGCCGCCGTTCTTCAACGCGGACGCAGACGACGCCGTGAACTACGGTGGCATCGGGGCGGTCATCGGACACGAAATCGGCCACGGGTTCGACGATCAGGGCTCACAGTTCGACGGCACGGGCGCCCTTCGGAACTGGTGGACCGAAGAAGACCGCACTGCCTTTGAGGCCCTCACTACCAAACTGGTGGCACAGTACGACGCCCTTTCCCCCTACGCAGCCCCGGACCACAAGGTGAACGGCAAGCTGACACTGGGCGAGAACATCGGCGACCTGGGTGGCCTCGCCATCGCCTACAAGGCCTACCTGCTCAGCCTGGACGGAGCGGAGCCGGAAGTCATCGACGGTTTCACCGGACAGCAGCGGTTCTTCATGTCCTGGGCAGCCGGCTGGCGCCAGGTGATCCGAACCGAAGAAGCGATCCGGAGGCTGGCCACTGACCCGCACTCCCCCAACGAGTTCCGCACCAACGCCATTGCCCGCAACCTCGACGCTTTCCACCAGGCGTTCTCCGTGGGCGAGGGCGACGGTATGTGGATGGAACCCGGAGAACGGGTCAGCATCTGGTAATTGGCTGGCAACAGCACAGAAAGAGGCCGGGCCACATGGCCCGGCCTCTTTTGGCTTCATCGTCTATTGGTCGATATACAGCGGATTGACCTGCTGGCAGACGGCGTCGCTGGCTGTCTGGTTGACGACGTCCGGCGGTACCGAAGCAGCACCGTAGACAGAGCCCGTACCGAAGTCGGTGCCTACATAGAGCTGAACCCCGGCAACTCCAGCTGCCTGCTGGACCTGCGCGGCCGGAATGCCGTAGAGGGTAGCCACATCAGCGGCCACATCCGCAAAACCGGCTCCGTAATAGACCACGGTCTGGTCCACCGGGTTCGCCAGGTAGGACACCGCCTGGGCGAAGCCGTTGCCCGTGAGCACAGCCATTACTTCCTGGGCCCTGGCAGCAATTCCGCTGCCATTGGCGACCGCGACCGGCTGGATGGCCTTGTCGTAGGCGGGCGCGGCCGGCGTCGTAGCCGTTGGCTGCGCTGTCGGGCTTCCGGAAGCAGCCGGGCTTGACGTAGCGCCCGGCGAGGTCAGGTCAAGGTCGGCCCGCAGCGCCGAGAAAAGTTGCGATGCCTGTGGTTCCGCCAGCTCCAGCCGGTTCGGATCGATGGCAGCGGGCTGGGTGGGAACAGCGACGAAAGCCACCTTGGAGACATCAATGTCCTTCAGGCGCCCGCCGATCGTCAGCAGGGACGGCACGGAAGCCAGTCCGTCGTCCACCGTGAGGTTCTGCGTGACGACGTCGGCAATTTGCAGCAGCCGCTGTGGGTTGCCCAAAGTACCTTCGTCCTTGAGTTTCCTGGTCAGGGACGAAAGGAAGGCCTGCTGGCCCTTGATCCGTCCGAGGTCGCCACCGTCGCCGAACGCATGCCGGGTTCGCAGGAACGCCAAAGCCTGTTCGCCCTCAACCTGGGAAGTGCCCTTGGGCAGGCGAAGGCGGGAGTCCGGATCGAAAACGGGATCGCTGACGCAGACGTTGACGCCACCAACCGCTTTGGAGAGTTCCTTGACGGCGTTGAAGTCCGCCATCATGAAGTGATCAATTTGCAGGCCCGTCAATTTGTTGACAGTGTCCACAGCGCAGCCAATGCCGGCCTCGGCCATGGCTTCGTTGATCATCACGCCACTTCTGGCAGGGAAGGTCTGGTTGTTGGTGTGGTCGGTGCACTGCGGCACATCAACCAGCAGGTCGCGGGGGAAGCTCATGACATTGACGCGCTTGTTGTCCGCGGAAATGTCCAGCAGCATCATGACATCGGAATGCCCATAGCCGGTGGAGTCCTCCGAGCTGCCATAGTCGGAGTTCTTTCCATCACGGGTGTCCGATCCAAGAATGAGGATCTGCAGCCGGTCGGTCTTGTCATTTGCCGCCGCTACCCCCGAATCCCGGTTTTCGCCGGCGCTGAGGGGGGCTTTGGTGATGTTCGACTGAAGGCGGATAAACCAGAACGCGGCAAAGGCGACGCCGGCGACCAACGCCAGGGAAACCACACCGGTCGTAATTTTCAACCAGAGCGGCAGTCCCTTGCGTTCCTTCATGTGCCGGGGGGTGCCATCAGCATCCTCCCCATGGCGTCCCGCAACGGGGCCGGCGGTGCCGGTGCCCTGCGGGCGGGCGTCACGACGTCGCACTATTCGGTTTACCTTTCCTCAAACACCTGAATCTCCGCAATCATAGTTGCCGATTCTGGGAAGTTCCTTATCGGATCAACACTGCGCAGGATCGTGTCCCGGCAAACCTAGAACCCGAGTTTCACCAGCTGCTTGGGATCGCGCTGCCAATCCTTGGCCACCTTGACGTGGAGATCCAGGTAAATCCGGGTGCCGAGAAGGGTTTCAATGCCCTTGCGGGCATTGGTTCCCACTTCCCGCAGGCGACTCCCACCCTTACCGATGATGATGGCTTTTTGGGACGGCCGCTCAACGTAAAGGTTGACCCGGACATCCAGCAGCGGATTGTCCTCGGTTCGGCCTTCGCGGGGAACGATCTCTTCGACCACTACCGCCAGGGAGTGCGGAAGCTCGTCCCGGACGCCCTCCAGGGCAGCCTCCCGGATCAATTCGGCGATCATCACTGCCTCTGGCTCATCAGTGAGCTCACCGTCAGGATAGAGCGGGGGCGACGGCGGCATGTGGCTGATCAGGACATCGGCAACCGTGGAGACCTGGAAGCCGTCCGCTGCCGAAACCGGGACAATGTCTGCCCAGCCCTGTTCGCCCAAAACGTCCCGGCCCAGTTCGGCGACGGCGAGCAACTGCTCCGTCAACGCCTGCCGATCCACCAGGTCGGTCTTGGTCACGAGGGCAACGATCGGTTTGCGACCCACTGCGGCCAGCTGCGCAGCAATGTACTTATCGCCCGGGCCGATTTTCTCGTTGGCCGGAAGGCAGAAACCAATGGCATCAACTTCGGAAAGGGTGTCGGCCACCAGATCGTTGAGGCGCTTGCCGAGCAACGTGCGGGGCCGGTGCAGGCCCGGCGTGTCCACGAGGATCAGCTGCGCGTCTTCGCGGTGCACGATTCCACGGATGGTGTGGCGCGTGGTTTGCGGCTTTGCCGAGGTGATGGCCACTTTCTGGCCCACCAACGCGTTGGTGAGGGTTGATTTGCCGGCATTGGGCCGGCCAACCAGCACGGAGAAACCTGCGTGGAAGCCGCCGAAGTCCTGATCGGCGTCGAATTTCTTATTTTGCTTGCTCACGTGGAACTCCCTGTTGCGTTGAGTCGGCGTCTTCGAGGAGGTCCTCAAAGTCAGTGTCTTCCTTTGGAATGGCTGCCGCAATGATGTGGCTGACCCTGTTTCGGCGACCCTCAAGCCTATCGGCCCTAAGCGACACTCCGTTCACTTCAACAGAACTTCCCACAATCGGTACCTGCCCGAGTGCCTTGGCGAGGAGGCCACCGACAGTGTCTACCTCGTCGTCGTCGAGGTCCATATCGAACAATTCACCCAGGTCATCGATGCTCATCCGTGCGCTGACCCGGTACGTGCCGTGCCCAAGGTCCACGGCCTCTTCGGCAGCAGCGTCGTATTCGTCCACGATCTCACCAACGATTTCCTCGATGAGGTCCTCAAGGGTGACCAGGCCCGCGGTGCCACCGTACTCATCGATAACGATGGCTACGTGGGTGGATTCCTGCTGGAGTTCCCGCAGGAGGTCGCTCACCGGCTTGGACTCGGGGACGTAACGGACATCCCGGGCGAGCGAGTCGACGTCGTGGGCCTGGAGACCGGATTCCGTGCGATGGAGGGCCGCGGCCACGTCCTTCAGGTAGAGGATTCCGCGGATCTGGTCCGTGTTTTCGCCGATCACGGGGATTCGTGAGTAGCCCGAACGCAGGAACAGGCCCATGGCCGTCTCCAGGTCCGAGCCGGTTCCGATGCTGACAATGTCAGTCCGGGGCACCATTACTGAGCGCACCAGGGTGTCGCCGAAATCGAAAACGGAATGGATGAGTTCAGCCTCGTTGTCCTCGATCATGTCCGACTCGGCTGCCCGGTCCACGAATTCGCGGAACTCTTCTTCGCTGACGAACGCGTCATCTCCCGCCGGAGCACCCGGCGCCACTGCCTGGCCGAGTGCCACAAGCCACCCGGGAATGGGCCCAAGGATCCAGCAGAGGAACCTGATCAGGGGCGCGGTGAACCGGACGACCGGCCCCGAGTGGGCCCGGCCCAATTGCCGCGGGGAAACCCCTACCAGCACAAATCCGATGACGGCCATGATGCCCGTGGCTGCCAGGCCCGCAAGCCACACGTTGTCCAACAGGCTGTGAAGGACGACGGCGACCGCAACCGCGGCCGCCATCTCGAACCACACCCGCCAAAACCGCAGTGCGCGCATGTGCGCGACGGGGTTCCTCAGGATGCCGCCCAGGGCCTTGCCCTTGCTTCGGCCAATGGATTGTTCGGCTTCGTGCCGGGGCAGGAAGTTGAAGGCAGCCTCCGCTGCGGTCAGCAAGGCAACGAAGCTCAGGAAAACCAGCGCCATGCCGACCAGGATGATCGAGGTCACTGCATGGTCTCCATGGGGGCATCCTTGCCCAGGAATTCAGACAGCAACTCACGCTGCAAACCGAACATTTCTGCTTTCTCGTCAGGCTCTGCATGGTCGAAGCCCAGCAAGTGGAGAATGCCGTGGGTGGTGAGCAACAGCATCTCGTCCTGCGTGGGGTGTCCCGCGTTGCGCGCCTGGACCTCGGCAACCTGCGGGCAAATGGCGATGTCGCCCAGCATGCCCTGGGGCGTCGGCTTGTCCGGCGTGCCCGGCGTCAACTCGTCCATCGGCACCGAGAGAACATCCGTGGCCCCGGGTTCGTCCATCAGCTCGATGTGCAGCTTCTCCATGGCAGGCTCGTCCACCAGCAGGATGGACAGCTCGGCTTGGGGGTGGATGTAGAGACGCTCAAAGATGAAGCGCGACAACGTCACCAGCTGGGCCTCGTCCACCGCGACGCCGGACTCGTTGTTTACTTCGATGCTCATTTACGTTCTCCACGCTTGTGATGGGTGTTGGCGTCGGCGCGGTGCGCGTCATCCCAGTTGCTGTACGCCGAGACGATGTCGGCTACCAAACGGTGCCTGACGACGTCGGCGGCTTCAAGGATCGAGAAATTGACGTCGTCGATGCCCTTAAGGATTTCCCTGACAATCCGAAGGCCGGAGGTGGCACCGAACGGAAGGTCGATCTGCGTGACGTCTCCGGTGACCACCATCTTGGAGCCGAAGCCGAGGCGGGTCAGGAACATCTTCATCTGTTCCGGCGTGGTGTTCTGCGCTTCGTCAAGAATGATGAAGGCGTCGTTCAATGTGCGGCCACGCATGTATGCCAAGGGGGCCACCTCAATGGTCCCGGCAGCCATCAACCGCGGGATGGATTCAGGATCCATCATGTCGTGCAGGGCGTCGTACAGCGGACGAAGGTAGGGATCGATTTTGTCGCTCAGCGTCCCGGGAAGGAAGCCGAGGCGCTCCCCCGCTTCGACGGCCGGTCGCGTCAGGATGATCCTGCTGACTTCCTTCGTTTGCAGGGCCTGGACAGCTTTTGCCATGGCGAGGTAGGTCTTGCCCGTACCGGCCGGGCCGATTCCGAAGATGACCGTGTTGTCGTCGATGGCATCCACATAGTTCTTCTGGTTCAGCGTCTTGGGGCGGATGGTCTTGCCCCTGCTGGAAAGAATGTTGTGCGTCAGTACGTCGGCCGGATTCTGCACGGATTGCGTGCGAAGCAGCGAGACAAGCTGCTGAAGTACGTCAGGAGTCACCAGCGTCCCCTTGGACACCAGCCCGCGGACCTCCTCAAGGAGGCGCATCACGCGGGAGATATCGGTGGACGGACCTGTCATGGAGAGTTCGTTGCCGCGGACGTGGAAATTGACGCCCTCGAACTGTTCCTCGATGTAGCGCAGGGCTTCATCGTGGCTGCCCAACGAGTGAACCATCTGGTCGGAGTTGTCGAACGTGACAATTTCCGTGCGCGTGCCCGGTAAGGTGTGCGGGAACTCAGTGGGCGGCAGGTTGCCGTTTCCGGTCCTGAGCCGCCCGTTCAAAGATTCACTCATAGTGTTGGCCGTGGGGCCTGTTCTCCTCCGTTTGGATGGTGTCCTGGCAATAATCCTACGCCAGCCGGTCCCGGATGGACCTCATCGAGTGGCTCCCTTCAAGCCCGCAAACGGATCGCCGACATTTTGTCTCAACTCGGCATCAAGCCGGTATCAATCATGTTTCAGTTGCCCCGGGTCCCCTCATTCCCGGCCGACCGCCGTCGGCAGTGTGCCAAGCTGGCATAGCGGGTGGACACGACACCCCGCAGCCCAGCCGACCCGGCAGAGGGTTGCCAACGACGCACGGCAGGACAGGAACCCCCATCAGTAAGCAAGGAAACACCGCGCAGAGCGCACGCAAGCGGAAGAAGTCCGCTCTTGCCGTGCCCGCAATGGTGTCTGTCCTGCTGCTGACAGGATGCATCGCAGACGGGGCGGGAAGCCAGGTTTCGTCCAGCTCGCCTTCACTGTCCGTGCAGGAGGCCCCTGCAAGCAATGCTCCCCTGGAGACGACGCAGGCTTCCACGAAAATTCCGGTTTACTGGATCGGCCGCAGCAAGGACGAGGTCTACCTGTACCGCGAGTTCAGGGACATCGACGGTGACGACAACCCCGTGACCACCGCCCTGCGGATCATGATGGCGGAAAAACCACTGGACCATGATTTCTTCACGCCGTGGCAGCAACCAAGCAGCCTCGCTACATCCATTTCCGGCAAGAACGTCATTACGGTGGACATCTCCCGTGACGCCTTCAATTCGAACCTCGACGCTGTCATGGCGCAACGGGCAGTTCAGCAGCTGGTCTACACGGCCACTGCCGCCGCTTCGTCGTCCGGCCTGATCAATTCCGGCCAGCAGATCCAGGTGGTCATCCTGGTGGATGGCCACCCCGACTACATGGCATTCGGACAAGTGAAGCTGGGACAACCGATGGCGCGCGACGCCTCACTGGTGGCACCGCTGTGGATCATCGATCCACAGGAGGATGTCACCCTGCCGCCGGGCGCGGTGAAGTTCAATGGCCGCAGCACCGACAGTTCCAAACCCATCGCCTGGCAGATCTTGAGGGACAACGGCAAGGGCGAAAAAACGGGCTTGCTCAACGGCCAGGCCAAGCCCACGGGCGAGCCGGGCCAGTACGGCGTCTTTACTTTCGGCGCAACGTTGAAGGCCGGCAAGTACGAGCTGCGGGTGTCTCAGGTGGATGCCGCCGGCAACGTCATCGACTCCAGTACCGACACGCGGCTGTTCAGCGTCGGCTAATACTCGACAGCGTCCTACCAGCGACCCAGGACGTCACTGGCGAGAACGACGGCGGCTGGTCCCGCCGTCGACGACCGCAGGACATGGTGCCCCAACAGTGCCGTAACGGCCCCGGCGTCACTGAGCCGGGTGACCTCACGCGGTGAGATTCCGCCCTCAGGACCAACGATCAGGAGGACCTCACGGGGTCGGCCTTGGTCCGGACCTTGCGGCATGCCCGATTCCTCCAGGACGGTCCGCAAGGGGTTCTTGGCGTCCTCGTGAAGGATGATGGCCAGGTCCGCGGCGGCGACGGATTTCGCCAATGCCGCAGTATCCACGACCGGGCGGACCTCGGGGATGTGCGACCTTCGGGCCTGCTTCGCGGCGGCGGCAACCACCGACTGCCATTTGGCGTGGGCCTTGGCGGCCCGATCACCCTTCCAACGGACAATAGAGCGTTCGGACTGCCACGGGACCACTGCGTCGATGCCGAGTTCAGTGGCCGTTTCGGCGGCAAGTTCGTCACGGTCCCCTTTGGCCAGCGCCTGGACGAGGACCAGGCGAATGGCTGGTTGCTCCTCGAAGACCACGTCCGAGGCAGTCACGGCCAAGGTGCCCGAACCAACCTCGGAGACCGTGCCCGTCAACCGGGCGCCGGCGCCATCGGCGATGTCCACCTGTTCGCCTACGGCCAAGCGTTTGACGGTGACCGCGTGGCGCGCCTCCGGACCCTCCAGGACGAAGACAGAACCGGGTCCCAGGTGGCTGAGGTTGCCGGCCTGGGTGAAGAAGACGGGGTTGCTCACCGCTACAGGTTACCGAGCTTGTCCCGCAGTTTGGCGAACATGCCACCGCTGGCAACGAGCTTTCCCTCGGTGAACTGTTCTCCACGCAGTTTGGCGAGCTGTTGGAGCAGCTCTTCCTGGGCGGCATCGAGCTTTGTCGGCGTCTCCACGTGCAGGTGCACCTTGAGGTCGCCTCGGCCGTAGCCGCGAAGGTGGGTCACGCCCAGGCCGCGAAGGGTGATGATTTCGCCCGACTGGGTTCCGGCCTTGACGTCGATGTCCTGCGCGCCGTCGAAGGTGTCCAGCTGGAGTTCGGTGCCCAAGGCAGCGGCTGTCATCGGCACGCTCAGGGTGGCGTGCAGGTCGTCGCCTTCGCGCATGAACATGGAATCGTTGTTGACGCGGATTTCGACGTAGAGGTCGCCGGCAGGACCGCCCGCGGGACCGGCTTCGCCTTGGCCGGACAACTGGATCCTGGTGCCGGTGGCTACACCGGCAGGAACCTTGATGGTGAGGGAACGACGGCTGCGGATGCGGCCCTGGCCGCTGCATTCGTTGCAGGGATCCTTGATGACCGTGCCGAAGCCCTCGCAGGAGCCACACGGTGCCGTGGTCATGACCTGGCCGAGGATGGACCGGACAGCCCGCTGGACCTGGCCGCTGCCACCGCAGATGTCACAGCGTTCAGGATGGGTACCGGGGCGGCAGCAGCTGCCATCACAGGTGGGGCAAACCACGGCCGTGTCGACTTCGAGCTTCTTGTTGACGCCGAATACTGCGTCCTTGAGGTCGATGCGTACGCTGATCAGGGCGTCCTGGCCACGCCGGACCCGGGAGGCCGGCCCGCCATGGCCGCCACCGCCGCCAAAGAAGGTGTCGAAAATGTCCTGGAAGGCGAAGCCCTGGCCGGAATAGCCGCCGCCGAAGCCGTTTTCGGTTCCGTTTTCATTGCCGGTGGCGTCGTAGACACGGCGCTTCTGCGGGTCCGACAACACCTCGTAGGCGTGGGTCACTGCCTTGAACTGCTCCGCGACATCTTCTCCGGGGTTGACGTCCGGGTGAAGTTTCCGCGCCAACTTGCGGTACGCCTTTTTGATCTCTTCCCCGGTGGCTTCCGGCGAGACTCCCAAAACGTCATAGTGGCTGCTCAAAGTCGGTATCTCTTCCTTGTTGTACTGCGGATGTTTCCTCGGGCCGGCGTTCAGCCGCCGAGAATGCGGGAAAGGTATCTGGCCACGGCCCGGACTGCTGCCATGGTGGTGGGATAGTCCATGCGGGTGGGGCCAAGGATCCCAACCTTGGCTCCGGAGCCGTAACCGGTGGCCACGACGGAAGCCTCAGCCAAACCGTCGTACGGGTTCTCCCGGCCAATGCTCACTGTCACGCCGCGCGGATCATCGCCCATATCGGACAACAACCGGAGCATGACGACTTGTTCCTCAAGGGCTTCCAGCACCGGGCCGATGCTCAAGGGGAAATCAACATTGGAGCGGGCCAGGTTGGCGGTGCCCGCCATCAAAATGCGCTCTTCGCGGCTGTTGTCGCTCAGTGACTGCAGGCCGTGGGCGAGGGTCTGTGCCAGGCCGCGGAGCTCGGGTGGGCAGAGAGCTACAACCGATGGCAGCACCTGTGGGAGGAGGTCCAGTTGCGTTCCGGCGATACTGCCGAGGAAACGCGACCTCAGTAGCATCAATGCCTCGTTGGCAACATCGGATCCGGCATCAATGACCTTCTGGCCTACGCTGCCAGTGTCCGCGATGAGGACGACGAGGACCTGTTTGGGTGCCAGCAACACGAACTCGACGTGGCGGACGACCGCCCGGCTGGAGTGCGGGTACTGCACGACGGCGACCTGGTTGGTCAGCTGGGAAAGGAGCCTTACGGTCCGCTCCAGGATGTCATCCACATCATCCGGACCCTCCAGGAGGGAATGGATGGCCCGGCGTTCCGCCGCGGAGAGTGGCTTGACCTGGGAAATGCGGTCCACGAACAGGCGGTAGCCCTTGTCCGTGGGAATGCGACCTGCGCTGGTGTGGGGCGCTGCGATGAGGCCCTCTTCTTCCAGGACAGCCATGTCATTGCGGATGGTGGCACTCGAAACACCGAGGTGGTGGCGCTCAACTAGGGCCTTGGATCCAACAGGTTCCCGGGAATGCACGTAGTCTTCAACGATGGCACGCAGCACTTCCAACTTGCGTGGCTCACTCATTGCTCCACCTCCTGACGACTTCCGTGGTCATGGCGACCGGTCACTGCGGCACGCCCAACAGGCCTCCGCACTTAGCACTCAACATGCCCAAGTGCTAACAAGTCTATTATGGGCCACCCCGTTGCTAGCATTGAAAACGCCCGCATTCAGCTTCCAGCGTGCAGGCTCGGCAGCTTCGCAGCCAAACGGCTCCCCACCCATCCAAGTACTCAAAGGTAGGAAATATCCCTTGGCTTTCGACAACTGGGGTCCACAGGATCTGTCCGCCCCCGCCAAACGCCAACTGCCCGAGGTAGCGGTGCAGCGGGGAATGGTCCTCGAAGACGTCCAGTCCGGCTGGGTGGGCGAAGTGACCCGGGTCGAGAAGACCGGCGGCATGCACATCGTGTCCCTTGAGGACAGGCGTGGAAAGTCCAAATCGTTCCAGTTGGGATACGGCTTCCTGCTTGAAGGCCAGCCCATCCGACTGATGCCTCCAGCAGCCCGGCAGCCGGCGTCGGCCGTCCAACCGGGCCGAACAGCCTCCGGATCCGTGCGGGTCCGAGGCCAGCGCGCACAGGTGGCCAAAGCCAGCCGCATCTGGGTGGAAGGAAAGCACGACGCCGAACTCGTCGAGAAGGTCTGGGGTGACGATCTTCGGGTGGAGGGGATCGTCGTTGAACCATTGCATGGCGTGGACGACCTCGCGTCAGCCATTGCGGACTTCAACCCCGGCCCGGACCGTCGGCTCGGGATCCTGGTGGACCACCTCGTTGAGGGGTCGAAAGAATCCCGCATCGCCGCCGAGGCCATGGCATGTCCGGGGGCCGCGGGAAACGTCCTCATTGTGGGACATCCTTACGTGGATGTGTGGCAGGCCATCAGGCCCAAGGTCCTGGGCATCGAGAAGTGGCCCACGGTTCCGCGCGGCATGGATTGGAAGACGGGCATCCTCCGTGCCTTCGGCTGGCCCCATGAGACCGCCGAGGACGTCGGATTGGGCTGGCAAAGGCTGCTCGGGGCCGTACGGAGCTACGCGGACCTTGAAGCATCCCTGCTGGGCCGCGTTGAGGAAGTCATCGACTTCCTGACAGTCCCGTGAAGCACCGTCCCTGAATCAGTGCAACCGGAGTGCCACCGGGGAGTTGGTCCGTAGAAGCGGGCTGGTGCCGGTATTCTGGGACAGCAACACCGCAGCATCTTTACAGCAAAGGGAAGACACCGTGGCAGAGAACGCTCCTGAAGAACCGGGCAGCGCCGCAGGGCGGCCCCAGTACCATGGCGCGCCAGCCAATGCACTGCCCCTGACGGCCGGCGAAGACCGGCAATGGGCCACACTGGCGCACTTTGGCGGCATCCTTGGCTGCCTGCCTTCCCTGCTGATCTACCTGATCTTCCGGGACCGGGGACCCTTCACGGCACAGGAGTCCAAGGAAGCGCTGAACTTCACGCTTCCCCCGACCATCGCAGCGGTCCTGGCCAACATCCTCGTCCTGCTTCCGGTCGTGGGCAACGTCTTCGCCGTCATCGCGACCGGCATCTGGGTAGCACTCACGTGCTTCTCCGTCTCCGCGGGAATCCGCGTGAACCACGGCCAGCCGCACCGCTACAAACTCAACTTGCGCTGGATCAAGTAGCCGCCTGACGGGGGCAGACTCTGCCCCCGACCGTGCCGTGAGGCTCAGTCCGGGAGGATCCTGCGGACCACTGCGTCTGCCAGCAAGCGACCCTTTAGTGTCAGGACCAAGCGGCCCTTGAAGGCTTGGACCGGGTCCACCAATCCGTCCGCGATCAAACCTGCCATGGCGTGCCGGCCCACTGCGTCCATGGCATCCACTGCCAGGCCTGAGCCCAGGCGGGCCTCGAGCATGATGCGTTCAACCTCGCGCGTTTCAGTATCCAGCGTTTCCCGGCCTGCCGCAGGCGAGCTTCCCGCTCCCAGCCGTGATGCGTAAGCAGTGGGGTGCTTGACGTTCCACCAGCGCACACCACCTACGTGGGAATGCGCTCCGGGGCCCACGCCCCACCAGTCATCTCCACGCCAGTAGGCGAGGTTGTGTCGGCATGCCTGCTCTGGGGTGCGGGCCCAGTTGCTGACCTCGTACCAGCCCATTCCCGCCGCCGAGATGAGTTCATCGGCGAGTTCGTATTTCGCGGCATGGTCGTCGTCGTCGATGCCGGGCACCTCGCCGCGCCGGATCTGGGCAGCAAGCTTGGTGCCGTCCTCAACGATCAAGGCGTAGGCGCTGATATGGTCCGGGGCATACGACAAGGCCGTTTCGAGGGAAACCCTCCAGTCCTCCATGGACTCCCCCGGGGTCCCATAAATGAGGTCCAGGCTGACGGCGAGTCCAACGTCGCGGGCCCACTGCACCACCAAGGGAACGCGGCTGGGCGTGTGTGTGCGGTCCAGCACTTTCAGGACATGCGGAACCGCGGACTGCATGCCGAAAGACACCCGGGTGAATCCGGCGTCTGCCAGCAGCCTCAACGATTCGGGCGTGACGGAATCAGGATTGGCTTCGGTGGTCACTTCCGCACCGGGCTCCAGCCCCCACATCCCCACGGCGGCGCGCAGGATCCTTGCCAGGTCTTCGGCCGGAAGCAAGGTGGGAGTACCGCCGCCGAAGAAGACGGTACTCAGGGGGCGCGCAGGAAGCGACGAGGACTCGAGCGCCGAAGCGGCAAAGTCGAGCTCCGAAATGGCGGTACTGGCATAAGCGTCCTGTGAGGCGCCACCGCCCAGTTCCGTCGCGGTGTAGGTATTGAAATCGCAATAGCCGCAACGCACGGCACAAAAAGGGATATGGACGTACAGCCCGAACTTACGGTGCTCGACGCCCGCCAGCACCTGCGGAGGCAGAATGCCATCCGCAGGTGCTGGATCGCCCAAAGGAAGGACGCTGGGCATCTACTTCTTGGCCTTGTCCTTGGACTCGTCGGTGGTCAGGGCGGCGATGAACGCCTCCTGGGGCACCTCCACGCGGCCCACCATCTTCATGCGCTTCTTGCCTTCCTTCTGCTTCTCCAGCAGTTTGCGCTTACGGGTGATGTCACCGCCGTAGCACTTGGCAAGGACGTCCTTGCGGATGGCCCTGATGCTCTCACGGGCAATGATGCGCGATCCGATGGCTGCCTGGATGGGCACTTCAAACTGCTGGCGCGGGATGAGTTCGCGGAGCTTTCCCGTCATCATCACGCCATAGGCGTACGCCTTGTCACGGTGTGTGATGGCGCTGAACGCATCCACTTGCTCGCCCTGGAGCAGGATGTCGACCTTCACGAGATCGGCGACTTGCTCGCCGTCGGCCTTCCAGTCCAGCGAAGCGTAGCCCCGGGTCTTGGACTTCAGGAGGTCGAAGAAGTCGAACACGATTTCAGCCAGCGGGATCCAGTAACGGAGCTCCACGCGGTCCTCGGACAGGTAGTCCATGCCCTTCATCTGTCCACGACGGCTCTGGCACAGTTCCATGATGGAGCCGACAAACTCGTTCGGCGCAAGGATGGTGGCCGAAACCATTGGTTCGCGGACCTCGGAAATTTTTCCGGTGGGGTACTCACTGGGGTTCGTCACGTGGACAATTTTCTTGTCCTCGAGCGTTACTTCATATTCCACGTTTGGGGCGGTGGAAATGAGGTCCAGGTTGTACTCGCGCTCAAGGCGCTCCCGGGTGATTTCCAGGTGGAGCAGTCCGAGGAAGCCAACGCGGAACCCGAAGCCCAGCGCAGCCGACGTCTCAGGCTCGTAGACGAGTGCGGCGTCGTTGAGCATCAGCTTTTCGAGGGCATCGCGAAGCACCGGATAATCGGTGCCGTCCAGCGGGTAGAGCCCGGAGAACACCATGGGTTTCGCGTCCGCGTAACCGCTCAGGGACTCCGAAGCAGGTTTGGCCAAATTGGTGACAGTATCGCCAACCTTGGACTGGCGGACGTCCTTCACACCAGTGATCAGGTAGCCCACTTCACCCACGCCTAGACCCTTGGAGGGAGTTGGCTCCGGGGAACTCACGCCGATCTCCAGGAGCTCGTGCGTGGCTCGGGTGGACATCATCTGGATACGCTCACGTGGGTGCAACATGCCATCAACCACCCGGACGTAGGTCACTACGCCCCGGTAGGTGTCGTACACGGAGTCGAAAATCATGGCACGGGCCGGTGCGTCCGGGTCACCCACGGGTGCCGGAAGGTCCCGGACAATTTTGTCCAGCAGTGCCTCTACGCCCACGCCCGTCTTTCCGGAAACCTTGAGGACATCCTCCGGGTCGCCGCCAATCAGGTTTGCCAGCTCAGCAGCGTACTTCTCCGGCTGCGCCGCCGGGAGGTCGATCTTGTTCAGCACAGGGATGATGGTGAGGTTGTTTTCCATCGCCAGGTACAGGTTAGCCAGGGTCTGCGCCTCGATGCCCTGTGCCGCGTCGACCAGGAGAACCGCGCCTTCACATGCGGCCAGGGAACGCGAAACCTCGTAGGTGAAGTCCACGTGGCCGGGGGTATCGATCATGTTCAGGGCGTAGCTGGTGCCATCGAGCTCCCAAGGCATGCGTACAGCCTGGGACTTGATGGTGATGCCACGCTCACGTTCGATGTCCATACGGTCCAGATACTGGGCCTTCATGTCGCGTTGTTGAACGACGCCGGTGTACTGCAGCATGCGGTCGGCCAGGGTGGACTTACCGTGGTCGATATGGGCAATGATGCAGAAGTTCCGGATGATGGCCGGATCTGTTGCGGCGGGCACCGGTGCGGTGCGGGCCATGGGAGACACGCAGGATCCTTACTGTCGATACTCACACGGCAATTCCACGAACTGGGCATAGGCCAGCCGGAACGCGCCGCGCATCTGATCCTCCAGTCTCCCACGAACCAGCGGTTCACCGTACATTGACCGCATCGATGAGTACCGGCAGTTGTAGCGTTGTCACATGGCTATCGACTTGCGCCCCCTGGGCAAACTCATCCTGCGATCGCTCAGGTCATTGGGAGGCAGCAACACCAAACCAGCCACCCGCCCGGGCGCAGCAAAGACGCAAACCCATGCTGGCGGCGTCGGCGGCTCCTACCCCGGCGACTTTCGCGGGCCGCTCCGGCCCAAGTACTCCCCCAAGCCGGATGGGCAGCCGGACCCTGGTGAGATCGTATGGGGATGGGTGCCCTACGAAGAGGACTACAGCCGGGGGAAGGACCGCCCCGTGCTGCTTGTGGGCGATGACGGCAGGTGGCTCCTGGGCCTCATGCTGACGTCAAAGGACCACGACCACGGCGCCCGCGCCGGCGAGTACATCGACATCGGCGCCGGGGCTTGGGACCGCCAGGGGCGACCGAGCGAAGTCAAAGTGGACCGTGTGATCCGGCTTGACCCGGGGTCCATCCGCCGGGAGGGCGCCGTGCTGGAAAAGGCCCTGTTCAACGAGGTGTCCCGGGCGCTCCGCACGCAGCACGGCGCGCGTTGAGTTCAAAGTCGCCGTCCGGGCCAGCCTTCTGCTATTCTTTATAGCTGTGTGTTCGTGCAGGTCGACGGCCACACATGGTTGGCTGCCATAGGCATCCCCACGCCGCTCAGTCGATGGCCAACCTGAAAACCCTCTAGACCATTTCCGCATTAAAAAGAGAGTTCATACGTGGCTAATATCAAGTCCCAGAAGAAGCGCATCCTCACCAACGAGAAGGCTCGCCTGCGCAACAACGCAGTCAAGTCCGAGCTGAAGACTGCCATCCGCGCCGTCAACACCGCCGTTGAGTCTGCTGACAAGGATGCTGCTGGAACTGCACTTGTTGCTGCCAGCCGCAAGCTGGACAAGGCTGTCAGCAAGGGCGTTATTCACAAGAACAACGCTGCAAACCGCAAGTCGGCGATCTCCAAGAAGGTCAACGCACTCTAAGGTTTTTCCAGTTCGACTGAGCTGATCAAAAGGCCGGCGCCCATAGGGTGCCGGCCTTTGGGTTTAAGCGGCATCGGGCAAAGCGCCAGGGGTGGTGTCGTGCCACGAGCCGTGCGGCCTGGTCAGCGTCGACTGGCCGACGTGGCGATCACCGTCACCGCGTGTTCCACGGCATATACGGGATCACGGGATAGCCCTTTAACCTGTGCGTCGGCTTCCGCGATCACCTGAATAGACCGGATGAGACCCTCAGGGGTCCATCGCCGGACGTCCCGTTGAGCCTGCTCCACGAGCCAGGGCTGCATTCCCAAATTCCTGGCGATGGTGGCCGAAGAGCCATTGGCCCCGGCCACCTTGGCCAGGGTACGCAACTTTGCCGCGAGGGCTGCCACCAAGGGAACAGGATCCACTCCTGTAGCCAAGGCGTGCCGAAGCGTTGACAATGCCACCGGACCATTTCCGGCCATGGCCGCGTCGGCAACCTTGAAGGCAGTGGCCTCCACCCTTCCGCCGTAATATCGCTCAACAGTTGCTGCATCCACGGCAGTGGTGGCATCGGCAATCAGCTGGCTGCAGGCTGCGGCGAGTTCGGAAAGGTTGGCGCCCACTGCGTTGACCAGGGCCTGGACAGCTTCGCCCTCGATGCGCCGGCCCCCGGCCTTGAATTCAGAGACCACAAAGGCGGTCTTGTCGGCATCCTTCTTGAGTGGCTGGCAGTCCACCACCGGCCACCCAGCCGATTTGACGGCGTCGAGCAGTTTCTTGCCACGAACGCCGCCCCCGTGCCTGAGGACCAGCACGACGTCCTGGTCCGGGTTCCGCAGATATGCCAGGCCATCGGCGAGGAAGGCGTCGTTCATCGCTTCCAGGCCCTCAATTTCAATGAGCTTGCCTTCACCGAACAGTGACGGGGTAACAGTCATTGCCAACGAACCAGCCTCATAGGAGCCAGCGTTGAGCCGGCTCAACTCCACGTCCGGCGTAGCCGTCCGCACGTGGGACCGGATGCGGTCCATGGCACGAATGCCCAGATACTCCTCGGGGCCCGTGACCAAAACCACGGACGCCGGAGTTACCTCACGCCAGCTGACGTTGTTGGCCGCGGCAGTTTTGGCCCGGTTGTTTTGGGCAGCAGCCACTGGTGGTTCCTTCCGGACGTTTCCTTGCAAGGTTCAAGTCTGCCATGCCCAAAGGGAGGCTGGCGTCAGGATTTCACCAAGGCATTGTTCAGAAGGTGTTCGAAAAGGCTGTGGTGCCGATACCCGTACCGCTGATCTGATATTCGAGGGTTGTGTTTTCAGTCGGACCTTTCCGGGTGACCCCGAGGGCGAACTCGAGTGCCTTCGGGTTTACTGTGGTGCTGACGCAATGAAACTGCCTGGTCGCGGCAGGGTCCTTGGTGCAACTCCAACCGTCGGGAACAACGAGCTTTCCTGGAATCATGTCGGAGCCTTCGGACACAGTGAAGACCGCTTCCGCTTCGCTGGGAGTGGCCCCGCCAAGATCGAAGGTGATGAACGCGTTGACATCGGAGGCTGTTGTGCCGGCTTCGGTCCTGAAGGTGGCATTTACCTCCGGTTCCGGCTGCGGTGTGGCCGTAACCGACGGTAGCGGCGGGGCGGACGGGCCCGGCGTTGGTGCTTGGGTTGGAAGCAAGGGCGGCAAGGAACCAGGGTCTCCCGGAACGGTGGGTGGCAGCGGAAGCACGGGAACTCCTGGCGAGGCCGAGGGGACGGGCAAGGCAGCCGGCGGCCGCTCCACATCCGGAAGCAACGGGAGCGCCTTGGGGCTCCCGGCATTTGTACTGCCAGCAGAGGGCTTACCGGGGAGAGCCGGCACCACTTCCTGGTCCTGTTTCCCAGGATCGGAGCCGTCCTCGACGACGGCGGGAACTGTTTCCGGAGTCGCTGTGGGCCTGGCTAAGGGGGCAGTAGCAACGGGCGTGGGGCTCGACGCCGCTGCTGGTCCTTCCACCGGTAGCGATCCCGTCACTCCCATCGCCACTGCCGCGCCCACCACCACCGCTGCGCCCGTGAGCACACCGACGCCAATCTTCCACGTCAATGACAATTGCTTGGACGCAGCGTGGGAACCCCGGCCCACAGCCGTGGCTCCGGATCCTGAGAGAGCCGGAACCGCCGAAGTGAACGTGACACCGGTAATCAGGGGGAAGAGGACCGCACGCATTGCTGATTGGACATCGTTGAGGTCCAGCAACAAAGCCGTGCATCGGGCGCATTCATCCAAATGCGCCTGCACCCGGTCATGAGATCGTCGGCGCAGCCCATTGCGGGCATACACGCCGAGCTGCGATGAGTACTCTTCGCAGTCCTGTCCCACGGAAGAACTGACATGCTGCTGCAGGTAGACCTGCCGTAGGCGTTCCCGGGCCCGCAACGCCAGGGAGGATACCCCGTTGGGGCTCAGTCCAAGCATCACCGAAGCCGCTGCCGGCTTCATCCCTTCAATATCCACATACCAAAGGACCGCCTGCCAGCGTTCGGGAAGGGCCTTAAAGGCCCGGGCGACCGCTGCGGACTCGAACTCAGCCATGACCGGGTCCTGATGGACCTCCACGGAATCGAGCACGTGGGGCTCGTCCGTGGGCCGGGTGCGGGACGCAGCCTGGTTGGCCTTGAACGAGATGCGCTTCACGGTGGTCAGCAAGTACGCCCGGAAGAACGTATCCGGTCCTTTCCCTGAGGTCAGGGACTGAAATACGGAGGCGAAGGCGTCAGAAACAACGTCGTCGACATCCGCCCGGTTATCGGTCTGATTCGCTGCGATGTGGCGGGCGATGCCGCGGTGCCGCTCGAACAGGGCATCAAAAGCAGCAGTATCACCGGAGCGCACCCGTGCCACCAGGTCAGCGTCGCTGTCATCCAGGCCGACTCCGCCGCCGCCCTCACTGTCAGCTGGAACTGTCCCGTCCATACCGACCCCCGGTTCGGACGCGGATCATCCAGCGGATAAGCCTGATCATCGCTGGCCCAGGCTTATAAGGCCGCGCTGCTGCAGCCCCTTCGCAGTCGCCGCATCCAGGCCCTGCGCTCCACACGGCCAGCCTACGACCACAAAGCGAATTAATACATCGCGACCCATAGGAGGGCGCGCTTATCTTCCCCTGCGCGATGCCCATCGTTCCAGGCGCATCACCACTTCCCCGTGGAGGGCCATGACGAGCCGCAGCAGACCCGTCGGGTGCAGCATCATCCACGCCACCGTGACCGTAACCACTGAGAAAATCACCATGGCAATCACACCTGCCGGGCCCTCAGCCCAAGGCAGCGCTGCGCCCGGCAGCCCGGCAAAAAACCTGGCCACAGCTGCTACCGCCCCGGCGCAGTGCCCCGCGATTGCCAGCGGCAGCACCGCCAACCATGGGGCGACAGCCGACAACGGCACCGCAATGGTCCCCAGAATCGTCACAGGAGCCACCAGCGGGCCTGCCACGACGTTCGCGACCAGCGAGTACAGGGTGAACTGGGGCTGCAGCGCAGCAATGACGGGGCCACACAGCAACTGCGCCGATAACGGCACCGCAACACCCGCAGCCAGCCACCGGGGCACCGGGGTTGGTATCCAGGAGCCGATACGGCTGGCCAACAAAACAATCCCCAAGGTGGCAAGCACAGACAAGAGAAACCCCACATCGCTTGCCAGCGAGGGGTCCAGTATCAGAAGTGTGGAACTGGCAAGGCAGAGAAAAGTCAAAGCCCGCCCCCTCAGCCCACCCACCAGGGCTGTCACCCCCACACAGCCCATCACCGCCGCGCGCAGCACGCTTGGGTCCGGGCCCACCAACACCACGAACGCCAGGAGGCCGCCGGAGCCACATGCGGCAGCAAGGGGACGTGACAACCGGAAGCGCCTTGCCAACAGAACGAAACCGCCCAGCACCAGACTGCAGTTCGCGCCGGACACGGCCGTCAGGTGGGTCATGCCCGTGGTTTTCATGTCGATGCCGAGGCTTTCCGGCAGGGCGCTCGTGTCGCCGGTGACCATGCCGGGCAACAATCCGGCGGCGTCCGGGGGTAGCCAGCCGGATGCTTTGACGAATTGCTTCCGCAAGTCCCCCGCTACACCCCGCACATCGAAATCAGCCCCCATGAAGACGGGAGCAGATGCCGCAGAGAGCAATCCCGCTTGCGGTTGGCCTGTCCGCACGTCCTTGAGCGAGCCGGTTGTCCTGACCCGGTCCCCCGCCCGCACGTTTTGCCAGCGATGGTCACCCACAACCACCACATCGGCCTCCCCGCGCACCTTGGCGCCCGAGTACGTGGCGTCGATCAGTCGCGCATCGACGGTCCACCGGTCCTCCGTGGACTTTCCCGGGGCAGGAGCTTTGGCAGGGATGCCAGTAATGAGCAAATGGGCGACGACCCCGTTCCCTGACTCAATGGCCGGTGCGAGCGGGCCGTGTTCCTGCTTGGCGGCGGTCACGACGCAGTGGACCGCAATAGCTGCCCCCACGACGCAGGCCAGGGCAAGGGTGGCAGTCATGGTTCGTTTTGACCTTTGCGACTGGTATCGCCCTCCGACCAGCAACCCTCCCCCGGCCAGGAGCAGCCCGAACGCCAGGACTGCGCAGCCTGCCCCGCCCAATATCCCCCCGGCCAGCGCAGCAGCCCATGAAACCAGGACCGTGGGTACGAGCCTCAGGTCCAGGCGGCGCGGCGCAGCTCCCGCCTCAACCACTGTCCACCGCCACGAGGTCCTTCAACGCCTCCATCAGCTTGGGGCCGATCCCATCAATGGCGTCGAGTTCATCCACCGAGGCGAACGGACCGTGTTCCTTCCGCCAATCGACGATGCGCTGAGCCATCACCGGCCCAACCCGTGGCAGCGTTCCGAGTTCTTCGACTGACGCCGTATTGATGTTGACCTTGGCAGTCGCTCCCCCAGTTGTCCCCGCTGGAGTGCTTGCGGAGCCGGAACCGGACCCGCCAGTACCTTCGGCCAGCGCAGGTTGCGAGGGCTCCCCGACCGCCGGCACACGGATCTTGATGCCGTCCTTGAGGACTTCCGCCAGGTTCAGGCCGCCGAGGTCGGCGTTCGGCGATGCTCCGCCTGCAGCCTCGATGGCTTGGAAGACCCGGCTGCCTGTCGGCAACGTGACTACGCCTGGGGCCTTCACGGCACCGGCTACGTGGACAAGCACGGTCCCGGCCCCGCCAGGGGTATCAGGGCCAGTGGTATCAGGGGGCTGTAATGGTTCGGCTCCGTCATCCTCGGAACCGGGTTCGGCACTGATGTCAAAGGAACTCGACGGGCTAAGGGGAACTGCTGTTGGGGCCGCCGCCAGGGACATCCACCATTGAATGGCGATGAAGACAACAACCACCAATGCCAGAAGGGCCGCGACCCGCCAGGGTGTCCGCCACCGGAGGCGGGCCGCACCCGCCGGTTCAGGGCCTGCCGCGTCCTGGTACCCGTTGCCCAAAAGCTCCAGCAAGGGTGGCGCCGTGGAGCCGGTAGACAATCGGTCCGCGAAACGCTGCCGGACTGCCTGCGCTGCGGCATCCGGTGACGCGTCCTGGCTCCAGCGTGGCATGAATCGAGCCTAAGGCGGGGCTTGAGGAACAGAACCTGGCGAACTGTCCTATGTGGAAAACGCGAATGGTAGGGGTCAGTCCGTCGGCGTGCTGCTCTCCCCCACGATGACAGCGAGGACGCCCAAGCCCGCATGGGCGGCCAGGACCGCAGGCAGCGCACTGATTTGCGGCGCGGGGCAGTCCGGGCATTTTTCGTTCAACCGGGCAGCCAGGGCTTCGGCCTCAATTTGATTGCCGAAGTGGTGAACCGCCAAGCGCTGCTGGCCTGCCGGCCTGGATGCGACATCGGCGGCGACGATTTCCTCGAGACGGGCTATGGCGCGCACAGCGGAACGCACCTTTTCGAGCGGGACTATTTTGCCGCCGTCGACGGCCAATATCGGCTTGATGGCAAGGACGGTTCCAAGCAGCGACGCCGCGGCGCCAATACGTCCGCCACGCCGCAGCTGCTCCAGGCTGGGGACATAGAAGTAAACCTTGGTCCGCTCCATGCGCCGCTCCGCGAAACCGCGCACTTCTGCTGCTTCGCGCCCGTCGGCTGCTGCCACGACGGCGCTTTGGACGCCCATGCCCTGTGCCATGCCGACCGTGCGCGAGTCCACCACTTCCACGGGAATGGTGACCCGGGCTGCAGCCAGCCGGGCCGCATCGGCGGTTCCGGACAGCTCTGAGGAGATATGGATGGACACCACGGCCTGGAAACCCCGGCGCTGGGCAAGAAGGTAGGCCTGTTCAAATTGTCCGGGAGATGGCCTGGAGGTCTTGACCGAGGCCCCTGACGCCAAAGCAAGCGATAACGTTTGCGTGATGTCGTCTTCGCCCTCACCGTAGATCTCGTTCCCCACCATCACTGGCATGGGGACTACGGCCAAGCGCCCGTCGGCAGTGAAAGCAGACACCCAGTCCGTTGGAAGTGCCGCCGCGGAATCCGTGACAACGGCGGTCTTAACGACGGCGGCCAGCGGCTCGCCGGGAGCAGGAACCGGAGCTGTGGGTTGCCGAAGGCGTGCCACTCTTTCCTTGAGCCACATCCATGCGGGTGGTTCTCGCTCAGGCACGCAACCTCCAAAGATGATGGCTGGCCGCCGGCACGATGCCGGCGGCCGCACAATCCCTGCTAGGCAGGAACGATGTTCACCAGTTTAGGGGCCCGCACGATCACGGTGCGGATGCCGCGGCCGTCCAGGGCACGCTGAACATTTTCGGAAGCCAGCGCGAGCTCCCGAAGGGCGTCCTCGGTGATGTCCGGAGAGACGTCCAAGCGGTCGCGCACCTTGCCCTGGACCTGGACCACGGCGGTGACCGTGTCCTGAACCAGCAGTGCCTCGTCGTGCTTCGGCCAGCCGGCGTTTGCAACGGAGGCCGGGTGGCCAAGGGTGTTCCAGAGGTCTTCAGCGGTGTACGGAGCGAACAGGCTCAGGATGACGGCAACTGCCTCCACCGCCTCACGGACGGCAGGATCCGCAGCGCCGGCACCCGAATCGATGGTCTTGCGGGTAGCGTTGACCAGCTCCATGAGGCGGGCCACCACCACATTGAACTTGTTGTTGTCCAACAGTTCGGCGGCGTCGGCGATGGTTTTGTGGGTCACCGTACGCAGTGCGCGGTCGCCGCTGGCCGGGTCAACGCCAGGCTCGCTGCTGACATCCTGGCCGAGGCGCCATGCGCGGGCCAGGAACTTTGCAGAACCCGACGGCGAAACGTCCGCCCAGTCGACGTCGTCTTCCGGAGGGGAAGCGAAGACCATGGTGAGGCGGACGGCATCGACGCCGAACTTGTCCAACTGCTCGCCCAGGTCCACGCCGTTGCCGAGAGACTTGCTCATGGCTTTGCCGCCGTTGAGCACCTGGCCCTGGTTGAGCAGGGCGGAGAACGGCTCGTTGGCTTCGATCAGTCCGATGTCCTTGATGACCTTGGTGAAGAAGCGTGCGTAGAGCAGGTGGAGGATGGCGTGCTCCACACCGCCGACGTACTGGCCCACCGGCATCCAGTTGTTGATCTTTTCGGGATCAAACGGGCCCTCGGTGTAGTCAGGCGACACGAATCGCAGGAAGTACCAGGACGAGTCCACGAAGGTATCCATGGTGTCGGTGTCACGCTGCGCGGCACGGCCACAGTTGGGGCAGTCCACGTTGACCCACTCGACGGCGGCGGCCAACGGTGAGGTGCCCTTGGGCGACAGTGCTTCGCCGCGCAGGTTGTCGGGCAGCCTGACCGGCAGCTGGTCATCGGGAACGGGAACTTCGCCGCATTCACCGCAGTGGATGATGGGGATGGGGGTACCCCAGAAGCGCTGGCGGCTCAGCAGCCAGTCGCGCAGCCTGAAGTTGACGAATTTCTCGCCGGTTCCGAGTTTCTCGAGGATCTCGATCGCCGCCGGAATGGCTTCGGACTTGGACAGGCCGTCCAGCTCGCCGGAGTTCTTGAGGGTGCCTTCCCCCGCAGTCGCTACGCCGGTCTCCGAGGGGTCCTCGTCACCGGTGTCCAGGACGGCCCGGACAGGCAGGTTGAAGGCCTTCGCGAAGTCGAGGTCGCGCTGGTCGTGCGCAGGCACGGCCATGATGGCTCCCGTGCCGTAGTCGGCCAGGACGTAGTCCGCGGCCCATACCGGGAGCTTCTCGCCGTTGAGCGGGTTGATGGCGTAGCGGCCCGTGAAGACGCCGGTCTTCTCGCGCTCGGTGGACTGCCGCTCAATTTCGGACAGCGCCTTGACCTTTTCGCGGTAGGCCATGAGTTCGTCGTGCTGTTCCGGCGTCACCAGGTCCAATGCCAGATGCGCGTCAGCAGCGACAACGAAGAACGTAGCACCGTAGAGGGTGTCCGGACGAGTGGTGAATACGGTGACTTCACGCTCGGCACGGTCTTCAGTGGCTTCGATGACGAACCGGACATGCGCGCCTTCTGAGCGTCCAATCCAGTTGCGCTGCATGGCCAGGACACGTTCGGGCCAGTGACCCTGCAGTTGGTCCATGTCCTGGAGCAGGCGGTCAGCGTAATCGGTGATCTTGAAGTACCACTGGTTCAGGGACTTCTTGGTGACGGGCGTGCCGCAGCGTTCGCAGGCGCCGTTGACAACCTGCTCGTTTGCGAGGACGGTGAGGTCCTTCGGGCACCAGTTGACGGGCGAGTCCTTGCGGTATGCCAGGCCACGCTCGTAGAACCGCTTGAACAGCCACTGCGTCCAGCGGTAGTACTCGGGGTCGGAGGTGTGGAGGCGGCGTGACCAGTCGGCGGAGATGGCGTAACGCTTGAACGACGCCGCCTGGGTGTCGATGTTCGCGTAGGTCCACTCGCTGGGGTGCGCGTTGCGCTTGATGGCAGCGTTCTCGGCGGGCAGTCCGAACGAGTCCCAACCGATGGGGTGCAGGACGTCGAAGCCCTTTTGGCGCAGGTAGCGTGCCACGACGTCGCCCATGGCGAACGCCTCGGCGTGGCCCATGTGAAGGTCGCCGGAAGGGTAGGGGAACATGTCCAGCACGTAGCGGCGTTCCCGCGAGCCGTCGTCGGCCGGCGTGAAGACTTTGAGGTCTTCCCAGACCTGCGGCCACTTGGCTTCCATCGCAGCGAAGCTGTAGACGCCTTCTTCAGGCGCTTCGGCTGCGGCTGTCTGTGCTGTTCCGGTCTCTGTCTCCGGCTGAACGCTCACTGCTGCCCTCTTCTGTTCTTCGATGGCGGTTTTGCCTCCTGCTGCGGTCCCGGATAGCCCCGGACACACAAAAGCCCCTCAACAATGGAGGGGCGGCCGCACGGCTATTGAAGCCGGGCGGCTAGCTAAGCAGAAGGATCGCACGCATACCAATACCTTACCCCACCAAACCCATGGGCTGGGTGTAAGCCGGCCGGACGCCAAAAGAGGTTCCGGGGACTCCCCGCCATGGTGTGGCGGGCACCGCGAAGCGGGCGGGCGGGAGTCCCCGGAACCTCTGTCAGGAGAAGACTACTTAACGTCTTCGTCGACCCAGTCCATGGACTTGGTGACTGCCTTCATCCAGAGCCTCAACTGGCGCTCCTGCTCTTCAGCGGGCAGCTGCGGCTCCCAACGCTTGTCCTCGCCCCAGTTTGCGCTGAGCTCGCCGAGGTCGTTCCAGAAACCGACTGCCAGGCCGGCGGCGTAGGCGGCACCGAGGGCCGTTGTTTCTACGACCTTCGGACGGACCACGGGCACGCCGAGGATGTCTGCCTGGAACTGCATGAGGGCATCGTTGGCGACCATGCCGCCGTCGACCTTCAACTCGGTGAGCGGGACGCCCGAGTCTGCGTTGACGGCGTCGAGTACCTCGCGGGTCTGGAACGCTGTGGCTTCCAGTGCCGCGCGGGCGATGTGGCCCTTGTTGGCGAATCGTGTGAGTCCCACGATCGCGCCGCGTGCGTCTGCCCGCCAGTAGGGGGCGAACAGGCCGGAGAAGGCGGGGACGATGTACACGCCACCGTTGTCTTCCACGGCTGCGGCAAGTTCCTCGACCTCCGGGGCTGAACTGATCATGCCCAGGTTGTCGCGGAGCCACTGGATCAAGGAACCCGTGACGGCGATGGAGCCTTCCAGGGCGTAGTGCGGCTTGTTGTCGCCCAGCTTGTAGCCGAGGGTGGTGAGCAGGCCGTTCTTGGAGTGGACGATTTCTTCGCCGGTGTTGAAGATCAGGAAGCAACCGGTGCCGTAGGTGTTCTTCGCTTCGCCGGCCTGGAAGGCCGCCTGGCCGAAGGTTGCTGCCTGCTGGTCGCCGAGGATGCCCGCAACCGGGGTTTCGCGCAGAAGTTGCGAGGTGTGGACGTGCCCATAGACCTCGGAGGAGGACTTGATGGTGGGCATCATGGATGCCGGGACGCCGAAGATGTCCAGGATTTCCTGGTCCCACTGCAGTGTCTCGAGGTCCATGAACATGGTGCGTGAAGCGTTGGTGACGTCGGTGACGTGGACGCCGCCGTCGACGCCGCCGGTGAGGTTCCACAGAACCCAGGCGTCGGTGTTGCCGAAGAGGAGGTCGCCTGCTTCGGCACGTTCGCGGGCACCTTCGACATTGTCCAGGATCCATTTGATCTTGGTGCCGGAGAAGTAGGTGGCCAACGGCAGGCCGACCTTCTGTTTGAAGCGCTCCGGTCCCCCGTCCTTGCCGAGTTCGTCGACGATGGACTGGGTGCGCGTGTCTTGCCACACGATGGCGTTGTAAACCGGTTCGCCGGTGTTCTTGTCCCAGACCACGGCGGTTTCGCGCTGGTTGGTGATACCGACGGCGGCGATGTCGTGCCGTGTCAGGTTCGCCTTGGACAGCGCGGAGCCGATGACCTCGCGGGTGTTGTTCCAGATCTCGGCAGCGTTGTGCTCTACCCAGCCGGCCTGCGGGAAGATCTGTTCGTGTTCCATCTGGCCGGTGGACACGATGTTGCCCGAGTGGTCAAAGACGATGGCTCGGGAGCTGGTGGTGCCCTGGTCGATGGCGATGACGTATTGGTTCATGGTGACGTCCTTGTCTGTGTTGGTTTCTCAGTGGCGTTGTGAGGTGTGCGGAGTGTACGTAGCTGGGAAGCGCTTAGCCTGCCAGCGCGGGCATGATGTCCGGGACCCAGACGGCCACGAGCCCGGCAAGCGTGCCGCCGACCAGTGGACCAACAACGGGAATCCAGGAGTACGCCCAGTCGCTTGAACCCTTGCCCTTGATGGGCAGGACGGCGTGTGCGATGCGGGGGCCAAGGTCACGTGCAGGGTTGATGGCGTAACCGGTGGGACCACCGAGGGATACACCGATACCAACAACAAGCAGTGCTACGGCCAGCGGGCCGAGGCCGGAAGGAGTTCCGCCGAAGGTCAGGATGACGAAGACCAGGACGAACGTGCCGATGATTTCGGTGATGAGGTTCCAAGGGGTGGAGCGGATTGCCGGGCCGGTGGAGAAGGTTCCCAGCTTGTTCGCTGCCAGGGGCTCATCGTCGAAGTGCTGCTTGTAGGCGAGCCAGCAGACTACTGCGCCCAGGAACGCGCCCAGCAGTTCACCGCCGAAGTACGTCAGCGTGGACCCGAAAGTGACTGCAACGTCGGGGGCGTATTCTTTGCTGCCCTTGACCAACAGGCCCAGGGTGACGGCCGGGTTAAGGTGCGCGCCGGACTTAGCGGCCACGAAAACGCCCGCGAAGACCGCAATACCCCAGCCCCACGTCACCATCAAGAAACCACCGTTGTTGCCCTTGGTGCCTTTGAGCGCAACGTTTGCCACGACGCCGCAACCCAGCAGGGTCAGCATCATGGTTCCGAATACTTCGGAAAGGAAAACAATTCCAAGAGACATCTTTGACTCCTCATTTTTCTGTTGTCAGCCCCCTCGCGGGTGAAGAGGCCGTTGGGACGGTTCCGGTCTCTGGAACCGTCCCGGTGTGGTGGTCCCCTGGCGGGACCACCTACCCCATTCCGTCCCTGCCGCACGCTGGGACGGTCAAGCTGTTTCCGCTGCTTGCGCTCAGGCTACGAGACTGTGCACGTCAACCTTGTGGAACCGCTGCAGCACTTCCTGGGCGTGGCGGATTTCCGCTTCACGGGCAGCAGCGTCCCAACCAAGGGGCTCTGCCAGTGCAGCAGCGATCTCGTTGAGCAACTCCCCTGTTACCAGGCCCCGGAACGCGAGGGATGTCCGGCGGATCAGGACATCCACCAGGTGCCCGATCTGCTCGTGCTCGGCCATGAATGCCAGTTCGCGGACACTCAGTTCGCGGGTGGAACGCAACGGCGTGTCGTGTCCGGCTTTCAGGTAATCGATCACCGCGTCCGCCCGTGTTCCATACCGGGTTAACAGGACAGCTACGCGGTCAGCGTCCAGGCCCGGCCCCATGTGCTTCTTGATCCATTCCTGTTCGCCCTGCTCGGTGGCGGGGAACCCTGCACCGCCGCCGATGGCGAGTTTCGCCGTCGAGACCTTGCGTTCCATGCCGAGTTCGCGGAGGACGTCGTTGGTCATGTGCTCCGCAAGGGCGCGGAACGTGGTCCACTTTCCGCCGACCAGGCTGAGTACGACGGCGGCCTTACCGCCTGGCGTTGTGACGGCGTCGCTGCCGGTGCGGACGCTGCGTTCGATCCGGTAGTCGCGTGAGACGAATCCGGGCTGGGTTTCGTCGTGGCGGGGCAGCGGACGGACACCGGCGAAGCTGTACACGATCTGTTCGCGTTCCACCTTGATGGTGGGGAAGACGTGGCCGACGAGGTCGAAGAAGTAGTCAATTTCTTCTTCGGTGCACACGGCGTCCTCGGACATATCAGCGTCCACGTCCGTGGTGCCAACCAGCACACGGTCGCCCATGGGGTAGATCAGGACAATGCGGCCATCGGTGTGCTCGAAGAAGATCTCGCGGCCGTTGCAGGCGGCAAGAAGTTCCGGGTGGTCCAGGACAATGTGGGATCCCTTGGTGCCGCCCATGAATTTGCTGACGGCTCCCATGGCCTGGTTAGTGAGGTCCACCCAGGCGCCCGTGGTGTTGACGATGACGTCGGCCTGGAAGTCGAACTCCTTGCCCGTCAGCTCGTCACGGAGGCGCACTCCGTCCGCGCCCATGGAAACGAGCGAGACGTAGTTGCTGGCGCGGGCGCTTCCGCCGGGGAGTCCGCCGCCACGGCCGGCCTTTTCGCCATCCTGGAGGACGTCAAGGGTCAGGCGTTCAGGGTTGTGCACGGATGCGTCGAAATACGTTGCGGCGTACTTGATGCCGGAGTGCAGCTTGGGAAGCTCGGCGAGGGCCTTGGTGCGGCCACGGAACTGGTGCCGCGGAACACTTCCGCCGTCGCGGGAGAAGAAGTCGTACATGCTCAGGCCCACCTTGATGAGGAACGCCCCGCGCTCCTTGGGCTTGCCCTGCTTGTGGGTCAGGAAGCGCGTAGGGGCGGAGAGGATTCCGGAGAAGGTGCTGAAGATCGGGATGGTTGTCTGCAGCGGTTTGACGTAGTGCGGCGCGATCCGCAGGAGCCGGTTTCGCTCCACTACGGATTCCTGGACGAGGCGGAACTCGCCGTTTTCGAGGTAACGGATGCCACCGTGGATCATGTGGGACGAGGCACCGCTTGCCCCCTGGCAGTAGTCACCGCGCTCAACAAGTGCCACATCGACGCCCTGCAGGGCGAGGTCACGGAACGTTCCGACACCATTGATGCCACCGCCGATGATGAGTACCTTCGCCGAGGGCCGCTCCTGCAGTGCGACGACGGAGTCGCGCTGCTGTGCGTGCTGTGAGGTACCGGAAATCCTGTTGTGTCCCAAAACTGCTCCCTTGGGCTTGGTTCGTGCGCCGCGCCACTCGCTGCTGCACCGTTCACCACTAATCTTGCGAAGGTGGAAAATGGAGTCAAGCTATTTGCACAAACGTGCAGTAAGGAAATGAGATGGCACGATCACGTCACTCGGATGCGCTCCGGGCTGCACAAATGTATTACCTGCAGGACCTGACCATGGATGCGATTGCCCGCGAGCTGCGGACCTCCCGTTCCACGGTGTCCCGGCTGCTATCCTCGGCACGGGAAACGGGCTTGGTCCAGGTCCAGATCCGAAGCCCCTTCGACACCGGACCCGAGCTGGAAAGCCAGATCCGGAACCAATACGGAGTGGACGTCCACGTCGTCCCGGTGCTGGACACCCTCAATGAGGCCGAGACTTTGGACCGTGTAGCCATGCAGGCAGCACGAACTATTGGCCCCCTGGTGGACTCGAACGCCATCATCGGGGTGGCCTGGGGTGCAACCCTCAGCGCCGTCAGCCGCCACCTCACCCGCAAGGTGACGCACGACAGCATCGTGGTCCAACTGAACGGGGCCGGCAACATGCAAACCACAGGCATTACGTACGCCAGCGACATCATGCGCCGCTTCGGCAGCGCCTATGGAGCACGGGTGGAACAGTTCCCGGTCCCGGCGTTCTTTGATCACGCGTCCACCAAGACGGCAATGTGGAATGAACGCAGCGTTCAACGCATCCTCGACTTGCAGGCACGAATGAGCATTGCGATATTCGGCGTTGGCTCAGTCGATTCCGATTACCCCAGCCACGTCTACGCCGGCGGATACCTCGATGAACACGACCTCAGCATGCTGGCTGCCGACGACGTTGTAGGCGACGTCGCGACAGTGTTCTTCCGGAGCGACGGTTCCTCCGACGGAATCACCTTGAACGAAAGATCCACAGGGCCGGCCCACGAGCAGCTCCGTCAGGTCAGGCGCCGGATATGCGTCGTCTCCGGCGCTTCCAAGATCAACGGACTCCAGGGTGCCCTGGCGGCTGGACTGGCCACGGACCTTATTCTGGACGAGGCGTCCGCCCGACGCCTGGTGAGTTTCAACGGCCATGCCTGAAGAAATCGCGTCCGGACTGGGTAGAGTCGTTGCTATGAGATCCTCATCCAAGCTGACATCGAGCCGGCTGGCACTTAACAACGGCGTACAGATGGAACGACTGGGATTCGGACTCTATAAGGTTCCGCCCCATGACGCTGACACCCTGGTGGCCACGGCCCTCGGGGAAGGGTACAGGCGCTTCGACACTGCGGCGATGTACGGCAATGAGGTAGGCGTCGGCAGGGGAATCGGGGCGGCCATCGGCGATGCCGCTGCCGCCCGCAGCGCCACAGGTGGTTCCGGAGAAGCGGTACATGGCCTTTCACGCGAGGACCTGTTCGTGACCACCAAGGTCTGGAATGACGACCAAGGCTACGATCCGACGCTCCGGGCGTTCGACACCTCCATTTCCAACCTTGGGCTCGACTATGTGGACCTCTACCTGATCCACTGGCCCTGCGCCGGCCGCGGGCTGTTCACCGAGACATACAAGGCGATGGAAACCCTGTACCGCGAAGGCAAAGTCCGGGCCATTGGCGTGTCCAATTTCCAGCCCGGGCACCTCGAAGCACTCATGGACAAGGCTGAGGTTGTTCCAGCCGTCAACCAGATCGAGCTGCACCCCTGGCTGCAACAAACCCGGCTAAGGACCCTGCATGAACAGCTGGGGATCGCCACGGAGGCCTGGAGCCCACTGGGCCGCGGCCAGGTCCTGGCAGACCCCGCCATTGTGTCGCTGGCGGAGAAGTACAACCGGACCCCGGCGCAGATCATTCTCCGCTGGCACCTCCAGTTGGGAAACCTGGTCATCCCGAAGGCCAGCTCCCCGGGTCGGATCAAGGAGAACATCGCCGTCTTCGACTTTGAACTGGACACCGCCGACATCGAACGAATGGCGGGACTCGAGCGCCACCACCGAACGGGTTCGCACCCGGACAACGTGAACTAGGACTAACCGTATGGAAAAAGTGGACACCGCGCATTCGCCTGACGGTGCGCAGGCCCCTGGGGAATTCTTCAGCGCGTCCCTGCCCGGGCGGACCCACGCCTCGGACGTCGACGTGGACGGCAGCAATATCGCGTACTGGACCTACGAACCTGTGTCCGTTACAGCTGCCACCCGAACCATCCTGGTCATCCACGGTTTCCGGGGCGATCACCACGGTCTGCTGCGCGTCGCAGACCAGCTCCCCGAGATGCGCATCATCATGCCGGACCTCCCGGCTTTCGGCAGCTCCGAACCATTCGTGGGCGACGAGCACACCGTGGAACGGTACGGGCGGTTTATCTCCAGCTTCATGGCAGCAACCGGTCTTGGCCCCAAGACGGTCCTGCTGGGCCACTCCTTTGGATCCATCGTGGCCAGCCATTTCGCCGCAGCGCATCCGGGATCGGTCTACCCCTTGATCCTGGTCAACCCCATTGCCGCGCCGGCGTTGGAAGGCCCCAAGGGCATCATGACCAAACTTGCTGTGTTGTACTACCAGGTTTCAGCGAGGCTCCCCCGCCCCCTGGGGCTGGCGGTGCTCCGCAACCGGGCCATCGTGCGTGTCATGAGCATCACGATGGCAAAAACCAAGGACAAGAACCTGCGCCGGTTCATCCACGCACAGCATGATGCCTACTTCAGTGCCTTCGCGGACCGGAACAGCCTGCTCGAATCCTTCAAAGCCTCGGTCTCAGGGAACGTCGCAGAGGTCGCCGAACAGCTGACCCTCCCGGTGCTCCTGGTCGCCGGCGAAAAAGACGAGATCGCCACCCTTCCCAACCAGCACAAACTCATGGAGCGCTTACCCGACGGAACGCTGGAAGTGATTCCCGGCGTCGGGCACCTCATCCACTACGAGACGCCGGTCCCGGCCGCGACAGCCATCCGCACCTTCCTGGAGGAACATCCCGCGTGAAAATCGTCATCGACGCCCGCTTTACCCGAACGGACCACCACGATGGCATCAGCCGCTACGGTTCCAGCCTCATAGCAGCGACATCCAAAATCGCGGACGTGACCATGCTGATCAGCGACAAGCGCCAACTCGCGCTGCTGCCGGACGTTCCCTATGTGATGATCAACAGCCCCTTGTCTCCGATGGAGCTGTTTGTCGCACGCAAGGTCAACCCGCTGGGCGCGGACGTCGTCGTGTGTCCCATGCAGACCATGGGCACCCTGGGACGGCGCTACGGCCTAGTCCTCACCTTGCATGACCTCATCTACTACGAGCACCCGACTCCCCCAGGTTTCCTGCCGGCTCCCGTACGGCTGCTGTGGCGGCTCTACCACAAGGCCTTTTGGCCGCAGCGCCTCCTGCTGAACCGAGCCGACGTCGTGGCAACCATCAGCCAGACAACCCGCGCCCTCATGGCCAAGTACCAACTGACCAAACGGCCGGTGCGCATTGTGGGCAACGCCCCGCAACCCGGCCAGGCACCCCGTGATCCTGCCGCGGGCGCCGACAAGACACTCCTGTACATGGGTTCGTTCATGCCGTACAAGAATGTGGAAACGATGATCCGGGGCATGGCCGGCTTGCCGGACTTCACCCTGCACCTGCTCAGCCGGATCACCTCCGACCGCAAAGCCGAACTGGAGGCGATGGTTCCAGAAGGAGCCAAGGTCCAGTTCCACAACGGCGTTACGGACGCCCAATACGACGAACTCCTTGTCCGGGCAACCGCCCTGATCAGCCTTTCCCGCGCCGAGGGGTACGGCTTGCCGCTGGTTGAGGCGATGGCGCTGGGGACACCCGTGATCGCCAGCGACATCCCGATCTTCCGGGAAGTAGGCGGCGACGCCGTCAGCTACGTGGACCCGGATTCACCCACGGACTTCGCAGCCGCCGTCACGGCTTTGGCGAAGGACTCCCTCTGGCAGGAGCGCTCCGTGCGGTCGGTGGAGCGTGCCGCAGCGTTCAACTGGGACGAGTCAGCACAGCAACTCCTTGCCGCAGCCGAGGAAGTCGTGGCCCAGCGCAAACGCAAGGGCTGACGCGCCGGGCTAGAGGACGTCCACGCCGTCCAAGCGGAGCTGTACGGGGCCAGACGTGCGCTTGGCGGCACTCGCGGCCTTCACGGCGCGCATGGCGCGCGTAGCCGCAGCCGCGTCGCTGTAGGGAATGAAGTAGAGCATCCTGACATCCGCATCGTCGGCCGGCAATTGGGCGGCACCTGTAAGCGGCTGAAGGGGAGCTGGCCCGGCGCTGCGGAGTTTGGTGCCCGACGGCAGCGCAGCACTGGCCTCGAAGGCTTGGGAAAAGTGTCCGACGTCGGCCCTCCCGCCAGTAACGGAGGCGACCCGTACCGCTGGGGGCAACTGCAGTTCCTTCCGCAGTGCCAGCTCGCGCGACGCGTATCCCGCAGCGTCCCACCGCAGCAGCGCACCGGTCGCAGCGGTATCGTCCGCGGTGATCACCACGAGGCCGCCCTGGCTTGCAGGTTTGACCAGGGCAGCTGCGTTGAACCAGCGCCTGACGGTGTCCTCGCCTGCCCTGAGGTTCTCGCGCCGGAGCAGCGAATTTCCGTCGAGCAGCAGGGCCGCAGCGTAGCCGTGGGCAGCCACCGGCTCAGCGCCGACAGTCGCCACCACCAGGGCCGGAACATCCGGCACGGCTGCTTTGATGTGCTCACCTGATGAAGTCACGACGGCCTTGCCCGGGAAGGCACGCCCCAGTTCCTCCGCCGTCCGCATCACGCCCGCCGCACCCCGGCGGAGCCTTGTTCCGCTGCAATGGGTGCAGCGCCACTGGGGTGCTGGTGTTGAGCACCAGCGGCACGCGGGTATGGCTGAGCCGCTGGATACGGCCAACGGCCCCTGGCAGGCGTTGCAGCGGGCAAGTTCCCGGCACGTCTCGCACACCAATGACGGTGCATAGCCGGCCCGCGCAACCTGCACCAGGACCGGACCCCGCTCCAGGCCCTGCTTTGCCGCCCGCCAGGCCGCCCCGGGCAGCCGGGCAATGCGTGCCAAGGGATCACGTTCCTGCTCAAAACTGTCAGCCGTGTTCAGGACCCGCGGAACCGTCGAACGGACAGCGGATCGTGGTGCTTCGATAGGAACGGCCCACTGCATTTCGACGAGGCGCTGAAGCTCAGTGCTGCGGCTGTGGGCAGCCATGAGGCAGGCCGCACCCTCCTGCTCGGCACGCAGCAGCAGGACCTCCCGGGTATGCGCATAAGGGGCCCGCTGCTCGATGTGGAGGTCATCGCCATCGTCCCAGCACACCACCAGGCCCAGGTCCCGCACAGGGGCGTAGGCGGCCGAACGCGTGCCAATCGCCACTCCAGCGGAACCACTCAGCAGCCGAAGGAAGTTCCGGTAACGGGGGGTCTGGCCGTCGTCTGCAGTGAGTCGGGCGACGTCGGACTTCGGCAGGACACTCTCCAGGGCGGCTTCCAACTGCTCCAGGTCACGGTAGTCGGGTACGACCACCACGGCGCCCCGGCCCGATGAGCGGACCGCCGCAACGGCGGAAGCAACAAGCGCCGGCCACCCGTGGGAGCCGAATCCCTGCAAAGCGGTTAGGACAGCCTTGGGCGAACCGCCCCCGGCCAAGTGCTGCACGTACGGTGCACCGTTGGAATAAGCCCTCCAGCCATCGGCCGGACTGGACCCCAGCTCAGGTGTTCCGGCCGCATCCAGCTCGCCAGCCAGCAGTTCCTTCTCCACCTTGGCGACCCTGGGCGGGATCGCAGTCCGGAGGACGTCGCTGAGGGTTCCGGCATACCGGGCGGCGACACTGCCGGCCAACTCTGCGATGGCCGGAGTCAGGACGGCCACCGGGGAGACGACCTTGTGCAGGGCCGACAAGGAGTGGGAGCCCTCCGAATCGGCGCGGCGCTCCACGACGTACCCGTTCAGCTCCTGGCCGTTGAATTTGACCTTGACGCGCACACCGGGCACAGCAGTGTCAGAAAACTCCGCGGGAACGCTGTAGTCGAAAGGCCTGTCCAAATGCGGCAGCGAGGATTCCAGCACCACCCGTGCCACGGGGTTCTCCGCGGCGAGGGGCGGTCCGTTGACCGGTGCACGCTCCGGAAAGCCCTGCAGCAGGGAAGGCTGGAGCAATGACGGCTGGGCCTCGAATCCTGCCACGCACTTCACCTCCAATTCACTACCGGGCATCCTTGAACATCATCAACGCAGAATGCCCGCAGCGGGATTGACCCGCTGCGGGCATCTCTCTGGCTTCAGCAAACCATGGGGCACCGACAAAGTAGTAACCCATGGCCCAAGCCGGCCAAACGTGAAAGATCAGGCGTTGAAGTATTCCTTCAGGTCATCAACCCGGTCCAGCCGCTCCCACGTGAAGTCGGGATCGTCGCGGCCGAAGTGGCCATGCGCGGCCGTCTTGGCGTAGATGGGCCGCTTCAGGTCAAGGGCGTCAATAATGGCCCGGGGACGCAGGTCGAAGAGTTCCGTGATGGCCTCGCTGATGCGGGCCGGATCAACAGTCTCCGTACCGAACGTCTCAACATACGTTCCAACGGGGCGGGCCTGGCCGATGGCGTAGGCGATCTGGATCTCGGCGCGCTTTGCCAGTCCAGCGGCCACTACGTTCTTGGCGACCCATCGCATGGCATAGGCAGCCGAACGGTCCACCTTGGACGGATCCTTGCCGGAGAACGCTCCACCGCCGTGACGGGAGAATCCGCCGTAGGTGTCAACAATGATTTTGCGTCCGGTGAGGCCGGCGTCGCCCACCGGGCCGCCGATGACGAAGGCACCGGCAGGGTTCAGGATGTTCGCCGTACGTGCGATATCCAGGTTGGAAGCGGACAGCACCGGGTCAATGACGTAGCTGGCGAGGTCCGCACGAAGCTGCTCCAGGCTCGCTTCTTCGGCATGCTGGCTGGAAATAACCACGGTTTCCACGGAAACGGGTCGGTCGCCGTCGTAACCTACCGTGACCTGCGTCTTGCCGTCCGGGCGGAGGTACGCGAGCTCGCCGTTCTTGCGGACTTCGGTGAGGCGTTCCGAGAGGCGGTGCGCCAGCCAGATGGGCGTAGGCATGTAGGAGGCTGTCTCGTCGCTGGCGTAGCCGAACATGATGCCCTGGTCGCCTGCGCCCTGGAGATCGTAGTCGTCCTCCTGGCGGCCCTCGCGTGCTTCAAGCGAGTTGAAGACACCGCCCGCAATGTCGTTGGACTGCTGGCCAATGGAGACGGAGACACCACAGCGGGCACCGTCGAAGCCGTTGGCCGAGGAGTCGTACCCGATGCCAAGGATGGTTTCGCGGACGATCTGCGGAATCTCGACGTAGGCGTCAGTGGTGACCTCACCCGCCACGTGCACCAGGCCGGTAGTGGCCATGGTCTCTACGGCCACGCGGGATTCAGGATCCGCGGCCAGCAACGCATCAAGAATGGAGTCGCTGATCTGGTCGCAGATCTTGTCCGGGTGCCCTTCGGTGACCGACTCTGAGGTGAAGAGCCGGAGCTTGGACGGGGTGCCATGGTGTTCATGGTGCAGCGGTAAAGTCACTCGACCACCTTACTGGGTTGCGGGACGGCGGCTTCTTCCGTGTGTCCCTTTGCTAAGAATTCCGGTGTGGGTTCGGTTACACAGCGGGAAAAACCCGTGCGAGCTCGGCGCCCACCCGGTCGATCACGGCAGCAGCAACATCGGCCTTGGAACCGGCCGCGGATTCCGGCTCCGCCCCGTGCCCGGAAAGGATGACCACGGAGTTGTCGTCCTGGCCGAAGACACGGCCAATGCCAACATGGTTGACCACAAGGAGGTCGCAGCCCTTGCGCTTGAGCTTGGCCGTGGCATGCTCCAGGACGTCTCCCTGGGCATCGCCCGTTTCCGCCGCGAAACCCACGATCAGTTGCTTGCCGCCTTCGGCGTTCCGCCGCTCAACGAGCTCGTGCAGGATGTCCGGATTCCGAACCAGGTGCACCAACGGTGCGTCCTCGCCGTCGACCTTCTTGATCTTGGTGTCTGAAACTTCTGCCGGACGGAAGTCCGCCACAGCGGCAGCCATAATAACGACGTCGGAATCGGCCGCCGCTTTCAGCGCCGCCTCCCGCAACTCCAGGGCAGACTCAACGCGGACAATCTCGACGCCGGCAGGCGGCTCAACGTCCATATGCGCCGCAAGGAAACGGACAGTGGCTCCGGCGGACAGCGCAGCAGCGGCCAGGGCCGCGCCTTGCTTTCCCGATGAGCGGTTGCCCAGGAAGCGCACCGGATCCAAGGCTTCCCTGGTTCCGCCGGCGGAGATGGTCACGACGCGTCCGGCAAGGACACCGGACTGGCTGCCCTGCACCGGCGAGGATTCCGTGCCGGCAAGGGCCATGGCGGCAGCGAAGATCGCTTCAGGTTCCGGCAGGCGGCCCGGGCCCGAGTCCGCGCCGGTAAGGCGCCCGGAGGCAGGCTCAAGGACTGTGACGCCGCGGCTGCGCAACGTCTCCACGTTGGCCTGGGTTGCGGCGTGCTGCCACATTTCCGTGTGCATGGCCGGAGCAAAGAGGACGGGCCCGTGGGCCATGAGGAGCGTGTTGGTGAGGAGGTCGCCCGCCTGTCCGGTGGCTGCCTTGGCCAGGAGGTCAGCGGTGGCCGGAGCAACGACGATAAGGTCCGCCTCATGTCCCAACCGGACATGGTTGACCTTCTCGACGTCGTCAAAGACGCTGTTGCTCACAGGGTTGCCCGAGAGGGCCTCCCATGTGGCCACACCAACAAAGCGGGTTGCCGCTTCCGTGGGAATGACCGTCACCTTGTGACCGGCTTCAGTAAAAAGCCGGAGGAGCGATGCAACCTTGTAGGCTGCGATCCCTCCCCCGACTCCGAGGACTATGCGCACGTGACCTCCGTCAACAGGCAGTCTGTTTTATTCTGCGGGCTCGATCGGCGTGGAGACCAGGAGGCCTTCGTTGATCTCGCGCAGGGCGATCGAAAGCGACTTTTCGTTCAGCTTGGTGTCGACCAGCGGGCCAACGTACTCGAAGAGGCCCTCGTGAAGCTGGGCGTAGTACGCGTTGATCTGACGGGCACGCTTGGCGCCGAAGATTACCAGGCCGTACTTGGAATCGGCAGCCTCAAGCAGCGAATCGATCGGCGGGTTGATGATGCCTTCAAGGTTCGTGGACACGAATTCTCCAAATTCTAGCGGGCCAACAAATGCAGGCGCTTTAGCGCCCGTGCGGGGTAAGCCCCATGAGTGAAACAAGCTCGTCCGCTGCCCGGCGAACGTCGTCATTGATGACGGTGTGGTCAAACTCCGGTTCAGCAGCAAGTTCCAGTTTAGCGGTTTCCAGCCTGCGCTGCTGTTCCTCGGGTGTTTCGGTGCCCCGGCCCACCAGGCGCCGCACCATTTCATCCCAGCTGGGCGGGGCCAGGAACACGAAATTGGCGTCCGGCACCGCGGCCTTGACCTGCCGCGCGCCCTGGAGGTCGATCTCGAGGAGGACTGATTTGCCTTCGGCAATGGCCGCGTTCACCGTGCTTCGGAGCGTGCCGTAGCGGTTGTGGCCGTGGACAACGGCCCACTCCAGGAGTTCGCCCTGGTCGACCAGCGAGTCGAACTCCTCGGCGGACTTGAAGAAGTAGTGGACTCCGTCTTTCTCTCCCGGCCGGGCGGCCCGGGTGGTTGCCGAGACTGAGAGCCAGACCTCCGGATAGTTGTCCCTGATGTAGGTTGAAACGGTTCCCTTGCCAACGGCAGTGGGGCCTGCAAGGACAGTCAGTCCAGGATTCTTGCTCACGGATTCCTTCGGGGAGATGCGTCAAACGCTTTGCTGGGTATCCATAAAATCTACCAGCGCCCGGGCCTGGTGAATTCCCAGCCCCCTGATCCGCCGGGATCCGGCAATTCCAATCTCGGCCATGATCCCAGCAGCCCTGACGGGTCCAATGCCCGGCAGGGCCTCCAACAATTCCACCACCCGCATGCGGGCTATCGCCTCGTCCGTCGTGCCCGAGGAGATCAGCTCGGCAATGCTCAGCTCACCGCGCTTGAGCCGTTCCTTGGCCGCTGCACGCACGGCACGCGCCTTGGCAGCCTTTTCAAGGGCATCGGAACGTTCCTGCGGTGTCAGCTCTTTAAGGCCCACTGCCAAACCCCTGTCAGATCGAGATTGTGATCCAGATCACGCGGACTGATCCTGAACCTACCGGCAGGGGCCCCGTTGCGCAATGACGGTTGGCAACTTACTCGGAGCGGAGCCCGTCCAACGTCTCCCGGGTGGCTGCCCGCAGTGCCGCAACCGACGGGCCCGCGGCCAGGATTCCGCGGCTCGAGGTCGCAAGGACACTCGGATACGCGGCCCCAAAAGTGGCACGGAGATCGGCGGGGGTAGCGCCCTGGGCACCGAGTCCCGGGGCCAGGATGGCACCACGGACCGGACCAAGGTCAATGTCGAGGTCCTCCAACGCCGAACCAATGGTGGCACCCACCACTAGGCCAACCGAACCCAGAGCCCCGTCATAGCGGCGGTTCTCCGCAGCAGCCTCGGCCACAATGCGCCGGGCAACGGAATCAGCCCCACCAACATGCTGGACGGACTTGCCCTCCGGGTTGGACGTCAACGCGAGCACAAACACTCCCCTGCCGTACTGGGCTGCGAGATCCAGCGCCGGACGCAGCGACTCAAAGCCGAGGTATGGGCTCAAGGTCACAGAATCCGCGGCCAAGGATGACCCGTCACGCAGCCAGGCGTCGGCGTAGGCCGCCATCGTGGAACCAATGTCTCCACGCTTGGCGTCGGCGATACTGAGGACCCCTGCCTCCGAGGACGCAGCCAGAGTGCGCTCCAGCACAGCCATGCCCGCAGACCCATGCCGCTCGTAGAGGGCCACCTGCGGCTTCACCGCGGCAGCGAGGGAAGCCACTGCCTCCACCACCGTTAGCGAAAAGCGCTCCAGCCCGGCGGCGTCGTCGTTCAGTCCCCACTCAGCCAGGAGCTGCGGGTGCGGGTCGATCCCGACACACAGCGGTCCGCGGGCCGTCATGGCGGCAGCCAGCCGGGAGCCAAAGGACTCCCGGGCCGGCTGCTGCTCCTGCTGTGGCGAAGCAGCCTCAGGCATTGGCTGCTTCCACTGCCGCTGCCAGATTCGCTGCGTGCTCCTGCAGGCTGGTCACCGACCATTCGTAGGTGCGCAGCGCCTCAATTGCCTGTACAGCGGCGTTGAACTCGGCAACGGTGGTGATGCAAGGGATGCCGATGGAGGTTGCTGCGGCACGGAGTTCGTATCCGTCGCTGCGGGCTTCACCGCCGGAAGGCGTGTTGAAGACCATGTCAATCTCTCCGGCAACGACGAGGTCGGCGATGGTTCCTTCGCCTTCGGCGCTGCTGCCCTCGGCTACCTTGCGCACCGGAGTGGCTTGGATGCCGTTGCGGCGCAGGACATCTGCCGTGCCGCCTGTGGACACGATCTCGAAACCAAGGTCCGAGAGCCGCTTGACGCCCATGATCACCGAGCGCTTGTCGCGGTTCGCCACGGACACAAAGATCTTGCCTTCGGTGGGCAGCGCGTTGTTGGCTGCGGCCTGGCTCTTGGCGAATGCCGTATCGAAGTGCTTATCGATACCCATGACTTCACCGGTGGAGCGCATTTCCGGGCCGAGCAGGGAGTCCACAACCTTGCCCTCCGGGGTACGGAAGCGGCTGAACGGCAGGACGGCTTCCTTGACGGCAACCGGGGCGTCCAAGGGCAGCGTGGAGCCGTCCCCCGTCTCCGGCAGCATCTTGTAGGCGGTGCGGAGCTGGTTGATGGTGACACCCGTGCCGATGAGCGCGGCGGCCTTGGCCATCTGGACACCCGTGGCCTTGGAGACGAACGGAACCGTGCGGGAGGCACGTGGGTTGGCTTCCAGGACGTACAAGACGTCGGAGGCCAGCGCGAACTGGATGTTGATCAGGCCGCGGACACCTACACCCTCGGCGATGGCACGCGTGGCAGTGCGCACGCGTTCGATCACGTTGTTGCCCAGGGTGATCGGAGGCAGGACGCACGCGGAGTCGCCCGAGTGGATACCGGCCTCTTCGATGTGCTCCATGATGCCGCCGAGGTACATGTCAGTGCCGTCGAAGAGGGCGTCAACGTCGATTTCGACGGCGTCCTCAAGGAAGCGGTCGATCAGCACCGGGTGGTCCGTGGTGATCTCGGTGGCGTTGGCGATGTAGCGGGAGAGGTTGGCTTCGTCGTAGACAATCTCCATGCCACGGCCACCGAGGACGTAGGACGGGCGCACCAGGACCGGGTAGCCGATCTCGTCGGCGATCTTCTTGGCGTCCTCGAAGGAAACGGCGGTGCCGTTCTTCGGGGAGGTCAAGCCGGCCTCGTCCAGGACACGTGCGAAGGCGCCACGGTGCTCGGCGAGGTCGATGGCCTCGGGCGAGGTACCAAGGATCGGCACGCCTGCATCGGCGAGCTGCTGTGCCAGCTTGAGCGGGGTTTGGCCGCCGAGCTGAACGAAGACACCCATGACGCCGCCGGTGCGTTCCTCTGCCGCGATGACCTCGAGGACGTCCTCAAGGGTCAGCGGTTCGAAGTACAGGCGGGTGGAGACGTCATAGTCGGTGGAGACCGTCTCGGGGTTGCAGTTGACCATGACGGTCTCGTACCCGGCCTTGCGCAGTGCCATGGAGGCGTGCACGCAGGAGTAGTCGAACTCGATGCCCTGGCCAATGCGGTTGGGGCCGGAGCCGAGGATGATGACCGAGGGCTTGGCGTGCAGGCCCACTTCATCTTCTTCGTCATAGGACGAGTAGTGGTACGGGGTGTAAGCGGCGAACTCAGCAGCGCAGGTGTCCACCGTTTTGTACACGGGACGGATGCCCAAGGCCTGGCGGACGCCCCGGACTACTGCCTCATTGTTGTGGGTCAAGGCACCGATCTGCTCATCGGAGAAACCATGGCGCTTGGCGTTGCGCAGCATTTCCTCGGTCAGCACGCCGGCCTTGCGGATCTCCTGCGCGGTCTCGTTGAGCAACTGCAGCTGGTCCAGGAACCAGGGGTCGATCTTGGTGGCTTCGAAGAGGTCTTCCACGCTGGCGCCGCCCAGCATGGCCCGCTGCACCTGGTGCAGGCGGTCAGTGGTGGGACGCTTGGCCTTCTCAATGAGCTCGGCAACTTCGTATTCGGGTACGGAGCTGAAGTCCAGCTGCGAACCCTTCTGCTCCAGGGAGCGCAAGGCCTTCTGCAGGGCTTCGGTGAAGTTGCGGCCCATCGCCATGGCTTCGCCGACGGACTTCATGGTGGTGGTGAGGGTGTTGTCCGCTGCCGGGAACTTCTCGAACGCGAAACGGGGAACCTTGACCACGACGTAGTCCAGGGTCGGCTCGAACGACGCCGGCGTCTTCTGCGTGATGTCGTTGGGGATCTCGTCCAGCGTGTAGCCCAAGGAAAGCTTGGTGGCGATCTTGGCGATGGCGAAACCTGTTGCCTTCGATGCCAGGGCCGAAGAGCGGGAAACGCGGGGGTTCATCTCGATGACCACCACGCGGCCCGTGGCGGGGTCGATGGCGAACTGGATGTTGCAGCCACCGGTGTCAACGCCAACTTCGCGAATGACAGCGATGGAGACGTCGCGCAGCTTCTGGTACTCGCGGTCCGTGAGCGTCAGGGCCGGGGCAACCGTGATGGAGTCACCGGTGTGGACACCTACGGGATCGAAGTTCTCGATGGAACAGACAACAACGACGTTGTCGTTCTTGTCGCGCATCATCTCCAGCTCGTATTCCTTCCAGCCGAGGATGCTCTCTTCGAGCAGGACCTCGGTGGTGGGGCTGTACTGGAGGCCCTGGCCGACGATGCGGCGAAGGTCGTCCTCGTTGTACGCCAGGCCGGAGCCCAAGCCACCCATGGTGAAGGAAGGACGGACCACCATGGGGTAGCCGAGGTCTTCCGCTGCCGTGAATGCCTCGTCCATGGTGTGGATGATGTGGCTGCGTGCGGACTCTGCACCACACCGCTCCACCACGCCCTTGAATTTCTCGCGGTCTTCGCCGAGTTCAATGGCTGCAATGTTCGCACCAATGAGTTCCACGTTGTACTTCTCCAGCACACCGTTCTTGTCCAGCGCGATGGCGGTGTTCAGTGCCGTCTGGCCACCCAGGGTGGGCAGGATGGCGTCCGGGCGCTCCTTGGCGATGATCTTCTCCACCACCTCCGGGGTGATGGGCTCAACGTAGGTGGCATCAGCGAACTCGGGGTCCGTCATGATGGTGGCCGGGTTGGAGTTCACGAGGATGACGCGAAGGCCTTCCTCCTTGAGGACGCGAAGGGCCTGGGTGCCGGAGTAGTCGAACTCGGCGGCCTGGCCGATGACGATCGGGCCCGAGCCAATGACGAGGACGCTCTTGAGATCTGTACGCTTGGGCATTACTTCTTGTCCTCAGTCTTGGAGTCGTTGTTCTTTGCGGTGTTATCGCCTGTGGCCTTGGACTTGGTGTCGGCCATGAGGTCGATGAAGCGGTCAAAGAGGTAGGCGGCATCGTGCGGTCCGGCCGCGGCTTCGGGGTGGTACTGGACCGAGAATGCGGGGATGTCGAGGCAGGCGAGACCTTCAACGACGTCGTCGTTCAAGGAAACGTGGCTGACTTCAACGCGCCCATAACGCTCTTCCGGTGCCACCGTGGCGCCGTTCAGCGGCGCGTCGACGGCGAAGCCGTGGTTCTGCGAAGTGATTTCCACCTTGCCCGTGCGGCGGTCCATGACCGGCTGGTTGATGCCGCGGTGGCCGTAGCGGAGCTTGTAGGTACCGAAACCAAGGGCGCGGCCGAGGATCTGGTTTCCGAAGCAAATGCCGAAGTACGGCAGCTTCTCATCCAGCACCGAACGCAGGAGCTTCACCTGGTGATCGGCCGTCGCGGGGTCGCCCGGGCCGTTGGACATGAAGAAACCGTCGGGGTTCACGGCGTTGACGTCCTCAACCGTGGAGGTGGCCGGCAGGACATGGACACGAACGCCACGTTCGGCGAAACGTACCGGGGTCATGGCTTTGATGCCGAGGTCCACAGCTGCGATGGAGAAGCGCGGTTCGCCTTCCCAGCCGTGGTCCTTGGGCTCAACAACATAGGCCTCGTCAATGGACACTTCCTCGGCCAGGGCTGCGCCTTCCATCGGAGCACTTGCCAGGACGGTGTCCAGCAGCTCCTTGTCGGTTGCCTGTGCGGCTTCGCCGGAGAAGATGCCTGCGCGCATGGTCTTGTGCTCGCGGAGGTGGCGGGTGATGGCCCTGGTGTCCACTCCCTGGATACCGACGATTCCCTGCTCGGTGAGTTCGTCGTCCAGCGAACGCTCGGAGCGCCAGTTTGAGGGTCGGCGTGCGGCGTCGCGCACAATGTACCCGGCTACCCAGATACGGCGGGACTCAGCGTCGTCGCTGTTGACGCCGGTGTTGCCGATGTGCGGCGCCGTCTGGACAACCAGTTGGCGTGCGTAGGAGGGGTCGGTGATGGTCTCCTGGTAGCCGGTCATGCCGGTGGCGAAGACGGCCTCACCGAGCGCGGTTCCCTGGGCGCCGTAGCTGCGGCCGCGGAACACGCGGCCGTCTTCGAGCACCAGCACTGCTGCTGAGGAGGTGGGGGTGGTGGCTGCTTTACTATCCGTCACTTTATTACTTTCCACTATCGGCATCTGCCTGAGGGGCTGCGGAGATCAATTCCTGGAGGGCTTCGAGGAGGAGCTGCTTGTCGGCTGCGTGCCTGGACCGGAAACCGGTGTCCAGCTCACGGCTGCCCAGTTTCCAACTGATGACCAGGAGCCCGTCCTTTTCGACGAACTTCCCTGTCATGCCGTCCGCTGGGCGGCTGTCCTGCACCGCGGAGCGCGGGATGAAGACCGGGGCGGCACCGGATCGGTCGAACAGCACGCCTTCGGCGTGGATGCTCAGTTCCGCGTTGGTCCGGATACCCAGGCCTTGGACGGCGATTCGGTCCAGCCAGTCGCCCGCCGTGGTGGTGGCCACGTACTGGCCCTCCGCTACGACGCTGGCGGGGGTCAGCTGCTCCGGCACCGCGGGAAGGCGTTCGACGTCGGCTTGTCGCCTCAGGCGGTTCCGCCAACCCAGCCAGAGCATCGCCAGCACCACGGCGATCAACGGAACCGTGATGAGCACGGTCAGTGTCTGGTTGTCCATCAGTTACCGCTGACTGCAGGGTAGCGGTACGGGGTGTTGAGTTTGCCGTCGAGGACAGTGGGGTGGCCCTTGAAGAAGGTCGCCACCACTGAACCGGGCAGCTCTTTGCCCTTGAACGGTGAATTGCGGCCCATGGTTGCCATTTTATGGGGGTCGACGGTCCAACGCGCAGCCGGGTCCACCAAGATGACGTTGGCGGGCTCGCCAACCTCCAAGGGACGGCCCTGGTCGGCAACACGTCCGATCGCCGCCGGAGTGAACGAGGTAACCCGGGCGAAGTCGGCCCAGGTCATCAGGCCGGTTTCGATCATGGTTTCCTGCACCACGGAGAGCGCGGTCTCCAGGCCCGTCATGCCCATGGCGGCCTGGGCCCACTCACATTCTTTGTGCTCGCTGGGGTGCGGAGCGTGGTCGGTGCCGACGACGTCGATGGTGCCGTCGGCCAGGCCTTCGCGCAGCGCCTGCACGTCGGCGTCTGTACGGAGCGGCGGGTTGACCTTGTACACGGGATCGTAGCTTCGGACCAGTTCGTCGGTCAGGAGCAGGTGGTGCGGGGTGACTTCGGCGGTGACGTTGATGCCGCGGGCCTTCGCCCAGCGCACGATCTCCACGGAACCTGCGGTGGAGACGTGGCAGACGTGCAGGCGCGAACCCACGTGCTGGGCGAGCAGCACGTCACGGGCAATGATGCTCTCTTCTGCCACGGCCGGCCAACCTGTTAGCCCAAGCACCGCCGAGACGGCGCCCTCGTTCATCTGTGCCCCGGCGGTCAGGCGGGGTTCCTGCGCGTGCTGGGCCACCACGCCGTCGAACGCTTTGACGTACTCCAGCGCACGACGCATGATGACGGGATCGTGGACGCAGATGCCGTCATCGGAGAACATCCGGACCTGTGCGCGTGAGTCCGCCATGGCGCCGAGCTCGGCGAGCTGCTCACCGGCCAATCCCACGGTAACCGCGCCGACCGGACGCACGTCAACCCAACCGGACGCGCGGCCCAGGCTGTGGACCTGCTCGACGACGCCGGCAGTGTCCGCTACGGGATTGCTGTTGGCCATGGCGTGGACGGCTGTGAAGCCACCCAACGCAGCGGCGCGGGTTCCGGTTTCCACCGTTTCGGCGTCCTCCCGGCCCGGTTCGCGGAGGTGCGTGTGGACATCAACCATGCCCGGCAGGGCAACGAGGCCGTTGCCGTCGATGACTGTAGCGCCCTCGTCCGCGAGGTCCTTCCGGCGTGCTTCGATGATGCCGTCGCGGATCAACAGGTCTTCAGCTTCACCGCCGAGGATGGCCGCCCCACGAATCAGGTAGGTGTTCTCTGCCATCAGTTGGTCTCCTTGCTGGACTGGATTGCGTTCGGGGCGGCTTCGCGGGAATCCCCGGAGAGCAGCAGGTAAAGGGCGGCCATGCGGACCGAAACGCCGTTGCGTACCTGCGCAAGCACAGTGGAACGCGGCGAATCCGCGGCGGCCGAGGAGATCTCCAGGCCCCGGTTCATGGGTCCCGGGTGCATGATGATGGTGTCCTTCATGCCAAGGTCGTCCAGCGCACGGAGCCGGGCGTCGTCGAAACCCCAGCGCCGCGAGTACTCGCGGGTTGACGGGAAGAACGACGCGTTCATCCGCTCGCCCTGGACACGCAGCATCATCATCGCGTCGATGCCGGCTTCCAATGTCTCGTCCAGGTTGTAGCTGACCTTGCAGGGCCAGTGCTCGACGCCGATGGGCAGCAAAGTGGGTGGCGCCACCAACGTGACCTCTGCGCCGAGGGTCTTCAGCAACCAAACGTTGGAGCGGGCAACACGGGAATGCAGGACGTCGCCGGCGATTGCCACCCGCATGCCCTTCAGGTCAGCGCCCGTAGAAGCCGTACCCCTGAGCTGAGCCCAGTGCCGTCGCATGGTGAACGCGTCCAGGAGGGCCTGCGTGGGGTGTTCGTGGGTGCCGTCGCCGGCGTTGATCACGGCAGCGTCGATCCAGTCCGTCGCAGCGAGGCGATGGGGTGCGCCTGAGGCCCAGTGTCGGATGACCACTGCGTCAGCGCCCATGGCAGCCAAAGTCTGCGCGGTGTCCTTGAGCGACTCGCCCTTGGACACCGAGGAACCCTTGGCGGCAAAGTTGATGACGTCCGCGGAGAGGCGTTTGGCTGCGGCTTCGAAGGAGATGCGGGTGCGGGTGGAGTCCTCGAAGAAAAGGTTCACCACTGTCCTGCCGCGCAAGGCAGGAAGTTTCTTCACTTCACGCTCGCCCACTGCGGACATTTCCTCGGCTGTATCCAGGACCCGGATGGCATCGAAGGCGCTGAGGTTCTCGGTGGAAAGGAGGTGCTTCACTTGCCGGCCTCGATAACTACTTCGTTGACGGGCACGCCGTCCACGGAGTCGATTTCCTCCAGGTGGACGCGGACTTTCTCGGATGAGGACGTCGGCAGGTTTTTGCCTACGTGGTCGGCACGGATCGGAAGTTCCCGGTGTCCCCGGTCCACCAGGACAGCCAGCCGGACGATCCTGGGGCGGCCAAGGTCAACCAAGGCGTCCAACGCCGCGCGGATGGTCCGTCCCGAGTAGAGGACGTCGTCGATCAGGACAACAACCTTGTTGTCGATCCCGGACAAAGGAAGCCGGGTGTGGCGCGGAGGCCGTGTGGGCTGGTGTGAGAGATCGTCACGGAACATGGTGACATCCAGTTGGCCGACAATCGTTTCAGCGTTGACAGTGGGGTCGGCAGCTGCGATTTTGTTGGCAAGCCGCACGGCCAAAGGATAGCCACGGCTGGGAATGCCCAGAAGAACAAGGTCCTGGGAGCCCTTATTGGCTTCAAGGATCTCGTGGGCGATACGAGTGAGCGCACGGTCAATGTCCGCCTGGTTGAGGACAACCCGCGACGGCACGTGCGCTGAAGTGACTTCAGTCATCGCTCGTCTCCCCTTTCCCCGCCTCACGGGACGGAATTAAAAAAGGAATATTTGCTTTTCCAAGCTACCACAACGGCACTTTCACGCTTCACCCGGGGCCGCTCGCCGGCATGAGTTTAAGCTCACATTCTCCGCCGTGGAATAGGCTCATTCCCATGACCATGAACCATCACGGCCAACCTGGCGGACAACCTTATCCGCGACCCTCTTTGGAACCTGGCGCAAACCCCACTTGGATGGGCCGCGTGCAGCCCGCGAACTACCAGCAAGCTCCGGGGAACCCGGCATCGCTCCCCCACCAGACCTGGGCCATGCCGCCGGCGCCGAGACGTTCCATGGGCACGCTTCCGTTGGTCATCGGTGGCGGGATCCTGGCACTTGCCAGCCTCCTGCTGGTCCTGCCCTTCCTCTTGGGCAACACGGGAATCACCGGCTTCGTGATCGGCTTCATCGCCTCCCTCATTCCGTTGACTGTAGTGCTGCTCACCGTCCGCCTCATCGATCGCTGGGAGCCGGAACCAAAGAGGCTCCTGTGGTTTGCTTTCACATGGGGCGCGGCCGTATCCATCGCCGGGACGCTGCTCATCCAGCCCCTGTTCGCCCTGGCCGCACCCACCACCAGCGAAGAAGCCTTCACCTACTTCATGGCTACCGTCCAGGCCCCGATCGTCGAGGAATTCACCAAGTCGCTGGGACTCCTGGTACTGATCCTCGGCGCCCGGAAGTACTTCGACGGACCCGTGGACGGCGTCGTGTTCGCCTTCACCATTGCCGCGGGATTCGCTTTCACGGAAAACATTCTCTACTTCGGTCGGGAAATCGCTTCATCCACCGATCCCGGCACTGACTTTGTACGGATCTTCATCCTGCGCGGCGTGATGTCTCCGTTTGCCCACGCCGTGTTCACCGGAACAACCGGACTCATCATGGGCTTCGCAGCCCGCAGATGGCACCCCGGTTACGCGGTCCTGGCGTTCTTCATAGGCTTGTTGCCGGCAATGTTCCTGCACAACCGCTGGAACAGCATGGGCCAGGACTTCCTGGTGGAGTACTTCGTGGTCCAGGTTCCCATTTTCCTGATAGCGGCAGTGGGAATCATCCTGCTGCGCGTCGCTGAAGGAAAGCTCACGCGCCAACGGCTCCTCGAGTATGCACGCGCCGGTTGGTTCACGCCCGCAGAAGTGGAGATGCTGGGCACGTCCAGGGGGCGGCGCCAGGCACTGCGGTGGGCGTCGTCGCGTGGAAGGGCGGCACAGATGCGGGCCTTCATCAAAGGTGCCACGGCTTTGGCCTTCACGCGCCAGCGCATCCTCAGTGGCCGCGACGTACCGGTCCACCAACACGACGAACTTGAACACCTCCGCGCGATACCCGCTCTCAGGGCGGCAGTCCTGCAGTAGTTCTTGTCCGGCAACGCCAACAGAAAAGGACCCGCTTCCCGGTTTCCCGGGAAGCGGATCCTTTTGAACATTGCCTGCCGACTAGGCCAGCAGTGAAGGTTTGAGCTTCTGCAAGCGGCCAAGAAGGCCATTAATGAAGGCCGGAGACTCGTCCGTGGACATCGTCTTGGCCAAGGCGACGGCCTCGCTGACGGCTACACCGTCAGGGACTTCGTCGTTGTACAGCAGTTCCCACGAACCGATACGGAGGATAATCCGGTCCACGGACGGCATCCGCTCCAAGGTCCAGCCCTGCGCGTACGTCTCAAGGAACTCATCAATGGTTTCCTGCATGGAGACCACGCCTTCGATGATTTCCACCGTGTAGGGGTTGATCACGAGGTCTGTCTTCTCCCGACGTGCCTTGAGCGCGTCAAAAGCCGAGACGGAACGCTGCTCCGCTTCGAAAAGTACTTCCAGTGCCCTGCTACGGGCTTTACCGCGTGCGCTCACTAGTCGTTGACCCGGCCCAGGTAGCTGCCGTCGCGGGTGTCGACCTTGACCTTGGTGCCCTGCTCAACGAACAGCGGTACCTGGATCTCGTACCCGGTTTCAACAGTGGCAGGCTTGGTGCCTGCGGAGGAGCGGTCACCCTGGAGGCCTGGCTCCGTGTAGGTGATTTCGAGGACAACGCTCGGGGGCAGTTCGATGTAGAGCGGCGTGCCCTCGTGGATGGCGATATTGACCATCTGGTTCTCGAGCATGAAGTTGGTGGCATCGCCAACCGTTGCACCGGAAACGGTGATCTGGTCGTAGTCCTGCGTGTCCATGAAAACGAAGTCTTCGCCGTCCTGGTACAGGTACTGGTAATCGCGGCGGTCAACCGTGGCGGTTTCAATCTTCAGGCCGGCGTTGAAGGTCTTGTCGACCACCTTGCCGGACATGACGTTGCGCATTTTGGTGCGGACGAAGGCGCCGCCCTTGCCCGGCTTGACGTGCTGGAACTCAATGATGTTCCAGAGCTGGCCCTCGAGCTTCAGTACGGTCCCGTTCTTGATGTCGTTTGTGGTTGCCACTCGTATCCTCTGGTTAATCGCACTGGTTCTAGCTGCCAGCTATCTATGCCAAGCAGGCGTGCCAATCGGCGCGCCAGCGCGTATATATCAAAAATCCAAAAACCATTCTACCGGCAAATCCGGCCGCGGCTTGCGGGCGGCGTGTTCGGACGCCCCTACGAGGCCAGTTCCAGCACGTTCCGGGCGCGCTGCAGAGCCACTGCAGACGAGTAGATCAGCGCGGCATCAGCAGCCATCGCCACCCGCAGGTCCAGGGCCTTGGCGAACTCTTCGGACGCCGCCAGCGCGTTGCCACTGACGAAGTACGCACGGCCAAGGTACTGGTGGACGATCGCTTCCTTGGAGCTGCCCTGGACGTCGTGCAGCAAGTGCTTGAACAACTGCACTGCGCGGTCCATGCGATGGGTGGCCCGGTGCACTTCGGCTTCGAAGATCCGGAGGCGGAATGATTCGGGATCCTTATACCGGGCCTCGGCCAGGAGCTCAGCGGCTTCGTTTGGCTGGTTGTCGAGCAGGAGGGCCATGATGCGGTCCGCCGGATCCTCGGAGGCCGCCAGGGCGGACTCCATTGCTTCTTCATTGACGACGACGGGAAGCAGCGTATCCGGGTTCATGCGGACCCCCGGGAAACCGGCTGTCGGCCAATCGCTCACGCCGTCCTGCAATGCGATGGTCATGACGCGATTTCCTGGTAGGCGGCAAACAAGAGGGAGGTGTCGGGAACTTCCAGGATGCCCGGCTTGGCTATGCCGTCAAGGACAACGAAGCGCAGAAGGTCTCCACGTGACTTCTTGTCCCGGCGCATGCCATCCAGCAACCCCTGCCAGCGGTCCCTGCGGTAGGTGATCGGCAGACCCAGGCTCTCCAGGATGGTGCGGTGCCGGTCGGCGTCGGCATCGGACAAGCGGCCCACGCTGCGTGACAGCTCGGCCGCGAACATCATGCCCACCGACACAGCGGCACCGTGACGCCATGAGTAGCGCTCAACGAGTTCGATGGCGTGGCCCAGAGTGTGGCCGTAATTGAGGATCTCGCGAAGGCCGGATTCCTTGAGGTCCTGGGACACAACGTTGGCCTTGACGGAGATGGCCCGCTCAATGAGTTCACGGACAACGTCCGAGCCCGCATCCATGGCCGCGTCAGTCTTGTTCTCCAGCAAATCCAAGATGACGGGGTCGGCGATGAAACCGCATTTGATGACTTCGGCCATGCCGGAAATGAGCTCATTTTTTGGCAGCGTCTGGAGCGTGTCGAGATCTACAAGCACGGCGGCCGGCGGGTGGAACGAACCCACGAGGTTCTTGCCCTCGGCGGTGTTGATTCCGGTCTTGCCACCGACCGAAGCATCCACCATGCCCAGGAGGCTGGTGGGTATGTGAATGACCTTGACGCCGCGAAGCCACGTGGCTGCGACAAAGCCCGCGAGGTCGGTAACGGCCCCGCCGCCCACGGCAACGATTGCGTCCGAACGGGTGAAATCGTTTTGGCCCAGCACCTGCCAGCAGAACGCGGCAACCTGGATGTGCTTGCCTTCCTCGGCGTCCGGGATCTCCGCCGTCAGCGCAGTGAAACCGGCAGCCTCAAGCTCGTCACGGACGGTGTCCCCCGTCAGGCGCAGGGCACGGGGGTGGATGACCAACACCCGTCGAACGCGCTCACCAAGTTTGGCAGGCAGGGTATCCAGAAGGCCACGGCCCACCACGACGTCGTAGTTTTCGCTGGCGGCCTGGCCAGTCACCTTGATGACCGTTGCTTCGTTGCTCACTTTTCAACTTCCTGTTTCAAGGCTGCATGCTCGCGCAGCCGCGCCTCCAACTGGAGGCCGATTTCCGCCACGGAGCCTGAACGCACATCAATGACCAGGTCCGCGAGACGTTCGTAGACGGGACGCCGGGTTGCAAACAGCAATTCCCAGCGTTCCATGGCATCGCCCTGCAGCAAGGGCCTTCCGGTGTTGCGCGCAATCCGGTCTGCGACCGTTTCCGCGTCACACTCCAGGTAAACCACAGTGCACTCCCCCAGCAGTTGCTGGGTGCCGGTGTCCAGGACCGCTCCGCCGCCAAGAGAGATGACGGCCGGCTGCGCCTTGGCGGACTCGATGGACTTCGCTACGGCACGTGCCTCTATTTCACGAAACGCATGTTCCCCACGTCCAGCGAAAATGTCTGCGATGCTGCCATGCGCTGCAACAACCACTGCGTCGGTGTCCACGAAGGGCAGCCCCAACTGCTGCGCGAGTTGCTGGCCGATGGCCGACTTGCCGACGGCCATGGGACCCACCAGGACAACTGGACGGACGCCCAGGATAGCGGGGACCACTACCGGCCGACCGAGTCCAGGGTGGCCGGGATGCTGTCGAGGTAGCTTTGCAGGTTACGCTGCGTTTCGGCAACGGAGTCGCCACCGAACTTCTCGGCAATGGCTTCGGCGAGAACCAGGGCAACCATGGCTTCGGCAACGACGCCAGCAGCGGGCACCGCACAAACGTCTGAACGCTGGTGGTGGGCCTTGGCGGGTTCCCCGGTGCTGACATCGATGGTGCGAAGCGCACGGGGAACCGTGGCGATCGGCTTCATGGCAGCGCGAACCCGCAGGACCTCGCCAATGCTCATGCCGCCCTCAATGCCACCTGCCCGGTTGGTCTGGCGGACAATCCTGCCGTTTTCGTCCTTGAGGATCTCATCATGGGCGGCGGATCCGCGGCGGGCAGCGGTGAGGAAGCCATCGCCAACTTCCACGCCCTTGATGGCCTGGATACCCATCAGCGCTGCGGCCAAGCGTGAGTCGAGCCGGCGGTCCCAGTGCACGTAGCTGCCCAGTCCCGGCGGAAGCCCGTAGGCAAGTACTTCGACAACACCGCCCAGGGTTTCGCCTTCCTTATGGGCAGCATCCACTTCCGCAACCATCGCGTCCGAGGTTTCGCGGTCGAAGCAGCGCAGAGGGTCGGCGTCAAGCGCCAGGACATCCTTCGGCAACGGCAGCGGCCGGCCTTCCGGAACTGTCACGCTGGCAATGGAAACAGTGTGGCTGACCAACTCCACGCCCAACTGCTTCAGGAACTGGGCTGCGACGGTGCCAAGGGCAACGCGTGTGGCGGTTTCCCGCGCACTGGCACGCTCAAGGACCGGCCGGGCTTCGTCGAAGCCGTACTTCTGCATGCCCGTGAAATCGGCGTGGCCCGGACGGGGACGAGTCAAGGGAGCGTTGCGGGCCTGGTCGGCGAGGACTTCGGGGTCAACGGGATCGGCAGCCATGATCTGCTCCCACTTGGGCCACTCAGTGTTGCCCACCTGGATAGCGACTGGGCCGCCCTGGGTCAGGCCGTGCCGGACGCCACCCATGATGGTGACCTCGTCCTGCTCGAACTTCATCCGGGCACCACGGCCGTAGCCCAGGCGGCGACGCGCCAGCGCGTCGCGAATCTGCCCACTGGTGAGTTCAACACCGGCGGGCACGCCTTCAACAATTCCGATCAGAGCCGGACCGTGGGATTCACCGGCAGTCAACCAACGCAACATATAACCAATCCTGCCATGTAAGGCTTCTAGAACACCCGTCGGGGAAGCCCGACTGAGTCGCACATCACATCTATGACGGCGGCATCCACGTCACAGCCGCTGAAGCGCCTGATCTGCTCCGCCGCCTGGTACATCAGCATCTCCAGCCCCGGGACCACCGCTCCCCCATGGCCGCGCCATACTTCGGCAAGACGGCTAGGCCAGGGATCGTAGGCGACATCAAGAAGCACGCCCGCCCCTGTTCCAGGCAACGCCGCGAGCTCTTCAGCCAACGCGTCGGCCGCACGCGGCGGGAAGGTGGAGATCACCAGATCCGTTCCGGCAATGGCGGTGGCTGCTTGCGTCAACGGCCGGACAGCAAGGGAAATTCCGACGGCGGCCGCAGCGGCTTCCGCTTCACCGGCACGTCCCGCGTCGCGAACAAAGACGTCCACGTGGCTGGCACCAAGTTCGCGCGCGGCGGCGACCGCCGCAGCAGAGGTGCCCCCACCACCGAGGATGGCGGCGTGCGGAGTGGATGCAACGCCCGCGTACCGGACCGAATCAACGATCCCCGCGACGTCAGTGTTGTAACCCACACGACGCACCGTTCCGCCGTCGTGCTCGAAAACCACGGTGTTGATGACGCCCAACTGGGCGCCCGCCCCGCGGACTACGTCGACTTCCTGGACCATGGCCGACTTCAGCGGCATGGTTACCGACAAACCGCACCACGATTCGTCACCGCGCAGCGATGCCATGAACGCCGGAAGTCCGGCAACGGTCACATCGATGGCGGAGTAGTCGATATCCACGCCAAGCTTGGCGTAGGCGGCACTGTGCAGCGCTGGGGACTTCGAATGTGAAATCGGATGCCCCAGGACTGCGGCACGACGACTCACACACACCGTCCCGCGTTGGCCTGGCACCATGCGTTGTATTGCTCCACATAGGTCAAGTGCTCAGCCAGCGTCTTGGAGAACTTGGTCTCCTTGGTGTCCAGGTTGATCGTCACCCAGTACATGTAGTCGTTGGGGGTCGGCTTGGCCGCGGCGTCGATCGCAGTCTTTCCTGGTGAACCGATGGGACCCACGGGCAGCCCGACGTTCGCGTACGTGTTGTACGGGTTGGACTTGTCGGCCTTTTCTTCTTCCGTGACGTGGAAAGACTTCCTGCCCAACCCGTACGTCACCGTGGCGTCGGACTGGATGAGCCCACTGGTTTCGACGTTGTTGGGCTTGAGCCTGTTGTAAATCGCACCAGCCACGTTTCCGTAGTCCGCCTGGCCGCCCTCGGCCTGCACGATACTCGCGATGGTCACAGTGTCGTACTGCTTGGCGGGATCGGTGATGCCCTGGGACTTCAGTTCATCCAAGGTGGTGGTCACGAGTTTCTGGAGGATGTCCTTACCGGAGGTCCCGAGGTCGAAACGGTACTCCCCTGGAGCCAGGAAGCCCTCCAGGTTCTTGGCCTTGGCAGGCACACCGAACTGCGCCGGCGACTGGTTCAAGGCGTTGAGCTGCTGCAGGGGAATGCCTGAGCCCTTGGAAATGGCCTCCAGGGATTCGGTGATCCGCAGGCCCGCACTCAGGGCGAAGTACATGACCTTCGAAGCGTCCTTGTTGGCAAGGACGGCCACAGCATCAGAGTTCTTCATTTCGGTGCGGAACGTAAATTCGCCGGGCGACAGCTCGGCTCCTTCGCTCATGAACTCCTTGACGAAGGAGTCGGCATCAGCGACGACCTTGTTCTGAACCAGGGTGCTGGCAACAATTTTCGGGCCGGAGCCTTCGGCCACCGTGACGGTCACCGATCCGGTACCGGGACCGGGATAGTCGGTGAGCTTGTCCATCCCCAGCAAGGGCTTCAGGAACTGGGCTCCGATGGCAATCGCAGCTACGAACACGCCGAGCGTGATCAGCAGGGCAAGAACACGACGGCGGCGACGCGCCTTCTTCGCCGCAGCCTTCGAAGCCGGAGTTTCCACGGGAGCAATGAGATCGTGATGGTCCTCGTGGAGGTGGTCCTCATGGAGATCATCGTGGATATCAAGGGCATGGTCGCCATGCTCGTCGTACTCGTGGTGGTCGACGAGGACCGCTGCGTGCTCAGCATGCTCGGCGTGCTCCACATCGCCACCGTGTTCGGGGTGCAGTAATTCGTTGTGCAGTGGTTCGTGGTGCAGCGGTTCGTTGTGCAGCGGTTCGTGGTGCTGGGGTGCGTGATCGGCGTGTCCCAGGTCCGCGTGATCCTGATTCACGTGACCTGCATCGACGTGGGCCCCTTCAGCTTCCTGCGGGTGGACTTCCGGTTCCTGCGGGTGGGCAGGGGCGGCAGCATCTGGAGCCGGCTCCTCGGAGGTGGGCTGTGGTTCGGGTGCGGGCTTCGCCTCGGATGCGGGCGGCGCTGCAGACGCAGGCTGCGCCGCAGGAACGGGGGGCACAGCGGCTTCCGGCTCCGCAACCGGCACGGGAGGGGCCGCGGGGGCCGGAGGTACAGCCGGTACGGGTCGAGGCAGTTCGACGTCGGCCGGCGCCTCAGCTTCTCCCGGCGTGGCTTCGGGAACGGGTACCACGTTGTGGTTCTGGGTGGCGAGGAATCTTTCCCGCGCGCGCAGCTCTTTGCGGGTCAGCGGCATGCCGCCGCCCGCAGCACCGGTGGAGGGGTCGTTGTTGACCGGGCTCACAGTTGCAGTCCCCTCGTAGAAGAATCGGGTTCACTGCCGGAGGCAGCCTGCAGCGTTGGGGCACTGCCGGGCTTTGCGGACTGCGCCGGTGCCTGCACTCGGCGGCCAACGTCCGTTCCTCTGGCTTTTTGCATGTCGATTGCTTGCTGGAGGATTCCAGCAGCAGCAACCTGATCAACCACTTTACGGTGGTTCTTGCTGCTCATGCCAGCTTCGTGCAGGTTGCGGTGAGCCGTAACGGTGCTGAGCCGCTCGTCAATGAGGGCCACAGGGATGTCCAAACCAGCGAGAAGAAGCTCACCTGCCAGGAGCTCGGCGTAGTCTGTGGCCATCTGCGCGGACGCGCGTTCCTCACCTTTCATGGTGCGGGGAAGGCCAACAAATATCTGCACCGCAGACAGTTCCAAGGCGTGTTTGACGATGACCCGGACATCGGTGTTCTTCTTGGCGTTCCGGCTCACCGTCTTGAACGGCGTGGCCAGGATTCCGTCAGGATCGCAGATTGCCAGGCCCACCCTGACGGTACCAACGTCTACCCCCAGCTTGATGCCCCGGGGGTAGACGCCACTGTTCGTACTCGCAGCCACCGTCAGCGCTTGGCTATCGCGTCCACCACCGCTGTGAGGGCCTCAGGGACCTTCCCAGCGTCGGTGCCGCCGCCTTGGGCGACGTCGTCCTTGCCGCCGCCGCCACCGCCGAGGATGCCGGCAGCCAAACGGACCAAAGCTCCGGCTTTTACGCCCGCTTCGCGTGCGGCCTCGTTCGTGGCGATCAGGACAACAGGGCGATCGTTGCTGACACCGGCAACAGCCACGGTGGCGGCGTCGGAGCCCAAACGGTTACGCAGGTCAAGGGCAAGGTTGCGGAGATCATCCGCGCCCCCCACCTGGCCGGCGTCGTGGGCAATAACACGCACACCCGCGGCGTCCTTTGCCGTACCCACCAGGTTGGCTGCTGCAGCCGTGAGCTGCTCTTTGCGGAGGCGGTCAAGTTCCTTCTCCGTGGCCTTGAGCTTGCTCAGGGTGCTGGAGATGCGATCCGCAAGCTGGCCGGAGGGCACCTTGAGGAGTTCGGTGAGCTCGTTGACCAGCGCGCGCTCTGCTGCCAAGTGGCGGAACGCATCCAGGCCCACGAAAGCCTCAACACGGCGGTTCCCCGAACCAACGGATTGCTCACCCAGCAACGAAAGGCTGCCAATGAGGGAGGTGTTGGACACGTGCGTGCCACCACACAGCTCACGGGACCACGCGCCGTCGATCTCCACGACGCGAACTTCGCTACCGTAGTTCTCGCCGAAGAGGGCCATGGCACCCAGTGCCTTGGCCTCAGCGAGGCCCATCACCTTGGTGTCCACGCGGAAGTTGTTCCGGATGGCGATGTTGGAAACTTCTTCGATTTCGGACCGCGTAGCCGTGCTCAGGCCTTCACCCCAGGCGAAGTCGAAGCGCAGGTAGCCGGCCTTGTTGTAGGAACCACGTTGGGTGGCTTCCGGGCCGAGGATCTGGTGCAGGGCGGCGTGGACGATGTGGGTACCGGTGTGCGCTTGCTCGGCTGCGTGGCGGCGTTCACGGTCGACGGCGGCGCGAACCAACGCGTCGGTCGCGATCTCACCTTCGCGAACAATCGCCTTGTGCACGCTCAGGCCCTTGATGGGACGCTGCACGTCCAGGACCTCCACAACGAAGCCGTCACCGGTGATGAGGCCGGTGTCAGCGGACTGGCCGCCTGCTTCTGCGTAGAACGGGGTCTCGTTGAGCACCAACTCGATTTCGTCGCCTGTGGACGCATGCGCGACCGGCCGGCCGGCGCTGACAATGCCGCGGACCTTTGCTTCGCCTTCAAGTTCGTTGTAGCCGGTGAAGACGGTTTCGCCCTTGCCAAGGAGCTCCTGGTAAGCGCTGAGGTCGGCATGGCCGCCCTTCTTCCCCTTGGCATCTGCCTGGGCACGCTGGCGCTGCTCCAGCATGAGCGCACGGAAGCCTGCCTCGTCCACCTTGAGGCCGGCTTCTTCAGCCATTTCCAGCGTCAGGTCGATGGGGAACCCGTAGGTGTCGTGGAGGGCGAAAGCGTCGGCGCCGGACAGCGGAACACCGGCAGCCTTGGACTCGGCGACTGCGTCTTCCAGGCGTGCGGTTCCGGAGGCGATAGTGCGCAGGAACGCCTTCTCTTCGGCGTACGCAATGCGGCTGATACGCGCGAAGTCCGTCTCGACAATCGGGTAAACGCCCTTCATGGCGTCACGGGAGGCAGGCAAGAGGTCCGGCAGGCAGGCCTTCTCAACGCCCAGCAGGCGCATCGCGCGGACGGCGCGGCGGATCAAGCGGCGCAGCACATAGCCGCGGCCTTCGTTTGACGGTGCCACGCCATCGGCGATCAGCATCAGGGCCGAACGAATGTGGTCCCCGACCACGCGCATGCGGACGTCGTCCGTGTGGTGCGGGTCGTCGGGAGTCTCAGCGGACGTGTACTCGCGGCCGGACAATTCAGCGGCCTTGTCGATAACCGGACGGACCTGGTCGGTCTCGTACATGTTCTCGACGCCCTGCAGGATCATCGCGAGGCGCTCCATGCCGAGGCCGGTGTCGATGTTCTTCTGCGGCAGTTCGCCGACGATGTCGAAGTCCACCTTGGAGCGGACGTTCTCGATCTGGTACTGCATGAACACGAGGTTCCAGATTTCGATGTACCTGGTCTCGTCGGCCAGCGGGCCACCTTCGATGCCATAGGCGGGACCGCGGTCGTAGTAGATCTCCGAGCAGGGACCAGCGGGACCGGGCTGGCCCGTGGACCAGTAGTTGTCGGCCTTGCCCATGCGCTGGATGCGTTCCGCCGGGATCCCGGTGTTCTTAAGCCAGAGTTCCTTGGCTTCGTCGTCCTCTTCGTAGACCGTTACCCAGAGGCGTTCGGCCGGAAGTCCGTAACCGCCGTCGTCCACGCTGGTGGTGAGCAACTCGAAGGCGAACTTGATGGCGTCTTCCTTGAAGTAGTCGCCAAAGGAGAAGTTGCCGCACATCTGGAAGAACGTGCCGTGGCGTGCGGTCTTTCCCACTTCTTCGATGTCACCGGTGCGGATGCACTTCTGGACGCTCGTGGCGCGGCTGTAGGGAGGCTCCTCCCGCGCGGTCAGGTACGGAATGAAGGGAACCATCCCGGCCACAGTGAAGAGAAGCGACGGGTCGCTGGAAACGAGCGACGCGGAGGGAACGGCGGTGTGGCCCTTACTGACAAAAAAGTCCACCCAGCGCTTGGTGATCTCCTGCGACTTCATTAGCTGATTACTTACCCTTCTCAATTCACTGCACACGATGTGCGCGGACCGGCTGGTGCCGTTCCGCAGCTTTCCATTCTGCCCTGTTGCGGGCGCCGGAGCGAACCGCTCCCGCTAGCGGCGGCCTGCCCCGTCGTCCTGGATTCCCAGTGCCGCCCGCAAATCGTCTTCGCGCTGGTGCATGCCGGTACGGACCGCATCAGCAAAATCGAAGAGGCCATCGGCCATGCGGCCAACGGCGCGGTTCAGCCCTTCCGGGCCGAGATTGGCCTGCGCCTGCGTCACCTTGCGGAACGCTATGACGCCAATGGCGACGCCGATACCCATCCAGACAATTCTCTTCATCGGTTTCTCCCGTTGGTTCAGCGGCTACGGCGGCCGGAGGACGGTGCGCGGCGGCCAGCGAAGGCTGAACGTACGCCGTAACTGAATGCTGCCACCTTGATCAGCGGTGAACCTACCGTGGCAGCAACCAGCGACGAAAGCGCGGAAATGTTGGCCGAGGCATCCGAGACGTTCGAAGCGATGCCGTCGACCTTCTTGAGCTGCTGGTTGGTGGTGGTGACCGTGGCGGTCACTTCGTCCATCAGGGGCGTAGCGCCGTCGCTGATGAGGCGGATGGAGGTGCGGACTTCGTCAAAAACGCCGCCCAGCTTCAAAATGGGCACGGCCAACAGCAGTACGAGGAGCGCGAACACTCCCGCTGCGATGAGGCCGGCGATGTCGCCACCAGACATAGAACTCTTCTCCTAGGATCGTTGCGCTGCCCTGCACCCACCGGTTCCCGGCGGGGCCAAGGCCTCCCCCAGTACCTTACCTACAAAGGATGGGCACCTGACATACAAAGAAGCCCGCGGCGGGTGCCACGGGCTTCTTTGTATGCGCTGCTTGGATTTAGCGTGCGTAGAATTCGACGACGAGCTGCTCTTCGCAGATCACGGGGACCTCGGAGCGCTTGGGACGGCGAACCAGGCGTGCCTGCAGGGCGTCGATCTTGACGTCCAGGTATGCCGGAACGTTGTTCAGGACGTGTGCGCCTGCAGCTGCCACCTGGAACGGGGGCATAACCTCGGAGCGGCTGTGAACGTGGATGAGCTGGCCTTCGCCAACGCGGAAGGACGGGCGGTCCACGCGGATGCCGTCAACCATGATGTGGCGGTGCACAACCAGCTGGCGGGCCTGTGCGATGGTGCGGGCGAAGCCGGCACGGAGCACAAGGGCGTCCAGACGCATTTCGAGCAGCTCAACCAGGTTTTCACCGGTCAGGCCCTTGGTGCGGCGGGCTTCTTCGAAGGCACGGGTCATCTGTGCTTCGCGGATGCCGTACTGAGCGCGCAGACGCTGCTTTTCGCGCAGACGTACGGCGTAGTCGGAGTCCTGCTTCTTGCGGGCACGGCCATGCTCACCGGGGCCGTACGGGCGGCGCTCCATGTACTTGGCGGCCTTGGGGGTCAGAGCGATGCCGAGTGCACGCGAAAGGCGTGCGGTACGGCGAGCACGAGTGTTGTTAGCCACTTGTGTCCTTCCAATTACTGCGGTGTGTCAGTGTTACTGGCCTCCATCAGGGAGAGCATCGGCCAACCGCTGCCTCTTGCTACTAGCCCGGGCGCACAGCACTATCGAAGGAATCTTCAAAGGGATTGTGCGTCGGGCCATGCCAGACAAGGATCAATCGTACCACGCACAGTGGCAGCGCCGGCCGCTGGCTTGGCTGGCCGCTACTCGCCACGCACGATCTTGCGAAGCCGCTCCAGCCTTGCGGCGATGTCCCGTTCGGCGCCGTTGTTGGTGGGCTCGTAATAGTCCTTGCCCACCAGGTCGTCCGGCGGGTATTGCTGCTGTGCAACGCCATGGGGTTCGTCGTGCGCGTACTTGTAGCTCTTGCCATGGCCCAATTGCTTGGCGCCCGGATAGTGCGCGTCCCGCAAATGCATGGGGATGCCGCCGCCAAACCCGGCCCGGACGTCCGCAACTGCCTTGTTCAATCCCATGTACGCGGCATTGGACTTGGGCGCGGTGGCCAAGTGGACCACGGCTTCCGCGAGGACGATCCGTCCCTCCGGCATGCCAATCAACTGCACGGCCTGCGCGGCGGCTACGGCGGTTTGCAGCGCAGTCGGGTCTGCCATGCCAATGTCCTCGGCTGCTGAAATGACGATGCGTCGTGCCACGAACCTCGGGTCCTCACCGGCCTCAAGCATGCGCGCCAGGTAATGCAGGGCAGCGTCCACGTCGGAACCGCGGATGGATTTGATGAACGCACTCGCTACGTCGTAGTGCTGGTCGCCGGCCCTGTCGTAACGGACCGCGGCAGCGTCGAGGGCCCGCTCGGTGTGGCGCAGTTCCACCAACACGGGATCCGTGGACTCGTCTTCGTCCTCGACGGCGGTGTCCCCGAACGCCACGCCAGCGGCAGCTTCCAACGCAGTCAGGGCCCTCCTTGCGTCACCACCGGACAGGCGCACCAGGTGGTCCAAAGCCTCATCGCTGAGTGACACCCGTTCAGCCAAACCCCTGGCATCAACGACGGCCCTTTGCAGCAGCCCTGAAATGTCGTCGTCGGTCAGTGGCTTCAACGTCAGCAGGAGGGAACGGGACAACAGGGGCGACACCACTGAGAACGAGGGGTTTTCGGTGGTGGCGGCCACCAGCACCACCCAGCGGTTCTCGACGCCGGGCAGCAGCGCATCCTGTTGCGCCTTGTTGAAGCGGTGGATCTCGTCAAGGAAGAGGACGGTGGTCTTCTTGTAAAGGTCCCGGGCGGTCAAGGCCTCGTCCATGACGCGCCGGACGTCCTTGACCCCGGCGGTGATCGCCGACAATTCCACGAACTTCCGTCCCGGTCCGCGGGCGATGACATGGGCCAAGGTGGTCTTGCCCGTTCCCGGGGGACCCCAAAGGATCACCGAGCTGGGTCCGGCCGGTCCGGCCGCTTCCGCACCGGCCGCCAACTGGCGAAGCGGTGAACCCTGCCCTAACAGATGCTGCTGCCCTACGACGTCGTCAAGGGTACGCGGCCGCATCCGCACGGCCAGGGGGCTGCGCTGGGAAGCCATCCAGTGAGCGTCGGAAGGCGTCCGCAAGGAGTGCGGCATGGCAGGCAAATCCTCCGACTCGTCGTCGTTGTCAGCACCCGCACCAAAGAGATCTTCCACATGGATAGGCTACTCATAGTTCCAGCAAAGGAGACATTGACGTGGGCCGCACCGATTCCACCCCGCTGCCGAAGCAGCAGGGACCCACCACCCGCATGGCCCTGGTGCCGGCCCAACGGCTCAGCGGCTGGGTTGACCGGTTCACTGCCGGTCATGGACCGGTGCAGGAAGAGATGGTCGACGACGGCCTGCTGCTGAAGGCGTCCGACGGCGCACTGGCCCTCCTCCGCGCTCCCTGGCCCGTGGACGGAAGGCCCGGGCGTGGCGCAGGCAGCATTGAAAGACTCGCTTCCCTCGCTGCCCAGGAGCGGGGCTTGGGCATCCTCCTGGTCCGCCGGGGAGGTTTCGCCGTGGCGGCAGCCAGCGGACAGCGCGTCCTCGCTTCGAAGGGCGCCAAGCGCTACGCCGATGCCCGGTCCACCGCCGGATACGCCGCCCAGGTCTTTGCCGATCACCGGATCGAGTACATCGTTCCGGGCGGTGACAGGGCGCTGGTGGACCAGGTCCTCGCCCAACCACCACTGGGTGCCTTGGCAGGGCGGACGCGGCTGGCTTTCCTGGACATCCAGGACACCAAACCGGCGGTCCTGGCCAAAGCCGCGGCCGACGCATGCGCCATCAGGATCACCGTCACCGACCCGTCCCCTAGCAGCCGCTGAGGGCACGCCTGATGGGAGCCTGCCGGTAGAGGTAGCTGCCGTAGTCGGTGAATCCTGCCTGTGCGTACAGGGACTGTGCGCCGTAATTGGCTGACGTGACCAACAGCCAAAAGCCCTCAAGTCCGCGCCGGGCGCCGGACTCCAACAGCGCCGCCAGCACCTGGCTGCCATAACCGCGCCTTCGGTGCGTTGCCGACGTCGCCATCCCGTAAATGCCGCCCCAGCCGTCCACCAAGGCGAGGCGTCCGACGGCGGCGGGTACGCCGTCGTCGTCCCTCACCAAGGCGTACAACGCCGGGCAGCCGAGCAGGATGCGGCGGGCGACGGCGAGTTCGGCTGCACCGCCGCGGCCATCCACCGACCACCACACACTGAGCCATTCCGCGGAAGGATCATCGCTGAGCTCGACGTTCCGCCCTCCAGCAGGGACCGGCAGTCCTTCAAGGCCGCGCACCATGATCCGGGTTTCGGACTGTTTCGTGAAGCGATGCCCGTCCAGCACGGCATGGAGGGCGGCGCTGCGGGGGTCGTCAAAGACCTGGAAAATGAGCGGGAGGCGCCGCCGGCGGTACCAGTCAGACGCGGAGCGGACGGATCCAGCAAGTTCCGGGGCGCTGTCCCCAGCGTCGGACAGGTTGCGGGGCCAGACCGAGTTGGCCCTCTGCGTGACCCCTTCCGAAGCGCGCAGCACCCACTCCCCTGTGTCTTCGCGCTCAACCGCAGGCCAGGCCTTATCCATGAGCGTTTCCAGGAATGCTTGCTCCAGCATGCCGCGGGCCTTTCGTTCGCAGGGACACCAAAGGCCCCCCACCGCAGTGGAGAGCCTTTGGCTATGGTGCTATTCGGACTTGTTTTCCGCCTTGGCGGCAGGCTTGGCCTCGGGCCGGAAGTCGACGCCCGCTTCCTTGCGCTGCTGTGCCGTGATGGGTGCCGGTGCCGCCGTCAGGGGGTCGTACCCGTTTCCGGTCTTGGGGAAGGCAATGACGTCGCGGATGGACTCCACGCCGGCGAGCAGGGCCACAACACGGTCCCAGCCCATGGCCATTCCACCGTGCGGAGGTGCGCCGTACTTGAAGCCCTCGAGCAGGAAGCCGAACTTCGTTTGTGCTTCTTCCTTGTCCAGGCCCATGAGCTGGAACACGCGCTCCTGCACTTCACGGTCGTGGATACGGATGGAGCCGCCGCCGATCTCGTTGCCGTTGCAGACGATGTCATAGGCGTAAGAAAGCGCGGATCCGGGATCCTTGTCGAAGCTGTCCAGGTATTCGGGGCGCGGCGAGGTGAAAGCGTGGTGCACGGCTGTCCACTGTCCGCCACCCACAGCGACATCACCGGAAGCCACAGCAGCTGCGGCAGGCTCGAACATGGGAGCGTCCACGATCCAGACAAACGCCCAGTCGTTGGGATCAATCAGGCCGGTGCGGTGCCCGATCTCGACGCGGGCAGCGCCGAGGAGCGCCCGCGCTGCGGACTTCTCACCAGCAGCGAAGAAGATGCAGTCGCCGGGCTTGGCGCCAACAGCATCGGCCAGGCCTGCCCGCTCTTCCTCCGTGAGGTTCTTCGCAACCGGGCCGGCGAGTTCGCCGTCTTCCTTGAAGAGGACGTATGCCAGGCCCTTGTGGCCACGCTGCTTTGCGAATTCCTGCCACCCGTCCAGGGTGCGGCGCGGCTGGGAGGCACCGCCTGGCATGACTACTGCGCCGACGTACGGTGCCTTGAAGACGCCGAAGTTGGTGTCCTTGAAGAACTCGGTGAGCTCCGTCAGTTCCACCCCGAAACGCAGGTCCGGCTTATCGGAGCCGTACCTGGCCATGGCATCCAAGTACGTCATGCGGCGGATCGGGGTGGGGATCTCGACGTCGATCAGCTGCCACAGTGCCTTGACGATCGCCTCGCCCAGCTCAATGATGTCGTCCTGGTCAACGAAGCTGGCTTCGATGTCCAGCTGGGTGAACTCCGGCTGGCGGTCGGCGCGGAAGTCCTCGTCACGGTAGCAACGGGCAATCTGGTAGTACTTCTCGAAACCGCCCACCTGGAGCAACTGCTTGAAAAGCTGCGGCGACTGCGGCAGCGCGTACCAGGAACCCGGGGCCAGACGTGCCGGCACGACGAAGTCGCGGGCGCCTTCCGGCGTCGAACGCGTCAGCGTGGGGGTTTCGATCTCCACGTAGCCACGCTGGTGCAGCAGTTCGCGGGCCACCCGGTTTGCCTCGGAGCGGAGGCGGAGGTTGCGTGCGGGGCCGGGGCGGCGAAGATCCAGGTAGCGGTGCTTAAGCCGGGCTTCCTCGCCAACCTCAACGTGCTCGTCAATCTGGAACGGCAGGGCTTCGGAGGTGTTGAGGATAACAACCTTGTCGGCGATGACCTCGATTTCACCGGTCGCCAGGGCCGGGTTTTCGTTGCCTTCAGGACGCTTGTTGACGGTACCCGTCACCTGCAGCACGTACTCGTTCCGCAGGCCGTGGAAGACCTCTTCCTCACGGACAACCACCTGGGCGACACCGGACGCATCACGCAGGTCAACGAATGCAACGCCACCGTGATCACGGCGCCGTCCCACCCAGCCGGCCAGGGTAACGGTTTGTCCAATGTGCTCGGAGCGAAGGGATCCGAGGTCATGTGTGCGCAGCACAGCATTCCTTTCAGCATGAAATTTAACGGGACCGCTGCGAAGCGGTCCCGTCCGAGTTTACCCGCCCCGGCCGCGCCTCCCGCCACAGGCGGAACAAGCCGTGCGTGTATCAGTCGGTGGTGGTGACCCGTACGTGCAGGTCCTCGTCCGATGGCGTCCAGCTGGACGGGTCGGCATCCACCTGCTCACCGGAACGGATGTCCTTGACCTGGTGCTTGCCGTCGTCGTCGGTGAACCACACGAAAGGAATGCCACGGCGGTCGGCGAACTTGATCTGCTTGCCGAACTTCTCGGCTTTGGCGGCGACTTCGGTGGCGATCCCCCGGCCCCGCAACTGCGCTGCGATGTCTTGGGCGGCAGACCAGCTGTCGTCCGTGTTCAGTGCGACGAGGACCGCGGTGGGCACTGCGCGCGAAGCCGTCGCCAGCTCCTGGCTGAGGATGCGGGAAACCAACCGCGTCACGCCGATGGAAAGCCCGACGCCGGGGAACTTGCGGTTGCCCTTGCTCGCCAGTGCGTCGTACCGGCCGCCAGAACATATGGAACCGAGCTGTTCGTGCCCCACCAGCACCGTTTCGACGACAGTTCCGGTGTAGTAGTCCAAGCCGCGGGCGATGCTGAGGTCCGCCACGACCTTGCCGGGGGCACGCTGGACCGCGGCCTCAATGACCTGCTGAAGCTCGCCAAGGCCCTCTTCAAGAAGGTCGTCCTTGACCCCCAGCGCGCGCACCTTATCCACGAACGACGTGTCTTCCGTGCGGATGCCGGCCAACTGAAGGGCGAGGCCGGCTTGCTCGTCGGTGGCCCCCAGCTCAGTCTTCAAAAGCTCGGCGACCTTGGCGGCCCCGATCTTTTCCAGTTTGTCGATGCTGCGCAAAACCCCGGCGGTGTCTGTCAGGCCAATGCCGCGATAGAAGCCTTCGGCAAGTTTCCTGTTGTTGATCCGGAGCCGGAAATCCGGAATCGGCAGGGCACTCAATGCCTCCGCAATCACCAGGGCAATTTCGACGTCGTAGCGGAACGGCAGCTCGCCGTCGCCCACGACGTCGATATCAGCCTGGGTGAACTCACGGGCACGGCCTTCCTGCGGACGCTCGCCACGCCAGACTTTCTGGATTTGGTAGCGCCGGAACGGAAACGCCAGGTAGCCGGCGTTCTCCACGACGTAGCGGGCGAACGGAACAGTGAGGTCGAAGTGCAGGGCAAGCGCGTTGGGATCGGTTTTCGCGGCGTCACCGTCGTCGTCCTGAAGCCGGCTCAAGCCGTAGACCTCTTTGTCGATCTCACCCTTGCGGAGCAACTGGCCAACCGTTTCAACGGCCCGGGTTTCAATCGATGAGAAACCATGCAGTTCGAACGTCTTCCGCAGCGTATCGAGCACGTGGAGCTCCACCAACCGCTCCTGGGGAAGCCACTCGGGGAATCCGGACAGGGAGGCGCTACGTGCCATGGAATGTGTCTCCTCAGAAAGCTGACGCTGGTATCAACACCGCAGCTTTAAACATCCGTTCGGCGTTTACAAGGCGGGCGTCCAGCCGGTCATGCATAAACTATGTGCGGCAGCCAGTTTATGCTTTCCGCGCGTGCACATCTAATGCAGCATGCCCGGATCCTGCTCGGCAGCCATCGGAAGTGGACACAATCAGGAGGACTCTTGGCCACAAGGTCGCGGGATGACCGCGAAGCGAAACGCCGCATCAGGCAGATGGAAGCCAAGCGTGCCCTGCGCCAGGAACAGGGCAAGCGACGCAAACGCGACAACACCATCGCCATCAGCGCCGGCGCGGCAGCCGTGGTTCTTGCCGTCGTGCTGCAGCTGACTGTGTTCAGTTCGAATCCCACCGAGGCTGAGTTCGCTGCTGCCGAAGCCGGCCTGAGCTCCCCGTCCGCTTCGCCGTCGGCTTCCAACAGCGCAGACATACCCAGCCCGGACACGGCAGCCGGAAAGACCTTCACCGGCGAGTTGGCGTTGAATGGTGGGGCGCTCGGCATCGAACTGAACGGTACCGCCGCACCGCAGGCAGCAGCGGTACTCAAATCACTGGCGGACGCAGGCTACTACAACGGGGCAACCTGCCACCGGCTCACGACGGCGGATACCTTTGGGCTCCTGCAATGCGGGGCGAAGACCGCTGACGGCTCGGACGACGCCAACTACCGCTGGGGGCCACTGGAAAACACTCCGGCGGACAACAAGTACCCCGCGGGAACCATCGCTGTGGCCCGCACCGGCAACAACGCCTACGGCAATGGCCACCAGTTCTTCATTGTTTACAAGGACACCACCATTCCGGCCGATACGGCCGGGGGCTACACGGTGGTGGGCAAGGTAACCAGCGGACTGGACGTTGTTACGAAGATCGCTGCGGCAGGCCTCAAAGCCGGTGCAAACAATACTGACGGCGCCCCTGTGGCACCTGTCACGATAGACTCGTTTTCTCTGAAGTAACCAGCTCCAGGCCCCGGCCCGGGGTGCATTACCTTAGCAGTCCCTCCAAGCGAAAGACTTTTAGCGGTGACAGACAGTCAGAAATCCGACGAAACAGCAGTAGTGGCCAACGAAGAAGCTGCCGGACAAACCGGCGAGGCCGAGGCAGCGACTCCGGAAGCATCCGCCCCGGAGACAGACGCTCGGGTGGACGCTGCTCCAGTAGAGACTGCCCCTGTGGAGGCTGCTCCGGAGCCCCAGGCAGCTCCGTCCGCAGAAGCGCCTGCTGCTGAAGAAGCGCCAGCCGCACCCCGGCCTACGCCTTCCGCAGCCCCGTCTCCCGCGGCTTTCGCGGCCAGGCCCAAGGCTCCGGCCGCCGTCGTACCCGCTGCTCCGGCTGTCTCTTCGGCATCGCTTGCCGAAGCAGCCAAGTGGGGTCGCGCAGAAGGGGACGGCCATGTGTTCCTGACCTTGGATGGCGAGGAAATCGCCGTCGGCCAGTACCCGGGCGTCAGTCCCGACGAAGCCCTGGGCTACTTCGCCCGGAAATTCGACGACATCATCGCCCAGGTTGTCCTGCTTGAGCACCGCGTGGAGTCCAAGGCGCCGGCCACGGACATGCAGAAGACTGTGACGCACCTTCGCGAGCAACTCGCGGAGCGCAACATGGTGGGCGACATCCGCTCGGCCGAAACCCGCCTTGATACCTTGTCGGCGCAGATCGTCGAGCTGGAAAAGACGGAGAAGGCCGCACACGAAGCCGTACGCGCCAGTGAGCTTGCTGCACGCGAGGCCATCGTTGCCGAGGCTGAGTCCATTGCCGGCCAGGATCCTGCCCACATCCAGTGGAAGACCTCCAGCGCCCGCATGAACGAGCTGTTCGAAACCTGGAAAACAGCGCAGAAGAGCGGCGTCCGCCTGGGCCGCAGCAACGAGGACGCCCTGTGGAAGCGGTTCCGTTCCGCACGCACCGTCTTCGATCGCCACCGCCGGGCTTACTTCTCCCAGCTGGACAGCAACAACTCAGCTGCCAAGTCGGCCAAGGAAGCCCTGATCGCCGAGGCTGAGGCACTCTCCTCATCCACTGACTGGGGCTATGCCGCCGGCGAATACCGCAGGCTCATGGACCAGTGGAAGGCCACGCCGCGTGCCAGCCGCAAGGATGACGACGCCCTGTGGGGCCGTTTCCGTGCAGCTCAGGACGTTTTCTTCAGCAACCGCCAGGCAGCCAACGACCAGATCGACCAGGAATACACTGCCAACCTGGCCGTGAAGGAGCAACTGGTCACCGAGGCACAGGCGCTCCTGCCGATCAGCGACCTCAACTCCGCCAAGAAGGCCCTCCAGTCCATCCGGGACCGTTGGGAAGATGCGGGCAAGGTTCCACGCGCGGACATGGGTCGTATCGAGGCAGGTCTCCGCAAAGTCGAAGACGCTGTCCGTGAGGCTGAGGAGGAGAAGTGGCGTCGGAGCAATCCGGAAACCAAGGCACGCACCAATAGCGCCTTGTCCCAGCTCGAAACCGCCATCGCGGGCCTCAAGGAAGACCTGGAGAAAGCGGAAAAGGCAGGCGACCAGCGACGCATCAAGACGGCCCGCGAAGCCCTCGAAGCGCGCCAGGCCTGGCTCGACCAGATCCAGCGTTCGGCCAGCGATCTCGCTTAGCACTACCTGACGTTCCAACCCTGCAGGCTCCGTGCCGGTTATCCACATAGCCGGGACGGAGCCTGTACTCGTTGGGCGGCAGCACGGAATGATCGGTGAATGGTCCCCGTTGCAACTGCCCCGCACTTAATGGAGCCGGTATTGTCCGAGCTCTACTCCCCCAGCCGCATCTTTACGTGGAACGAATTGCAAGGCATGGCCATCGACGGCATCCTCTTGCCGCTCTACGGGAAGAGTTATGCCTCGCCGGGCGTGGCTGTGACTTATCGTCTGCGGGCCCGGGCAGCGGCCATGTCGGTCCCGGAGCGTATCCGGACCAAGGTAGTGGCCGGCAGGCTCACCGCCGCCTGGATCTATGGCTGCGCGAAACCGCCTGAACGCCTGTCCCTCCTTGTCGATGCGAAGCATCGGATATCCAGCCTGAGGGGAGCTGCTGCGTGCAGTCTCCACGAAGTCAGGCTGGGTCAGATGGACGTGGTCAGCATGGGTGGGATGCTGGTCAGCAGCCCACTGCGCACCGCAGCCGACATCGCCCTGCACGTCGAAACAGAACGGGCGCTGCCCGCGCTGAAGCGCCTCCTGAACCGGGACGAGCTGGGCATCAGGCTCCGCCTGCTCATCCTGGCCGTGGAAGCCGCACCAAGGGTGCCCCACAAGAAGCGGGCACTGGCCACCCTGTCACTGCTTGGTTCCCAGGATCCGCGACAGCAAGCTTTGGGACAGCAGGGACCGGACTAGCTGCGGCGGCGGTTCCCCGTTGTGCGGTAAACGTCGAAGACACCGTCGATGCGCCGCACGGCATTCAACACGTGGTGCAGGTACTTGGGGTCACCCATCTCGAAGGCGAACTTTGAGATGGCCACCCGGTCACTGGATGTGTGCACTGAAGCGGCCAGGATATTGACGTGGTTCTCAGACAGTATCCGCGTAACATCCGAGAGCAGCGACTTGCGGTCCAGCGCTTCCACCTGGATCTCGACGAGGAAGACGCTGGACTGGGTGGGGGCCCACTCCACTTCCACAATCCTGTCCGGCTGGTCGCGGAGCCCGGAAACGTTGGTGCAGTCTGTCCGGTGCACGGAGACCCCGGAGCCTCGGGTAACGAAGCCGAGAATCGGATCCGGAGGCACAGGGGTGCAGCAGCGGGCCAGTTTGACCCACACGTCGCCGACACCACGGACGATGACGCCGGAATCGGAGAACTTGGACTTAGCAACCTGGGTGGGAATGCTGACTTCGTCGAGGTCTTCGTCGGGGGTCTCCTGGCCGCCGAGGTGCTCCACCAGCTTTTCCATGACGGACTGCGCCGACGTGTGGCCATCGCCGACGCCCGCATAGAGCCCCGAGATGTCGACGTAATGGAACGCCTCCGCTACGGCTGACAACGCATCGTGGGTCATGAGCCGCTGCAAGGGAAGATTCTGCTTCCGCATGGCCCTGGTCAGCATGTCCTTGCCGCGGTCGATCGCTTCCTCGCGGCGTTCCTTGGTGAACCACTGACGGATCTTGTTCCGCGCACGTGCGGACTTGACGAAGTGCTGCCAGTCCTGGCTGGGCCCGGCCCCTTCGGCCTTCGAGGTGAAAATCTCCACCCAGTCGCCGTGGTTGAGTTCGCTGTTCAGTGGAACGAGCTTGCCGTTAACGCGTGCACCGATGGTGCGGTGGCCCACCTCCGTGTGCACGGCATAGGCGAAGTCCACGGGCGTGGACCCCGCAGGCAAGGCCATGACCTCGCCCTTGGGGGTGAAGACGAAGACTTCCCTGGCATTGATTTCATATCTCAGCGAATCCAGGAACTCGCCGGGATCGGAGGTTTCCTGCTGCCAGTCCACCAGGGACCGAAGCCATCCCATGTCCCCGTCCCGCGGGCTGCCTGGACCCTGGGCTGTGCGGTTGGGCTGGTCTTTGTACTTCCAGTGGGCGGCAACACCATATTCGGCCCGGCGGTGCATTTCGTGGGTGCGGATCTGGATCTCGACCGGTTTGCCGCCCGGGCCGATGACCGTAGTGTGCAGCGACTGGTACATGTTGAACTTGGGCATCGCGATGTAATCCTTGAAACGCCCCGGCAGGGGGTTCCACCGCGAGTGGAGCGTGCCCAGTGCGGCGTAACAGTCCCGCACGGAATCGACCAGGACGCGCACGCCCATGAGGTCGTTGATGTCGTCGAAATCCTTATCCCTGACGATCATCTTCTGGTAAATCGAGTAGTAGTGCTTCGGCCTGCCGGTGATGGTGGCCTTGATGCGTGACGTTCGCAGATCATCGGCGATCTGGTTGCGGATGACGCTGAGGCTCTTCTCGCGCTCCGGCGTGCGGTCTCCCACCATGCGGACGATTTCCTCGTACACCTTGGGGTACAGCGCTGCGAAGGACAGGTCCTCCAGTTCCCACTTGATGGTGTTCATGCCCAGGCGATGGGCAAGAGGAGCGAAAATTTCCAGGGTTTCGCGGGCTTTGCGCGAGGACGACTCGGCGGAAACGAAGCGCCAGGTGCGGGCATTGTGCAGGCGGTCCGCCAACTTGATCATGAGGACCCGGATGTCCTTGGCCATGGCCACGACCATCTTACGGACGGTCTCCGACTGGGCAGCCTCACCGAAGCTGACCTTGTCCAGCTTGGTCACGCCGTCCACCAGCATGGCGACCTCAGGGCCGAAGTCGCGCGTGAGGTCGTTGAGGGTGTACGGAGTGTCTTCCACGGTGTCGTGGAGCAATGCCGCCGCGAGGGTGGTCCCGGTCATGCCGAGTTCAGCCAGGATAGTGGCCACCGCGACGGGGTGGGTGATGTAGGGGTCACCGCTCTTGCGCTTCTGGCCCTGGTGGCTTCGCTCCGCGACGGCGAACGCCCGTTGGATCAGGTCGAAGTCCTCTTTGGGGTTATTGGCCCGAACGGTACGCAGCAGCGGTTCAAGGATCGGCGAGTAAGGAGCGACACCCCGGCCGGTGAGGCGGGCAAGCCGGGAACGTGTACGTTCCCTCCTGCCGGGGAAGGTGGGGCGCACGCCGCTATCGATCGGTACCGCACCAGCGGTCCGTCCGGCCACGCTTGTTGTCGGGACGGCCACAGCATTACGGCCATCTTCCCCGCCCGCCGGTGGTGCCGACGTCGCACGTTCTTCCACAGAAGCACCCCTCACAACCTATTTAATTCTCCCAGTCTATTCCCGCAAGCGAATGCTTCTGCAACCGGACAGCACATGACGGGGACGCGGACAAGTCAAAGAGCCGGCCTCCGCAATGCTGCGGAGGCCGGCTCTTCGGTGGAACTGTGCTTTGCGGTGGACCTAGACAGTTGCCTCGGCCCTGCGGTGCGATACCTTCTTGGCCTGCTTGACGAGCTCCGGCTCGCCCTGGCGGAGCCAGGCGTACAGGGGCGCGGCGATGAAGATCGTTGCCGCTGTGCCAATGAGGATACCCACAAACAGTGCCAATGACAGGTCGCGCAAGGTGCCGGCACCCAACAACCCGGCCCCGATGAAGAGGATGGCTGCTACGGGCAGGACCGCCACCATCATGGTGTTGATGGAACGCACCAGGGTTTGGTTGACGGCGAGGTTGACCTCTTCAGCGAACGTACGACGCGTCGAAGTGGAAATATCCGACGTGTTTTCGCGGATCTTGTCGAAGACCACCACGGTGTCGTACAGCGAGTAGCTGAGGACGGTGAGGAACCCGATGATGGCCGACGGCGTCACTTCGAAATCGCTCAAAGCGTAAACACCCGCTGTGGTGAACATGGTGACGAGCATGCCCACCAGTGCCGACAGCGACATTTTCCAAGTACGGAAGTACAGCGCCATAAGGATCGCGGCAAGCCCAACAAAGACCACCAAGCCGATGAGCGCCTGGCGCGTGACGTCCTGGCCCCAGGTGGGCCCAACGAAGTTGGACGTCACTTCGTTTTCCGTGACGCCGTAAGCACTGGTCAGTGCGTCCTTGATGCGGTTGGTTTCGTCGTCACTGAGCTGATCCGTCTGGATCCGCATCGTGTTCCCGGCCACGTTAGCGACGCGAGGTATAGCCTCGGGCACCACTTCGTGGACTGCTTTCTCGCCCAGTCCCGCGTCGGTGTTGGCCACGTTGGATACGGTGAACTCGGACCCGCCCCGGAATTCGATGCCGAGGTTGAATCCGCCCTTGACCACCGGGATCAGGATGGACAGCGCCACTGCTACTGCAGCAATGGTGAACCAGATCTTCTTGGAATTGACGAAGTTGTACGAACGCTTGCCCGTGTAGAGCTCATGGCCGAAGGTTGCGAAGCTCGTTGTCATTTACTTCTCCTCCTTGGTCGCCTTGGAGGAGCCGGCGAACTGGCCCTTCTCGGCGAGGCGCCGTTCGGCGATGGTCATGCGTCGTTCGGCTTCAGCAGCTGCACCGGTATTGCGTGCACGTACCGGCGTCGGCTTTTGGTCCGGAGTGCGGAGCCTGCCCGCGCCGCGGTAAAGCGGTACGGCGCCCAGGCGGTCAGGGGACAGTCCGGAGAAACGGTGTCCCTCGCCAAAGAACCGGGTGCGTGCCAGGACCTGAAGCATGGGGTGCGTGAACATGAAGACCACAAGGAGGTCGGCCAGGGCTGTGAGGCCAAGGGTGAAGGCGAAGCCCCGGACGTTGCCCACGGCCACGAAGTAGAGCACCAGCGCAGCAAGGAGGTTGACCGCCTTTGAGGCCAACACGGTGCGCTTGGCGCGCTTCCAACCATTTTCGACGGCGGAAACCAGTCCGCGGCCTTCGCGCAGTTCATCGCGGATACGTTCGAAGTAGACGATGAAGGAGTCCGCGGTCTGGCCGATGGCAACGATCAAACCTGCAACGCCTGCCAGGGAAAGCCGGTAGTTTTCGGTCCAGCCGAGGATGGCAATGGCCAGGTACGTCAATGCACCTGCCACCACGAGGGACGCAATGGTCACGAACCCGAGGGCCCGGTACTGGAAGAGCGAGTAGACCACAACGAGCAACAGGCCGATCACGCCGGCCAACAGACCGAGGCGAAGCTGGTCGCCACCGAGCGTCGCGGAGATTTGCTCCTGTGACTGGATCTCGAAGCTGATCGGCAATGCACCATACCGGAGCTGGTCGGACAACGCCTTCGCTGATGCCTGGGTGAAGTTGCCGGTGATCTGCGGCTTGCCGTCTGTGATCACGGCAAGGGAACGCGGTGCGGAGATGACCTTGTCGTCAAGGACAATCGCGAACTGCGACTTCGGGTCATCCGTGCCCTGCGCCTGGGCGGCAACGTAGAACTGGTTCAGGCGTTCGGTGACTGCCTTGAACTTCGCGGTGGCATCCGCGTTGAAGACGATGTTCACGCCCCAGGAGTTGGTGACGGAACCCTGCGCACCCTGGACCTGGGAGAAGGTGGAGTCGCTGATGTCCTGGCCCTTGACCTCAACCGGTCCAAGGATGTACTTGACCGCGGGAGTCTTGTCTGTGGCGGCCTCGCAGGTGACCAGCGGCTTGGCGGGGTCTGAACGCTCCCGCTTCTCCGTGGAAGGGTTCACGCAGTCCAGCGCTTCGAATTCCTTGACTACGTCCGCAGTAACCCAGTTGATGTCGCTCGCGTTGGCGGGCGCGGCAGTGGGCTTGGGCAACTGGGCATCGGGGGTACGGGATTCGACCGGAACAGCTGCCGGGTCTCCCGCAGCAATGACCGGGCGGAAGTTCATGTCGGCAGATGCCTGGATGAGGTCGCGGGTTTCCTTGGAGGGTGTTCCAGGAAGGCTTACTACCACGTTGCGCCCGGACTGGGTGCTGATTTCCGCTTCGGCTACACCTGAGCCGTCAACGCGCTGCCGGATGATGGCAACTGCCTGATTCAGCTGTTCCTCGTTGATTTCGCCGGAACCCTCCACCCTGGGGGCCAGGATCATCTGGGTTCCGCCTTCGAGGTCCAAAGCAAGCTTCGGAGCCCAGCTGGCGTGGCCAGTCAGCACTCCGCCACCCAGGACAGCGGTCAGTACAACAAATATTGCGCCTAGCCATGTCAGCACCCTGCGGGCTGAGTTTTTGGGGCCGGTCCTTGCCATTATCGATCTTCCTCTTATCGCCGGACAGCCGCCGGCGGACGCTGGTGAGCGTCTGCCGGCGGCTCTCCGCTGCCGTAGAAGTTGTCCAGCGCGGTGTTGCCGCGACTGACGGTGCTAGTTGTCCTTCTTGTCCTCTTTGTTGAGGCGCGCAATGGTCTCTTCCGGGGTCTCAACTGCGGCAGGAGCTTCAGTCCCGGCAACGGTCAGGGAAGATGCGTCGTCCGGAACAACCGGGGTTTCCTCAGCGGCGGCTTCAACCACCTTGGTGACAGCCTGACGGTGAACCGTGGCCAGGCTACCCGGGGACAGTTCGATAACGACCTTGTTCTCGGCCTCGTCGATGGAGACGATGCGGCCGAAGAGACCGAAGCTGGTCATGACGTCCACGCCCGGAGCGAACTTGGACTGCATCTCAGCCTGCTGCTGCTGGGTCTTCTTGTTGCGGCGGAACATCATGAAGACAAAGAGTCCAAGCATGACGAACAGCAATATGGTCATTGGATCCACAGGGAAGTTCCGTTCTGTACTTACGTTTTGGTTCACGGCAACGTCCCTGGCAGATCCGCATAGCGGGCGCATGGATCAAGGACTCGAACGTGCCGAGCGTCATACCAGTCTAAAGGGAAAAGCTGAAGAGAGCGTGTTAACCAGCCGTATCTACGCTTTCGGCGTGGTTTTCATCATCCCCAAACAGGTCCAAGGCCTCTTGGCCGAATACCCCTGCCGGGACCGCGAAACCCAAGTGCGTCCAGGCTGGAGCCATGGCGATACGACCCCGCGGCGTCCTCCCGAGCAACCCTTCCCGCACCAGGAACGGCTCCGCGACAGTCTCGACGGTTTCGGGTTCCTCACCCACTGCGATGGCCAGCGTGGACAAGCCCACCGGGCCACCATTGAACTTGGTGATGAGGGCCTCCAGGACGGATCGGTCCAAGCGGTCCAAGCCGCGCTCGTCCACTTCATACATATCCAGGGCAGCAGATGCCGAGCGGGAGTCAATCTGATCGATGCCATGCACCAGGGCCCAGTCGCGGACACGGCGCAGCAGGCGGTTGGCGATACGGGGCGTTCCGCGGGACCGGCCGGCGATTTCCGTGAACCCGGCCGAATTCACTTTGAGGTCCAACAGCCCGGCGGAGCGGCGAAGCACCAACTCCAGTTCAGCTACCGAGTAGAACTCCAGGTGCCCGGTGAACCCGAACCGGTCCCGCAAAGGACCCGGCAAGAGTCCCGCACGCGTGGTGGCACCCACCAGGGTGAACGGCGGCAGCTCCAGGGGAATGGCAGTGGCGCCCGCGCCCTTGCCCACCACGATGTCTACGCGGAAGTCCTCCATGGCCATGTACAGCATCTCTTCTGCCGGCCGGGACATGCGGTGGATTTCATCGAGGAAGAGCACCTCACCTTCCGACAACGACGAAAGGATCGCAGCGAGGTCCCCGGCATGCTGGATGGCGGGACCACTGCTGATGCGCAGTGGTGCGTTCATTTCCGCAGCAATGATCATGGCCAGCGTAGTTTTACCCAGTCCGGGAGGGCCGGACATCAGGACATGGTCGGCGCTGCGGCCACGCATCTTCGAGGCCTCGAGGACCAGTGCCAGCTGTTTCCGGACGCGATGCTGGCCTACGAAGTCGTGCAGGTTCTTGGGACGGAGTGCGGCTTCGATGACCCGCTCTTCCGGCTCCTCTCCCCCGTTGACGAGGGATTGCTCAGCCACGGCTGCCTACGCGGTTGCCGGCGCGCGCGCCGTCCTGGCCGAGCCAACGGAGCGTGGCACGCAGGATTTGGGCGACATTTCCCGCTTCCACCAGTTCCGGCGAATCGGCCATGGCTTTGTCGATGCTTCCGGTTGCGTCCTTCTCGGACCAACCAAGGCTGGTCATCGCGGCAACTACCTGGGGCTTCCATTCGGCCTTGATCGAGGCCTGGGGCTGAGCGGATATGCCTGTGCCGTGCGGGACCAACTTCCCGGCGAGCTCCAAAACGATGCGTCCGGCGACCTTCGGGCCAATGCCCGGCACCTTGGTGAAGGTCTTGCCGTCACCGGTGTGTGCGGCCACCCGGATAGCTTCGGGTTCGTGCACCGCAAGCACGGCCAGCGCCAACCTCGGTCCCACGCCGCTCACGCTCAGCAGGACGTCGAAGACTTCCCGTTCGTCGTCGTCCGCAAAGCCGAACAGGGTCAGCGAATCCTCCCGGACAATCATGGAGGTGAAGAGCTTGGCTTCGGTTCCTACCTTGAGGTGGCTCAGGGTCTGCGGTGTGGCAAAGACACTCATGCCTGCGCCGTTGAGGTCAATAACGGCGGTGGACAAACCAACGTGGGCTACGGTTCCACGGAGAAAACTGATCAAGACCCGGCTCCTGAATTAGCGGACTATCCGAACATATCTACGAATACCCTAGCAAGGGCAGGCGACATTCAGCGTGCGCGGCGCGCTTTCGCTTCGGCGTCGGCCCATGCCTTCTGCGCAGGAGTCAGTGTTCCTTTGCCGGAACCACCAGCCGAACCCATGCCGCTGCCTGCACGCCAGGCATGCGTCAGGGCCAGGGCCAACGCGTCTGCGGCATCAGCCGGTTTGGGCGGTGCATTCAGTCGCAGGATCTTGGTGACGAGCTTGGTAACGGCGTCCTTGTTGGCGGTACCACTGCCCGTCACAGCGGCTTTTACTTCGGACGGCGTGTGGAGGGCTACGGGTATTCCTCGGCGGGCCGCGGCTGCGATCACCACCCCGGAGGCCTGGGCAACACCCATCACCGTACTCACGTTCATCTGCGAGAAGACACGCTCGACGGCGACGACGTCCGGTTCGTGCAGGTCGAGCCACTCGTCGATTGCCTGGGCGATGACCAGCAGCCGCTTATCCAGCGTCAGCTCAGCGGACGTCCCCACCACCCCGACGGCGACCATGGTGGCCCTTCGGTTCTGCTCGATGTCCACAACGCCGATGCCGCAACGGGTAAGGCCCGGATCGACTCCCAATACGCGAAGAGTCAATTCCGGGCCTTCCTGAGAGATGTCAAAATTGTGTGCTGCCGCGCCTAGTCGGCGTCGAGGGCAGCCTGTACTTCCTCGCTGAGGTCCGCGTTGCTGTAGACGTTCTGGACATCGTCCAGCTCTTCCAGGGCATCGACGAGCTTCATGAATTTGCGGGCACCATCGACGTCGAGGTCCACCTGCATGGAGGGCACGAATTCAGCTTCATCGGTTTCGTAGTCGATGCCCGCTTCCTTCAGTGCGTCGCGGATGGCCTGGAGATCGGAGGGCTCGGAGTGGATTTCCCAGTTCTCGCCGCTGTCCTTGACTTCCTCGGCACCGGCCTCGAGCACTGCCATCAGGATGTCGTCCTCGCTGAGGCCGTTCTTCGGCAGGACAACGACGCCCTTGCGGGTAAAGAGGTAGCTCACAGAACCGGGGTCGGCGATGGTGCCGCCGTTGCGTGAGATCGCGAGGCGGACCTCGGATGCTGCGCGGTTCTTGTTGTCGGTCAAGCACTCGATCAGCAAGGCCGAGCCGTGGGGGCCACGGGCCTCGTACATGATTTCGGTGTAGTCGACGACTTCGCCAGTGAGTCCGGCACCACGCTTGATGGCGCGGTCGATGTTGTCGTTGGGGACCGATGTCTTCTTCGCCTTGGTGACGGCGAGTTCCAGGCCCGGGTTTCCGGCGAGGTCCGGTCCACCCATGCGGGCAGCAACTTCGATGTTCTTGATCAGCTTTGCGAACGACTTTGCACGCCTGCCGTCAATGATGGCTTTCTTGTGCTTGGTGGTCGCCCATTTGGAGTGGCCTGACATGCTTTACGCTTCTCCTCTGATCATTCGAATAAAGAGTTCATGCACGCGCTTCTCCCCCGTCACTTCCGGGTGGAAGGAGGTGGCCAGCAGTTGGCCGGAGCGCACTGCAACAATTCTAGCCACTCCGTGCAAAGTAGCCGTGTGGCTGGCGTGGTCCGGATCGACCTGAGCCAGCACTTCGACGCCGGGTCCGACGCGTTCCACCCATGGGCCGCGGATGAACACGGCGTGGACGGGCTCCACGCCGGAATCCCCTGCACTGAATTCCAGCCCCTTGAAATCAAGGTCTGTTTCGAAGGATTCGCGCTGGCGGCCAAAGGCATTGCGGCGCACCGTGATATCGAGTCCACCAAAAGTCTGCTGGGGCGCTCCCGCGAGGTCGGTGGCAGGGTCTGCGATCTCATCGGCGAGGAGGATCATGCCGGCACAGGATCCGTAGACAGGGAGTCCATCTGCAATGCGCTTTTGCAACGGATCGCGGAGTTCAAAGATGCGGGACAATTTGTCGATGGTGGTCGATTCGCCGCCTGGGATAATCAGGCCATCGATGTCGTCAAGCTCTGCCGGCCGGCGGATACCCACGCCGGTAGCTCCGGCGGCTTCCACGGCGCGGATGTGCTCACGGAAATCGCCCTGGAGAGCCAGTACGCCGATCCGGAGTCCTGAACCCACGCGTGATGAAGCGTCGGAAAGGGGGTTGGTCATTGGACCATCATAGTGCTCCGGGCCCCGCCCTGGTCGTCGCGAACCGTCCGGCACCGCCGAAGGGCCAGGTTCCATGCCGTGACTGGGATATATTACAGAGCATGCTTTCCTTCAGCGTTCCCCTCGGCAAGCTGGTCCGCAGGCTCTCCCGGCTTCGGGGCGGCGGCTCGGCTTTTCCCGGCTTGGTGGTCGAGAAAATCGACCCGGGCTTCATGCAGCGAACGTTGGCTTCCCTGCCGCACGGCGTGGCCGTGGTGAGTGGCACGAACGGTAAAACCACCACCACGAAAATGGTGGTGGAACTGCTCCAGAGCCAAGGCCTGAAGGTCTTCACCAACCGGTCCGGCAGCAACTTCACGCGCGGTGTCGCAGCTTCCCTGCTCGGTGACGTGGACTGGCGGGGACGCCTTGACGCGGATATTGCCGTGTTGGAGCTCGACGAAGCCCATGCCGTGCACTTCGTCAACAAGGTCCAGCCACGCTACAGCCTGCTGCTCAACGTCCTTCGGGACCAGTTGGACCGCTTCGGCGAAATCGACAAAACGGCCCGCCTGCTGGAACACATTGCGTCCAAGACGACGGACACCGTGGTCCTGAACCGGGAAGACCCCCGCGTGGCCCGCATCGCAAAGGTCCTCAACGGCCTGGATGCCGTCAACCATCCAAGCGTGCGGTACTTCGGCCTCGACGAATCGTTGCGCAGCACTTTCCCCAACGACGACGAGATGCGCACCACCGGCATCGGCCCGTCGCCTTCCGGCACGCCGGTGGCCGCAGCGACAGGCGAGGCTGTAGATCTGCCGGCTGCCGACGTCGTGCTCCGCAGGGTCGGTGCGCAGGACGCCGACTTTGAGTTCGACGGCGAGACGGTCACCACTGCGATGAAACTCCGTGGTGTCTACAACATCTTCAATGCCGCCGCCGCGTTGTCGCTGACCAGGGCGATCCTTGGCACTGGACCGGTTGATACGCCCAAACTCGTGAAGGCCCTGGGTGAGGTTGCTCCCGCCTTCGGCCGTGGTGAAAGCCTGACTGTGGACGGGCAGCCGCTTGAGTTGGTCCTGGTGAAGAACCCCAGCGGATTCCGCCTCGGCCTGAAGTCGTTCCCCGCCGGCGGCTACGCCACCATGATCGCCATCAACGACAACTACGCCGATGGCAGGGACATGTCCTGGCTGTGGGACGTGGAGTTCGATTCCCTCCGCGAGGACGGAGTGGAGGTGCTCACCGGCGTCCGGGCGTATGACATGGCCCTGCGGCTTCAATACGACGACGTCCGGTTCGGAGTGGTGGAGCCGGACATCACCGCCGCACTTCGGGCGTTCATCGACGGCTCGCGCGGCAAGCCCAAGCGGGTCTTCTGCACCTACACTTCCATGCTCGCCATTCGCCGCGAGCTCGCCAAAATCACCATAGTTGAGGTGGTCTCATGACCTCGGAAGCACAGCCCCGCCCCGAAACGCAGCCCAGCAAGGGCACCATCCGCGTCCTTCAGCTCTATCCCAAAGAGATGAACATCTACGGCGACTGGGGCAACGCCCTGGTCCTGCAGCAGCGCATCAAGTGGCACGGCTACACGCCCGAACTGCTGGAGTACAACGTTGGCGATGAATTCCCCGAAGATATCGACATTGTTGTGGGCGGCGGCGGGCAGGACAGTGGCCAGCTGGTCATCCAGGACGATCTCCAGGCCCAGGCGGAGCACCTCAGGCAGATGGCCGACGACGGCGCCCCCATGCTGGTGATTTGCGGGCTTTACCAGCTTTTTGGCAAGTTCTTCAAGACCAGCACCGGACCGGTGATCCCAGGGATCGGCATCCTGGATGTTGAAACCCACGGCACTGACGAACGGCTGATTGGCAACGTCATCATGAAGTCCACCGAGTTCGGGGACATCCTGGGGTACGAGAACCACAGCGGACAGACCACGTTGGGTCCCGGCGTCGAACCTCTTGGGACCGTCACCAAGGGTGCCGGGAACAACAGTAAGGACGGCCATGAAGGTGCCCGCTACAACAATGTGGTGGCCAGCTACTTGCACGGCTCCTTGCTGCCCAAGAACCCGGCTATTGCCGACTTCCTGATCCGAACTGCCGCGGAACGCAAGTTTGGTTCCTTCGTACCGGGAGCGCCCGACGACGATTACGCCCGCCTCGCGCGCGAACATGCCGCGCGGCGCCCGCGGTAGGCCTGTTACTTCTCCTTGGTGATCAGCAGTTCGTGCGCACCGGCGGTAGCCGCGCCCATGGACTCAACAACTGCCTTGGTGCGTTGGTGGGTTTCGGCATCCGCCGCAGGCGAAGCACACACACCTTGGGGTGCATCACTTGCTACGGAGCACCAGCGGTACGGATCCCGGACGATCACCGATGGCGCCCAGGCGAGATCGGACGCGGTCCAGGCTCCGGCGGCGTTCTGGCTGAACTGGGCCCGCACCAGGAGGCCTTCATTGTTGACGACATACCACGGGGACAACTCGGTAATGCCGTTGCCCAGTCCGTAGACAATCCAGGTTCCCTTGTAGTTTTCGATGGGGAGCACGGAGTGGGTGTGGTGTCCGTAGATCATGGTGAACTGGCCGCTGTCCACCAGGGCGTGCGCCACTTCCTGTTGCTGGGCGTTGGCCTCGCTGGCGTACTCGTCGCCGGCATGCATCACGCCCAGGACGATGTCGGCTCCCAGCGCTTTGGCGCGCGTCGCTTTAGCGATCATGGCCGCCGGATCGAGCTCGTCCACCAGCCACGGATACTCGGGAATCTGTCCATTGAGGCCATAGGTGCCGACGATCACGGCCACCTTGGCAGCATCGGTCTGAAGCATCAGAATTTCTTTCGAAGCCGCTTCTGTGCGGTAGGAACCTGTGTGTTTCAGCCCGGCGGCATCAAGGGCGTCCAAGGTGCGGAGCAGCCCTTCGGTCCCCCGGTCGATGGTGTGGTTGCTCGCCGTCGTGCACGCCTGGTAACCGATGTCCTTGGACGCGGTAGTGATCTGTGGCGGAACGTTGAAGGACGGGTATGCGGAGAATGGACCATCGGGCGTGCCGACAGGAGTCTCCTGGTGGCAGATGGCAAGATCGCTTTTGCTGATGTACCGTCGCTGTCCTTCCAGGAGGGGAACGAAGGTGTAGCCGGGCAGTCCCGCCGCCGCGGCGTCCGCCTTGGCCTGCTGCCAAAGCTGGGTGTGGACCAGCATGTCCCCTGTCACCGTAATCGAGGTGCAACGCAGTTCCGGACAGGCGGGCCCTTTTCCGGGAGTTGGGTTGGGCGCAGGTGTCGGAGTGGGTGAGGGAGGCTGCGTGGCTGGAGCCGTGGCGGCATTGCTGCGGTTCTGCTGGTCATTCTCGGCGATCACCCCACAGGCGCCCAACGAAAGTGCGAGGGTTGCCACGACGGCTATTTTCAGCCCCCTTGCGCAGGTGGCAAATCCGGGCGGGTTTGTGATCTTCCCCATAATTTTCATCCTACGGGTGAAGCCGGGCAGTTCAGGGCGTGCCGCTATTGAGGACACGATTCTTACGTGAAAGAGTCACTTCATGACCAATCCCCTCATGAGTCCAAGTCCCTTGCCGTACGGGCTGCCCACTTTCGACGGAGTCAAAGCCAGCCACTACGCCGAAGCGGTAGAGGCAGGGCTCGCAGAGCATCTGCGGGAGATCAGGCTCATCGTGGAGAACCCGGAATCCGCGACGTTCGAAAATACTGCCGTGGCCATGGAACGCTCCGGACGCCTCCTTCACAGGGCCGCATCTGCGTTCTACACACTCGTTTCGGCGGACGCCACGGATGACATCAAATCGATGGAAATCGAGTTGTCTCCCAAGTTCTCCGCCCACCAGGATGCCGTGTACATGGACCGCGGACTCTACGAACGGTTCGCGACTATCGACATGACCGGACTCGATCCTGAATCGTCGCGACTCGTGGAGGAATATCTCAAGGAGTTCCGGCAGTCCGGAATCCAACTCGATGACGACGGCCAGGGCAGGCTGCGCGAAGTCAACGCTGAGCTCTCCCGGTTGGGGACCGAGTTCGGCCAGCGCGTAAAGGACGCCATGAAGGCCTCGGCCCTGCTCCTGGATGACCAAGCAGACCTGGCCGGGCTCTCGTCCGAGGACATCGCCGGTGCCGCCGAGGCTGCCAAAGCCGCCGGCCACGACGGCAAGTACCTCATCACCCTCATTCAACCCAGCAACCAGCCTGCCCTTGCCTCACTGGAAAACCGGGGCATCCGCCGTCGCCTGTATGAAGCGTCCCTCGCCCGCGGCACCGACGGCGGGCCGCTGGATGTGCGCGAACTCGTGACAGCTACTGTGCAGCTGCGCGCAGAGAAGGCATCCCTCCTGGGGTTCGCCAACTACGCAGAACTGGTGGTGGACCAACAGACCGCCCCCGATTTTTCCGCGGTCCACGCAATGCTTGGCCGGTTGGCGCCGGCCGCAGTGAGGAATGCACAGGCGGAAGCCGATGCCTTGGCTCAGTCCGCGGGCCACCCCTTGGAAGCCTGGGACTGGGCTTTCTACTCGTCACGCGTCCGCAAGGAAAAGTTCCAAGTGGATGAACAGGCGCTCCGGCCGTACTTCACCCTGGACGCTGTACTGCGGGACGGTGTGTTCCACGCGGCCACGCAACTGTATGGTTTGAGCTTCCACGAGCGGGACGATCTGCAGGGCTACCATCCCGACGTCCGCGTGTGGGAGGTGCGCAACGAAGACGGCACCGGCCTTGGCCTGTTCCTCGGCGACTACTACACCCGGGAGTCCAAGCGCGGCGGGGCGTGGATGAACTCCCTCATGGACCAGTCCAGGCTGCTGGGCACCCAATCCGTGGTGATCAACAACCTCAACATCACCAAGCCGGCTCCGGGCGAACCGACGCTGCTGACCCTTGACGAGGTACGCACTGTCTTCCACGAATTTGGCCATGCCCTGCACGGCCTGCTCTCGGATGTCGCGTACCCACGGTTTTCCGGGACCTCGGTTCCACGTGACTTCGTGGAATACCCCTCGCAGGTCAACGAAATGTGGATCATGTGGCCCGAGGTCCTGGCCAACTATGCCCGCCATCATGCCACCGGTGAAGCCCTTCCCCAGGACATCGTGGATAAACTCAACGACTCATTGTTATGGGGCGAAGGTTTTGCAACCACGGAATACCTTGGGGCGGCGCTGCTGGACCTCGCATGGCATGTGCTGTCCACCGCGGACGTCCCCGACGACGTGCTCGCGTTCGAAGCCAAGGCCCTGGCCGACGCCGGCGTTGCCCACCCCCTGATTCCGCCACGCTATCGGACCGGGTATTTCCAACACATCTTTGCCGGCGCCGGATATGCGGCCGGATACTACTCCTACATTTGGAGCGAGGTACTGGACGCCGACACTGTGGAATGGTTCAAGGAAAACGGGGGCCTGAGCCGCGCGAACGGGGACCACTTCAGGGAAGAATTGCTGTCCCGGGGAAACAGCCGCGACCCCCTGGAGTCGTTCAGGTCGTTCCGGGGCCGCGATGCTGAGCTGGAACCGCTGCTCAAGCGCCGGGGACTGAGCTGACAACGACGCCGGGTGGCCACCTCTGTGAGGCGACCACCCGGCGTCGTACTGCTTTTGCTGTTACCAGCCGCGCTCTGCGAGGCGGTGGGGCTGAGGGATTTCGTCGACGTTGATGCCGACCATCGCTTCGCCCAGGCCACGGGAGACCTTGGCGATGACATCGGGGTCGTCGTAGAACGTGGTGGCCTTGACGACGGCGGCCGCGCGCTCTGCCGGGTTACCGGACTTGAAGATACCCGAACCAACGAACACACCGTCGGCGCCGAGCTGCATCATCATCGCAGCATCAGCCGGAGTCGCGATGCCACCGGCGGTGAACAGCACTACCGGGAGCTTGCCGGTCGCGGCAATTTCCTTGACCAGTTCGTACGGGGCCTGCAGTTCCTTGGCCGCGACGTACAGCTCGTCCTCGGGGAGGGCGGCGAGCTTGGCGATCTCGGCACGGATCTTGCGCATGTGCCCGGTGGCGTTGGAAACATCGCCGGTACCGGCTTCGCCCTTGGAACGGATCATGGCCGCGCCCTCGTTGATGCGGCGCAGCGCCTCGCCAAGGTTGGTGGCACCACACACGAACGGGACGGTGAAGTTCCACTTGTCGATGTGGTTGACGTAGTCGGCCGGGGTCAGGACCTCGGACTCGTCGATGTAATCAACTCCGAGGGACTGCAGGACCTGGGCTTCGACGAAGTGGCCGATGCGGGCCTTGGCCATCACCGGGATGGACACGGCGGCGATGATCTGATCGATCATGTCCGGATCGGACATGCGGGACACGCCACCCTGGGCGCGGATGTCGGCCGGGACACGCTCGAGGGCCATGACGGCAACGGCGCCGGCGTCCTCGGCGATGCGGGCCTGCTCGACGTTAACGACGTCCATGATGACGCCGCCCTTGAGCATCTCAGCCATGCCCCGCTTGACGCGGCTGCTGCCCGTGACGCTGTTCGCGGACGAACCGGCTTCGTTGCTTACATCTGGTGTAGACACAAAAACCCCTATGGGTAGATAAACGACCTTCTTGCCGGAGCCACGCGCAGCCACACGACCGCTATCAGTGCACACCGGGTTTCAGGTCAAGGTGACCAAGTACTAGTAATAGTAGTCGCACGTTGCAGGGCCGCAGTACATTCATTACTGCCTTTGGGGGCAACAAACAGTGCTGTGGTAGGACGGCTGCACAATTGCGGTAGGGACACTCTGGTCAGATGCCAGTTCCCTCGACCTCGGCCATGGCTTGCCGGTGGACGGTGGCCATTCTCTGGACGATCGTGACCACGCTGGCAATGGCAAGCAGGACCAGCGTTGCGAACAACACGACGGGCGGAAGCCCCAGGCCGGTTAGCCCGGCAATCAGCAGGACGGACGCCAAACGCTCAGCGCGCTCGGCGATCCCGACGCTGGCTTGGTAGCCCAGGGATTCGGCTTTGGCCCTGGCGTAGGACACCACCATTCCCAGGACTAGGCATACGACGGCGGCTGTTCCGATGGCGGGGTCCTGGCCCCTGGTGAAAAACCAGATGGTGAGGCCCGCGAAAATGGCACCGTCAGCCAGCCGGTCAAGGGTGGAATCAAGGAAATTGCCCCAACCACCGCTCCGGCCTTGCATCCGCGCCATGATGCCATCCACCACGTCCGAGAATGCGAAGAAGGCAACAACCACCGAGCCCCACCACAAATGGCCAAGCGGGTAGAGCACCAGGCCACCAAGGATGACGCCCGCTGTTCCCGCAATGGTGACGGCGTCAGGTGACACACCGATCCTGAGGAGCCAGCGGGCCAGCGGGGTAAAGAGGGATGTGAAAAAGCCGCGTGCGTGCCTATTCAGCATTCGACTCCCCCGGCCAGGCTTCAGCCACAAGCTTGCGGACCTCATCGAGTGTCTGCGTGATGGCCTTGGTCTGGGCGATGATGGGGAAGAAATTTCCGTCCCCGCCCCAGCGTGGAACGACGTGCTGATGAAGGTGCGCAGCAATACCGGCGCCACCCGTTACTCCCTGGTTCATGCCCAGGTTGAAACCACTGGGGTTGGAGACTTTCCGCAGGACGCGCATTGCGGTCTGGGTGAGCTCGGCGAACTCGGCCGTCTCCTCCGCGGTGATGTCCGTGTAATCGGGCACATGGCGGTAAGGGCAGATCAACAAATGCCCCGGGTTGTAAGGGAACAGGTTGAGGACCACGTAGCAGGTCTTTCCCCGGTAGACGATGAGGGATTCCTCATCAGTACGGGTGGGCCCTACACAGAACGGGCAATCGTCCTTGTTCTTGAACTGATCCTGCCCGCCCTTGATGTAGGCCATCCGGTGCGGAGTCCACAGGCGCTGAAATGCGTCCGGGACGCCCGCGAGTCCGAAGTCATCGGTTACTTCGGCGTCGCCTGGAATGCCGGCTGCCGCGCCTGTGTTCTCCTGCACCGTCTCTGTGTCCCGTTCCGTCAGCTCTCGCGGTTCTTGACGGCGTCCACGATCCGGCGGACCGCCTCTGCCACGGGCACGCCGTTATCCTGGCTGCCGTCCCGGAAGCGGAATGACACGGCGCCTGCTTCGGCGTCCTCGCCTCCGGCAATGAGGACGAACGGGATCTTGTCCTTGCTGGCGGTTCGGATCTTCTTCGGGAAGCGGTCCGAGGAGATATCCACCTCAGCCCGGATTCCTGCGGCCTTCAGCTGGTCCACGACGTCGAACATGTAGTCATTGAAAGTCTCGGCTACGGGGATGCCTACTACCTGGACGGGGGCAAGCCATGCGGGGAAAGCACCCGCGTAGTGTTCGGTGAGGACACCCATGAAGCGTTCCACGGAACCGAAGAGGGCCCGGTGGATCATGACCGGGCGCTGGCGCGTGCCATCGGCGGCCTGGTACTCCAGTTCGAAGCGTTCGGGCAGGTTGAAGTCCAGCTGGATGGTGGACATCTGCCAGGTCCGGCCCAGAGCGTCTTTGGCCTGCACGGAGATCTTGGGACCGTAAAAAGCTGCTCCACCCGGATCCGGAACCAGTTCCAGGCCGGAAGCTGCAGCAACCTCGGAAAGGGTGCGTGTGGCCTCTTCCCAGGCGGCGTCGTCACCGACGAACTTTTCCTCGTTCTTGGTGGAGAGCTCCAGGTAGAAGTCGTCCAGGCCGTAGTCCTTGAGGAGTCCCAGGACGAAGTTCAGCGTGGTGGTGAGTTCGTCCTTCATCTGCTCGCGCGTGCAGTAGATGTGGGCGTCGTCCTGTGTCATGCCGCGAACTCGTGTCAGGCCATGCACGACGCCGGACTTTTCGTAGCGGTACACAGATCCGAACTCGAACAAACGCAACGGAAGTTCACGGTAGGAACGGCCACGCGAGCGGTAGATCAGGTTGTGCATGGGGCAGTTCATCGGCTTCAGGTAGTAGTCCTGTGCCGGCTTGCGGACCGTGCCGTCTTCGTTGAATTCGGCGTCCACCTGCATCGCCGGGAACATGCCGTCCTTGTACCAGTCAAGGTGGCCGGAAACCTCGTAAAGGTGTCCCTTGGTGATGTGGGGGGTGTAAACGAACTCGTAGCCGGCATCCACGTGGCGCTTGCGTGAGTAGTCTTCCATCTCCTTGCGGATGATGCCGCCCTTGGGGTGGAAAACGGGGAGGCCGGAACCAAGCTCATCCGGGAAGGAGAACAGGTCCAGTTCCACACCGAGCTTGCGGTGGTCGCGGCGCTCAGCCTCGGCAATTCGTTCCTGGTAGGCCTTGAGGGCTTCCTTGGTGGGCCAGGCCGTGCCGTAGATGCGCTGTAGCTGCTGGTTGTTCTGGTTACCCAGCCAGTAGGCAGCGGAGGAACGGGTCAACGCGAAAGCGTTGGAAATGATTTTGGTGTTGGGCAGGTGCGGTCCACGGCACAGATCGCACCAGACGCTCTCGCCGCTCTTCCTGTCCACATTGTCGTAGATGGTGATGTCGCCGGCGCCGACCTCAACGTTGACGCCTTCCGCGGCGTCGGTTGCTTCGTTTTTCTTCCCCAGCAGTTCGAGCTTGTAGGGCTCGTTTGCCATGGCTTCGCGGGCTTCTTCTTCGGTGACCACGCGGCGAACGAACTTCTGGTTCTGGTTGATGATTTTCTGCATCATCTTTTCCAGCTGGCGCAGGTCTTCCGGCGTAAATGGCTCGGCGACGTCAAAGTCGAAGTAGAAGCCATCGGTGATGTACGGGCCAATGCCAAGCTTGGCGTCGGGGCGCAACTGCTGCACAGCCTGCGCCATGACATGCGCGGTGGAGTGGCGCAGCACGTTGAGGCCATCGGGTGATTCGATGGTGACGCCTTCGATCTCAGCGTCGGCGGGAAGCACCTGGTCGAGGTCTTTCAGCACACCGTTGACACGGGCTACAACGACGTCGCGGCGCTCGAAAAAGAGTTCCGCGCCGGTAGTCCCTTCCGTCACCTTGGTCTCTTCGCCATCGACGATGAGGGTGATCTGTTGGGCATCTGACACGGGTGTCTCCTATTCATAGTTGAGGCTTCGTAGCTTGTGGCGTACGGGGACCACAGCCAGCCACCGTCAATCGTATCCGTTTCGGTGGAGGCGGCCAAAGCAGCACGCCGTCGCCGGATTCAGCTGCCTAAGCCCGTGATGGCAAGGTTCCGGGAGATCCCGTGAAGTGGTCCGTGATCGATGTATTCGTCAGGCAGCCCAGCTCCGGACGGAAGGAGTTCCGCGTAGGGCAAGGTCTCAGGCTTGCCAAGGTCCCATGCTTTGCTGGCGCTCAGGCTGATTCCCCTGGGACCGGTCCTCCTGGTAGTCCCCCGGATCAGCAACATCCGGGTGCCGAACAGCAGTGGACCGGAATCTTCCTGTGCTTCGTGGAAGAAGACAGAATCAACGCAACCGGTGCCGTCGTCGATGCTGATGAACACCACGCGCCGCCCTCCCCGCATGGGTGGGGTTTGGGTGGCGACCCGCACTCCCGCCACCAGGACCTCAGTGCCGTTTCGCAGTCCCAGAAGTTTGTCAGCAGTGGTGACTCCGAGTTTGTCCAACAACGGCCTATGGCTGTCCATCAGGTGCTCACTGACGTCCATTGCCATCAGGTCAAGCTCGGCCCTGACGTTTTCCACCCTGGTGGGGGCGGGCAGTTCAGGAGCCAGGTTCCGCAGCTCAACATCCCCCAGCGCAAAGGACAGTTGCCCCTCAATGACGTCGGCAGCTTTCCTGGCTGGACTTGTTTGGAGGGCTTGCAGGTGCTGTACGAGGTCTGCGCGGTTTGCTTTTCCGCCGGAATCCTTATGCAGGGCATCAAAGGCCCCCAGCTGGGCCAGCCTTTTGATGTTTGGCTTGCTCACCCTTGCCCGGGCCCGGAGGTCCGCCAGGGAATCGTAGGGCTGGCCGGCAACAATCCTCGTCAGCTCGGCACCGGACAGCCCATAGATGCCGGTCAGGCTCAAGCGGATGCCGAGCTTGCCCGTGTCAGGGCCCTCCTGGATTTTTTCGACCCGGTATTCAGCATGGCTTCGGTTGATGTCCAACGGGAGGATGGGAATGCCAAGCCGGCGGGCTTCTGCCACCAGGAGGCGTTTGGGGTACATCCCGGGATCGTGTTCCCACAGCCCTGCGAGGAAAGCTTCGGGATGATGGGTCTTGAGCCAGGCTGATTGGTAGGTGGGCACGGCAAACGCCGCCCCATGGGCCTTGCAGAAACCGAAGCTGCCAAAGGCCTTAAGGGTCCCCCAGACCTTGTCCACGACTTCAGGCGGATAGTTCCTGATCGCTTCCTTGCGAAAGAACTTCTCGACGCCGGGTTCGTGGACTTCGTCACCCAGGGCACGACGGAACTCGTCAGCCCTGTCCAGTCCACACTTGGTCATGACATCGAATGTTTTGAGGATCTGTTCGTGGAACACCGTCACGCCATGCGTTTCCTGCAGGACCGGCTTGAGGTCCGGATGCGGATAGACCTCCGGGGCAAAACCATGCCTGTGCTCCAGGAAGGGCCGGACCATGTCAGATTTCATGGGCCCGGGCCTGAAGAGGGAAATATCTATGATGAGGTCGTTGAATTCCCGGGGTGCCATCTTGCCAATGAGCTCGCGCTGGCCCGGGGATTCGATTTGGAAGCACCCCAGGGTGTGGGTGCTCCTGATCAGCTCATAGGTGGCCTGGTCGTCGAAGGGGACCGCATTCAGGTCGATCTTCCCATCCGGCGCAATATAGTCAGGACCCGAACCACCTGGCCCAACGGGATGCCTGCCGGCTTCCACTACCTCTTCCTTGCTTGGATGCAACCGGATGACTTCCCGGACAGCGAAAGCCATGGCACTTTGCATACGCACGCCAAGGACATCCAGTTTCAGCATGCCCATGGGATCCATGTCGTGCTTGTCGAACTGGCTCATGGGCAGGCCCAACCCGCTGGGTTGCACAGGAGTCCGGTCCAGGAGGGTGGCATCACCCAGGATCACTCCGCAGGGGTGCATGGAGATGTGGCGGGGCAAGCGGTCCAGTCTTTCGGTCAGGTCCACCAGCAGATCGAGCTGCTGGTTTTCTTCCATAGCACCCCGTTCCACCCGCCCGGCAAAATCGCGAAGCTCAGGCTTCTCCACCAGGGCCTCACGGAATTTGCGGGCAGAAAACCTCCACAGTTGCTTGGCGATTTCGCCGATTTCGCCTTCGTCCATGCCCAGCGCCATTCCCGCATCCCGGACGGCGCCCCTTGCCCGATACCCGTTTTGCATGCTCATGAGGGTGACGCGCTCGGCTCCGAACCGGTCAAAGATCTTTCGATAGACGTTGTGCCGTTCAGCACTTTCAACATCGATGTCGATATCGGGCAGGGTTGACCGGCGCCCGGACAGGAAGCGTTCAAAGATGAGGTCGTGGCGGATCGGGTCAACCTGGCTGATGTCGATCAAATAGTTGACCAAGCTGGAGGCACCGGATCCCCGAGCCGCGACCCTTACCCCCATGTCCAGGATCATCCGTGAAACCTCTGCCACGGTGAGGAAGTATGAGCCGAACCCCAGGTTGCCAATGATTCCAAGCTCGTGGTCCAACCGCGAGCGCAGCTGTTCTTCGGCCGAGCCGCTGATGCCGGGGAATCGTCGGGAGATTCCAGCGTTGCAGCGTTCGGCCAGTTCGACCATTGGATCTTTTTCGATGCCGATGATGGAGGCTTCAGGGACAACCGGCGTTTTCCATCCCATATCCAGGACGGGATTGATCCGGCATTTGTCGGCGAGGGCTTCTGTGTTGGCAAGGAGTTTGTGGAGGTCGGCTTTGCCTTGACCGGCGGCGCCCATGATTTCCTTGCCCAGTTGGAGCATTTGGTGGGCGTTCTTGAGCCATCCTTGGCCTGTGGGCTGGAGCATTGGGGCGGTTGAGAGTTCGGGGAGGGATTTAAGGGTGCGCGCTGAGTCGAGGACGTCTGCGGTGGCGGCGCCGTCCTGCGCGCAGTAGCGGACTGCGTTGCTGAGGATTGCCGGGACGTTGTATTCGAGTGCCAGTTTGAGCATCCGCACTGCATGGGCGGTGCTGAGGGGTTCTCCGGGAGCGCTGAGGTGGGTCACTGTTTCGGCGACGATGGTGCCCGGTGGCATGGCGTTGATCCACTCTTTGAAGAGGGTCCGGGGCCTGAGGTATTTGCGTCCTCCCATGGATTGCCCCACATCGGAATCGGGGCCGATCAGGACGGTGAGGACAGGTTTGAGTGTTTGGGGATCGAGGGTTCGTGAGGCGAGTTCACTTCTGGTGACTGCCACCGGGATTGTTCCGCCGGCTTTTCCTGAGGTCCGTGCGTGGGCGTCGGAGATGAGGCGGCAGAGCGCCCTGTATCCGGCCCCGTTGTTGTTGCCGTGGGCCAGGACGACGACGCGACCGGCAATTTGGGTGCGGTGGTCGCCGTCGTCGTCGAAGACTGCAAGGTTAACCCCCACGATGGGGTCGATGCCCGCGTCCATGCAGGCCTTGATGTGTTTCACAGTTCCGTACAGACCGTCCCTGTCAGTACAGGCGAGCGCGGTTGCTGAATCTGCTGCGGCGGCTTGGGCGAGTTCATCGGGCCAGGAGACCCCATAGTGGGCGCTGAAGGCTGTTGAGACGTGCAGGTGGGTGAAGCTCAAGGTTCACGCTGCTTCGTCGGGCTCAACGGCGCGTGCCGGTGCTGCATCGTGGATGCGGAGGAGCCGCCATCGCCCGCTGCCAAGGTGGCGGACGATGTCCAGGGTGATGGTGTTTTCGAGTTGCACGCGCCAGATTTCGTGGTCGACCAGCCCTGCTCCGCTGCCGATGGGTGCACGGGTTTCCTCTGCCCACCACTTGCGTCGTTCAAACCATCGGTCCGGCTCTCCCGCAACTTTGTAGCTGGTTCCCTTAAACGTTACTTCCTGTGGTTGGCCTTGGTCTGTGCAGATGACGTCCACTGATTCGCTGAACAGTCCCATATCCACACTCCTTGCGCCTCAACCCATATTCGAAAGTATGTTCGAATACTTCCAGTTTACGACGCTGCTCCGACAAAACCTACTTCGAAGTTTTTGCTTTTCCCTGGACCCGGGAGACCTGCCTCCCCGCCTGCTTCAGCAGGGAATCCCTTAGGGGTTGCATGCGCTGTGCGAGGGCAATCCTGCCTATCAGGGCCGAGGCCAACCGCATTTGCTGGGTGCGGAACACGCGTTTCCTTTCATAGCCGGCGAGCGCCTCCTCCAGCGGCAGGTCATTGAGCAGCCTGCCTAGGGTCACGGCATCAATCAGTGCTTCGCAGGCGCCCCTACCGAGGTTGGGCGTCATGGCGTGGGCGGCATCTCCGAGCAACACGACGCTTCCCTTCACATAGCGGGCCATGGCAGGGGTGGTCCAGATGCGTTGGGCCAGTGAATTTTCCGGAGTTGCCCGGGAAAGCACGTGTTGCACGGCCGGCGAGTACTGGGCATAGCGGGCCCTTGCTGCCCCCAGCGCTTCTTCGACGTCGACCCGCCCGGGACCCAACGGCGATCTGAAGGAGGCGTACCAGTTGGTTCCGCCCTTGGCGGGGGCCAAACCGAAGATCTCTCCCCGGCCCCAGTACTCTCCAACATCTTCCGGCGATGGGACCAGGGGTACAACTCCGCGGACTGCCAGGAAGGGCGTGGCCCTGGCGGCGCTGCGCTTTCCCCATGCGTACTGGCGAACCACGCTGTGGACGCCATCCGCGCCGACCGTCAAACCCGAGGGAGCGGGAACGCCTTCCACCCTCTCCGTAACCCTCCGAACAACACTTGGCACAGCGGAGTCCAGCAGGCTGAGCAGTTCGGTCCGCGAGACCCCAAGCAAACCCTCGCCCTCCATGGACAATGCCGGCTCTCCACCCGGATGCCGGAGGGCGCCCGCGGTGATAATGGCGCCCCGGTCCCTGACGGCCCCGAGGATCCCCAGTTCCGAAAGGGCCCGCTGGGCTTCGGGCCACATCGCCAGGGTTGTCCCCACCGTGGGGAGGTAGGGCCTCTGCTCGTGCAGGGTGACGCTGAATCTTCCGGGGTCCAGCCGCGCTGCGAGCGCGAGCCCGGCTATGCCGCCGCCAATAATGTCTACGTTTTCCATGCGGTCACTGTACTACTACATTTGTAGTGGTGCCAGGGGTTGAAGCTAGACTTTCGCCATGCCTGACCGACGTACACAGTTAGCCGACGCAGCGCTCGCCGTTGTCTCCGCCCAGGGACTCAAGGGACTCACCCACCGGGCCGTCGACGCCCAGGCCGGCGTCGCCGTCGGAACTACCTCGAACTATTTCCGCAGCCGCGCCGCCTTGGTCAGCGCCGCCGTCGACCGCGTCGAAGAGCTGGACAACCTGCTTCTGCAGCAGGGCCGTTTTGAGGTCCCGACGTCGGTGCCCGCCTTGGCGGGTCAACTCGCCACCTCACTCATGGCACTCGCGCACGAAAACGCTGAACTGACCCGGGCCCGGTTTGTCCTCGCCCTCGATCAACCGGACGTTGTGGCAGCGGGCCACGAAAGGATGCTTTCCGCCTTGGCGCAGGTTCTCGAAACCATGGGCATAGCCGATGCCAGGGCACGGGCGGAAGCAGTGGCGGACTACAGCGACGGGCTGGCCATGCACACCCTCACCGCACGCCGGGGACAAAGCCTTGAGCCCACAGTCGTGGCAAGCAACGTCCAGCGCCTCCTGGAGGGCTGACCGGCAAAGGGGTGGACGGCAGCGGGTCCGCAGAGCAGGATTATGGCATGAGCACCAATGACGCACTCCTCAAGCAGGTCAACATCTCAGCCTCGGACGAGAACCTGGTGGCACGGTTCGAAATCGACGGCAACATACCGGGCTCCGGCGCCTACGTCGTGGGCCTTGTTGCTGCCAGCGAAGACTACTCCTCCCAGCGAAGGCTTGGCATCGAGTTCATGAACGGCGAAGCGATCTCGTTCTACTCGTTCAACCACTCCCTCAGCGCAGAGGAAAACTACGACATCAAGGGCGTGGAGCACTCCGGAAACGTCATCACAGGCAGTTTCCCCCTCTCCGCCATCCATGGGCTCAGCAAAGGCCATGTCATGACAGCGTTCAGCGAAGCGGACGGCCGCGAGTTCCAGTCCGGCGTTCCAGTGAACGAAGCTCTCTGACTGCTAGAAGAGCCCTTCCACCGGTTCAATGAGTTCCGGTGAGTTGTTGCGGACATTACCGACGGCGGCGCCCACCGGGTCAATTGTCCAATCGGCTGCCGCGTCGTGTGCCCTGGAGCGGACCAGCTCCACCAAACCTGCCGCATCCTTCTCGCGCGGATCGAGCCACGCTTCCATTGTTTCGGCTCCCATGGGCAACGGAACACGATCGTGAAGCGCTGTGAGCTCGTCGAACACCGAGGCGCTGCGCCGGGTCCGGGCTGATTCGGCAGTCGGTGTGTCGGCGGTCAGGATGGACATGGAAAGCAGCCAGCGTCCGGGGTCGTCAGGTGAAGCCGACTGGTCCTTCCACCACTCATACAATCCCGCAAAGACCAGTCCGTGCCCGTCCCCCGGGTGCACGTAATAGGGCTGCTTGCTCTTGCCCTCCCCCTTCTTCCACTCGTAGTAGCCATCGGCTGGGACCGCGCACCGGCGGGCCACGGCAGCCTTCTTGAAGGAGGGCTTCTCCAGGAGGGTCTCGCTGCGGGCGTTGATCAACCTGGCGCCACCCTTGGGATCCTTGGCCCATGAGGGGACCAGCCCCCACTTGGCAACATGCAGCTGCCGCTTCGGGTTATCCTCCACCAGGCGCTCCAGGACGATGGGAACCGCGTCCGTCGGGGCCACGTTCCACGACTTTTCAAGGGCGATCTCGTTTTCAAGTTCGGCGTCAAAATCGGCGAGCAGGTCCCCCACCGCACGGGCCATCACATAGCGTCCACACATGCGAACAGTCTGCCCTCTCCCGAAGGAACGCACCAGCGCGGACATGTGATGTAACGTGCACTTCCCGGCCGCACGGGAATTATTCGGCGCCGGGTTACCGTTGTTACGAACGAACCAACCCGCGAAAACGACCATTACTGAGGAGAGCTCTGTGGACTTCACTCCCGACTCCGGCACCATCACCATGTTCTCGACCACCTGGTGCGGTTACTGCAACCGCCTGAAGAAGCAGCTGGACGCCAAGGGCATCGGCTACACCGAGATCAACATCGAAGAAGTCGATGGCACCGCCGAACTCGTCGAGCAGCTCAACGGTGGCAACCGCACCGTTCCCACCGTGCTCTTCCCCGACGGAACCGCTGCCACCAACCCCTCAGCCTCCGAGGTTGAAAGCCGACTCGCAGCCTAAGGCTCACGTACACCCTGAAGGGTCCGCACGGAACAATCCACTAACTGTCTGCCACCTGTGATAGACAGATTGGGAATCCGTAGCGGGCCCTTCTGCAGTTAGCCGGGCCCGCTCTCCGCGAGCCCGAAGGGAACCCTCTCCATGGTCCACGCAGTCAAAGGCGTAGTCGTCCGCTCCAAAGGCGCACCCGCAACCCTCGAAACCGTGCTGGTTCCCGAACCAGGGCCCGGTGAAGCACTCGTTGACATCCTCACCAGCGGCGTCTGCCACACCGACCTCCACTACAAACTGGGCGGCATCAGCGACGACTTCCCGTTCCTGCTGGGCCACGAAGCCACCGGCGTCGTCAGCGCTGTGGGCCCCGACGTCACCGACGTCGCCCCCGGCGACCGCGTAGTCCTCAACTGGCGTGCAGTCTGCGGAAACTGCCGTGCCTGTAAGCGCGGCCAAGCCCAGTACTGCTTCAACACCCACAACGCAACGCAAAAGATGACCCTCGAAGACGGCACCGAACTGTCGCCGGCCCTGGGCATCGGAGCGTTCATCGAAAAGACACTCGTTGCTGCCGGCCAGTGCACCAAAGTAGACCCCGACGCCGATCCCGCCGCCGTCGGCCTGCTCGGCTGCGGCGTCATGGCAGGTTTGGGCGCCGCGATCAACACCGGCGGCGTCAAGCGCGGCGATTCAGTCGCCGTCATCGGCTGCGGCGGCGTGGGCGTAGCAGCCATCGCCGGCGCTGCGCTCGCAGGGGCCACCACCATCATTGCGGTGGACATTGACGCCAAGAAGCTCGAACGCGCCAAGGAACTGGGCGCCACCCACACCGTCGATTCCTCTGCCGGGGACCCCGTTGAGGAAATCCGTGCGCTTACTGGCGGTTTCGGAGCAGACGTGGTGATTGACGCCGTCGGCCGTCCTGAAACCTACAAGCAGGCCTTCTACGCCCGCGACCTCGCCGGAACCGTTGTCCTCGTGGGCGTCCCCACGCCCGAGATGACGCTCGAACTGCCGCTGCTGGATGTCTTTGGCCGTGGCGGGTCGCTGAAGTCCTCCTGGTACGGCGACTGCCTGCCCTCCAGGGACTTCCCCATGCTGGTTGACCTCTACAAGCAGGGCAAGCTGGACCTTGATGCCTTCGTCACGGAGCGCATCACCATCAACCAGGTGGAAGAGGCGTTCGACAAGATGCACCAGGGAGCCGTCCTCCGATCGGTGGTTGAACTGTGAACGCCGAAACCAACCCCACGATCGATCGCGTCGTAACGTCCGGCACCTTCTCCCTCGACGGCGGCACGTGGGATGTGGACAACAACGTGTGGATCATCGGTGACGCCGACGAGTGCATCGTCATCGATCCCGCCCACAATCCCGCCGCGATTGTCGAAGCCGTCAACGGCCGCGCAGTGAAAGCCATCCTGCTCACTCACGGCCACGACGACCACATCCGCTATGCCGGCGAATTCCGGGAACTCACCAAGGCGCCGGTCTACCTTCACAAGGACGACTGGATGCTCTGGCGCGATGTCTTCCCCGGCACCGATCCTGACAACTCCATCGCTGACGGAGATACCTTCACCGTCGCCGGGGCAACCCTGGAAGCCATCCACACACCCGGCCACTCGCCGGGTTCGGTCTCATTCCACCTCCCCAGCGAGGGAACGCTCTTCAGCGGCGATACCCTTTTCCAAGGCGGCCCGGGTGCCACCGGACGGTCCTACAGCGACTTCCCCACCATCATTGAATCCATCCGGACCAGGCTGCTGTCCCTGCCCGGGGATACAGTGGTCCGCACTGGACACGGGGATACAACCACCATCGGCTCCGAGAGCCCGCACCTGGACGAATGGATTGCCCGCGGACACTAGTCCCGCACTCACCGGCCTGAGCCGGCTGGCGTCCCAAAGTCCGGAGCGTCAGCTGGCTCAAGCCGGATAACCACGGACTTGGATGCCGGCGTGTTGCTGTCCTCAGCCGTGGAATCCAAGGGCACCAGGACATTCGCCTCCGGAAAGTAGGCGGCTGCGCAGCCACGCGCCGTGGGGTATGAAACCAGGCGCAACTGGCGCAACACGCGGTCCTTACCGTCGTCGGCTTCGCTGTGGACGTCAACGTAGCCGCCATCCTCGAATCCCAGTCCGGCAAGATCCTCCGGACTGACCAACAGCACCATGCGGCCCTTCTTGATGCCACGGTAGCGGTCATTCATGGAGTAGGTGGTGGTGTTGAACTGGTCATGCGAACGGATGGTTTGAAGGAGCAGGCGGCCAGCCGGTACCCCGATGGTCTCCAACTGGTTCACCGTGAACATGGCCTTCCCCGTGGCTGTCGGGAAAGTCCTGCTGTCCCTGGGTCCGTGGGGCAGCACAAAGCCGTCCTTCTCGCGAATGCGCGTGTTGAAATCCTCAAACCCGGGAACCACCCGCGAGATGTGGTCCCGGATGGCGTCGTAGTCGAACCGAAGCCCGGCCCAATCAACCGGCACCTTGTGGCCAAGGACTGCCTGGGCCATGCGTGTAACAATGGCGACCTCGGACAGCACGTCCTTGGCAATAGGTTCAAGTGGACCGGCCGAACGGTGCACCGCACAGACAGTATCCTCCACGGTCACGAACTGCTCCACACCACGCTGCAGGTCCTTTTCGGTACGTCCAAGAGTGGGCAAGATCAGCGCCTGCTCACCCACCACCACATGTGATCGGTTCAGTTTGGTGGAGATCTGGACGGACAGGCGGGTCCGGCGCACAGCGTCCTCGGCCACCCCGGTATCGGAGATCGCGTGGACCAGGTTCCCGCCGAGCGCCACCAGGACCTTGATCCGGCCGTCCCGCATCCCGCGGATGCTGTCCACGGCATCCAGGCCGGGCTTCCGCGGCGGGTCAAAACCGAACTCGTCCTGGAGCGCGTCCAGGAACCGTGGCGGCATCTTCTCCCAGATCCCCATGGTCCGGTCACCTTGGACGTTGCTATGGCCACGGATTGGGGAGGGGCCCGCACCGGGTTTGCCGATGTTGCCGCGAAGCAGGAGGAGGTTGATGATCTCCTTGATGGTGGCCACGGCCTTCTTGTGCTGAGTGATGCCCATGGCCCACGTAATGATGACCCTGTCAGCCCGGAGGTACCTTTGTGCAAGTTCATCGATCTCGCTGCTGGCCAAGCCCGTGGCCGCCAGGACGTCCCGCTCAGCCAACGTTGCCAGGTGCGCTGCGAAGCCAACAAATCCCTGGCAATGTTCATCGATGAAAGTACGGTCGAGCACCGTGCCGGGAGCCGCGCTTTCCGCATCCAACACACGCTTGGAAACGGCCTGCAGCAACGCCATGTCACCGGCAAGCCTGATCTGCAGGAACTGGTCCGCGAGGTCGGTTCCTTTTCCGAGCAGGCCGCGGGGACTCTGCGGGTTCCGGAAATTGATCAGCCCGGCTTCCGGGAGCGGATTGATGGCAACGATGTCTGCTCCCGCCCGTTTGGCTTCCTCCAACGCAGTGAGCATCCGCGGATGGCAGGTACCAGGGTTCTGGCCCATGATGATGATCAGGTCGGCCTTGGCAAAATCGGCATAGGTGATGGCGGACTTACCCACGCCAATAGTCTCCCCCATCGCAACACCGGTGGAGTCGTGGCACATGTTGGAGCAATCCGGGAGGTTGTTGGTCCCGAAAGCGCGAACGAAAAGCTGGTAGAGGAAGGCGGCTTCGTTGCTTGTCCGGCCACTGGTGTAGAACGTGGCCTCGTCCGGGGTGTCCAAGGCATGCAGTTCCTGGGCGATGATTCCAAACGCCTGGTCCCAGCCGATGGGGACGTAATGTTCCGAACCCGCGGCCTTGTACACCGGTTCGACCAGCCTGCCCTGCTGTCCGAGCCAGTATTCCGAGCGTTGACCCAGCGATTGGACGGTATTGTCGGCCCAGAACTGGGAAGGAATCCTTAGTGGTTCGGCTTCCCAGCCGATGGCCTTGGCGCCGTTCTCGCAAAATTCCGCCGCCTTGCGTTCCGGCGGGTCCGGCCATGCGCAGCTCATGCAGTCGAAACCGTCCTTTTGGTTGACTGCTGTCAGCGTCTTCCACGCCCGCGAAGGCCCCATGTACGCCATGGCATGCGGAAGCGTTTCGCTGAGGCTGGGCAGACCGGCCGCGGACCTTTTCGGCGGGCCGACGCTGAGCCCTACGTCCGAATCCTCCAGGGGTTCCTTCTTGCGGCCCATCGTTCCACCACGATTCCCGTGATTAGGTAGCTGATTCCCTCAGCCTAAACCCGGTATTCAAGCGACTCAACGGGGGGCGGTGGCTAGCCCACAAGAGTCCGGAAGTCGCCGTCGAGCACGTCGGCGTAACCGCGGTAGGCCTCAATCACTGCGTCCTCGACAGTCTTTACATCCAAGTGCGGCAGCAGGTCGCTTGCAGCACCAGCGGTGGCCGGATCCCAGTCCAGTCCGAGGGCTGCGTAACTGGCCGTCAGGACCTCGCGGATGGGCTGCGAGTTCTCCACGACAATCACTGAACTGAAGAGCCAACCGCCGGAGACCACCCGCTGGGCCGTGCCGATCAGCTTGATCCGGTGCGCGGGGAAGTCCGGGTCCTCACCGTGGACGCTGAACTCACCGGGGCAGTACTCTCCGGGGATCTCGCCGACGGCGGCATGGATGCCAACGCTTCGCAGCGCACCGGCCAGCAACTCGCCGAATTCTGAAAACCGGGCCTTGGCCCGGACGATGGCGTCCGGGTGTGGCTCCACATGATCGATTACCAACGAGCCCTCATGGTACGCGGCCGCCCGGCCACCGGCCTTCCGGACCAGGGGCTCGAACCCAAGCTCGCGGCAGGCCTCTTCGGCTGCGGCGAAGCCTGGCAGGTTCGCGTCGCGCTGGCCAAAGGCCACCGTCGGCTTCGGGCGGTACAGCCGCAGGGACGGCCCCAGTTGCCCACTCCGGGTCCGTTTCAGGAGCTCCAGTGCGAAGTCGAGGTCCTCTGCAGCCCCCATGGATTCGGGCTGACGGTAAGCAGTAAGCTGCCCGCGCTCCGTCGTGGCCGCGTGCATCAACTCTTCCTCAGGGTCAGGATCTGCTCGGCCCGGCCGAAAGGCCCGCTGATGTCGTGAAGCACAGTGGATGTCAGGCCAATACCGTCCGCGCCGAAGGAGACCTTGTTATCCAGCCCCAACCACTCGCCGGCGGGTGCCCTGTACATGTGGATCTGCAGGTCAACGTTGGGGAAGATGTAGCTGTTTTCGCCGGGCGGAACACGGGCGGCGATGCCGTTGGCCGTATCCACCAGGCCCATCAGCCGTGCCAGGTCCGTGCTGTCATCCCGATCGGTCAGCGGGTGCGAGGTCCGGATCCACACCCGGCCGGAACCCGGACGGTGCCCTTCGGCCAAGCGCATTTCCAAGGAGCGGATATAGCCGCCGGGCCACACGCTGGCGCCGTCCCATGGTTTGCATTCGTCCGGAGCGGGCATCGGCTCATCTTCAACAGCGGCCACTGCGCTGGTGTCACTGGTAATCATCCGCCACGCAGCGGCACGGATGGCCACACGACCTCCTGCGGAGAGTTCGGCCTGGATGAGTTCGATAGTCCGGCCCGCCCTCAGCGTTGAGGTGGTGACCTGGAACTCGCCGCCGGGAATCAAGCCCAGAATTTCGTAACTGATCCGTGCCAGACGAACATCATTCCTGGGCTCGTGCCGGACCAAAGCATCAGCGATGATGCCAGAGGCCGGAGCCATGTGCTGTTCGTGCGGATTCCAGGCACCCTGGGCGTGGATCGTCGAGCGGTAGCGCCCCGCGCCCAACGATTCGTAATAGAAATCGCCATCCGCCAAATCCGGTAATGCAGTACTCAATCCAAGCCTTTCGCCGATCCAGCTGTAGAACTCAGACCACTGTATCCGCTGATTTGGCCGCTGCCCGACGCCGGCGGAACACAACAACCCAGACCACCACCGCTGCCAAAGCGGCGATGCCCAGCGCAGCACCCACAGGGGACGCCGCTGCCACCGCCAGCCAGGCTTCCAAGGCGGCGAGGCCAATGGTGGCGTACAGCAGGGCCCAGACCACCGATCCAATGACGGCTGCCGGCAGGTAGCGGCGCAGCGGCATACGGGCCGCGCCGGCTGCCAGGTTGATGGCTGTCTGCAAGCCAATGGTCAGGAAGGAAAGCACGACGGCGTACGGCCCCCACCGCTGGATGAGGGCTTGTGCGCGGGCTGCTTTGGGTCGCTCCAAGGAGTTGCCGAAGCGGGTGTGGGCAAACCCGGCAACCGCTCCCCGGCCAATCCAATACGTGACATTGACGCGGATCATGACAATGGCGAAAAGCGCCGCGAGGGCGACGCCGAAGGGCAAGCTCATGATCTGGTCCACTCGACTTAGGCTACCCTAAGCACTCGCCCTCTGCGGATTTGCTCCGCTGGGTTGGCCTGAGGGAACCCTAGGATGGGTCCATGGATCTCCGCGACGCCGCCCAGGAGCTGTACGCCGCTTTGCCTCGCGACTTCACAGCCCAGCGCACGGCGTTGGCCCGAAAGGCCAAAGATGACGGCGAAAAGGACCTGGCCAAGGAGATCGGCAGCCTACCCAAGCCGGCCGCGGGCGCCTGGGCCATCAACATGCTGGCCGTTCACAAACCCGAGGTGATTGACGGCGTCGTACGTTTTGGCGTGTCCCTCCGATCTGCGCAGGAAGCGTCGGACGCAGAAGCTTTCCGCTCACTCGGACAGCAACGCCAAGGTGAGCTGACGTCGGCCGTGCACGCAGCCAAAGACCTGGCGGGCGAGCTGGGAGCGCGGCTGAGTGCGGCAGCGGCTGCCGACGTCGAACAGACCCTCAGGGCGGCGATGGCTGATGCCGGAGCCGCCGCGGCCGTGGCGACTGGCAGGCTGGTACGGGGGCTGAGCGGGAGCGGATTCGAGTCAGTGGACCTGACGGATGCGGTGGCTGCGGCCAGGCCCGGGGACACAGTTGTTGCGGAAGCCGAAGCTGCGCCGAAAGAGGCGGCCACACCAAAGAAGCGGAATAGGCCGGAGCCTCCCAAGGAAACACGGGCGCCCAAAAAGGCATCCCAGGAAGAAGCTACCTCCTTGGCCGATCGGCGGGCAGCCAAGCGGACGGCGGCGCTGGAAGAAGCCCGCACCGACTTCGAGGCGGCCGATCATGAGGCTCGGGAAGCCGAAGGAGCGGCGGCCAAGGCGTGGGACGTCGTGAAGGACCTGACGGACCGGCGGGCGAAACTCAAAACCGACATCGAGGAAGCCAAACGCCGCCTGGCGGAGCTGGAGGCCGAACTGATCGGCCTCACCAGGGACGCGGACACCGCCGAATCCACCAAGAAGCTCGCGGTCAGGGCCGCGACGCAGCAACGCCGCACCGCGGACCAGGCCCAACGACGCGTAGAGCGGTTGAGTTAGTCCTTCTTCTTGACCGGCGACTTTTGCAGGTGGTGGGTTGCGGGCCCCTCAAGGTACTTGCCCTCCGGAGTGAACCGCGAACCGTGCAACGGACAGTCCCATGACTTCTCCGCATCGTTCCAACCCAGCAGCCCGCCCAGGTGCGCGCAGCTGGCGGACACCATGCAGACTTTTCCGTCCACGGTGGACACAGCCGCTGGCTCGCCCTTATAGAGGCCGACGACGCCGCTCCCCTCGGGCGGGTGGGTTTCGTCCGTGATCTCCGGGTTGGCTTTGACCTTGGATTTGTCCTCCACCATCCTGCGGGCGATGTCCGCGTTATGCCGGATGGCTTCGGCCGCCCCCTTGGGCGAGGTGACCCGGTGGTGGATGGTGGCGGCCCAGTCAGAGTGGCCGCCCAAAATGTCCGAAGTGATGGACAGGGCCGCCGCAACCCCGTTGCTCATGCCCCATTTGTTGTATCCGGTTCCGAAGAAGATCCGCCCCTTGCCGCGGGGAAGTTTGCCAAAGAAAGGCATGAGGTTGGTCGCCTGGTAGTCCTGGGCGGACCACGTATGGGTGACCTCGGCCCCCGGATAGTGCTGGCTGGCCCATCCGAGGAGATCGTCCAGATGTTGTCGTGGCGATGTCGCCCGGCCACCAGCATGCCCGTAACCGCCCACCAGCAACAGTTCCGCCTCCGCTGCCGGGTAGGTGCGCTGGGACCGCGTGGGCGAATCAATGGACAGGTACATGCCTTGGGGAATGGCAGCCGGCACCCTCAAAGCGGCCGCGTAGGATCGGTTCGGCTCCAGCTTGGCGAAGTACAGGCCGCGGTCCAGGATGGGTGTGCCCGTCGCGAGAACCACTGTGTCCGCGGTGAAACTGCCCTTCCTGGTGGTGACGCTCAGGGGACGGTCGCCACTGACGTTTTGAACCTGCACACCTTCAACAACCAGGCCGCCATGTTCCCGGATATCCCGGGCCAAGGCATCCAGGACCTCCATGGGATGGATCTGCGCCTGGCCCTCAAGTTCCAGCGCCTCCACTACCTTGAACGGCAAGCCGGCGTCACGGCTGAAATGGACATCCAAGCCCGCGTCCCGCGAGACCGCAGCTTCCTTCCGGAGCCGCTGGCCGCCGTCGTCGGTGGTTGCGAAGGTGATGGCAGTACGGCGCTGGAACGGGACAGCTTGCTGCTCCATGTACTGGGTGAGCCACGCCTGCCCCGTCTTGTTGGCCTCCACATACGCCTGCACCACCTTCAGCGGGTACTGGCTGCGCAGGGCTGACAACGCGCCGCCTTGCAAGAGGCTCAACTTGCCGGTGGTGTTGCCTGTGGTCACCGCCCCCAGCGTTCGGGCTTCGAAAACCGACACCCGCTGGCCGGACCGGGACAACAACAGTGCAGCCACCATCCCCGTAATGCCCGCTCCCACCACTATCGAGTCAAAGTGCTTCTCCTGTGGAACGGGATCGGACTTAAAGACGGATTCCCTTTCCAACCACAGTGATTTCATCGAACAACCTGCCTCTCAATTCACGGAATTGGCACGTGGCATGTGTTGATGGAAACGGTAGGCGGCCCGCTGGTGCTTATCAAGGGGCTAGGGTGCGGCTCAGGGCTTATTCCGCGGCGGCAAGGCCAGCGGCATATTGCAGTTCAAGGTCCGGGTCGCCTGCCCACCGCTCCAACACCCGGTCAGCCCTCTCCCTTGCCAAACCCTCAAGCCTGGCCAGCAGTGGCCGCACCACATCTTTGGCCAGGGGATCCACCAGTTCCCGGGTTCCGGCCCGCCGGATAAAGCCTTCAATGCGGGTCAGGTCCGTGTTGACCAGCAAAGCTACCTTGCTCTGGAGCAGGACCACCGCTGCCAGCCGCCGCTCGAACACCGGCTCTTCCCACAGCTCCGAGCTCAGTGCCGTGATGTCGTCGTGGCTGAGATTCTTGTATCGCTTCAGGGCGTCCCGGACTGTTCCGCGTACTGCGCCCACCGATGCTCCATAGACTTTCAGGCCTTCGCCGAGGCGCTCGCTGAGCTCGGCAGCTTTCTCCCAGGTCGATTCCATCTGCAGCGTGTAGTCCACGAATTCACCAGCCTCACTCACCCGCCTATTTTGTCAGAGCCTCCCCCTACCGTGGTTTTACCAGCCACTGACAGGAGACATATGCCGTCCCAAGAGCTCGCCGCCGAGGCGTCATTCCCAAGTGTTCCCGCCGCATCGTCGATGCCCGACTGGTACCCCACCCTGCTCAACACCGTGGCGCGGGAAGTCCGCGTGGGCCGCACCCGGGCGATGGCGGCGGCCAATAGCGAGCTGTTGAATTCCTACTGGAGCATCGGGCGGCAACTGGCCGAACGCGAATCTGAGCAAGGCTGGGGCGCTAAGGTGGTCACGCGGTTGTCTGCCGATATCCGCACGCGGTTCCCCGAAGCGAAGGGCTTCTCCCCCAGGAACCTGCGGTACATGAAGAGCTTCGCGCAGGCGTGGCCGGACTTTCCAATGTTGCAAGCGCCGCTTGCAACATTGCCCTGGTACCACCAGATCGCCCTGCTGGAAAAGCTCGACGACGCCGCCACGCGCCTTTGGTACGCCGCGGCCGCTGCCCAGCACGGATGGTCGCGCAACGTTTTGACGCACCAGATCTCCACCCGATTGCACGAGCGCTCCGGGCAGGCCATCACCAACTTCGCTTCCACCATGGTCCGTGCGGACTCCGACCTCGCGCAGCAGGCAACCAAAGACCCCTACGTTTTTGACTTCCTGGCCATGACCGATCGACACACCGAGAGGGATCTGGAGGTCCAGTTGGTGAAGCATGTGGAGAAATTCCTGCTGGAGCTGGGCCAGGGTTTCGCCTTTGTTGGCGAGCAGGTCCGGCTGGAAATCGCCGGCGACGAGTTCTTCGCGGACCTTCTCTTCTACCACCTGAAGCTGCGCTGCTACATGGTGATTGAACTCAAGGCAGTGAAGTTCGAACCAGGATTCCTGGGGCAGTTGGGCATGTACATGGCCGCTGTGGATGACCTGATGGCGCATCCCGACGACAAGCCAACCATTGGTTTGCTGCTGTGCAAGGAGAAGAACAGCGTGGTGGCGGAGTACGCGCTCCGTGGCTTCAACGCACCCGTGGGCATCGCGGAATGGAAAACGTCCCTTGCCGACTCATTGCCGGACGAGTTGGTGTCCAGCCTGCCCAGCATCGAGACGTTGGAGGCAGAGCTCGCGAGCGAAGCCGCCCGGTTGCGCGGCTAGACGTTCTCCTCGAACCACGCCAGGGTGTCGTTCCAGGCCGCCGTGGCCTGGGCTTCCACGTAGCGGTCACTGGTGTCGTTATGGAAGGCATGGTCCACGCCGGGATACACCTTGAGCTGGTGCTTGACGCTGGTCTTGTCCAGCGCTTCCTGGAGTTGCGGCATGGGGCCCGTGATTCGCGCATCCTTCTCGGCATACACACCCATGACTGCCGGTTTGATGGTGGGCACCTTAGCCAAGTCCGGGGCCGGGCCGTAGAAGGCGCTCGTTGCTTTGAGTCCTGGAATCTCTGTGCTCGCCCGCCATGTGATGCCGCCGCCGAAGCAGAAACCGATCATGGCGATACGGCCCTGCTCCACGAAGCCCTGGCCGTTGAGGTACTCGAAGGCGGCTTTGAAATCACCCACATGGCGTGCTGCGCCGGCCTGGGTCAGTGCACCAGGAACGGCATCCGGGTCCATGTTGGCCGTGCCGCCTTCCCTGCTGAGAAGGTCCACGGCCAGCGCGACGTATCCTTGCTTGGCGAAGCGTCGGCCTACGTCTTGGATATGCGGCGTCAGGCCGCGGTTTTCGTGGCAGATCAGGACGGCGGGGTGTTGCCCTCCGTCCTCGGGCCGGGCCAGGTAGCCACTGATTTCCGTTCCTTGCGACTGGAAATTGACTGTGTCCGTGGTCAGCCCCGCTGCGCCTTCCGGGACTGACAAAGGGCTCTTGGCGTTGGGCACGGCTGTGGTGGCAGTGCCGTTGGAGGCCGCAGATCCGGTGGCCGTTGGTGTCGGCATCGGATCCGTTCCCCTCGGTATCTCCTGCGGTGTACAGCCCACCAACGTCATGGCCGCCGCCGTGGCGGTCATGCTTCCCATGATGAAGGCCACCCGCCGGGTGAACGTCCCGTGCGACATTTCGCCCGAGCGGTAATCGTCGTAGAACTCCTCGATCAGGTACTTCTCAAACTTCTCAAGCTGCACCATGGGACGTCCTTTCAAAGTTGGCCTACATCTTGCCCTGAAGATGGGACGCGGACAAGGGTGGGACGGTTCATACCGTCAGAAAGGGCCGCCCCACATCACTACTATTCAGACGTAACCACGACCCGGCGGAGGGGAGCATTCGGGAATGACGGGAATCGATATCGGATTGGAAGATTGGACGCCATCGGCCAAAAGTGTTCAACAGGTCTATGAGGAGATTCGCGGTCCCCTGCAGGCGCTGGCCCTCACCGTCATTGCCGAGTGTCGGAACGCAGAGCCCAAAGCATCGGGATGGACCTTTGACCTGGTGACGGTGAATGGCGAGCGGACCTACGTCCTCCCAGCGAGGGTGTGGAATGCCGAACTGACTACCATCAAAAGGGCCTTCGATGCGGCTGGAGAGAGCTTCAACGCGGCCATGATTGACGGCATGGAGCTGGAGGTTTCCGGACAACTGCGAATGTGGCCCGAGACCGGCGACATCTATTTGAAAGTCACTGACATTTCTTCGGATTTCTCCCTCAAAGGTGCGATGCTGCTGAAGGATCGCCTAACGCTTCAAGCGCTCAAGGAAGACTTTCCGGGTCACTCGAGACTCCACGCCGATGATGACGCCATATATGAGGGCGCCAAAGGTGGTTTTTCGTTGGGACGATTACGCAAGATCACTGTGATCTCGCCGGAAAAATCTCAGGGCGTCGAGGACTTCAAGCACCACCTGAGCATTTCGAAGAGTGGCGAAAAGCCGGAAATCACGTATCGTCACATGAGCTTGAGTGGTCAGTCGGCAGCCGCGACCCTCCGAACCTACTGCGATGAAGCGCGCAGGAACGGTCATGATCTTGTAGTCATTACGCGAGGCGGCGGGCACTGGCGGTCCATGCGGGGGTTCCAGGATGAAGAGTTGGCCCGGGCCATCCTTGAATCGCCCGTGCCCGTTATCACCGGCATAGGGCACCGTGAGGATGTTTCCATCGCCGACCGGGCAGCCATCGCCTCCTTCACAACCCCAACCGCCGCCGCGGTGGCTATCACGACCCCCGCAGTCAGCGCCGCGGCACCTGGGAAAAAGTACCCGACGTCCTTCAAGGAAAGCCTTGGCGCCGAGCGCCGAAAGGTTGCCAGGCTCGATAGAGAACTATCAGCCGTCAAGCACTCCCTCGCCGTTTCCCGAACGGACTTGGCAACGGCCAATGCGGCCCTTCACAGGTATGAGGCGGACCTTGGAGCAAGCAACGGCGCGCTCAGGGAAAGCTGGGCCTCGCATATCGCCTCTGACCGTCAACACGGACGTGACCTGCTTGAGCTGGCAACACGCCGAGTCCGTGGATACTCCTGGTTGCTGACCATGGCGACGCTGGGCTTGGCAGTCACGCTCGTGCTCAACTCAGCGCTCATTGCCTCCTGGATCGCTGGTTCACATGATGACGGGATCGGGCCTTGGCTGGCCATTGGGACAGTAGCCGTTTCGACAGCTGCCCTCTCGGTGCAGTTCTCTTCGCGAAAGCATCTGAATGCAAAGCACAGAAAACCCCTGAAGCGACCACCGGAATCTGTCCGCGAGTGGGAGATCCGAATCATAAACGTACGGACTGTTCGTGCACTCCGAAAATTACTGCACCATCTGCCGATGGGCTAATCCCCCGATAGCGTTTGGCTCGACAACTGAAGCCTCTAAAAATGTCGGTGCTACCTGCCAGAGTGTGATCATGGAGCAGATCCGGGAGAGGCAATCAACAACAGCTGTTGCATCACTGCCTTTTCCTTCCGCAGGGGAATCACTCCAGCCTGTCCCCCGGCGTTCAGTGATGCCGCACGCGGTCGGCAACGCTCCCCGCACCATCAGCAGCGATCTCATAGACCAGTTGCGGGTGCTGGAGGATATGAAGTCGGCGATTTCGAGTTTGCAGGCCAAGATTGCTGTGGCTTTCGATTTGGCCCAGCGACAGGAACAAGCCCGGAACGGTGTCCCGGCTTCGGAGCGGGGCAAGGGCGTTGCGGCGCAGGTGGCGTTGGCCCGGCGGGAATCCCCGAACAAGGGCTCCCGGCTGCTGGGCCTGGCCAAGGCCTTGGTCACGGAGATGCCGCACACCATGGCCGCCCTGGAATCCGGGCAGTTGAACGAGTGGCGGGCCACGCTGCTGGTCAAGGAAACCGCGTGCTTGTCCGTGGAGGACCGGGCCGCGGTGGATGCCGAACTCGCCCCGGACGCCGGGACGTTCGATGGTGCCGGGGACAAAGCCATCACCGCAGCCGTCAAAGCAGCCGCGTACCGGCGGGACCCCCGCTCGGTCACCGAACGCGCAGCGCACGCCGCGTCCGAGCGGTATGTCAGCCTCCGCCCGGCACCGGACACCATGACCTACCTGACCGCCTTGCTGCCCGTTGCCCAAGGAGTCGCAGCCTTCGCGGCACTCACCCGCGCCGCCGGAACGGCCCGGTCCGACGGTGATACCCGGTCCAAGGGCCAGGTCATGGCCGACACCCTGGTCGAACGGATCACCGGGACCGCGGCCGGGTATTCGGGAATCGACCTGCAACTGGTGATGACCGACCGGACCCTCCTGGCCGGGGACAGCGAACCGGCACGGCTGAACGGGTACGGGATCGTCCCCGCCGGGTGGGCCAGGGAACTCGTAGCAGCCGAACCCTCCGGCAGGGACCAGGAGTACTACATCTGGCTACGCCGGCTTTACACCGCCCCAGGGACCGGTGAACTGCTCGCCACCGACTCACGGGCACGCTTCTTCCCACCAGGAATACGACGCCTCATCGAAACACGCGACAACACCTGCCGCACCCCCTACTGCGACGCGCCCATCAAACACCTGGACCACATCATCCCGTGGCGTTCAGGCGGTCCCACCACGGCCGAGAACGGTGCCGGACTCTGCGAAGCCTGCAACCACACCAAAGAACACCCCGGCTGGAAGGCGGCAACCGAAGCAGGAAGCCGGCACGCATTCACCGTCACCACTCCCACCGGGCACAGCTACCAATCACAAGCACCCCCACTGCCCGGATACCGAAGAACTTAGCTCGCAGGATCGTACTGGAACTCCCGCAGTTCCTGGGAACATCGGCACGCAGCAGCAATTCTTGCTGCCCACTCGATGGCTGCTTCACGGGTCGGCAACTCAAGAACTGTGTAACCACCGTTGGGCACCCAATGACCCGGATAGGTACCAGGCTCCACGGCGCCGTCCGCCGCGACGCGAACCGGCTCGACGTCCTCATTGATGCCGCCACCGAAGACGTAAACGCCTGCTTCTTTAGCCTCTTCGATCACTGCGTGCGCGGCGTCGGCGACAGCCTGGAATTCCCCTTCAGGGATCACCATGGCTTCGCTGGGAAATGAAATCAGATACTTAGTCATCCAGGCCTCCGTTGATGGTTAACGTCAAAACCCCTGGCGCGTGGTTGCGTCAGGGTCTTTGTCAGAGGATTAGAACTCCCAGTCCTCGTCCTCAGTGTTGACAGCCTTGCCAATCACGTAAGACGAGCCCGAACCGGAGAAGAAGTCGTGGTTCTCGTCAGCGTTCGGGGACAGGGCCGACAGGATGGCCGGGTTCACGTCGGTGACGGAAGCCGGGAACATGGCCTCGTAGCCGAGGTTCATGAGGGCCTTATTGGCGTTGTAGTGCAGGAACTTCTTGACGTCTTCGGCCAAGCCGACACCGTCATAGAGGTCGTGCGTGTACTGGACTTCGTTTTCGTACAGCTCGAAGAGCAGCTCGAACGTGTAGTCCTTGATTTCCTGCTTGCGGGCCTCGGAAACCTTCTCCAGGCCCTTCTGGAACTTGTAGCCGATGTAGTAACCGTGCACGGCCTCGTCGCGGATGATGAGGCGGATCAGGTCGGCCGTGTTCGTGAGCTTGGCACGTGAAGACCAGTACATGGGCAGGTAGAAGCCGGAGTAGAACAGGAAGCTCTCCAGCAGGGTGGAAGCAACCTTGCGCTTCAGGGGATCGTCGCCCTGGTAGTAGTCCATGACAATCTGCGCCTTCTTCTGCAGGTTCTCGTTTTCGAGCGACCAGCGGAAAGCGTCGTCAATCTCCTTGGTGGAGCACAGGGTGGAGAAGATGGACGAGTAGGACTTCGCGTGCACCGACTCCATGAAGGCAATGTTGGTGTACACAGCTTCTTCGTGCGGGGTGATCGCATCCGGAATCAGCGAAACAGCGCCGACCGTGCCCTGGATGGTGTCCAGCAAGGTGAGGCCGGTGAAAACGCGCATGGTGAGCTGCTGCTCATCCGGCGTCAGTGTGTGCCACGACTGGACGTCGTTGGACAACGGCACCTTTTCCGGAAGCCAGAAGTTGTTGACCAGTCGGTTCCAGACTTCCACGTCTTTGTCGTCCTGGATCTTGTTCCAGTTGATGGCCTCGACGTGTGTCAGCAGCTTGACCTTCTCGGTCATGTCATCCCCTTAAGCGGTGGGTAGTTCTTTAGGTAAGCGTACGACGGCGGGTGGTGGCCCGCCGTCGTACTCTTTGGTTTTCAGCGTGGTTGATTACAGCATGCAGCTGACGCAACCCTCAACCTCAGTCCCTTCCAGCGCGAGCTGGCGGAGACGGATGTAGTAGAGGGTCTTGATGCCCTTGCGCCATGCGTAGATCTGCGCCTTGTTGATGTCACGCGTGGTGGCGGTGTCCTTGAAGAACAGCGTCAGGGACAGGCCCTGGTCCACGTGCTGCGTGGCAGCGGCGTAGGTGTCGATGATCTTCTCGTAGCCGATTTCGTAGGCATCCTGGTAGTACTCCAGGTTGTCGTTGGTCAGGTACGGAGCCGGGTAGTAGACGCGGCCGATCTTGCCTTCCTTGCGGATTTCGATCTTGGCGGCCACCGGGTGGATCGACGAGGTGGAGTTGTTGATGTAGCTGATGGAACCGGTAGGCGGTACGGCCTGGAGGTTCTGGTTGTAGATGCCGTGCTCCATGACGGAAGCCTTCAGCTCGCGCCAATCATCCTGGGTGGGGATGTGGTGGCCGGCGAAGAGCTCGCGAACGCGCTCGGTCTCCGGAGTCCACTCCTGCTCGGTGTACTTGTCGAAGAACTCGCCGCTGGCGTACGTGGACTTCTCGAAGCCGCCGAACTTCTGGCCGGTCTCGATGGAGAGTCGGTTTGAGGCGCGCAGAGCGTGGAACAGCACCGTGTAGAAGTAGATGTTGGTGAAGTCCAGGCCCTCTTCGGAACCGTAGTGGACGTGCTCACGGGCAAGGTACCCGTGCAGGTTCATCTGGCCGAGGCCGATCGCGTGGCTCTGGGCGTTGCCCTGGGCGATCGACGGCACCGAGTTGATGTAGGACATATCGGATACAGCGCTGAGGGCACGGATGGACGTCTCGATGGAGAGCCCGAAGTCCGGCGAGTCCATGGTCTTGGCGATGTTCATGGAGCCGAGGTTGCAGGAAATGTCCTTGCCCACGGTCTCGTAGCTGAGGTCTTCGGCGTAGATGGACGGCGAGGAAACCTGCAGGATCTCCGAGCAGAGGTTGCTCATGGTGATCTTGCCGTCGATCGGGTTGGCCCGGTTTACGGTGTCCTCGAACATGATGTACGGGTAGCCGGACTCGAACTGGATCTCCGCGAGGGTCTGGAAGAACTCGCGGGCGCTGATCTTGGTCTTCTTGATCCGGGAATCATCGACCATCTCGTAGTACTTCTCGGTCACCGAGATATCGGAGAACGGAACGCCATAGACCTTCTCGACGTCGTACGGCGAGAAGAGGTACATGTCCTCGTTCTTCTTGGCGAGCTCGAACGTGATGTCCGGGACCACGACGCCCAGGGAAAGGGTCTTGATACGGATCTTCTCGTCGGCGTTCTCGCGCTTGGTGTCCAGGAAGCGGTGGATGTCCGGGTGGTGTGCGTGCAGGTAAACGGCACCTGCACCCTGGCGGGCACCGAGCTGGTTTGCGTAGGAGAAGCTGTCTTCGAGGAGCTTCATGACGGGGATGACGCCGGAGGACTGGTTCTCGATCTGCTTGATCGGAGCGCCGTGCTCGCGGATGTTGGTGAGCGAAAGGGCTACACCGCCGCCACGCTTGGAGAGCTGCAGTGCGGAGTTGATGGCGCGGGCGATCGACTCCATGTTGTCTTCGATGCGGAGCAGGAAGCAGGAGACGAGCTCGCCGCGCTGGGCCTTGCCGGCGTTGAGGAACGTGGGGGTGGCCGGCTGGAAACGTCCGTCGATGATTTCGTCGACGAGGCGGTTGGCCAGGTCTTCGTTGCCACGGGCAAGGTGCAGGGCAACCATGCAGACGCGGTCTTCGTAGCGCTCAAGGAAACGCTTGCCGTCGAAAGTCTTCAGCGTGTAGGACGTGTAGAACTTGAAGGCGCCCAGGAAGGTTTCGAAGCGGAACTTCTTCTTGTATGCGCGGTTGAAGAGGTCGCGGATGAAGTTCATGGTGTACTGGTCGAGCGTTTCGCGCTCGTAGTACTGGTTCTTCACCAGGTAGTCGAGCTTCTCTTCCAGGTCGTGGAAGAACACGGTGTTGTTGTTCACATGCTGCAGGAAGTACTGGTGCGCAGCTTCACGGTCGGCTTCGAACTGGATCTCACCGTTGGGGCCATACAGGTTCAGCATGGCGTTGAGCTCGTGATAGCCCAGGCCCTTATAGGCCTCAGGCAGCGGCTTCTTGGCCGTGTCCACAGCGCCCCCGGTTACTTCTGTTTCTGCGACAGTTGTGTCCAAAACTTTTCCAGCCCTTCGTTGACCCGTTGGACGTCTTCTGGCGTCCCCATGAGTTCAAATTTGTAAAGATGCGGCACCTTGCACTTGACGGAGATGATGTCTCCCGCCGCGCAGTAGTTGTCCGCGAAGTTTGTGTTCCCCGCTCCGATAACACCGCGGATCAGTTCCCTGTTCCCGGGATTGTTCAGAAATCTGATGACCTGCTTCGGCACGGAACCTTCGCCGTTCGTTCCGCCATAGGTAGGCAGTACAAGGACGAAGGGTTCAAGGGCGTGAAGCGGAGCGTCCTGGGCATAGAGCGGGATGCGCGCTGCATCCCTGCCCAGTTTCTGGACGAATCGTTTGGTGTTCTCGGATGTCGAGGAAAAATAGATGAGGTGACTCCTCGTGGTCACAGCTTCCGTCGCATCGCGCACGGTGGCCGCTGCCAGCGGTGCCATGGGAGTCACCTCAACTACATAGGAATTCTTGGTGTGTGTGGTGGCGAAAGTCAGGCCACGGAGGAAACGGCCTGGGCCAGTTCCTCGATCTTGTCCGGGCGGAATCCAGACCAGTGGTCCTGCTCGGTCACGACAACGGGAGCCTGCATGTAACCCAGTGCCTTGAGGCGCTCAAGGGCCTCGGCATCCTGGGAGATGTCGACACTCTGGTAGGCAATGCCCTTCTTGTCGAGTGCCCGGTAGGTTGCGTTGCACTGAACACAGGCCGGCTTCGTGTAAACCGTTACGGTCATGATCCCTGTCCCCTAAGTTGAAGTCTGATTCTCTTCGTATCTGGCGGGCTCAACCGGAACTGATTACTGAATCCGATACCGGCCCGCGGGCTGCCGTGACAGCCAACACGCTCTGATTTTGTCTTGTGCTGGTTTCCCGCTCAATCCGTAAATCGATACTACATGTAGTGCAACCGCCGAACTGGAACCCCAAGATGATGTATTACAAGTATGTCATTCAATCCACCGCTCGTCCACAGGGCAGGGGCTTCAAAATGTCCGTGATTCCGCCAAACTGAGAGATGTCATCCACACCCTGTGGACTACTTAGCCACATTTAATCTTCAGCGTGTCGCGTGGATACGGCGTGTCGTGACACTTTGAAAATGTGGCGTGGCGAACAGCTAAAATCGGCTGATGGTCAACCTCCTCCACCTCCGCACACTCATGGAGGTGACCCGCCTTGGTTCGTTCGCTGCCGCCGCTGCCCAGCTTGGCTACACAGCCTCTGCGGTCTCGCAACAGATGGCCGCACTGGAACGTGATACCGGCGTCGAACTCTTTCAGCGGTCGGCGCGCAGCGTTGTCCCCACCGAAGCGGCGCTGACCATGACACGGCATGCCTCCAAGGTCCTCACGGATGTTGAGGCCCTGATGGCCGCCGCGTCCAGGACCAACGACTCCCCGGCGCAGGAACTTAGGTTGGGCATCTTTCCCAGCCTCGCCACCTACGTCCTGCCGGACATCCTGCGGAACGAGCGCTGGAACGGATTGGGCATTGAACTGAAGGTCTCAGTGGCAGAGCCGGCACAAACCATCCAAGGGCTGCGCAGCGGCGGCGAACTGGATGTGGCGCTGGTCTACCAGGTGGGCCAGTCCGGGCTGGCGTGGCCCCACTCGCTGGAACGGCAGTGGATCGGCGACGACGACTTCCGCGTTGTCCTGCCCGCGTCGTGGAAGATCCGCGAAGATGCCGAAATCGAGGCAGCCCACCTTTCCGACATGCCGTGGATTGTGCACCACCCTGGCACCAGCGATGCCCTGGTCATTGAGCGCCTGTTCGCCAGCTGCAACCTGCACCCTCGTGTCGTGGCCTACAGCGACGACTTCCATGCCAGCCTCGAGATGACCGCAGCCGGCCTTGGTGCTTCGCTGGTACCGGAACTGGCCCTGCGGAACCGGCCGCCCGGCGTCGTGGTCCTTGACGTCCCGGACATCAGGCTGGCCCGTAATGTGTTCGCCCTGCTCATCAACGAAAAGCGCACGGCACAGGTCCAGCTGTTCACCCAATTGCTGGCCGACACGCTCAGGGACTCCTCCGGAAAAAGCGGCCTCCACCCCCTGAAAACCGCGCCGGTCAAGGGCTCCCAGCGGCGCAGGTGAAATATTCGCAATTGCTGGAACCCGCCGGTGGTTGGGGTTAGATTGATCACATGGGCAAGCTAGCGAGCAAACACTTTGGGGAAGTCGAGCTCAACCACGGCAGTGAACATTGCTTCGTTGCCAGACATGAACTCGGCGGCAATCCGCTTGAACTTGACCTCAATGTCACTGCGCACGACCACTTCGACGAAGCTGCCATGCGAAAAGTGGACTACCGCCTGCGCTTCCTGCCCGAGCTGGTGGACCAGGTCAGGGAGATGATCGCTGACGAACTCGACCAGGACGGCACCAACCCCCAACAGTTCCTGCATTTCCACAGCTCACAACTCAAAGAAGAGCAGCTGGAGTCCGTTTTCGGTGTCCGGGACAAGGGCCAGCTCACCAACGATGTCTTCCTGAACGCCCTCAAGCTGGGCCATGTGGCCATCTACCCGGGCCAACCGGAGCGCTACTTTGTCCTGGACTTCACCCTCGGCTCGCACTTCACCGACGAACTCCTGGTGGTCGCCGCCGATGAGGACGGCGTAGTGGACGACGAAATCCTGTGGGAGTAGCGCTCCATTAAACGCCGACGGCGGCCGGTCACCACGGCCTGTCAACTCCCGGTCCATTGTCGGGACCCCGCAGGTATTCGTCGCGTTGCTGGCCTTCGGACCGCTCCCTTTGTGCCTGTTGCGCGCTGTCCCCAAGATCCTTCAGTTTCCCGGCCTGCGGGTCGGCTGCCTTGTCCGGGGTGGTCGGCGCGTTGCCGCCCTGCCCGGCCGCGTCCGGGACCTTGCCGGCGAGCCGTGCCGCAGCCGAGTCCAATGTTGAGCCTTCTCCGTCCGCATTGGCTGGGCCCGCTTCCCGGCATTTCAGCGGAGCAGCGTCCGCAACGTCCAACGCCTCCTTGAACAACCGGGCTGCCGTGCCCTTGTCCGCTGCGGTGTCGCCCAACTTCTCGATACTCAGGACCAGATTGACTCGGACCTTACATTCATCGTCACCGGCACCCACCTGTAATGCGGCCTCGAAATCGCTGCGGGCTGCCGCGAACTCCCCCGCCAGCACATGGGCGTCACCGGAAGCAAAGGGCGCCTTATACGGCTCCACCACGTTGGCCACACCAAGCCACGATGCTGCCCGCGCCACGTCGTCGTGTTGTCCGTTGCGGAAGGACTCCCCCGCAACATTGCCCAACAGGCCAACGCTGAGGAGCTTCGCAGCAACCGCGAGGACCAGGAGGGCTGGAAGAGCGGACCAGAGCACCAGCCGCAGGGGCCGGCGTCGTGCTGTTCGGTGGTTCACGGGGTTGGCTCCTTCCGCAGCGACCGGCGCAGGTTCACGAGTTCAAAGAAGTGGCGCAGGGGTTCATGCATTGCCAACAGGAACGCAGCCAGGGCGAACAGCCAGTAGAGCTCCACCCGGCCCGCGCCGTCCCCGGTGGTGGTGGTCAAGTTTCCCAACTGGATGCCACGGAGGATGTCGGAGGCTGGCTCTGCGCCTGTCCTGTGGGCATAGGGGACGTGGAGCTGATCGGCGATGCGCCCGAGCTGTGCTTCGTCAATGCGGGAGACAGCATCCTGCGCCGTGCCGGAACCCCGGTCCTTGACGTACGCCGCGCCACCCTCAGCCGATTCCCTCATCCGCCCGCCTTCGCCGGTACCGTAACCGAGGACTGCTCCCCCGGCAACGTTGGAGGCATCCATGGGCGTGGGCGGCTCTGCGCTGGTATTTTCTCCGTCACCGGCGTAGAAGACCAGCGCCGGTCGTCCCGGATGGTGCTTCTGCGCGGCGTCGAGACTGTCCTTCAGGAGCTGGGCTGCGATGGTGACGCTGCTGCCCGACGCGTAGCGTGCCCTTTGCGGTTGAAGCGTGGCCATGGCGGTCTGCAGTGCCGTGGCGTCCTGCGTGAGCGGCATCCGGACAGTCGCTTTGCTGTCAAAGGTGATCAGCGAAAATTTGGCTCCGGCAAGTTCCCGGGCGACTGCGGTCACGTCCTCTTTGACCCCGGCCAGGCGCGTTTCGGTGCCGCGGTAGTCCTCCGCGGCCATGCTGGTACTGGTATCCACCACGAAGAAGACATCAATCTCCGACGAAGCGCTGACGGACTGACCGCCCATAAGGCCCGGCCGCATCGCGGCGACGAGAAGAAGCACGACGGCGGCACCCCGCATGGCGGCAGGCCGCACCGGCCTTTGGAGCCGAGTTCCCCGCTGCCGGACCAGGGTCCAGGCGGTCAAAATGAGGATACCGAAGCCAGCCAACACAAGCACCGGCCACGGCAGAATCGGTTCGAAGGTCATGGTTCAAGCCGCCATCCAACGACGAGCATTCCGACTCCCGCCATCAGGGCAATCCCCAGCGGCCATACAGGCGTGTCCGTGACGACTGCCTGCGGGGCTGCGCGATAGCTGGTGGCTTCGGTTTCCTGCACTTCGCGGACGATGCCCGGTACCGCTTCGGGGCTGTCCAGTTTGTAATAGGTCCCTCCCGTACGCTCTGCTGCGGTCTTCAGTTGAGCTCCGGGTTGGTCGGTTTGACCACCGTAGTCCACGTCCCCCGGGTTGAGGGCATGCACTTTGACGTTCTTGCCCGCAGCCAACGCCGCGGCCGCTTCCAGGGTGAAGATCGGTTCGCCTGACAGGAAATTGTCCGTTGCCAGCACCACCGACCGCGAGCGCTTCGCTGTCCCTTGGTCACCACCAGTGTCCGTATCCGGGAAACTCTGAACGCAGGAGGCCAGTCCGTCACCGATCAGGGACGAACCTTCGCCGTTCCAGGTGCCGTCGAAGAAGGATCCGGCCCCGTCGTCCAGGGCTTCCTTGGCGAGTTTGAGCTGTTCGGCGGCGTACTCGTAGTCGTCTGTGAGTGGAAACAGTTGAACGCTGCTGCTGTCGAAGATGACCATGCCGATCCGTTCGCCGTCGAATTCCTTGGCCAGTTCCTGGAAGACGGCGGCAATGGCTGCGTCGGTGCCGGTCATGGACCCGGAAACGTCCAGGCAGAGCACGATGTCCCTGTTGCGGATTTCCGGCTGCTCGGTGGTCCGTTGGGTGGGCCTTGCTGCGGCAGTGGCGGTGGCGGCCAAAAATACTGTTCCCAAGACGACGGCGAGCGCCAGGCGTAGACGGCGCCGGCGCAGGGCCTGCTGGTATTCGGGGAGCCCGGTCAGCCGCTCGCCGTACGCCACCGCACGGGTGGGCATCGGTGGTCGGCGACGGTGCAGCCAGGCGGCGAGGACCACCACGGTGGCTGCGATGGGAAGGACCCACCAGTAGCTCAGTTCCATTCGAGCACCACCCGGCGGGCGGCAGCTGCGGATTGGCTGACTGTTTGGACGGGCAGGGGCGCAAATTCGTTGGGGTAGATCCGTGCGATCCCGGTTGCCAGGTCCGCCATCCCGTGGCGGCGAAGTTCTTCGAGCGTCATGGAGGTGATGGGTAGCCCCGTGGCACTTCCGGCGAACTCGCGGACCAGGAAGCTCAACCGTTGGTGGGCGTCGCGTTCCGGCAGGCGGCCGGCGTCGGCGTCTGATGCTGTGGCGTCGATAGCGGTGAGGCAGGTGCTGCGCAATGCGTCCAGCGTGGGGCGGGCAACGGCTGGCTGGCGGGCAGGAGCTTTGGTGCGGGCAGGCCAGAGCACCCAGGCATACCAGGCTGCTACCAGGAGCAGCAGCAGAAGCCCCAGCCATAGCCAGAGCTGTTGGTAGTTGAGTGGAGCGTAGAACCCGGAGTCATCCTGCACGGCTGCCGCCTTTGGCGCGGTTTCCGGTCGTTGCGGCCCTGTTTCCGGTCGAGGCGCGGGAGCGGTGTTTTTCGAGGAGGGTGAAGATTGCGGTCAGGACCTGCTCGCTTCCACCGGCTTGTTCTTCGGCGATACCTAGGCGTCGGAAGGTATCCCGTCGCCGCCGTGTGCGTTCCTTGACGGCGGTGGCGTACGCGGCGCGCACCTTGCTATCCATTGCCAGGGGTGAGGGGATCGTTTCCGCGGTCCGGACGTCGGTGCTGTCTTGGACGACGCTGCCCCCTGTAGGTGCCAGCTCGGCGTCCTGGATGGTGAGCCAGAGAACTTCGTGCCGGGCGCGGAGTCGTCGCAGCATCGCTTCCGTGGTGTCATCCGGGAGGAACTCATCGGCGACCACCACAATCAACAGCCGTCCCTTCAGGTATCGAAGGACATAGTCGAGTTGCTTGGCTATCTTCCCGGCGGGACTGTCCAGGGTTATCTGTGCATCGACGTCCCGTAGGAGGCGTTCCAGGTGTTCCTCGCCTGCGCGTGGAGGCACGTAGAGGGAGGCGGCTTCGTTGCCGTGCAACAGGCCCACATCGTCACCGTGACGGCTGGCGAGATAGCCCATGACGCCCGCGGCGTGAACGGCGATGTCCTTCTTGGCTTCACCGGAGGAAGCCTCAGCGGCCATGTTCCGTCCGGTGTCCACCAGGAGCAGCACCGAATGGCGGCGAACAGCCACGTAACGCTTGATCAGGGGTGATCCGTGCCGGGCAGTAGCTTTCCAATCGATGTCCCTGACTTCATCTCCCGGGACATAGGCGCGCAACTCGTCAAAGTCCAGGCTTCGGCCCTTGAAGACCGAGCCGTATTCGCCGTCGAGCAACGTGAGGGTGCGGCGATGCGCGAAGATGAACATCCTGGACTTCACGCGGCGGAGAAGGCTTGGCAATGGCTGGTCCGTTACGGCGTCTGGACCGAGGCCAGGACGGCATCAATGACGGTTTCGACCGAGATGCCCTCCACTACGGCATCGAATCCGAGAATGATGCGGTGACGCAGGATGCGGTGGGCGAGGTTCTTGACGTCCTCCGGGATGACGTGGTCGCGGCCGTTGAGCAGGGCCAAGGCCCTTGCCGCCTGGCTGAAGGCGATGCTTGCCCGTGGACTGGCACCGAACTCAACCAGGCCGGCAAGTTGGGGTTCCAGGTACTGGCTTGCGTTGCGGGTGACGTAGGCCAATCCCACGATGTACCGGACAATGGCCGGATCGATGTAGACCCTGCGCACCAACTCCTGAACCTGGAGCACGGCATCCAACGATGCTGCGGCGGGCGGCTTCAGGTCAGGGTTGAACACGCCCGCGTCGATCCGCCGGATCACTTCTGCTTCCTCGGCCGGGCTCGGATAGTCCAGCACGTCCTTGAGCATGAACCTATCCATCTGCGCCTCGGGAAGGCGGTAGGTTCCTTCCTGCTCAATGGGGTTCTGCGTTGCCAGCACCAGGAACGGCTTGGGCAGCGGATATGACTCACCGCCAATGGATGTCTGCCGTTCCTGCATGGCTTCCAACATGGCACTCTGTGTCTTTGCGCTGGATCTGTTGATCTCGTCAAGCAAAACGATGTTGGCGTGGACCGGGCCCAGCTGGGTGACGAAGGTCCCCTTCGCCGCATCGAAGATCTGCGTCCCGGCGATGTCGCTGGGAAGAAGGTCCGGCGTGCATTGGATGCGGCGGAACTCTGCGCTGACCGATTCGGCTATGGCTTGGGCCGCGGTGGTTTTCGCAAGACCCGGGACGCTCTCAAGAAGCACGTGACCGCCGGTCAGGAGTCCGATGACCAAGGTCTCGCGCAACCTGGTTTGGCCCACCACTTTATTTTCGAAGCTGCGGACAATGCTGCCCACGAGTTGCTGGGCACGGGCCATGTCCGGGGCATCAATGCCGGCCGTGGCTGTGGTCTGTTGCACTCGTGGTCTCCTCGCTGGCGTTGTTTGGCCACTCTATCCAAGTCGGGGCCCGAAAAAGCCGCAATGGGTAGCCCTCCCCATGCGGACGCCACGGGTCTATCCTTTTGCCATGCATCAGCTACCAGCCGCCTACCAGAACTACCTCGCAAGCCAAACCCAGCATGTTGTGGACGCGGTGCGCCCGGTCCTGCTGCAGTCCGCAGCGGACCAACGCCACGGAGTCCGGATCGTCTACAACACGGGCTCCACGGGCCACCAAGCCCATTTGGACGAGTCAATACCTTACGGCGAAATCATCGAGGATATCGACTGATCCCCCCGCTGCTTCCCCGGTGGCCGCGCTACCCTTTCATGGCGCCGGACAGGGCAAACGAGTTCCCCATGCCCCGGGACACCAGGGCATACAGGACCAGCACCGGAACTGAATACAGGATCGAAAAAGCCGCCAGCTGCCCGTAGGCTATGGCGCCGTGCTGGCCAAAGAAGCTGAAGATCGACACGGATGCCGGTTGCTTCCCCGTGGACAGCAGCAGGATAAAGGGGACGAAGAAGTTCCCCCACGCCTGGATGAACACGAAGATCATCACCACGCCCAAGCCCTGCCTCATCAGGGGCAGCACGATGGTGCGCAACGCCACCAGGGGCGATGCACCGTCGATCCAAGCTGCCTCCTCAAGTTCCAGGGGAACAGAGTCCATGAAGTTCTTCGTCATCCAGATCGCCATGGGCAAGGTGGTGGTGGCCATGAAAAAGATGGTCGCAGCCATGGAATCAAGCAGGTGCAGCTGGACGAACAGACCGTAGACCGGAACCATGATGGCGGTCACGGGCAACGATGTACCGAACAGGACCGTATAGAGGAACGGCTTGTTAAACCGTGACTGGTACCGGGACAAAGGGTAGGCCGCCAGGACCGCAGCCAACACGTTCACCAGTGCGGTGCCGGCCGAGAGCAGGAAACTGTTGGCAAGGGGCCGGAACAACAGCTCTGGAGTCAGTACGGCACGAAAATTATCCAACGACGGCGTTTCGGGCACCTTGGCCTGGTAGCTGGCTTGGGGATCGACGGCGGCAAGCACCAACCACAGCAAAGGCACCACGAAACACACCCCGACAAGGACCAAGGCGATGTCCGCACCCAGCTTCGCCCGACGGCGTGAGCCGGTTCCCGGCGTCGTACGCTTTGTCGCCGATGGCGCCCGCGTCCGGCTCATGCGCGTTTATCCCGCAGGAGCTGCACATACACCGCGCCAAAAACCATGCCCAACACGATCAGCACGGAAGCCACCGCCGTTCCGTAACCGATGTCACCGAACTTGAAGGCCTCCTGGTAGGCCAGCACCGGCAGCGTGGTGCTGGCGTTGGCTGGTCCCCCGGCGGTCATCACCCAGATCAGGGTGAAGACAGCCAGAGTTTGCAGCGTGATCAGCATCAGATTGGTGGCTATGCTGCTCCGGATCAGCGGGAGGGTGATAAATGCCAGGCGCTGCCAACCCCGCGCTCCGTCCATCAGGGCTGCCTCGGTGACGTCCCGGGGAATGTCCGCCAGCGCGGCCCGGTACACCAGCATGGAGAAGGCCGTGCCGCGCCAGGTATTTGCAAGGATGATCGCCACCATGGGGAAGGAATACAGCCAATCCGGGCCCTGGATGCCCACGCCGCCCAGGATCTGGTTGAGCGTCCCGTCCCGGTTGAAGTAGGCGTACGCGGCAAAGGCTGCAACGATCTCAGGAAGCACCCAGGCCGCCACCACCACCGTTCCCACCCATGACGACACGACACGTCGCGAGCGGGTCATCAGCAGTGCAATCAGCAAACCCAAGGCGCTCTGGCCAATCACGGCCGATGCCATGACGAACACCACTGTCAGCCAAGCGGCCAAGGGAAAGGATTCATCACCAGCCATTCGGGCGTAGTTGTCAACACCCACCCACTGGGGGTCCCTGGCTCCTTTCCCGGACAAGGCAGCATCGGTGAATGATGCGTAGAACGACCACACCACCGGGGCCAGCAGGAACACCATCAGCAGCACGATGGAGGGGACCACTGGCAGGAGCCGCAGGAAGCGGCGGATCCTCATTTCTCCAAAACCTTGTCCTCCCCTACCAGCTTGCGGAGGGCGGCGTCGTAGTCGGCTGCGGCATCTTCGGGGCTCTTCTTTCCGGTGATCACGGCTTCCGTGGCTTCCTGCACGGCAGTCGAAATCCTCGGGTAGTCGGCCGTCGCGGGCCGGTAGTGTGTGACCTTGACCAGGTCCGAGACATCCTTCACGAACGGGTTGGCGGCCAGGTACCCGGGGTCAGTTGCGACATCAGTCCGAACGGCGATCTGGGAGTTGTTGATGTCGTAGGACAGCGCGTTTTTCTTGTTCAGGACCGTAGTGAGGAACGTGAAGGACAGTTCGGGGTTCTTGCTTTTCGCTCCCACGGCCAGGGTCCAGCCACCGGACATGCTCACCCCGCCGGGTTCCTGGCCTTTTTGAGTGGGGAACATCGCGGCTGCCATGTCCTGTTCGTAGCCGGGCCATTCGTAGGCTCCGCCCTTCTGCCAGAACGACGGCGCGTAGGAGCCTTCCACTGTGGCGCCCAGTTTGCCTTGCGGGAACCATTCGCCAAAGACCTTCTTCCAGACATTTGCGTCCAGGGCCTCGGCCGGGCTGACAGCGAGCTTCTCGTCATACAGCGTTTTCAGGAAGGCCAGGGAATCAGTGAATCCCTGCGAACCAACCACCCATTTTTTCTCCCGCTCGTCGTACAGGGTGCTGTCCGTTCCATACAGCAGTTCGTAGAATCCCTGCATGACCGTGCCCTCACCGGTTGCCTTTCCGGCGTATATGTTGAAAGGGATGGCCTCCGCGTCCGCGGCCTTGATGGCGCGGGCTGCGGCCAGGATGTCCTCCCAGTTTTTCGGTTGCCACGGCACAGGGATGCCGGCCTTCCGGAAGACGGCTTTGTTGTACCAGATGGCACGCGTGTCGGTGCCAAGGGGCACTGCGTAGATGGCGCCGTCGTCGGCTCGTCCTGCTTCCTTTGCCGCCTCGTCGAACGCGGACCACTCGCCCCATTTCGCGAGGTAACTGTCCAGGTTGAGGAGGTAGCCGGCGTCGACGTCCGAACGAACCTTGAAAGTATCTTCGTAGAAGACGTCCGGGGCCGTATCGGTCGAACGCTGCGCCAGGGCCAGTTTGGTCCCATAATCGTCGTCATTGGCCTGGATCGGCTGGAGGTCGACGGTCACCCCGGAATTGGCGGCTTCGAATTCCTTCTTGGCATCCTGCATGACCGCGTCCAGCGCCGTGAAGGAATCGGTTTTTTGGTACACGATCTTCAGGGTCTTGTTCCCGGCTGCATCAGGTGTGGGTGAGCACGACGTCGCCGCTGCAAGGACAGCGGCGACGGAGAGCATGGCGGCAGATCGGTAGAGGGCAGTTCTTACCCGGAAGGTCATTGTTCGGCGGCCCATGAGGCTCCAATCGGTCGAAGGTGGCTGCAAGCCAGCACTTCACCGTGACACCCATGCGACGTGGCCCAGCCTTGCGGATATTCAGTTGTCCTGCCTGGCCTTAGCCCTCCAGCAGGAGCCTTTGTGCGCGTGGGGCGAGCATGTGTTCCAGGACCAGGCACGCAGCACCGATCGCGCCGACGTCTTCGCCGACCCCTGTGCCTACCACTTCAAGCCCATGGATCATGCGGGCTGCGTTGTTCCGTTCCAACAACGCAGGCACCCGTTCCATGAAGTACGGCGACATCCGGCCCCAGAACGGGCCGCCAAAGACCACCCGCTCCACGTCCAACGTGTTGGCTACGACGGACACCGCCCGGGCCACGAGGGTGGCCGACTTGTCCAGGATCGCAATGGCCCTGGCGTCACCGCCATCGGCTTTGTCGCACAACTCGGCGAACCGCTCCTGGACTTGCGGGCCGTCCGTTCCCTGGCGGTTCCCGTCGAGCACGCCAGCTTCTTCAGCTTCGGCAACAAGAACCTGCGGGATGCTGGAGGACTTGACGCATCCACGCTGGCCACAATCGCACAGGGGACCGTCGGGATCCACCACGATGTGGCCGATTTCGCCTGCGTTGCCGGACGTGCCTCGAACGACTTCGTCATTGAGGACAATGCCGCAGCCGATACCGGTTCCCATGTACATGAAGATAAAGCTGCCTGCGCCACTGGCGCCGCCCGCCCACGTCTCAGCAACCGCTGCACTGGTGACATCCTTGTCCACCAAGGTCTCCAGGCCGGTGGCCTCAGTCAACGCTTCGCGGATGCGTACCCTGTTCCAGCGTGTCAGGAGCGGAGGGTCCACCACCGAGCCCTCATCGAGGTCGATCGGACCAGGCACCGCAACGCCGAGTCCGGCGATCTTGGACGCGTCCACGCCTGACTCCTGGATGAGGATGTCGATTTGCGCTGCAATGCTGGTGATCACGTCCGCCGGGTCGCCCCCCGGGGTGGCCATGCGTGAATGCCTGACGACATCGCCCAGCAGGTCCAGGACCACAAAAGTAATGACGGCCGGGTCCAGGTGCACGCCCACCGCGTACATCCCGGCGGGGTTCAGGCGCAGGATGGTCCGGGGCTTACCCGGGCCCGAGCCTTCCTTGCCGGCCTCCATGATGAGCTGCTGGTCAAGGAGTCGCCGGGAAATGTTGGATATGGTCTGCGGCGAAAGCCCAACAATTTGCGCCAGTTCAACGCGGCTGAGCCCTCCCGAGGATCGCCGGATCGCCTCCAGGATGACGGTGAGGTTGAAGTCCCCCATCCTGGGTAGGTTCGTTCCGCGCCTAGGTGTCGGCTGCCGGATCTCAGTCACTGATGCCCCTCGTCATTGGAAAAACGTCGTCAATTAAGTCTGTCTGAATCGTACGATACCCACGCCACCACCGATACGAGCACACGCAGGTGAGGGGGTCAGGGCTTGGTAACGATGAGCCGGACACGCCCTTAGGCTTTTCGGCTGCGGGTCACCGTGAACTTCGGGTTCCGGCCTTCCTCCACTGTCGGCCCGACATATCGCTCCAAGGCGGGACGGTACTGCAGGTGGCTGTTGTACACGGTCCACAGTTCCCCGCCGGGCGCCAGGACCCGTGCTGCGGCCTCGAACAACTTCAGGCCGGCACCGGCATGCACGCTTGCCCCCAGGTGGAAAGGCGGGTTCAGCAGAATAAGGTCGGCGCTCCCGGCCTCGAGGCTGGACATGGCGTCGTCGTGGATGACGCTGATGCGCTCCCCCAGCCCGTTCGCGGCCGCGGTCGCCGTGGCTGATGCGACGGCCGCCGCGGACTGATCCGTGGCGATGACCCGTGCGCCGGGTTGATGCCGGGCATACATCGTGGCGAGGATTCCGGTTCCGCATCCAAGATCCACTGCCTGCCGGGCCGCTGGCATCCGATCGAGGAAACCAAGGAGGTAGCGGGTTCCGATGTCCAGACGGGCTCCGGAGAACACTGCACCGTGGGCGCAGACTGTGATTCCCAGTTCGGGGTTGGACTCCACCACGGGAAACGGCGGCTCGCCGGAGACCGTCAGGGGGGTTTTGGCCACGAGGATCCGGGACTTTTGCCTGGCCAACTGGGGTTGGACCGCGGAGAAGTACTTCGCCAGGACGGCGTTCATTCCCACGGACATGTGCTTGACGCGTCCACCGGCGAGCAGGACCGCATCCGGCCCCGCGAACCGGGCGACGGCGTCGGCGATTTCTTCCAACTCGGCCAGCGGCTTGGGCAGCTGCAACAGCACCAGGTCAGCACCCTGCAGCAATTCCCGGCCAAGTTCGTGTGGCGTATACCGTCCATCCAGCCCGGCCGCAGCGGCATTGCGCTGCAGCGCGGCCCTGCCGGTGAACAGGTCCTGGTTGACACGGACATGCCCGACGCCGGTACCGGCCAAGGTGCCTAAGGTCAGGGCACCGTAACGGTCACCGATGACCACCACCTGGCTATCCGGCCTGAGATAGCCTTCCGCGGTCTCCAGAAGCAGCCGATCCGTGGCGTCGTAAGCCCGCAGATTGTCCGCTTCGACGTCCGGAAGCCTGCTCAACGTACCGAACAGTGCTTCGAGTTCCCATGCCGTCACAACGCGTTTCCCGCTTTCCTTGCTTCAATGTCTCGACTTATTCCACGCCCGGGAGCACTCTGGAGGCACAACACAAACACCCGTCCGCCCCGCGGTCAGCGAACTGGCCCCGGCACTGACGGGCATCGGTCCCAGCGGTCGTAGGAGCCAGGGCGTCGGGACCACCAACAGTTGCTCCCCTCCCCTGCGAGAAGCCATGAGTGTCAATGCTGTCACGAACCTGGAAGTAAAATCCCACAATTCCCCAGATGAAACACGCCACCCTGACAAGACCACGCTGGATCTCGTCACCGTAGGAGACTACACAATCGGCCGCATGACGTTTGAGCCTGGATGGACCTGGGCCGACTGCATCAAGCCAGTTGTCGGCACGGATTCCTGCCAGTTGAGCCACGTCGGCTTTTGCGTGTCCGGCAAACTGGACGTGGAAACCAACGACGGCGGACGTATTAGCATTTCGGCCGGCGATTCCTACACCATTCCGCCCGGCCACAATGCGTGGGTGGTCGGTGACCAGCCGTTCCAAGGTGTCGAGTTCGTCAGCGGCGCCGAGTTTGCCAAGGCACTTTCGGATTAGCACCGGCCTTGGGAAACAAAAGGACCCCGCTCTCATGAGCGGGGTCCTTTTCCGAAGTGGAGCTGAGGGGACTCGAACCCCTGACCCCCTGCATGCCATGCAGGTGCGCTACCAGCTGCGCCACAGCCCCGGAAATGTTGGCTTTTCGAAGAAGTATTTCTCTTCCCGTCGAAGCAACTCGTCAATACTAACCACAATTCACCAAGAAGAGAAATCACTCCAAGGTGAGGTGCATCACCCTTCTCCCACCCTGTTTGCATGGGCTCTTTCAGGTGGACGCGGCAGCCGAGGTGCGTTGGATGAATCCATCGCACCTCCCCCCAAGCCGGCTGCCGGTGACCCAGACGGGAACACCCGAGTGGCTCACCTGAATTCTAGGATCCCCGGGCCCGTAAACCAAACCGTCCAGTCGGTTTTGTCGACCCACCTGCCGCAAAGAGGGCGGTGATAGCGTTATCGGGACGCAAAGCTGCCCGATGCACTTGGCGGCCGTCCCATACCGAGAGGTTCTGCATACCCCATGCAACAACGTGCCAAGGACACCCGGCTGGCCGTCATCGAAGGTGCCGCCCAGGTCTTCGCGGAAATCGGCTACGGGAATGCCAGCCTGACCGACATCACCAAACGTGCCGGAGTGACCAAAGGTGCTCTCTACTTCCATTTCACCTCTAAGCGCGAACTCGCCTTGGCAGTCATTGAAGAACAGCACGCCCTGGTGCTCGCCGCCGGAGCAGAAATAATCGGGTCCTCCAAGTCGCCCATGGACAAACTCATCGGCCTTTGCCGGATGTTCGGCCAGCAACTCCTTGACGAGCCCATCGTCCAGGGCGGTATCAGGCTCACGTTCGAAGCAACCGCGTTCCAAGCGGATGTGTCCGGACCCTACGAAGACTGGATCAGCACCGCTGAACAGTTGCTTCAACAGGCCGTGAATGAGGGCCAAGTACGTCCGGACGTGGATCCAGCGGCTTTCTCCCGGTACCTGATCGCGTCCTTCACCGGCGTGCAGATGGTCTCGGATGTCCTGACCGGCAGGAAAGACGTACTGCTCCGGATCGACCAGATGTGGGAATTCATGCTGCCGGCATTGGGTATGGGTACCAGCACCTGAGTGCCAGGACCGCGCAAAGCCGCCACGCGCGGAAAGCCACGGTGAAAAGAAAAGAGACCCTGCCTTCTCCATGTTTCCATGAAGTCGGCAGAGCCTCGATTGGTGGGGGTCCTACATGCCTATTCGAAACAAAGTAGCGGGTCCGTCAAACTTCGTTCCCTGATGCGCAAAATCCAGGCCCGGCCAGAGGTAACGCGTGTCGCACCACCGATCCCCCGGCGTGCCAAGCAGATCAGCACTGAACAGTCCGCCCAGCTGGCCGACGACTACCGCCAGGGCATGAAGGTCGGGGACTTGGCTGAAAAGTACGGCATCCACCGAGTGACCGTCGCTGATCACCTTGCGGTGCACCGTATCGAGAAGCGCGTACGTGGTCTGGATGAAGCTCAAGTAGTAGATGCAGCCGCGCACTACCACGCTGGCGCATCCCTAGCGGTGCTCGGAGAGAAGTACGGCGTCTCGCCGACGACGGTGCGGCAGGCCCTAGTTAAACAGGGAGTTTCGATGCGGAGTTCGTGGGACCATCTGCGCCAGACTTCGTAGCCTCCTCGGCTGCCCGCGGCTCAGCCATGGCGATGAGCGTCTTCACGAAGAGAACCACATCTGATTGAGGTCGAACCAGTGAGCGGACCACTAGATCTTTTTCCTTTATATTGCGGCACGTTCGCTGGTTCGCTTTGGACAGATCGGTTGGCCAGGATGCGACGGCCAAACTCGACATACGCTTTGCCGGCCCGGTGCGGCAGGGAAGGCTTCGCTGATTTGATCTGCTGGTAATACCCCAAGAGCGAGTCCTCGGTCGCCTTCTCGGCGCACAGATAATACTGGTGCAACGCCCACTGCTTCATAGGATTGATCAGGGTGAACAGGCTTTGCTGCTCGCTCCACAGCTAACGCAGGATCAGGTGGCGTTTTCGATAGGTCTCGTAGGTAACTCGGGGCATTCGGTTTGGTCGATGCATCCGAACCAAACCTGATTCTCAATGTTGAGACTTGTGTCATCATGAGGACATGCCAGACGCGCTTACTGCCGACGAACTTCTCGAACAGCCATTCAAGATCCATACGCTAAACGCGTACACTCACGTGGGGCTGCAATCCATGGCCTCGGCGCTCGACCTATCGTCTGGTGAGATTCAGAAGTTAATTCGAATAATGCACCACCGACTCGTGACTGATCTTGCATCTGGTGACATAGCGTATAAAAGCCTAGAGAAGGCACTAATTACCGACCGAGAAAAGCGCGAGGCCGCATTCCTCTTTGACTCGAGCGCGATCACGAGCGCGTGGTACGGACTTGAAATCTCGCGTTCCTGGCTTCCAGCCCTCCAAAAAGTTGGGCCCACAAAAACCTCCATCCGGCTTGGAGATATCCTCCACCTCCCGACGGACTTCCTGTGGAAAGCACTCGAAGGGCTTCTCGTGCGGGAGCGGGACTTCCCCCGGACATCTACCGAGCAGTACTACGTCGTCTATTTGACTAATCTGTCGAAGAAGCAGCTTCAGGACCTCCATGAGAGCTTCTTGGCTGACAGTCAGGCATATCTCGGCTATGTCGACTGCTCCTGTTGGAATCCCCTCAAGGCTGCTTTGCTGCTGCCGCAGTTCGGGGTTCGAACCGGCGACGTGATCATTACCGCCCAGGATGACGACGGAAATTCCAACCTGCCTGGGTATCCCCTGGAAGAGTACGGCTTCACGAGCTTCGGAGTCGACGAAGATCTATTCGGAATGATGCTGAGCCATCGATTCGACAACGGAGTTCCTGAATGGGCCGACGACGACAGCTCGATCGCCCTTAAAGTTCTTGGGGGGAATAGCCAGCCGCTGTCGGGAATGAATCTGATGATGACGGACGACAGGTTCGAATACCTACATCGTGGCCATGGATCGTCACTCCAAATGGCTGGCCTCACCAACCTAGACAAGGCTGCCCTCGAGGGAGCAATTATGAGCAAACTAGCCAACAATTTGGTCTTCAATCTGGCGTTTCAGGAAGGCCTCCGGGAGGGCGTCCCCTCGCCGGAACTAGACACGATGAAGCTCAACATCCAGGTGGAGTTCCCCGACGAAAACGGTATCCCTCGCCGCTTTCTGGCTGCACTCAAGTACTTCCCCTCGTCAAACACCTTGGAACTAATCACGCTGTACTAGTTGAAAATTCTTTCCCTGATGCGCAAAATCAAGGCCAGACCAGAGGTGGCGCGTGTCGGGTCGCTTATCCCCCGGCGCGCCAAGCAGATCAGTGCCGAGCATTCAGCCCAGCTGGCCGATGACTGCCGCCAGGGCATGAAGGTCGGGGAGTTGGCCAAAAAGTATGGCATTCACCGAGTGACTGTCGCAGATCACCTCGCCATCCATGGCAACACCATGCGCTCACGGGGGTTGGACGAGGCTCAGGTTTTGGACGAGCGGCCGCGCGCTACCACGCCGGCGCACCCTTGGCTGTGCTCGGACAGAAGTATGGTGTCTCGCCGACGACGGTTCGGCAGACCCTAGTTAAACAGGGAGTCCCCATGCGGAGTTCGTATGAGCATCTCCTGTCGTAGTCAGCTCTGCGCCCAGGTGTTCAGCCCAGCGGCCGTGTGCGCGATACAGACATCCAGCTTCACAGCGAAGTCCGTCGCCGTGAGACCGCCGTAGCAGAGCGGCACCAAGCTACCGATGAGATCATCTTTGTCGACTAGTGAGAGATCGATACGGTTATCCGGGCCGTAGTGCATCAACGTATTGCGAAACGGCTTAGCTGCAGGGTTCGTAATCATCTGCGCTTCGGCGGTATCAACGATTCCGGTAATAGCCGCCAGGGATTCGGCACTCAACTCAGATGCCCGTTCCGTCCGCAGCATCTCCAGGCTGCGCAGTACTTGGTAGACCGTGAGGAAGCGGATCTTGAAGAGGCTGTAGTCCAGACTTGACGGCACGAGCACGTCGACAAAATTCATACTGGCCTGGAAGACCGTCATCATGGCGTTGATACTCGGCGTCGCCTCACCATTGAAGACTCGCCGGTAATAGCGTTCGCTTCGAACATCATCACGCAGCTTGCCGAACTGCGACACATCAACATCATCCAGAAAAGAATTGGCCTTGTTATCGAGCGTGGCGCCGAGTGCGCCGAAGTACTGACCGTACTCAGTCATGATTCGAACAAGCTCTGGGCCTGCGTTCTTGTTAAACATCGTCTTCGGGTCAAGCCCAAGGCTGAACGTCGCCGCATGCGTCGTCGACACGAGCCGGCCACCATAACGGTAGAAACCAAGATCCGTTTCCCAGCGACGTGCAAGCGGCAACCACGTATTGCCATAGAACCGCTGAGCATGTGCAGGAAAGATCTCGTCTTCAAAGTAGGCTATCTGCCCGTTGATCCCCCGACGGGTGTCTTCGAAGAACTTCAAGCTATGTCGCGAACGAGCTGTCACGCTCTCCGCCAGCGGCGAAAGAGGTACTTGCAGTTGAGGAGCAACTTCAGTGAGGCGGGCATAACCTTCATAGAGAAAGAGCGAGAAGTAGCTGCCCAGGCAAAACGACACTGTATGACCAACCTTGGCCAACTCGGGTCTTGCCAAAGCGCTGATCACGCGTCCCACAAAAACAGCGTCGGCCCTCATTGCATTGTCGATAACTACTTTGCGGCTATTCATCTAGAGGACAGCCTCTGTCACAACTGATATCCCGCGCTCAAGAAGTACACGTTCCATCGTCTCCAGACGATTCGCCGCAACAGCTAGCACCAAGACGGAGCGGGCACGACTAGCACCCACGTAGAACACACGTCTCGCTTCGGTGTTCCTGCTCTGAAGCCAGTCTTCGATCACGTCATCATCCGGAACGCTCAACAGTACTGCGTCGTACTCCCGGCCCTTTGAAGCGTGAATTGTCGACCACTGCAGCAGCGAGTCCCCACTCAAGGGACTCTCTACGGCATGCAGCCAGTACCGCCACAGCGGATCAGCAGGCTTCTTGAATCTATTGCCAAGCCCTGCTCGCACCTCAACGTCGACTCCCTCAAAGTGAGTGGCGAATATCCCCTTGACCGAAGGCATGACATGACCAGCTTCAGTCCAGGTTTCGCTGCTCCTAACCAGGTCGCCGATCAGAATCTTGAGCCACACCGGGCTCTTGCCTAGTGCCTCGACTTTCTCCTGGCGACCCCACCGATCCGCGTCGTCGCCCCAATCAAATTGCCCAAGGATGAGCCTTTCCAGAGAATCTATGGCCTTCTTACGAACCGCTGGGCTCTTCTTCTGACGGAGCGTGGCGATACCGACAAGCAGGTGTTTCGCCGTAGCGTCGCCGCTTGGCTCGTCCTTGACCCCGATACCCAGCTTCCGTGCATGGCTTGTCTTATGAGCAAGCGCGATACGTTGCTCGGGACTAATTTTCCACTCCTCTGCAATTTCACAGAATCTAGCCCCCAACTTATCGGTGGCTCCACCAAGGATATAGATCGCATCCGGAGCTACTGCATCGAATGGATCGCGAGGATTTACCGGTGATGATGTGTCGTGTCGCAATTCTGAAACGAAGGAGCAAATGGCCGGGCTAGACCGATAGTTAGTCGTAAATCGCACGAGCTGTTCAATGGATAGTTCATCCTTGAATGCTTGATAGACTTGAGGGCTCGCATTGCGGAACTCGTAGATTGCTTGATCGGGATCAGCGACAACAACGATATTGATGCCTGCATCCTTCAAGAGAGTAAGTATTTCGTGCTCAGTTTCGGCGCAATCTTGAAACTCGTCTACGATGACTTCATGGAATCGCATCGATAGTCGAGCCAGACGCTTCTGACCTCTTTGCTCCTTGAGCATCTCGAGCGTTTTACGTCGTGCTGCGTCGCTATCGAGAGTGCCGAGAGATATCTTGCGGTGTATTGTGGCAACACCCTTTTCCGTCAGCTCCTTCCGGGCTTGGTCACTTGGCAGAGTGGAACGGTAATAGATCCCCTCGTCCCAGGAGAGACGACCTGCATCTAGAACAACTTTTCCGTCCCTGTCATAAGCGAAGCTGGACAGTTTGATTCCGGAGCCTCGAGGATAATACTTGTGGCGAACCACGTTTTCGAATGCAAGGTCATCCCACGATTGAAGATAATTAGGTGCATAACCCAGACTCGGAGTCAGTTCTGGCGTAACGATGTACCGATGGATAAATGTATCAAAAGTTCCAATAAAATTTGGAGCCTTGAGTAGCTGCGGATAGTCCAAGCATCGAACTGTAGCCTCATCGATAGCTGCGTTCGTAAACGATAGAAGAGCAACGCCGCTCGTTGCGCCATGGATGCGTTGACGGTATCGATTCACCACCGTTCGAGTCTTTCCAGCTCCAGGACAGGCCTCAATTAACACTACGCTGTCCGCAAGTGCCTCGAGCTGCTCATCGGACAGATCGTCATCGGCCATGTTCGTCAACATTTCCCGAAGCGAGTATGTCGACAACCGAAGGGATCGACTCAGTTGGCAGTAAAACGGCGTCGATGGCCGAGCGAAGATATGCCGGAACAACAAAAGCGGATCGCTCACCGTCAGGGCGCTCTTCGGAGTCAAGAGCTTCGGCTACTAGTTGAGAAAAATCACCCTTGCCAATGTCAAGCTCGTCATCTCTCATAGCTTGACGGAAACACCTCGCTCGCTCATTGGCATCATCACCGGCTGCATTCACAACTTCATCCCACTTTGCCACCGACCGAGAGTGGAGCACGAGATATATCTTCTTCAATAGCGCATCATTTTCGATCGGCCCAAAGAGATCCGCCTCCAATGTGTACTCGCCGTGACATACGTGAAGAACTCCTTTAGCAGCCGCTTCCGGGAAGGCCGCCAAGTATGCTGTCTTTCGGTCCAAGCCGGGCGTCGTGTCATCCTTGATGTCACCGTCGGTTACGACCACAACCCTATCGACGAGTTCGAAGGCACCACCAAGAAGAAGCTTCAAGTAAGGCTCGAAGTCAACGCCATCAATGGCAATAATGGAGACTGTCTCAAACTGCCTCAACTCTTTGGTTAAGCCTTCAAGTACAACGTGCTTGGCAAGTGCCGGCAAGACAAGCGCGTCGGCAATACCTTCCACGAGGATTACTTGCCGAGCGAACACTAGTGACGAACGAGTGACATTCAGATACCTGTCTATCTTCCTTTGCGCTGAGTCCCCCAATCCAGCGTCTGATAGTGGTCGCGTCTTCGTTCCCCAGATAGGTGAACCCGCTTCGATTGGTTGACGCGAGACGGCGACAATTTCGCGAGTTGAGATCGAGCTCGCGAGGTTCGGTGAGTGCGTCGACACGATGACTTGGATGCGGCCGGCAGGCTCCAGTGAGCCAGCAACTTCCTTGTCACGGCTCTCCTTCGCACGGTCACTGAGATACGAAAGCAGAAGCGTCTGCAGCTGGGGGTGAAGATGGGCCTCTGGTTCCTCAACCAGGAGTAGTGTCAGGTCAAACTCGCGAGCCTTCTCTAGCTGGAGCACGATGACCGCTATGTACAGAAGGTTCGCGTAGCCGAGACCTGCGGAGCCAATATCAGCGGCGCTAATACCAGCTTCGGACATCATCAATCGCATCAGACCGGCCAGCCGACGTAGCTCTTGCTGCCGGCCGTTCATATGAACTTTGTAACCCCTGGCCGGATGCGTCACCTGCTCAAGCTCACTTTGAAGTGCCGCCCTAACATCCGTAGCTAGCTTTAGATCAGCTACCTGCGAGATCAGTTTGTTAGCATCCACTTCGAAATCATCAGTCTTACTACCGGACAAGACTCGAAGAACTTCAGCTAATCGCGTCCCGTCTCCGGAACCCAATTCACGTACCGCATCCCGAAGTGGCGGCAGATAGACGTGCGCGATGCGCTCTCTATTTTCGGGTTCCGCGTCCGCTAGTTTCGCTGTTCCCACGCTGTATGACGCGCGAGCACGCTTCGGCAAATCAGCACCCGTGGCGAGATTAAGGGTATAGGTCAGTGTCTCGTCATCATCTACAAGTTGAGCCATGTAGATAGCTTCTTGCTGCGCACTCAGTTCCGTAAAAGTCTGCTGAATTTCGATAGGCGACGACTTATCTGAGCTATAGCTCCTGTCTCGTTCTGGATCAAACCATAGGGATCTATGTTCGAGCGCTGAAGCCGTCGACAGGCGAATAGCATCAATAAGATTGCTTTTTCCGCTGCCGTTCTCACCGACGAGTACCGTGAGATCACCAGTCAAACTAAGATCGGTATCAATACACGAACGAAAGTTTGACAATTTTAGACTCGACAGACGCACTTCATATCCCCTGATTATTTGTACGTATTATGACATATGTCATTGAAGACGTCAGCTATTATTGTGTTTTCTACTTATGCCCAGTTTTCACATCGGAACGGGCCAGCCGATCGCCACCTGCAATACGACATCTACGAACATATCAACGTCAATACTCGGCTGCCGATTGGACACGCCCGTCAACACCTTTCCCTTCTTCGCTTCAATTGATCTCTGAACCAGATCTTCCCCATCCAGAGAGCGCGTGAGCCCATCCTGGCTTCGGCTCCCCCGGCGTGCGCTTGGAAACACCCAGTGGCCTCAGTCCTCGGTTGGCTGGCTGGGCCATAGTTCCCAGCGGTTCGCTCTGCCGCGTCGGACCTCACTATCTGGGTACCTAGCTTGAAGTTCCGTGAGCTGTTTGATCACTTCTGCGATAGACAGCCCTGAGGGCACTACCGCCAAGGGCTCGGGCTTGAGCGGCGCCGGCTCTTTCGCGCTTTGGTTTCGTGCGAATGTCTCAAACATCTGCTGCACTTCCCGGAGCCTGGCGGCCCAGCCAGGCCAGGCAGGACACGGCCCTCCGGTTGGCGGTGCACACCAACCGTGTTGCGCAATTGGTGTCGAGCACTCCGAACACATGTCATCGGCGATGAGCTGCGGTATCGCGAGCAGCTTGTCCAGACTGCTTGTTGCTTCTTCCAGCTCAAGACGCGCCTTGGCTCGGGCGCTCTTGTCCGTCGCGCCCTTCACGGCTGTGGTGAACTCCTGGACCTTCTCGCGCAGTGCCCCCACGCTGACCGAACGATGTGCAGTGAACGCGGCCAGCATCATGCCGCGGCGGTCGCGGGGCAGCCTGCCGTGCATGTCGACGACTTGTTCTGGGTCACCGACGAGACTGCTGAGACGGTTAACCTCTGCGTGACGCCGGGTGATCGAGGCATCAAGTTCGGCGACCTGTCCTGCGCGCTTTCTGGAGTCCATTGCCGGGAACCGTTCGCCGGATCGAAGAGCCTTAACCTCGTCAACCTCATAGTCGAGTCGCGACCGTTGCTCCAGCAAGGCCAGGCGAGCGCTCTCCGTCTCGGGGTCGTAGCGTTCGCGGTTCTTCTCGAATCCCTCCTGCTCGGCCGCGCAACGCTCCTCGATCTCGTGATCCCGAAGCTTGAACATAGCCTGGACCTGCTTGTCCGTAAGCATGCGATGGTCAGGTTCAGCCCTTGTCCAGTGGCCCATGACCTCCATTGCTCGCTCGATCTCCTCGGCGCGGTCCTCGAGAACCCACGGGTTCCACGTCGACTCGTGGTGAAGTTCGAGGAAAAGTCGCCGCGCAGCCAAGAATTCCGCGGCTGTTGTAGCCGCGCCAGGCATCGGCTTCCAAAGCCGACCCTCGTGTTCGAAGGTGCCCGCCGGATACCCAGTCTTTGTTGTCGGTGTCATAACGAATTATTCTGCCGAGTGCCTCCGACATTCTCTACCAGCAGCCCGGGTCAGTCGTCTGCTCTCGCGACCAGCGGCCCGCCCGCGCTTGCGCTCGACCAGCAAGCGGGGTTGCACCGTTTTATGCTCTTGGCATCCGAGGTGTGTGCGCGTCCATACCCTGGATGATCAGGTCGGCAGACTCAGCGGAGCAGCCTCGCCATCAAGACTCAAAGACACAGTCTGATTGCGGCGGATTCTCTAGCTATATGTTCCAAACGTCCATGTTTTCTAGCTTGGACGGCACGTGCACGGCGTTCGCGAGGTGATGCCCCTGAAGACTCTGGCGAATCGTTCTGACCGCGACGTATGCATCCATGATCAGCTTTCGCTGCTTGGCGTAGATCGTTTCGTCATAGTCATTGTCCCGAATCGTGTGTGCATCAGGATTTCTTGCATTACGAATGTCCCTCATCGTCTTGCATGTGAAATCTACCAAGCCCTGCGGATCCTCTTTGACGAAGAGCGCCAGCCATTCCTTGAGTAGCGTGAGCGACCGTTTCTGCTGCCGCACCATCGCACCACCGTGCCCCGGAACATCATGGAACATCTCGGGTATCTCCGCAGCGAAGAACTCGTCCGTCATGTTGTCGGACAGCATCTTGTCCAGCATGGCGGTGAAGTCACGAAGTTCCTTCATAGTCGGGCGAACCAGATGCCCGAAGTCGCGGGGTCGCGGCTCACGCAAGTCCGGTTCCTTAGACCTGGCGCCACTCTCATAGATCTTCCGAAAGAGCTGAGGATAGCCGATGGCGTCGCACATCTTGTTGACGAGCGCCATCTCCTCAAGCATGGCAACGAAGGGGCTTAGCTTTTGTGGGAACTCGGCGCGAAGGTGCGTACGTATGAAGTCCGGATGCAGCCGGAAGTTCTCGCGGTCGGAAACCTCATGCAACTTCCAGTACTGCTGCTCGGTAGGCGTGAGGTCATCGACGTACTTCAAGAAGACCCCGACAACGACAAGGCCGTCAGTGACACGATGACCGACGCTCATCGTGTTGAGGAACATGCCATCCGGGAAGTCATCCCGGGAAATCTGACCGTCAATGTCGAAAATATAGTTGTATCGAGGATCGTCCCGGTACCGAGCCAGGACGGCCGTCTCGAAGAAACGGTGCTCCAACTGGCCGGCCCCCAAGGCCAGTTCTCGACTGAACGGCGCATCGGCATAAAGGGCCGAAGGAACCACTGTCTGCAGATGCCCTGGGGTGGGGAAGAGCACGGCATCAGTGAGAGGGCGGCCAATAGTATCGATGACTTGGAGATGAACGCCGGGAGCTTCAGGAGGTAGACCGAGAATGTGGGGGTTGACCAAACGCTGACCGAAATTCGCGTAGATGAGGCCCGCTTCCAGCAACGGCCGAAGTTCAGTTGTAAGTTCGGGCGGAAGGGAGCCGCAGTGGACACCGTTGAAATCGTTGGACGTCAGGTAGGCGTCCGTGATGAAGCCGAGGAGTAACTTCTGGGGCTCGGACAATTCGGCAGGCATGCTTCATGGTGCCACAGCCTGCGTGGCTAACGACGAAACCATGGGCTATTGTCCTCAGCTCAGGCTGCGCCGCATTTGGGAGCTTCGTCCGATGCCAGCTCCGGGCACATGGTAAAGATAGTCCATGCATCCCGTTTTCCGCACAGAGTTGTCATCCGATTTTCCCGCCGGAGCGACTTTCAAGCCCCCGAAGCCCTCGGAGATCGACGAGGAAGGATTCGGCAACTTTCGGGACGTCGTTGATCTTCGCGGCACGACGGTCAAGGAAGCTCGAACCTATTTGGCCGCACACCGGCGCGTGCTGAAATTCCTGGATGCACTGGCCACCAACCCGGACGACTTCGAAGAATATGCGCAGGCCTTCGAAAACAGCAGTGCTGAGGACGCGGGCCTGTCGGGAGCCGCCGCCGACCAAATCGATGGCCTTATCGAGTCCCAGGACTGCGACCTTGGAGGTCTGGAGCTTGGCGTGGGGGCTCTGGCGTATGCCCTTTCTGCCGGGAAGATGTTCCCAGCAGCTAGCTGTCGCAGCCACGTCGCTCGGAGTTGGGCGCCGTATCCGGTCGTCTATTTCGCGTCCAACCGGCCCCGCGCCGAACTTCTGCGAGACCTGATCCCCGAAAACGGATCCGGATGCGGATTCGACGTCGACCCGGACCGACCCGAGCTACTTGTTGTCGCAGCCCCATCATTGGTCGACATACTCGATCTGGCCCAATCAGTAGTCGACAACGTGGCTGAATTTCGTTTGCTCACCACCCGGACCAACGGTACTCGAAGCCCAGTAACACCCTATGTTCAGCCTTCGCTGCTCGACGACTGATGACCATCGCGGTCCAGAAGCGCGTGATGAAACATACTTTGTCGTTGCTGCCCGTTAGTATCCAAAGTGCTGGGCAACGTTGACGGCACGAACTACAACTGGGGGGTCAGTGACAACCGAGCAAATCCTTCCGCCGGATCCGCATCTCATGGAGTCCATGCGCGCCGTCGGCTACACACTTCAGACAGCCGTTGCCGACCTCATAGATAACTCGATATCGGCAGAAGCCACAAACGTCGACATTTTCTTTGGCGATCAACCTGACCCATACGTCGCCCTAGTCGACGATGGCGAGGGAATGACGGCCGAGGATGCCATCAAAGCAATGCGCCTGGCAGGCGCCAGCCCGATGAAGTCGAGGAACCCGAAGGACTTGGGACGCTTTGGTCTCGGGCTGAAAACGGCGTCGTTGTCGCAATGCCGAGACTTGGTTGTCGTTTCCAAGCGTGACGGTGTCTTGTGCGGCTTCGAATGGAACATCGATCATATGATCGAACAGCAAACTTGGAGCCTCCTGGTCCTTGCTGAGGAAGAGTTGCGGGAGCTCCCACGGTTCAACGAACTAGCTGAGCTCACCTCTGGGACGCTCGTCATTTGGCGGAATCTCGACAGGCTTGAAGCCGCCGTTGGAGATCTCAGCTCGTCGTTCGATGCAGCCATGATGGACGTCAAAAGCCACTTAGCCCTTGTATTCCACAGATTTCTTGCCGGCGAACACGGCCAACGCTTCGGCATCTCCCTAAACCGCGCCCCTGTGCAAGGCTCCGATCCTTTCCTAGATTCCAACAAGTCGACCCAACTCGGGCCATCCGAGTCCTTCTCCGTCGGAGGGGAACGAATTGAGGTTCAGCCTTACACGCTGCCGCATCTAAATCGGATGACGACGGCAGAAAAGAAGCGGGCTCAAATTGCTGGTCGAGTCCGCGACAGCCAAGGCTTCTATATTTATCGCGGAAAGCGTTTGGTCATTTGGGGTACGTGGTTCCGCATAGCACCCAAGGACGACTTGGGGAAGCTCGCCCGAGTCAAGGTCGATATCCCGAACACATTGGATCACCTGTGGTCTTTGGACATTAAGAAGGCTTCAGCAGCCCCACCCCCGCAGATTCGAGACAATCTTCGACGAATTGCAGGGCGCATCGTAGAGCCGAGCAAGCGTGTTCATCTCTATCGTGGCCGCATCGTCCAAGAACAGTCCCGTACGAGTCCCATGTGGAACGTGGTCGATGACCGCGGCACTTTCAGATATGAGATCAATCGGCGGCACCCAGCTTTGGAGATGTTGGCCGATCAGATGAGTCCCGATGATGTCACGCAGATGTCAGTGGTGCTTTCACTTCTGGAATCGACCTTCCCAGTTGAAGACGCTTACAACAGACTGGGCCAGGACGAGAATCATTCGCCACTTCAGCCATCTACTCCGGAGCTCGAAGGCTTGGCCTCGGCCCTCTGGAAAGCACACAAAGCAAGCGGCGGTAGCTCGGAGCAGTTCGTCTCCGCTATGGCTTCGATTGAACCGTTCGCCCTCGCGCTCGCCCCCACAGAACTCCTTTGGAAGGTAGTAAATGACTAGCCAGGCTGCCGCCGACCCCAGCGTCATTCGTTCTCAGATGGAAAAACTGGAGACCGTCGTGAGCGCTCTCCTCAGTGATGACACATACAGCGAGTCCTACCTTCACGAGCAGCTGGCAACTTTCCGCCCTGTCGTAGCTCCCGACATCTCTGACAACGACATCACAGCCGTTCACCGACGCCTTGTGAGCAAATTGAGCATTGACGTGGAGATCGGTGTCGGAATCACCGACAAGGATTTCAAGCCTTGGCTCGCGGCAAAAAAGCATCACATCGAATGGACTAGATGGCTGACGTATAAGCAGTGGCTGAGGAACAATAACCGTTCTCCGAAAGTACTGGAGAAGATGGAGGAGTTCACTGACGACATCCTGGACTACGTCGGTGATCCAGCTGTCCCTGGCCAGTGGGATCGTAAGGGCTTGATTATCGGCGACGTCCAGTCCGGTAAAACGCAGACCTATTTGGGACTTCTTAATAAGGCCGCCGACGCTGGATATCGGCTTGTAGTCTTGCTGGCTGGCAACACGGAGTCGCTGCGGCAGCAAACTCAGATCCGTATAGACGAGGGCTTCCTCGGCAAAGACTCCAGCCGCAATGTCACACGATCAGGGACAGCCAAAGCCGCCGACAGGATCGTCGGTGTTGGGCGGCTAAACAAACAACTAACTCAAGCGGTCGGCATGACGACCGTCGTCCAAGACTTTCTGCAGGCAAGCAAAGATGCAACAAGCATCAGTGTCTCGGCAGACTCTCCGCATCCCTTCATCTTTGTCATCAAGAAGAACGTGCATGTCCTAAATGCGCTCATTGAGTGGGCAGATGACCAAGCCAAATCGCACGGCAAGATTACACTGCCTCTTCTGCTCGTTGATGACGAGTCAGACTATGGTTCCGTAAATACAGGAAAAGAAGACGACCCAACAAGAACGAACCTCCTCATCCGCCAGCTTCTCGGGAAGTTCGCGCGAAGCTCCTACGTCGCCATAACCGCAACGCCATTTGCCAATATCCTCATCGACCATAAAGCCACGACTGTCAAGGAGGGGGAGGTTCACAAGGATCTGTTTCCAAAGGACTTCATTTACGGCTTAGAAACGCCAACAAACTATGTGGGCGCGGCCAAAACCTTCGGTACCGAAGAGAACATCAATCGGGCCGGCGTCATTGATCTTCACGATGTAGAACCGGTGTTGCCACTGAAACATAAGCAGCACCATTCGTTTAGTAGTATCCCGGAGAGTCTCAAGACAGCCATCCGCGTCTATGTCGTAGCAAACGCAATCCGAGACATTCGCGGGCAAGAGGATCAGCCTCGGGCCATGCTGGTCAACATCTCTCGGTTCAAGCGCGTCCAAGCGCATCTCTACGAGCTTGTGAAGCACGAGCTGGACAGTATCAAGAATGCACTTGAGGCTCACGCAATTCTCTACACCGAAGGCGTGAAGAACCACATCATCGATGACCTCCGATCGACGTTTGAAAGGTTCTATCCCGACGCGGAGGTTGCGTGGCCCGAGGTGCTGAGTGCCTTGCCGGCTGCGTCGATCGAGATTACAGTCCGGACCTTCAACTCAGACACTGAGCGACTTCTAAAAGAACAGCAGCTAAGTACTGAAATGCCAAAGAGGGTCATAGCCATCGGCGGCGATGTCCTCAGTCGCGGTCTGACTCTAGAGGGCCTCACGATCAGCTATTACTACCGAAACGTACGCGCGGCCGACACCATGTTGCAAATGGCCCGATGGTTCGGCTACCGGGACGGTTTCGAGGACCTGTGCAGGATTTGGATAGACCCTGGCGTCGCCGCGGACTACCGATTCATCGCCGCCACCATTGATGAGCTGCGATCCGATCTTAAATTCATGCGCCGCCAGAAATTGACTCCGGAGGACTTCGGGCTAGCTATCCGAATGCACCCTGACACCTTGCTCATCACCGCGAAGAACAAATCGAAATCGGCTGCTGTAGCCGAAAAGGTCATCAGCCTCATCGGCCAACGGGTCGAAACATCGCGGCTTGACTCACGACCTGCCATTGTCAAAGACAACCGGGATGCCACTGTGGCCTTGGCCACGAAGCTCGTGAAGACCATCGGCCAGCCTGAAAGAACGCAGCGAGACTACCCGCGTTTCACAAACGTACCGCAATCGGTAATCGCCGAATTCCTGGATGGCTACACGGCGCATCGGATGGATCCGTATTTTTACCGCAACGCCATAGGCAAGTTCGTCAAGAACAACAAAAAAGCCAAATTCACTTCGTGGGACGTCGTTTTTGTCAACGGATCCAAGTCGCCAAGTTCTGCGCTGACCTTCGGAGACATCGTCATACATCCGCCGACGCGTTCGATGACAATCGGCGGTTCAGGGGAGTTGCTAGTGTCGGGCAAGAGTAGCCGGTTGGCAGGTGGAGACGATCTCCGGCGAATTCTCGATCCATCTACCGATGCGTGCGTCACCCAAGCCTTCGCGGACGAGAACCCGGGCAAGACCCTCACCGAGTCTGTGATCTATAAGCACCTTCCCCGACCGGCATTGCTCATCTACGTTTTGCATCCGAAATTCGATGGACTGCTGGAAGAGGATCTAAAGAAGGTCGCCCACCTCGAGAGCGATCTCGTTGTTGGGATCAAGTTAGCGTTCCAAGGCAATCGGCTTGACGTCAATGATCGAGATGGCGACGTTAAGTACCTCATCAACACGGTGGCCCAAGAGCAATGGTTTGTGGAGTACACGGGCGACGACGGGGACGACGATGTCTAATCCGATCGAAGCCGCATGGTTGAGCGCCATTGAGCGACGGCTACCCAGAACACTTGAAGTCGATCCGGATCTCGAGCTTCGCCTCGTCTGCGGCACTGACCAAGCTGGACAGCCGATGTTCTGTTCCATCAGTAACCTCAAACCGGGCATTCCAGAGCTGTCAGATGCCGTTGATGTGACCCGCACCCAGAGGACCATCGATGGACATTGGGTACTCTTGCTTACGCTCAAGGCGGCCAAATTTACGGACGTCTTCGTGCAGCTCTGCGCGCATATCGTGGATCGTGTCTCCGAGACCAGCTCTGAAGCTCAAGGACTTTCAGCGTTCATGGCCGGCGTTGAGGAGTGGCGCACCCTCCTCCAGGCTCCCCCGAGTCAGCGGCTGTCTTTGGACGCAACGCGAGGCCTTTTCGGCGAGCTTTGGCTCGGTTTTTCGAACTTGGTTGAGGAGTGTCCCGCCGCCCACGTCATGGACGCGTGGCACGGCCCGTTCCAAAGTGACCAAGACTTTCAGTTCGCAGGCGGGCCGTTGATCGAAGTAAAAACTGTCCATAGTCGTGCTCGTCGCATTCAGATTTCCTCGGAGAACCAGCTCAATTGCCTGCCGAACGAGCGACTCTTCGTCGCCGTCGTGTCCGCCGATGACGCTATGGCAGATACACCGGGGGCGATGACAGTTCCTGCGCTCCTGGACCAGACGGACCTCCTTCTCCAGGATGCTGGCGTTGCGCAGTCTGAACTTACGCGGCGTCTCGCCGAACTCCGTTTCGATCGATCGGACGACGTCTACGCCGACATGCACTTTCTCCCAACAGGCATTCGATATCTGGAAGTAACTGAGTCCTTCCCACGGATCGAGCCCAGCATGCTCCCAGCAGGCGTCAGCCGCGTCTCCTACTCCTTGGACGTGGCGGACTTAGCGCCCTTTGAATGCGATTATTCACAGCTGGGGCTACCCACAGCAGAACTGAAAGTTTCGTCGAATGAATCTTGATGATTTCTACTTGGATCTACAAAACACTGTCAATGCTCGAGCAGCAGTCGACAACGACTACACCTCAATGGCGTTCATGGCAGAGGTGTCGGAGCGCTTCGCAGAAGCCGGTGAAGTTGAAGACTTTACGGTTCTTCAGTTCGAGGGCTCCGGTCAACGCAACAAGAAGCTTGCTGTGAATGCATACGACATGGACGATGCCGATGAATCTGTCTCGCTCGCCGTTCTTCTGCACTCGAACTCCGATTCCATCGATGTGGTCACTGCCACCGACGCCAAGAAGCGTCTGTCAGCACTCGAAAACTTTCTATCCGAAGCAGTTTCCGGACAATTCACCGCTGGCCGAGAAGAAAGCTCAGCCGCATATCAGCTAGCCTGCGACCTCCACAACCGGGGACGAGCGGTATCTCGTTACCGGCTCTACCTCGTCACCAATGGCCGACTCAGCGACCGTATCAAGCAAGTCCCATCATCGATTCTTAACGGCGTCCCTGTAGATTTCCATCTCTGGGACCTTCAGAGGCTCCACCAAGTCCAGGAGTCCCAGCAGGGCCGCGAAGCCCTCGAAATCAACTTGACCAAGTGGGTTCCGGAGGGTCTTCCCATCCTAGAAATCAGCGGCGATTCGACCGACTTCGCTACGTATATGGCCGCTGTCCCTGGCGCCCTTGTTGCCGACTTATATGCGCAATACGGAAGCAGACTGCTGGAAGGGAACGTCCGTTCATTCCTAAGCGGTCGGGGAAAGGTCAATAAGGGTATTAAGACGACGATTCTGTCCGAACCAGAGATGTTCATGGCGTACAACAATGGCATCACCGCCACCGCCACCGGCCTTACCCGAACTTCGGATGGGCTCAGAGCGACGTCCCTCGTTGACCTTCAGATTGTGAACGGTGGACAGACAACTGCTTCGCTGTTTTACGTGGCAAGAGAAAACGCCAAAGGCTCGGTGCTCAGCGACGTGTTCGTGCCAATGAAACTCGTGGTCGTAGACCCCGAGAAGGCCGTTGACCTCGTCCCAAAAATCTCGAGGTTTGCCAACAGTCAGAACCGGGTGAGTGAGGCTGACTTCTTCTCGAACAGCCCATTCCATATCAGGCTGGAAGAGCTCTCGCGAAGGCTGCTCGTACCTGCTCGCCCTGGCGTCAACTACCACACCAAGTGGTACTACGAGCGGACCCGCGGCCAGTACCTCAACGAAAAGAACAAGCTCTCCACCACCGACGCGACCAAGTTCGTGGCTACGTGTCCGCGAGGTCAAGTGTTCACCAAAACGGACGCAGCGAAATATGCGGTCTCGTGGGATCAAAAACCACACATCGTGAGTGCCGGCGCTCAAAAGAACTTTGTGGCCTTCGCCGAAGGTGTCGCAAAAATTTGGGAGGCTTCCAACGAAGAAATCAACGAACAGTATTTCCGTGACCTCGTCGCCAAAGCGATCATGTACGAGGAGATTCGGCGCTCCGTTGCAAAGGCAGACTGGTATGACAAGGGCTATCTCGCGAACATCGTCACCTACACTATGGCCAAGTTGGCCTTCGAAATTGGCAGGCAAGTCCCTGGACGCCACCTTAACTTCGCGGCTATTTGGCAACAACAATCGTTGAGCGAGGCCACGATGACGACCGCGCTCTCAGTCGGAAAGCTCGTATCCGACGCCCTTACGTCACCGACTCGACGCGTCGCCAACGTAACCGAATGGGCCAAGTCGGCGGCATGCTGGGAGGCTGTGAGAACCGAAGCCTTCGAATTGCCAGAAGGTTTCAAGAGGGAGCTCATCGATTCGTCGGTCCGGACTGAGGCCAAGAGCGCATCTAAGGCCGCTCAGAGGATCGACAACGGCATCGATATTCAGACGCAAGTCTTGTCGACAACCAAGGAGGAATGGGAGAGTCTGCGCACGTTTGCTCTCGCAAACCGCGTAGCTGGCCCTACCGATCTCGGCATCCTCGATGTAGTCACTGGACGCAAGAACGGATTCCCCTCCGAGCGTCAAAGCGTCCGTCTCATGGCGACTCTAAGCAAGGCCCGGGAGAAAGGCTTCTCGGACTTTTAGTCTTCGCTTGCATCAACGGTTCCGTCGAGACGCAGGGTCTCGACTACTTTTTCTGCAATGAGCCTCGCCAACAAGGGCGGGACAGCGTTTCCGACTTGGTGGAACTGCATTGTCCGAGAGCCTTCGAAGTAGTAGTTATCGGGAAACGTCTGAAGCCTCGCCGCTTCGCGCACCGTCAAGCTTCGCATTTGGGACTCATCTGGATGGATGTAGTAGTGCCCGTCCTTAGAGATGTGCGAGACGATCGTTGTCGATGGTTCATGCCATACCTGCACTCGGAATCGATCCAAGAATGGTGTGTTGTCTTCGCCGATGTTCTTGTGATTGGGCACAAGGTCTTCAGGCAGGTCGGCGAACTTAGGGCTCTTGCCCAGTTCCTCGGCCTTCCAGGAAAGGTGTGCGTACCGCTCAATATCCGTTTCCATGTGGCTGCGGGACTGATGCTGTAGAGGCGACGTCAAAGCCTCGTCTTCAATCCACTTTCGATATCTAAGGACGGCAGCGCTGCGCTCATCTTCATCCATGTGTTGTCGCAATTCGTTCGCGCCCGAATCGGCCGGTGCCTCTGGGACCTCAACACCGTGAAGGTCACGACGGCCGATGGCTCGTTTCCGCAGCGTGTCCCAGTTTTCTTGGCTGTCATGGCGCTTCGGTGAGATTTTTGAACGCAGGAACGGCAGATCCGCGATGGCATCTCTGACCGTAACCTTTGAACTCGGCTCAAGCACCGCCCGATTGGTTCTCTCGACAATGTCGGATCTGACACCAAGCAAAATGACCCGGTGACGCTTCTGCGGAATGCCATAATCTTCCGCAGGGATGACAAAGTCCTTCGGCGCGAGCTTCCCGTCTTTCTTGTCGATCACGAGAGACCTGACTTCGTATGTCAAGGAAGAACTCGGATGTTGCAGGTCGTGAAGTATCTGGCCAAACATTCCGACGCCGTGATTGGTCGAGGAGAGCAAGCCCTTCACGTTTTCCATCACAAAGACGGCTGGTGCGAATTGCTTGATGATGTCTAGGTACTCTTCATAAAGGAAGTGCTTCTTATCGAATGCAAATTTCACGTCATTCGTACGACGCGACCGTCCGGCAAGTGAATAGGCCTGGCATGGTGGGCCCCCGATCAGGACCCAGTCTCCGTTTGGGTTTTTTGGTGCCGCGGCCAGCGCGTCCTTGATCTTTTGGGTGACGTCCTCGCGTGTTGCGTCGCCGAGCTCAATCTCGTGGACATGGGCCGTCGCAATCTTAAGAGCGGCGGCGACTCTAGGCTCTTCCGTGAACTCTTCCCAGGACTTCGAGCCCGAAATGTACTCGTAGTACGATTCCGGCACCCCTCCATTGCGCTTGAGGTGCCGGAAGACCGACCGAAGCCTCAGTGTCAAAACGGCATTTCGCTCCATCTCGAAAGATCCAACGGTTTGGAAGATGGGGCCGCCGTCTTCCTCACCTACACTGGAAAATCCTTCGTTGAGACCGCCAGGACCAGCAAACAGGTCAATCACTGGAATGGGGTAGCGCGGATCTGCCGGAATTTCGTCACTCATAGTCTGACCAGGTTACCAGGTCAGGGCCATGAAACGTGCATCGCATAGACCCCATGTGGAAAACAGGGCAGAGGGAGACCAAGATGGACGCGAGCCTCGTCCACCTGCGAGCCCGCGAGATTGCAGCAGGTTGGAGTTTTCACGGGGATGACGTCGATTCAACTCAAACTGTCGGACCTGTGTGGCAGGCTACTCGCTATGACAGAACTCACCCGAAACTCCGGCCTTTCCTACATCTCTTGGAACGATTGGGTGGCCATGGGGCAGCAACGGTCCGCGGTCGGATTTCTGGCCGAGTGGCTCGAAACCAGTCCTCGCTCTAGTAAGTCCATGTTGCTGAGTGAGCGGGGCAACGACACCGAACAGGAAGTCGCACCTGGCATCTTGGCATGCTGTCCGGACGTATCGGTCGGCGTGCTGGCGGATGCCGTCACGACCGTCAAGTCGGGCGCCTCTGTACTGGCTCTCTTCCCGGAAGAGAAAGTGGCCGAGGCAATGGTCGACGCGATCGACTCGACGTCAGCCGACCTTTGCATCACACTGTGGCCCGGCTTCGACGACCTCGAGATGTGGCTCCATGCGCACGGCGCTATACAACTTCCGTCCGGAATGCCTGCCGATCAGAGTTATGTCGAGAGAGTGCCCGCAGTCGTGCGCGTGGCTTTGCCCCGTGCAGGGGAAGTCATGGACCAGGCCAGCGGGCTCAGGCACGGGCGGGGCAAGGATCAAATCGTGCAGACGCTTCAGCTTTTGCATAACAGCGGTTACAGATACGAGCCGCAGGACTTGGAGCTTTACGCCTACCGCCTCGGATATCGTCAGCGCGACGTCCGACAAATTCGAGACTATGTTCAGCGCATCCGTCAGGGGCGGCGGATTGTGACCGGGGCGAATCGCCTTCGATCTGACATTCTGGATATGTGGATTGCCGAAGCAGAAGCTATCCATGGGTAATGTCGGCGCCCTATGGGTCTTTCCATCACTCCATCCCTAGATCCGACGGCCGCACCTGCATTTCAGGCAATATGAGCTCGGATCAAGCACTGCTAAAAATAGCCACGTTCCGGACCATGCGGGCTCCAGCCCTTCATGAACGGCTTGAGCGCGTCGGCATCTGGCTTGGGATCATCCGGCATGCGAATCTCCCCGAGTAGAGGGTTGATTGCCGCCGCATGGGTTTCTGCCCATTGCAACCAGTCAGTGGCGGCGGCAGCATCAACCAAGTTCATGGATTGTATGCGGCTCCGCATGGCGGCGATGTAGTCGCCCAGCAGCTGCACCCGTTGGAAACGCTCGGCTTGGTCAAGAAGTACTTTGGCACGGTGATCCTCATTGAGGCGCCCGATCGCCCGATCACGAACTTGTTCCCATTGGCGGCGCTTTTCATCGTCACGGCGCTGCTTTTCGAGCCGTACCTCGACCGCACGGGCGGCTCGCAGCTCGACCTCTTGGATAATTCGTGGCAAGAGCGAATCGGCGCGAGCCGTGTCGGTCTCGGTCCACTCGGATTGCCAGAACGGTGGCTCCAGGCCCGAGAGTCGGATGTTGAGAAAGTCAGTCTTGACGAGGTCCTCGGTCGGAACCGAATAGCCACTTGCTTGCCGGCGAAGTTCGGCTGCCGTCAGTAGATGAGGCGCTCGCTCCTTTGCTTGGCTGAAATGCAGATGGACTTCGTCGTCACCGATCCTGATCCTAAGATGACCGTTCGCCCGCTCTTCGCGGCTAATGTGACCGTAGTAGTCCGGTTTAGGCACGGGCACTGCGGCGGCTCCGTAGCCTCGTCGTTCGGCTTCGATAGCGAGTCCTTGGACAATACGTAGGGTCCAGTTCCAGCGGGGCGCATCCATGCCGAGGCGGTCTGTTCGCTGCTGCCTCAGCTTGGCAACGACCTCATGGGCCGTGCGAATACCAGCGGGCACGTCAACAGGAGCAAGTGCCACCAACTGCCACTCCGGACGGCGTTTCAGCTCCACCGTGCACGGCTTGTTCCAGCTGGTGGTAACGACAAGCTCCATGTCGTCTGGAAACAGTTTCTTCCGCCGGGCGACCGTGACGAGCTGTCTATATCTTCCGGTTTCGGCACTCGTGAATTCGATAACGTGGTCCACCGCCAGGCGGTCCATCATCTTTTGTGTCGCGCTCTTGGCTGGGACGGCCGGCACCCGGGCCGGTGTCGGCACAGCCAGGCCCGTGGACGTTGATGCGACAGGCACCGCCACCGACGGCGGTCTAAAGTTCGCGGTTTCATCTCGGTCCACGTTTTCGACCCGCGGTGACGCCTCATTCGTTGGCGCAGCCAGACGTGGCGGCGACAGGCGACCGGACGTCTTCGGCGACTTCACCACGGTCCCTGTGGTTGTGGAATGCTCACGTTGTTTGATGACGGGATCGAAGTCGTTGTGCGCCAGGTAATATTCTCCGCCCGGCAACATCTCAGCCGACCAGCGGCCCCGGCGGCGGTTGGTGGCAATGAGGTTTCGGTTAGCCAAGGCCCGAGCCACAAGCTTATGGGCATTGCCCTCCCACGGCGCCTCCGGGCAACCATCGGCTACCCAATGAAGTACATCGAGCTGTGGCTGGCTCAGGGGCAGGTATTTACCGGGCACTCTGCCATTCAATGCCAAATTCCGCCCCATGGCTACAACCGCGTCTGATTGTCGGTCGGTGCTGCTAGCTTGTGAATTGACAGGCGACTCGCGTCTGCACCATAAGCAAGGGAGAAGTCAGCATGGCGAACGACGGCGTCGAGACTTACCACGAAAACGGGCAGTGGAAGAATCGAGTACAAGGTAATTCCCGAGCTTCGAACACGGCCGAGACCAAGCGGGAGGCCCAGACTGAAGGTCGTCGCATGGCACAGGCTCGCGGCGGAGAGCACACGATCAAGAAGCTCGACGGGACCATCGGCGAGCGGAATTCCTACGGCAACGATCCGCACCCGCCTAAAGGCTGAGGCCTCAGCCGCTACCAGTGGACCGGTTAGCCGCATGACCGAGTTGGAAAATGGCGATGACCGCCGCATCCCACGGATCGGCGAGGACTGGGTCTACCGCCTACGCGACGGCGCACCATCGCAACGCGTCCGGATTCTGCAGATTCACCCGAAGAACCGCAGTAGGCGATTCGATGTGGAGTTCCTTGATCGTGACACTGCTGGAACCCATGAGAATGTGCCAGCCATCCGGCTCCGTGCGCCCTGGCGTCAAGTGGTCGCATACGACAAGATGATGGCGAATTGGGAAATGCTCGCGGATACGGCGCTTGACCACGTCGAAGAGGGCGCCGCCGAAATGGTCTTCAATCTTCTTATCCCATCGAAGACGGCGGAAATCTCATGGAGTCCCGTGAACTATGCAACGGAAGTCCACCGATCCGACGACCTCTCCCAACTCCTGGGCATTTCAATTTGCGACCTCGTTTCCAACGTTCCATCATTCGAGATTGACGATGCCTTGATGTTCTCACCGGCCGCTACACTCGTCATCGCTGAGCACGCTTGTCGAAGCAACCCTGTGCCTGTCCTCAACGCAGTAACCGATGAGGAACGAGAAGCTAGCCACAAGAGCAAGCACGGCGGAAAGGCGCCCAATCTTGACGGCCCCGGTGAAATTGGCACGTCACCAGAGCGGGAGTACTCCTTGTACAGGAGATACGACCGCCCCCGTCATGAGCTCCTACGACAGTGGTGTGGCTATCGCGCCGTGTCATTTCACGAGCGGCTGGCGGCAGCCGAGGCCGAAAACCAGCGGCTCGACGAACTCCTGGGCCGCATGACCGAGACATTCAGGGAACGTGGTGAAACCGGGCTTGCTGAAATCTTTGAGCGCGAACATGAAGACGAACGAATCACTCCCTACAAAATCCGACCCGTTCCGGAACGACCGCTTGACCCGTCCGAAATCCCAGTAAGAATAGTCCGGACCAGGGGCTGGTGGGGGCACTGATTTGCCCAGCCCGGACTTCCGCAACCATAGCCGTAGAATTCACAGGATCCCGTAACAACGCTGGCTAGACACCCAATCTCAGGTACCAGAAATGAGTGACAATGACGACCACCGAGATCATCATCGCCGACCGCACTATTACCGGGCCCGTTAAGACACTGACGGACTACAGCAGGCGGTACGCAGGCACTCTGGCCGAATACGACTTCGGCGACAAAGGTGATCCGAACGTTCTCACCGAGGATGAGATCTGGACAACGCGAATCATTCACTCACGGTTCTCTCACGCGGAGCAGTCCGAATTGGCAAAGAAATCTACGAGTTGGAGGCAGAGCTGGGCTGCAGTCGCGCCTGCCGCTAGCATCGAAGACGCCGACCCAGCCATTGAGGATGGACACTACGACGCGATGCAAGAGCTCTACTCCCTCATGACCGACATTCATGGAGTGGGTGCAGCCAAGGCATCGAAGGTTCTGCACTTTAAGCGCCCAGACCTTTACCCCATCTTAGATTCGCGTCTAATGGAGCTCTACCGGGTCCCGGCAATCGCTGTGGCGAAACAATACGAAAAACGTGGCTTCAAGCGGATGTATTGGGCGGCCATCCGCAATGACGTCATTGCTAACAAGGACGCACTCAAGAAGCTTCGCCAAGACCTATCCAACGAGGATGCTGGGATCAGCAAGCTGTCGGATCTGAGCGACTTGCGCATCCTGGACATTCTCAGCTGGTCCCGCTGAGGGCTGCATGCTCAGATGGGCGCTCAGATTGAAATTCTTGGTGACCGGTCCGGGGGCATTTCTAGTTCAATTGAACGGTGCAGGAGGTATGGATTGCATCTCTGAATGTCAATTTTCGCCCGTCCGGTGGCTGACCGCTCGGCATATCCGGTATCGGCGCTCGGCTCTTCGAAGGCGAAGCCCACGTCATTGATCGGGCTAATCATGGACCCCCACTGCGGGTGACCGATACTCCGAATGTGGACCATACGTATGTGGCTCTTCCTGCCATCCGGATGGTCATGACGATCCGACAAGCCCCGGGCGAAGCGACGAATTCGCCAGCTAATTAGGGTTGCAAGAAGGTTCGCGTGGCGTCGAAGCTAGCATTCGAATACGTCCAAGCAGCCCAGCTTCCGGGAGCCATCGTAATCTCAAAGTCAGAACAGGGATTCCCCTGGTTCCACCAAGGTCTCTGCTTAAGGCCAGTCAGACTATTGTAGTAGTAGCCATTTATGCCAGACTTGCTTGCGCCCCCGATCGCAAAAGCCGTGCTATTGACGCAGTACATCAGCGCATTGGCGTGTGTTGTGTATGATCCGGCTGCTACTTTCAGCCCAAGGCCGTTGAGGTCGGTAACCGTTCTTGGGTATGAGCCGTTGTCAACAGAGAACAGTTGTATCTTGTTTGCAAAGTTTCTGATGTCACTCTGCACTGCAGAGTCGTTGGTCCTATTCTGAATCCCGTTATACGCCACAATAGTAATCGCCGCCAAGATACCGATCACCACAATAACGATCAGAAGTTCGACGATCGTAAAGCCGCGTCGATTATTCCGCCCAGATAGTAATGTGTTTGTTGATGCCTGCATTTCTGAGTCGGATTATGGGGCATAAGCGGTATTGAGTCAAGACGAAAAATTCCTTGATGCAGATCATGCAGGCCGCTGTCACGAACTATTACGTCTATACCTCTGGCGGCCGTAGCAGACCAGTCAGACTCACTGAGGAGGGCCAGTTGAAGTTGAGTTATTTACCGTACCATTCCAGGCCCAGTTAGCGGAGCTACCGTCCGAGTAGGTATACGTGCTCGGTCCCGCAGTTAACATCAGTCCGTCGATATAGACCGTATTTCCGGAGCTATTCGGACCGTTGTTTCCATGAAGATAAATCGAAAGACTCTGCGAGCCTGTTCCACTAATAGTAAAAGTACTCACAATTCGCGTCCACGTATTCGCGGAAACGGTTTGTAGACCACTCTGCGAAGTACATCCTCCACTTGTACTATTGCATGCATCAAAGAAAACATTTCGACTAACCGGCGTAAAATAATAATAGGACAGTGTATAGATTCCTGGCTGAACCACGGGAGAGATCACGGAAGCGACATCGGGGAACACTGTCGTGCTCGTTAGTGCATAAGAGTAGGCACCGAATTTTGTCTGTGCATTCGATCGGACGATGGTCGGTGAGGCAGTATCTGGCCCCATACCGGACACGTTATTCTCGGCACTCGGATTAGCAATAAGGTTCGACACTGCCGACACGCCACCCTGCCCATGTCCAGGACAGCCGCCCACGGTAGGACTAGAAATCTCGGTGGTTTTGTACGAAACGTTGCCATTGGTAGCAGTCAGGCAGAACGAAGAACCTGATCCAGTGTATTGGTAGGTTACATCCTGACTGTCGGACACGCCTGCGGCACTAAGGCTTCCTGTAGCCGGGTAGGCGCCATTGTCGATCTGATAGAGAGCTAACTTTTTGGCAGCTTGGGCGAGGGCTGAACTAGCAGAACTACTCCGTGCACGTTGTTGAATCCCGTTATACGCCACAATAGTAATCGCCGCCAAGATACCGATCACCACAATAACGATCAGAAGTTCGACGATCGTAAAACCTCGGCTATTATTTCGCGCAGATAGTAGTGTGTTTTTTGGTGCCAGCATTTCTGAAGTGAATTATGTGGCATAAGCGGTATCGAGTCAAGTAAAAAAGTTACTCAAATTAATCGTTGACCGCAGCTTCTCCGCGGGTATCGGGTTTTGGCGCTGAAAAACTGCGGAACTCCCCGTCTTTCGGCATCTCTCCGTACAGCCACGTACCCCAGGTAATGGTGGCTTCGGTCATGAAGTTGCGTTGCGTCTGGATCTTGGTGACGAGCCGGTTGTCGGCCAGTTGCGCGCCAAGTACCCACTGAGGCCAGACGGGCATGCGCCATTCGACGTCGATCTTGAACAGCCATTGCGCATCCGGCTTCAGTTTGAATTCGTCGATGTGCTGGACGGCGCGGACATATCCGGTAGCCGAACTCGGCTCTTCGAAGGTGAAGGCAAGGTCTTGTATCGGCTCGTCGTTTACCCAAACCGCAGGTGGCCGGTACTCCGAATCCGGGTCGATATGCAGGGCGATAGTCGCCAGGACGCTGCTTCCAAACTGATACATCGTCAGATGGCCCCAGGGGCGAAAAAACAACTCCTCATCTCGAAACAACGTCGCGAGTTTGTCCGCGCCCCGGTCGCTCCGGCGTAGTCCGGTTCGTTGCTCGACATGGTGACCCTTCGCGTAGGCGTCGAGTCGCTGGTTGAGGGAGCTGCCTTCCAGTCCGACGCCGCTGGTTTCGAGAAAGGCGCGGATATCGCCTTCCGGATCGACGGCGTAGCGCTTGAACATCTCAAACAGCGTGGCATGAGCCTGCTCGACGCTTCCCATGCCGACTACCCGGACCAGGGCCTCACACAGCGCGATGCGTTCTGGAACCAGCGCCCCTTCGCCGCGGCGCAGCTCGCGGAGCTCCTTCAGTAGCTGCAGCCGCAGCGGATCATCTTTCACAGGCTCATCGTGTCAGTTTTGTGTCAGTGACAGCCCATGGGGCCGTCACTGAGGATGGAGGTAGTTCTTCGGACAGGCACCCAACGGTGCAAGTTCCTTGGAACGAAACGAGTGGGAGCGACTCGAGATTTGGCCCTCGAATCGCTCCCTGTCACTTCTGGTCCTCCCGCACGACATCGCGAAATGAAGCTAGGAAAGGTTTCCCATGACACCCTCAATTGTACTGAGGCGCACCCTCGCGCCCATTTCCACCACCAAGTCGGTTCCGACGGCGGCAAGCTCGGTAGTCAGGCCTGAGTCCCGCACACCTCGCGGCACCCGATGGGATGTCACCGCCGTCACCCAGCAAGGCGCCACCCGTCTCGTCCCGGTATTCGCTGTCACTGAAGGAGCCGCCCGTCACAAGGTGCTCGAGCAACTGGGTGACGGCGAATCCCTTGGTGGGGTTTCTCCTGCCCAGTTGGCGAGGGAAGTGCCGGTCAGAAAGCCGCGTCGGTCGGGTCGCCGCCTCGCTGGGGCGGCGACAGTGCTCGGCGTTGCGATCGCGCTCGGCGCCTGCTCGGCGGCCCCGCAGGGTGACTTGGCAAGCGACAAGAAGATACTGTCCTCATGCCCGATAAGTCAGATCGGGGCCGACGCCCAGATCGATACCAGCGGCAGCGTCCGGGCGACGGAGCTGCCCGAGGCTTATGCCGGGGGGCTCAAAGCTCTGGTTCGCCGCACGGCTGTGTGCGGTGGCCACTTGAGGGTCGGAGCGTTTTCGTCCACAGCTGCCTCCACGGTAACGCTCTACGACGGCGATCTGCAGATGCCCGGCAGCACGGAGAACGCCCGGTTGCGGCACGTTCCCCAGGCCGTCGATGACGTCATGAAGACCGTCAATGACGCCTATGCACGCAAGGTGCCCAGCCTGACGTCGGGCGGGACGGACATCGTGGCCCAGTACCGACTCGCCCACGAGTACCTCCAGCAGCTCGGCGGGACGCGCCAACTGGAGTTACTGCTTCTGACCGATGGGTATCAGAACGCCGGATTCGTCTTGGGCGAACGAGCACTGACCGACGGCGAGGCAACCGCATTGGCGGCACAAGCGGATATCCCCCTGCTGCCCGGGGCCACGATCACCGTCGCCGGCATTGGAAAGATGGCCGGCCAGGACAGTGCACCCACCGACGTCATTACTGGCATGAAGGTCTACTACGACTTCCTATGTCAGCGAACCGGGGCCACCACCTGTGTCAGCGTCACCGACTTCACTCCGGCCGGGGGCTGACCATCGTGGCGAATTTGAATCTCCGTACCCCGCGCAGCTCCCGCCGACACACGGGGGGCGACCCGTCCCAGACCATGTCCAACCCCGGCGCTGTCGTCAACTTGCAGCGGGTCGATGAGGCCGCCGCTGTCGCCACCCCGAACGCCATCGGGGAGGGGACATGGATGGAACGCGGCTTCGGGGAGCTGGCGGCCGAACAGGAACAGCTGTGGCCTGCCGACGGTGAGCAGGCGAGCCGCCCGCATGCCGCGACCGCCAGCGGTCTGAACAGTGCCGCCGAGACAGAGCAGTTCTTGCTGAGTGAGTCGGCCAGCCTGGTCACTGCCAGCAAGCAGTCCTACGAGCATTGCCAAAAGACACTCCTGCCATGGGTGCACCGGGGCCCACATCACAATTTCCGCTACTGGGTCGGTTGGACCGTACTCGGACTCGGTGACGCGGTCGGTGTGGCCGGAGCGGCCATCCTCCTAGGCGAGGAGATCTGGATCGCCATCGGCCAGGCGATGGCCACCGGGCTTTCGGCGGTCACGGCCGGTTCGGCAGGGCATGACCTGAAGGAACTGCGACTGGCCCGGCAACGCCGGCGCGAGTTGGACGATCTGACCGAGGATGAAAAGCGCTACCGGCGCTTCTTCGACGATACGGCTGCCGGGGATTCCTTGCTGAAGGTTGTTGCTTGGCTGGCGGGGACTATCGTCATCCTGATCACACTGAGCATCTTGGCCCTGAGAGCCAGCATCGAAGGCACCTTGGCGGGGTTGTCCTTCGGAGCCCTCGCCGCCGCCACCGCGCTGGCCTCCTTCATTAACAGCTATGCCCACGCCGATGACGTGGCTGACCTGATGGCGGTCGCGCTGCGGGACTTCCGGCAGGCCGTACGCCGCCACCGCCGGATGGGGCGAGCCGCACCCCTTCGGCGTCGGGCCCACGCACAGGAGATGGTCAAGTCCATTACCGAGGAACATGGCCTGCGCGGCGCGGCCGCTGCCCACCACGTCCGGGCCCTGAAGTTCCAATCGCTCACTGCCAATCCGGGCGTCGTCGGCCACGGACCAGCAAGTGAAGCAACGCGGGCTGAACCCATGGTGCCCCCGCAGGTATCGCAGCATCGGCGCCGGACTCCAGCTGCAGAGGCGGATCCTTCATGACCCCGTCATTGTTTCGGCCCGCCAGCCTCCGCGAGTCAGCGCTACTCGGCGGTAGTCCTGCACCCACCGTCCACATGGGGCAGGGAGGTCGATTCCGTCTCGGCTCCCCCGGCCCTTGCCCGCAGACGCCAACTCTGACAACCATCATTTCCGATGACTCCGGAAGCCTCTATGGCCCTGCCGGCAACGATCCGCTCAGTAACCGCTACGCCGAGGCCATGCAGGCAATCCGGGCCGTGGCGAGGCGTTGCACCTGCAGGGAATGCAAGGCCGCTGTAATCCACTTCGACACGCCGACCAGCGGCTGCGTCGAACCCATCCCATTCACACGTGCAGGCCTGCGACAGCTACAAGCGGGTCTCGCGGTCCCTGCGAACGCGGCAGGGACAAGCCTGCTGGGACCTGGGCTCGACAAGGCTGAAGCCTCGGCCGCCGCCCACCCAGACCACCAGCCGGTTTTAGTCATCCTGACCGACTGGGAATTGTTCGACGACGATCTGCCGGATCTGTTGGATCGTCTGGCTACTTTCCAGGGACTGGTTTACGCCGTTGGGCTGCGGCACGACCCGCCGCCCGGACTACTCGACCTAGCGGTCCACGGCGTCACCGTTACCGCCACGTCAGCACCGGGCAGCCTGGCCAAGGCTGTGTTCGAGGGACTGACCGCCCACCGCCACGGCCGAAATCTCACGAAATAGGCAGACCATGTTGCGCGACTGTTGTGCATTCCACACCACGCGTTAAGTAACCACTTGTCTCAGCAGCAAGACCATCCACGGCCGCTTAGAAGGCCCGTCCGGTCGCCCTGTCCGATCGCCTGGCCCGGAAAGCGACCAGACGATTTACGAAATCGCCGGACTGGTTTTTAGTACAGCCAGAGCCGGGCAGCCACGCAGGCAACCAATTCCGTTGCCTTGAAGCTGACCGCACCCAAAAACAGCTCAGAAAGGAGGACCAAGCCATGACCACCGAGCACCTGAAGCCGTCGGCAGACCGTCTGTCCGGCGACTACGTCCCCCGGTTCTGCCGGACTAGCCAACTGGCCGACCAAAGGCCGCCGCTCAGGTTCGCTGACCTCTTTGCCGGCATCGGCGGGTTTCATCTCGCCTTCGACCAGGTCGGCGCCCGCTGCGTCTTCGCCGCGGAAAACGATCCGTTCGCCCGTCGGACTTACGAGGCCAACTTCGCCGAAGCGGACCCCCGCTTGTTCAACGACGGATGCTTCGCCGGGGATGTCACCTGTATCGATACCGATGACATCCCGGACTTCGATATTCTGTGCGCCGGATTCCCGTGCCAACCATTCAGTATCGTTGGCCGCCGCCAAGGATTTGATGATGCCCGCGGCACGATGTTCTTTCAGATCACCCGCATCATGGCTGCCAAGCGGCCCGCGGCGTTCTTCCTCGAAAACGTCCAGGGCCTTCTCAGCCACCATGGCGGCACGACGTTCGCGACGATGCGGCGTCACATTGAGGAAGAACTGGGCTACTCGCTGCACTACAAAATCGTCCGTGCCTGTGACTTCGGGTTACCCCAACTCCGACCCCGCTTATTCATGGTCGGTTTCCGGGACCCTGACACGCCCTTCGAGTTTCCCGAAAGCGTGCCCCTGACATCGACGATGAGCGACATCATGCGCGGGAAGTGCCAGCGAGACATCGGGCGCACCGTCCTAGTTGGCGGACGTGGCCACCGCCTGGAGCACCGCCGGAACTGGGACGGGTACCTCGTCGACGGGCAAGAGCGCCGCCTGAGCGTGCGTGAAGCGGCCGCCATGCAAGGGTTTCCGCCTGATTTCCGCTTTCCGGTCTCGACCACCCAAGCGATGAAACAGCTCGGCAACGCCGTAGCCGTGGCGCCCGTCGAGGCCACCGCCCGCGCACTCGTGCAGGCCATTCGGGCTCACCAGCCGCTCCCACACCCTCAAGGCAACAACCGCTCGGCTGCAACACATTCGGCCAGCCCTGTACCAATCCATCATTTCAGCGCCTCGGCGTCAACCGAAAGGACCCCCTCATGAACCAGCAGCAGAACCCCTCGACAAAGTACGCCTGCATCTTGGCTGATCCGCCGTGGGACGTCGACCAGAAAGGCCAGCTCGGCGCAGAACGCCATTATGACCTGATGACCCTGGATCGGATCAAGGCCATGCCCGTGGCTGACCTCGCAGCCGACGATAGCTGGTGCTTCCTCTGGGTCACCAACGGCACGCTGCGCGCCGGCTATGACGTGCTCGAAGCCTGGGGCTTCACACCCAGGGTGCCGTTCACCTGGATCAAGCCAAAGTTTGGCCTAGGCAACTACCTGCGTCACGCGTCCGAGCACCTCCTGATCGGAACCCGTGGCCGGGTAAAGCCCAACTTCCGCAGCCAGCCGACGTGGATGTTCGCCCCGGTCCAGGACCACTCCCACAAACCGGAAGAGTTCTATGCCCCGATTGAACGCCTCTGCGACGGCCCTCGACTGGAACTGTTCGCTCGACGCCACCAACCCGGATGGGATGCCTGGGGCAACGAAATCGACAGCCAAGTCAGCATCCCCGGCTACCCGGTTCCTTCCGACTTCGATGATCAGATCCTCATCGAGCCCTTGGCTGAGCACCACACGGCGGTGCACCGTGGCGGATAAGCCGCCCCGGAGCCCATTACGCTGGCTGTTCGACGCCAGCCTCCTGCTGCTGGGCGCAGCTTTGGCAATCAATTGGGCCGTCGGACTCATCTCACAGGTTTGGGTCGGTGTCGTCATCGTTTTGGTCGGCGCTGCGGTCATCGCCGGCCTCATCATTTGGTGGCGGCTCTGGCGGCGGCGATGGTGAGCGTAAGCACCAGATATGGCGTCGGAATGCGATATACCAACGCTAAATGGCGGGATGAATTATCCGAGCCTTAATTCACCAATTCATCTCTATAGAACTATCTTGCCAAGCCGTCAAGTCGGTGTTGTGAAATATACAAACTGTATTGACGCCGTCAATTGGCAGGAATATAACCAACTGACCGCTCAGCGGAATTGAATTCTTCATTATGAAAGGAGGATTGCGGATATGGGAAAGCAAGCAAAACGACGTGGGAAACAAACAGAAAGGTATCTTCGGGTGCGCAGTATCCGCCAAGATCCGCCGCACGTTGACCGTTTGACCAAGACACTCCTAGACATGGCCATGCGTCAGGCGGCCCAAGAGCAGGAGGCCCAAGCTGATCGGGACGCGCTGTCGGAGGCGAGCCATGAGTGACCCCCGCGGCAGTGCCTTGGTCTGGCGGGAAGTCCATTGGCCGCGGCCGTTGACCAGCGAATCAGTGCGGGCGCTCTTCCGCCACCTCGCCTCAACCCGACTCCCAGGCACCCTGATCTGGGAAGTCCGCGGCCAGTATGGCGCAGTAAGTCATCTGGTCGCGACCAACAAGGAGCATTCCCGGCGCTTTGGCCACCTCCTCCGGCAGCTGCTGCCAGGCATCACACTGACCAAGCCGGACGACAGAGATGTCGTAATCAAGTCCTCGCTCCTGCGACTGGCACCGTCAGCCCTGGCGGCAAATGTAGATGATCCCGAGGCAATCAGCCGCTCATTGCTGGCGGCTCTGTCCGCGGCCCGAATCGCGGATGATCTTGTTGTTCTGCAACTGGTTATCGGAGCCGGCCGCGGACCCGGGTTTGCCGACCCAAAGACCAACCCGACCGCACCGTGGTGGCAGGCATTGAGCTTCGGGGAAACATCGGCACAGGGCAGCGTACGATCAAGCCTGGCCAGCAAGGCCGCTCAGCACAGCGTCCAAGCAGTCGTGCGGGTAGGGGTCGCAGCGGAAACGTCGGCCAAGCGGCAGGCCCTGGCCCTCGGCGTCCTGGAGGCCATCGGCACAATGGAAGGCCCTGGTATCCGTGCCAGCCTGGCTGTTGAACCCGCAGTGAAGCTGAACGAGGCGCGCGTTCCAACCCTACGGTGGCCCGTGCGTCTGAGCATCGATGAACTGGCCGCATTGTTGGCGCCTCCGCTGGGAGGAACCGACCTGCCAGGCCAGCCGCCGATGCATCCCAAGCTGCTGCCAGCCTCCCCGGCCGTCGACGATAGGGAACGGGTCTTCGCGTTCTCGAATGCGCCCGGCAAGTCGCGGCACATGGGGATCGGCCCAGTCGACGCACTCCGCCACGCCGTCTTTCTTGGCCCAACCGGGAGTGGCAAGTCGACAGCGCTGCTGAACACCATTGTGGCCGACATGTTCGCGGGCCGATCCGTCTGCGTCATCGACCCCAAACGGGATCTCATCGACGATGTGCTGGCCCGTGTCCCGGAAAGCCGCCGCGGCGACGTCGTCGTCCTCGACGCCAGCGACGAACACCCCGTTGGCTTCAATCCGCTCGCCAGCACCGGCCGCAATGCCGAAGTTGTGGTCGACGGCATCCTGGCCGCTATCAAGGACATCTTCGATGGCATCGGGCCGCGCAGCCAGGACATCCTGCACGCTTCGCTGATCACCCTTGTTCGGGCAGGAGGGCACACCTTGGCAGATATCCCCCAGCTGCTCAGCGACTACGCCTACCGGCGACCCTTATCGGCAGCCCAAGCGGGGGATCCGGTCTTGGCGGGCTTCTGGGCCTGGTACGACGGGCTCAAACCCGAGGCGCAGGCCTCGACGACGGCACCGCTGTTGAACAAGCTGCGCGTCTTCCTGCTCCGCCCGCAGCTGCGGCGGGTACTCAGCCAACCCCACCCTGGTTTCAGCGTCAATGACCTGTTCGCCAAGTCGCGAATTCTACTCGTGCCGCTCAACAAAGGCATCGTCGGAGCGGAATCGGCCTCGCTCCTGGGGTCGCTGCTGGTGGCTGAGCTGTGGCAATGCATCCAGGCAAGAGCAGCAGTACCGGCGAAGCAGCGCCAGCCGGTCATCGTGACGGTCGACGAAGTCCAGGACTACCTGAAGATCGGAGACCTGGCCGACGCTCTAGCCCAGTCCCGTTCTCTTGGCGTGGGGTGGCAGTTGGCTCATCAGTTCCGAAAGCAACTGCCCGCCACGATGGCGGCCGCCATCGACAACAACGCCCGCAGCAAGATCGCCTTCGCCCTCGAGATTGACGACGCCAAGGCCATGGCCGCTATGGCACCAGGCCTTGAACCGATCGATTTCCAGTCTCTTGGCAGGTACGAGATTTACTGCAACCTGGTCGCTGCCGGCCAGCCCTCCGGGTGGGCATCCGGGGAGACGCTGCCACCGCCGATCATGATCAGCGACCCCGACACGCTCCGCATGAGCAGCCGGAAGCGATATGGCCCGGCGGAGGAGGTCAAGCCACCACCAGCGACTTCATCGGCGAAGGCGCCCCCGAACTCATCAATAGAAACGCCGGCGGTTTCGTCCGTCGGCAGGAAAAGGAGGAATGAACTATGAATAAAACCAACCAAAATCGTGACCAAGCAACTGTCGTCAACAGTGGTGGAGGGCATCCGGCCGCCAGTCCGACCGCTGCCACGAACAACGCCGAAGAACGGCCAATCGGCGCCCCCGGGGCGACTTTAGAGATGGGGACTGATCCTCCCGTTGGGAGGACAGCGGCGGCGGTGACTCGCACAAGCAAATACCAGCGGCGGGAAATCCTGGCCCAGCTGAGCGCTCGCGACCGCAGCATCTTGCTCGGTCTGGCTGCGCACCGCTACCTCACCACGACACAGCTCCAACGCCTGTTCTTCCACGACCACAAAAGCCAGCTGGCTGCCACGCGAGCCACCGTCCGTGTCCTCCAACGCTTGCACGGCCACCAACTGGCACACGCCTGCAGCGCCGCGTCGGCGGCTTCAGCGGCGGCTCCAGGGCCTTCGTCTGGGCGGTCACTGACACCGGCGAGAAGGCCATCGGCGACCTCAAAGGAGTCCTGGGTAAACGCCGGCGCTACGACCTGCCGTCCGCAAACCACCTCGAGCACCTCCTAGCCATCACCGATGCCCGACTGGAACTGATCGAGGCCGACCGTGCCGGAGCCTTCACCATCATCAGGACCGAGATGGAGCCGGACTGCTGGCGGCCATACCTGAACCGCCACGGCCAACCGGCCCACATCAAGCCCGACCTCTACGCCGTCACGCAGACACCGGAGTACGAGGACCACTGGATGATCGAAGTTGACCGGGACACTGAGCACCTCCCCGTGGTCCTACGCAAGTGTCTGGCGGTGCAGCTGTATCACGACCGCGGCATCGAACAGGACCGGCACGGAGTCTTCCCACTGACTGTCTGGGTCGTCCCCGACGAGGCGCGCCGTCACAAGATCCAAGCTGCAATCGAACGGACGGTAAACCTGAGCAGCGAACTGTTCCGGGTCGTCGAGACAAAAGACCTCGCCGCCCTCATAGCCAGCGGTGGCGGAGTGGCCGCACACGAGAAGGGAGGAAACCAGTGATGGAGAAACACGAACAAATCCGCGCACCCAAGTCGGATCCGGAACGCCTGGGACTGAACCCGGACACACCCTTCATCTACGTCACCTCCATTGCCGACTACATAGAGAACGTGCGCCACTCCGCCTGGATTAGCGCCGCCCAGCCCGCAGCAACCTTGTGGGCCCAGATCAATGAACTCATGGCAGCCTCGCCCAACAGAAAAGCCATCGAGCCCGACGAACCGGGATGGTTCATCGAGGATAAACGCGGCTTCTACGACTACGGTCCAGATCTCGGCCACGACACCATGGCAATCGCCAACATCGGCCAAGGCATCAGCCTCTACGGCGAACCGTTCGCCGCCTACGCCATGGAACACTCCGGGGGAGAACACGGCGAACGGCTGCTGCCCGAATTCGAAGAATTCTATGTCGCCTCCTTCCCGGACGCCGAAACGTGCATCGATGAATTCCTGGATTCCATGGGATGGAGCCAAGCCCTGAAGGAATTCATTACCGAGCAAGGAATCGACTGTCCACTGGAATTCGATCGTGCGTGTATCTGGGAACGATACAAAGAAGCATGGGAAGTTATTGAAACCAGGAACGGCACCGTCCATGTGTTCAACACGTAGTTATCCACAGGCAACCATCACGGACAACAGGGGTGGAAAGAAGCCCCATGGCCGCACCTGAATTTGACCGTTCCATTCACAGCGAAGAAGAGCTATTGTCAGAGACGCCTAACCGGAGACCAGAAATGAATTCACCCGCCCCCAGCGCCTACGCCCCTACCGACGACCAGGTCAAAGATCTCGTCGACATTTCGGATTCGGATTCATTGTCATTCACCAACATGACTAACGATGCGCCCGCCGGCACCCGAGCCGTCCTCTATCTCCGCGTTTCCTCCAAAGGCCAGGTCAACACCGACTACGACCCCGAAGGCATCTCCATCCCCGCCCAACGCGAATCCTGCCTACGCAAAGTCGAACAGATGGGACTGACGGTCGTCACCGAGTACATCGAACCGGGCCGCAGCGGAACGGAGATGACCAAGCGCGTAGCGTTCCAGGAAATGCTGCGCCGGGTCAGGGCAGACAGGGATGTCGACTACGTTGTGGTCTACAAGCTCTCCCGCTTCGCCCGCAACCGCACGGACGATGCGATCGTCATGGCCGACCTCAAAAAGCGCGGAGTCACCCTCATCAGCGCCACCGAGAGTATCGATGCCAGCCCCGTCGGCCAACTCATGCACGGTCTGCTCGCCGCATTCAACGAATACCGCTCCGCCGAAGACGGCGCCGACATCAAATACAAGATGTCGCAGAAAGCCAAGAAGGGCGGCACCATCGGCCGCGCCCCCGTCGGCTACCTCAACATCCGTGAATACTTCGAAGGCCGCGAAGTCCGCTCCGTCGCCGTTGACGAAGTCCGGGGCCCGCTCATCCGTCAAGCCTTTGAGCTCTACGCGACCGGTGACTACACCTTCGCAGACCTGTCCGAAGCCATGGAAGACCGCGGCCTCACCACCAAACCAAGCCCCAAGCGTTCCGCCAAGGCCATTGCCCCAACATACTTCTCGAGGCTGCTGCGCGACCGCTACTACTGCGGGATCATCACCCTCGACGGCGCCGAACATCCCGGCCGCCACGAAGCCCTCGTCCCCGACGAACTGTTCCACAAAGTCCAGCAGTTACTGGACAGCCGCGGCGTCGCCGGGGAACGGCGCCGCGTCCACGAGCACTACCTCAAAGGCACCCTATACTGCGACAACTGCCACAAACGGGGCATCGTCCACCGCATGGTCATCCAGCGCTCCATCGGAAGAAGCGGCAACGAATACTTCTACTTCTTCTGCGCCGGACGAACGGTCAAAGACTGCTCAACCAGCCACATCAGTACCGCCAGACTCGAAGACGCCATGATCCGCGAATACAGCAAGCTCCAATTCACCCCGGACTTCATCGATCTGGCCCGAACCCGAATCCGCGAAGCCCTCCGGGAAAAAGAAGCCGCCAATCTGCTCCTTCAAAAGCAGCTGGCAGCCACACTGCAGGACTGCGACGCCAAAGAAGAGAACCTGCTCGATCTCGCCGCCGACGGCACCATAGCCAAGGACAAGATCCGCACACGACTGACCGACATCGAGCGCCAGCGAACCAGGGTCCGCGAGCAGCTCAACAGCGTCGAATCCAATCTGGAAGCAGGAGCCCGCCATCTCGAAACCTATCTTGACCTACTGGCGGATCCGGAAGGACTGTACCGAACCGCCAGCGACCAGGAACGCCGCCAACTCAACCAAGCAATCTTCGTCAAAGTCCTCGTCGAAGACGAAGAAATAACAGGGACGCTACTGGCCGAACCGGTTGCGACGCTGGCTGCCGCTCACACAGGCCACCAAGCACTCCATGCTGGCACAACCCGCGCGGACGCCCTCGGTCGCGCACAAGCCAACCACGCGGCCCACAGCGACACCGAAAAGGGAACCACCAGATCTGGTGGTTCCCTTTTCGTATCTGTTGAGGACTTACTCAATGGCATCGACTCTGTCGATGGTTCGAATAAGGTCAATATGGTGGAGCTGAGGGGACTCGAACCCCTGACCCCCTGCATGCCATGCAGGTGCGCTACCAGCTGCGCCACAGCCCCATATCTTCGCTGCCCAACGCCTGGCATTTCAGCCATCCGCGCCGAAGCAACTCAAATATCTTAGAACAGCGATTCCGAAAATTCCAAATCGGGCATATTCGGTGCCGCGCAGTCCTTAGTGCTCGGAATCCTCCGCGGTGACTGCCTTGGCGGAGGCGTCGTCACCCAGCTCAAGGTCCACCACAGGGCAGTCCTTCCACAGGCGATCCAAGGCATAGAAGACCCTGTCCTCTGCGTGCTGAACGTGAATGACGATGTCGGCGTAGTCCAGCAGGACCCAACGGCCCTCGGAGCGTCCTTCGCGGCGCACCGGGCGGAGGTCCTGCTTCAAGAGTTCTTCTTCGATACCGTCAACAATGGCGTTGACCTGGCGTTCCGTCGGAGCCGAGGCGATCAGGAAAACGTCTGTGAGTGCCAGACGCTCGCTGACGTCGAGGGCGACGATATCCTCGGCAAGTTTGCCGGCCGCGGCACGCGCGGCGTGGCGGGCGAGGGTGATGGATTGTTCATGTGCAGACACGGGGACTCCTTGTTGTGGCCTGTGGCCTGTGAATGGCGTGAGCCGTTGTTTAGCGGAACTAGCCGCTGGTAATCATGATGATGCCGACGATGAGCGCAACGATGCCCAGTGCGAGGACACCGAACTGCAACAGCCTGTTGCGCTGGGCCCTGGCCAGGCCAGCTGTGTTGGCATCGAGAGGGTCAAGCCCGTAGGCAGTGCTCGCCGAAACCGGTGGCCTTTGCGCCTCTTCGCCGGATTCCGCCAAAGGGACAGGCTTCTTGCGGGCCGAACGCGCTACAGCTTCCGCCCGCGCCAGGACACCCGCACGGCCGCGTACGCCCGGCTTCTTACCGGCTGTTGGTTCAGCCTCAAGCTTGGGACCGGCGGAGGTAATCAAAGGAACGAACGTGGTACTGGGCCGCTTCATGACGGGCCGTTCGACACCTGGTACCTTAACGAATTCCAATGGCGTGACCATGGCAAGGTTATTTGCCGTCGAAGGACCCGAATTCCCGGGGTTTGGCTTACGCGGCTCGGCCTTGACTTGGTCCGGCGTCGCCTGTTCGGCCAGTTTCTGCTTCGCAGCGGCACGCTTGTTCAACACGGCCGCGCGCTCCGCCAGGGCAATCTGCTGGGCCAACACCTCTGGATCAACCGCCAGGGGGTCCTGCTCGGCTATGTGTTCCAGTTTGGCAGTCTGGTTTTGGACCTGCGCCGCGATCAACTCGCGGACAGCGAGGGCCTGCTCCACTGACATGTCGGATTCGGCCGGGGCATTCTTGCCCTCTCCTCCGCCGGCCTTCGTGGAGGCGGCCGGAGCTTTCTCCTCCTCGGGCTTCGGCTTGGCAGCGTCGGGCTTGGCAGCGTCGGACTTGGTTGCGTCCGGCTTGCTAGCGTCGGGCTTGGCTGCGTCCGGCTTGCCAGCGTCCGGCGCCGGAACGATGGGGTTCATGGAGGTGGCAACTTCGGCTTGAAGTTGCTGCAACCTCAGCTGGCGACGCGTCGGCGGCCCACCACCGGACAGTTGTTCTTCCTTGTCAGCCAGGTCCTTGATGGTCCGGAGGGCCGCGCGGTCGCGGGCACGGATCTGGGATGAACGCTCCTGCGCCGCGGGTCCCACGGCGTCCACCGGTGCATTTGCCGCACGCCTGTTACGCGCGTTTGGGCGGTCGGCTTCCTCGGCAGAAGCCGCCTCTGCCGGGTCGTTTGACGTAGCGTCCGGCGTTGTTTCCGGGTGCTCTTCCCGGGCACGGCGAAGCTCGCGCCTGCTGCGGATGGGTCGCTGTTCCTGGCTGCTCATTTAAAAACTCATTCAGTACGTGCTTGGTCGTCTGATCCGGACAGTGCGGCCGACAGTTCCCCTGCGGAAGGCCGGGGTGCGTACAGCCCATATTTTGCGATGTACTGGACCACTCCGTCCGGCACGAGGTACCACACCGGGTTGCCCGCGCCGACGCGTGTCCTGCAATCCGTGGAGGAGATAGCCATGGCGGGAACTTCGAGCAGGCTGACATCTTCCGTCCGGCCCAAATCGTTCAATTCGTGTCCGGGGCGGGTCACACCGACAAAATGGGCCAAGGACCACAATTCGTCGACATCTTTCCAGGACAGGATCTGCGCCAAAGCGTCGGCACCCGTAATGAAGAACAGGTCCGCGTCGGGACGAAGTTCCCTTAGGTCGCGAAGGGTGTCGATGGTGAACGTCGGACCCGGCCGGTCCACGTCCACGCGGCTCACGGTAAAGCGGGGGTTGGAAGCTGTGGCGATCACCGTCATGAGGTAGCGGTGTTCGGGCTCGCTGACCTGCTTGTGCGACTTTTGCCACGGCTGCCCCGTGGGCACGAAAACCACTTCATCAAGGTCGAACTTGGCTGCTACTTCACTTGCAGCCACAAGGTGGCCGTGATGGATGGGATCGAACGTTCCACCCATCACGCCCAGCCGGAGCCTGCGCTCCGACTCCCCGCGTGGTATTGCGGCGATAATGTTAGTGGCCCTGGCCGTGGGTGTGCTTGTTGGGGTGCTGGCGGTGCGGATCGGAGTGCTCTTCCACTGCCTCGTGACGGTTGCCGAGGTTGGTGTAGGACAGGGTTACGAACATGAGAACCAGCAGCAGGGCAAACATCGAGATGCCGAAGACCCACGGCTCGGCCCACAGCGGGGCGAGTTCCTCGTGGCCGCCTTCTGTCTCGGCGGCAATGGACGTGGCGATCTGCTGAAACAGCATCTTCTCCCCTAGTTGGTTCTCAAAGGATTTCGACGGCGGGACTCCCCGCCGTTCCGGACTTCTGTTCTATGTTACCGCGTTGCTAGCTGCGGATTTGGCCTTCGCCCTGGACGATCCACTTGGTGGTGGTGAGTTCCGTGAGGCCCATGGGTCCGCGCGCGTGCAGCTTCTGGGTGGAGATCCCCACCTCTGCGCCGAGCCCCAGCTCGCCGCCGTCGGTGAAACGCGTGGAGGCATTGACGATCACAGCGGCCGAATCGATGTCCGCGATGAACTTTTCCGCATTGGCCAGGTTGTTGGTAAGGATCGCTTCGGTGTGCCCGGTGGTCCACTTGCGGATGTGGTTCACGGCGTCGTCCAGGTTGTCCACCATGGCCACGGCGAGATCCAGGTCCATGTATTCAGTGGCCCAGTCCTCGTCATCGGCGGGAACAGTCTCCACACCAGAGCCCAATGCGGCCGCAATCCTGTCATCCACGTGAAGCGTCACGCCTGCGGCACGGAGTGCCTTCGCCACCGCAGGAAGCACAGTGGAACCGGAGTGCACCAGGAGCGTCTCAACGGTGTTGCAGACACTGGGCCGCTGCGTCTTTGCGTTGAGCAGGATGTCCACTGCCATCTCTTCACCGGCGGACTCGTCGATGAAGATGTGGACGTTCCCCTCGCCAGTCTCAATGACGGGCACTGACGAGTTGGCCACCACGGTCTGGATAAGTTCGCGTCCGCCACGGGGAATGAGGACATCCACGCGCCCGCGGGCGCGCATCAGGACGTTGGCACCTTCACGGCCGAACTGGTCGACGCTTTGTACCGCGTCCGCAGGGAGGCCCACAGAGTCCAGGGCTTCGCGCAGGATCTGCACCAACGCACCGTTGGTGTTCGCGGCAGCCGACCCACCGCGAAGAATCACGGCGTTGCCACTCTTGAGGGCAAGGCCCGCGATGTCCACGGTGACGTTGGGACGGGCTTCGTAAATGGCGGCTACAACACCCATGGGCACGTTGACCTGACGCAACCGCAGCCCGTTGGGAAGGGTTTGCCCACGGACCACGTTGCCCACAGGATCGGGTAGCCCGGCAAGGTTCTCCAAGGCCGCCACCAGGCCGTCAATACGGGCGGGCGTGAGGGTCAGCCTGTCCAAAAGCGCCGCGGAGGTACCGTTGGCCCGACCTACGGCCACATCTTTGGCGTTGGCTTCCAGCACATGCTTCCGGTTTTCCACCAGGGCTGCGCCGATGGCGCGCAAGGCGCGGTCCTTCCAGGCGCGGTTCGCCTGGCCCATGCGGCGGGCAGCCTTACGGGACCGGTCAGCAATTGCGTGAACTGCGGCCTGGACATCCTCGGCGGACAATGGGGCGCCGCCTGCCACAGGGTTCTCCGGCGTCTGGCCGGCAGCACCGGAAACGTCGGAGATCACAGGGGCGTCGGGGGTCAGCGCTTCAGTCATGCTCCAAGTTTAGATGAGCGCGGCGCCCGCAGGAGCACCAGATCGTCAACATGAACAACTTCGCGGTCATAACCGCGGCCCATGGCTTGGCCGAGCTCCTGCGTGGTGCGTCCCAGCATCCGTGGCAGTTCCTCCGAGGAGTAGTTCACCAGGCCGCGGGCCACCACGGTTCCGTCATGCCCAACCATCTCGACGGGATCGCCGGCTTCGAAGTCGCCACTGATATCCGATATGCCCGCGGGCAGCAGTGACCTGTGCCGGTCGCGCACGGCTTTCACTGCGCCGTCGTCGAGCATCAAGCGGCCGTGAACGGTCGCAAGGTGAGCCAGCCACAACAGGCGAACGGGCTTGCGGTTTCCGTTCACCGCGAACCACGTCCCCACGTCCTCGCCGGCCAAGGCGGCTGCGGCGTTGGCGGTAGAGGTCACCAGCGCATGAATTCCGGAGCCGGCGGCGATGGAGGCAGCCTCCACCTTGGTCATCATTCCGCCGGTTCCCACCCCGGCTTTGCCGGCCTTGCCGATGGTGACGTCTTCAAGGTCCTGGGGACCGCGGACCAACGGAATCCGCTGCGCACCCTGGGAGGGCGGACCGTCGTAGAGGGCGTCGACGTCGGACAGCAGCACGAGCGCGTCGGCGCGAACCAGGTGTGCCACCAAGGCAGCCAGCCGGTCGTTGTCGCCGAAGCGGATTTCATGGGTAGCAACGGTGTCGTTTTCGTTGACGACCGGTACCACGCCGAGGTTCAGCAGCCGATCCAAAGCACGGAAGGCATTGGTGTGCTGCGTGCGGCGCATGAGGTCATCGGCCGTCAACAGGACCTGGCTGACAGTGATCCCATGCGCGCTGAAAGCCTGCGTGTAGCGGGCCATCAGGAGTCCTTGCCCGACGCTGGCTGCTGCCTGCTGCGTGGCAAGGTCCTTCGGGCGTTTGGCAAGACCCAACGGAGCCAGGCCAGCGGCGATGGCACCAGAGGAGACCAGGATGATTTCGGTACCCGCATTGCGCTGCTGGGCCAGGGCGTCGACAAGCCCTGCGAGGGACTTCTCGGAAATACCGCCCTTGATGCTCGTCAATGACGAGGATCCCACTTTAACGACAATCCGCTTGGCGGTAGCCAGGGCCTGGCGTTCGAGTCCCTCGGCGGAATTCGGTGCGTCGACGGTCCTAGTCGTCATCACCGGCGTCCAGGTTGCTTTCCTTGACGGCCTGGGCACGCCGACCGCTGACGGATTCGGTCCAGATGCCTGCCTTGCGCTCCGCTTCGAGCTCGGCACGCGCCGCAGCCTTGGCTTCGCGGCGCTCGATCTGTTCGTCACGCTTCTGTGAACGCGTGGGCCGGTCCCCGATGTCGGCAACGCGGATGTCGGTACCGCGCGGAGTTGCCAGGAGTTCGGCGCCGGCCATCATGGTCGGCTCCCAGTCGAAGACAACGCCGTCCTCTTCACCGATGACTACGGTGTCGCCCGGCTTGGCGCCAACCTTGAACAGCTCGGTTTCGACGCCGAGCTTCGCCAGGCGGTCTGCAAGGTAGCCAATGGCTTCCTCGTTGGTGAAGTCTGTCTGCTTGACCCAGCGCACGGGCTTCTCGCCAAGGACGCGGAACAGCGGTTCCAGGTTCTTTTCTTCACGGCGGATCTTGAAGCCGGACTCGTTGACAGCGCGCGGGCGCAGGACTGGCGGGGCCACCTTGGGGGGCGCAGTGGCAACCGCGTCCCGCGCGGCCTTGACGATCTCCGCCATGGCGAAGCCCAGTTGGCGCAAGCCTTCATGGCTCGTTGCCGATACTTCGAAGACGCGGTATCCGCGGGCTTCCAGGTCCGGGCGAACGAACTCGGCCATGTCCTTGCCGTCCGGAAGGTCCACCTTGTTAAGGACAACCAGCTTGGGGCGCTCGTTCAACGGAACCACCTCGCCGTCTACACCGGCATAGCTCATGTCGACGGCGTACTTATCGAGTTCGGCCTCAATGATCGCCAGGTCCGACAAAGGGTCCCGATCGGATTCCAGGGTTCCACAGTCAAGGACATGCACCAGCGCGGCGCAGCGCTCGACGTGGCGGAGGAAGTTGTGCCCGAGGCCCTTGCCGTCGCTTGCTCCCTCGATCAGGCCGGGAACATCGGCAATGGTGAAGCGGACCTCGCCGGCCTGGACCACGCCAAGGTTGGGGATGAGGGTAGTGAAGGGGTAGTCGGCGATCTTGGGCCGGGCAGCGGACATGGCTGCGATGAGGCTGGACTTGCCTGCCGAAGGGAAGCCAACCAGGGCGATGTCGGCAATGGACTTCAGTTCCAGGACAATATCGCTGGATTCGCCTTCGATGCCCAGGAGGGCGAAGCCGGGGGCCCGGCGCTTCTGTGACGACAGTGAGGCGTTGCCGAGGCCACCTTGGCCGCCAGCGGCAGCGATGTACTCGGTACCTTCGCCCACCAGGTCAGCCAGGACTTCGCCGTCCTTGTTCTTGACCACGGTGCCATCGGGTACCGGAAGGATCAGGGTTTCGCCGTTCTTGCCACCGCGCCAGTCACCCATGCCCGGACCACCATTGGTGGCGTGGCGGTGGGGAGCGTGGTGGTAGTCGAGCAGGGTGGTGGTTTGGGCGGACACCCGAAGGATGACGTCGCCACCATTGCCACCGTTGCCGCCGTCGGGACCGCCGAGCGGCTTGAACTTCTCCCGCTTAACAGAGACACAGCCGTGGCCGCCGGTTCCGCCGGATACGTGCAGGACTACCCGGTCTACAAAGCTCGCCACGTGGATCTCCTCAGTTGCTGTTGTACAGCGTTGTTGCAAAACCAGTGCGCCCAGCGCCCCAGTCGATTGTAATGCGGTTAAAAGAACGGTGGAGCGGGCCGTTTGGCCCGCTCCACCGGTTCAGAACTAGTTGTTACTCTGCAGCTGCAGCAGCAACGATGTTCACTACGCGACGGCCGCGGCGAGTACCAAACTCAACCGCACCGGCCTGGAGAGCGAACAGGGTGTCGTCGCCACCGCGGCCGACGCCTGCACCCGGGTGGAAGTGGGTTCCGCGCTGGCGAACGATGATCTCGCCTGCGGAAACTACCTGACCACCGAAGCGCTTGACGCCCAGGTACTGAGCGTTGGAGTCACGACCGTTGCGAGTGGAACTCGCGCCTTTTTTGTGTGCCATGTGAAATGCCTGCCTCTAAATTTCTGGGGAAACTGAAAAACCTGAACAGCGTGTAACGAAAGTTACGCGATGCTGGTGATCTTGATCTTGGTCAGTTCCTGACGGTGACCCTGACGCTTCCGGTAGCCGGTCTTGTTCTTGAACTTCTGGATGACGATCTTCGGACCACGGAGGTCTTCCAGGATCTCAGCCGTAACCTTGACGTTGGCCAGTTCCGCAGCTGCGGAGGTGACCTTCTCGCCGTCAACCAGGAGCAAGGCGGGCAGCTCAAGCGTGCTACCGGCTCCACCGGGGACGCGGTTAAGCGTTACGTAGTCTCCAACGGAAACTTTTTCTTGGCGGCCGCCTGCGCGGACAATCGCGTACACCACTTGGGTACTCACTTCTCTCGACGTTTATAACTAAATTTGCGTGCGGAACCTGGACCGGAATCAGGCTTGGTTCGCGCTGTGCCTCAACGCCGTGGACTTCTGATCGAAGTCCGCGAGTCATCCCATGAACAATTCCAAGGGGCATAACCCAAGTGTTGGCGTAAGCACCGAAGATCAAGATTACGCTAGTTTGACCTTCAGCTGCAAATGAGGCCGGGTCCGGAGGCTACCACGTGACTCGCGTCACCAGTTGTAACGGACTCTCCCGGCACCGTGCCCATACAGCCTACAGGGTTTGGGCGCGATTAACGTGATTTGCCCTCCGACGCGCGGTAAACCTCCAAAATTCCGCGCCAGGATGCCGCGCCGGAAAGATCACGAGAACAGCCGCGGCGCGTCGAAGAAGGCGGTTTCATAGCGGCAGGACTGGGCGAAGGCCTCCACCATGGCCACGCGCTCTGTCGGTGATGCCGCGAGGGCCGCCGCGTCCGTGAGCTTGATCGCAGTCCGGGTTGCCTCAGCAAAGTCTTCGTCGGCATAGGTCTTCAACCAGTCCGCGTAGGCGTGGTCCGCGGGGGACCCTGCCTCCACGTAGGAGCCATGGAGCTGCTGGCCCACTTCCGCGTACAACCAGTAGCAAGGCAGGATCGCCGCGAGGACCACCGCGTAGCTGCCCGATGCCGAACAGGCCAGCAAGTGGTCCACGTAGGACTTGGTCACGGGTCCAGTCGTCGCGGACACGTCGCGGGTGCTTAGCCAGTTCCTGTGCAATTCCGACTCGACTTCCAGGCATTGCCGGGACCCCTTGGCCCAAAACAACTGTTCGTCCTCGGTAGGAGCAAGGGCGCTGGCACGGGCCAGGACCCGGGAGTAACCATTGAGGTAGATCGCGTCCTGTGCCAGGTAATAGCCGAAAGCGGCTTCCGACAGGCTGCCCGTTTGAAGGCCATCGATGAAGCCAAGCCCATGGATCGCGTCAAGTTCCGCGCGGGCCTGCTCCCACAAAGTTGCGGCGAAGTCGCCGGGCCTCAGGACCTGCTGGTGGTGGAAGTGATGGACCGGCCCGCTTCCGTGGCCAACGTCCAACGTCCCGGAACGCCTCAAAGCCTCAAGCAACCAGGGCTTCACTTCCCGCAGCGAAGCTTCCCAGTCCCCCGTCATGACCTGCACCGTTGCCAGGGCCGAGGACAGCGAACACCCTGTGCCGTGGCTGTTTCGGGTATCGATGCGGGGCCCTGCTATCTCCACCACGTCCTGCCGCAATAACCCGCTCGTGTTCACCAAAGCGTCGGGACATCCGGACCCTGCCAAATGGCCGCCCTTCACCAGGACCGTGTTCCCGTACTCAGCGGCCAACCGCTTACCCTGGTCCAGCGCCGAAGCCCAATCCGGCGCCTCGGGCTCGCCCAACAGCACTGCAAGCTCGGGCAGGTTGGGCGTCAGGAGGTCTGCCAACGGCAGGAGCGAACGCAACGCCTTCTCAGCCGACTCCCGCAGGAGCCTGTCGCCACTGGTTGCCACCATCACCGGGTCCAGGACCACGACGGCGGGACGTACCTTTTCGAGCCAGCTGCGGACTTCGTCGATGACGGCCGCGTCACCGAGCATGCCGATTTTGACGGCGTCGATCTCGATGTCGTTGCTGATGGCGTCCAGCTGTTGGCGCAGGAATTCAACGGGGGGCACGTGGACGGCGCTGACCCCAACGGTGTTCTGGGCGGTGAGGGCGGTGATGGCAGCCATGCCGTAACCACCGTGGGCCGCGATGCTCTTCAAGTCCGCCTGGATCCCGGCACCACCGGAGGGGTCCGAGCCGGCAATGCTCAACACCCGCGGGGTTTGCCTGCCGGAAGCCACCAGCGGGTAGACAGGGGAATACGGTGCAGTCATGTGGACATCCCTTCGCCGGTGCTAACCGGACAGGTTCAACGGGTTTGGATCTCAGCCCGGCCCAACGCCCGGCACCCCGTGTCAGTCCCCCAGCCTAGCCGGGAAGCAGCCCCGCCCGGGAACCGCACTGCGCTGAGGCCCGGATATGACCCGCCTAAGGTCTGGCGTCCCGAGGAGCGGCCTGGGACCTCCTGGACATGCAAAGACCCCGTAGCGACTGCCGGGGCAGTTGCTACGGGGTCTTGTACAGCTTTATGAACCGGTCAGAGCTCGGAAGCCGGTACGCCGACTCCCAGGATGATGGGCTCGTCTGCGGGCGCCTTTTTGGCTGGTTCAGCAGGGGCTTTCGCCTCGTGTGCCGAACCCTGGGGCGTCGAAGCAGTCACTTCGTGGTGCTCAACGCTTGTTTGGTTAGCTGCACCCTGGGCCCTGCTGGCGCTGCGGTTACGGCGGACTCGACGGCTCCGAGTCGCCGAAGCGGCTTCCGGATCCTGTTCGACGGCCTGTTCCGGCGCTGCCGCCTTCGGGGCAGCAGCAGGTTCGCGGACAGCCGTTACTGCCGCCTCCTGCTCCGGCGCCGCTCCGAGATGGGAGAACGCCTCGGCCAGCAGATCCAAGCTCATGGCCGGCTTGGCAGCCTGGGGTTCTTCCTGGTGCTCAACGAACGGCAAGGCGACTTCTTCGCCACCGAAACGCAGGACCGGGGTGGAGCGTGCTTCCCGAACCGCCGCGTCGTGGGCCGCTGATTCTTCGTCGTCGCTGTGAACGGCGGGTTCGGCGGCGGCCGACTGATGCGTTGAGCGGGCCAGTTCCTCTGCACGGTGAAGCTCGTCGTCGTGCAGGTGGGCGGCGTGTGCTGCGGCCGCGATCGTTGCCAACGCAGCCCTGGTGGCCTCGGCCTTTGCCTGGCGCGCAGGGTCCTGCGGTTCGGTGTGCGTCGACGTGGCGGCGGGTACGGATGGTGCAACCTGAACCGGTGCGGGGGCTTCAGGAACAGCCTGTCCCCCACCCTTGCCACGGCGACGCTTTCGTTCCGTTCGGGCGGCCGGTTGCTGCTGCTGCTGCGTCTCCGTGTGCGGGCGGTGGTGCTCGGCGGCCACCACGTTGGCGCGGCGGTGCTCCACCGGCTCGTCGTGGGTCACGACGCCACGTCCTGCGCAGTGCTCGCACTGTTCGCCAAAGACCTCGAGGAGGCCGGTGCCCATGCGCTTACGCGTCATCTGGACCAAGCCCAGGGACGTGACCTCGGCGACCTGGTGCTTAGTGCGGTCGCGGCCAAGGCATTCAACCATGCGGCGCAGGACAAGATCACGGTTGGATTCCAGGACCATGTCGATGAAGTCGATGACAATGATGCCGCCGATATCGCGCAGGCGCAGCTGGCGAACTACTTCCTCGGCAGCTTCGAGGTTGTTCTTGGTGACGGTCTCTTCAAGGTTTCCGCCGCTGCCGGTGAACTTACCGGTGTTGACGTCCACCACGGTCATGGCTTCGGTGCGGTCAATGACCAATGAACCACCGGAGGGCAGGAAGACCTTGCGTTCCAGGGCCTTGTGGATCTGCTCGTCGATGCGCCAGGCAGCGAAAATGTCCTGGTCCTTGGTCCACTTTTCGAGGCGTCCCACCAGGTCGGGGGCTACGTAGGTTACGTAAGCCTCAATGGTGTCCCATGCGTCGTCGCCCGAGACGATCAGCTTGGAGAAGTCTTCGTTGAAGACGTCGCGCACTACCTTGATGGTCAGGTCAGGTTCGCCGTACAGCAGTTCCGGCGCCAGCACCTTGGTTGAGGAGGCCTGCCCCTCAATGCCCTCCCACTGCGCGCGCAGGCGGTTGATGTCGTGCGTCAGCTCTTCTTCCGAGGCGCCCTCGGCCGCGGTGCGGACAATGACACCGGCGTTTTCCGGCAGGCGGTCCTTGAGGATGCGCTTGAGGCGGTTGCGTTCGACGTCGGGCAACTTCCGGGAGATGCCGGTCATGGAGCCGCCCGGCACGTACACAAGGTAGCGGCCCGGCAGCGAAATCTGGCTGGTCAGGCGGGCACCCTTGTGACCCACGGGATCCTTGGTGACCTGTACCAGGACGGAGTCGCCGGACTTCAGGGCGTTCTCGATCCGGCGCGGCTGGCCTTCAAGGTTGACAGCATCCCAGTTGACTTCACCGGCGTACAGCACGGCGTTCCGGCCACGGCCAATGTCCACGAACGCGGCTTCCATGGAGGGCAGCACGTTCTGGACCTTGCCCAGGTACACGTTGCCGATCAGGGAATCCTGCTGTGTCTTGGACACGAAATGCTCGGCCAGGACGCCGTCTTCAAGGACGCCGATCTGGATTCTGTCGTCGCGCTGGCGGACGATCATTTGGCGGTCTACCGACTCGCGGCGCGCAAGGAACTCGGCTTCAGTGATGACCTGGCGGCGGCGGCCGGTTTCGCGGGATTCCCTGCGGCGCTGCTTCTTGGCTTCAAGCCGCGTGGAGCCCTTGACGCTGGTGACGCGGTTCGATGGAGCGGTTTCCGTAATGGGCCGGGGTGCGCGGACGCGTGTCACCGTGTTGGGCGGGTCGTCATCCGTACCGCCGGTCAGTTCGAGATCCTGGTCACCGCGGCGACGGCGACGGCGACGACGCGACGTGACGCCTTCTTCGAGGGCCTCCGCTGCGGGGGCTTCTTCGTCCTCGGACTCGCTGGAATCCTCGGTTTCGTTCTCTTCGCGTTCGGTTCCACGCCTGCCGCGGCGGCCACGGCTCCGGCGACGACGGTGGCTGCCGGCGTCATCGAGCTCGGCGTCCGCGGTGGTCTCAGCTTCTTCTTCGGATTCCTCGGCCTTCTCTTCCACGGCCGCAACGCGCGGGACGGTGGTGAGGTCCGGGGCCTGGAAAATCATGGACGTGATGGAAACGGGTTCAAGGAACAGGGACGTGGACGCCGCCGGGGTTTCCTCCTCAGCGGGGGCCTCCTCCACAGCAGGAACCGGAGCCTCCTCAGCCGGGGTGGCAGCGGTGATCTCAGCGACAGGTTCCCCGGGCTGGGAGCCGGCATCCGGCGTCGTGGTTTCTTCAGCGGCAGGCGCCTCTACTGCTTCTGCCTTCGGCTTTGCCGTACGACGACGGCGGACCGGCTTTTCCGGCGCGGGTTCGGCGGCAGCTTCTGGCTGGCTCTCACCTGCTGCGGCCTCGGGGGCGCCAGCGGTTTCCTCGCCCAAGCCCGGCAGCGGCTCGGCGGGTTCAACCTTCTTGCGGGACCGGGTCCTGCGCACCGGCGCGGCGGCCGCTTCCGGGGTTTCGGTCCCTTCAACAGAGACGGGCACTTCGCTGCTGGTCGATTCAACCGCAGGAGTTTCCTTGGGCGCGGCCTTGCGGCGGGTCCGGGTGGTCTTCTTCGGCGCTTCCGCTGTTTCCGCGGGAGCTGCCTCGTCATTAACGGCTACAACCTGGTCTTTATCCATATGTGGCAACACTCCTGCCCCAGCGACACCGCCACATCCGGCGCCCAGTGGGGCAAATATTGTCAAAACCCGCGGGCGTTGACAGAAGTCGGTAGTTTGCCTTCCGGTTCGCACCATCATTGGGGTGCGGCAGCCCTGGAAAGCCGGCGGCCCTGTCCTGAAACCCGTTGTTCTGCTGCCACAACCAGGTGCCGTCCATTGTCATGGCGGGCCTACCGAGGATCATGGGATCCGGGGCATGCCCAGCTCATACTGGCGGTCTTGGGAACAAGTCACCGGACCGGACTCCGAATGTGGATCGGAAACCGGCCATGTTCATTCTCTCACACCCCCGCACCTTCGCGGGGTAAGCGGCTGTGTCGCCGAACTCCCGCAACAGGCTGGGCGCCTTGCCCAGCCTGCGGCGCTACAATCCTCCCAAGAGCCCTTCCCGGCCCGCCGGGCAACATATCGAAAAGGATCAGATCCGCGATGCCGAGCACCGCCAGGGAAAACCTGGCCAAGAACGCCTCCACCCCGGTGGAAGAACAGTCCACCATGCGCGCCGCACTGCCCAGGACCGTGCGGGACAAGCCCTTTGCGTGGCTCCTGCTGATCACCGGCGTTATTGGCTGGTTGGCCTCCGGGGCGTTGGTCCTGGAAAAGCTTGAAGTTCTGAAGGACCCCAACCATGTCACCGTCTGCGATGTAAATCCTTGGATTTCCTGCGGCAAGGTCATGGAAACTCCCCAGAGTTCGGTGTTTGGCTTCCCCAACATGTTCATCGGGATTGTCGCGTTCGCCGTCATTATCACCACCGCCATGGGGCTCCTGGCCGGTGCAAAGTTCTCCCGCTGGTACTGGTTGGGCCTGCAGGCCGGGGTGACCCTGGGTTTCGCGTTCGTCGTGTGGCTGTGGTCGCAGGCCCTCTACGTCATCAACGTCCTGTGCCCGTTCTGCATGGTGGTCTGGGCCGTTATGATTCCCTTGTTCGTCTGGGTGACGATCCGGAACATCTCCACCGGGGTCATCAAAGCACCGCCGGCACTGGCCAAACTGCTGGGTGATTCCGGCTGGATCATCGTGGCGCTGCTGTATGTGGCCGTCGCCGCCACCATCTTCTTCGCGTTCCTCCACGTGTTCGCCGGGACGTCCGGCTACTAGGAAGCACGCGCAAACTCCCGCGAGATGACAGAAAAGGCCGATGTTCGACTCGAACATCGGCCTTTTCTGTCATCTCGGTGGGGCGTTTTTAGCCTTCGAACCAGATCTTGATCTCGCGCTCTGCGGAGTCAACGGAATCCGAACCGTGGACCAGGTTCTGCTGGACGGCCAGGCCCCAGTCGCGGCCGAAGTCGCCACGGATGGTGCCCGGTGCCGCAGTGGTGGGGTCCGTTGTTCCAGCCAACGACCGGAAGCCTTCGATCACGCGGTGGCCTTCGAAGACCGCCGCGATGACCGGTCCGCTCAGCATGAACTCGACCAAGGGCTCATAGAACGGCTTGCCCACGTGTTCCTCGTAGTGCTGTTCCAGCAGCTCGCGGGTCGCGTTGACCTTCTTCAGCTCGGCCAGGGTGTAGCCCTTGGCTTCGATCCGGGCGAGGATGGTTCCGCCCAGGTTGCGGGCGACGCCGTCGGGCTTGACCAGGACGAGGGTCCGTTCAATGCTCACAGTTGCTCCAATGTGGTTGGTTGGTCGGTGGTTTTCCCAGCCAGTTTACGGGGTTTGGGTGCCTGCTTCGTCACCGTGGGCCGCGTCCCATTCCGCCTGCTCACGGTCCCGTAGCGCCACTTCGCGGTCAATGCGCATGCCAGCCCTGATCCCGTACCACCAGCAGATGGCAAACAGGATGCCGACAATGAACATGGTGGGTTCAGCGAAGCCCGTCAGGATCAGGACCAGTTGCAATGCCCAGCCGACGGCGATGCCCCAGGGTCTGGACAGCACTGCGCATGCCAGGACCAACACGACGCTCAACGCGATGCCTACGCCCAGGATGATGCCGGGGTCCACTTCACCCCGCTTCAGCCCAAAGACAGCCAGGGTACCGAAGAACGCCACGAAGGCCTCCAGCAGGAGCACCGTGGATGCGAACATCACTTTGGTGGACCGACGCTTCTTGGGCATTCCCGGGCGCCATTCGCGCTGGGCCTTCGTCATCTTGGCCATGCTCAGGCACCGGCCTTTCCAAGCAGGATGCGGGCCTCTGCAACTACCGTGATCGATCCGGTCACCAGGACGCCACCGGCGAGGTCGTCGTTGGATTCGGCACGCTCCACAGCCCATTCGAGGGCGTCGTCGAGCTTCTCCGCGATATGTACGTTGTCCTCACCAAAACCGAAGTCGACGGCGAGTTCGGCCAGTTCCGCTGCGGGAACGGCACGTGCCGAGTTGGACTGGGTGAAGCAGAATTCCTCGGCGAGCCCGCCAAGGGACTCTTTGAGGGTTTTCAGGATCTCCTCGGCGTCCTTCTCCCGCAGGACGCCGACCACCACTACCAACTTGCTGAAACTGAAGGCTTCCTGGATCGCCTCGGCAGAGACACGAATTCCTTCCGGATTGTGGGCGGCGTCCACCACCACAGTGGGGGCAGTCCGCACCACTTCAAGGCGGCCGGGCGAAGTCACCGTGCCGAAGGCTTCCTTCAGCACCTCGGCGTCGAGCTCCTTCTCTCCCCCGCCAAAGAATGCCTCCAAGGCAGCCACGGCCACAGCGGCGTTCTCTGCCTGGTGGGCGCCGTGCAACGGCAGCAGCAGGTCTTCATAGCGTCCAGCGAGGCCCTGGATCGTCAGGACCTGGCCGCCGACGGCGACACTACGGGATTCCACACCGAACTCAACACCCTCGAAACGGAACGGAACGTCCACTTCTCGGGCCTTCTCCAGGAGGACCTGGGCAGCGTCAACGGGCTGGGCAGCGCTCACCAGGAAGCCACCCGGCTTGATGATGCCCGCCTTTTCGTAGGCGATGTCCTCCGTGGTGTCGCCCAGCAGGTCCGTGTGGTCAAGCGAAATCGGAGTGATCACCGAAACCTGTCCGTCGCCTACGTTGGTGGCATCGGTGATACCGCCCAGGCCAACTTCCATCACGGCAACATCAACAGGCTGGTCGGCGAACACCGCGAAGCCCAGGATGGTCAGGCACTCAAAGTAGGTCAGGCGCGGCTGGTTGTCGGCAACAAGCTCGCTGTCCACGATTTCCAGGTAGGGGCGGATCTCGTCCCAGATACGCACGAACGTCGCATCCGGCACCGGCTCGCCGTCAATGCTGATGCGCTCAGTCACCTTGGACAGGTGCGGGCTGGTGTACCGGCCAGTGCTCAGCCCGTGGGCCCGCAGCCCGGCTTCGATCATGCGGGCCGTCGAGGTTTTTCCGTTGGTGCCCGTGATGTGGATGATCGGGTAAGCCTTGTTGGGCTCGCCCAGCACGTCCATGGCACGGAACAGCGGCGCAAGGCGTGGTTCCATCTTGTTTTCCGGCGCCCGGCCAAGGAGTTCCGCGTAGACGCTTTCCACCGAAAATTCGTCAGTCATGATCAGGCCCCTGCCTTTGCTACGGTGACCTGCGGCTCGTCCACGCTGGCCAGCAGGACTTCGAGTTCCAACGTGAGAGTCTCGGTCTTGACCAGCTCGGCGTTGGCTTCCAGGGCGTCAACAACGTCCTGCGCGGCCTGCACGGAGGTGTGGATGCGGTCGCTGACATTCAGTCCAGCGTCCTTGCGTGCCTGCTGGATGGCCCGGACCATGTCGCGGGCCAATCCCTCGGCGGCGAGTTCCGGAGTTACCTCGGTGTTGAGGACCACGAAACCGCCACCGGGCAGAACGGCAGCAGCGGCAGCACCGCCGTCGGCGGATTGGGCCACCACGGTTTCCAGGGTGTACTCATGGGGCTCAAGCTCAAGGCCTCCAGCCACCACCACTCCATCGTTCACGGACCAGTCGCCGGACTTGGAGCCCTTGATGGCCTGCTGGACGTTCTTGCCCAGACGCGGGCCGGCGGCACGGGCGTTGACCACGAGCTTCTGTTCGATGCCGAACTCTTCCGGCGAAGCAGAGGCAGCACCCATGAGGCGCACGGAGCGCAGGTTCAGTTCATCCGCGACGACGCCGGCAAAGCCTTCCAGCGCATCCGCGCCTGGCGCCACCACAGTCAGTTCCTGCAACGGCAGGCGGACGCGAAGGTTCGCGGCTTTGCGCAGGCTCGAACCCGTGGAACAGATCTGCTGGACACGGTCCATGGCTTCGACCAGTTCCGGGTTGGACGGGAACAGCGCAGCGTCGGGCCAGTCAGCCAGGTGCACCGAGCGTCCGCCTGTCAGTCCGCGCCAGATCTCCTCGGAGACAAGCGGAAGCAAGGAGGCGGAGACGCGGCAGATCGCCTCTAGGGCCGTGAACAGCGCGTCGAAGGCATCAACGTTCTCGTCGAAGAAGCGCTGGCGGCTGCGCCGGACGTACCAGTTGGTGAGCATGTCCAGGTAGCTGCGGAGCTCGTCGCAGGCACCTGAGATGTCATAGCTGTCCAGGCTTGCCGTGACGTTGCGCACCAGGTCCCCCGTGTTGGCCATGAGGTACTGGTCCAGCGTGTCGGAGTAGCCGTCGTAGCGCAGCTTCGCGTCGTAACCCGCACCGCCGTTGGCGGCATTGGTGTAGAGCGTGAAGAAGCTGTAAACGTTCCACAGCGGCAGGATGACCTGGCGCACGCCGTCACGGATGCCCTGCTCGGTGACGATCAGGTTGCCACCGCGGAGGATAGGGCTCGACATCAGGAACCAGCGCATCGCGTCGGAACCGTCGCGGTCCAGGACCTCGGACACGTCCGGGTAGTTGCGCAGGCTCTTGGACATCTTTTGCCCATCGGAACCCAACACGATGCCGTGGCTGATGACGTTGCGGAACGCCGGCCGGTCAAACAAAGCCGTTGACAGGATGTGGAGCATGTAGAACCAGCCACGGGTCTGGCCGATGTACTCCACGATGAAGTCTGCGGGGTTATGGGTGTCGAACCATTCCTCGTTCTGGAACGGGTAGTGGACCTGCCCGTAAGGCATCGAGCCGGAGTCGAACCACACGTCCAGCACATCCTCGACGCGGCGCATGGTGGACTTGCCCGTGGGGTCGTCCGGGTTGGGCCGGGTCAGTTCATCGATGAACGGGCGGTGCAGGTCCACCTGTCCTTCGTTGTTGACCGGGAGCCGGCCAAAGTCCGCCTCAAGGTCGGCCAATGAGCCATAGACGTCAGTGCGGGGGTACTCGGGATCATCCGACTGCCACACGGGGATGGGCGAACCCCAGTACCGGTTGCGGCTGATGGACCAGTCACGCGCGTTCTCCAGCCACTTGCCGAACTGGCCGTCCTTGACGTTGCCCGGGATCCAGTTGATCTCCTGGTTCAACTCGGACATGCGGTCCTTGAACTTGGTGACTTCCACGTACCAGGAGGACACGGCGCGGTAGATCAGCGGGTTCCGGCAGCGCCAGCAGTGTGGGTAGCTGTGCTGGTAGCTGGCTTGCCGGACCAAGCGGCCGTCGGCCCGGAGGACCTGGGTGATCGGCTTGTTCGCATCGAAGACCTGGAGGCCGACGATGTCGGCCAGCCTGCCGTGGGCGAACAGCGGCAGGAATTTGGCACCTTCATCGACGGACAGGACCACGGGGATCCCGGCGTCCTCACATACCTTCTGGTCATCTTCACCGTAGGCCGGTGCCTGGTGGACGATGCCGGTACCGTCCGTGGTGGTGACGTAGTCCGCCACGAGGACCCGCCAGGCGTTTTGCGTGCCGTACTTTTCCGTGTCTGCGAAGTCATTCCACAGCGGTTCGTACTCGAGTCCTGCCAGCTCGGAGCCTGAGTAAGTGGACACGACGGCGGCAGTGGCGGCAGCAGCGTCGTCGTACCCCAGATCCTTGGCGTAGGACCCCACAAGATCAGCGGCGAGGAGGAAACTGCCGGATACCGGCGCCTCGGCGGAAGCAGCCTTCACGCCGTTGGGTCCAGCTGGCAAGACAGCGTAGGAGATGTCAGGCCCGACGGCGAGCGCTGCGTTGGTGGGCAGCGTCCAGGGCGTCGTGGTCCAGGCAAGCGCCTGTACGCCTTCGAGGTCCTTGGAAAGCGCGGAGCCGTTGGCCTTGATGGGGAACGTGACCGTGACTGTTTGGTCCTGGCGGTTCTTGTAGACGTCGTCGTCCATGCGAAGCTCATGGTTGGACAGCGGTGTCTCGTCTTTCCAGCAGTACGGAAGGACGCGGTAGCCGTTGTAGGTCAGGCCCTTCTCGTGCAGCTGCTTGAAAGCCCAGAGGACCGACTCCATGTATTCGACGTTGAGGGTCTTGTAGTCGTTCTCGAAGTCCACCCAGCGGGCCTGGCGGGTGACGTAGGCCTTCCACTCGTTGGCGTACTTCATGACGGAGGCACGGCAGGCGTCGTTGAACTTGTCGATGCCCATGGCTTCGATTTGGGTTTTGTCCGTCATGCCCAGCTGCTTCATGGCTTCAAGCTCTGCGGGGAGGCCGTGGGTGTCCCAGCCGAAGCGGCGTTCCACGCGCTTGCCGCGCTGTGTCTGGTAGCGGCCTACGAGGTCCTTGGCATAGCCCGTGAGCAGGTGGCCGTAGTGGGGCAGGCCGTTGGCGAAGGGAGGGCCGTCGTAAAAGACGAACTCGTTGCTGCCATCCTTACCGGCATCCCGCTGGTCGATGCTGGCCTGGAAGGTGCCGTCTTCGTCCCAGTATTTGAGGATGCGCTCTTCGATCTCCGGGAACTTCACGGAAGCGGACACGCCGTGCGTGCCGGAAGAAGACGCTGAGGCCTTGGGGTAGTGGGTCATCTCATATCCTGTGATAGCTGGTTGACTGTCAGGATGCGAGGACGGCTCCTGTGCCGCTTGTCAGCGACACGGGTACCGCGGTACCACCTCACTTACCGGAACACGGGGCTCCGGCCTCTCATTACTGCTGTGACGGGCTTACCCGTCCGGTTCTACTGGGCAGTGGCCGCCGTGTGGGCGGCCTGTGCTGTTCTTCCGGAAGCTCACCGGTGATGGCCGGGTCAAAGCTTGTCCTCCAAGTCTAGCGGCAGCCGGGGTCCTTGCTCTACTTGGCAGTTCCTCGCCCTGGTGGGCGGCCGCGCGCCGCGCGTGAATAGACTCGGACCCATGACGCATCCCGCTGCTGCCGTTCCGGATACCCGCCCCGCTCGACGACGACGGCCTTCCCTTGCGTGGTCTGTGCTGGCATTGCTCCTGGTGCTTCCCGTAGCGGGACTGTCCATCTTCCGGGCTGTTCCCGTTGAGTGGCCTTTGCCGGTAGTCCAGCTGCTGTCCTTCACCCCGTGGATGGTGCCGCCGATGGTGCTGGCATTGCTCCTCGCCGTGCTGGGGCGCCGCCCCTGGGTGATGGTTACCACCACGGTCCTGCTTGCCGCACAGTTGTTCTGGCTTTTTCCCTTTGACGCGGGCAAGGCGGAGCCTTTGTCGGCGGGGACACCTGCGGCCCAGCTCAAGGTCATGAGCCTGAACTCCGAGTACGGCGAGGCGGACGCTGCCACGATCGTGTCGTTGGTCCGCGACAATGGCGTCCAGCTGTTGGCGGTCCAGGAGTTCACGCAAGGACTGGAGGACCGCCTGCGTTCCGAGGGCCTGGAGACCTTACTGCCCCAGCACCTCAGCAAACCCAATGACGACGCCTCGGGCGGAGCGGTGTATTCCGTGTTTCCTTTGGAGGCCGAGGGACAACTGCCTGACACTCCGTTCACCATGGACGTCACGCGCGTCCTCGTGGCCGATCCCGCGTCGGGTTCCAAGGCCACTTTGCACGTGACCAATGTGCACACCCTTCCACCCGTGGATGAGCGCATAGCCCAATGGCGCAGCGACCTTGGGAAGATCGCGCGCCAGGCCGCCCGGCCCGGCAACCAGCTGCTCATGGGTGATTACAACTCAACCTATGACCATTCGGAGTTCCGGGCCGTGCTGGACTCCGGACCGAACGGACGCAAATTCGTCGATGCAGGGATCGCCGCCGGTGCCCGGTTCTCCCCTACCTGGCCCATGGAAGGTCCGCCGCTGCCGGGGATCGTCCTCGACCATATGGTGACGACGCCCCGGATCAGCAGCAGCAACTACTCGGTCAGCCAGGTTCCCGGCAGCGACCACGCAGCCATCATGGCCACGCTCAGCGTCCCTGCCGGCTAGGCCTGCTTCCGGACCAGTTTGTGGTTGGCGGCCTGCGCGACCGGGCGGACCACAATCTGGTCGAGGTTGATGTGGTGCGGCAGGGAGACGGCGTACTTGACGACGTCGGCCACGTCTGCGGCGGTCAGGGGCTTCTCGACACCCTCGTAGACCTTGGCGGCCGCGTCCTTGTCGCCCAAACGGTTGAGGGCGAATTCCTCCGTGTGCACAAGTCCTGGAGCTACCTCTATGACCCGGACGTTGTTGCCAACCTCTTCCAGGCGGAGGGCATTGGTCATGGCGTGCTGGGCAAACTTTGCTGCGTTGTAGCCCGCCCCGCCTTCGTAGGCGGACAGTCCGGCTGTCGAGGTCAGGTTGAGGACGGTGCCTTCGCCGTTATCCCGAAGCATCGGCAGGAACGCCCGCGTGATTTTCATGGTGCCCAGGACGTTGACCTGGTACATCCAGTCCCAGTCTTCAGTGTCGGCGTTCGCGATGATGTCGGCGCCACGTGCACCACCGGCGATGTTGATGAGGGTGTCCGCACCTCCGGCTTCGGTGACGGCCGCGAGCAAGGCCGCAACGTCGTCGTCGACCGTGATGTCAGCCGGGAACGGCACTGCCCCGGTTTCGGCGCCCAAGGCACCAAGCCGGTCGGCCCTGCGCGCCACCGCGAAGACTTTCCAGCCGGTGGAAGCCAAAGCCCTCACGGTGGCCTCGCCAATGCCGGTGCTCGCCCCCGTAACGACGGCGGTTTTGTTCTGGACTGCGGGGGTCTGGTGTGCTGCCAAAGTCATGGCACCACCCTATCGGGCGTGCGGGGGCACCGGGCGGCGGGCTGTAACGCCAGGCCATGAAACAATTGGTCCATGGCTGAATCAACGCAGGGTACAGACACGCCCGCCACCGCCCCCATCAACGTTCCCGACAAGCCGGCCCTTGAAGGCCTCGAGGCTGCCCTGACGCAGCGCTGGCTGAGCGAGGGAACCTACAAGTTCAACCCGGACACCACCCGGGAGCAGGTCTACTCGATCGACACTCCCCCGCCGACGGCATCAGGCTCGCTCCACGTGGGCCACATGTTCTCCTTCACCCAGACCGACGTCCAGGCCCGCTACATGCGCATGACGGGCAAGAACGTCTTCTACCCCATGGGCTGGGACGACAACGGCCTGCCAACCGAGCGCCGTGTACAGAACTACTATGGTGTGCGCTGCGATCCGGCCGTCCCCTACAAGGCTGACTACACGCCGCCTGCTCAGCCGGCCAAGAACCAGCGCGATTTCGACGTCGTTTCGCGCCAGAACTTCATCGAACTGTGCGAGGAACTCGCCGTCGAGGACGAAAAAGTCTTCGAGAACCTGTTCCAGACCCTGGGCCTGTCCGTGGACTGGGACCTGACCTACCGCACCATCGACGACACCTCCCGCGCGGTGTCGCAGCGCGCCTTCCTTGCGAACCTGTCCGCCGGTGACGCTTACATGGCCGAGGCACCGACGCTGTGGGACGTTACCTTCCGCACCGCTGTGGCACAGGCTGAGCTTGAGGACCGCGAAGTTGCCGGCGCCTACTACCGCTACCCGTTCTTCACCGAAGACGGCGAAAAGATCTTCATCGAGACCACCCGCCCGGAATTGCTTGCTGCCTGCGCAGCTTTGGTGGCCAACCCCGACGACGAGCGCTACCAGCCGCTGTTCGGCAAGACAGTAAAGTCTCCCCTCTTCGACGTGGAGCTTGAAGTCAAGGCCCACCCGCTCGCCAAGGCGGACAAGGGTTCGGGCATAGCCATGGTCTGCACGTTCGGCGACTTGACCGACGTCACCTGGTGGCGTGAACTCCAGCTCCCCACGCGGGCCATCATGGGCCGCGACGGCAGGATCATCGCCGACACTCCGGAGTGGATCACTACCGACGCCGGCAAGGAAGCCTACGCAGCCATTGCCGGCAAGACCGCTTTCTCCGCCAAGGAAGCCGTGGTGGAACTGCTCAAGGCCGCCGATCTGCTCGATGGCGAACCCAAGAAGATCACCCACCCGGTGAACTTCTTCGAGAAGGGCGACAAGCCCCTCGAAGTGGTGACGTCCCGTCAGTGGTACATCCGCAACGGTGGCCGCGACGAGGAACGCCGGGAACGGCTGATCGGCCGTGGCCAGGAGATCACCTTCCACCCGGCCTTCATGCGCTCCCGCTACGAAAACTGGATCGCAGGCCTGAACGGCGACTGGCTGGTATCCCGCCAGCGTTTCTTCGGCGTGCCCATTCCCGTCTGGTACCCACTGGACGCCCAGGGCAACCCGGGCTACGACAACCCCATCCTGCCGTCTGACGACATGCTGCCGGTGGACCCCGCCGCTGACGCTGCCCCCGGCTTCGAAGAATCGCAGCGCGACCAGGCCAACGGCTTTACCGGTGACGCCGACGTCCTGGACACCTGGGCCACCTCCTCCCTCACCCCGCAGATTGTGGGCGGTTGGAGCCGGGACGAGGACCTGTTCTCCAAGGTCTACCCCTTCGACCTCCGTCCCCAGGGCCACGACATCATCCGCACCTGGCTGTTCTCCTCGGCCGTCCGTGCCGATGCCTTGCAGAAGAGCGCCCCCTGGAAGCACGCAGCCATTTCCGGCTGGATCCTGGACCCGGACCGCAAGAAGATGTCCAAGTCCAAGGGCAACGTTGTGGTGCCCACGGATGTGCTCAACGAGTACGGCTCCGACGCTGTCCGTTATTGGGCTGCATCGGCCAAGCTGGGCGCCGACACCGCGTACGAGATCGCCCAGATGAAGATCGGCCGTCGCCTGGCCATCAAGTTGCTCAACGCCTCGAAGTTCGTGTTGAACCTCGGCGCCACGGAAAATTCGGTGGTCACCTCCGACCTTTCCGTGCTGACCAACCCGCTGGACCGCGCGCTGCTCGCCCAACTCTCCGACGTCGTTGCCCAGTCAACCAAGGCGTTCGAGAATTACGACTACGCCCGCGCGCTCCAGATCACGGAATCGTTCTTCTGGCAGTTCACGGACGACTACGTGGAGCTCATCAAGGACCGCGCCTATGGTGCGGCCGGGGAAGCCGAGCAGGCATCCGTGCTGGCAGCTTTGGCAACCACCCTGGACGCACTCCTGCGCTTGTTCGCACCCTTCCTGCCCTTCGCCACCGAAGAGGTCTGGGGTTGGTGGCGCACCGGATCGGTGCACCGTGCACAGTGGCCCGCCGCCGTAGAAATCACCGACGGCGACACCACCATGCTCAGCACCGTGGGCGTTGCCCTCAGCGGCATCCGCAAAGCCAAGTCCGAGGCCAAGGTCAAGCAGCGGACCGAAGTGCTCTCTGCCACCATCAGCGCTCCTGAGGTACTGGTAGCCCAGTTGAAGGCCGGCCTCGGCGACCTGAAGGCGGCTGCCAATGCCAAGGAAATCACGCTGCAGTCCGGCGAAGGCGACCTGGCCGTCAGTGATGTTGTCCTGGCACCCGTGGAGGACGCTACAGCGTCCTAGCAGCCAGGATCCGCACTAGCGGGATCGTGCCCGTTTTTGGGCAAAGGGGAAGCCCCATCAGCGTTTTGCCGTTGGTGGGGCTTCGACTTTTCGGCTGCTTGGTGACGGCTTGGCAGTCTGGCGGAATCCTTGGAATTTCAGGTCTTCCTACCACGTCACTGGTAGCTTGCTTCCAACTTCGCCAAAGGCTGCGTTGGTTGCATATCACTGAATCTTTGGTTTCCGTGTCCCTCTTCTTTCGAAGTGGGTAAGAACCATTGTTGTCCCGCTGCGGGCGATGCACAAGGCCTCCGGCAGAACTACAGAACTGTAGTTCGTCGAAGGCTCTTTGCTCCCTTTTTCCTGCGGTTTCACCCTGTCATATGGCAGAGTATGACCATGCCGGAACTCCCCGAAGTGCACGGGCTGTGCATGTACCTGGACACCCAACTCCATGGCGCCGTGCTAACCGAGGTCCGCATCAACTCGTTCTCGGCGCTTAAGACAGCCGACCCGCCCTACAGCGCCCTCGAAGGCAGGACCGTTCAAGGCGTCCGCCGCATCGGGAAGTTCGTGTGCATCGACGTCGAAGGCCTGTTCTTCGTGTTCCACCTGGCGAAGGCCGGCTGGGTGCGTTACACCGAGCACCCATCATCTGCCGGACTGCGCATGGGGAAAAGCAACATCGCGGCGCGACTGCTGCTTCACCGGCCTTCCGACGACGCGCACATCGGCTTGGACCTGACCGAAGCCGGAACCAAGAAGAGCCTGGCTATCTACGTGGTCAAGGATCCCCATGACGTACCCGGTATCGCTACCCTGGGGCCCGAGCCGCTCAGCCCGGACTTCGACGTTGACGCTTTCGCGGCCATCCTCGCGTCCAGTTCGCAACAGATCAAAGGGCTGCTCCGCAGCCAGGGCGTCATTGCCGGAATCGGGAACGCCTACAGCGACGAAATCCTCCACGCCGCCAAGATCTCTCCCTTCGCAAGCGCGAAGTCACTGGACCAGGCAACCGTGGCGCGACTCTACGCCGCCATGCAGGAAGTCCTGGTAGGTGCCGTCAACGCCGCGGCCGGCAAGCCATCCAGTGAACTCAAAGACACCAAGCGGAGCAATTTCCGCGTGCACGCAAGGACAGGACAACCGTGCCCGGTCTGTGGGGATACAGTCAGGGAGGTGTCCTTCGCGGACACCTCCCTGCAGTACTGCGCTACGTGCCAGACAAACGGCAAGATCCTCGCCGATCGGCGGACTTCACGGTTCCTGAAGTAGCTGGATTATTTCCGGCTAGTTGAATTCGGGGCTTTCGGAGCGGCTGCGCTTCAGCTCGAAGAAGTGTGGGTAGTCAGCCAAGGTGACCGTGGCGTCCCACAACTTACCGGCCACTTCGCCGCGCGGGATCCGGGTAAGGACCGGGCCGAAGAAAGCTGTTCCGTTGAACGCGACCACCGGGGTTCCCACGTCCTGGCCGACCAGGGAAATTCCGGCCTCGTGGCTTTCGCGGAGCTTGGCGTCGTACTCGTCCGAGCCTGCGAAGCGTGCCAGGTCTGCCGGCAGCCCTACCTCGGCCAAGGCCTTCTGGATGACCGAGGCGCGGTCCTTGTTGCCCTCATGGTGGATCTGCTCCCCCATGGCGTCATAGAGGGGCTTGACGTAGCTGTCGCCGTGGAGTTCCTGGGCGGCGATGATGACGCGGACAGGTCCCCAGCTGTCATCCATCATGGTCCGGTACTCATCAGGAAGGTCACGGCCTTCGTTGAGGACCGAGAGGCTCATGACATGCCATTCAGTCTCAATTCCACGAACCTGCTCCACTTCCCCGATCCAGCGTGACGTGATCCACGCGAACGGGCAGACGGGGTCGAACCAGAAATCAGCTTTGTTGGCAGTCTGTTCGGGCACAGGGAACTCCTCGGAAAGGTGGGAAGGTGGTTGGCTGGCGACTCCGGCGGAGCCTTGCCTTATTTACGCTAACAGGCGCCTAGGCCGACTTATTCCTGCGCTTGGCCACGACATCGTGGGCAATCATGGTGGGCTGCGCCTTCTTGAGTACGACGTCGGAGGTGATGACTACTGTGGCGATGTCGTCCCTGCTGGGAAGATCGAACATTACTGGCAGCAGCACTTCTTCCATGATCGCCCGGAGTCCGCGGGCACCAGTGCCGCGCTCCAGCGCCTGGTCGGCAATGGCATCCAGGGCATCGTTGTCGAATTGAAGGTCCACACCGTCAAGCTGGAACATCTTCTGATACTGCTTCACTAGGGCGTTCTTTGGGGTGGACAGAATCTGGATCAAGGCGGGCCGGTCAAGGCTGGAAACGGTGGTGATGACCGGGAGCCGACCAATAAATTCGGGAATCAATCCGAACTTGAGCAGATCCTCGGGCATGACTTCGCCATATGTGTCTACGTTGTCCCGGGCCTCGTTCAGCGGAGCTCCGAAGCCGATGCCCTTGCGCCCGGACCGGGAACCAATGATGTCTTCCAATCCGGCAAACGCACCGGCCACGATGAAGAGCACGTTGGTGGTGTCGATCTGGATGAATTCCTGGTGGGGGTGCTTCCGGCCGCCCTGCGGCGGAACCGAGGCCACTGTGCCCTCGAGGATCTTCAGGAGCGCCTGCTGGACACCCTCTCCGGAGACATCCCTGGTGATCGAGGGGTTCTCGCTCTTGCGGGAAATCTTGTCGATCTCGTCGATGTAGATGATGCCCTGTTCGGCCTTCTTGACGTCATAGTCGGCGGCCTGGATGAGCTTCAGCAGGATGTTCTCAACGTCCTCGCCCACGTAGCCCGCCTCCGTCAAGGCCGTGGCATCGGCAACAGCAAACGGGACGTTGAGCCGCCGGGCCAGCGTCTGGGCCAAGTAGGTCTTTCCGCAGCCGGTGGGACCAATCAGCAGGATGTTGGACTTGGCAATTTCCACATCCTCGTGGTGCGAGCCCTCGCCCAGGCTTCCGGTCTTGGGTGCGTGCCCTGCCTGGATGCGCTTGTAATGGTTGTACACGGCAACGGCCAACGACCTCTTCGCCGGTTCCTGGCCAATGACATATTCCTGCAGGAAGTCGAAGATCTCGCGGGGCTTAGGAAGTTCGAAGCTTCCGAGGTCGGAAACCTCCGCAAGTTCCTCTTCGATGATTTCATTGCACAGCTCGATGCACTCGTCGCAGATGTACACACCGGGCCCGGCAATCAGCTTCCGCACCTGCTTTTGGCTCTTTCCGCAGAAAGAACACTTCAGCAGATCCGTGCTCTCGCCAATCCGAGCCATGTGGGAATCCCTTCGTTGCATGCGGGTGATGCGGCGCCGCGCCGTACTCAAGTGTGCGGCCAAGCCGCGGTTGGCACCACCGTGACAAGATCCACTCTAGGTCACAATGGGCTGCTTGGGTGGAAACAGAACGCCGGTGCGGTCCATATTTCGTGAACCGCACCGGCGTCCAATTCCGGTTACTACCGGGCGATTGCCTGGGGCTTGATCTTCCGGGAGTCAAGAACCTGGTCGATCAGACCATAGTTCATGGCTTCGGCGGCCGTCAGGATCTTGTCACGCTCAATGTCGTTGTTTACCTGCTCGGAGGTCCGGCCCGAGTGGTGGGCCAGCGTGTCCTCAAGCCACGTACGCATGCGCATGACCTCAGCGGCCTGGATTTCAAGGTCAGAAGCCTGACCACCCTGGCCGCCGGAGAGAGCCGGCTGGTGGATCAGTACGCGCGCATTCGGCAGCGCCAAACGCTTCCCCGGCGTACCGGCCGCGAGCAGGACCGCTGCGGCGCTGGCCGCCTGGCCGAGGCAGACCGTCTGGATCTCCGGGCGGATGTACTGCATGGTGTCGTAAATGGCCGTCATGGCGGTGAACGAGCCACCCGGCGAGTTGATGTACAAGGTGATGTCGCGGTCCGGGTCCGTTGACTCAAGGACCAGCAACTGGGCCATGATGTCGTCGGCAGAAGCGTCGTCAACCTGCACACCGAGGAAGATGATGCGGTCCTCGAACAGCTTGGTGTACGGGTCCTGGCGCTTGAAGCCGTAGGGCGTGCGCTCTTCGAACTGGGGCAGGACGTAGCGGCTGGACGGGAGGTTACCGGCAGACCATCCGAAGTTGTAGTTCATGTTCTTTACTCCTGAGTTTCAGTGGTTCTTTGGTGCCGGTCAGTTATCGGAGTTCGACTGGTTGGCCGTTCCGCCACCGCCGGCGACAGAGCCGGCGTGAGCCGAAATCTTGTCGAAGAATCCGTACTCCAGGGCCTCGGCTGCGGTGAACCACTTGTCGCGGTCGTTGTCCTTGAGGATGGTTTCGACGGTCTGGCCCGTCTGCTCCGCCGTCAGCTCAGCCATGACCTTCTTCATGTGCAGGATCAGTTCGGCCTGGATCTTGATGTCCGAGGCTGTACCACCGATACCGCCCGAGGGCTGGTGCATCAGGATGCGGGCGTTGGGGGTTGCATAGCGCTTGCCCTTGGTTCCGGAAGACAGGAGGAACTGGCCCATGGAGGCGGCCAGGCCGGTGGCGACGGTGACGACGTCGTTCGGGATGAACTGCATGGTGTCGTAGATGGCCATGCCGGCCGTCACGGACCCACCAGGCGAGTTGATGTACAGGTAGATGTCCTTCTCAGGGTCCTCCGCCGAGAGGAGGAGCAGCTGGGAGCAGATGGCGTTGGCGTTCTCGTCACGCACTTCAGAACCGAGCCAAATGATGCGCTCTTTCAGCAGGCGGTTGTAGATGTAGTTGTCCTGGGCTGCGGGATCGACAGTTGCCATCCGGGGAGCCTCTGATTGCTGTGACATAAGTACTTACCTCTCGCTGGTGACAGTGACCTCACTGAACTTCACTACTTGGACACTAACCGTTTTCAGGGGCGATTTGTTCGCCGGAATCGCGCTGTTCGCTGACGGCGCACGTCTGCGTTCAGCACCCATGTTCAGCCTTAAAGCAAACCGACCCCGGATCAGGAGATCCGGGGTCGGTTGAAAGCGTGAACTAGAACTTCACTGCGGCGGGGTCGTCGCTTGTGGGAGTTTCCGTTTCGTCGGCTGCTTCAACAGCTTCTGCTTCTTCGGCTGCGGCTTCACCGGCGGGACGGACGAAGTCGGTGAGGTCAACCTTGTTGCCCTCGGAGTCGACAACCTCTGCCTGGCCCAGGACGACTGCCAGCGCCTTGCGGCGGCGGACCTCGGAAACCATCATGGGAACCTGGCCGCTCTGATCAATGATCTGGGCGAACTGGTTCGGGTCCATGCCGTACTGGCTGGCCGTGGTCACGATGTAGTCGATGAGCTCGTTCTGGCTGACATCGACCTCTTCCTTGTCCGCGATGGCGTCAAGGATGATCTCGTTCTGGAAGGCACGCTCGGTGTTGGCCTTGACCTCGGCGCGGTGCTCCTCGGTGTCGTGGTCACCTTCGCCGTGGGCGTTCTCCGGGTTGAAGTGCGCTTCGATCTGCTCTTCGACCACCGAGTCGGGCACGGGGACCTCAACGAGCTCAACGAGCTTGTCCAGGACCTTGTCGCGGGCTTCAACGCCCTGCTCAACAACCTTGGAGTCGGCAGCCTGCTTGGCGAGGTCCTCGCGGAGCTCAGCCAGGGTGTCGAACTCGGAGGCCAGCTGTGCGAAGTCATCGTTGGCTTCAGGAAGCTCGCGCTCCTTGACGGCCTTGACCGTGACCTTGACCTGCGCTGCTTCGCCGGCGTGGTCGCCGCCAACCAGCGTGGTGTCGAAGATTGCTTCTTCGTCGGCAGAGAGGCCGGTTACGGCTTCGTCCAGGCCTTCGAGCATGGTGCCTGCGCCTACCTGGTAGGACAGTCCGGCAGCGGAATCAATCTCTTCGCCGTCGATCGTGGCGTTGATGTCGATCGTCAGGAAGTCATCGTTCTTGGCGGGACGCTCAACGGACTTCAGCGTGCCGAAACGGCCGCGCAGTTCGTCGAGGGCCTTGTCGACGTCAGCTTCGGAAGATTCCGCAGCAGCAACCTCAACCTTGATGCCGGAGTATTCCGGCAGTTCGATCTCGGGACGGACATCGATCTCGACCTGGAACTTGAGTTCACCATCGGTTGCGGACGGGTCCGGAACCTCGGTGATCTCAACCTCGGGACGGCTCAGGGGGCGAACGCCGGTTTCCTGGACTGCAGCCTGGTACCAGCCGTTGAGGCCATCGTTGATGGCCGTTTCCAGTACGTAGCCACGGCCGACGCGCTGGTCGATGAGCTTGGAAGGAACTTTGCCCTTGCGGAATCCGGGAACCTGGATCTGCGAAGCAACGGTCTTGTACGCGGCATCGATGCTCGGCTTCAGTTCCTCAAAGGGAACCTCAACGTTGAGCTTGACCCGCGTTGCGGTGAGGTTCTCGACAGCGCTCTTCACAGTCTAAGTACTCCTGATTTTGTGGGTATGGGGTTCTGTCGTATCCCTGAAGCGGACACAAACACAGAGTCGGGGTGACAGGATTTGAACCTGCGACTTCCTGCTCCCAAAGCAGGCGCTCTAGCCAAGCTGAGCTACACCCCGAATGCACAGGACAGTCTACGGGCAAGCGAGCCAAGAATGCACATTTGACACCGCCGCCGGAATTAGGTTTAGTTGTACCCGGCTTCAACAGCCACCGGGAAGATGTCCTGAAACAGGATATCCATCCTGGGGACGTAGCTTAATGGTAAAGCCTCAGTCTTCCAAACTGATTACGCGGGTTCGATTCCCGTCGTCCCCTCCAGGTAAGCGCCCCGATCTGCGGATCGGGGCGCTTTTTTGCTTCCGCAGAGAGTCGCCAACACGGACCGCCTAAACCTGGCAGCCCGGACACCAGTACAGCTTGCGTGCACCTATTTCCGTGATCCCCACCAGCGTCCCGCATGCCCGGCAGGGCAAGCCGTGACGTTTATAGACGAAGTGCGCATCGGCGTCGGGGGCGGTTGCCCCTCCACCGGTCCACAGTGCCGGAGGCGTCGTAACAATCCGTCCGTCGCGGACGCCGTCGGCCATTGTCTCCACGGTGTCGTCCCATAGGCGCCCAGCCGTTTCGGCGTCGATGCTGCTCCCTGGGGTCCACGGACCAACCGCCTGCCGGAAGAGCACCTCGGCCCGGTAGATGTTGCCCACCCCGGCGAGCACCGACTGGTCCATCAACAACAAAGCCACGGCGGTCTTGCGGCGGCACAGGCGTCGTATGAACTCGTCCCTGTCCCCCGGACGGTTATGCAACGGGTCCGGACCCAGCCTGGCGAGCACGGCATCGGCCTCGGCGGCTGTGATTGCCGCACAGGTGGTTGCCCCGCGCAGGTCTGCCCAGCCGTGGTCCGAAACGAGGCGGACACGCACGGCCCCCACTGGCGCCGGTGGCCCGGCGTAAGCACCGTCCGATTCAGCTGAACCCGTCTCCCGCTCGCCGATGCGACGGGGAGCCCCGATGCTGGACGCCCCAGTAAAGGATTCGTCGCCGCCGAAGCTCCAGGCCCCGTACAGGCCCAGATGGACGTGGAGGATTAATCCGTGGTCGAACCTGAGGAAGAACTGCTTTCCGTGGGCCATGGCGTCAACCATGGTGTGCCCGGTCAGCTGCGCAGCGCCGGCGGCGAACCGTCCTTGCGGGCTGGTAACGTCCAAGCGCCGGCCGCCAAAAACATCCTGGAATTGGCGGGCCAGGCGATGGACCGAGTGGCCTTCGGGCACTATTCGACGATTTCGCCGGTGTTTTCGTACACCGCGATCTTGCCGATCCGGCGGACATGCCGTTCGTCGTTGCTGAAAGGTTCAGCGAGGAACGCCTCGATCAGCTCCGTGGCTTCCTCAACGCTGTGCTGGCGGCCTCCGACTGCAACGACGTTGGCGTCATTGTGTTCGCGGGCGAGCTTGGCCGTCGACAGGTTCCAGGCCAGGGCGGCGCGGACACCCTTGACCTTATTGGCAGCAATTTGCTCCCCATTGCCGGAGCCGCCAAGGACGATGCCCAGGGCATGCACGCCGGCTTCCTGGTCGGCGACCACGGCGAGACCTGCGTTGATGCAGAAGGAGGGGTAGTCATCCAGCGCGTCATACTCCTTGGGACCGTGATCCACTACGTCGTAGCCCTTGGCAGTGAGGTGGCTGACCAGGTGGGCACTCAGTTCCATGCCGGCGTGGTCCGTTGCAATGTGGACGCGGGGTGTAGTCACAGGAAGTCCGTTTCTTTCTGGCGCGCGGGTACGGCACCTGGCCGGGCGCGGCGATGAGGGATGCGCTACCTAGGGTACCGCTAGCCGGGTTGTTGGGTCTGCCCGTCGCCTTGCGCCCGATGGGCAGCCCTGTTCAGGATTCCGGCAAGTTTGTCCGCGGAGGCGTGCGTTCCAGCGCTAAGCGCCACGCGTCGCCCGTTGAGTCTCCTGACGACAACCGCGGGTCCGCTGCTGACGAGCATCGCCGTGGCGTCGTCGTGGTGCCGCCAGCCCCACCCGCCGTAATCGGCAGCTTTCACTTCCGCAGGTGCTGCGGCTGCGATGTCGACGGCGGGAACGGCCAGGACGCGTACGATGCCGCCCGCGAAGACCTGCAGCCCTCCCCTGTCAGCACGTACCCGGGCGAACAGGAATCCCGCGCCCACCAGGGCGGCGAAAGCAACCAGGGCACCCAGCCACGGGACCACGACGGCTATCAGCGCAGCGGGGAACAGCGCCGAAACGATGATCATGATGAACACCGAACTGCGGGCGTGAACCCACATCCTGAGAGTGTCGTTGGCGAGGTCGGGGTCCTCCAGGTGGCGGAGCTCCGATTGGAGTGCTGCGTCGTCCTCGGGAGTCCAGCGCGGGTCGGGTTTGAAGGCGAACATCATCACGACGCCGAGGGCCAGGGCAGCACCGCTTCCCATGGCCAACACGATCGGGTCCACGTGGGACAACCGGGCATCCGCAGCCCCCGATTGTCCTACCAGGCCAGCTGCCAGCACCGTCGTGATGAAAAGGCTGAGCATGAGGCCAAGGCCCATCATGACGCGCCGCATGACCACCGGCCGGGCCAACGGTACGGCCTGCAGGAACGCTGCCCATCCGAGGAGGGTGATGAGGGCTGCGCCGCCGGCTACATAGGCGCCGAAAGGCGCAAAGGAGGTTCCGCCGTCGGCGTTCCACATAACGGCGACCGGTTGGGGAAGGTCGTTGCGCACCATTTGCGCGCACACAACGAATCCCGCTGCGAGCATCAAAGGAAAAGCCACCGCGAACCGTAGTGCGCGGAAGTCGAGCGTGTCCCGGAACCGTCCCATGATCCAACGCTACTCCGTCAGGACGACACTATGGTGAGAGCTCCTTGCCTTACGGGCAGGGAGTGAAAGAATGGCTTCACACCAGCGACCGGGCCTACCGGTCGGCCATCCCACTTTCCCGGAGGCACCACTTTGCCAGGCCTGAACCTCACCCGCGATGAAGCGGCCACCCGCGCCGAACTGCTCAACGTCGGGTCCTACGACGTCACCTTGGATCTGACCAAAGGCCCGGATGTCTTCGGTTCCACCACGGTTGTCAGGTTCTCGGCACGCCCGGGATCCTCGACATTCATCGACGCCATTACACAGGCCGTCCACAGCGTGACCCTCAACGGCACGGAGCTGGACTCCGCGGAGGTGGCCGACGGAGTCCGTATCCAACTCCCCGAACTCGCGGCGGAGAACGAGCTCACCGTTGTAGCGGACGCCCCTTACATGAACACCGGCGAAGGCCTCCACCGCTTCGTCGACCCCGTTGATGGCGAGGCCTACCTCTACACCCAGTTCGAAGTACCGGACTCCCGCCGCATGTTCGCCGTCTTCGAGCAGCCGGACCTGAAGGCCACTTTTACCTTCACCGTGACGGCGCCTTCGCACTGGGACGTCATCTCAAACTCCCCCACACCCGTTCCTACCGAAACCACAGCCGCCGAGGACGGTAGCGCACGGTCTGTCTGGGAGTTCGCACCGACGCCGCGGCTCTCCTCCTACGTGACAGCCCTGATTGCGGGGCCGTACCAGTCCGTCCGCTCCGAGGTCACCAGCTCCGACGGCCGGGTTATTCCCCTTGGAGTGTTCGCGCGGAAGTCCCTCATGCAGTACCTCGATGCGGACAACATCTTCGAACTGACGCGCCAGGGCTTCGAGTTCTTCGAAGCACAGTTCGGATGCCCCTACCCGTTCGAGAAGTATGACCAGTTGTTCGTGCCCGAATTCAACGCCGGAGCCATGGAAAACGCAGGCGCCGTGACCATCCTGGAAGGCTACGTCTTCCGCGGCAAAGTCACGGGCGCCCAGATTGAGCGGCGTGCCATCACGGTGCTGCACGAACTGGCCCACATGTGGTTCGGGGACCTGGTAACCATGCGCTGGTGGAACGACCTCTGGCTCAACGAGTCCTTCGCCGAGTACATGTCCCACCTGGCAGCCGTGGAAAACACCGAATTTGACAGGGCCTGGACCACGTTCGCCTCCGTGGAGAAGTCCTGGGCGTACAAGCAGGACCAGCTGCCAACAACGCACCCGATCTTCGCCGAGATCAACAACCTTGAGGACGTCGAGGTCAACTTCGACGGCATCACGTACGCCAAGGGCGCCTCCGTGCTCCGGCAGTTGGTGGCCTGGGTGGGTCCGGAGCAGTTCATGGCCGGGGTCCGCACCTACTTTGCCAAGCACGCCTGGAAGAACACCGAGCTCTCAGACCTCATGGTGGAACTCGAAGCCGCGTCCGGACGCGACCTTGACCAGTGGGGCAAGCTCTGGCTCGAGACGGCCGGCGTGAATACCCTCTCCCCCGAGCTCACGGTCGATGCCGACGGCACCATCACGGGTTTCGCCATCCGGCAGACCGCGATCGAGGAACAGCCCACCCTCCGCCCGCACCGCCTGGCGGTCGGTTTCTACACCCTCTCCGCCGAGGGGAAGCTGGAACGTACCCACCGGGAGGAACTCGACGTCGACGGCCCCCGCACGGAAGTGCGTGCCCTGGTGGGTATCAAGCGTCCTGACTTGATCCTGCTCAATGACGACGACCTCGCCTACGCAAAGGTCCGCCTGGACCCGGACAGCCTGGCGACGGCCAAAGCACACCTGAAGGATTTCGCGGCCAGCCTCCCCCGGACTTTGGTGTGGGGCTCGGCGTGGGACGCAGCGCGCGACGGCGAAACCCCGGCCCGCGGCTACGCGGACCTGATCCTGGCCAACATTGCCGACGAAACTGATTCCTCGGTGATCCTGGTCCAGCTGCGCCAGCTCGCGACCACCCTGACGTATTACGTGGCGGCCGACCACAAGTTGGCGGCCACCACCGCGGCAGCCGGCAAGCTGTGGGAGCTGGCCTCCTCCGTTGAGGCGGGCTCGGACGCACAGTTGCAGTTCGCTAAGGCCTTCGCCCAGCTCGCGCGAAGCGACCGGCAGCTGGACCGCCTCCAGGCCCTCCTTGACGGGACGGAAACACTCGAGGGCCTGACTGTCGACCAGGACATGCGGTGGGAACTCCTGACCGCTTTGGTGGCCGGGGGCCGCCAGGGCCAGGAGCGCATCGACTCCGAACTCGCCCGTGACAACACCTCAAACGGCCAAAACGCTGCGGCGCAGGCCAAGGCGGCTATCCCCACCCCCGAGGCCAAGCAAGCGGCCTGGGACTCAATAGTGGTCAAGGGGGAGCTTTCCAACGCCCTCCAGGCGTCCGCCGTGGCCGGCTTTATGCGGGTGCCCGACACTGCCTTGCTGGAGCCGTTCGCAGAGAAGTACTTCGAGGCCGTGCCCGGAATCGTCAAGGAACGCACCCATGCCCTGGCGCAGCAGATTGTGGTGGGCCTTTACCCTGCACAGCTCACCACGCAAGCCACCGTGGACCGCACGGACGAATTCCTGGCCGGACTTCCGGAAGAGAGCGCCGCGTTGCGCCGCATGATGCTGGAGAACCGCGACGGCGTTGTCAGGGCACTGCGCGCAAGGGCAGCGGACATCTAGGCAAAACCGCACATCAGGCTCATGCGGACGGTCGCGCTTGCGTAGCTAGACTGTCCGCATGAGCCTGAACGAGCACCACTACGAGCTGACCGTCCGTTGGACAGGCAACCTGGGCGAAGGCACCTCCAGTTACCGGGGCTACTCCCGCGAGCATGATGTGGAGATCGCCGGGCTGCCCACGCTGAAGGGTTCAGCCGACCCCACGTTCCACGGCGACAGGACCAGGTACAACCCCGAACAGCTGTTGCTTGCCGCGCTCTCGCAGTGCCACATGTTGTCCTTCCTGCATGTGGCCGTCAAACATGGCGTGGTGGTCACGGCCTACGAGGACAACGCCGAGGGCCTCATGAAGATGAACCGGGACGGCAGCGGACAGTTTGAAGCTGTGACCCTGAAGCCGCACGTCACCATCGCCGACCCCGGCCACTCCGCCTTGGTGCCCCAGCTGCACCACGAAGCCAATCAGGTCTGCTTCATCGCCCGCAGCGTCAACTTCCCGGTACACCACGAACCCATCACGACGGCGGCCGCTGCCTAACGCTGCTGGTCCCGCCACAGTGCCACGAGCCTGCGTTCGGTGTCCCGGCTGAGCCCGGCCTTGCGTTCCCGGTCCAAGCCCCGCCTCCGTTCGTCCTCAAGGGCGGCAGCGAGCGTCTCCTGCCAGGGCCGAAGATGTATTCCACGGTCCCGGGCTGCCTGGTTGGTGCGCGCCTGGAATCCGTCATGGTCCGGCGGAAGCCAGAGGGGCAGGGAATCAGGACCCGCCCAGTACTCCACCCCTTGTTCCGCCAGCCATGCTCCGGTGGCGCGCGCAACGTCCAGGTCCAGGTTTCCGGCCGCACGCACGCACTCTGCGAAGTAGTCCTCGAACCGGACTACATCCCCCACGGCGTTGAAAGTGCCGGTGAGCCCCGTCTCCGCGCCCCGGAGGATCCATGCCCCCAGATCCCGGACGTCGATGATCTGGGTTGCGTCGTCCGGGATGTCCGGAACCAGTACCGTGTCCCCGCCGGCAGCACAACGGCCAGGCCAGTAGCCGTAGCGGTCCGTTTCGTCGCCCGGGCCGCCGATCAGCCCGGCACGGACAATGTGGGCTTTGTCCCTTGCGGCGGACACAGTGAGCTGCTCGATGGCCACTTTGGATTCGCCATAGGTCTCCGGCGTCCCCGCCTGCCCCTCAGGCAAGGGGTCCAAAAGCGCTGCGGTTTCATCGGCACCCGGAACTGAATGGTCCGCATACACCGAGCAACTCGAGACGAAGGTCCAATGCGCGGCGCCTGGTGCCAGCAGCTCCAATGCCTCGCGTGCCCTCACAGGATCCCGTGCCACCTCCACCACCGCGTCCCAGTTGCGGCCAAGGCCTGCGTAGGCCGTGGCACCGACGGTGCGGTCGCCCCTGACCCACGTAACGCCGTCGGGCGGTTGCGTCGAAGTACCCCGGGCAAAGCAGGTGACCTGATGCCCCGAGGCCACGGCCTGCCGGGCGATTTCCGCAGACAGGAAGGCGGTACCGCCAAGGACCAGGATGCGCATACCGTCACGCTACGGCGCTAGGGTTGTCAGTGGACAGAGTGTTCCGCGCCCGGCGAACACGGGCCGACGACAAGGAGCTATTCCACCTTGACCTCCATCCCCCTAGCGGAAACCATCACGTTGGAACCAGAGAAAATCGACCTCGTATCAATCCTCATCACCATCGGTGTGGGGCTGGCAGTCTGGATCGTTGCACGGTTCATCATCGGGCGCATAACGCGCCGGGTGTCTGCCGGCAGTTCCTTCTTCAAGAAGGCGCACTTCAAGTGGGTGCAACCCGCCATACGCGCACTGGACCACGAACGGCGCTCCCAGCGTGCCGAGACCATCGGCACGCTGTTGACAAGCCTGGTGAGCGTCATTGTTGTGGTGATTGTCATCATCTACGTCCTGAAATACATGAACGTCGACGTGGCGCCCCTCCTGACCAGCGTTGGCATCCTTGGTGTCGCCATCGGTTTCGGCGCCCAGCAGCTGATCCGGGATTTCCTCGCGGGAATCTTCATCACCATCGAGGACCAATACGGTATTGGCGACGTGATCGTTACCAGCGAAGTGGTTGGTACCGTTGAATCCGTGGGACTGCGAATTACCCGGGTCCGCGCCGAAGACGGAGCCATCTGGTACCTGCGCAACGGTGAAATCCTACGGGTGGGCAACCGCTCGCAGGGTGACTACGTACCGCTGGAAGCACCAACCACCAGCGATGACCCAGGCGCTGCCGCTGCGCCCGTGACCGCTGGCGCACCACGCGCCACCAAGGCCGAGGAGAAGTCCAATGAGTAGCATTTCCGGTGGGCAGCCACCAGCGCCGCAGGCGGGCCCCCGCCGCCAACTGATGCAGAACGATCCCTTCAGCCAGCCCGCGTACACGGACAGCTTCTACGCTGCCGTCGGCGGACATGAAACGTTCGTCAAGCTCATTGACGTCTTTTACGACGGCGTGGCCACGGATCCGTTGCTGCGTCCCATGTACCCCGAAGAGGACCTTGGGCCTGCGAAGCGGCGCTTCCTCATGTTCCTGGAACAGTACTGGGGCGGGCCAACCACATATGGCGAGGAACGTGGACACCCCCGGCTCCGGATGCGGCACATGCCGTTCCGGGTCACTCCCGAGGCGAAGGACCGGTGGTTGTTCCACATGCGGACCGCCGTGGACGCGTTGGATCTCTCCCCGCTGCATGAGGGCACGTTGTGGGACTACATGGAACGCGCCGCGCTGACCATGGTCAACAGCCCATCAGCCGGACCCGACGCCTGAACCTCAGAAGCCGAGCCCGAGCCCCGCGCCTGTGCGGACCAGTACATGGCCGCGGGGCCCGCTCAACCGGAACCAGCGGCCGTTTCGGTACACCTGCTGCTCACCGTCGGCCAGGAAACCCAACGCGAAAGCGGCGAACGCCGCGCCCGACGGTACATCCTCCACACCAGGCATTCCACGTCCCCAAACGGCAGCCCTGGCACTATTGACGACGGCGGCACCCGCCACGGCAGGGACGACGCCGGCCACCTCCGCGATGCCGGCTTCGGCCGCGGACCTGAGGTCGGCGTCGGACACTGCAGCTTGCGGTTCCCAACCGGCCCTCGGTGCTCCGACGCCCGCCCAGGACTCTTTAACGGTCGACGGCGGGATGGGCAGGTCAGCGTCTCCGGCACCGGAGCGGGCCAACCGGTCCATCACGGACGCAAGCGTCACCGTAACGTCAGCTTGGGCCGGCTCAGCGAGGGCCATGGTCCGCAGCCCGAGAATGGTGGGCGTGGACTCGCCAAGGATGCGGGGCCGCAGGACGCATACATAAGCCGCGAGGACCGTGCCCGAAGCCTGAAGGCGGATGGCGCCGTCGTCGATGCTCTTGGCCCGTGTAACGAAGGTCCGAAGATCGGCGAGGTCACGGGGATCGGCGAAGCGGAAGGACTGGGTCAAGACGTCTGTCACATGATCGACTCTACCGGCATGTCCCCGGTTGAGAGCGGTCGGGGCGGCGTCTAAAGTCGAACCATGACTGAGACTAACGCTGGCCTCGACGTGCAGGCACCCGCAGAAGACCCCATGGAAGTGCTGATCGGCCTGCTGGACCTTGGTGATTTCGACGGTGCCCGCACCAACGAGGACATCTTCCTCGGGCCGTCCCAAAAGCAGCCCCGCCACCGCGTTTTTGGCGGCCAGGTCCTTGCCCAGTCAATGATGGCCGGAATGCGGACCGTGGAGCCAGACCGGGTAGCCCACTCCATGCACGGCTACTTCCTGCGCCCCGGCGACGCTAACAAGCCCATCACGTTCGGCGTCGAGCGGCTGCGCGACGGCCGTTCCTTCTCCGCCCGGCGCGTGCATGCCTACCAGGACGGCGTTCCGATTCTGTCGATGATCGCCTCGTTCCAGGTGGAGGACAGCGGGCTGGACCATCAGGCGAGCATGCCGGAGGGCATTCCTGATCCCGAGTCCCTGCCCAGCACGGCGGAACTGCTGTCCCACTTCGACCATCCCATGGCACGGCATATGTCCTCGGAGCGACCCTTCGACGTCCGCCACATCGACCCAGCCATCTATGTTTCTCCGCCAAAGGACCACATAGCCACCAACGCAGTGTGGATGAAAACCATCGGCCCCCTGCCCGATGATCCCAACCTCCACAGGGCAGCCCTGGCATACGCCAGCGACTACACCCTCCTTGAACCCATCCTCCGCAAACACGGACTCGCATGGATGACGCCCGGAATGAGCGTGGCCAGCCTGGACCATGCCATGTGGTGGCACCGCCCCGTGAGGGTGGACGAGTGGATGCTCTACGTCCAGGAGTCCCCCAGCGCCCAAGGCGCCCGGGGACTGTCCACCGGCCGGATCTTCAACCGCGCCGGCCAACATGTCGCCACAGTCGCGCAGGAGGGCATGGTCAGGATCCCCTAGCAAGCGCCTGAACGCAGATCGGCCGGTCCCTGTGGGACCGGCCGTTCTTTGCTTCATGGCTGCCAGGCGCGAGTATTAGTCGCGGGTCAGGCGGCGGTGGGTGACACGGTGCGGCTTCGCAGCATCCGCGCCCAGCCGCTCCACCTTGTTCTCCTCGTAGGAGTCGAAGTTGCCTTCGAACCAGTACCACTTGGACGGGTTCTCGTCATCACCTTCGTAGGCGAGGATGTGCGTTGCCACCCGGTCAAGGAACCAACGGTCGTGCGAGACCACGACAGCACAGCCCGGGAACTCAAGGAGGGCGTTCTCGAGGCTGCTGAGGGTTTCGACGTCGAGGTCGTTAGTGGGCTCATCCAGGAGCAGCAAGTTGCCGCCCTGCTTGAGCGTCAGAGCCAGGTTCAGGCGGTTTCGTTCACCACCGGAAAGGACACCGGCCTTCTTCTGCTGGTCCGGCCCCTTGAAGCCAAACGCCGAAACGTAGGCGCGGGAAGGCATTTCGACCTGTCCAACCTGGATGAAGTCGTGACCTTCCGAAACAACCTCCCAGAGGGACTTGTTCGGATCAATGCCACCACGGGACTGGTCCACGTAGGAGATCTTCACGGACTCGCCGATCTTGAGCTCACCATCATCCAAGGGCTCCATGCCGACGATCGTCTTGAACAGCGTGGACTTGCCCACACCGTTCGGTCCGATGACGCCGACGATGCCGTTGCGGGGCAACGAGAAGGACAGGTCTTCGATCAGGACGCGATCGTCGAAGCCCTTCTTCAGCTTCTTGGCCTCGATGACCAAGGAACCGAGGCGCGGTCCCGGCGGAATCTGGATCTCTTCGAAGTCCAGCTTGCGGGTGCGCTCGGCCTCCGCGGCCATTTCCTCATAGCGGGCCAGGCGGGCCTTGGACTTGGTCTGGCGGCCCTTGGCGTTGGAGCGGACCCACTCAAGTTCCTCGGTCAGCCGCTTGGAAAGCTTGGCGTCCTTCTTGCCCTGGACTTCGAGACGGGCCTTCTTCTTCTCCAAGTAGGTGGAGTAGTTGCCTTCGTAGGGGTACAGGTGGCCGCGGTCGACCTCAGCGATCCACTCCGCCACGTGGTCAAGGAAGTAGCGGTCGTGGGTGACGGCAAGGACGGCACCGGGGTACTGGGAAAGGTGCTGTTCAAGCCACAGCACGCTTTCCGCGTCCAAGTGGTTAGTGGGCTCGTCCAGGAGCAGGAGGTCCGGCTTCTGCAGGAGGAGCTTGCACAGTGCAACACGGCGGCGTTCACCACCTGAGAGGACCGTGACGTCAGAATCAGCCGGCGGGCAGCGCAAGGCGTCCATGGCCTGCTCGAGCTGGGAGTCGATGTCCCAGGCGTCGGCAGCGTCAATGGCTTCCTGGAGCTTGCCCATCTCGTCCAGGAGAGTGTCGTAATCGGCATCCGGGTTTGCCATTTCCTCGGAAATTTCGTTGAACCGCTGGATCTTGCCGTAGATCTCGCCAACGCCTTCCTGGACGTTGCCCAGGACGGTCTTCTCCTCGTTCAGCGGCGGCTCCTGCAAGAGGATTCCCACGGTGTAGCCGGGGCTCAGGCGGGCTTCGCCGTTCGACGGCGTGTCCAGTCCAGCCATGATCTTGAGGATGGTGGACTTGCCAGCACCGTTCGGGCCCACGACGCCGATCTTCGCGCCGGGGTAGAACGACATGCTGACATCGTCCAGAATAAGTTTGTCGCCAACGGCCTTGCGAGCCTTGGTCATCGTGTAAATGAATTCCGCCATACCCTTAAATCTAGTGGCTAGGCGTACATAACTCACATTCGGGCGCCTCGCGCAGCTAGCGGGTGTCCCCCACGAAGCATTTTCCGGTGGCGAGGACCGGCAACACCGTCACCACAACCCCACCGTCCCGGATCTGGCCCATGACACAGTTTTCCCCGGTCAGGGCGGCCGCCTCCATGGCGTCGACATCCAGGCCGGTGGGCGTGCGGCTGACAGATACTTCCACGTTCGCCTTGGGAATGCCTGCGGAAACCAGGGCTGCCCTTATGGCCTCCCTCTCCGGCTTGGCGTTGGCTGTGACCAGCTTCTTCAAGGTGCTCTCCACCGCGAGCCTGGTGTCTTCCACCGCTGGGTCCATGCTGGCTGTCGCCTCGGGAGCCAAGGAGGACGGGGCGCTTGAAGGGCTGCTGGCGGGCAAAGCGGTGCCCGTGCAGGCAGTCATCGCCAACGCCGTCGCGGCGAGCACTGACAAGCCAGCAACGCGAATTCTTCGGGCCGCGGCCATGGCCGCCACGCCACGCTCCGGTAATGTTCCACTGCTGATCACGTAGCTATTGTGCCATTCACAGGGGGACCCGACGGGCGTAGCTTTTCCTACAAGGAGCTTTGGCTCGCCGTAAACGGAGATGAAGGCCAACCATGACAGGACAGTCCTCGGATGCAGTGGCCACAACCAGCATCTCGGCGAATCGACAGAGGGTGTGGGAGGCGCTGACCGACCCTGCCCTCATCAAGCAGTACTTCCTCGGCACACACGTCGCTACCACGTGGCGAGTCGGCGATCCCATTACCTACTCCGGCGAATACAACGGGAAGTCTTATGAAGACAAGGGAACGATCCTCACCTTCGAGCCGCCAGCCCTGCTGAAGACCACCCACTACAGCCCGGCCTCAGGCCTGCCCGACACTGCGGAGAATTATCACACCGTCGAATACAGCCTTGCGGAGGAACCCGGTGGGACCCGAGTGACCATCAGGCAAGGCAATAACTCGTCTGACCAAGAAACGACGCAATCTACCGAAACGTGGGAGCTGGTGCTTCGGAATCTCAAGGAATTCCTGGAGTCCTAGGCCTTTGCTGACATCCCCCTTGGACCGTGTCCAGGGGGATGTCATTGGTGCCCCAGGAGGGAATCGAACCCCCGACCGGCGGATTAGAAGGCCGCTGCTCTATCCCCTGAGCTACTGGGGCGCACCTGGCGCCGTTACCGACACAGGCCGCTGGCGCCACAAAGAGTTTACAGTGCGTTCGGCCGGCAACCTGACAACCCTGCGCGGCACTCCTTCCCTCCACAGGCCTGGCAGCAGCAAGTTATGCACATAGCCGTGATGCGCCCTCCTCGTTTGGTACGCCGTGGACAAGGCTGAAAGAGCCGGACAGGCACTTCCCTACACCGAGAAGGACCACCATGAACGACATCATCACCGTCCGCGGCTTCGTAGCCTCGGAGGTCAAAAGTTCCACCACAGCGCGGGGAACCTCCACCGCTTCATTCCGCTTGGGATCCACGGAGCGGCGCTACGATCGGGCCACCAACACGTGGGTTGATGGCAACACCAACTGGTACACGGTTCAGTCGTTCCGCTACCTTGCCGGCCATGTGGGGTGCAGCGTCAAGAAGGGGCAACGGGTCCTCGTCGTTGGACGCCTTCGTTTGCGGCAGTGGGAACACGAAGGGCGCGTCTACCACGTGGCGGAAATCGATGCTGAATCAGTCGGACACGATCTCATGTGGGGCTCCGCCAACTTCACCCGCATGAACGGCAGCGCAGCCCCTGCCGAAACACTTCCGTCTGTTGAGGCATCCGGCATGCAGGAACGAAACAACGATTGGGACGCCGATCATGATCAAGTACCACCCGAAGAAGATACCGAGGAAGTCTCAGTGGGGGCCTCCGACGACAGCGAAACGCTCTTAGTCAACATTGAAACCGGTGAATTGGCGGGTGCCGGAGTGTGATCCTGTTGCACTTATTCGCGTACTTGCGGGACCAGCCCTGCAAGTAACGCCTATTCTGGGTCCATGCCACAGCACGATGCAGCCCCGGGAGTCGCGACCGCTCCCGCCTCCTGGGCAGCTGTCGAGCAATTGTTCGGAACCAAGGGGGAACCCTCCCGGTGCTGGTGCCGGTGGTTCGCCCTCACCGGCGCGGACTGGAAGACCAGCACGCCGGAAAACCGCAAGGAACAGCTGAAGGCTGCGTTCAGTGCTGGTCCCGCGCCGGGAGTGCTCGCGTTTGATGGCAATCGCCCGATTGGCTGGTGCGCTGTGGAACCGCGGGCCAACTACCCACGGCTCAAGAAATCCCACGTACTTAGAGGATCCAAAGTGGGATTCGGTGACGAAGCCAATTTCTGGGCCGTCAGTTGCTTTGTCGTGGCACCAGGCCATCGGCGTTCCGGAGTTTCGAGCGCGCTCCTGGCAGCGGCGAAGGAGCATGCCTTTGGCAACGGCGCCGACGTCATCGAGGCGTATCCAGTGGACACCGCGGTCAGGACCAAAGCCACCGCAGCGGAGCTTTTCCACGGAACCGTCTCACTTTTCGGGGCGGCCGGGTTCAGCATCGTTTCGAGGCCCTCACCAGGACGTGCAGTCATGCGATGCCTTGCAGGAACGATGACAGGCGGTGGAGCCAAGCAATGACCACCCGTGACCTGGTCCAGTCGATCCGTTCAAGCATTCGTTCCGCTGGGGACCCCGAGCGGGCGCGGGGAGCCCAGGCTTATATGAAATCCGACATGCCTTCCTGGGGTGTGCGTGTGCCTGAAGTACGGAAAATCGTCAAAGCAGCCGTGCGGGAATTCCCTCCGTCGTCACCGGACGAACTGCGCGTTGCAGTGCATGATCTGTGGCGTCACGCGGAAGCACGGGAGGAGCGCTATGCCGCCATCGACCTGACAGGGCTGAAGATGGCCAAGGGCGATCTGGACATGCTGCCGGTCTACGAGGAAATCATCCGTACGGGCGCCTGGTGGGACCTGGTGGACGGGGTGGCGCACCGAATCTGTGCCCTCCTGATTGCCCACCCTGCCACCATGAAGCCGCTATTGCTCCGCTGGGCCGGGGATCAGGACATGTGGATCCGAAGGGCCGCGATTACCTCACAGCTTGCCGCGAAGGCAGGGACCGACACAGGCCTGCTGGCCGCTGTTATCGGGGCAAACGTGGCTGACAAGGAGTTCTTTATCCGCAAAGCGATCGGGTGGGCCCTGCGCGAGTACAGCAAAACGGATCCGGAATGGGTGCGCGCTTTCACAGCCGAGTACGCGTCGGACCTGAGCGCGCTGTCCGCCCGGGAGGCACTGCGTCTCCTGCCGTCCCGGTGATGCCGTCCCGGTGATCCGGTCCCAGGAGTTCAGATGATGGGACGCAGGCCCGCTTGGTCCTTGTTGCGGAACAGGCCCTTGGTTTTGGGGTCCATGAATATCAAGTAGACCGCGAAGAAGATCGCGATGACGGCCGCAGCGATGCGGGCCAGCAGCAGGGCCAGGCCCAGGTCTTCGCTTTGGAGGTACGGGAATACGTCCAATTGGTCCGAGATGGCGTAAACCATGAAGAACGAGACCACGAAGTACAACGCCTTGACCTGCCAGTCGTTCCGGATGCCGGTCACGGCAAACAACGGAATCAACCACACGACGTACCAGGACTGAATCATCGGTGCCAGCAGGACAATGGCAGCGAATGCCAGCGTCAGGCGCCGCATCAAGCGATCGTAGTCGCCGCGGAAGATCAGCCAGGCCACGGCCCCAACCATCAGGACCTTACCTGCGTCATAGACCCCCTTCGCGAACACCGCGCCATCCAGTCCCAGAACGTTCGAGATCGAGGCGACAGCCAGGCCGATCAGGCCTACGGGCGCGTACCAGATCGCAACACTTCCAGGTGCCGACAACCCGTTGATCCAGCCAAATCCGAACCCGTTAATCAGGCTCAACGCATAGAGGAGGCCCAAGCTCAAAGCGGCCGTGAAGAACCAGAAAACAAACCTGCGGGGCCATGAAGCACCTTTGCCAGCCCACAGAAGACCGATGAATGGAAGGAAGACCACGGTGATGGGTTTGACGGAGATGGAAAGGGTTACCAACACGATGCCGAGGATGACACGGCGGGTTGCGCAGTAGTAAAGGCCCGCGAGGGCAAGGCCGATCATCAGCGCGTCATTGTGGACGCTGGCAATGAAGTTGGTCAGGAACAGAGGGTTGGCGGCCGTGAGCCAAAGTGCCCTGTGCGGGTTTACACCGTGGAGTTCGGCCAGCTTCGGGACGTAGATGATACACAAAACCACACCCACGGCGGCGACAAGCCGGAAAAGCATGACGCTTGCTTCCGGGTGGACGTTGGTCGCCCACACCACAAACTGTTCAATCCACAGGAACAGTTGCCCGTAGGGCACTGGTGCCTCTGTCCACTGTTTGTCCGCACCCAGTTGGAAATAGTTGGGCAGGGCCGAGATTCCGTTTTCGTAAGGGTTGATGCCTTCAACCATCAACCGGCCCTGACCGATATATGCGTAGACGTCCCTGCTGAAAAGGGGAACCGTGAACATCATGGGCAGGCCCCACGCCAGCACGGCCTGCAACGTAGCCTTCCGGGCCTCTGGGCCCCAAACCCTGACCCTCTGCCCCAGACGGAGCCAGGCCCGGACCAAGAGCATTCCGCCAATGGCCAGCAGGACGATGGACAGCGCGACTCCCACACCTTCGGTGCGCATCCAGATAAAGAGGGGTAGCCGCCTCAGCTCGGAGGCCGGCGCAAGCCAACCCACCCCCAGGGATCCGAACACCATGAACATCGAGCCGATGAAACCGGCGATCAATGGCGAACGGGCGTTGTCCACTTCGCTGGCCACAGCAGCCTTTGACGTGTCTGCTTTCCCTGCCATCTGGGCGGCCGGTACGGGCACCGTCATGTGGTCGTCGTCCAATCGTTCGCCCGCAGTTTTCGGGTCACATTCTGAGTCATCGGGGGCATTCCACGACAGGAGGAAACGACACTGTCGCGCCCAAAAATCGTACCATCGGAGCACTTGGATGCGACTGAGGGATAGGCTTGGCGCGTGCCTATTACTAATGAACGCATCGTCTGGATCGACTGCGAAATGACCGGCTTGGATTTGAAGAACGACGCCCTGATCGAAGTTGCTGCGTTGGTGACCGATTCGGAGCTGAATATCCTGGGGGACGGCGTGGACGTCGTTATCAAGCCCGACGATGCCGCACTCGAACAAATGAACGACTTCGTACGGGACATGCACACCCGCTCCAAACTCCTGGACGAGCTCCCGCACGGGAAAACCATGGCAGAAGCCGAAGCCCAGGTCCTGGAATACATAGAGAAGTGGGTTCCGGATCCCCGGAAGGCGCCGCTGGGTGGCAACTCCGTGGGAACCGATCGGATGTTCCTTGCCCGTGACATGCCGAACATCGTGGAGCACCTGCACTACCGGGTGATCGATGTCAGCACCATCAAGGAACTGTCCAGGCGCTGGTTCCCGCGCGCATATTTCCAATCCCCGGCAAAGCACGGCGGCCACCGCGCCTTGGGTGACATTAAGGACTCCATCGACGAACTGCGGTACTACCGCGAGGCCGTTTTCGTCCCCGCGCCCGGACCCGACACTGCTACCGCGCAGCGAATTTCCAAGGATGTGATGGCATCCGCCGAAACGTTGGGAACCAGCGAAACGGTGTGATCTGCAACATTTTTGGAGGTTTTTTCGCCAAAAAGGGCAAAAGTGGACTTTGCACCCCAAAACAGCAGGTAAGCTATTTGTCGTTGCCTTCGAGGAAAGCCGGTCAAACGGACTAGCCGCAAAAGGCACATGGTGGGCTTAGCTCAGTTGGCAGAGCGCCTGGTTGTGGTCCAGGAGGTCGCGGGTTCAACCCCCGTAGCTCACCCCACCGAGATTGGCTGCAGAGCCGGTTTCCACAAAGGCCGTACCGGTTATCCGGTGCGGCCTTTGCTTTTAACCCGATCCAGGGCCGAAGCCGCTTCGGGATCACAGCGTCAACAAAGGAAGAACTGACATGACCGTCCTGCCAGTCACCATCTGGGGCGAACCTGTCCTGCATCGCCGGGCTAACGAAGTCGAGGTATTCGACGATGAACTCCGCGCCCTGATAGCGGACATGTTCGAAACCAATGAAGCCGCTAATGGAGTGGGACTGGCGGCACCCCAGATCGGCGTGGGCAAGCGCATCTTTGTCTACAAGTACGCCAATGACGACGACGTCCCGGAACAGGGCGTAGTGGTCAATCCGGTACTGACGCTCTCCAAGGTCTCCGGCGCGGCACCGGACCCTGACGAACACGTCGAAGGCTGCCTGTCTTTCCCCGGCGAGTATTACCCCTTGCAGCGTGCCGAGTGGACCCGCGTCCAGGGCTTCGACGGCGACGGCAAGCCGGTGGACTTCGAGGCCACGGGCTGGTTCGCCCGCATCCTGCAGCACGAGTTCGACCACCTTGACGGGAAACTCTACGTGAACCGCCTGACGGACCGGTACGCCAGGAAAGCCATGAAGCAGGCCAAGAAGAACGGTTGGGGCGTGCCTGGCCTGACGTGGATGCCCGGCGTCGACCCCGATCCCTTTGGACACTGAGTCCATGGCCACCAGCGCCCTAACAGAACTCTTCGAGCTCTTGGACATCTCAGGCGATGACGCCGCGGAGTGTTCCGCTCTCTTGGCCACACCGCCCAATGCAGCAGTCCTGCAGGCCATGGCTGCCCTGCAGGAGCGCCTCGGGACGTTTCCGCTGGACAGCATCCAGGCAAATGACGCCAGCGAGACAGACTGGATCGAAGCCTTGCTCCGTTTCGCCCCGGCGGTTCACTCCTACCACGTGGGCCTGGGAATCAGTCCTATGGTGTCGGCGGCGTCATTGGGCGACGTTGGGCTGCAAATGCGCATCAACCGTCGGGTTCACGGCGGCTTTGGGCTGGACACCTGGAGTTGGCTGACGCTCCACATGGCCGGAAACCTGTTCCGCCTGGGCCGCCTGCAGTTCCACTTGGTCAGGAACACTGAAGGCGCAGACCAACACCACGGTTCCGCGTGGGAGCTTGGCGTTCACATTCCTGAAGACGGCGGCCTGTCCCCTGCCTTGGTTGACGCGAGCTTTGCCGAGGCCCGGAGCTTTTTCTCCCGGCATTTTTCGGACAAACCGGCAGCCACTGCCACGTGCGACTCATGGATGCTCGATCCCTACCTTGTTGAGCGGCTTCCGGATAGCAACATAGCTTCCTTCGCCCGGCGTTTCACTCTGGACCGATGCACGGATGCACCCACCGATGCCGTGTACTTTACGTTCCGCCAGCGCGGCCTGCAGGACCTGGATAAGCTGCCACGCGAAACGTCACTCCAGCGCGTCGTGCTGGAAAGGATCGACGACGGCGGCACCTGGCAACTGGGGCATGGTCACCTGGCGTTGTAGATGGTTTGCTGCTCGGGGCATCCGGAAAGTACGCGCTTCATGGCGTCTTTCTCGGCCGCGGTAACCCAGAGCTTGTAGGCGGTTTTCACCGAGATTTGCCGCGCTACATAGTGGCAGCGGAAATTCTTGTTTGCCGGCAGCCAGGTCGCGGCGTCCCCGGCCCCTTTCTTGACGTTGGCCGGACCATCAGCCGCGATGAGGTTCAGGGGGTCGTTGGCCAGCGTTTGCCGCTGCTGTGCCGTGAGCTGCTGTGCACCTTTCTGCCATGCATCGGCGAGAGCCACTACATGGTCGATTTGGACGGCGGCGCTGGTGTCCTGCCCCCTGCGGAAGGTCACGTGGGCACCCGTGTAGGGCTCGTCGAAGACTCCCCCGGAGACTTTGCAGGATGAACCAGCCGTGAATTCGACCGCGGAAAGATCCCTGTGCAGGATGTCGTTCCTGGTGTCGCATCCGTTGTGGTCCACGTCGGCCCAGGCCTGGCCGAAAGCTGCCCTGTCATAGTCCGACTTCGGTGCCCTGCCTTTCACGGCAAGCCGCTCCAGGGCTGCAGTTGCACTTTCGGCAGCAACCGGGGCTGCACCACTGACCGGCTTCATGAACGTCTGATCGAAGACGGGCGCCTCGCTGGGGCCGGCCGTCCAGGGATCAGCGACGCCAAACTGGCCCGTGGTGAAAAACCAGCACAGGCCCGCAACGACAGTTGCTGCTGCGAGGCCAAGAATGGCCCAGGCTTGAAGGGACCTACGCCGGGCGCGTTTGTAGGCAGACCAGGTGATACTCAAGGGACTCCGTCCAGTGGGGGCAGGCAGTGTCCTACGAGCGTAGGACAAGGCCCCGACAGCCAGAGCAGTATCCACAGTGTGGAGGAGGAGTCACACTGTGGTGGCGGTCAACGGCGGGGGCTTTATTGCTCCCGCATCACGCGCTGAAGGTCTTCGGTTGCTACTTGCAGCAGCCCGCGCAGCTGCTCAACGCGCTGGTCCGTGACATCGCCGGTGGCATTGGCCGCCACGGCCTGGTCAAGGAGTTTTTGGGCCTGTTTGTGGTTGGCCCGCGCTACGTCCAGCGCGTGTTCGAGTGTGGTTTCGTGCTCAATGGTCGATTCATTTTCCATGAGCCCATTTTGGTCAGGTTTCCCGGCTGTTTCCAGTGACACAGCCGGGAAACCCCTGAATAGTTCCGGGAGCTTTAGGCGTCAGCCGTTTCGAGCACCGCGATGGGGGCAATAACGTCCTTGGCGGGGAACGACGGTGGGTTGACTCCGGCCATTTCCTCCATGACGCGGACCACCTGGCAGGAGTAGCCAAATTCGTTGTCGTACCAGACGTAGAGCACCAGGTTCTTGTCGTTGGAGATGGTCGCGAGGCCATCAACAATGCCTGCACGGCGGGAACCGACGAAGTCCGTGGAAACAACATCGGGAGAGTCGATGTAGTCAATCTGCTTGCGCAGGTCCGAATGAAGGGACATCTCGCGAAGGAAAGCGTTGACTTCGTCCCGCGTGGTGCCGTTCTCAAGGTTCAGGTTGAGGATGGCCATGGACACGTCAGGGGTGGGGACGCGGATGGCGTTACCCGTGAGCTTGCCCTGCAGTTCGGGCAACGCCTTGGCCACAGCCTTGGCCGCACCGGTTTCGGTGATGACCATGTTCAGCGCAGCGGAACGTCCGCGGCGATCGCCCTTATGGAAGTTGTCGATCAGGTTCTGGTCGTTCGTGAACGAGTGGACCGTTTCGACGTGGCCGTGGATGATGCCGAACTTGTCGTTGATGGCCTTCAGGACCGGAGTGATGGCGTTGGTGGTGCAGGACGCGGCGGTGACGATCTTGTCGTCGTCGTTAATGTCCCGGTGGTTGATGCCGTGGACGATGTTCTTCAGCTCGCCCTTGCCCGGTGCGGTGAGCAGAACGCGGGCCACACCCTTGCTCTGCAGGTGCTGGGAGAGGCCATCGGCGTCGCGCCAACGGCCGGTGTTGTCCACAACCAAAGCATCCTTGATGCCGTAGGCCGTGTAGTCCACCGTGGCAGGGTTGTCCGAGTAGATGACCTGGACCTGGACGCCATTGGCGGTGATGGTGTTGGCTTCTTCATCCACGCGGATGGTGCCTTCAAAGGAACCGTGCACGGAGTCGCGGCGCAGCAGGCTGGCGCGCTTGACGAGGTCGTTCTCTGCACCCTTGCGGACCACGATGGCGCGGAGTCGAAGGCCGTGACCGCCGCCGGCCTTTTCGATCAGGATGCGGGCCAGCAGGCGGCCAATACGGCCAAAACCATAAAGGACGACGTCGGTGCTGGTGCGGTCGTCTGCTCCGCGCTTTCCAACGATCTCAGCAAGCTCGGCGCGCAGGTATTCATCCAGCGAGGCGCCATTGCCTTCAGCCCGGAATTTCTCGGTCAAACGTGCGATGTCGATTGCTGCCGCACCGAGTTCGAGCTCCGACAGGGCGTTCAACAGGGGTGCGGTTTCTTCGAGCAGGAGCTCGTGGTTGCTCATCCGCCGCGCGAAGCGGTGGGCCTTCAGGATGTTCATGGTGGACTTGTTGATCAAGCTCCGGCCGTGGATGCTGGTGACCACGTTGTTTTCCCGGTACAACCGGCCGATCACCGGAATCATGGCCTCGGCGAGAGCCTCCCGGCCCATCCACTTATCAAGACAAGAATCTGACGTCTGGCTCACAGAACTACCTTCCTTGGGTCAACCACATACGTCCTCGTATGCAGATGGCAGCGGCCGCCCGGAGTAGTCCTGCGGCACATGCGCCAGCGGGCTTCGGTCCACCCACAGCGCCTTGAACGAGAGCAAAGAAAATCCGCCGGCTGCGAACGCAGTCCCGGCGGCAGAACATCTACGTTCAGTAACCATTCTAGGGCGGAAGGAAGGGGCGCAGGCCTTTCGAGGGCGTGAAATCACTCACACGCACTGTTTGCGCTGGTCATAAATGGATGGGTCGACCGATACGCCGGGTTCTGTCATCCCTCCCGTTACCGGAAAGGGAGTAGCGGCCATCCATCTACGAACGCCGTTGCCGACGCCCTCCAGCAGCCTACCCGGACACTCGGGCGGGCAGCCCTCAAACGTGTCCTGTCTGGCCTTGCTCCGGGTGGGGTTTACCTAGCCTCCCCGGTCACCCAGGGAGCTGGTGGTCTCTTACACCACCGTTTCACCCTTACCTGCTGCCCCATGATGCAAGCATCACCGGGCGCAGGCGGTCTGTTCTCTGTGGCACTGGCCTGCGGGTTACCCCGAGTGGGCGTTACCCACCACCCTGCCCTGCGGAGCCCGGACGTTCCTCGAGCCACTTTCGTGACGCGCGACCGCCTGGTCGACCCATCCGCCATACAGTCTACCGGCGTCGGGACCCTCGAAAGTCCGGCGGTAATATCGACTGGTGCTGATTCTGCTTCCGCCTTCCGAAGGCAAAACCCCCGCCCCCAAAGGTCCCGCCATCGACTGGGAGTCACTGAGTTTTCCCGAGCTGAACCAGTACCGTGCCACCGTTCTTGAGGCCTTGGGGACGGTGAGCGCGCATGAGGACGCCCTGGCGCTGCTGGGCGTCGGCGCTTCCTTGCGGGACGACGTCGAACGTAATACCCGGCTGCATGCCGAACCGGCTGCCCCGGCGCATCAGGTCTATTCCGGCGTCCTCTACGACGCCCTGGGCTATAAGAGCATGACCGCAACCCAACGACGCAAAGCCACCGAATCCATCCTGGTGGTCTCGGCGTTGTGGGGTGCCATCGGCTTCGGCGACCATGTTCCCGCCTACCGCCTGTCCATGGGAACCGCACTGCCCGACGTCGGACGCCTCGCCTCGTACTGGAAGCCGCAGCTTAACGCCGCCCTCACCAAACGGGCCGAAGGTGAACTGGTGGTGGATTGCCGCTCAAGCACCTACGCAGCTGCCTGGGCTCCCCCGGCGGCCCAGACAGTGAACGTCAACGTTTTCAGTGAGGCGAACGGCAAACGTACGGTGGTCAGCCACTTCGCTAAACACACCCGGGGTGAACTGGCGCGGCATCTTCTGACACGGCGCGGCAAGGCACCTTCCACCCCGGATCAACTGGCCAAGGCAGCCCGGGAAGTGTGGACCGCGGAACTGGTAGAGGGCACGGCCCGCAAGCCGCACGCGCTGAACATCATCCTGGCCGGCTAGGTTCGGTCCGGCTTAGTTCCACTCCGTCGAACGGACAAGGATCACACCTGAGTCCGGGCAGAAAACGATGTCGTCCTCCGCAGCAGCTTTGACTTCAGCGAGGTCACCCGGGCTCAGCATCATGCCGGAACCTTCGGATTTGCCGTGGAACAAACGGGCGGCGCCCACTCCCCTCTTGGCAATCGTCTTCTCGTAGATTGCCAGGAGCCCTGCGTCCAGGGAATCCGCAAAAGCGGCCCGCTGCCCACGAACGACGGTTTCTTCGGCAGCGATTTCAGCTATGGATTCATCGAGCTCAGCGCGGATACTGCCAAAGGAACCCTGGATGTCATTGACGATCGACTGCTGGGCGGCCTGGCGTTCGCGAAGGGTGTCCAGGCGCTCAAGGATCTCCAGCTCCACGTCCTCAAGGTCGGAGCGGCGCTTGTTCAGCGAGGCAATGTCACTCTGAAGCGCCACCAGGTCCTTCGACAACCCCGTACCGCTGTTGAGCCTGGCCTCGTCGCGTTCGATGCGAGTAGCCACCTGCTCCACATCAGCCTCGGCACGACGCAATTCCGTCTCGGCATCGTGGACGGCAACCTTTGCCGCACCCAGTTCACCGTTGGCCACGTTCAGGGCGTCAGTGAGGTCAGTGATGCGAGGGTCCGTTTCCAGTACCCGCCGGCGGCCGGCCAACGACTTGAGCTTGGCATCCAGCCCCTGCAGTTCAAGCAATTTGTATTGTTCTGCCGGTGCTGCTTTCGCCACGCTTACCTCCGCTTGTTACCGCCGGTCCCGGAAATCAGGAGCGGCCGGACAACCCCTATCTGTCGGGGCTGCCCATATCTTTCTAGACTCTAGTCCCCGCCGGGAGTCAGTATGAAGTCCCAAGGATCGCTGTTGGTGCTGCTCACCCGGATCTCGACGTCGAAACCCTGGTCTGCGAGTACGTTCCCCAAGGCCTCAGCGGCCGCAGGGAGCCACAGCCATTCGCTGGCGAAATGTGAAACGTCGATCAGGTACGGACGGCCGTTCGTGGCCCCTTCACGGGCCTCGGAGGCCGGATGGTGACGCATGTCCGCGGTAACGTAAACATCTGCGTTGCTGGCGCGGACCGCGGCCAGCAAACTATCTCCTGCACCACCGCAAACGGCCACCCTGCGGACCAGCCCGTCCTTGTCGCCGGCAACCCGGACGCCACCGGCCACTGCGGGGAGCATCTCAAAGACGCGGGCCGCAAAATCACCGAGAGTCTCAAGATCTGGAAGGTCACCCACCCTGCCGATCCCCTCTTCCGGCAATCCGTTGCTGGCCGGTGTCAGGGGCGTGACGTTCTCCAATCCGAAGGCGTCAGCCAGGACGTCGGAAACGCCTCCGACGGCCGAGTCACCATTGGTATGCACTGTCAGCAATCCCGTCCCGGCCTCAATGAGGCGATGAATGGCCAGGCCCTTGGCTGACGTAGCAGCTACGGAATTCACACCCTTAAGAAGCAAGGGGTGGTGCGTTATCAGCAGCTCGGCACCCCACTCGATGGCTTCATCGATGACTTCCAGGGTGGGGTCCACGGCAAAGAGGACTTTGCTCACCGGAACATTGGGCCGGCCGGCAACCAGGCCTACCTCGTCCCAATCCTCGGCCAGCGACTCCGGCCAGAGTTCCTCCACAGCCAGTAACACCTGACCGAGCGTGGGATCCCCCGTGGCCTCAACTGTTCCGTCATCTTCGCCGGAATCCGCATCAGAAATGTCGGTGTTTACTGCTTCCATACTCTTATTCTTACCTACTGGGCCGAATCGGGCAGTCCCGGCGCCCGCCGTCTCCGTTATTGTCCCGTAAGGTGTTGCGGGAATCATCAAGCCCTCCGATCCATTGAAGAGAACATGAAAACTTTCGTACTTGGCGGCGGCTGCTTCTGGTGCCTGGATGCCGTTTACCAAAAAACCCGCGGCGTCAGCTCGGTTGTGTCCGGCTATACCGGCGGCCATGTCCGCAATCCCGACTACTACGGAGTCTGTTCCGGAACCACCGGCCATGCGGAGGTCGTGGCCGTAACCTTCGACGAAACAGTTGTTCCGGAGGAAGTCATCCTGGACATGTTCTTCGCCCTCCACGACCCCACCACCTTGAACCGCCAGGGTTACGACGTCGGTACCCAGTACCGTTCGTCGATGTTCTACACCACCACCGAAGAGAAGGTGCTGTTCGAAGAAGCGATCGAGCGTGCACAGGCCCTCTGGTCCGACCCGATTGTGACCGAGGTCAGCCGGCTTCCCGACTTTTATGAAGCTGAAGAAGTGCACCAGAATTACTACGCCAAGTTCCCCTACCAGGGCTACTGCCAGGTGATTATTAACCCCAAACTGGCGAAGGCACGGAAATATTACTCTGCATGGCTTACTGCTTAGCAGGGTTTCGATCCGGCTCGTTAGGCTGACCTCAGCATTCCCTCCTCAGAGATAGGCATAATCTTCATGGCAAGGATATACGACGACGTCACGCAGCTGGTCGGTCGCACTCCGCTGGTCCGTTTGAACCGGCTCACCGAAGGCCTCGACGCCACCGTTGCAGTCAAGCTTGAGTTTTACAACCCTGCCAACAGTGTCAAGGACCGCATCGGCGTAGCCATCATTGACGCCGCCGAGAAGTCCGGTGCCTTGAAGCCCGGCGGAACCATCGTGGAGGGCACGTCCGGCAACACCGGCATCGCCCTGGCACTGGTTGGGGCTGCCCGCGGCTACAAGGTCATCCTGACCATGCCGGAGACCATGTCCACTGAGCGTCGCGTCATGTTGCGCGCCTACGGTGCCGAGATCGTCCTGACCCCGGGTTCTGAAGGCATGCGCGGGGCAGTGGAAAAGGCCCAGGAAATCGTGGCCAACACTGAAAACTCCATCTGGGCACAGCAGTTCGCCAACGAGGCCAACCCTGCGATCCACCGCACCACGACGGCCGAGGAAGTCTGGGAAGACACCGACGGCGAAGTGGACATCTTCGTTGCGGGCGTAGGTACCGGCGGCACCATCACCGGCGTCGGCCAGGTGCTCAAGGAGCGCAAGCCCGGTGTGCAGATCGTAGCTGTTGAGCCCAAGGACTCCGCGATCCTCAACGGCGGAGCACCTGGCCCCCACAAGATCCAGGGCATCGGCGCCAACTTTGTGCCCGAAATCCTCGACACCAACGTCTACGACGAGGTCCTCGACGCCACGTTGGAAGATTCGGTCCGCGTAGCCCGCGAACTCGGTGCCCGTGAAGGCATCCTGGGTGGCATCTCCTCGGGCGCCATCGTGTGGGGCGCCCTTGAGTTGGCCAAGCGTCCCGAGAACGCCGGCAAGCTCATCGTCGCCGTCGTCTGTGACTTTGGAGAGCGTTACATCTCCACCGTCCTGTTCGACGACATCCGCGGCTAGTACTTGGCCCGCACACCGTCATTTCCTGTAGAAAGGTCTTTGTGAGCTTCTTCGCAAGGCTTAAGGAAGACCTCGACGCCGCCCGGTCACACGACCCGGCGGCTCGAGGCTCTTTTGAGAACTTTTTCGCCTACTCCGGCCTCCATGCCATCTGGGCGCACCGGGTAACGCACCGGCTGTGGCAAAACCCGGCACTCCGCTTCCCTGCCCGCCTGATTTCGCAGCTGGCCAGGTTCCTGACGGGTATCGAAATCCATCCCGGCGCTACCATCGGCCGGAGGTTCTTCATCGATCACGGCATGGGAGTGGTCATTGGGGAGACGGCCGAAATCGGTGAGGACGTGATGATCTATCACGGCGTGACCCTCGGCGGCCGCTCCCTGGCCAAGGTCAAGCGGCACCCCACCATCGGCGACCGCGTCACCATCGGCGCCGGCGCCAAGGTCCTTGGCCCCATCACCATCGGAGCGGACAGCGCTGTGGGCGCCAACGCCGTAGTGGTGAAGGATGCTCCCCCGGAATCCATCATCACGGGGATCCCGGCCACATGGCGGCATCGGGATGCGCGATCGGAGACCAAGCCTGCCGTGGATCCGGCCGAGTACTACATCGAGTACCGGATCTAACCTCCAGCCAGTCTCCTGTAGAAATTCAGGAAAACGGCGTCGAAGATCCTGTCCGGAAGAATTCTGCGCATCGCCAGGACGCTCCAGGCTCCCCTACCTACCGGGTAACGGGTCCTGGGGCGTTTTGCGTTGGCGGCGCGGACTATCGTGTTGGCGACCACCCGGGCGGGAGTTGAGAGGACGTGGCCGGACCCGGAGGTAGAAGCCAACGCCGCAGCGATGACATGGGCTTGGTCTTTATACGGCCCCTCCCCCGAGTTGGCCAGCAGCCCAGTCCCTGCAATGGTTCCCCACTCGGAATCCGTTCCCGAGGGTTCGATGATGACCACGTCCACGCCGTGGGGTTTCAGTTCCAGACGCAGCGAATCGCTCATACCCTCCACCGCGAATTTGGTGCCGTGATACCAGGCGCCCAAGGGCTCGTAGATTTTTCCGCCGATGGACGTGACATTGATGATCCGGCCGGAACCGGCCCTGCGCATACCGGGAATGACCAGCTGCGTCATTCGTGCCAGCCCCATGACGTTGACCTCGAACTGGCGCCTTCCTTCATCGAGGGGAACTTCCTCCAGTGACCCGTAGGACCCGTAGCCGGCGTTGTTCACCAGCACATCAACCCTTCCATGGGCCTTTTCCACCGCTGCCACTGCAGACGCCATGGACTGCTCCGACGTCACGTCCAAGGACAGGACCGAGATTCCGTGCAGTTTGAGGGGCTCCATCTTTTCAACACGGCGAGCACCCGCGTAGACGGTAAAGCCGGAGTCCTTCAGGGCGATGGCGGTTTCGAAACCGATTCCCGTGGAGGCGCCTGTAACGAGTGCGATCCGCGCTGTCATGGCTTTAGTCCTTTGCTGGCGGCCAGCGCACCGGCACCCGGCACGGCAAAGGCCGGCTCCTCCCAGCCTAGTGGGAGGGAACCGGCCTTCAGCGCGATGCTGCTAGTGGGTGTCGACAGCCGAGATCTCGGACTTGTCTTCGCCCCACAGGGTGTGGAAGGTACCTTCGGTGTCGACGCGACCGTAGGTGTGTGCGCCGAAGAGGTCGCGCTGGCCCTGGATCAGGGCGGCAGCGACGCGCTTGCGGCGCAGTCCGTCGTAGTAAGCCAGTGAGGAGGAGAACACCGGCACGGGAATGCCCAGCTGCACGGCGGTGGCTACGACGCGGCGCCAGGCCGGCAGAGCCTCCGCGATGGCCTTGGTGAAGGCCGGTGCGAAGAGCAGGTTGGCGGGCTTCTCGTCGGCAGCGTATGCCTTGGTGATGTCCTTAAGCAGTTCTGCACGGATGATGCAGCCCGCGCGCCACAGCGAAGCGATCTCGTCCAGTTTGAGATCCCAGCCGTATTCCTTCGCAGCGGAGGTCAGCATGTCCAGGCCCTGGGCGTAGGAGACCAGCTTGGAGGCGTAGAGCGCCTGGCGAACGTCTTCGACGAAAGTTTCGGGGATCTCCACCGTGGCTTCTTCACCGGCCAGCAGTTCCTGGCCGAGCCTGCGCTGCTCGGCCTGCGAGGACAGCGCACGGGCGAACACGGACTCTGCAATGCCGGACACCGGCGAGCCGAGCTCGAGGGCGGAGATAACGGTCCAGCGTCCGGTGCCCTTCTGGCCTGCGGCGTCCACGACGACGTCGACGAACGGCTTGCCGGTCTTGGCGTCAACGTGGCCCAGGACCTCAGCGGAGATCTCGATCAGGAAGGAGGACAGATCGCCCTTGTTCCATTCGGTGAAGATCTTTGCCTGCTCGGCTGGCTCAATGCCGGCACCCGAGCGGAGGAGGTCGAATGCTTCACCGATGACCTGCATGTCGGCGTATTCGATGCCGTTGTGGACCATCTTGACGAAGTGGCCCGCGCCGTCGGTGCCGATCCAAGCGCAGCAGGGTTCGCCGTCGACCTTGGCGGAAATCTTTTCCAGCAGCGGGCCGAGGGCGTCGTAGGACTCCTTGGATCCACCGGGCATGATGGAGGGGCCGTTCAACGCGCCCTCTTCGCCGCCGGAAACACCGACGCCAACGAAGTGAAGGTCCTTCTTCGCCAGGGCAGCTTCGCGGCGACGGGTGTCCTCATAGTGCGAGTTGCCGGCGTCGATGATGATGTCGCCGGCCTCAAGCAGCGGTTCGAGCTGCTCGATAACGTTATCAACAGGTGCGCCTGCCTTGACCATGATGAGGACGCGCCGGGGCTTTTCGAGGGAGTCGACGAGTTCCTGCAGCGTCTCGGTGCGAATGAAGTCGCCTTCCGTGCCGTGCTTCTCCAGCAGGGCGTCAGTCTTTTCCACGGAGCGGTTGTGGAGCGCCACGGTGAAGCCGTTGCGTGCGAGGTTGCGGGCCAGGTTGGCGCCCATCACCGCAAGGCCGGTGACACCGATGTGTGCTGACATCAAAACTCCAATTCGTTCGTGTACAAACAGTCCTGCGGACACGCAGGAAGCAAAATCAAAACCAGGGGCTGTAATAAACCATACGTATTTAAGTCAGGGGCAGGAAAGCGGCGCCCACCAAGTGGAACGGTGCCGCGTCATAAACAGTCTATGATGCTGCCCGCCCGCGCTGGCCTCCCACCGTGGGCTGCGCCGGCAAACCTGCGCACCCAGGGTCCCTGCGCCACTATGCTTACCTCTATGTCAACCAGCCTCCACCACCGCGCCGTTGAGCATCTGGGGACCCGCATAGTCGGTGGCGCCCTTCCCACTGGCCATGTCATGTTGGCGGAGCATTTGGAAGACGAGCTCAAGGTTTCCCGTTCGGTGGTCCGCGAAGCCGTTCGGGTGCTTCAGTCGTTGGGGCTGGTGGAGACCATCAAGCGCGTGGGGATTCGAGTCCTCCCGGCCCACCGTTGGAATCCCTTCGATCCCTTGGTTATTCGCTGGCGACTGGCCGGCGAAGGACGTGGAGCCCAGTTGCGTTCCCTGGCGGAGCTGCGTTCCGCCGTCGAGCCCGTGGCGGCTGAACTGGCCGCCGGCAACGCCCCGGAGGCGCTCCGCAAGGAATTGGTGGGCATCTCCCATGCCATGAAGGAAGCCGGCGACGCCGGCGACATGGCTACGTTCCTGGACCTCGACATCCGTTTCCATGCCCTGGTGCTCTCCGGTTCGGGCAATGAGATGTTCGCGAACCTGATCGGCCAGGTCACCGAGACGCTGACCGGCAGGACGGTGCACGGCCTGATGCCGGAGCACCCCCAAAAGCAGGCCCTGCAGTGGCACATGGACGTTGCGCATGCCATCGAGGCAGGCGACGGTCCTGTGGCGCGGGACGCGGCCGCCCGGATCATGCGGCAGACCATCGCGGAGTTGGCCCCCAGTTGGGACGACCAACCCCGCGTGTTTGTTCCTGTCGCCAAAAACTAGCGTGCGCAAGCTACCCGCGGAAGTTCAGCAGGACCTTGCCGGACACAGCCGGGTTCTTCGCCACGTCAAAGGCCTCCAAACCGTGGGCGACATCGAATTCGTGCGTGACCACAGGATCCACAAAGAGGGAACCGTCGGCGAGCGCTGCCATGACTTCCTCGATTTCGTCATTGAAGCGGAATGAGCCCAGCAATTCGAGTTCCCGGGTTATTGCCAGGGAGATGAACACCGGCTGCGGCCCCGACGGGAGCAGCCCCACCATGACCACCTTCCCGCCGCGGGTTGCTCCCTTGATGGCAGAGGCCAGGCCGTAATGGCTGCCCGAGGATTCAATGACGACGTCAGCCTCCACAGCCGCTATGGCGTCCGCTTCGTCGCCTTTGAGTACCGCGTCCGCACCCACTCTTTGAGCGATCTCCAGTGGCTTGTCGTGCATGTCGACGGCGACGATCCGGGCCGCGCCGGCCCGCTTCAGGACCGCGACCGCGAGCGCGCCGATGGGGCCACTTCCGATGACGAGCGCAGTCTTTCCTCGGACGTCCCCCGCACGTGCCACAGCGTGCCACGCGACACTGGCCGGTTCCACCAGGGCAGCCGTCCGGAGGTCCAGGTTCTCCGGCAGGGGGCGCAGCATCCTTGATGGCAGGTTTGCGTAGCGGCTGAAGGCACCGTCGGTGTGCGGGTAGCGGGCGGCGCTGCCCAGGTACGTGCACCCCGGGGACAGGTTAGGCCGGTCTTCGGGGTATCTGGCATCGCCGGGCGCAGGCGTTGCCGGGTGGACCGCCACGGGCGTTCCCACCCCGGGGCCGGTGCCATCCGCTGCCTGCTGGACCACGATGCCAACGATTTCGTGGCCCAGGACCATGGGCTCCTTGAGGATGGACTCCCCCGCTGCGCCGTGCAGCCAGTAGTGCAGGTCGGAGCCGCAGATGCCGCCGTAGGCGATTTCGACAATCGACTGGTCCTGCGCAGGTTCGGTCAGCGGAAGGTCTTCAATGCGGAGGTCATCCTTGCCGTAGGCGACCACGGCCGGAGCGGACCGGGGAAGTGTGATGCCCATCAGACCACCACCGTCATTCCACCATCGACGAAGATGGTCTGGCCGTTGACGAAGTTGGACGCCTGGGATGCCAGCCAGACTGTCGGCCCGGCAAGATCCGCGACGGTCCCCCATCTGTTGGCAGGTGTTCGGCCAAGGATCCAGGAGTTGAAGTCGGTGTCGTCCACCAGGTTCTGCGTCATCCCGGTGTGGATGTAGCCGGGCGCGATCCCGTTGATCTGCAGGCCCGACGCTGCCCACTCGGCGGTCATGGCGCGGGTGAGGTTGCGCAGCCCGCCCTTGGCGGCGACGTAGGGGGCGATGGTTGGTCGGGCGAGGTCCGTCTGGACCGAACAGATGTTGATGATTTTGCCGTGCCCCCTGGGGATCATGTGCCTGGCGGCTTCACGGCCCACCAGGAACGCGCTGGTCAGGTCCGTGGTGATGACCCGGTCCCAGTCCTTGACGTCGAGGTCCAGCATGGGGACCCGGTGCTGGATCCCGGCGTTGTTCACCAGGATGTCGAGCGGCCCGACGTGCTGTTCTATCCATGCCACCCCTTCCGCGGCGGCCACCGCGTCGGTGACGTCGAAGGCCCGGCTGTGGACTGTACCCGCCGGGTAGTCAGCGGCCATTGCCTCCTGCGCGGCGTCAAGTCGTTCAGCGCTGATGCCGTTGAGCACCACCGTGGCGCCGGCGTCGGCAAGGCCCCTGGCCAGGGCGTTGCCGATCCCCCGGCTTGAACCGGTAACCAGGGCAACCCGCCCGGTCAGATCGAAAAGTCCACTCATGGTTTGTTCTTCATTCCTTCTTCGGTTGCGCCGGCTCAGTTGCTGCTCGACGTCGCGGTTGGGGTCTGGCTCAGGTTGGCGATGGTTTGCCGGACGACGGCAAGGTCCTGGTCACCGAGCCCTTGGCGCCTCAGTTCGGCGTACAGCCCGATCGCGGCTGTGGCCAGCGGCACGGCGGAGCCGGCAGCTTCTGCACTGTCGAGGACGAAGCCGAGGTCCTTGTGCATGAACTTGGCCGGTCCCGTCGGCGCGTAGTCCTTGGCAGCGAGTCGCGGACCAACGTTGTCCAGCACCCGGCTTCCGGCGAGCCCGCCGGAGAGGACCTCAAAGAGCGCCTCCACGTCCATGCCGGAGCGTTCGGCGAGCTCGGCCGCCTCGGCGAGGGCCGCCGTCGTGGTCCCGACGATGAGTTGGTTGCAGGCTTTGGCAAGTGATCCTGACCCAAGTGGCCCCATGCGCCGCACGGTGGTTCCCATGGCCTCGAACAGCGGCTTGAGTGCCGCGAAGTGGGGTTCGTCGGCACCAACCATGATGGCCAGGGTTCCTTCCCGCGCACCTGCGGTTCCGCCACTGACCGGGGCGTCCACCACGATTGCGTGGCCGCTGCTCGCTTGGTGGACGGTTTCGCCGAACTGCTGGACCGCAGTTGGGGAGACGCTGCTCATGATGACGACGGCGGTTCCCGGCTTCGGCGGCGCGCCCCGCCAGGATTCGAGCAAGGCTTCAGCGGCTTCCTCGATATACGGCAGGTCCGGGAGCATGAAGATGATTGCCTCCTCATCGCGGAGGTCGGCCACCGTGGCCGCGCGCTGGACCATCGGGAGGTCCTTGAAGGCCTTCGCGGAGCGGTTCCACCCGGAGACAACCCACCCGGCCTTGGCGATGTTGGCGGCCATGGGCGCACCCATGAGCCCCAGGCCAACAAAGCCCACATGTTTACCGGTCATGCCGTGTAACACCTCACTTCTTTGTGGTCATCTCAGCAAATTCTGTTCAATATCCTAGCCGCCATTCAGTATGATGAACACCATGACGACTGATGAACTTACCATCGCCATCGCTGTGCCGCTCGAAGCAGAGCACGTAGAGCTGATCCGCGCTGTTGATCCCGCCGTAACGGTTCTCTACGATCCTGAACTTCTGCCGCCTGAACGCTTTCCCGCCGACCATGCCGGCGACCCCAACTTCAAGCGGACGCCCGAGCAGGAAGAACGCTACTGGGCCATGCTGAACAGGGCACAGGTCCTCTACGGCTTCCCCAACGAAAGCCCCGCCGGACTGGCCAAGGTGGCCGAAAGCAATCCGCACCTTCAATGGATCCATGCCATGGCCGCCGGAGCGGGCGGAGCCGTCAAGGCCTCGGGCCTGGACACAGAAGCACTGCGCAAGTTCAAGGTGACCACCTCGGCCGGGGTCCATGCCCTGCCGCTGGCAGAGTTCTCGGCCTTCGGCGTCCTCAACGGCTTCAAGCGGAGCGCCGAAATGGCCGGTGATCAGGCCTCCAGGATCTGGCCCGAGCTGCGGACGCCCACCAAACTCGTCAACGGTTCCACACTGGTCATTACTGGCCTGGGTGAGATCGGCATGGAAACGGCGCGAATAGCCCGTGCCCTGGGCATGAAGGTCAGCGGGACCAAGCGCAACGTCGAAGCCATCGAGGGCATCGAGGAGGTCACCACCAACGACGGCCTGGCCACCTTGGTTGCCGGTGCTGACGCAGTGGTGAACACCCTGCCCGGCACCCCTTATACGGAGAAGCTGTTCAACCGCGGGATTTTCTCCGCCATGAAGCCCGGGGCTGTGTTCGTTAATGTGGGCCGTGGAACCGTCGTGGACGAGGAAGCCTTGCACGAGGCACTCGAAAACGGCCAGGTGTCGTACGCGTGCCTTGACGTCTTCGCCGTCGAGCCGCTCCCACAGGACAGCCCATTGTGGAACCACCCCAAGGTCCTCGTGTCACCGCACACCTCGGCCCTGAGCGAAGCCGAAAACCGCCTCATCACCGAACGTTTCTGCAGCAACCTGCGCACTTTCCTGGACGGCGGCGAACTCCCCCACCTGGTTGATCCCGTCCACTTCTACTAATTATTCCATTCCACCCAAGCAGTGCACGCAGAGGGGCGCGGCCCGGAACTTCAGCGGGCCGCGCCCCTCTGCGTGCACGGCAGTAGTATCTTCCTATGGATTGCGCGATGGCACACCAGCGCACGACAGTGCGCCTGTTCCCGGATTACGGCGATACGGCGCTTTGGCTTGATTCGCCTATCGACTACGACATCACCGGCCTCACGCGCAGCCTTGTTCGCGAACTGCAAGCCTGGGAGCGGTCCTACTACGCGTCGCTGACCCCGAGCATTACCTGGAAGTCCAAGGATCTTGCCGCCCGCTTCACGTCCGAAGGCAACCGCCTCGCCCAGTCCTTGGCGGACGAGCTCGGTGACGGCTACGAGGTCGAGCTAAAGTCCTACGAAGAAGGCGTGCCTGCGCGCTGCTTCCGTGGACGTGGCAACCCAAACGTCCGGGCTGTAGCGGCGTTCGATGCACTGGTGGCTTCACTGCACGCAAAGCATGAAGCAATCTCATCAGCGCTAGTATCTCCGGGAGACAGAGGAGACGCAGAAGGTGCGGGATGGTATGCGTCCGCACCCCTCTCTGGAAGCATCTTCAAACCGAACCGACCATAACCGGAATAGTCGGTAATCCTTCGGTTCCGACGGCAGCGGCGCGGCCCCTCCTCTTGGAAGGACCGCGCCGCCGTGCGTTGTGTGCTCTTACTTCGAAAGCTACCGTGCGTCTTCGGTGCTGACGAGGTCGCGCCCGGCCGTCTCCGGGGTGAAGAAGGTTGTGACAAAGGAAATCAACGCCAGGACAAGGGAGTAGATGGCCAGCACCAGCCACGAGTGGTTCGTGGCGGCCAGCATCAGCGCACCGAGCAGAGGTGCCAGCCCGCCTGCCAGGACGGCCGAGATCTCACGGCTCATCGCCACGCCCGTAAAGCGGTACTGCGAGCCAAAGAGTTCCGGGAGGAGTGGGCACTGCGGGCCGAGCATCGACTGAACGCCAATGGCGATACCCACAGCCATGACCACCCATACCAGCGTGACGTTGCCCAACGTCACCAGGTAGAAGGCCGGCACGGCAATAATGGCTTGGAACAGCGCTCCGTAGCGGTAGATCGGCACCCGGCCATACTTGTCCGAAAGCGCCCCGAAGGTCACAACGAGGACTGCCGCGAAACCAGCCGCAATCAGCAGGCCGACAGGACCAATGGAATTGTTTCCAGCAAAGACGCCCGCGGGCATGCTCATGAACGAAACCAGGAGTGCCGAATAGATGGATGAGTTTCCGTTTTCGCCCATCCGCAGGCCAATGCCAATCAGCACGTTCTTCCGGGAGTGCTTCCACAGGGCACTGATCGGGTTCTTGACCACGTTCTTGTGCTTTTCCAACTCTTGGAACGCTGGCGTTTCCTTGAGCTTGAGTCGGATGAAGATGGCGATGACGATCAGGATGAAGCTGGCCAGGAAGGGTACGCGCCACAGCCAGCCTTGCAGGACGGACTTGTCCGCCATGGCGATCAGGGCGAACGTTCCCGCGCCCAGGAGGGTGCCGAGCTGGATTCCGACGAACGGCAAGGAAGCGTAGAAACCACGACGGCGGCGCGGTGCCACTTCGGAAATCAGCGTGGTGGCGCCGGCCTGCTCGGCACCGGCGCCGAGTCCCTGGACGATGCGGAGGGTGACGAGCAGAACCGCACCCAGCATCCCTGCCTGCTCGAAGGTGGGGAGGAGTCCGATGGCGAAGCTCGCCGTTCCCATCAACGCAATGGTCAGGATCAGGACCATCTTCCGGCCGAACCGGTCACCAATGTAACCGAAGATCAGACCGCCAAACGGCCGTGCCGCAAAGCCAACGCCATACGTAGCGAACGATGCGATCAGTGCCCCATCCGGACCGAGAGGCGCGAAAAACAACGGCCCGAAGATCAGCGCAGAAGCCAGGCCGTAAATGTAGAAATCGTAGTACTCCAGAGCGGAACCTACAGAGCTGGCCAAAGTCGCCCGCCGAAGCTGCTCCGGTTCGACGACGGCTTCGTCGGCTTCCGCCGCGAACTTTGTCTTAGTACGAGTTGTCACAAGCACTCCCTCAAAATCACCCCAGGCCCCCGTTGGCCCGGCGAGATAGTGATGGCATCACCGCCAAGATCACTATGTTGAACAGCGTACAGCGTGATGAACATGTTGCCAAGACTAAAATCAGATTTATAACCGCTATCCCATGGGGTTGCCCAAGGACCGGGCCAATTCCTTGAGTTCCTTGACCATCAGGGCGCCCTGTTCCTCCGAGTACGTCGCCTTCAGGGCGGTTACAGAGAGGCCCAGGCTGGGCCCGTGGGCCCCGTGGGTGGGTACGGGAACCGCCAGGCAGACGACCCCCACCGTGGACTCCTCGTCCTCGAAGGCGAAACCTTGGGTGCGGATGGTCGAAATCTGCGCCTTCAGCTCCTCGGCCGTGCGCAGCGAGTTCGCAGTCATGACAGGCAGCGACATTCCATCGGGGAACATCGCGTCAATATCGTGGTCATGCAACTGGGCCAACAAGGCTTTGCCGACGCTGCACAGGGATACCGGCATCTTGTCGCCGATGTTCGACGTCAGCCGCACGGCTGGATGGCCTTCATAGCGCGCAAGGTAAATAACATGGTCGCCATCGAGCATGGCGATCCTGACGGTCTCACCGGAAAGAGTGGGAGCCTGCTCGCAATACTTGTAGAACTCCTGCACCTCGTCCAGACGGCTCAAATATGCTGCACCCAGCTCCACGAGCTTCCGGCCCAGCGCGAAGTCAGCCCCCTGGCGGGTAATGAGGCGCGATTCCTCCAGCGCAAGGAGCAGGTTGGAGGTGGAGGACTTGGGGATGCCAAGTTCCCTCGAGAGGTCACTCAGGGTCAGGCGCCCGGATGGTGAGCCGGCAAGTGCCTCAAGCACAGCGGCAGCACGGGTGACGGCAGGAGCCGGCGACGACGCGCCCAGCCCCTCCGAGCGGGTAGAGCGGGAATCTGCCACGATTCTCCTTCGTCATTAAGGTTCTGGCTGTTCATTCAGCTGAACACTACTCATCATAGTGTCTCACCGTTTGGAGAGTCGCGGCCCGCCCTGACGACACCTTAAGCCCGCACCAGTAGCCTCACTTTCCAAACCCAAAAGTTCGCTGTATATTCATTCTCGAGCTCTCCACCGCGGCATCCCCCAATAGTCGTGGTGGAGAGCTCATCCATTTAACCCGCGGGTTCAGGCAGCCAACGCTTCCTCGCCGCGGAGGTACCAACCCCCAGCATCGCCATCCCGCACAAGTTCCCACGTCAGTGCGCCGGAGTGGGGTCCCGTTCCCGGATCCACCTGGACCTGCCAGATTTCGACATCCACCCGGCCGTGCCCCCGGGGCATGCGCCTGGACTGTTCCCACCACGAGACCCTCTCGAACCAGCGGACGGGCTCCGCCACCACGTCCCACTCCCGGCCACCCCGCAGGACCACCACGGGAGCGCCTTGGGCGGTGGTCCGGATGTCAACAGATTCCATGTCCGAAACACTAGGGAACGCCACTGACAATTTAGGCACCTGCATGTCAGGCCTTGCGGGCCCGGCTGGGACAACAAAAAACCCCGCCGCGTCGTACCTGTTGATACGACGTGACGGGGATGCTTGGTGGGTCCTACCGGGATCGAACCGATGACATCCACGGTGTAAACGTGGCGCTCTACCAGCTGAGCTAAAGACCCGAAACGCGGTTTCAGCGCTTCCTGTGAACCTTTTCAGTTCCTCAGCGCTTCAACCAACGAACAATGACTCTACATGATTATGTGCCGGAAACACCAATCGGCGCAGGAGCACCCGAAATGTCGGGCAGCGTCCGCGCCAAGTAATCCAGAGCGCCGCTCACTCCGAGGTCGAGTTTCACCGTGGCAAGGGTGTCGCCGCGGGTGGGACCCCTATTGATGATGACCACGGGCTTACCTGCTTTTGCGGCGTGACGGACGAAGCGAAGGCCGCTCTGCACCGTCAGCGACGACCCCGCCACCAGGAGTGCATGGGCGTCGTCCACCATCCCATAAGCGCGTGCCACGCGGTCCTTGGGGACGTTCTCACCGAAATAGACGAAGTTCGGCTTCAGCGTCCCGCCGCAGATGGGACAAACCGCCACCACAAACGAGGTGATAAGTTCAGGATCTTCCACCGTGGCATCGGCGTCCGGAGCCATTTCCACCACCCCGGAGTCCAGTGCAGCTTCCAGGAAGCCCGGGTTGATCTCCTCGAGGATTGCCGCGATCAGCTGCCTGCTGAAAATATGCCCGTTGTCGAGGCAGATGACCTGGTCGAACCGCCCATGCAAATCCACCACATTGACGCTTCCGGCGTCTTCATGGAGCCGGTCCACGTTCTGGGTGATGAGACCCGTAAGAAGTCCCCGCCTCTCCATCAGCGCGATGGCGGCGTGCCCGGCGTTCGGGTCGGCATGCCGCAGATGGGACCAACCGATATGGTTGCGGGCCCAGTAGCGGCGCCGGTTGGAAGCACTGCCGATGAACTCCTGGTACGTCATGGGGTTCCGCGGCGCGGAACCAGGACCCCGGTAATCAGGAATACCTGAATCAGTGCTCAGGCCGGCGCCCGTAAGTACAGCCAACGGCTTGCCGTCCAGGAAGTGCCGTGCCTCTGACACCGCCTCCAACTCACCTGGTTGGAGCTGAACGGCTGGCTCAGGGTCCATGCTGGCAAAGCCAGTCATGCCCACCCCTGGCCGGACGTGGCTCATGACGAATGTCCGACCAAGTCCGCCATGGCGCGGCGGTATTCGGCGAAGTCGCGGGCTTGGCCCCTTGGATTGACGACCGCGTAACGGATGGTTCCGCCGGCGTCGATAATGAATGTTCCCCTCAGTGCCATCCCACTGTCGGCGTCGAACACGCCGTATGCCTGGGCAGCGGCACCGTGAGGCCAGAAATCGGCGAGGAGGTCGAACCCGAAGCCCTCGCTTTGGGCATACGCCCGCTGGGAAAACTTACTGTCCACGGAAATAGCCAAGACGGTGGCGTTCGCATCGTCGAAGGCAGCGATGTTGTCGCGGATCTCACACAACTCCCCCGTGCAAATGCCCGAGAAAGCGAAAGGGAAAAACACTACAACAACGTTCCGGCCACGGTAATCGGACAATCGAACCGGTTCCCCGTATTGATTGACCAATTCAAACTCCGGCGCAGAATCACCAACGGCTGGTGCCGTCATCTGGGCCGGCGCCAGTTGGGCTTCGGTCACTTGTTCTTCTTCGGCACCAGGCGCGTGGCACTCCAGTCTTTGGACACACCGGCGGAGGTGGTCAGGTGCAAACCGGATGTCGGAGCTGCGTCCTGGATGTCGGCCGGGGAAACGTAGCCGTCGCGACCTGACTTGGGCGTCAGGACCCAAACAACTCCACCTTCCTTCAAGGTGGTGAGCGAATCCATGAGGGCATCAACAAGATCACCGTCGCCATCGCGCCACCAGAAGACAACGGCATCCACTACGTCATGATCGTCTTCATCCAACAGTTCGGATCCCGTGACATCTTCGATGTCGTCACGCAAGTCGAAGTCGACGTCGTCGTCGTAGCCGCGCTCCTGAATCAGATCCCCATCTTTGAAACCCATTCGTTCCGCCACATTTACCGATGTGGCGGCGTCGGCCTCGCTCACGTTTCCTCCTTTTGAAGTGACTTCCATTACTAACAGCCAACACCCTTTGGGCGTGTGCTTCAAGCCATTGTCCCTGCCCGGGGCCACATTCCGCACTACCGTGGGCGTTTCGAGGCCACGACAACAGCGTGGTTTCCGTCACGGAGGCCCAGCGGGTGTGACATACAACGCCCCCCGGGGCCTGCGGCTACGCATCCCGGCGCAGTGAAAGCTAGAGTGGCCATGAGCGCTATGGCTGCAGGGCGATCGCCCCAAAGAATTCTACTGGGCAGCCAAGCGCTCACAAGACCTGCCCGGCGCATCGGACCGGGCTGTTGAAACCGAAATGTCGCACACGACGCGTTCACGACGGGCAGTTACCCTGCCAGACCTGAGGCGCCGATGAATGCGCCTAAAGGAAGGTTGGACGTGTCTGTAGGAGAAGAGACCTCACACATCCTCAGCGGGTTGACTGCCCAGCTGCCTGATCGTGATCCGGAAGAGACTGCGGAGTGGATTGAGTCCCTTGA
>NZ_JBNHFN010000003.1:0-767423 GCF_059090325.1 Arthrobacter sp. B0316-5-4
CGGTCCCATTCCGAACCCGGAAGCTAAGACCCACAGCGCCGATGGTACTGCACCCGGGAGGGTGTGGGAGAGTAGGACACCGCCGGACACACATTAACGGGGAGCCCCGACCACCACGGTCGGGGCTCCACCCATTTAACCCACACACTCCAACACCGCACCCAGCACATGACCACGTTGATTGTCCGTGCGGTACACCAGGAGTTCCGTGATGGGCGCAATGGCATCCGCGAAGTCCAGGAGCACCAGTCTCGGGTCGTCGTTGAATTCGTCCTCCGCGATCACACCTATGCCCAGACCGGCGATCACGGCGGCGTGTACTGCTTCCCTGCTGTCCGTCTCGAGTACTTCGGTGGGCTGGAGTTGGGCCGTGGTGAGCGCCGTCTCAATCGAGCGGCGCGTGACCGAGCCGACCTCGCGAATGACCAGTGGATGGGTGACCAGGTCACGGAGCCGGATCACTTTGGTCCCGGCAAGGGGATGATCGTGCCGCACGAAGGCCACGAGATCCTGGGTGCCCAGCCGGCGGGCGGTAAGGTCCGGGTGGGGCGTTTCGTCAGCGATGATGCCGACGTCCACGGTTCCGGCCAGCACACGTTTGCGTATCTCTGCGGAGTTGCCGCTGACGAGTTGGATGCTGACTCCGGGGTTTCGCCTTCGGAAGGTACTCAGGACCCCCACAGCATTGATGGGTGCGTCGGTACCGAACCGCAGTTCACCCTGCATGATGTGGCGTGCCTTGGCCAGGACAGCCTCCGCTTCCATTTCTGCTGCAAACAGCTTGGACGTGACGTCAAACAGCTTGCGTCCCAATGCGGTCAACTCTACGGAACGGCCGGCTCGCTGCAGCAGGCGAACTTCGTGCTGCCGCTCCAGAAGACGGACTTGTTCCGATAGCGTCGGTTGGCTGACACCCGCTGCCGCTGCGGCTGCCACATAGCTGGCGTGGGTGGCGACGTAGTGGAAGGCCCGAAGATGCGTGAGATTCATAGGCATGGCCTAAGTCTTCTATAGATATGAGCGGCAGTTCCTATGTGTTGCCGGGCAAGGCCAGTACCGTCGTCGATGTGAAGAAAGAACCCCACGTCCTGGTGGTCGGCATGGACGGCGTCCGTTACGACTCCCTCAGGTCAGCAGGCAGCCCTGCTTTGGACCGGATCGCCGAGCATGGCTTCCTGGTCCCTGTCCGCGTCCACGCTAAGAACGCCACTATCTCCGGCCCCGTATGGGCCACCGTCGCCTCGGGCGTCCATGCCGACCGGCACGGAGTGACGGGCAACAGCCATCACCCTGCCGAGCTCGGCCGGTACCAGGACTTCACTGCGGTGCTTCGCTCGGCCCGTCCGGAGTTACAAACCATGGTCGCCGCCAGCTGGCACCCGCTGGCGGTCAGGACCGCGTGTGGACCGATCTTCTCCTCCGGCGGATGGGTGCCGACGCCGGACCCTGAAGAAGCGAACGACGCCGTCAGTTGGCTCCGTGCCGACGACGCCGTTGCGGACTACGCGTCGAGGCGTCTGGGAGCAGAGAACCTCGCGGTCTCTTTCGTGTACTTTGGCGAAGCCGACGTGGAAGCCCACAACCACGGAACAGGCGCTGGATACATTGCTGCCATTCAGCGCTGCGACTCCCGCCTGAACGGCCTCCTCGACGTGATCGACTCGCGGCCCAACCACCACATGGAGGACTGGACCGTCATTGTGGTTACCGACCATGGCCACCTCGACGCTGGCGGACATGGTGGTGAGAGCGAGGTTGAGCGCACGGCCTGGATCGCGGCCAGCGGTGCAAGCCTGCCCCAAGGGATCACAGCCGCGGACCACGCCGACATCTTCCATCAGGTCTTGGCCACTTTCGGTGTAACCCCGGATGGGGAGGTAGCAGAATCTGGGGGCGCCCCGTTCGGCGCAAGGCGGGGAGCAACGCAACGCCTGGCCCAGCGAGGGGGAGGCACCCGTTGACCGTTGCAGTGACGTTGGCTGTCCTGTTCGCGGCGCTCCTTCACAGCGCGTGGAATGCGATAGCCAAGGGCATCCCGGACCGGCTGGCGTCGTCCACGATGATCGCCCTGGCCTATCTGGTCTCCGGTGGACTAGGCGCTGTGGTCTGTGGAATTCCGCTGCAGGACTCATGGCCGTACGTCGTGGGTTCGGCAGTCCTTCAGACCTGCTATCTCATCCTGCTGACCACGTCCTATAAGCACGGCGACTTTTCCCAGGTCTATCCGCTGGCCCGCGGCCTTGCGGTCCTGCTGGTGACAGCAATTGCCACTACTTTCCTGGCCGAGGCATTGAGCCTGTGGCAGTTGGCCGGGGTGGCCGTCGTCGCGGGTTCGCTGCTGAGCCTGGCCCTGACCGGCCACGGCAAAGACGCCACCACAAACCGAAAGGCCACCACAAACCGAAAGGGCACCGCCTTCGCTGTACTGACAGGCGCGGCCATAGCTGCCTATACCTTGGTGGACGGCGTCGGAGTCCGCCAGTCCGGTGACCCGTTGGCCTACATTTCGTGGCTGTTCGTGTTCCAAGGCCTGCTGATCCCCCTTGTCTGCTGGGGCATGGCCGCGGACCGGCGCCGTTTCCCACAGCGGGTGGCACGCTACTGGAAACCGGGCTTCCTCGGGGGAGTGCTGTCCATGCTCGCCTACGGGATCGTGGTGTGGGCGCAGAGCCTGGCACCACTGGCTTTAGTGTCAGCGCTAAGGGAAACCAGCGTCCTGCTGGCAGGCCTCATCGGCGTCGTGTTTTTCAAGGAAAGGTTCAGTCGGCTGCGACTCACCCTGACGGTTGTAGCGGTGGCCGGCATCGCAGCCATCCAGTTGGGCTAGCCCGAGAAGAACTCCGACAACTCCGAGATCAGCTTGTCCGGAGCCTTGTTGGGGCCGTCGTGCCCGTAGCCGGCCAGTATGGTGTAACTCGACCCTGACAGGACGTCGTGGATTTGGCCGCAGGCAACACCGAAGTAGGCAGGGCTCTTTTCGCCCACTACGATCAGCGTTTCCAGGGGGAGTTCAAGGAATGGCTCAGCGGGCATGTCCGCGGCGATGACGGCTTTGATCTCCCGCACCCCGCTGGTCATGAGCTCGCGCATCTGTTTGCCCATGGGGGTGACCGCAGTCAGCTTGGTGGCCAGGGTTAGCATGGACAGGGGCATGCGCCCGAAGGCGCCTTCCGTTTCCACTCCCTTGATCAGTACGGCGAGGGCGCGATCGTAGTCCCCTGCAGCCGCCGCGCGTTCATATTCCGGCGCCCATTCGGCCTTGACGCTGTGGTTGACGGAAACAGCCGGATCATAGACAGCCAGCCGTTCCACCGGAAGCGTCCGCGCTGCGTGCAGTGCCACGGCACCTCCGAAGCTGTGCCCGAACACGTCCGTGCTGGAGGTGTGCTTCATGACAGCATCCAAGTCCCGGATGTCGGCCTCGAGCGTGTAATCCTCGGCCTGGGGGGAGGAGTCGCCGCGTCCACGCCGATTGAACGTGTGTACGGGCCGACCTAGGGATTCGCTGAGTTTCTGGGCGAAACGCGTGTAATCGGCGGCGGTGACCATGGAGGCCGGAACGACGACGACGCCCGAACCCGCCGCTGCCAGCTCACCACCGGTGGTGAGTACTTCGAGGTGTCCGCCGTCGTTGGTGATGATGATGTCGCGCGTCATGACTCGAGCCTAACCGAGCCACCTGAAAGCAGGCAGCATGCCGGCCCGTATGTGGAAAACCGTCAGCGCGTAAAGTACTCGGAAATATCGGAGACAAGTTCCTTGACCGCCGCCGGAACGGAGCCGTGGAAGCCCTTTGGCGAGACTTCCAAGGTGCTGCCGGGCACTGCCATGTTCAGGCGCGAGGCGGCGACTTTATAGAACTTCGGGCTCTTCTTACCCACCATGAAGTGCGTCGTGGGCGGCAAGACGGAGAAGTCCCGGGGCGTGTCGGCGGCTTCGAACGCTGCCTTGAGTTCGCCGACGCCCGATGGCATGAGGTCACGGAACAGCTTGTTGACTTTGGTACGTGAAACGATGGCCATCAACCCGGCCAGGATTGGTTCAGGGACCTTCGCGAGGGCAGTTCCCTGATTCATTCCACGCTTCATCCGGGCCATCGCCCGGCCTACTTCGCCCTTGTTAACGGCATCAGCGAACCCCTCGAGCCAGTCCGTGTCCATGCTCCCGTCAATATTCACGGCGGCGTCGTAGACCGCCAGCTTGTCCGGTTCGTGGCGGGTGCCCGCGAAAGCCTGGGCAGCGTTGAGGGCGACGGATCCGCCCAGGCTATGGCCCAGGATGTGGCGTGCGCCCGTAGCGTCCATGATGGTGCGGACATCGGCAATTTCCGTGGCCATGGAGTAGTCGTGCGGTTGTTCCGACGACTTTCCCCTCCCGCGGCGGTCGTAGACGTCCACGGCCCAGCCTTCACCAAGTCCCTTGGCCAGGGCGATCGAGAAGGGGCGGTAGATCAGGGCTGTGAGGAACGCGCCGCCGATAACAATCACCCGGCGTTCGCCGGGCGCGTCTTCCGCGCCGTAAGTGTATAAGGCGAGTTTGCCGCCGTCGTGCGTCCTGATGTTCCGTTCCCTCACCGAAACATCCTAGGGGGCAACGGCGCGCTGATCGACATGCTGGGTTGCTGACAGGAACCGGGCGACGCGGGCAGCGAGCCGCCGGCCCGGACGCAGGGGGCCTTCGTGGAATTGCAGCGGCACTATGGCGAACTCGATGGCAGGCACCGCCCCACTGAGCATGCGGCCGGTCTCGGCGAAGTATGAAGGGCTCCAGCCGCCGCTGAGCATGAGCGTTGGCGTGGAGAGCCTCATGAAGTCGTGAAGGTGGGCGTCGGCGTCCAGTACCGCACGCATTTCGGTGACCGCCGTGGGCAGCAAGGAACGCATTTCCAGCCCAAGCCGGGTCCGGGCAGACAATACGCTGAGCGTCCGCAACGCCCCCATGGGCAGGTAAGAGATCGGCCCGGCTGTACCCAGTCCCTGCACCAGGTGGGCCCACGCGTGATCCAGTTGCCCCGCCGTTACTGCTTCCTCAAGCTCAGGCCGCCACCTGCTGCTGAGATTGCCGGAAAGGGACACTGCAGCGTCGTACGTGACCAGGCGATTGATCTTGAAGCGTCGGGCGGCTTGCAGGGCCACGAACCCGCCGTAGCTGTGCGCCACAACATCATCGGATCCGCTCTTCTCCATGACCGTCTGGAGGTCCGCGATCTCCGTCTCCACCGAGTATCCAGGCGGCTGCGGAGCGGAATGCCCGCGGCCGCGGCGGTTGTAAGCGTGGACAGGGCGCCCCAGCATCACACTGAGCGTCCGCGCGAACGGCCAGTAAAGGGAGTCGGTCACCAATGTGCCATGGACAAGTACGACGCCGGCCGGTTCAGCGGGTGCCTTGGACCCCGGGATTGCCGCAACCGACGCTGGCCGGAAGGTGTGCACCTCAAGCTGCCCACCGCCGTCGTTCGTTTCAACCGTCCATGTCTCCACAGCCCGAGTCTATGCGTTCCCCGGATCCCGGGGCCCGGAAGTGAAGACCCGTAATCAACGGTAAACTTAAGGACTGTGACTTCCGCAAACACCCCAGCCCCGAACACCTCCGCAGAACCCGTCGATGCCAGCGAGCAAATGCGCATCCGTATGGAGAAGCGCGCCAAGCTGATCGAGCGCGGCACGGAGGCCTATCCGGTGGGTGTTGAGCGAACCCACTCCCTCAGCGAAATCCGCGAAAAATATGCGCACCTCGAAGCCGACGAGACCACGGGCGACACCGTGGGCGTCACCGGGCGCGTCGTGTTCGTCCGCAACACCGGCAAGTTGTGCTTCGCCACGCTCCAGGAAGGCGGCGTGGACGGCAAGGGCGTCCGGCTGCAGGCGATGCTTAGCCTGGCCAACGTCGGTGAGGAAGCGCTCGCCGATTGGAAGGCCCTGGTTGACCTGGGCGACCACGTGTTCATCAAGGGCGAGGTCATTTCCTCACGCCGCGGCGAACTGTCCGTGATGGCGGATTCCTGGTCGATGGCCTCCAAGGCGCTGCGTCCGCTCCCGGTCCTGCACGCGGAACTGAACGAAGAAACCCGTGTTCGCCAGCGCTACGTGGACCTCATGGTCCGCGATGAAGCCCGCGAAATGGTCTACAAGCGGGCCGCCATCACCCGCTCGGTCCGCGACACGCTGGACCGTCACGGCTATGTGGAGGTGGAGACACCCATCCTGCAGCTGGTCCACGGTGGCGCTACGGCCCGTCCGTTCGAAACGCACATGAACGCGTTCGACCAGAAGATGACCCTGCGCATTGCCACTGAGCTGTTCCTGAAGCGGGCCGTTGTTGGCGGCATCGACCGCGTGTACGACATGGGACGCGTCTTCCGCAACGAAGGCGTGGACTCCACGCACAGTCCGGAATTCACCACGCTCGAGTGCTACGAAGCCTGGGCGGACCAGTTCGTCATGGCAGAGCGCATGAAGGAAATCATCCTCAACGTCGCCGACGTCGTTGGCACGCGCACCATCCAGACCGATGCCGGTGAGATTAACCTCGACGGCGAATGGGCTTGGATTTCGGTGTACCCGGGTATCTCCGAAGCGGTGGGTGTGGAAATCACACCGGACACTACTGTGGATGAGCTGCTTGCCATCGCGGCCAAGCACGAGGTCAAGGTGGACCCCAAGTGGGACGCCGAGAAGATCGTGGTTGAGTTGTTCGGCGAGATCGTGGAACCCACCTTGCTGAACCCCACGTTCGTCTACGACTACCCGCCCTCCGCGCAGCCGCTGGCCCGTCCGCACCGCGAAGACGGCCGGCTCATCGAGGCCTGGGACCTGATCATTGGCGGGATGGAACGCGGAACGGCGTTCTCGGAACTCATTGACCCTGTCATCCAGCGTGAGCGGCTTACGGAGCAGTCACGCCGTTCGGCTGCGGGTGATGAGGAAGCCATGCAGCTGGACGAAGACTTCCTCCGCGCCCTTGAATACGGTGCTCCGCCCATGGGTGGCATCGGACTCGGCATCGACCGCCTGGTGATGCTGTTCACGGGCGCAGGGATCCGTGAAACCATCCTGTTCCCCTTGCTGAAGCCCGAAGGACACTGATCATGGAGTACATCGCAGTCCTGGCGCCGTCGGTGGTTGTTGGATTGATCTTTTGGTTTGCCATGAAGTCAATCTTCAATGCCGACAAATCGGAGCGTCAGGCGGAAGCCCGCGCCCAGGCGGAAGCGAATTCGAAAAATGTTGGCCCGGCATCCGAAGGTCCTGCCACTAAATAGCCCCCTAAATGGGTTCCCATCACGGATGAATCCATTTGTGCTTTGACGTGCGTGCTTGCCGTGAACGATAATCAACAAAGGAATCCGGGGAATTTCTGATTATCCAACCCTCCAAAAGAGAGGCAACTCATGGCACAGAAAGTAAAAATCATCCTCGTCGATGACCTGGATGAAGGGGCTGCGGACGAAACTGTCCGATTCGGCCTTGATGGCGTCAGTTACGAGATGGACTTGTCCACCGCAAACGCTGCTTCGCTTCGGAAGGCCCTGGAACCGTACGTGGCCAAGGCCAGGAAGACTTCATCCGGCCGAGCCACCCGCGGTCGCGCGACAGCGGCCCGCAGCCAGGATTCCGCACAGATCAGGCAGTGGGCCCGTGATAACGGTTACACGGTGAACAGTCGCGGACGTATTCAGGCTGAAATTCAGGAAGCGTACCAAAAGGCCAATTCCTGATTCATCGCTTCAACGCCCCGGCAGCCACTGCCGGGGCATTGATGTTTTAAGCGGCAGTATGTGGGGGTGCCCGCGGCGCCGCAACCATGGAATATTCTGTGAATCTCGAGCTGCCTGAGTAGCCGGGATTAGGGGCTGCTAATCGGCCCGACAAAGCCGCGTTCAGATACCGCTATTGAATACTCCCGGCCCGCGGTCATCGGCAGGAGTGGGAAGCGGTGCGGCAGCATGCCACCGCAGGACGCCCGGGTCAAGGGGAAGTGTCCGTTTTATTCCGCAACCCCGTCATGTTTCCCCTGTGGCGAACACGCCCCAAAAGTGCTGCTCCGGCACGTAGCATCAAAGTACGTCGTAGCTAGGAGTGTGGCGAAATGTTTGAGAGATTTACGGACCGTGCCCGTCGCGTGGTCGTCCTTGCCCAAGAAGAGGCACGGATGCTCAACCACAATTACATCGGTACCGAGCACATCCTCTTGGGTCTGATCCACGAGGGTGAAGGCGTTGCAGCCAAAGCGCTCGAGTCCCTGAGCATTTCGCTCGATGGTGTTCGCGAGCAGGTGCAGGAGATCATCGGCCAGGGGCAGCAGGCTCCATCCGGTCATATCCCCTTCACCCCGCGTGCCAAGAAGGTGCTTGAGCTCTCGCTCCGCGAAGCACTGCAGCTCGGCCACAATTACATCGGTACTGAGCACATCCTGCTCGGCCTCATTCGCGAAGGCGAAGGCGTGGCCGCACAGGTGCTGGTGAAGCTCGGCGCAGACCTCAACAGGGTCCGCCAGCAGGTCATCCAGCTGCTCTCCGGCTACCAGGGCAAGGAAACCGCCGGCAGCGGTTCCGGCCAGGGCCAGCCGGAAGGTACCCCCGCCGGTTCGGTGGTGCTTGACCAGTTCGGACGCAACCTCACCCAGGCTGCCCGCGAGAACAAGCTCGATCCCGTGATCGGCCGCGAGCAGGAGATGGAACGCGTCATGCAGGTCCTCTCCCGCCGCACCAAGAACAACCCTGTTCTGATCGGTGAGCCCGGCGTCGGTAAGACTGCCGTCGTCGAAGGCCTCGCCCAGGCGATCGTCCGCGGCGACGTCCCGGAAACCATCAAGGACAAGCAGCTGTACACGCTTGACCTCGGTTCACTGGTTGCCGGTTCCCGCTATCGCGGTGACTTCGAAGAGCGCCTGAAGAAGGTCCTCAAGGAAATCCGCACCCGCGGCGACATCATCCTCTTCATTGACGAGATCCACACCCTCGTTGGAGCAGGTGCTGCCGAAGGCGCCATCGATGCTGCGTCCATCCTCAAGCCGATGCTTGCCCGTGGCGAACTCCAGACCATCGGTGCCACCACGCTGGACGAGTACCGTAAGCACATCGAGAAGGATGCCGCTCTTGAGCGTCGTTTCCAGCCGATCCAGGTCAAGGAACCTTCTGTTGCGCACGCGATCGAGATTCTTAAGGGCCTGCGCGACCGGTACGAGGCACACCACCGCGTAACGATCACCGACGGCGCCCTGGCCTCTGCCGCGCAGCTGGCCGAACGTTACATCTCGGACCGCTTCCTGCCGGACAAGGCGATCGACCTTATCGATGAAGCCGGAGCCCGCCTGCGCATCCGCCGCATGACCGCTCCGCCGGAGCTCAAGGCCATGGACGAGCGCATTGCAGACGTGAAGATGGAGAAGGAATCCGCCATCGACGCCCAGGACTTTGAGGGTGCTGCCTCGCTGCGCGACAAGGAGCAGAAGCTCATTGCCGAACGCGCGGAGAAGGAGCGCAACTGGAAGTCCGGCGGCATGGACGACATCTCCGAGGTTGACGAGGACCTGATCGCTGAAGTTCTTGCGAACTCCACTGGCATCCCGGTCTTCAAGCTCACCGAGGAAGAGTCCTCGCGGCTGCTCAAGATGGAAGACGAACTGCACAAGCGTGTCGTCGGCCAGAACGAGGCCATCAAGGCCCTGTCCCAGGCAATCCGCCGTACCCGTGCCGGCCTGAAGGATCCCAAGCGTCCAGGTGGCTCGTTCATCTTCGCCGGCCCCACGGGCGTCGGAAAGACCGAGCTTGCCAAGGCTCTTGCAGAGTTCCTGTTCGGTGAAGAGGACGCCCTCATCACGCTGGACATGTCCGAGTACTCCGAGAAGCACACGGTTTCGCGTCTCTTCGGTGCACCTCCGGGCTACGTCGGCTATGAAGAGGGTGGCCAGCTGACTGAGAAGGTCCGCAGGCGTCCGTTCTCCGTGGTCCTGTTCGATGAAGTTGAGAAGGCCCACGCGGACCTCTTCAACTCCCTCCTGCAGATTCTGGAAGACGGCCGTTTGACCGACTCCCAGGGCCGCGTGGTGGACTTCAAGAACACCGTGATCATCATGACCACCAACCTTGGTACCCGCGACATCTCCAAGAGCGTGGCCACGGGCTTCCAGTCCGGCACGGACACCCAGACCGGCTACAACCGGATGCGCGCCCGGGTTACGGAAGAGCTGAAGCAGCACTTCCGCCCCGAGTTCCTCAACCGTGTTGACGACGTCGTGGTGTTCCCGCAGCTGACGCAGGACGAGATCATCGAGATCGTGGACCTGTTCGTGACCCGCCTGGAGCGCCGCCTCAAGGACAAGGACATGGGCATCGAGCTCACGCCCGCCGCCAAGGTTCTGTTGGCCACACGTGGTTACGATCCCGCCATGGGTGCCCGGCCGTTGCGCCGCACCATCCAGCGCGAGATCGAAGACCAGCTGTCCGAGAAGATCCTGTTCGGCGACATCCACCCAGGCGACATCGTTGTGGTTGACGTCGAGGGCGAAGGCGACGACGCAAAGTTCACCTTTGAGGGCAACGCCAAGCCGCGCATCCCGGAGATCGCTCCGACCGCGTAAGGCAGAGGCTACGACGTAAAGGACCCCGTCCATTCCGAAAGGAGTGGGCGGGGTCCTGCGTTGTGCGCCCCCTTCTGGGTTTTCCGTTCACCTCATGGCCCTAGAGTGGGTTCCTAGGCTCAATAGCTGTACAAAACCCGGGGGAGATAGACATGCGCGTACTCATGGTGGCACCAGGCACGCGAGGAGACGTGGTTCCGATGACTGGCCTGGGGCACCGCCTGCAGGGCGTGGGCTACGAGGTCGCCATAGCCGCCAACCCGGCCTACGCGCCACTGGTGGTGGAATCAGGGTGCGAGTTCCGGCCACTGCCGGGAAACCTCGCTGAGCTGATCAAGCATCCCGCGCCTGGGGCCAAGGCATCAGCCGGGAACGTGTTCTCCTCCTGGAAGAAGCTCGGCGAGTACATGGACAATGCGGCGACGGGGACGTTGGCGGCAGCCGAGGCCGGCGCGGACGTGATCCTCGCCAACTCGGTGGCGCCGTACGCTTACGACGTTGCTGAGGCCTTCGGGATTCCGGCGATCGGCGCCCATCTGCAGCCGACGGAGCCCAGTGCGGCCTATCCTCCTGTCCTGATGAACTCGGCCCGCAGCCTCGGCCCCATGGGAAACAAGATCATAGGGGAGCGGGCCTCCGCTGGCCCGGCCCCTTATGACGGACCCAGCGCGCGGCTTCGCAGGGAACTGGGCCTGCGCAAGGAAAGCCGTGCGGCCGGGGAGCGTCGTCGAAGGAAGGCGCACGCAACAGTGCTTTACGGCATCAGCCCATCGGTACTGCCCACGCCGGGTGATTGGCATCCAGGTTTGGTGATGGCAGGGTACTGGTGGCCCGCTGGAAACCCCGACTGGCAGCCGCCCGCGGATCTTGTGGACTTCCTGGCGGATGGCCCCCCGCCGGTCTTCGTGGGTTTCGGCAGCAGCGCCGACATCGATCCTGGCTTCATTCTGGACGCTACCCGTCGTGCCGGCACAAGGGCCGTTGTGCAGGGCGTTGAGGGTTACTTGGGGGATGACGCAATCGGCGTCGGGAGTGTTCCGCACGAGTGGCTTTTTCCCCGCATGTCGGTTGTAGTTCACCACGCGGGTGCTGGAACCACCGCGGCGGGTCTGCGGGCTGGCGTTCCCACTGTGGGTGTTCCTGTGTACACAGACCAACCGTTGTGGGCTTCGCGCGTGGCAGCCCTCGGCGCCGGCCCCCAGCCGATTCCGTATAAGAAGCTGACTCCGGACCGCCTTGGTGAGGCAATAAGGGAAGCCAGCACCACGCCGTCGTACGCGCACCATGCCAAGAGCGTGGCCACGGCCCTATCGACGGAAGACGGAACCGCGGCTGTGGTCAAGGCGTTGCGGAATATCTGAAAGTACTGTTTCACTGTCAGTGAACCACTCTGTGATTGGGAGCACATTCCGTGTTGAATCAGATCATGGACTCAGCTGACACTCATACCTCGGGCCACCAGCCCGAAACTCCTTTTCACGACCTTGACCACTACCTCTCCATCCCTCGGGTCGGTGGCCTCTCCCTTAGCCCGGACGGAACGCGACTGGTCACCACAGTGACCACGCTCAATGGCAAGGGAACCGAGTTCGCCAACGCACTTTGGGAGATCGATCCGACGGGACAGCGCCCGTCGCGCCGGATCACGCGCAGTTCCAAGGGAGAAGCGGGCGCGGTCTTCGCCTCCACTGGCGACCTCTACTTCACGTCGGCACGCCCGGACCCGGAAAGCCCCGACGCTGACCCCGTCAACGCGCTGTGGCTGTTGCCCGCCGGCGGAGGAGAAGCCCGCGTGGTGCACTCCCGCTCCGGTGGTATCAGTTCCGTTATGGCCGCGAAGGACGTGGACGCAACCTTCATCAACGCGGAGGTCCTGGCTGGATCCTCGGACGAGGATAACGATGAGGAACGCCGTAAGGCCCGCAAGGACAACAAGGTATCGGCCATCCTGCACAGTGGCTACCCGGTCCGCTACTGGGACGCTGACCTGGGTCCGGCCGAGCCGCGGCTCTTCGCCGTGGAACAGGGCGAGGACAAGGAGCCCGGCAAGCCTTCCACCGTTGACGCCGCGCCGTCGCTCAAACTCCGCAACCTGACGCCCGGAGTCGGCGGTTCGCTGCGCGAAGCCAAGACAGTGGTGAGTCCGGACGGCAAGACCATCTACACAAGCTTGACCAAAGCGCTCGCGAAAGCCGACAGCCGCGAGGTGCTCGCCGCCGTCGACGTCGCTACCGGCAACGTCAAGGTGCTCCTGGACCACGAAGGCATGAGCTACTTTCCGGGACCCGTCAGCCCGGACAGCCGCACGCTGGTGGTTGAAAGCGAAAGCGACACCACCCCCACGCAGGCTCCGCAAGTGAAACTGCATCTGCTCAATGTCGCCGACGGCGAGACCACGGATCTGGAGCCGCTGGCACACCAGTGGGACCGCTGGGCTACTGCGCTGGCCTGGCTCCCTGACGGCAGCGCCATACTCGCGAAAGCGGACGACGACGGCGCGTCGCCGGTTTTCCGGCTTGACGTCGCCGACGGTGGCGTTACCCGGGTGACGAAGGACTCCGCAGCCTATTCCGACGTCGTGGTGTCACCCGACGGGGCTATGGCGTATGCGCTGCGGAGTTCGTACGAGTTCCCGCCCGAAGCAGTGCGGATTGACCTCGCCACCGGAGAGGCGGTTCGCCTGCCGGCGCCGGCGGAGAGGCCTGTCCACAAGGGCCGGCTGGAGCGGGTCGAGACCACGGCAGAGGACGGCTCCCGCGTGCCCGCTTATCTTGCACTGCCCGAGGGCGCCTCCGAAGAAGCCCCGGCCCCGCTCCTGCTCTGGATCCACGGCGGACCCCTCGGTTCGTGGAACGCCTGGACGTGGCGTTGGAATCCGTGGCTGCTGGTGGCCAAGGGTTATGCCGTGCTGCTCCCCGATCCTGCGCTTTCTACCGGCTACGGGCAGGAGTTCATCCAGCGCGGCTGGGGCGAGTGGGGCAAGAAGCCGTACACGGACCTCATGGCCATCACGGACGCGGTAGTGGAACGGCCTGACATCGACGGGTCCCGGACCGCTGCGATGGGCGGATCCTTCGGTGGCTACATGGCCAACTGGGTGGCAGGCCAGACCGACCGTTTCAAGGCAATCGTCACGCACGCAAGCCTGTGGGCACTGGACCAGTTCGGCCCCACCACTGATGCGGCGCAATATTGGCTGAAGGAAATGACCGAGGAGATGGCGATGGAGAACTCGCCGCACCTGAACGTCGGCAACATCAGGACGCCCATGCTGGTGATCCACGGCGACAAGGACTACCGGGTGCCGATCGGCGAAGGCCTGAGGCTTTGGTACGAGCTCCTCTCCTCATCCCAGCTGCCCGCTGACGACAACGGCCAGAGCCCGCACCGATTCCTCTACTTCCCGGACGAGAACCACTGGGTGCTCCAGCCGCAGCACGCCAAGGTTTGGTACGGGGTTGTGGAGCACTTCCTGGCCAAGCAGGTGCTGGGGGAGGACGTAGCGTTGCCTGAGGAACTGGGGGTCTAGGGGCAACGGTGCTGGATCAGCCGGCTGAGGTGCGCCTGATGTCGGTGGCGTAGGCGTCAAGGACGTCAAAGATGCCGCGGTGTTGCCACACTCGTTTGCGGCCGCGTCCAGACGCTTCAGTTAGTACGCCACGTTCCGTCAGGGCATCGAGTGCGCGCAATGCCGCCATCTCGCCGAGTCCAAGCTCAGTCATGAGGTACTTCGTGTTCACGGCGGGCTGGCCGATCAGCGCGGGGAGCACCCTCCATGCCGCTGCGTCTGAGCGCAGGCCGGAGATCTTCGCGCGGGACTCCTCAAGCTGGGCCGCCAGCTCGTCGACCAACCGTGATCCGGTGATAGCCGCCGTGCGGGCCGCCCTGGCGAATTCGCGGACGATGGGTCCTGCATCTCCTTGCCGAAATGCGCCCAATGCCGAAAAGTAGCGCGATGTGTCCACGAGGAGGCCCGCCGAGATTGGCACCGCGGTGGAGCTCACCAGGCCTTTGTTGCGGAGGACCGACTGAGCCAAGGCGCGCCCCGTCCGGCCATTCCCGTCGGGGAACGGGTGGATCGTTTCGAACTGGGCATGGCTGACGGCGACCTGGACGAGTACGGAGATGTCCTGGCGCTGGATGAACCCCACCAGATCCGTGATCGCATCGTGAATCCGGCTATGGTGCGGAGCGACGAACTCGGCCATCCTCGGCCCGGCCTGGCCAGGGCCGATCCACACCTGCTCGTCCCGGAAGCGTCCGGCGCCAGAAGGATCGAAGCCACGCTGGTGCAGCATGAGAGCCTTGTGCATCGCCAGGATGGAGTCCTCGCTGATGTTGTCAGCCAGTTGAAGGGCCGCCTCCATGGCGCGGACGTTGCCTATAACGGTCAGGGCGTTGACTTTGTCGCCCTCGCCAATCTCTGCCAGGGCCAGCTGCTTCGCCGATGTGGTGAGCTGTTCGATTTGTGAGCTGGAGGCCGATTCGGTGCGCAGCAGGATAGCCGTCATGGGTCCGAGAGCGGGGTTCTTTATGCCAAGTGTGCGCTGGGCGTGGTTATCGAAGTCCACCAGCTGGCGGGTCGCGTCTTCGATGTCGGCGGAATCCTCGGCGGAGACACTCGGAGTCCACGTCGCGATCGACGCCGTGACTGCAGCGTCGTACGGGCCGGTCTGCCGCTCGACCTCTGCCCTTGAATACATCCCGGGCGCGCGCGGGTTCCATTCGAACCTCTCAAGCGAAATCGGTTCGACGGGTATGCGCGAGTCGGGAAGTGTTGACATGCCAACACCTTACCAACACTTATCTAGATAAGTGTTGGTAAGGTACCGGGCTTCCTGCGGATGAAAGTGAGTGCCGGGCTTCGCCTCGCTAGTATGGGGGAGTGGATTCGACCTTCAGCCTTCGCCCTGCCCGCACCAGCGATGTGGCGGCGATCAAGAGGCTTGTCGCTCCTTTGGCTGAGGAGCGGATCCTCATGGCCAAGGAGACGGTGGCGTACTACGAGAGCCTGCAGGAATTCCGGATTGCCGAGTCCGACGCCGGCGAGGTGATTGGGTGCGGCGCCTTGCACGTCATGTGGGAAGACCTGGCTGAGATCCGTACGTTGGCCGCAGCCGATTCCTGGCGTGGCCGCGGCGTGGGCCATGTCCTGGTGGAGAACCTGCTGGAAGAGGCAAAGGCGCTGGGAGTGAGCCGGGTGTTCTGCCTGACGTTCGAGGTGGACTTCTTCAAGCGCCACGGCTTTGAAGTCATGGCGGACCAATCGGCAGTTGATCCGCAGGTGTATTCGGAGCTTCTGCGCTCGCATGACGAAGGCGTGGCCGAGTTCCTGGACCTTGCCCGCGTGAAGCCCAACACCTTGGGCAATACCCGCATGATCAAGCAGCTTTAGCCAGCGCCCAACCCCCTCTCAGGCCTTGGGTTCGATGCTCCGCTGAGCCCTGCCCGATTATGCGTGATTTATTACCTCTTCTCTTATCTAAAGTTGATGGATAAACTGATAAAGGCTTGCTGGGGAAGCTTCCGCCACATCGGTCAATTTGAGAGAAGATCATGCAGTCCCACGCCTCCACTCCAGATGTTTCACAACTCCAACTCAGCGTGCGCGGTCCAGTGTTCACGCCTGCCGATCCCGGCTTCGCCGCAGAAGTAGCGGCCTTCAATTTGTCCACACAACACCAGCCGGATGTTGCCTTCGGCGCCCTCGACGCAGAGGACGTTTCGGCGGCAGTCCGCTGGGCTGCGGAGCACGGAATGCCCGTCTCCGTCCAATCCACCGGTCACGGTGCCACCAATGCCATTGAGGGTGGTCTGCTCATCAGCACCCGCCGAATGCTGGAGCTCAGTATCGATCCGCTTGAGCGGATCGCCCGCGTTGGCGCCGGCGTCCGATGGAAGGCCGTAGTGGAACTGGCATCCACGTTCGGGTTGATGGGGCTTTGCGGTTCCACCACCGACGTCGGCGTGGTGGGTTACACGTTGGGTGGCGGCCTGCCCATCATGGGTCGAAAGTACGGCTTCGCATCGGACCACGTGATCGCCTTCGAACTCGTTACCGCAGACGGCACGCACCGACGGGTGACCAAGGACGAAAACCCGGAGCTCTTTTACCTCCTGCGCGGAGGCAAGGGGAATCTTGGCATTGTCACAGCCATGGAATTCCATTTGTTCCCGGGCTCGGACCTCTTTGCCGGTGGCCTCTACTTCGACGGCGAGCATGCCCCGGCGGTCCTCCAGCAGTTCAGCGAGTGGGTTCCTTCGCTGCCCCAGGAAGCGTCGGCGTCGTTGGCTTTCCTTCGCCTCCCGGACATGGAGATGATTCCCGAACCGTTGCGCGGCAAGTTCGTCGTGCATCTGCGTTATGCGTACCAAGGCGACGCGGCAGAGGCTTCGAAATTGCTGGAGCCAATGCGCCAAAGTGCGCCTTTCATGATGGATGGGACCGGGCCCCTGGATTCCACCCAGATGGACAGTATCCACCAGGACCCGGACCAGCCTGTGCCCGTGCGCGAGCGTGGCTTCCTGCTGGACCGTTTGGACAATGGGGCAAAGAGCGCGATCCTGCGTCACTTCGGCCCAGGTGTCCAGAGTCCGGTGCTGATGGCGGAGGTGCGGCTGCTTGGCGGCGCCCTGGCCAAGAGCGCTGACGGCGAGGACAGCGTTGGGGCACGCGACGCCGCGTTCAGCTTCTTCATGGCGGGCATGGCTGTCCCGCCCCTGGCGGAGCTGCTTCCCGTAGTGTTCGACGCCGTTCGCGACGACCTGCGCGACGCCTCCAGCGGCGGCACTTTCGTTAACCTGCACGGCCACTTCGTCGACGCCGAGGACAGGGAGCGGCCCTGGGGTCCCACTGTCCGCGAACGGCTCCGGAAGGCGAAGGCAGAGCTTGACCCACAAAACATGTTCAGTTTCGGGCACGTCGTGGGTCTTCCGGTCATCGACCAGACGGTGCTTCTCGAAGACATCGTGACTGCCGGTGGCGACGCTGTGCTGAACAGCTAGGGAGCTGGTGGCAATGGACCATCGGGTGACCTTTCCTGATTTCTCGGCATTCCAGATCGACATCCCGTATGGATCCATGCCAAACGGGGAGTCGTGGGCCGGGGAACGCCATCCGGACCCGGACCTCTACTCGGCCTTCTGGCCTGAGGTTCGTCCCCGTGCCGAGTCCGCGTTGAATCCTGTACCAGGTGCCGACGACTGACCCGTGAACAGAAGTGCAGGTGGAGGGGCGGCCGAAGGGCTGTCCCTCCCACCATTTAAGTGCCGTCCCTTCGTCCCGGGGCCTACCGTGGGCCCGCCCGCCGGTAGTAGGGTCAGAGCACCAGCCACAGCACGCCCAGGAGCATCCAATGAAAAAGCTCATCAATGATCCACGCGCCGTGGTGGACGAGTCCGTCGAAGGTTTTGGCATGGCCCATGCCGACATCGTGGACGTCCATCCCGACCCCAAATTCGTCGTCCGAAAGGCCGCGCCGGTAGCGGGCAAAGTTGCCCTGGTGTCCGGCGGAGGCAGCGGTCACGAGCCACTGCATGCAGGTTTCGTGGGCCTGGGCATGCTGGACGCTGCCGTCCCCGGCGCAGTCTTCACCTCTCCCACACCCGACCAGATCATCCCGGCGACCGTCGCCGTGGACTCGGGTGCCGGCGTCGTGCATATCGTGAAGAATTACACCGGTGACGTCCTGAACTTCGAAACGGCCGCGGAAATGGCCCAGGCTGAAGGCGTTCGCGTCCGTTCGGTGCTGGTGAACGACGACGTCGCCGTGGAGGACTCGCTGTACACGGCTGGCCGCCGCGGAGTGGGCGGGACCGTCCTGGTGGAAAAGATCGCCGGCGCGTCCGCCCAGCGCGGAGATGACCTCGATGCCGTCACTGCGATCGCCGAACGTGTGGTGGCCAACGTGCGGACCATGGGCGTGGCCTTGTCCGGCTGCACCGTGCCCCACGCGGGAACCCCAAGCTTTGAACTGGCCGACGACGAGATCGAGATCGGCATCGGCATCCACGGCGAGCCCGGCAGGCACAAGATTGCTATGGAAAGCGCCGACGCGATCACAGACCGGCTGTTGGAGCCCGTCCTCGAGGACCTTGGGCTGGCCTCGGGCGACAAGGTCCTGCTGTTCGTCAACGGCATGGGCGGAACGCCGCAGAGTGAGTTGTACATCGTCTACCGGCGGGCGGCGCAGGTGCTCGCTGAACGGGGCGCCACGGTGGAGCGTTCGCTGGTGGGCAACTACGTGACGTCCCTGGAGATGCAGGGGTGCTCCGTCTCCGTATTGCGTCTTGATGATGAGATGACCAGGCTCTGGGACGCGCCAGTCCACACCGCTGCCCTGCGGTGGGGTGCCTGAGCATGGGATTGGGCGTCGACTGGGCCGTTAATTGGTTGAAACTATCCGCAGAAGCGATGGCAGAACATCGGACGGAACTGATCGAACTGGATCGGGCAATCGGCGATTCCGACCACGGCGAAAACATGGACCGCGGTTTCCAAGCTGTGCTCCAAAAGCTTGAAGAGACCCCGCCCGAAACCCCGGGAGCAGCATTGAAGGCTGCTGCCATGGCGCTCATGTCCAAAGTGGGCGGAGCCGCGGGGCCGCTGTATGGCACCGCGTACCTTCGGGCAGCTACGTCGCTGGGCGACGCCACGGACGTGGATGCCCAGGCGCTCACGGATGCCCTGGCTGCCGCGCGGGATGGCGTTGTAGCGCGGGGCAAGGCCGAGCTGGGCGATAAGACGATGGTGGACGCGTGGACGCCGGCTGTGGAGGCCGCAGGCAAGGCGGCATCCGAGAGCGGCGATCCGGTGAACGTGCTCGAGGCCGCCGCCCAGGCCGCCGAGGCTGGTGCCGCGGCCACGGATGAGTTGGTTGCCCGCAAAGGCCGGGCCAGTTACCTGGGGGAGCGCAGTGCCGGTCACCGCGATCCCGGCGCAGCCTCCACCGCCCTGCTCCTGCGTGCGGCCGTGGTTGCGGCAGCAGGCACGGCCGATTCCGTGGCGGACGCCGGAACCGACGCCGTATGACGGTAGGGATCGTGGTTGTTTCGCACAGCAGCAAGATTGCCGAGGGGGCGGTGGAGCTCGCTGCCCAGATGGCGCCCGACGTCGAACTGGTCGCCGCCGGGGGAACGGACGACGACCGGATCGGTACCAGCCTGGAGAAGGTGCTTGCCGCCGTCGAGCAGTCACTGGTGGATTCCGGAGGTGACGGAGTGGTGGTGCTGACCGACCTGGGCTCGGCGGTGATGACGGCGGAGTCGGCAATGGAGTTCGCCAGCGCTCCCGAGGCCGTGCGGCTGGCAGACGCGCCTCTGGTGGAGGGCCTCGTGGCGGCGGCCGTCGCTGCCCACGGAGGTGCCGGCGTCGAGGATGTGCTCAAAGCAGCTGAGGCGGTGAGGTTCGGCCCTGACCCAAGCACTGCGGGCGCCGACGCCGCCTCAACCGACGCCGCAGCCGGGCAGCCCGTCACTGGGGCGCCGGACGCCAGCGGCGACTTCGAGCTCATCAACCCCTTGGGAATGCACGCACGTCCCGCGGCAAAGATCGCAGGCGGTTTGTCGGGCATGGACGCCGAAGTGACCGTCAACGGCGTCGACGGCATGTCCATCATGGCGCTGATGGCGCTCGCCGCAGGGCAGGGTACGACACTCCACGTCGAGGCCCGTGGGAAGGACGCCGCGAAGGCTGTGGGATACGTGCGTCGGCTTGTGGAGGAAGGGTTTGGGGAGCTCTGATTCTCCCGTTTTTGGGCCAAGATATTGCTAAGTATGCTGATTAGTGATGTTGTAGAGGTACAAGGTTCCTACGACGAAAGAGGTGCGACATGGGTGCTGACGACAAGATGGAGAATGCTGGCGAGAAGCTCGGCGGCAAGGCAAAGGAAGCTGCCGGCAAGCTGACGGACGACAAGGGTCTCGAAGCTGAAGGCAAGGGCGACCAGACCAAGGCCGACCTCAAGGGTGCTGGCGAGAAGCTGAAGGACGCCTTCAAGAAGGACTAGGAATGTGGACAGGGCCGCTGCGGTTGCAGCGGCCCTGTCTTGCTGTGGGAGGCCTCGTTTCGAGGCGCGCTATCTAATGGAGGAACTTCGTGAACCTACTGGTAAAACTGTTCGGCATTGCTGTTAGTCTCGGCGCAGGTGCCATCGCGAACAAGACCCTGGAAGGTCTCTGGGAGAAGAAAACCGGCAAGCCCGCGCCGAAGGACGGGACCGACCTCAACGACTCCCTGCCAGGCGTCCTGGTCTTCGCCGTAGTCTCCGCAGGTGTTGGCGCCGTTGTTCACGTACTGACCCAGAGGGGCACCAAAAGTGCCCTTGCCCGCATGAAGAACACCGCAGACGAGGTTTAAGAACATGGCTATTGCCAAGCACCCCAGCGTTGTCATCGACTGCCCGGACGCGGCAGCGCTCGCAGCTTTCTACGCCGAATTGCTCGGATGGCACGTATCCAACGAGAACGGCGACTGGTACGACGTGCGCCCGGAGGATGGCAGCAACTGCATCTCCTTCCAGCAGGTTGATGTGTACCAGGCGCCCGTATGGCCGGGCCAGACAATCCCGCAGCAGATGCACTTTGACGTCGTGGTGGACAACCTGGACAAGGCTGAAGAAGAAGTCCTTGCCATCGGTGCCAGCAAGGCCGACCACCAGCCCGGCGAAACGTTCAGGGTGTTCCTTGATCCTGCCGGACACCCCTTCTGCCTCTGCCTGAGCTAGGGCCCGGCCCTGCGTGGGGCCCGGCCACGCCCTAAGCGCAGCCCCTGCGGCTTAGCCCTGCTGCGCAGCCCACTCTTCGACGCGGCGGTTGCTCTCCTCCTCTGAGAGGTCCTCGACGCGCGTCATCACGGACCACCGGACGCCGAACGGATCCCGGATGCTGGCATAGCGGTCACCGGAAACGAAGGTGCTCAACGGCTCCCTGATGGTGGCGCCGGCTTGTTCCGCTTTGCGGACCAGGGCGTCCGCATCGGAGCAGTAGAGGCCCAGGGAATAGCAGTCGTTCTCGCCCTCGGGTGCCGGAACCAAGTGGTATTCGGGGTTGGGTTCGCCGAGTTGCAGGTGGCCATTTCCGAAGTCGAGCTCCGCGTGGACCACCACACCACCCATCTCAGTTTCGCCCACCACCCTGGCGCCGAACACGTCCCGGTAGAACGCGATGGCTTCCTTGGCGTTGGGCACAGCAAGGAACGGTGTGAGGCTGGTCAACCCGTTCGGAACGCCGTGCGTGGTGTGCTCGCCGTTAGCGGCGGTGGTCGCTTCTGTGCTTGTAGTATCTGTCATGGTTATGACGCTACGTGCCTGGTGAGGGCCGGCGCTTGGAGATTCGCGACGGGTTCGCGAGGGGTTGGGTTGCGGGAAAGGCTCCAATGAAGGATTCGTTCAAAGGCATCCTCTATCCCGCGCGGCTGCCCACCTTCCACCGCATTCCCGCGCCAGCGTCGGTGGCGCACCTTGTCCAGTGGTTCTGGATCCCCGAGTGGGACATCGAACCCGGCCGATCGTCCCGGCAACACGTGATCGCCTACCCCACCTCCAATCTGGTGGTGCAAGGTGATGTGGTCGAATTCTCCGGCCCCACCACCCGCGCCACGTACCGTGACCTGACCGGCAGGGGCTGGGCGGTGGGAGCCCTGCTGCGTCCGGCAGCGGTTCCCCTGTTCAGTGACGCCCCGGAGAACCTGCGGGACAAAGGGCTCGCGTTGGACTTGCGCGATCTTCACACTGCCGTCTCAGCGGCCATGGACACGCACGACGGCGGCGCTCACCGCGGACGGGCAGTGGATGCCTTTGTTGCGTGGCTGGTTTCGCTGGACGTTGTGTTGTCCGAAGAGGCCCTGCTCGCAAACCGGATGATGGACCTCATCGCTTCCGACCCCCCGGTGGTCCGGATCGAGGACGCGGCATCCGTGCTTGCTGTGTCCCCGCGAACGTTGCAACGGATTGCGAAGAAATACATCGGGTTGAGTCCCTCCGCCCTCATCCGTCGCCGAAGGCTGCAGGACGCGGCCGAGCGCACCCGGTCCGATCCAACAGCGGACCTTGCGGTGATCGCCGTCGAACTTGGCTACGCCGATCATGCTCACCTCACCAATGACTTCCGGAAGTTCCTGGGCTTCACGCCGAGTTCGTACCGGCGGTCAGCCGGGGCTGCGGACTCCTGAGTGTTGGCACTGAAAACTCGGCGGCCGCATCCCTGTCCTCTGGCGTCGGGCGGAAGTACTTAGTTCAGGGGCTGACAGGCCTCCGCCGCAACCTCTGGGGGCTTCGGCACTGGCTTATGTGCAGCGTCAAGGAAGACCCTGTAGGACACCACGCCCTCGCCGGCTGCTCCCGTTGCGCACCGGCAGCGGTAGGCGTGGGACATCCAGGAGCTGTCCAGCAGTGCCTGCATCCAGGCATCGCATTCTGCCAGTGAGAGGGGTGTGCGATATCCGGCGTCCTTCCGGTGGGCCGCGAAGGACACCGTGACGCAGGTGCCGGCAGGGGCAGGCCCAGGGGCAAACCACCCCATCTCCACCGTTTCGGCGACGATGGTCAGATTGATGTTCGCGTCGTCGGCCGATGGCATAGGGCCCGCCCGATGCTGCCGACGGCCGAGGCGGCTAGGATCCTCGCGCCGTGAAGACGCAGTCAACGCTGCACGAAGTTCGCTGAGTTCCCGGCCATGCTTGTTGTAAATCCGCGCACTGAGATCCGCATCCACTGACCGGCCTGGCATTTCAGCCCCTGGCTCATCGGTGCTTGGCACAACGCCTCCAAAGGTCGACCCGGGCAGAATGACACGAGAATACCGCTGGCTAAATCAAATCGCTAGAGGAACGGCGCGGTCAGATACTGCTACCCTTGCCGCAGCCCCGCCGCATCAAGGACCACGGCAGCCGTAATGACGCGCGCGCACTGCTCGCCGAACGGATAGTCACCCTTCGGAGTGAATGTCAGGGTGCGCACCGGCAAGGCCGCGCCGGCCGTGGAAGTGCCGGTCACCGTCGCATCCATGGGCGCTTCGGACAACGCCGGCAGCTCCAGGAAGCCCTGCAGGGTCCCGTCAGGGGAGGATGTCGCTGAGCAGACACCCTCCGGCGAGCAACCCTGGTCGACGGCAACTGAGCCCGGTTGCAGAACCAGCTCTTTCTCCGTGCAGCTACCGTCTTGGCAAGCCTTCAGTCGAAGAGAACCAACCTCGCCCGCGTAGGAGGCGGCCACGCTCACGGACACCCCGGTAACCCGGGCAATGGCCGGGCACGCCACAGGCTCCGGATAGCAGCCTGTAAGCAGGGCCACAGTGCCGGCAAGGGTCAAAACGAAACCGATTCTGCCCATGCCTCAGGGTAGGACCAGGACGCGCTACGCCGGAAGCCGCAACCCGCCGTCGTGCATTTCCGCAAGGCCGTCGGTCAGCAGGCCGTCCAAGGCGCGCTCCAGCTGTTCCGGCGCCGAGTTGAGCCGGTGCAACGCTGCGAGCGGGATGCCGACGCCGGATGGTGCGAACCCGAGGTCGGCCGGTGCCTGCTCGAACATCTCGCGCGGGACAGGCGTGGCAGCTTCGCGGAGTACAGCCATCACGGCTCCGCGGACCTGGCGGTCGGTGCCGTGCCAGGACTGGCCTTTGGGCGTGTACGACGGCGGTGGCTCACCGGCGGCGAGCCAGGCACAGCTTGCCCGGACGGGACAGTCCGCGCACTTGGGGCTGCGGGCGGTGCAGACCATGGCACCGAGCTCCATGACGGAAGCGTTCCAGCGCACGGACAGTTTCGGATCGAGGGGCAGCAGCACCTCCGCCAGGCGCATCTCCGCGGCGGCCAGGGTTGGCGCCGGAAGCGCGTTCCCGGAGAAGAGCCGTGCGTGGACGCGCCGGATGTTCGTGTCCACTACGGTCTCCCGGCGACCGAAGGCGAATGCAGCGACAGCGGCGGCCGTGTAGCTGCCGACGCCGGGAAGGCCCAGGAGCTCGTCGTAGTTGTCGGGCACCGAACCGCCGTGTTGATCCCGGATAGCGACGGCGGCCGCATGCAGGCGCAGGGCCCGACGCGGATAGCCCAGGCGGCCCCAATGGCGCACGGCTTCACCGGACGGTTCCTTGGCGAGGTGGGAGGGTGTGGGCCAGCGTTCCATCCAGTCGAGCCAGACGGGAAGGACACGCACCACCGGCGTTTGCTGGAGCATGACTTCGCTGACGAGTATTCCCCATGGGCTGCAGTCCGGCTCGCGCCAGGGGAGCTCCCTTGCTGTGTCCTCGAACCACTGATCCAGGGCGTCATGGAGCGAGGCCAGCTGGTGGGTGTTGGGAAGTGTCATACTGCCATCAACTCTAGTGGATTCCAGGCCGGAGTAGCCCGCCCGCAACCGCATGGCCGACGTCACACAGCCCAGGATTGGGCGCCAGCGGCGTGGAGGTTAGGCACCCCGGCCGCTGCGAGCCTAGCCTAGAACCATGTCCACCAAGGGTAAGCAGCAGTCCACCGCGCGCTCATCAGCGCCGGCGAAAGGTGCTGCCCGCGGTTCGTCGCCCCAAAGCACCTCCACGAACCGTCGCCGGCCGAGCCCTGCCGTGTACCGCCGTCGTCGGCAGGTGGTGTTCGGTGCCCTGCTGCTGGTGATCGTGCTGCTCGTGGCTGGCATAGTTGCCGTCACTGGGGCGCTTTCCGGGAAGTCTGAACCGCAAGCGGTCGCGTCTCCCGACACAACGCAGGCACCGACGCACGGGACCGCACCGTCGGGAACGCCGTCGCCTTCGGCTTCCGCTACGCCCGTGTGCGACTTCAACCTCATGACCGTGGCCGCGAAAACCGATAAACCCGCCTACGGTGCCGAGGAAATGCCGCTCCTGACCATGACCATCACCAACGGCGGCGCAGCTCCGTGCGAGGTCAACGTCGGAACTTCACAGATGGAATACCTGGTGATGAGCGGAGCCGACCGCATTTTCTCCTCCAAGGACTGCCAGACAGGCGGCGTGGACCTCATCAAGACCATCCAGCCCGGCAAGAGCGAAACCGCCAACTTCCCGTGGCAGCGCAACCGGACCCTGGAAGGCTGCGGCGCCATCAACGCCAAGCCCGGTGGTGGGGGCGCCTACTACACCTTCGAAGCACGGCTGGGAAACAAGGCCAGCCCCAAAGCCACCTTCCAGCTGAACTAAGCGGCCTCGCGCCAGGCAACGTTCGACGGCGGCTGTCGCCTTAGAGGAAACGGTCCAGCAGGCTGGCCTCCGCCATGCGACTCAGGCCCTCGCGGACGGTGCGGGCGCGCTGGTCGCCGATGCCGTCCACAGTCATCAGGTCGTCGATGGTGGCAGCCATCAGGTTCTGCAGGCCACCGAAGTAGTCCACCAAGCGGTCGGCCACGGCCTTGGGGACGGATTTGAGCCCGGACAGCAGCCGGTATCCGCGGGGCTGGACTACCGCATCCAACTGTTCCACTCCGCCGGCGAAACCGATGATGTGGGCGATGCGGCTAAGGTCGATCAACTCCGTGGGCCCAAGGTTCAGCAGGGCCTGGACGGCTTCTTCAATGTCTTCAGGGGTTGCGTCCGGGTCCGAGTAGTCACGGATGATGACATCGCTGCCCGGTCCGCGTCCCATGGTGAGCTCTTCCACCTGAAGGGACAAAAGGCGGCCGTCTTCGCCGAGCTCCAGGACGTACTGGGCGATTTCCTCCGAGATCCGGCGGACCATCTCCTGGCGCTGGAGCGTGACAGCAACATCCCTGACGGTGACCAGGGCCTCGATTTCGAGGGCCGAAAGCGAGCTGGTGACCTGGTCCAGCCTGGCGCTGTACCGTTCCAGCGTGGCCAGGGCCTGGTTGGCGCGGGCCAGGACCTTCTCCGAACCCTCCAGCACGTGGCGCAGCCCGTTCACGTAAAGGGCGATGATCTGCATGGACTGGCTGACGGAAATGACGGGGACGCCGGTCTGGATGGCGACACGTTCAGCGGTGCGGTGCCTTGTACCGGATTCCTGGGTTTCGATGCTGGAGTCCGGAACCAGTTGGACGGCGGCCCGGACGATGTTGCTGGCATCCTTGTCGCAGATGATGGCGCCGTCCATCTTGGCGAGTTCCCGCAAGCGCGTGGGGGAGAAGTCGATGCCGATATCGAATCCGCCGGAACAGATGGAGTCGATGGTGCGGTCCGATCCCAGCACAATCAAGGCTCCGGTGCGTCCGCGAAGGATGCGCTCAAGGCCATCGCGTAACGGAGTTCCGGGTGCGACTCTGGCCAAGGTCGCCTTGAGCGACTCTTCCGGGCTCCGGGCCATGGGTTTTCCCTTCGAAGGTGCAAGCCGCGGCTCACAGACAAGCTGAATCCGGCGTCAGGGGACACACGAAAAAATGCCCCTTTGACGACTAGCACCATGATAGGGCTTCGCGACACCATTAACCGCACCAGCAAGCCCCAAAGTGGGTCATTTCGTTATGTTCGGGTGACCACGGAAGAGGGTCTTTCCGGCTCTGCGGCGCGGCCCACTTTGGGAAAGCGGCCCGCTGACATGGGCGGATATAACAAGTTGGTGTAGTTAATTACGCCCTGGCCGCCGACTCAGTAGTCCACTTGACGCTTCAGCTTGTTGCCCAGCCACATCATCGCCAGGCTCACCAGCAGGAAGCCGACTGAAATGGCCAAGGCGAAAACCACTACGCCGCCCCAACCGCCTGCCCGCGCAGGATCGATGAACCAGTAGGGGTACCAGTTCACAAACGCGCCCCGCACCAGGCTGTAGACCAAGTAGCCGATGGGATAAAGCAGCCAGTACCAGATGTGCTTCGCCCTGAGGGTCACTCTGGGCGGTTGGAAGAGCCAGTCAGCCACCATCACCACGGGCATCAGGTAATGCACCACAAAATTGACCCAAGGCAGCAGGGAACCGAGGTCCTCGCCGGCCAGGAGCGCACCGAACACCAGGCCCACCACGGCCATGGCGATCGTGGCAGTACCGCGCGTGACGTCGTCGGCCTCGCTGGGGCGCTTGCGGATCAGGACCCGGTAACCGCTGATGAGGAGCACCAGCGCAGCGAAGATGTTGGACAGGTTGGTGAAGTAGGAGAAGAAGTTCCAGATGTCGTACCCCAAGCCCACATGAACCGTCAGCTGCGCGCCGACGGCCACCAGGGTCAGAAGGCCAAAGAAAAAGCGTCCCCCGATAAGCACATTCCGTTTGGTCATGGCCTAATCCTTGCCGACCACGCGGGCGGATGGGCACCGACACCCCGGAAAGGTCTCCGCCGGGTGCCCCTCGGGGTGCTCAGCACCGCTAAGTTTTGGGCTGGCAGGACTGCTCCGGGCCGTACTGGAACCACTCCGGAAGAGCTGCGGTAAAGGCTTCGCGTACTGCCGGTGTGTTGGTCACGGTCCAGTCGACGCGGCCCTTGACCTCAATTTCGTCTTTGTCCCATTCAAACCAGTTGATCATCTTCAAAAGTGGGAACCGCTGGTGGGTAGCGGGACTGAAGAGCTGGTTCCACCAGGCTTCCTTGATGGCGAGCTCCTGTTCCCCTGCCGCCGACGGGGCAAAGAGCGCAGCCGTCTCAGGGATGGCTACCGGCTTGCCGTGTTGGCCACCATAGACGCCGTAGAAATCCGGCAGCAGGCTGTCGTCGCCGTTGGCGCCCACATAGGTTCCGGTGAGCTGCTCGGCGAACTTGTTGGGCTCGGGGAGTTCGTTCTCACCCCACGGATATTTGCTGCCCCAGTGGTACAGCGACATGCCCACCCAGTCCACAGCCTCATCGCCGGGGTAGTAGGGCGAATACGCGTCGTCGTTCATCGTCACAACGCCATCGCCGTTGGTATCCAAAGCGGCGAATTCGGGTGTCCCGGGCTTCGCCTCAAACTGGCCCCCGGCGAAGGGGTAGCCGCCGCCGTAGTTCGGCGCCCACATCATGGCCGAACCGGGCGCGTCCCTGTGCACTGCCTTTGCCAACGTTTGGAACGCGGCCACGTACTTTTGCGGCTGCTGCGACCACGCGTACCACGAGCCGTTCATCTCGTGCGCGAACCGGATAATCACCGGGACGCCCTCATTGTTGAAGTGCGCCAGGTCCTTAGCCAAGGCAGAGGCCGCGTCCTCCGTGACAGCATCCAAGCCACCGGCAGGCTCGAGGGTCAGGAGCATCATGTGTCCGTCTGCGTGGATCTGCTCAACAGCCTTCTGGAGGTCGTCCTCGTCCTTGGATGTCAGCGGAAAACCGGTAAACGAAACACTGACGGCCGGTTTGTGGCCGAGGTCTTTGGCAAAGGACGCCAACGACTTGGAGTGCCAGTCCAGGTTCACGCCAAACAGCGACCCGCTCGCTGGGGCCAGTTCGCTTCGCGCGGGGACTTCGCAGGACGCGAGCGACGGCGTCGCGGCGGCTTCCCGGTCAGCAAGTGAGTTGGCGAAGTTGACCCCGGCTATACCGAGCACCACCAAACCGATCACGGCCGGCAGCGTGAACGCCCTCAACAGCTCGGCGCGGTTCTCCTTGCGGGACCCGCCGTCTTCCACTGGTTGCTCCCCCAAAAACAAACACCAAGCCTTCCTGAGCTGCGCCTTCGTCCTATCCTAGGGATCCGCGGTCCGCGGCTCAATCATGCAGGCTACGTAATCAGCAGCTCCAGGGCCTCGGCCAGGTGGCCCACCTCGCGCACCGAGAAGCCTTCAGGGATGACACCCGCCCCTGCCGGACTTGCCGGAACGATCGCGTGGGTGAACCCGAGCCGGTGCGCTTCCTGGATGCGCTGGTTGATTCCCGGGACGGGACGGACCTCGCCGGCCAGCCCAACCTCGCCGAAAGCAATGAGTCTCTGGGGGAGTGCCTTGCGTGACTTTGCCGAGGCGACAGCCAACGCGACCGCCAGGTCCGTGGCCGGCTCCGTCAACTTCACCCCGCCGACGGTGGCCACATAGGAGTCGTCCTTATGCAACATGCACCCGGCCCGCTGCTGGAGGACCGCCAGCAGCATGGCCACCCTTGAGCTTTCCAGTCCGCTGGTGGCCCGGCGAGGCTGGGAATTTGCGCTCTCCGCAAGGAGCGATTGGACTTCGGCGAGCAGGGGGCGCCGCCCCTCCATGGTTACAGTGATGCAGGTTCCCGAGACGGGCTCCCGTGTCCGCGAAACAAACAGTCCGCTGGGGTCCGCAAGGCCTTCGATACCGGACTCGTTGAGGTCGAAGCACCCAACGTCATCCGTGGCACCATAGCGGTTCTTGACGGCCCGCAGCAGCCGCAGGCGGGAGTGGCGTTCACCTTCGAACTGGCACACCACGTCCACCAGGTGTTCGAGCAGTCGCGGTCCGGCGATGGTTCCCTCTTTGGTTACGTGGCCCACCAAAAGGGTGGTCATGTTCCGTCGCTTCGCTGCTGCGATGATGGAGGCGGCAACTTCGCGCACCTGGGACACGCCTCCCGCGCTGCCCTCGACGTCCGCGCTGCTGAGCGTCTGAACGGAGTCCACAATGAGGAGTTTCGGCTCAAGCTTCTCAACTTGCCCCAGTGCCTGCCCCAGGTCCGTCTCCGCGGACAGGTAAAGAGTGTGCGCGACGGCGTCGATCCGTTCGGCGCGCAGCTTCACCTGCGCGGCGGACTCCTCGCCGGTGACGTACAGGACGTCCTGGCCTGTGCGCGCGAACTTGGCGGCGACGTCCAGCAGGAGCGTGGACTTTCCGACGCCGGGTTCCCCGGCCAGGAGGATGACGGCGCCTGGCACGAGCCCTCCACCGAGTACGCGGTCGAGTTCGTCCACGCCTGTAGGCAGGAACGCGGCGGTTGTTCCATCTACCTCAGCGATACGGCGGGCCGGTTCCAGGACGGTGGCGGCCGCCGTCGTTCGCGCAACCGTGGCGCCGTACTCTTCAACGGTTCCCCAGGCCTGGCACTCGCCGCACCGACCCACCCACTTGATGGCCGTCCAGCCACATTCGGCGCACTTGTAAGCGGGTGTTTTGGATGCGCGGGAAGTCTTTGAAGCCATGGGTCCAAGACTAGTGGCGGGTACCGACAGTATTGGTCTCGGCGCGGGTTACAGCGGCGGGAGGACCGCCCGCGCCTCTTCCGGCTCCATTCCGCTGGCCTCAAGCAGGTCCACCATGAGGGGACGGAAGAGCATGACCACGGTCTCGCCCTCGAGCCTTTGGACATCAAGCATCTTGGGGTGGAGCCGGGCGGCAATATCGGAGAGGTCGTTCCGGGCACGCCGCAAATGGACCCGCCGGGTACCCTCGCTTTGCTCGGCGAGCCCAATGGTCATCTCGTCGATTGCGGCGGCGGTTTCCTGCAGGACCTCGGAGATGCTGTCGATCGCTTCGTCGGACAGGGCCGCATGGTTGATTGCACTGGTCAGGCGCCGCGCAAACACGCGGCTGTTGCGCAGCGCAAGATCGATGTACTCCAACGAATGCTCCAAGCCCGCCAGTTCATCGCGATGCCTCCGGTGTGCGGGAGCAAGCGTGGCTACCTCCCCGGACGCCCGCAACGTCTGCCGCATCCGATCCACCAACGGCTGGCAGTTGCGGCCACGGATCAAGGCGTGCCAGGCGGTGGTCGAGTCGCTGTCGTTCATCGCCTTCGCGCACTCGCGCAACACTTCAGCGAGCTCATGCAGGATCTTCTGGACATCTTTCCGGGGCTCCCGGCGCGGATCCTTGGGCACCAGGATGGTCACCAGCAGCGCGCACACGCCACCCACTACCGCATCGAGGCTGCGCGTAAACGGCCCGCCGGCCGGCGCCGGAAGCAGCACCACGAGCAACGACTGCAGCCCCAGTTGGGTAGTGAAGATGGTGCCGCTGTCCAGGAACCTGGCCAGCAGGATAGAGAAAAGAAGCACGACGGCGGCCTGCCAGATCCCAGCGCCCAGCCAGTGGAGCAGCAGGTCGCCAACAACGATCCCAAGTGTGCAGCCAAGGCCCACCTCGATGACCCTGCGGAGGCGGGGATCGCGGGAGAAGCCCAAGGCAATCAGGGACGACGTGGCGGCAAACAAGGGGCCTTGGTGGCCCAGCACGTACTCGGCGAAAGAGTAGGCGCCCACCGCGCACACGGTCATCTGGATTGCCGGGGTCAACGAATTCCTGCTGCGTACCAAGCCTGTCCGGACCCTGGCGCGCAGAAACCTCTTGCTTGCAGAAAATCCCTTCGCGGCAGCCATGTGCTCCAGTCTATTTGCCCCGGCATGCGCAACGACGGCAACCCGGGTGCCGCTCAAGGTGGCGCGCGCCACATAACCCAATGGTCCGCCGTCGTTCACCTTCTGTTCACCTTTCACCACAGGTCCCGTTACCTGCGCTCCTTACCTTCAGTAAAGGAACAAAAAGGTCCACAGCTCGCGCACGCCGAAATCTCCGTTCGGCCCGCATCGAAGAATCCCTGGAAGGGGCACATCCAAGTGAAGGCAACTCACTTCGGCCGCAACGCGGCAATCGCGGTCATCGCAGCCGGCGCTCTCGCGCTCACTGCTTGCGGTTCAGACAACGCAACGGGCACCCCGGCTGGCACCCAGTCGGCAGCATCCGGCACCAAGGTCACCGGTACCCTCACCGGCATTGGCGCCTCCTCCACCGGCGCAGCCATGGACGCCTGGAAGGCCGGTTTCGCCACCGCAAACCAGGGCGCCACCGTGCAGTACTCCCCGGATGGTTCCGGTGCAGGCCGCAAGGCGATCATCGACGGTTCGGCACAGTTCGCCGGCTCTGACGCCTACCTGAAGGACGACGAGCTCGCTGCTTCCAAGGCCAAGTGCGGCCCCGACGGCGCCATCAACCTCCCGGTCTACATCTCCCCGATCGCCGTCGCCTTCAACATTCCCGACGTCAAGGAACTGAAGCTCGACGCCGCGACGGTCGCCAAGCTCTTCCGTGGCGAAATCGCCAACTGGAACGACCCCGCCATCGCCGCCCTCAACGCAGGCGTCACCCTCCCGGACCTCAAGGTCACCCCGGTGAACCGCTCTGACGACTCCGGTACCACCAGCAACTTCACCGACTACCTGGCAGCTGCAGCTCCCGAGGTCTGGACCGACAAGGCTGCCGGCGTCTGGCCCGCAGCCCTGAAGGGCGAAAACGCCAAGGGCACCTCCGGCGTCGTCAAGACCGTCACCGACACCCCCGGTGCAGTGACCTACGCTGACGACTCCGCTGTTTCCGGCAAGCTCGGTACCGCCTCCATCAAGGTCGGCGAAGAGTTCGTCAAGATCTCCGCGGACGCTGCCGCCAAGGCTGTCGAAGCCGGCAAGCCTGTGGACGGCCGCGCCGCCAACGATGTCGCCATCAAGCTGGACCGCAAGACCACCGCAGCGGGCGCCTACCCCGTAGTCCTCGTCTCGTACCACGTTGTCTGCACCACCTACGAGACCAAGGCAGTTGCCGACCTGGTCAAGGCCTTCGAAACCTACGTCGTTTCCGACGAAGGACAGAAGACCGCAGCTGACGCCGCGAAGTCCGCACCGCTCTCCAAGACGCTGCAGGACAAGGCCAAGGCCGCTATCGAAACCATCAAGGCCAAGGCCTAAGGTTTCCCGGCGGGTTTGCTGAACCCGGCTGAACACTGAAGTTCCCTGTCCCGCTCTCCGGTGGCCACCGCGGCACCGGACCGGGGCAGGGAACTTAGCCATGTAAGACCAGTTCACTCCAGACTGAAGGATCGTGAAGTGACCACCAACTCCCTGACAACCTCCCAAGGCGCAGGACGCGCCGGGGACAAGGTTTTCTCCGGGGCCGCCATGGCCGCAGGGTGCCTGATTCTCGCGGTTCTCTTCGGAGTCGCGTTGTTCCTTGTGGTTCAGGCAATCCCTGCGCTGACCGCACCGCCCGAGAGCATCCAGGGCGGGCACGGCTTCTTCGCCTACATCGCCCCGATCGTGGTGGGCACGCTCATCGCCGCCGTGATCGCCCTCGTCATCGCCACGCCGGTAGCCATCGGTGTGGCCCTGTTCATTTCGCACTACGCCCCACGCCGGCTCGCTTCCGGCCTCGGCTACGTGGTGGACCTCCTCGCAGCCATCCCCTCCGTTGTGTACGGCGCATGGGGTGCGGCCTTCCTGGCCAAGGAAATCTCTCCGGCGTATGACTGGCTGGCCAACAACCTCGGCTGGATCCCGATCTTCGCAGGCCCGGCCTCCGCAACCGGCAAGACCATCCTGACCGCCGGCATCGTCCTGTCCGTCATGGTGCTTCCCATCATCACCTCCCTGTCCCGCGAAATCTTCCTGCAGACCCCCAAGCTGCACGAAGAGGCAGCGCTCGCGCTGGGAGCCACCCGCTGGGAAATGATCAAGATGGCCGTGCTGCCCTTCGGCCGCCCAGGCATCATCAGCGCCATCATGCTGGGCCTTGGCCGCGCACTGGGCGAGACCATGGCTGTTGCCCTGGTACTGTCCTCCGGCGTCCTGACAGCCAGCCTCATCCAGTCCGGCAACCAGACCATCGCCGCCGAGATCGCCCTGAACTTCCCCGAAGCCAGCGGCCTCAAGGTCAACACGCTGATCGCCGCCGGCCTGGTGCTGTTCGTCATCACCCTCGGTGTGAACATGATCGCCCGCTGGATCATCACCCGGCACAAAGAATTCTCGGGAGCTAACTAAATGACCGCCACAGCAGTCCGTAAACGCTCCGCGCTCACCAAGGGCCAGCTGCCCAAGTTCGCGCCCTACATTGTTCTGGCTGTCGCGCTGATCGTGGGCGCGGCCATCCTGGCGCTCATTGGCTTCAACGCGTTCGGCTGGGGCTTGGTCTCCGCCATCCTGTTCGCCGTGGGCCTCGTTTCCTGGAGCGGAGCCGTTGAAGGTGCCCGCAAGGCCAAGGACAGGCTCGCAACCTGCCTGGTGGTCGGTGCCTTCCTGATCGCGCTCCTGCCACTGATCTCGGTGATCTGGACCGTGCTGGTCAACGGCATCCCGGGCCTCATCACTCCCGGCTTCCTGGGCACCTCCATGAACGGCGTCACCGGCGCCTTCGACAACAAGGCAGCGGAAGAGGGCGCCCCCGTCCTCGGCGGTATCTACCACGCACTGATGGGTACCATCCAGATCACCCTCCTTGCCACGGTCATCTCCGTGCCGGTGGGCCTGCTGACCTCGATCTACCTGGTGGAATACGGCAACGACCGTCCGCTGGCCCGCGCCATCACGTTCTTCGTGGATGTCATGACAGGCATCCCGTCCATCGTGGCCGGCCTCTTCGCGGCAGCGTTCTTCTTCGCCATCGTCGGCCCCGGCACCAAGACCGGTGCGGTGGCCGCCGTCGCGCTTTCGGTCCTGATGATCCCGGTGGTGGTCCGCTCCAGCGAGGAAATGCTGAAGATCGTCCCGAACGAACTTCGCGAGGCCTCCTACGCGCTGGGTGTCCGTAAATGGCGCACCATCACCAAGGTGGTAATTCCGACGGCGATCTCCGGCATCGCGTCGGGCGTCACCTTGGCGATCGCACGCGTTATCGGCGAAACCGCGCCGATCCTGGTCACCGCGGGCTTCGCCACCACCATCAACAACAACGTGTTTGGCGGCTGGATGGCCTCGCTGCCCACGTTCATTTACACGCAGATCCTCAACCCGACGTCGCCGTCCAACCCTGGTCCTTCGGACCAGCGGGCATGGGGCGCCGCGCTGGTGCTGATCATCCTGGTGATGCTCCTGAACCTCGGAGCCCGCCTCATTGCCCGTATCTTCGCTCCCAAAACAGGACGCTAGCCGGGCCTGGCCGTTCAGGCCGCACTTACACTTCCAGAACCCCCAAGGAACAAAGGAACACCATGTCTAAGCGCATCGACGTCAAAGACCTGAATGTCTACTACGGCAACTTCCTGGCCGTTGAGGACGTCAACATCAACATCGAAGCCAAATCCGTCACGGCCTTCATCGGCCCGTCCGGTTGCGGCAAGTCCACTTTCCTCCGCACGCTGAACCGCATGCACGAGGTCCTGCCCGGTGCCCGTGTCGAGGGCGAAGTCCTGCTGGACGGCGACAACCTCTACGGCGCCGGCGTGGACCCGGTAACCGTCCGCACCCAGGTGGGCATGGTCTTCCAGCGCCCCAACCCGTTCCCCACCATGTCCATCCGCGACAACGTGCTGGCCGGCGTGAAGCTGAACAACAAGAAGATCTCCAAGGGCGCAGCCGATGCGTTGGTGGAGAAGTCCCTGGTGGGCGCCAACCTGTGGAACGAGGTCAAGGACCGCCTGGACAAGCCGGGCTCCGGTCTTTCCGGCGGTCAGCAGCAGCGCCTCTGCATCGCCCGGGCTATCGCGGTGGAGCCCCAGGTGATCCTCATGGACGAGCCCTGCTCCGCTCTGGACCCCATCTCCACGCTGGCCGTTGAGGACCTCATCAACGAGCTCAAGGACCAGTACACCGTGGTTATCGTGACCCACAATATGCAGCAGGCTGCCCGCGTGTCCGACAAGACCGCGTTCTTCAACATCGCCGGCACCGGCAAGCCGGGCAAGCTCATCGAGTTCGCCGACACCACCAGCATCTTCAACAACCCTAGCCAGAAGGCAACGGAAGACTACGTCTCCGGCCGCTTCGGATAAGGGTTCCGCGGGTTCCGGCTTCTATGGGGGGAGTCGGCACGTAACGACGGCGGCCGTCGCCTTGGGGGTGCGGCCGCCGTCGTTTTTTCATGCCCTAGTTGGGCAGTTTAGCGAGGGGTGAGAACGCCAGTTCGAGGACGAAGGCCACCGCCGCGGTCACGATCGGGGTGGCAAGCCACAACAGCAGGATCCTCCTGACCAGGCGGCGGTTGACGGTGTGGAACCGCTGGTTGATCCCCGAACCGAGGACGGACGCCGTCAAGGTGTGGGTGGTGGAGAGCGGCAGCTGGAAGCCGATCGCGCCAATAAAGAGCATGACGGACGTGAGGGTTTGGGCCACGAATCCACGCAACGGATCTACCCGAATGAGCTTGTGGCCCAGCGTGTGGGAGATCCTCCAGCCGCCCAACAGTGTTCCCGCGGTGAGCATGACGGCCGTGAGCAACAGGATCCACAGGGGTACGTCGTCCCCGCCTGACAACCCGGCGGCCACCATTGCCAGGAGAATGACCGCTGCCGTGCGCTGCCCGTCCTGGAGCCCGTGGCCGAAGGCTACTGCTGCGCTTGAGACGGCTTGTGCACGTCTGAAGCGCCTGTTCACCACGTTGGGCTGCGAGTACCGGGCGGCCCAGGTTACTGGCCACACCAGGAGGTACGCCGCCCCGAAGGCTATCAACGGGGAGAGTACCAAGGGCAGGACCACTTGCGTGAGCACGATTCCGTCCACCCCGCCGATCGAGTTCCCGCCCACCAGGATGCTCGCGCTACCGGCACCGATCAGGCCGCCCACCAGCGAGTTCGTGGAGGACAAGGGAACGCCTTTCCACCACGCGTAGATGCCCCACAAGATGGAAGCTGCCAAAGCTGAGGCGAGCATGGTGAGGCCGCTGGGACCTCCAGGCAACGTGATCCACGACTGTGTGAAGGCGAGGATGAAGGTGCCGCTCAGCATGGCCCCAACAAAGTTGAAAATGGCTGCGAGGAGCACGGCGACGGAGGGCGTGAGGGCGCGGGTCCGGGTGGAGAGCGCCACCGCGTTGGAGACGTCACGGAAACCGTTGAGGAACGCGAACCCTGAGGCGAGTCCCACCACAAGGACAAGGAAGGCGATGGTCACGTCAGGATTCCTTGACGATGATGCTGCCTACCTGGGTGGCGACCTTCCGCATGTCCTTGGTTACTTCCACTAACTGGTTGGCGATGTCCCGGTGCCGTGCGTACTGCGCCGATTTCATGTCCTTGAGCATCTCGGCGACCCAGATCCGGTGTGTCCGTTCCGCACGTTTGGCCAGGCGGAGGATCTCGATCCAGTAGTCCTCCAGCTCGTCCAGGTCCTCGAGCTTCCGCATGGCGTCCACGGTCAGCTCGGCTTGGCGGCTGATGATTTCCAGCTGGTCTGCCGCACGCTTGGGCAGCCGGTCCAGCTTGTAGAGGGACACCAGGTCGCCGGCGGCATCGAGCTTTTCCATCGCTTCGTTGAGGTGGCGGGAAAGGGTATACATGTCCTCGCGGGGGAGCGGATTCACGAAGCTGGTGCGCATGTGCGTCAGGAGGGCGAAGTGCAGGTCCAGGGATTTGGACTCGTGCTCGTGCAATTCTTCGGCGAGGCGCTGGTGCTCGCTTGCCTGGGCGCCGAGGATTTCGGAGAGCGTCCCGGTGGCGGCCACGATGACACTGGCCATCTGCGCGAGCAGTACGAGTCCGGCGGGTTCCTGGGGGAATAGGCGCAGCTTCATGTCGCTTCCGGGCTGGGGACGGATGGGGCGGCGGACGGCTTGACTTGACGCAGCCCGTTTCGATCCCAACTTTACCGGTCCCGCACGCCCGGATGGTGAGCGCCCCGACCCCGCAGGGGAGAGGTCCCCATCGCGGAGTCTCCTTCGCCCATGCAAGACTTGGCACGTCAACGAATTTATCCAATCAATGGGGGAATTGTGCGCGTCAACAATACAGTGAAGATCACCAGCCTCGCCGCGGCGGGATTGCTCGCCTTGACCGCTTGTGGAGCTACTACCGCAAGCACGACGTCGGGTGGTTCCGAACCGTCGTCGTCCTCCTCTTCGGCTGCCTCACCTTCCGCGTCCTCCTCCGTCTCGGCCTCCGCAGGTTCCGATGGGGCTGCAGCGTCCTCGGGCTCGTACACGGCGGCCGCTTGGGCCCTTCCGATCACGGACAAGGGCGACAAGCTTGGCAGCATGAAGGGCGACAGCTTCAGCGTCGACATCTACCAGGTGGCCACGGACGTAGCCTCCAAGGACAGCATGTTCCTGGACAAGGAAACCAAGGAAAACCTGCTGAAGAAGGGTGCTCCGATCGTCTACGTGAATTACGTGGTCACCAACACGTCATCCGCTGACATCCCCTTGAGCCACTCGCTGGTCACTCCCAGCGCCAAGTACTCGGACTGGAAGTACCTCGGTGGCATGCCGTCCGACTCCAGCAGCGATGGCTTCAAGAAGTACGGGCTGAGCAGCTCAGGCATGAAGCTCAAGGAAAAGGACCCGTTTGTGTTGAAGCCCGGCGAATCCTTCAACATCGCCGAGAACTTCGGCTACACGCCCGGCAAGGAAGCGGAGATCTCGGCCACTATGACTCCTGCGGCGGCGGACGGAAAGCTGGATCACGACAAGAAGGAACAGGCCAAAACCACGGTCACACTGAAGTAGGTTGGCGCATATGCCCGGGTCCGGCCAAGTGCTGGCCCGGGCATTCCGCATCCGGGCATAAAAATGGTGCCGAACCGGATACGCCTCTCGGCGGTAGGCCGCTCGAAGCGGCTATATGTTGAAGCCCGGGGGTTTCGCGGTTCGACACCAGTTTTAGTTTTCACCGTTGAGCGGGCTAAGTCAACATTGACAGTCCGCGCTCGACGTGGGTACGTTTCGCCCTTTTGTTGGGCTAGTCCAGCTCGCCAAGGCGCCACGCGTTGGCGGCATGCTCAAGGTCCTCAGCGGTCTTCACCAATTGGTGTGAGTTGCGCGTGAGCTTGCTGGCATGGCCTTCGTTGGTGTGCTCTGCGCCATCGGCGAGGGTCGCCTGGCCGAGTGCCACCACGCGGCAGAAAGCAGCGGAACGTTCCAGCGCGACGTCGAACTCGCCGTCGAACGCGCCGGACAAAATGGCGTCAGCCATGGTCTTCATTTCGTCTGCTCCAGGCGGCTCCGCGGCGCCCGCTACGACGTTGGAAACCTGGGCGGTGTCGCGTCCTGCCCGGAAGTAGACAGAGATCCGCTCCGGGTTTTGGATGGTGGCGGCGCGGAGTGCGTAGAGCCGCCACAACGCACCGGGGAGGCTTCGCGCCGGGCTCTCGGCCCACATTTCAGCGATGGCCTCGAGGCCCTGCTCGTCAGCCAACTTCACCAGGCGTCGCGTAACTTTGGGGTCGTCACTGTCGCGGCCACGTTTGACCAGCGCTTGGGCAGCGAGATGCGCAGCCTCGGAAACCCGCGCGGGGTCGGCGCCACCAGCGAACGGTTCGAAATCGATGGGCGCGAAGGGCTTGGGCTTGTGGTGCCTGTTTGCTCCGCCGTACGCAGGTGGTCCTGGCTGTTCGCTCATGAGTTCACCGTACTCCTGTGCTCTGGCGGGGTCGAGTAACGGTTGCTTGGACGCACGACGGCGCACGCCGCGTTGAGTTCCTTGTCTGCGTTGACGTTGGGGTACAGTATTCATGGCTGTTTCTACAGCTGGAGGGGCCTTTAGCTCAGTTGGTAGAGCATCGGACTTTTAATCCGTGGGTCGTGGGTTCGATCCCCACAGGGCCCACCCTCCAAGACAGGCCGGAGACGTTGAGTCTCCGGCCTGTTTTATTTGTTTCTGGCTTGGGCTGGGTTCGGCAATCCGTCAGTCACCCGGACGACGGTGTGCTCAGGGAACCAACGCGGGACCGGGCGTGCGGGTGGCGATGATCGCCGCATGGGGGCGCGCTCCGGGGTCTTTCCTGGAGTTTGAGCTGGTTACCAGGAACCCGGCGCTCTGGAGGCGCTTCCCCATCTCCGCGACGGGCCAGAAGTACGCGGGTGTCACCGCGTGTGGGAACTCTTCGACAGTGACGCCGTCGAAGAAGCCCAGCAAGAGACTGCCTCCGGGGGCAAGGCAGCGGGAGAACTCCGCCAACACAGCAGCGAGGTAATGTCCACGCCCTCCGCTTCAACCCCTTGGGCATGAAGGAAGCTGGTCCATTGCCCGGGGCCACAGCCGGCGTCGATCACTTTGCCGTCGAGTCCGCGAGCCCAGGCCGCAATCAACGCCTGATCAGCGGGATGGGTGCTTTCTATGGTCCCGAAAAGCGCCGTGTACTCCTTGGCGCGTGCACCATAGGCTGATCTGACGGTTCCGCGTGACATGGGCACAGCCTATCGAGGCCGTCACCTACGCGAACATGGTGCCGCGACGACAGGCAGCTAGGCGATCTGCTGCGTTCCGTCGTGGAACATGGGGAATGCGGAGATCGGTGTGACCGTGGCCGTCGGGCCCGGTACCGGTTCCTGCGCTGCCGCCGTTGCTGGTTCGTCAGCGGTTACGATCTCCATGGATTCCATATCGAGCAGCCGTCGGCTTCCGGTCTCATCCAGAAGCCAGAAGAGCTCGGTTCCGGCCACCGTCTTGACCACGGTTCCCCGGTGGTAGAGGCGGCCGTTGTGCCAGGCCTCGACGTACTCGCCAGTGTTCAGTGCGTGGGCTGCCTCGGCAGTTCCCGGCATTGCGCCGAAGGCCTGGGCCAGGCTGGCCTGGGTCTTCAACGCCTGGAAAAGGTCCCTGTTCGCGATAGTCATGTGCGCTCCCCTCAACTGTCGCCGTGCGTATGCCCCAGCTTTACGCATCTTTGTTGCGGGCGCGTTGCAAGGGGATGAGCGGTGTGTGACGTGCCACCGTTCCTCCGATGCTGAGACGACGGACAGCCTCGCTTTTACTCGTCAAAGGCCGCCGTTATGCACTGGTCGCCGGCGATCTGCGCGATGACTCCCTCCGCCACGGCCCTGAGCTTGAGGTTGCGATGGTTGGAAGCATTCACCAGAATCTGGAATGCGTTGTCGCGACTGCAGCGGTTCTGCGCCATGATGATGCCGACAGCCGTGTCGATGGCGGCCCGGGAATCCAGCGCGGCGGCAAGATTCTCCCGGGCGTCCTTCAACTGGGCGATTTTCAGGGCCAGATGAAGCGCTTTGGCTCCCGTGGCAGTAACCCGCTGCGCGGTGAGAAGATCCTCCTCGCCAAAGCCATGCACGCGGGTCGAATACAGGTTAACTACTGCCTCGGCGGTGCTGTTCAGCTCCATGGGCAACGCCAGGATGGAACCCACATTCGTGCAGGCTGCCGCCTTCATATAGTCAGGCCAGCGAACTTCGTGCCGAATGTCGGGCACATGGGTGATTCTCCTTGTCCGCAGGGCTGTCAGGCACGGACCATCACCGAAGCTGTTCTGGATGTCGTCCAGCCTGCGCGCCAGCAGGTCGCTGTCTGCAACGGCCACCGGCTTCTTATGCCGGATCACCGTCACACCACAAGCGACCGTATTGGCGGAGGTGGTGAGCTTCCTGGCAGTCATTTCTGCCAGGTCCTCAAGGAACTCGCGGATGTCGGTGTTCTCAACCAACAGGTTCTGCAGGTGCTCCAGGAAATCCGTCAGGTCCAGCTGGACTTCATCGGACAAAGCGCTCGGGCGGTGGTTGGTCATTGCTTGCCCGAGGCGCAGATCCTGCAGGTCTTCGGGCGTTGGTACTGCGGTGTCCTGGGCCATGTGGCCTCAATTCGGCAAGACCGGACTTTACGCATTTCCGGCTGGGCGGTGGTGCGCTCGTGTTCGCGCACAACCCGGATCATTCAACCCCGGACCGTCACCACCCGAAATCTCCTACTTGCGACACTACGCTTGTGCAGATCAACAAGATACAGCGCACCACTCGAGAAAGGCCTCGCATGCCGAGCGCAGTCACCCTGGTCCGTTCAAACCGGCTGAGTTCGGCCGCGCAATATGCTTACGCGGCCACCGTACCCAAAGATGCCCGGTTGATCTTCCTGGCGGGATCGTGCCCGTTGAACGAGGACGGGACCACGGCGGGCATCGGAGATTACAAGGTGCAAGCGGAGAAGTCGTTGGAAAACATGCGCTTAGCGTTGGAAGCGGCCGGTGCCGGCATGGAAGATGTCGTTTCCACCCGCGTCCTCGTCGTATCCGTTCGTCAGGCTGATCTCGTGGCGGCATGGGAGGTCATTCGTGACGCGTTCGGCGATCATGATGTGCCGAGCACCCTCATGGGTGTCACGGTTCTGGGGTACGACCATCAACTCGTGGAAATTGAGGCCGTCGCCGCAGTGGTGGACTGAGGAAGGGGGCGGTCGAACATGCCGCTAGTGTTTTAGGCATGAACGTGATCCTCGCCGAAGTGGTTACCCCTGCCATCCTGATCGACGTCGATGTGCTGGACCGGAACATCGAACGCATGGCGTCGAGCATGCTCAGCAGGGGGCTCCGGCTTCGCCCGCACGTGAAGACGCACAAGACGCTGGAGATCGCCCGGAAGCAGTTGGCGGCCGGCGCTGAGGGGATCACTGTTGCCACCATCGGCGAGGCCGAGGTTTTCGCGGCGGACGGGGTGACGGACCTTTTCATCGCCTACCCGCTCTGGGTGGATGCGCCCCGCGCTGAACGGCTCCGTGCGCTCGCGGCCTCATGCCGCGTCGCGGTGGGCCTGGACTCGGCGGAAAGCGCGACGGCGATGGGTCACCAGATGGGCGCGGATGCGGGGCGGATTGAGGTGCTGGTCGAAATCGATAGCGGACATCACCGCAGCGGCGTGCTCCCTGACGAGGCAGTGGACGTGGCCCGGGCCGCTGCTGAAGCGGGCTTGACTGTGGCTGGCGTTTTCACGTTCCCCGGCCACAGCTACAAACCGGGAATGCCCACCGGTGCTGCCAGCAACGAAAACGAGGCGCTTGGCCTGGCAGCAGAAGCCCTGATGCGGGCTGGCTTTGAGATTTCCACCATCAGCGGGGGATCAACGCCAACGGCCCTTATCTCCGGGGAAACCGTGGCTACCGAGCTGCGCCCCGGCGTCTACGTGTTCGGCGACGCGCAGCAACTGGAACTGGAACGCTGCGGCTGGGATGACATTGCCCTGACCGTGGCCGCCACCGTCGTCAGCCGCCACGAGGCCACGGGCGGAAACGTGCGACGCGTCGTGGTGGATGCGGGCAGCAAGATCCTTGGCAGCGACCGCCCGGACTGGGCAACGGGGTACGCGCGCCTGCCTGAGTTTCCGGAGGCCAGGGTCACCGCGTTATCCGAGCATCACGCCACCGTTGTCTGGCCGGATTCCGCCGAACTCCCAGCGCTGGGTACCAGGCTTCGGGTCATCCCAAACCATGTCTGCCTGGCCATGAACCTGGTGGATGGGGTCACCGTGGTCCGCAATGGCGCCGTGGTGGACACCTGGAACGTGGCGGCCCGCGGGCGCAACAACTAAGCCACAGCCGGAACACCTTGGACGAGCGTGTGGAATTCGCGGTTGTGGTACACCAGCGGAGCTGAACTGGAAGCACTGGACCTGATATCCAGGACCTCCGCGGCCAGAAGCACGGAGCTGCCCAAAGCTGCCCGGTGGACGATTTCGCAGCGCAGCGCCCACTGGGCCTCCCTGAGGAGGGGCTCACCTGTGGGCAGCACTTCCCAGTCCATGCTTTCGGTGAAACGTGGAGCTGTCGGGTCAGCGAAAGTCCGGACGAGTTCCAACTGGTCAGCGCCTACCAGGTGCACCACGATCGTCTGGGCCGCCGCAATGACGGAAGCGGATCGCCCGCTCGTGACGGAGAACGCCAGCGTTGGTGGATCGACGGCCACCGACGCCACCGATGACGCAGTGAGCCCCACCGCGCCGTCGGGCCCTGTAGCCGTAATGACGGCCACGCCTGCCGGATGGCCGCGGAACGCGCTCTTGAAAAGCTCGCTGACTCGCGGGGATGGCAGGGGTTGGGGACGGCTCATTCAAACACCTCGGGGACTGGCTGGGATGGCGCCGGATTTCGTGCGCGCACCGGATTCGATGCTAGGACCTCAACTTATGTTGAGGTCAATTCGGGGGAATTTGATCCCCGACTGAGACGCTTTGGTAACTTCTCTGAAACCTCCGCTCCCTACGCTGGTCACATCTGTCATTGCCCGTGCCCAGGTTTCAGGAGAATCGATGCATCTTTTGCCCCGTGAGCAGGAGAAACTCATGATCGTGGTGGCCGCCGACCTTGCCCGGCGCCGCCAAGGACGCGGGCTCAAGCTCAACTACCCCGAAGCTGTGGCGATCATCAGCTACGAGCTCATCGAAGGCGCACGCGACGGCAGAACCGTCGCCCAGCTCATGAGCTACGGAACCACGCTCCTCCGCCGCGAAGACGTGATGGAAGGCGTGCCGGAAATGATCCACGACGTCCAGATCGAGGCCACCTTCCCTGACGGCACCAAGCTCGTCACCGTGCACAACCCCATCCGATAGGAGCCCCCATGATCCCCGGTGAATACAGGCTCCAACCAGGCTCCATTGCGTGCAACAGCGGCCGCGAGGCGATCGCCGTCGAAGTCGTAAACCGCGGCGACAGGCCCGTCCAGGTTGGTTCGCACTACCACTTTGCCGAGGCGAACCGCGCCCTGGAATTCGACCGCAAAGCCGCCTACGGCCGCCGCCTGGACATTCCCGCAGGCACGGCCGCGCGCTTCGAACCAGGAGACAGGAAGACTGTCCAACTGATCGAAATCGCCGGGTCCCGCGAAGTCTTCGGGCTCAGTAACGCAGTCAACGGAAAGCTCGACGGCGGAACCGGGGTTGACGGGTCAGCCCGCCCGGGCGTCGCAGCGGAAAGGGACCACCAGTGAGCTTCGAAATTCCCCGCCGGCAATACGCCGAACTGTACGGCCCGACGACAGGCGACGCCATGCGCTTGGCCGACACGGAGCTGTTCCTCGAAATCGAGAAGGACTACACAGTCCACGGCGAAGAGGTGGTGTTCGGCGGTGGCAAAGTAATCCGCGACGGCATGGGCCAAAACGGCCAGCTGACGCGCGCTGAAGACATTCCGGACACCGTCATTACCAACGTCGTCGTCCTCGACTACACCGGGATCTACAAGGCGGATATTGCCCTGAAGGACGGCCATATCTTCAAGATCGGCAAGGCCGGCAACCCGCAGATCACCGACGGCGTGGACATCGTGATCGGCGCGAGCACCGAAATCATCGCCGGTGAACGGAAAATCCTCACCGCCGGCGGCATCGACACCCACATCCACTTCATCTCCCCGGAGCAAGTACCCACTGCGTTGTGCAACGGCATCACCACCATGGTTGGCGGCGGCACAGGACCTGCCGAAGGGACCAAAGCCACCACCATCACGCCCGGTGCCTGGCACATCTCACGGATGCTCCAGGCCGTGGAAGGGCTTCCGGTCAACATCGGCCTGTTCGGAAAGGGCCACGCGTCCGCCGTCGAGCCCCTCGCAGAGCAGATCCGCGCGGGCGCCGTCGGCCTCAAAGTCCATGAGGATTGGGGCTCAACAACGTCCTCGATCGATATGTCCCTGCGCGTCGCCGACGAATACGACGTCCAGGTAGCCATCCACACCGACACCCTCAACGAGTGCGGTTTCGTGGAAGACACCATCCGGGCAATCGACGGCCGCGTCATCCACACCTTCCATACCGAAGGCGCCGGGGGAGGGCACGCGCCGGACATCATCAAGATCGCCGGACTGCCCAACGTTCTCCCCGCATCCACCAACCCCACGCTGCCGTACACCAAAAACACCATCGAAGAGCACCTGGACATGCTCATGGTCTGCCACCACCTCAACCCGGACATCCCCGAAGATGTGGCCTTCGCAGACTCCCGCATCCGCGCCGAAACGATCGCCGCCGAGGATGTCCTCCACGACCTCGGAATCTTCGCCATCACTTCCTCCGACTCCCAAGCCATGGGCCGTGTCGGTGAAGTGGTCACCCGCACCTGGCAGGTAGCCGACGCCATGAAACGCCAACGAGGGATTCTGCAGGACCCTTCCGGAACCGCCCACGGATCCGCCGAATCGGACAATTTCCGGCTCAAGCGCTACGTCGCCAAATACACCATCAACCCCGCAATCGCCCAAGGTATGGCCGACGTGATCGGCTCCGTTGAACAGGGCAAATTTGCCGACCTGGTGCTCTGGGATCCGGCGTTCTTCGGAGTGAAACCGGAACTCGTCATCAAGGGAGGCCAGATCGCCTACGCCCTCATGGGCGACTCCAACGGTTCCATCCCCACCCCCCAGCCCCGCACCATGCGACCCATGTTCGCCACCTACGGGAAAGCCCTCCAACAAACCTCCATCACGTTCCTGTCCAAGGCAGCCATCGACGCCGGAGTGCCCGCAGAACTCGGACTCGAACGCATCATCAAACCCGTCACCGGCATCCGCAACCTCACCAAAGCGGACCTCAAATACAACGGCGAAACCCCGGACATCGCCGTCGACCCCGAAACGTACAAAGTGACGGTCGACGGCGAAGAAGTCACCTCCCAGCCGTCCGACGTGCTGCCCATGGCACAGCGCTACTTCCTCTTCTAGGACCCCCATGATCATCGAAAAAATCCTCGGAAACCTGCACGAACAACCCCTGGACACCTACGCCGGCCACCACAAGGAAAAGGTGGTGCTGCCCAGCGCCCTGCTGGTCAAACGCATCCAACGCGTCACCACCGACCACGGCAAGGAACTCGGCATCCGCCTTCCCTCCGGAACTGGAGACCTCCGCGACGGCGACATCCTCGCCATCGACGACGCCAACCTCATCGTCATTTCCGTGCTGCCCACCGACGTCCTGGTGATCGCGCCCCGGAGCATCCATGAGATGGGGGTCGTGGCACATTCGCTCGGCAACAGGCATCTGCAGGCACAGTTCTTCGATGCTTCGTCCGAGTACGGGGCCGAAGTCATGGTCTGCCAGTATGACCACACGGTCGAAGACTACGTGAAGAGCGTCGGCGTCCCCTACGACAGGCAAGAGCGGGTCATGCCGGTGCCGTTCCGCCATGCTGAGCATTCGCACTAGCTATCAGCTGGCTCTCCAGCAGTTGACGGACTCCGCTTTGCCTACGGGGGCGTTTGCTCATTCTTTGGGGTTTGAGAGCTACATCGAGCGTGGGCTGGTGGGGGATGAGGGGTCTTTTGGGACGTGGCTGCGGGCGTTTGTGGGGCAGCAGTTGACCTATTCCGACGGGTTGGCTATCCGCTTCCTTTACGAGGGGATGGATGTTGGTTTGTTGGATGAGGTGTTGTCCGGGCAGTTGTTGGCTCGGGAGGTGCGGGAGGCCTCCCTGAAAATGGGCGGACGGCTCCTGGAGATCGGTGGGGAAGTTTTCCCGTCCGAGGAGTTGGAGGCTTACCGGGAGTTGGTCCGTGCCGGAAGCGCGTCGGGGCACCAGCCTTTGGCTTTTGGGGTCATCGCCCGGTCGCTGGGGGTACCCCTTGAGGAGGCGCTTTCGGCGTATCTTTTTGCCACCGTCACTTCCCTGACGCAGAACGCCGTGCGCGCCATACCGCTCGGGCAGAACGCCGGGCAGCGGGTACTTCGGGACGCGCACGACGCCGTCGCTGCCGCCATCAACGTTGTAGCACAGCTGTGCTGGGACGACTTTGGGGCAGTGAGCCCCGGACTTGAAATTTCACAGATGCGGCACGAACGGCAACGCGCCCGCATGTTCATGAGCTAAACAAGGAGGACACATGACAGAACCCATCAAGATCGGTATAGGCGGCCCCGTAGGAGCAGGCAAGACCCAGCTCGTCGAACGCATCACCCGGCACATGAGCGGCGACATCTCCATGGCCGCCATCACCAACGACATCTACACCATCGAAGATGCCAAAATCCTCGCCGCCAACGGTATCCTGCCCGAAGACCGGATCATCGGCGTCGAAACCGGCGGGTGCCCGCACACCGCCATCCGCGAAGACACCTCCATGAACACCGCGGCCATCGAAGAGCTGAAGGCACGCCACCCGGATCTGCAGGTCATCTTCGTCGAATCCGGTGGTGACAACCTCTCCGCCACCTTCAGCCCCGAGCTCGTCGACTTCTCCATCTACATCATCGACGTCGCCCAAGGCGAAAAGATCCCCCGCAAAGCCGGGCAAGGCATGATCAAATCCGACCTCTTCATCATCAACAAAACAGACCTGGCCCCGCACGTCGGGGCGGACCTGGCCATCATGGAGCGGGACTCCAAGGAGTTCCGCGGCAACAAACCGTTCTGCTTCACCAACCTCAAGACCGACGAAGGCCTGGAGGACGTCCTCAACTGGATCCGCCGCGACGTCCTCATGCTCGACTTGGCGCAGTGAGCGACTCGCTTTCCGCGGTCATCTCACCGGGGGCGGCGCCCGCGGATGAAGGGGGCCGTGCCCGCTTCGCGATGCCCGCCACGCCGCGGCCCCCTTCATCCGCAGCCGCTTCTCGCCCTGGGCGAGGGCGGTTGGAGTTGGGCGTCAGTGTGCGGGGCGGGCGGTCCGTCGCTGCTCGGCAGTTCCATGAGGGCGCTTTGCGGGTTTTGCGGCCGCATTACTTGGATCAGAGTGGGCAGGTTTGTTATGTCATGGTCAATCCGGGTGGGGCTTATCTGGGGGCGGATCTGTTCCTCATTGACGTGGAGGTCGAGGACGGGGCGGACCTGCTTCTCACGACGCAGTCGGCTACGAAGATTTACCGCACTCCGGGGTCGTTTGCTGAGCAGCGGATGAACATCAAACTGGGGGAGGGCGCCCGGTTGGAATTGGTGCCCGACCAGTTGATTGCCTACCGGGAGGCCAGCTATCGGCAGAATTCGCACATTAGCCTCCACCCGTCGTCGAGCCTTGTCATGGCTGAGGTCATCACGCCGGGATGGTCACCGGATGGCGCAGCCTTCAAGTATGAAGAGGTGCGGCTGCGCAACGAGATCTGGATCGAGGACGACGGCGGCCCCAAGTTGTTGGCGCTCGACAACCTTTTGATCCGCCCGCCTGCCAACGACGTGAGGGGGATGGGGTTCATGGAGGGCTTCAGCCATTTGGGGTCGTTGGTGGTGGTGGATTCGCGGGTGGACCAGGGGCTTGCTGACGACCTGGCCCACGTAGCGCGCGACTTTGACGCTTACACGGGGGTTTCCTTAACGCAGGCCCTTGCCGGGAGCACCGGGCTTGTGCTGCGATCGTTGTCGAACAGCACTGAGGAGCTCAACAATTTGCTGGGTGCCTGCACCGGCGTTCTGCGTGAGCGTTGGTTCGGCCAGGCGCCTTTGAACCTGAGGAAGTACTGATGACCGCGCTGACTGAGTTCGCCACCATGTACCGGGAGCGGGAGAACCTCTCCCTGCGGACCAGGTTGCTGTTCACGTTTGGTGCGGTGGCCGCATTGCATGCTGCCGCCGTCGTCCTTCTGCTCGCCGGCGCCGCTGGTGGTGCCCAGCCGCTGGCGCTGGGCCTGGTGATCACCGCCTACGTTGCGGGCGTCAAGCACAGTTACGACTGGGACCATATCGCCGCAATCGACAACTCAACCCGCAAGTTCGTCGCCCAGCACAAGGACCCCGTGAGTGTGGGTTTCGCGTTCAGCCTGGGCCACAGTTCGGTGGTGGTGCTGGCCGGGTTGCTGGTGGTAGCGGGTGCCACGCTGGTGGGGCAGTTCATGGAGGACGGCACCACAGGCAACACGGTGCTCGGCTTGATCGGGAGCGGCGTCTCGGGACTGTTCCTGCTGGCGATGGGCCTCTTTAACGGCTCGGCATTCGTCCGCGCCACCAAGCTGTACAGGGACGTCCAAGCCGGCGGCGAGGTCCGCCACGAAGACCTCGAAGCGAAAGGCTTCGTAGCCCGGCTCCTGGCCAAACCCCTGTCCAGGGTGGAGCGGCCGCGGAACATTTACGTGATCGGCTTCCTCTTCGGACTGGGCTTCGATACGGCCACCACCATCGGGCTGCTGGTGATAACCACGACGGCGTCCCTCGCCGGTGTGTCGCCGCTCGCCTTGATGGCGCTGCCGCTCGCGTTCACCGCAGCCATGACCCTGTGCGATTCCGCCAATGGCGTGGCCATGATGAAGATGTACAAATCCGCGATCAACAATCCGCAACGCAAGCTCGGCTTCAACGCGCTGATCACAGGCATCTCAGCTGTGTCGGCCCTTTTCATCTCCGTGATCACGCTTGGCGGGTTCGCTAACACCGCTTTTGGGCTGGAGGACCCGCTGACCTCCTGGCTCGGGGAAGTGGACCTCGGCGACGCGGGCCTGATCCTGGTGGCATTGTTCGCGATGGTGTGGGCTGTGTCCGTGTGGCGTGGACGGGTTGCCCGCAGGGGTTAGGAAGCCGCCACTGCGTTGAACAACCCGGTGGTGTCCACGCCGAGGTCCGGGGTGTCCAGGACATTGGTCAGGAACACCACGCAGCGATCCTGCTCAGGGAACATCCACCACTCCGTTCCGGACCAGCCAGGATGGCCGTAGATCCCCCTTGCGATCAACTCGGACTCGTTGGCCGGCAGTTGGAATCCCAATCCGGTGTGGCGAAGGGGCCTGGGCCGGGTGGTGATGTGTGAAAGCTCCGTGGTCCGCGGCCGGCGCATGGCTGCCAGGGTCGCCGGTTGGACAGCCTTGCCGGAATCCCTGAGTAACTCCGAGCCCAGATTGAGCAGGTCCGTGGCGGTTCCGAAGAGCCCGGCCCCCGGATGCCGCTGCTCGAACATGGCCCCGGCGTTCAGCCCCGCCGCTTCGGTTCCGTGCACCGTGTGTGGATTGCAGTCGGTGCTGAAAGTGAGGCCGCTTGCGCCGGTGTCAGCGGCCAAGGACAGGACCTGCTCCTCAAAAGGACGCCCATCAGCCCACTCGGCCATGGCTGCTGCACCCTCGAAAGCGATGTTGCAGTACTGGACCAGGGATCCGGCGTAGAAGGTTTGCCCCGCCGAGGTGAGGGCGTCGCGGAGGGGGACACCGTCGTCGAGCTCCGGGTCGGTGATCCCGGACCGGTGACTCAACAGGTGCTCCAGCGTCACGGTGTCGGTGCGGCCGGCCCCGAAGCCCGGAACCGCCGTCGAGAGTGCGCTGCCCAGCGACAGCTTTCCCAACTCAACCTGACGCATGACGGCTAAGGCGCTGATGGGCTTTGAAACCGAGAACAGCGCGAAGTGGTGGTCGGCTGTGGCTTGCCGCCCGCCGTCGGACCCGAAAGCCACGACGTCCTCGATCCCGTTGCTGGAAGCAATCCCCAGAACCCCCACAGGCACGCGCCCGAGGTCTACCTGCTTACGCGCCCACTCAACTGACGCCACTGTATTCACCATGACTCGAAACTATCGCAGGGATCACAGCAAAAAACTTTTCGCCGCGTGTAACCACGGCGGCCGGGCCGGAAACTAAACAAGTATCCTGCAGGTCCGGGTTCTATTTTTCAGGGGGAATCGTGCTTTCCGAGCGCGAATTGGCATTCATCGCCATTCACAAAGACAGCTATCCATCCGTCTACAAGTTCGTTTGCCGACGCGTTGAATCGGCGCATGTAGCGGAGGAAATAGCAGCGGACGTGTTTCGTGTCGTGTGGCAGAAATGGGTGGACGACTCACGCCCGGACCTCGCCTATTTGTTGACCATTGCCCGCAACCTGGTGGGCAATGCGTACCGCAGCCGCGACAGGCGGCAGGCGCTGCAGGAGAAATTGCGCACGACGGCGGTGCAGCGGTTTGGCGGCGACTCGGAAAACGTCGCGGTACAGGAAGCGATGGAACGCCTCCGGGAGAAGGACCGCGACATCCTGCAGCTGGCCTATTGGGACGGTCTGGGGATCGCCGACATCGCCACAATGCTGCAATGCAGTGAATCAGCAGCGAAAGTCCGTCTCCACCGGGCACGCGCGGCCTTCCGGAAGCAGATGCCTGCAGGGGCCGACTCGACTACAGAGAAGATGGGGGTCTGAAGACAATGGATCCGATCAAGAACCAGATTTCAGCTATCGACCCGCTCACTATCGATCCAGTGACGGAACCGAACGGCGAAGAAGCCCTGCACAAGATCCTGTCGGGATCCACGGTGTACAGCGACAGCCGTCCACTGGCCGGGGTGACGTCCCTGGAAGGCCGACGGCGGCGCAAAGCGCAGATCGCCGGCGGACTGTTGCTCGGCGCAGCCGCCGTCACCGCCGGGGTGCTTGTCGCGGCGAACTTCGGGACCGTGACCTCAACCCCGGCGCCCGCGAACACGGTGACGTCCACCGAAGCGACCCCCACGCCCAGTGCGTCCGTAACGCCGACTCCGACGGCCACCCCGTCCGCAACGCCCACGGCAAGCCCGGCTCCCACAACCACCCAGGCCCCGACACCTACAGTGCCTGCTGCGCCGACCACCGCTCCGGTGGTCCCGCCGGTGCAGGTTCCCACCAGCCAGACCTTCACCTTCCCGGACGGGCACCTGTCCTTCAAGTACCCGGTGGGTTGGAGCGTCCGGGCGGAACAGGGTCCCTTCGATCCACCCGGGACTGCGGAAGCCTCACGCATTGTGACTGTTTTCGATGCCGCGGGGGCCGAGGTAGCGCGCGTGTTCAACGGAAATTACGCGGATGGGACGGGCGGCTGGGTGAAGCGAACCGTCTATGATCGCGCCACAGTACCCGGAGTGGTGTCCACAACCTCAGCCAGTGATCCCGTGCAGTTCGGTTTCTTTGCCCATCAGGCGGCCATGATGGTTCACCCAGGAGAAACGCCTTCGACCACAGAGCTGGATCAGACGCCCACGTACGTTATGGATGTCCGCCTGGCCTCAGAGATGCAATCCGGGGAAACGGGCTCAGGTATCAATCAGATCCGCGTGCCCAACGGGATCATGAGCGCTTACGCTGTGTTCGATCCCGCCAAGCAGCCGGCCTTCGCCACACCGGAGGCGGCCAAAGCCTGGATGAAGACCACGCAGTACGCGCAGCTGAAGGCAATGTTCCTGAGCCTCAAGTACCAGTAGCGGGGGCCACTGATGGGGCCCATGGCGGGTCGCCTGTGCAAAAGCACTGTGCAGCCGCAGAACGTTATTCATTTGTCCATAACGATCGTCGCTTGAGTTTCATAGGGTTGAGGAGATCTGCTTCACAAAATCCCCCGAACTACCAAGGATGAGTTTCAACGATGAAGAGCATCGCCCTCCTGCGCGAACGAGCCACCCGCGTCATGCCTACCGGTTCCCACTGCCCGGCGTCGGGCTTGTGGAGCCCGGAATCTGACCCGGACGCAGTCCAGGTCTTCGCAGAAGGCAGCGTTCTTCCGGCCTACGAGGGCATGCCCACGGTTTGGCGGCGGCGCTCCACGGCTGAAGTACCGGCATGACCAGCACCATCCTGAACAGGCCCGCCGATTACCGCCATGTGCCGTCGGCGGAGTGGTCGGAGCTCAGCGCCGGTGATCCTGTGTGGATTTACGATGTTGCGTGGGGCGCCGGGGTAGGTCGCGTCGACGACGTTTCCAAGCACCAGGAGCTGCTGTGGGTCGTCCTAGAACCGACGGGCCGCAAGCTGATCTGCGGTACGGACGACGTCCAAGTCTGGTCCGCCTGAAAACTCGCCGAGATGGCACATGATGACAATTTCTGAGCGGATGATTGTCATCAAGTGCCATCTCGGCGTCAGTTAAACTGCCAGGACAAGGACGCTGGGAGAACCCGTCTCCACTCTGCTCACAGGCCCCTCCGGCAGTCCCGTTTCCGGGTCCAGCCTGAAGCTCGCGACGTCGTCTGAACCTTCGTTCGCGACGTACAGCCAGCCTTCGCGGACCAAGTGGTGGCGCGGCCAGTCGCCACCACACGGTACGTCCGCAAGGGGTTCGATTTCGGTGCCGTCCTCGGAGACCGCAAGCACGCAGATGCGGTTGGTTCCGCGGACACCCACGTAGGCGAAGCGGCCGTCCGGAGACAGGGCGATTTCCGCTCCCGCGTCGCCTTCCTTTGCGCCGTTGGTGCTTGCCGGAACCATCGCAGTCAGCTCGTATGTGCCGTCCGGTTGCATACGGACCGCGGCCACCTCCACCGAATACTCCGTATCCACCAACACAGTGCCGCTGTTATGGCGGGCCATGTGCCGGGGGCCCGAACCCTGGGGCAGGATCACCTGATGGTCGATCACCAGTCCCTCACCTGCCACGTACTTCCAGATGCGCACCAGGTCATGCCCCAGGTCCGTGGTCATGACCCGGCCGTCGGGCAGCATGAGGCTGGAATGCGCACGGCTCGGACGGGCCTGGTCCGGGGACGTTGCCGTGTGGGGGTCGACGGCGGCTTCCGCGCTGGTGCGCGAGGTGATGGCGCCGTCGTCGTCCAGTTCGTAGAGGATGACCTGGCCGTCGCCCCAGCAGGTGGCAACGATGAAGCGGCCCTGCGGATCCGCCGCGACGTGGCACGTGGCCTCGCCTGCGGGCCACGGTTCCCCAAAGGCCTCCAGCTCGGCGGCACTAGTCCGCCGGTAGGCCCGCACCGTTTTGCCCTCCTCCGCTACGGCATAGATCACCGGGAGCGTGGGGTGCAGGGCGAGGAATGACGGCGAGTTTGCCTCGATGGCCAAACCGACGGAGGTGAGCTGGCCACTGTCATCGGCGGAAAGGGCCGCGATACCCTTGCCGTTACCGTTCCTGTCGGCGGTGTAAGAGCCGGTCCAGATGAGTGTTTCCGCTGTTTCCATGGTCAGTGCCCCTGAACGTCTGAGTCGACGCCCGCGTCCGGTCCGGCGTCGAGCGTTTGCAATCTGGTGAGGTCGTCGTGATCCAGTTCGAAATCGAACACGTCCAGGTTCTCCTTCATCCGTTCCGGGTTGGCGGTTTTAGGGATGGCAACCAGGCCCTGCTGGACGTGCCAGCGGAGCACAACCTGGCCCGGCGTCTTTCCGTGCTTTTCACCAACGGCAGCCAGGACCGGGGCGTTCAACAACTCGCTGCTGGCGCCCAGTGGGCTGTAGGACTCGGTGATGATGCCGTTCCGTTCGTTGAAAGCCCGGGCAGCAGGCCGGGGAATCGAGGGACTGACCTGGATCTGGTTCACTGCAGGAACCACGTCCGTTTCCCGCAAAAGGCGGTCCAGGTGCGCGGGTTTGAAGTTGGAAACGCCGATGGAGCGGGCTTTTCCGGAGGCCTGCAATTCCTCGAAGGTCTTCCATGTGGAGACGAACTCGTCGCGGCGGGGGAGCGGCCAGTGAATGAGGAGCAGGTCCACGTAGTCCAATCCCAGGCGCTCCAACGAGCCGTCGAGTCCAGCGGTGGCCTTGCCGGAGCCCTGAAATTCTCCGTCCAACTTGGTGGTGATGAACAGTTCCTCCCGGCCCACCCCGCAGGCCCGGATGCCGTTGCCCACGCCTTTCTCGTTGCCGTACTTCACGGCAGTATCGATGTGCCGATACCCGCGGGATACAGCCTCCACAACGGCATCGGCCACCTGCGCGTCGTTCAGGGGCCACGTGCCCAACCCCAGTTGCGGAATCTTGTTGCCGTCGTTGAGCTCGATGAGTGGGGCTAGTGTCATGGCCGTAGGTTCCTTTCATAAAGCCGGTCGCTGAGCTCCATGTAGTCCTCGTTAACCACTTGAAGCTCAGGATGCTGATCATGCCACGCCACGATCTCCCTTGCACCGTCCGCGAAGGGAATCGTTGCCCGGTAATCCGGGACGAGTGATTTGATCTTGGAGTTGTCGAAAACTACGGAGTGGGAGCGGTCGCCCAGCAGGTTGGGCCCGAGCTCCGGGCTGTGGACGGCTATGGTTTCGGACGATACGTGGAAAAGCTCGGGCTCCGGAACGCCGGCCGCGCGCGCGAACAAGCGGTAGATCTGGTTCCACGGCAGGTACTCGTCTGAGGTGATCGTGTAGCTTTCGCCAACAGCCTGTGGCCGTCCCAGGAGCCCCACAAAAGCCTTGGCGAAATCGCGGCTGTGGGTCAAGGTCCAAAGCGAGGTCCCATCACCATGGACCATGACCGGCATGCCCGCACGCATGCGGTGGATGTCCGTCCAGCCGCCAACCATGGCAATCTTGGTCCGGTCGTAGGTATGCGACGGCCGCACCACCGTCAGCGGGAAGTCCTGCTCCCGGTACGCCTCAAACAGCACTTCCTCGCACGCGATCTTATCCCTCGAGTACTGCCAGAACGGGTTCTTCAGCGGAGTCGACTCCCTGATAGGGAGCGCCGTTGGAGGCTTCTGGTAGGCCGAAGCGGAACTGATGAACACGTACTGCCCCGTCCGCCCGCGGAACATCTCCAAGCCGGCCAGCGCCTGATCCGGGGTGAAGGAGATGAAGTCCGCTACGGCGTCGAACTCCCTTCCCTGCAGTACCTCACGCACAGCTTGGGGATCGCGGATGTCGGCATGGAGCACCTCAGCGCCGTCGGGGACCGGCCGCCCGGCTGACCGTCCCCTGTTGAGGATGGTCAGCCGGTGGCCCAGTGCGACAGCGCGTTCAGCTGCCGACGCACTGATGACCCCGGTCCCGCCGATGAACAGGATGTTCCGCGGCGAGACCGTATCCGAAGCCATTGCGAGGCTGTCGGGTGGGAGGGTGCTCACCAGGCGTAGTCCTCGGGGGCGGGACGGTGGCCCGGGAAAATATCATCGAGCCGCTTGAGTGCATCCTCGTTCAGGGAAACATCCAGTGCGCGGATGGCTGCGTCCAACTGTTCCTGGGTGCGCGGTCCGACGATCGGCGCCGTCACGGCAGGCTGGTGGAGCAACCACGCCAGTGCTACATCGCCAGACGCGTGGCCCAGCTCGTCCGCGAAATCCTCGTACTGGCGGATCTGGTCCTCATGCTTCTTGAGGGTTTCAAGCGCCCGGCCCTCCGAACGGCGCACACCCTGCTCTTCCTTCTTCAATACGCCACCCAGCAGGCCGCCCTGCAAAGGGGACCACGGGATCAGGCCAAGGCCATACTGCTGTGCAGCCGGGATGACCTCGAGCTCCAGTTCGCGCCGGAAAAGGTTGTAGATGGACTGCTCACTGACCAGTCCGGTGTAATGGCGCCGGCGGGCGGCTTCCTGTGCTTGGGCGATGTGCCAGCCGGCAAAGTTGCTGCTGCCCGAATAAAGGATCTTGCCCTGCTGGACGCCGACCTCGATGGCCTGCCAGATCTCATCCCACGGGGTATCGCGGTCGATGTGGTGGAACTGGTATATGTCGATGTAGTCCGTCTGCAGCCGTTTCAGGCTCGCATCCAGGGCCCGCCGAATGTTCAGGGCGGACAACTTGGATTCGTTGGGACGGTCGGTCATGGTGCCGTAGAGCTTGGTGGCCAGGACGGTCCGTTCGCGGCGCTCGCCGCCCTTCGCGAACCAGCGGCCGATGATCTCCTCGGTCCAACCGCGGTGCTCGGCTCCGCCATAGACGTTGGCGGTGTCAAAGAAATTGATGCCGGAGTCCAGTGCGGAGTCCATGATCGAGTGGGCGGTCGCTTCGTCGGTTTGCGGGCCAAAGTTCATGGTGCCCAAGCAGAGGCGTGAAACTTTCAGGCCGGAACGGCCCAAGTGCGTGTACTGCATAGCTGTGGGGTCCTTTTGTCTGGTTGCGTGACTACATCTGGGTGAAAGCGGCGACGGCGGGATCGGAGCCGATGCGGGCGCCCGCCTCCAATGCGGTGATTGCTGCCAATTCGGACTCGGTCAGGGTGAGGTCGGCCGCGCCAAAGTTCTCTCGCATGCGGGTGGAGTCCGCCGACTTGGGGATCACGATGGTCCCCTGGGCGAGGTGCCAGGCCAGGATCACCTGTGCAGGAGTAGTGCCGTGGGCTGCCGCCACCAAGGCCACTTGCTCGGCGTTCAAGTCCTTGCCTTGGCCCAGCGGACTGTACGCCTCTACAGCGATGCCCAGGTCGCGGCATTTGTTCGCCAAATCGCCCTGTTGATACGTGGGGTGGAGTTCGATTTGGTTGACGGCAGGCACAACCTCGGCCTTCCGGAGCAGGTTGTCTACATGGTCGGCCAGGAAGTTGGAGATGCCGATGGCCCGGATCTGCTTGTCCTGGTAAAGCTTCTCCATCTCCTCCCATGCCTGTGTGTACAGATCCTGAGAGGGGACCGGCCAGTGGATCAGGTAGAGGTCGATGACCTCCAGGCCCAGTGCGTCCCTGCTGCGCTGGAACGCGTCATAAGCCTCGCCCTGCTCGCCGTTGCGGAGCTTGGTGGTGATGAACAGTTCCTCGCGGGGAATCCCCGAGGCCGCGACGGCCGCGCCGACTCCGGCCTCGTTGCGGTACGCGGCCGCGGTGTCGATGTGGCGGTAGCCGGCCTCCAATGCATCTTCCACCACCTTCTGCGTTTCATCCGCAGGCACTTGGAATACACCAAATCCCAGCTGTGGGATGGTGACGCCGTTGTTCAATGTCAGCTCTGGCATGACGGTCTCCTTCGACTGGATGGTTTGGGTGGTGACACTCCAGAAAGCGTTTTCGGGGCTCGGTACTGAGCCTATGCAGTTTTGGGGGCTGAGTCAGCAATCCTGCCTGATCCTGTTTTTCCTAGGTCTGGTAGTCCTACCCAAAATGGTGGTCTTTCAAGCACCCGGAACGGCAGAATGGACGGATGGGTCAAAGCGCGGAGTTCGGTAAATTCCTCAAAGTCATGCGTGCCCGCCTCTCACCCGACGACGCCGGGACGCAGGAGTCGGGCGGTTCCCGCCGTGTCCCCGGGCTCCGTCGCGAAGAGGTTGCCAGGCTCTCGGGCGTCAGCACCGACTACTACACGCGGCTGGAGCAGGGCCGCAATATCCACCCCTCCAAGGCTGTCCTGGAATCCGTGGGACGGGCCCTCCGACTGGACGCGGGGGAGCAAGCGCACATGATGGACCTGCTGGAACACTGTGCCAGCTCCTCCGGCAGCCCTGGCCCCGTGCAAAAGGTGCGTCCGGCGTTGCGGCAGCTGCTTGATGCCGTCGGGGATGTTCCGGCGATGGTGCTGGGCAGGCGGGCGGACGTCCTGGCGGGCAACCGGATGGCGCACCAGCTCTTCACCGATTTCTCCTCGCTGCCTGCACCCGAACGCAACCTGACGCGTTGGATCATCCTGGATCCAGCGGCGGGGCGCCTGTTCAGGGACTGGAAAACGGTGGCTGCCGAAGCGGTCGGCGCGCTGCGCATGGACGTCGGCAGGCATCCGAATGATCCCCAAACCAACCAGCTGGTGGGTGAACTCGCCGTGCACAGCGAACACTTCCGCCAGTGGTGGGCCGGTCACCGCGTGGCCACCAGGTCCGCCGGCACCGTCCGGCTGCACCACCCCGTGGTGGGGGACCTGGAACTGAACTTTGAAACCCTCAGTCTCCCGGACGACCCCGACCAGTTGCTGAGGGTGTATTCCGCGAAGGCGGGCTCGCCGTCGTCGGACGCTTTGACGCTGCTCAACTTCGGCGACGTGGGCACCCAAATCCTGGCTGATGCACCCGAAACAGCCCGCCCAGATGGCAGTTAATGACAGCCCGGAGCCCCGGAACTGTCATTAACTGCCGTCTCGCGGGCTAATCAGCGCTCCAGGCGGAAACCAAGCTTGATGGTGACCTGCCAGTCGGCCACGGCGCCGTCCTCGAGGTGGCCGCGGATTTCCTTGACCTCAAACCAGTCCAGGTTCCGGAGGGTCTGGGAGGCTGTGGCGATGCCGTTCTTGATCGCGTCGTCAACGCCTTCGCTGGAAGTTCCTACAATTTCGGAAACGCTATATGTGTGGCCAGCCATGGTGCTCCTCATCAACGTCTTGCGAATATTCGGAAAGGAAAATCAGACCCGCCAAGCAGGCCGTCCAAGCAGACTAGCCCACTGACCTCCGGGCGGCCAGAGCTTGCGCGGGCCTAGCTTTCACGCCAGTCATTGCTGGTAATGTGCGATCCCGCCTGCGGTCCCATTTGCAGCATTCCGCCGTCCACGGGCCACGAGGCCCCATTGACATAGCTGGACGCCGGGGAGGCCAGGAACGCAATGACCGCGGCGATCTCCCGAGCATCCCCAGGACGGCCCAGCGGCACTCCGGGCCGTTCTTTCGTGCTCGGATCCTCGTCTTCCTGGCCCGTCATGGGGGTCGCGATCTCGCCCGGCGCCACGTTGTTCGCGGTGATTCCGTACTCGGCCAGTTCCAGGGCCATGGTTTTGATGAGCCCACCCAGGCCGTGCTTGGAGGCGTCGTAAGCCGAGGCGCCAACCCGGGGTTGGAACTCGTGCACGCTGGTCACCGCGATGATGCGTCCGCCGCGTCCCGCTTTGACCATGCGTTTAGCCGCAGTCTGCATGGCAACGAAGGCGCCATTGAGGTTGGTGTCCAGGGTGGACATCCAGGTGTCGTAGTCGAGCTCCAGGAACTTGGTGCCGTCGCCGGTGCCGGAGTTGTTGACGAAGACGTCGACGCCACCGAGTTCATCGGCCAGCTTCCCGATGGCGGCAGCTGTTCCCCGGACGTCCGTGGTGTCCAGTTGCTGGAGCACGGCTTTGCGGCCCAACGCCCGGACCTCCTCCGCGGTTTCTTCGGCGCCCTGCTGATCCGAGTGCCAGGTGACGCCTACGTCCATGCCGGCCTGGGCCAAAGCCACCGCGGTAGCCCGTCCGATGCCTGAATCCGATCCCGTGACGATGGCGGTCTGCGGGGAAAATGGTGCGTCGCTCATGGTCCTGCCTTTCGGTCGTGTGATCGTTCCGATGCCTTATCCCTACCCGGACCCGCCGCGCCGTAAACACCCGTGTCTCTGGGCTTATCCCGGCGGATCAGGATGGAGTGTAGATTTCTTGCAGCAGCACCCAGTAAATCCCCAGAACCAGGAGTACTCATGTCAGAAGTAATTGTGGTCGGCGTCGACAACAGCGAAACGGCCAAACGTGCGGCAGTGGCAGCAGCGAAGCTCGCCACCGCGCTCGGTGCCGAACTGCACGTGATCAGCGGCTTCTCCGACGATCGCATCGAAGAATTCGGCAGCGGCAGCGACCGCATTACTGTCTCTTCGGCGGACTCGGCAGAATATGTTGCCCGCAAGGTCTCCGAGGAGCTGGACATTCCTTCCGCTAACGTCAAGTACTTCGCTGCGCGCGGCACGCCGGCCAACGCCCTCATCAACTACGCCGAGTCCAACAACGCCTCGCTGATCGTGGTGGGCAACAAGCGCATGAAGGGCCTGGGCCGCGTCCTGGGCAGCATCGCGAACAGCGTTGCTCACGGCGCACCCTGCGACGTCTACATCGTGAACACGGACGTGGACGCTTAAGCCCGAATTGAGGTGACAGAGGCCGTTGTGGATGCCCACAACGGCCTCTGCTGCTACACCCCGGTACTTAGTGGCCTTGGAACGCCTCCGCCAGCCACCACGAGCCGCCGTCTGAGGCGATCTTGGCGTCGATGACCAGTGGCCGGTCCTGCGTCCCGGCTTCGTAGGCTGCGATCCACGGGCGCACGGCGTCCAGGTCCGCTACGGTCCTGACGGTGACTCCGTGAGCCCCGAAGCCGCGGGCAATCGCGGCGATGTCGGTGTCCGGGAACACCACGCTGGACAGCTCCTCCGGGGAATGCTGCGACGCGAAGTGGTGTACTTCGGCCCCATAGGCGGCGTCGTTATAGACGATGCAGACCAATGGCAGTTTCAGCCGTGCAGCTGTCTCCAGCTCGCTGATCCCCATGAGGAATCCGCCATCGCCGGCGCCCAGGACAGGCAGCCGGTTCGGTTGGGCAACGGCCGCGCCGATCGCCGTGTACAACCCCAGCCCAATGGCCTGGAACGCTTGCGTGAAGCAGAAGCCGAACTCGTCCGGCACGGCAAGGTACTGGCTGGGATAGCCCATGAAGTTCCCCGAATCCACCGCGACGATCCTTTCCGTCGGAAGCATGGTGTCGAGCTCGCGGGTCAGCACGCGCGGATCAATGGACGTCGCCGTGGACAGGTCCGGCGTTTCGACGTCCCGCCAACGCGACCCCTGCTTGATGGCCAGGGCGTTGGCTTCGGTACGGAACTTCCCGGCCGGTTCGGCTTGCACGTCCTTGAGAGCTGACAAGACATCCGAGGCGGTCAGCGCGGCATCGCCCAACACTCCCAGCGAGATGGGCCGGTTGGCGCCCAGGGCAGCGTCTTCGACGTCGATCTGCACTACCTTCGCGTCGGCAGAAATCAGCCGCCCGTGCCGCATGGTCCACATGTTCAGCGCGCAACCCCAGCCCACAATCAGGTCGGCGCCGCTGATCAACTCTGCCGTCAGCGGCGAAGAGAACCCACCCGAAATCCCCAGGTTGTGCGAGTCGCCGTTGAACAGGCCATTGGCTACTGCGGAGGTGGCCACCAACGCGCCGGCGTGCCGGGCCAACTCCAGGATTTCCTCCCGGGCAGCCCGGCCACCGCGACCGGCAACAAAGACCGGGCGTTCCGCCGCGGCGATCAGCGCCGCCAGTTGTTCAACTGCGGCAGCGTCCGGCCGCACCTTCAGCGGTTGAGGCACGACGACGGCACCCACCTCGTCTGCGGCGGCTCCACTTTGGACGTCCAACGGCAAGCTCAGGACCACTGTGCGGCGCTCATTCACTGCCCTGCGAAAAGCTCGGACGGTGTCAGCAACGGCCGTCGCGGGGGAGTGGATCCGTTCCGCCACGGCCCCAACGCTGCCGGCCAGGGCATCCTGGTCGATCTTGAAGTTCGATCGGATGGCCGCGGCCTGGGTATCGGCCGTGAGCACGATCATGGGTGTGCGGCTCTTGGCTGCCTCACCAACTCCGGTGATGGCGTTTGTGAGGCCGCAACCCTGGTGCGTAGTCACCACGCCAACCTTGCCCGACATTCGCGTGTAGGCGTCCGCCATGGTTGCCGCACCGCCCTCGTGCCGGGCCGCGGTGAACGGGATACCGGACTCCATCAGCGTGCTGGTGACGTCAAAATTGCCGCTGCCCACCACCCCAAAAACATGCCCGACGCCGAGCTTCGCCAACGTCCGCCCGACGAGCGTGGAAACCCTCACCTGCTCACTCATGCGCGCTCCACCAACGCGTACACGCGGCTGGGGCTGCCTGTGCCGCCCACAATCGGCAGCGGGGCGACAACCAGCGTGGCGCCCGTGACCGGCAGGCGGTCCACATTGCGAAGGGACGTTACCCCGTACTTGTCCGCGCCGAGGAGGAACGAGTGGACCGGGAACATCGGATCCAGTGCGCCCGCCTGGCCTGCGTCGATGCCCACCGTTTCCACCCCGAAACCACTGAGTGAGGCGTTTCCGGCCAGCCACTTGGCACCCGCCGCAGAGACACCGGGAGTGTGGGGTCCGGCGTCGTCCGCGTTGACGAAAGCCGTAGCGTCGGCGCCCCGGGCGGACCACCCGGTGCGGAAGACGATCCAGCAGTTCTCCGGAAACGCACCATGCTCTTCCTGCCACTGCTCAAAGTGTTCGGGCTCCAGCAGGAAATCAGGGTTGGCCGCCACCTCGGCTGTCTTGTCGATCACCGCGATGGGCCCAACCAGGCGGTGGGGTTCGATCTGGTCCACGGATTTGCCGTCCTTGCCTGTGATCCAGTGGACGGGAGCGTCCAGGTGCGTCCCGGCATGCTCCCCGACGGTGACGTCGTTCCACGCCCAAGCCGGTCCGGCGTCGTCGAAATTACTCACTGGCGAGACGGACAGCCCAACCGTATTCGCGAACGGCTGCGGCAGGTTCAGGATGGGGGTTTCGGAGCTGAGCGGGGTGGTGAGGTCGATGATTTCCACCGAGCCATTCGAAAGGGCTGCTGTGAGCCCGGCCAGAACAGACATTGTTCTCCTATCGCTTGCGTGGTTTCAGTGCTTTTTGATCAATTTTTGTGCCACCAAGTGCCCCGAGCTGCCCGACAGCCCCGGCCCCGGATGGGTGGACGCTCCGATGTGCCAGAGTCCCTTGACGGCAGTTTGGTGTCCCGCGGCTGCGGGGAAGGGCCGCCACAAAAGGTTCTGGAACAGCTCAGCCGAGCCGCCATAGGGGTCGCCCTTGACTGCGTTAAGGTTGGCTGCGGACAAGTCCGTGGGTGCAAGGATGTCTGACGCCAGGACCGTGTCACGGGTCCCTGGCGCGAACTGTTCCAAACGCGCCAGCACACGGTCCAGGTAGGCCTGCTTCAGCTCGTCCGTCCAGCCTTCGCTGACGTCGAGCTTTCCCGCAGCGTCACCCACCGGAGCAAAGGGCACTTCCTGCAACTGCAGCCACAGCGTCGCCTTGCCTTCCGGTGCCCGTGACGGATCCAACACGTATTGCTGGCCCACCACCACCGTTGGCTCAGTGGGCAGGAAGCCGGCTTCAGCTTGGGCGCAGGCGATTCCTGTGCTGTCCGAACCGTTGCTGATATGCACCAGCGGAACCCGGTTGAGCCGGGAATCGAGCCACTCCACAGGTTTGTCGAGGGCGAGGTGGATCTGCATGGCTCCGCGGCCGTTCTGGTATTTTTCAGCTGCCGAGGCAGCGGCGGCAGGCGGCCGGCGGAGGAGTTGGGTGTAGAGGGCCTGCGGCGAAACGTTCGCCAGGACGGTCCCGGCGGGGACCACGCCATTCGAGGTCCGAACTCCCTTCACAGATCCTGCGCCGGCCAGGATCTCTTCGGCCTCAGTTCCCAGCATGATCCGCACCCCGTTGTCCTGCAGGAGCGACTCAAAAGCGGTAACAAACCGCGAGGCACCGCCCTTGACCACCGGAAGGCCGAATCCGTGCATGCTCATGGCCATCACCGGCAACATGATCCCGCCTGTCGCCTGGTCCGGGCCGAGCCCTGCGTGCAGGAGCCAGGGTGACCACAGCTGGTCGGCTTCCCAACCATCAAAACGGCTGCGGACGAAGTTCCGGCCGCTCATCACCGAGTCCCTCATGAAGGCTTCCGTACCGGCCAGGCGGCCCCGCCGCAACGCCCCGAACGCGATCTTCGCGACCTCCTTGAAGGAACGGAGTTCAGCGGCAAAGGCCCCGAAGACAGTACCGGCGTTGCTGCCCAGGTCATCCAGCATGGCCAAGTACGCAGCCTGGTCCGAGGAGACCTTGAACGCTGCGGCCGTTTCCGCCGGGTCCCGCTGAGCAATGACCACGCGGTGGGCTCCGCTCGCCGGGTCAACAGCCACACTGGCCGTCACCCCGTCGGTGGTGTTGCAGTACTCCAAGCCCCTGTCATGCAGTTCCTTGCCCAAGCTTGCATATGCACCGCCGGAAACAAAGAGCGGATGCCAGGAAGAGAACGTGTCGTGAATGAAGCCCGGAAGGGTTCGCTCCGCGGAGTGGATGAAGCCGCCCAGCCGGTCCGAGCGTTCGATGATGCACACGCGCTTCCCGTCCAGGGCAAGCTCGGCCGCAGCGACCAGGGAGTTGATGCCCGAACCAATGATGGCGACGTCAACGGGATCGTTCATACGGAACCGCTCCTTTCAGGAGGTGTCAGAAATCCGGGTGGGTGGCAGTTGCGTGGTATTTGCCGGCATGGAACACCAGGGGAGCGCCGCCGTCGTGGTTGTATCCCTCAACTTCACCCACATAGATGACGTGGTCACCGGCGTCATGCCGGGAGACCGTCCTGCATTGGAACGTGGCGACGGCACCGTTGAGGAGCGGCACACCGGCGATGCCCTCGGTGGTCTCCGTTCCCGCGAACTTGTCCGTTGCGGGCGTTGCGAACTGGCGGGACAGGACGTGCTGGTCGCTGGCAAGAATGTTGATGGCGAAGTGCGTAGCATCCTCAAAGTCACCCAGGCTGGGCGCTCGTTTGCTGGGGCACCACAGCACCAGCGGGGGTTCCATGGAGACTGAGGTGAAGGAGTTCGCGGTCATGCCTACCTTCCTGCCGTCGGCGGCAACAGTGGTCACCACGGTAACGCCCGTGGCGAACTGGCCCAAGGCACCCCTGAAATCCCGGAGGTCGAAGGCAGCTGTGTCGTCCTCCTTCCGGGCCTGCATGAAGTCCGCGGCGGCCGTGGGGTCGAACCACCAGGGGTATGAGGTTCGGAGGTCGTCGAAGCCGGCCACAATGCTTGCCGCCAGGGCCGGGTGCTCCGCGGCCTCGCTCAGCAGTATTTTCTGGTGATCCCTGCGGGGCTTGAGGAGATCGTTGGTCCATTCAACGGCCCACTGGCCCCAACCGCGCCAGAACTCGTCGAAGGTGCGCTCCATCCATGCGCGGTCAAAGGGCTGCTGGCCGCGGCGGACGATCGAATCAAGGTAGTACTTGGCGGCCAGCGTGGCATTGTTGGAACCTTGCCCGGTGAGGGGATCGTTGAGGACCACGGCGTCGCCGAGGCCGAACACCAGTTTCCCGTTGCCGAGTTCCCCGACGGCGGACCGCACCGTGGGCGTGATGCGTCCCAGGAGCGTTGCACCGCTGTCTGTCAGTTGCGCGTCGGCAAAGTTTTCGGCCTCATGTGGGAAGTGCTCCCGCAGGATCTCCAGTGAGCGTTCCAGTTGCTCTTCGGGGCTCCCGACGTCGGTCCAACAGTCCATGGGGCCGCCCACCACGCCCTCGAACACCATCATGCGGCACGGTCCGGAGACGGTCAGGCCAGGGAACGTAAAGAACTCGCCGACGCCGGGTGCCATGGACATGCGGATGGCGTCACCGTGGGTGTCCGTGCTGTCGGAGGACGTGACGTAGTTCAGCGCCAGGACCCGCTGCGGACGGTCGAAGGGCGACTTTGCCTTGTCCCGCGGGAAGATCTGGCCGATTTCGCCCTTGCCCGTGCTCACAATGACCAGCTCGTAGTCGCGGGCGAGTTCTTCGAGCATGCGCGCGGTGACTTTCTCGATCCGGAAGTCCCCGCCGTTGGAAACGAACGTCTCGATCCAGAGGGCACTCTTGATCCGCTGGTCGATGGAACGGGCCGGGCCGTCCAGGGGTGCCTCCCACTCGATGGGCTGCTCGGCGTTGACGCGCAACCGGATCGAGGTGATACCGGGCACGGCCCCTGATTCATAGAAATCCGTGAGCGCTGCGCCCATCTGGGCTTCGGCGTCGAGGGCCGTGGAGAACATGCATTGGCTGGACATGACCTTGCCCGTGCGGATCTGTGCGGCCGAGCGGTCGGACAGCAGCGTGACCTCGTAACCGTCCCGCTGCAGGCCCAAGGCCAGTTGGGCGCCGGATTCGCCGGCCCCGACGATTGCTATTTTTCGCATGGTTGAATCCTTGCTGGCAGGGGTGTGCTACAAAACTTTGGCGGAGGCGAGTTCGGCCAGGTAGCCGGCGGCCTTGTCGGGGTACATGAACCACTCCTGGAATTCCGGTGGATGGTTGAAGCCGTTCGCGAACCGGTGGGCGATGGCAGGTTCCTGGTTGGCTGCGCCCAGAAGCTCCAGGACATGCGGCGGTGGCGGGGCCAGGAGCGCATTGGTCCAGTGTGCAACGTGCTGGGCGTAATCCCAATAGCGCTCGAACGTGGCCTGCATGAACCCGGCGTCGAATGGACCGCTGTGCTGGACGATGCTGTCCGTGTACGACGCCGCGCACTTGCTCGCGTTGTTGGACCCTTGGCCCGTGATGGGATCGTTCAAAACCACGACGTCGGCCAGGCCCAGTACCTGCCGACCGCTCGGGAGCGTGGCGATCGGGTGCCGGACCGTGGGTGCGAACCGGCCTTGGAGGATGCCGTTGGGATCGGTAAGTTCCACATCCGTGGCGCGTTCGGCTTCCCACGGCAGGAAAGTCTGCAGGATCTTCTTGGAGTTCTCCAAGTGCTCCTCGGGCGTCAGGCCCTTCCAGGTGTCCATCGGGCCGCCGGGCACGCCCTCGAAGACCATGATTTCGCAAGGGCCGGTGGTGGTCAGTGCAGGGAAAACGAAGTACTCCCCAACACCGGGGATGAGGTTGAAGGACACTGCCGAGTAGTCTTCCCGGGGTGTCAGACCCTTCACGTAGGTCAAGGCCAACGCCCGCTGCGGTGCGTCATAGGTGCTGCGTTCGGCGTCGCGGGTGAAGAGCTGCGCGATCTCGCCCTTGCCGGCCGCCACGATCACCAGGTCCGAGTTCAGCGTGTACCTTTCCAGCTCGTCAACCCCCGCGTCTTCGAAGACCAGCTCGCCGCCGCGCGCGACGAACTCTTCCATGAAGCGCGGGAACTTCACCCGCTGGTCGATCGACTTGGCGTGATTGTCCAGGCGGGAGGCCCAACTGATGGCTTTCTCGCCCGGCACCTCGGGGTGGGGGATGGTGAAGGAGATCCCGTCCACGGTGGGCGCATCGGGCCAGAAATCCAGCCCCAGCGCCCGCTCATTTTCCAAGGCGTCGTGGAAGATGCACTGGCTGGAGGCGACTTTGCCGTCACGGATTTCTTCGGGTGTCCGGTTGGAGATGGTTGTGACCTGGAAACCGGCGTCCAGCAGGCCGATGCCCAGCTGCAGTCCGGACTGGCCGGCACCGACGATGGTGATGTGGCGTTGAGTCATGGTGTTGTCCTCTTCTGTTGGTTCGGATCGCTGTTGTCAGTTGGCTGCGAGCAGCGGGATGGTCTCTTCGGCGCGTTCGGGGCCCAAGGCGGAATAGCCGCCGTCGACCGCCCAATCGGCTCCCGTCACGAAACTCGCCTGGTCGCTGGCAAGGAAGGCGACGACGTCACCCACCTCGCGCGGACGGCCAACCCGCCCCAGCGCGTGGAACGGGGCCGCGACGGAGTCCGTCTTTTCAAGGCTTCCGTTGCTCAGGGTGTCCATGATGTTGCTCCATACCCAGCCCGGGCTGACGGAGTTCACCCGGATGCCGTCTGCCGCGAAGTCCACGGCCATGCTGCGGGTGATCTGGACCAGGGCTGCCTTGCTGGCCGGGTACAGCCACCGGCCGGTCTGGGCTACAGAGCTGGAAATGGAGGTGAAGTTGATGATGGCTCCGTGCCCGGAAGCTTTGAGGTAGGGACGGGCTGCGTTGGCCGCCACTACCGCGCTCACGAGGTTGACGTTGAGGGCTTCGAGCCAGTCGGCCCTGCCGGACGCTGCGCCGTCGTCCTTGTAGGTGCAAGCGAGGTTCACCAGGATGTCCAGGCCTCCGTGCTGGGCGGCCGTGCGGCTGAGCAGCGCTTCCACTGCGGAATCGTCCGTGATGTCTGTGTGGGAGTAGTGGATTCCCGCGCCGAGCCCGGCGGTGAGTGGTTCGCCGTCGGGCGCTATATCAGCAACCACCACGGTGGCGCCGGCATCCCGTAACGCGGTCACCACTCCTTGGCCTACCTTGGTGGCGCCGCCGGTAACGATTGCCGTCCTGCCCTTCAGTGCTGACATGGCCAGACCTTTCCTTGGTGGATTGTTGCGGAATTATGACGTGCGTCATATTCGTTCTGGATGCGACTCTAGATAGCGTGCGGCGGCGTGAATATCCGTTGAGCGCAGGCATCATCCGGATTACGCAGGCTCGTCCTCTTCTTCGTGCCAGCCCACCCACGCCGCCGATGTGAGCCGCGCTTCCCTTGCCAGGAGCTCCGCGGCCCACAAGTCAAAGTGGTTGAGGTCCCGCTCTTCGCGACGATCGTGTACGAGCTTGATGTTCTTCACTTTCCCCACCTGCCTTTCGAGCGTTGTTTCGGTGCTGTGAGCTGGGTCATACTTGTCTTAAAAGCGACTCTAGACAGCCGCTGCACTCCGGAATATCCACATGGCGCGGGGATCATCCGAAAGGCGAAAGCTGCGAAAAAACCCTGTGAAGTAGGTGGCAGATGGTGAGGATTCTTCCCCGGGACGTTCTACGGGGACGGCCGACAACGGCCACTAAGGACGTGGATGAAGCCCACGCGAAGATTGCCGAACTGTTCTGCAGCCATGAGCTGGCGCCGCGGACCAGGACATCCGCCGTGGACATGAAGTTGCGGTCCCTCCATCGGGCCGATGTTGGCATCGAGTTCCTGGATTACGGCGCCGATGTCCGGATCGACCCTGAGGGCCTGCAGGATTTCCACCTTGTGCAGATTCCGTTGGCCGGCCACGCGACCATGCAGGTGGGGTCCGCCATCGTGGAATCCAGTCCCACGATGGCCAGCGTCCCACCGATCGACAAGCCGTTTTCCATGAGCTGGGACGGCGGCAGTCCGCACTTGATCGTCTATGTGCGCCGGCTGGCCCTGGAGCGCGTCGCCGCGCAGTTATACGGCGAAGGTGCCGTGGACCTGGGCTACGGCATGGACCTTAACGGTGGGGCAGGTCGCGCCTTCCTGAGGGCCGTCGTCGAACTTCACGACGACATGATCAGCCGGCCGCAGTCCGTTGCGCCGCAGTTTGTGCAGGGGCTCCTGGCGGACAGCATGGTGTCGCGTCTGCTGATGGCCATGGAACGCCCCGGGGACGACGCCCGCGATCCCGAAGCCGAGAGCAGGCTGGTGCGTGAGTGCCGTGAACTATTGGAGCGCCACGCCTTCGAAGAGCTCACCGTCCCGGACATCGCCGAGTGCCTGGGCGTGTCCGTCCGGACCCTGCAGACCGCGCTCAGGGCGGAGACCGGCGCTACGCCGTCAGAGCTGCTGCGGAGCATCCGGCTCGACCGGGCCCGGGAAATGCTGCTCGAGGCCGACCCGCGCGAGCAGAGCGTCACGGCGGTGGCGGAGCTCTGCGGATTCACGCACCAAGGCCGCTTCTCCGCGCTGTACTTGAAGACTTTCGGCGAACTGCCCTCGGAGAGCCTGCGCCGGTGAGCTGGGGCGCCTATGCCTCCAGCACGTAGGTCTTCAGGTCGTCCAGTGTCTGCTGCATGTGGGCGTCCATGGCGAGCCGGGCCTCGTTGGGATTCCGTGACTCCAAGGCGGCGGCGATCTTCCGGTGGTGCCCGATTGCGTGCTCCTGGATTTCCGGGAAAGCCGAGGTTTCCGTGCGCCGGGCTTCGAGGACCCGGTGGAGCGGTTCGAACAGGACGGCCACAAACACGTTGCCGGAAGCATGGAGGATCACGTCGTGGAAGGCGAGGTCGGCTTCCACAAATCCGGCGAGGTCGTTGACTTCGTGCGCGGATTGCATCTTTTCCACATGCTCTTTGAGCGCCACGAGCTCATCGTCCGAAATGCGTTCGGCGGCCAGTTCGCATGCGCCGGTTTCGAGCATCCGGCGCAGCTCGATCAGCTGGATGGCAGCTGCAGCGTCCTTGGTTCCTTCGGAAGCTGCGCGCAAAACAGCTTCGAGTGAGGCCCACTGATTCAAGGGGTTCACGAATGTGCCACGGCCTCGCTCCACGCTGAGGATCCGCTGCGCTTCGAGGGTTTTCATGGCTTCGCGCACGGTCATGCGGCTCACCTCATGCTTGGCGCTGAGTTCCAGCTCGCCCGGGACCACCGTTCCGGGCGGGAATTCGCCCGCCACAATGCGGTCCAGCAACTCGTCAGCTACGACGCCGACCAGCGACTTGCGTGCCATATTTCCCCGTTTCCTGTACTTCAGACCGCCCGGCGCCCTTTGTATTTTCCCGCGGGACCGGATGGATGTCAGACATCTTACGCTGGCGGCTGCCAGCTCGTTCTCCAAAACCCGTGTAACGCTTGGGCACATTCATCCGGCCGCTCCCAGTGCACGTTGTGACCGGCGTCGGGAATGGCCTTCAGCTGCCGGTTGCGGCCTGCCGCCACGAACTCACGCATCTGGTCGATGGACCGTACCCGGTCCCCGGTTCCTGCGATCACCAGCAAGGGCGCTTGGACGCGCCCGGGCACTGAAGGTTCGACGCCGGTCATGGCCGCCATCGCGCTGGCGGACAGAACCGGGAAAGGTACGTCGAAGCCTTTGCTCAGCATTGCCATCTCTTGGTCGGCCAGCGGTCCGTACCAGGCGTTCATGAGCTTCGCTTTGGTGGCCGCGTCGAAGAATCCCTGCTCCAACTGGGACACCAGGAGCTTCTTGAAGCCCTCATTTTGCGGCGCTGGAACCATGCCCACCAGGGTCACTGTTGCCACCAGTTCCGGCCTGCTGGCGGCCAGAGTCAGGGAGACGCTGCCACCCATCGAGTGGCCCACCACATGAACCGGCTGGCCCCCCAAGTCCGAAATGAGCGCCGCCACCGAAGCAGCGGCAGTGTCCAGCGTCCACGCAAAGTCGGGCAGGTCCTCGCCTGGGTGGTAGCCGGGGAGGTCGATAATCCAGACTGGCCGGCCGCCGTCGAGCAGTTTCTCCACCAGCGGTTCCCAGTACAACGAGCCCGACGCCCAGCCGTGGATGAGTACGGCCGGAACCTGCTCCCCGGCGCCAGCGGGCACGCGAACATCCACGAATGGAAGCGGAACAGCGCTGTCAGCCATGCCCCCAGCCTAGTGACGACAGGCACCTTGCGCGGGGAAGAGCTGTGTGTCACACTGGCATTCAAATGTTAGATGTCTGACATCTTACATTCATCACACAGCAACAGAGATTTCCCACGATGGAGTGCACAGTGACCCTTGAAGCCGACGTTCTGGCCGCTTTCCCGGCGGAAGTCCAGATTCCCGCCCAGCTGGTTGCAGATGCCGTTGCGGCGTCGGCCGCAGCCGCACCGAAGATCCTGGTGGTCCTCGACGACGACCCCACCGGCACGCAGTCCGTCGCGGACCTCGCGGTTCTCACCCGCTGGGAGGTCCAGGACTTCACGTGGGCCTTCGCCCACATCAGTGAAAACAACACCAAGCCCGCGGTTTACGTCCTCACCAACACCCGCAGCCTGGACCCCGCCGAAGCCGCAGCCCGCAACGAAGAGATCGTGCGCAACGCATTGGCCGCGGCTGGCCCAGCCGGTTTGAAGCTCGGATTCGTCAGCCGCAGCGACTCCACCCTCCGCGGCCACTACCCGCTGGAGCCGGACGTCATCGCCGCCACCGTGGCCGCTGAAACCGGCGAAACCACCGATGGCGTCGTCATCGTTCCCGCGTTCCCCGACGCTGGCCGCGTCACCATCGGGGGAGTCCACTACATGCGGGGTGACGCCGGTTCGCTCACCCCCGTGGCCGAGACCGAGTTCGCCAAGGACGCAAGCTTCGGCTTCGCCAATTCCGAGATGGCCAAGTATGTGGAGGAGAAGTCGCAGGGTCGATTCCCCGCCAGCGACGTGATCGTCCTGGACCTGAACATCATCCGCGCCGGCGCCTCCGCTCAGGACCCCGCCATCTCCGCGAAGGCCATCGCCGACGCCATCGAGCCGGCCACCAACTCCACCCCGATCGTGGCCGACATCGTCACCGAGAACGACTTCCGTGCCCTGGCCCTGGGCCTTGAAGAAGCAGAACGCCGCGGCAAGAAGCTCCTCTACCGCGTAGGTCCGCCGTTCGTTCGTGGCCGCATAGGCCAGGAGATCCGCACGGCCCTCACCGCCCAGGAAGCCTACGCAGGCAACACTCCCTCCACTGCAGGCGGACTGATCGTGGTCGGCTCCCACGTCGGCGTGACCACCCGCCAACTGAACAACCTCACTGCCGAGCACAGCTCGGCGAGGATCATCGAGATCGATGTAGAACAGCTGCTGGGCGCTGAAGCCGATGCCTACATCGCAACCGTTGTGTCCGACGTCGTCGGCGCCCTTCGCAGCGGCGACGTCATCGTCCACACGAGCCGCCTGCTCATCAAGACCGACGACGCCGCAGCGAGCCTGAAGATCGCCCGCACTGTCTCGGCCGCCGTCGTGGCTGTCGTGAACCGCACGCTCAAGACCTTCCCGCCGCGTTTCGTCATCGCCAAGGGCGGCATCACCTCCTCGGACGTCGCCGCGCACGGCCTGGAAATCCGCCACGCGATCGTCCGCGGCCCCATGCTTCCGGGCATCGTCTCCCTGTGGGAGCCGGTGGACGGTCCCGCGAAGGGCATCCCCTACATCGTCTTTGCCGGCAACGTCGGCGATGACCAATCCCTGGCCCAGGTCACCCGCAAGCTCAGCAACTCTTTCTAGAAGCACCCCACATTCAATGGAGAACACCATGACCAGCAGCAACTACACCGTCACAGTCCTGGGCCTCGGCGCCATGGGCCTGCCCATGGCAACCCGCCTCGCGTCCGAGCTGACGGTTCACGGCTTCGACATCGCCGAGCCGCGCCTTGAACTCGCAGCAGCGGCCGGGATCAAGACCTTCGCCTCAGCCCGCGAAGCTTCCCAGGACGCCGACGCACTGCTTCTGGCGGTCCGCAACGGCGAACAGCTCAACGATGTCCTCTTCGGCGAGAACGGCGTTGCCTCGGTGCTGAAGCCGGGCGCCGTCGTGATCCTTGGCAGCACCGTCGGCACTGAAGCCATCCCGGTCACGGTCGCCAAGCTGGCCGAGTACGGCGTGGCCCTCGTGGACGCTCCGTTGTCCGGTGGCCCGAAGCGTGCCGGTGAAGGCGACCTGCTGATCGTGGTCGGCGCCGAGCCTGAAGCACTGGAGAAAGCCCGTCCCGCACTGGAGCTCCTGGCCTCCACCCTGAGCATCGTGGGGGACAAGCCCGGCGACGGCCAGGCACTCAAGACCGTCAACCAGCTCCTGTGCGGCGTGCACATTGCCGCTGCTGCCGAGGCCATGGCCCTCGCCGACGCCCTCGGACTGGACCAGGCCAAGACCCTCGCCGCCCTCGAAGCCGGTGCCGCCGGTTCCTTCATGCTCTCCAACCGCGGCCCGCGCATCCTCGAGGCCTACACGGAGGACGGCGCCGAGGTCCTCAGCCGCCTGGATATTTTCGTCAAGGACATGGGCATCGTGGGCAAGGCAACCCGGGCCGCCGGCCTTGCCGCACCCGTAGCCGCCGCCGCTGAACAGCTCTACTTGCTCGGCCAGGCCCAAGGCCTCGCCGCCGCCGACGACTCCGCCGTCATCAAGGTTGTTGCGCCCACAAAGCGCACCTCCTAGCCACCCCAGATAAACCCGCGACGACGGCGGTCCCCCCTCCGCCGTCGTCGCACCTCCCACCGGTCTTCTTTAGACTGGTACGTCAAAGGAGACACCCCCCAATGAACCCCCTCGTTAGCTCGCTGATGGTTCGGGCGGCCGATGCCCCCGCCATCAAACCCGCAGTGGAGCTGGGAACACCCCTCCTGCTGACCATCGCCGCGGCAGGCATTGCCTTGCTGTTGGTGTTGATCATCCGCTTCAAGATCCAGGCGTTCGTCGCCCTCCTCGCGGTGAGCATCCTGGTGGCTGTTGCCGCGCAGATTCCGCTGAAGGACATCTTCACCGTGGTCACCAACGGTGTGGGCAGCACCATGGGCAAGGTCGCTTTGCTGATTGCCTTGGGTGCCATCCTTGGCCGGATGATCGAAGTCTCTGGCGGCGTCCAGTCGCTGGCGACGCACTTCACTGAGAAGCTCGGTGCCAAGCGTGTTGCCGTCGCGTTGACCGCCGTCGGCTTCCTGGTGGCTATCCCGGTCTTCTTCGAGGTGGGCGTGATCGTCCTGGTCCCCATCGTTTACGCGTTCGCCAAGATCGCGAAGGTCCACCCCATCAAGTTCGGCCTGCCCATGGCCGGCATCATGCTCTCCATCCACGTGGCAGTTCCGCCGCACCCAGGGATCGTTGCGGGTGCGGGTGTCTTCGGAGCCGACATCGGCCTCATCACCATGATCTCGTTGATCATCTGCGTGCCGCTCGGTTTCCTGTCCTACTGGGTTGCCAGCATCATGAACCGCAAGGACTACGAGCTCCTTCCCGGCGTCAAAGCCCAGGTTGAGGAATTCGGTTCGGCAGAAACCCTGGTCCATGTTGGCCATGACGGACCTGGAGCCCAGGCGATCGCCCCTCCCCGTCCCGGCCTGATCATGTTCCTCATCGCGGCCCCCATCGTGCAGATCCTCCTCGGCACCGTGGGTACGCTGACCATCGCCAAGGACAACTACTGGTACGGCGTCGCCTCGTTCATCGGCAACCCATTCTTCGCCCTCCTCGTCGCCGTGGCGCTTTCCTTCTTCCTGCTCGCTGTCCGCCGCAACTGGTCGCTCAAGGAAACCGGCGAGATCTTCGAAGGTGCGCTTCCTCCCATTGCCTCCATCCTCATGGTGGTCGCGGCCGGTGGCGTCTTCGGTGAAGTCCTCCGCACCTCGGGCATCGGCGCGGCCCTGTCCCACACCCTGGACAGCCTGGGCCTGCCGGTGATCGTGCTTGGCTTCATCATTTCGTTGGCATTGCGGGCCGCGCAGGGTTCGGCAACGGTGGCGATTGTGACCACCACCGGTCTGCTCACTTCCGCTGTCATGGAAGGCGGCTACTCACCCGCACAGATCGCTGTGATCGTCATCGCCATCGGTTTCGGGGCCCTGGGCCTCTCCCACGTTACGGATGCCGGTTTCTGGACCGTGATCCGCTACTACGGACTCACGGTGTCCGATGGCCTCAAGACCTGGACCGTCCTCACCACCATCCTGGGGTTGGCAGGCTTCGCACTGACCTACGTTGCCTGGATCCTGGTGGGAGGGTTGGCCCACTGATGCGCGTAGCACTCGACGACCTGGTCAACTCGGCCCTCGCCTCCGGTTCGGCCGTCCCGGCCTTCACTTGCTACGACTTCACCACTGCCATGGCGGTCGTTTCGGCTGCGGAGGAAGCCCGACGGGGCGTCATCCTGCTCGTGGCTCCGAAGACGGCCTCCACTTCCAACGGCCTTCGGCTGATTGCGGCCCTGCGCGGACTTGCCGACTCCGCAAGCGTCCCGGTGTCCGTCCAGCTGGACCATGCTTCGGATCTCAAGGTCATCCGCGATTCCGTGGCCGCCGGTGCGGACGCGGTCCTGGCCGATGGTTCGTCGCTGCCGCTTGAGGACAACATCGCCCTGGTCCGCGAGGTCCGTGCCGCGTTGGACGCTTCCGGACACACCGACGTCGTGATCGAAGCGGAACTGGGCGGCCTGGCGGGCGACGAGGACAAGGCATTCGGCGCGGAAGATGCAGCGCACGACGCCGGTACTTCAATCGCGGGGTTGACTGACCCGTCGCAGGTGGCGGACTTCGTTGAGCGCACCGGAGCGCAGCTGCTGGCTGTCGCCGTCGGCAACGTGCACGGCAAATACAAGGGCGAACCCAACATCCGGTGGGATGTGCTGGAGGACGTCGCGACGCGCACCGAGGTACCGCTGGTGCTCCACGGGGCATCCGGCATCCCCGCGGACGAGCTCGCGAAAGCTCCCTCGTTGCGGGTTGGCAAAGTGAACTTCAACACCGAACTACGCACAGGGATCCTGGCCACACTCGAGGCGGAAACCGCAGCATACCGGGCAGATGGCGAGAATCTTCAGGGTTTGTTGGCACGTTGGAACGGCACTGCGGGCGCATTCGCGGGCGCCACGCTGGAGCTCCTGAGCGCCTGACAGCCCGCCCCAACAACACAGGGAGGCTAGGATCAGACCATGATTCTGGCCTCCCTGATTTTCGCCCTGATTGCGGCTTTGCTTCACGTATTCATCTTCACCATGGAGTCCATCACCTGGACCAAGCCATCCACGTGGAAACGCTTCAACCTCACCTCGCAGGCCGACGCGGAGACCACCAAGTCGCTCGCCTACAACCAGGGGTTCTACAACCTCTTCCTGGCCATAGGCGCGTTGATCGGCATCATCGCAGTCTGGGCCGGGGCTCCACAGGTAGGTTGGACCCTCGTGTTCAGCAGCTGTGGATCGATGCTCCTGGCGGCGCTGGTCCTCGCGGCCAGCGGGAAAAAGTACCTCCGCGCAGCCACCACCCAAGGCATTACACCCTTGCTCGCCGTCGTCCTTGGCGTGCTGGCCGTGACACTCACCTAGACACGTTGGTGGCCCTCTGTTCCGCTGTTGGGCAACGACGGAATAGCGGGGCCACGACGTGCGTATCGAAATTAGTGCTCCGGCGGACCGGCCTGGGCTGCGGCGTCATCCATCCACAGCACCTCCCAGTGGTGGCCATCGAGGTCGCGGAAGGCCCTGCTGTACATGAATCCGAGATCCTGGGCGTCATAAGTCTCAGATCCGCCGGCTTCGAGGGCCTTGTTCGCCAGGGCATCCACCTCTTCGCGGCTCTCGGCTGAAATGGCGACAATAGCCGCCGTCGAATTCTTCGTATCCGCAATGGGCTGCTTGGTGAACTCGCTGAACTTGGCGTGCGTCAGGAGCATGGCGTAGATGGTGTCGCTGAAGACAACGCAGGCAGCGGTCTCATCTGTGAAGTTGGGGTTGATGGAATAGCCAAGTGCTGTGTAGAAGGACTTGGAAGCCTCGAGGTCGCTGACAGGCAGATTCACGAAAATAGACGTAGTCATGGCTCTGATCCTGCCGGTGTTTCGACGCCCCGTCCAGACCCCTCCCTCCAGAGCGGCAGCGGCACAACCCTGAGGCTTCGTCCGGATTCATCGAGGACATGGCCGAGGCGCTTGTACGTCCGGACCACCGCTTGCCGGGAGATTACCGTGCTGCCAGGTGCCCGGTCGGCCAATTCGCGTTCGAACGCCTGCGCCTCCAGGTAGTCCCGGACCCACAGCGTGACCACCAGGTTGTGCGAGCCGAGTACCTGGGCACTGAGCCTGCAGTTCGTTTGTGAAGCGAAGTAGCGGCCGACGTCTTCCACGTACTGTGCCGGAACATTGAGCATGAGTGTCACCTCCCGCAGGCCCCGATTCGCTGCAGTGGACGCATCGCACCTCAGCGTGATGTAGCCGGACGCCAGAAAGCGTTCCACGCGCCGTCGGGCAGTTTGCGGCGAGACGCTGCAGGCTTCTCCCAGTTCAGCCCATGAGGCACGTCCGTCGTTGGCAAGTTCCTCAAGCAACGCGGCGTCCAGCCGATCGGGGGAGTAGCTTGCCGGTGCCGTCTTGGCTTCAGCTGAGACCAGCCGCGCGCGTGCGGGTTCAAGTGTTCCGCTGCGCCATTCCGAGGCCTGCCTGTAGAGCTTGGTGACAAAGACGACTTCCCGGTGGGTGAGGCCAGGCAGCGCAGGAAAGGCTCCGGTCACGATGTCCATGAGTTCCTCGTGGCTGGACGCGAAGCAATCCATGAAGACGTCGTGGGAGCCTGTGACCATGGAGACGGTGCCGAACGCCGGCACCTCGCACAGCCTCTGTATCAGTGCTTCGCTTTCGCCGGGCAGTGAAGAAAGTTGGATGAAAGCCGACCAACCGGCACTGAGGTAGCGCTGTCCCGGGGATGGTGTGATCCATGCCAATCCCTGTTCGGCCAACGCGTTCCAGCGCCTCGCCACAGTAGGGCCGGACAGGCCCAGAGCATCCGCAATACGGCTCCATTCCGCCCGTGGATTGATCTGAAGGGCATTAACGATTTCGAGGTCTAGTTCGGAGACATTGGCCGATTCGTTCAAGATTCACTGCCTTGTGAGTTTCAAACAATTTGAACGTCAGCATAACTGACGGTCATAGCGTTGTGACTCGCATCACCACCGGCGAATCCGCCCAGGACTCTAGGAAGCTCATGGCAAGCAAGACAGCACCACCGGCAGCGGCCACCACGCGCAAAACCATCGCAGGAATGATCCTCGCGATGGCACTCATCGAATCGCTCAGCGGCGTTACCCAGGGTTATCTGAACCCCATCCTGCCCGCACTGGGACCGGTCTTCGAGATTGACGATCCCACCATCAACGGCGTTTTCCTCATCTCAAATGTGAGCTTCGCCGTCCTCACCCCCATCATTTCAAGGCTCGGCGACAGCTATGGCTACCGACTCGTACTCCGTTGGTCCACAGGAGTAGTAACGGTGGGCGTACTGCAAATGGCGCTGTGGCCGACGCTGTGGACGGTGACCTTTGGCGTGGTCATGTTGACCTGCGTGGTGGGCTTTATCCCGCTCATGATGGGAATTCTCCGTGTGACGAGTCCCGCCCACACACGGACTGGCGTCAGTGTCATGATCGGCATGCTCATGATCATGGTGGGAGCCGGCGGCCTGCTAGCCGGAATCGTTGGCGTCACCGACCCAACACTCGGATTTTGGGTGGCGGTTCCGTTCGCGATCATCGCATTTGTTTGCTCCTTCCTGCTGCCCGACGCCGGGGTCCCGACCCGGGAGGGGATGGCCGTTAAGCCGTTGTTGGCTTGCTCCCTGGGGCTGATTGGGTTCGTGGTGGCGCTCTCCATGGCACCGGAATGGGGCTGGCTGGACGCCCGTACCCTCGTGGCCGGCTTGTTGGGGCTTGTCCTGCTGGCATTCTGGGCCAAGCGAGATTTCAGCAGCGCCGCCGGACAGCGATTCATGGACCTGCGCATGCTGGCCACGCCGCGGATCCGCGCCATTTCCGTGGCAACGTTCTTCTTCGGCTTCGCTTCGATCAGCTACTTCGGCACCAACGGCATCTTCCTGCACTCCAACCCGGACAAAACAGGGTACGGGTTCGCTCTCAGCCCGCTGATGATCGCGATTGTCCTTGCTCTGGCATCCGTACTCTCCTTGGTCGCGTCCCTCCTGACGGCACGGGTGCTCCGGAGATTCGGTGAGCGGGCCACATTGGTCTTTGCCGGCGTTCTGCTGGCTGGCGGGTTCTTGGTCATGATGCTCGCGCACCGCTCCTTTGCCGGATACTGCGTCGGCTTTGCCATGTTCAACCTCAGCTTGGGGATGTACCAAGCGGGCACCCGCTCGCTGTCCGTGGAGGGAGTCCCCTTGGAAGAAACGTCAACGGCCGCTGGGCTCAACGAGTTGGCGTTGTCAGTCGGCATCGCCGTGGGCGCGGCAGTGGTCAAGTTGTTGTCGTCCGCTTCTGTCGCCAACGGACGCATCACCGAAACCGGATTGCTGACCATCTGGGGAGCCCTCGCTGTCGCGGCCCTGATCGCCGCGGCGGCCAGTGCCCGGTACCCGAAGCGCCAGGCCGCAGAGGTGACGGCATGACCGCCGGGCTGGACAGCGGGACTGCAGGCTCCGCCGTCGTGCCCGCCTCCCGGGCGGACGTCCAGGCTGTACTGGAGCGCGAAGTTCAGCGATGGAAACCGGACATTCTGGACCTTAGCCACGCCATCCACGCCGACCCGGAGCTGGGTAGCCAGGAATTCCGTGCGGTCAAACGGGTCAAGCGGGTGCTCCGAAAGGCCGGGTTCACCTTCGACGAAATACAGCCGGAACAGCCCACCGCGTTCAGTGCGCGCTTCGGATGCGGCCAACTTGTGGTGGCACTCTGCGTTGAATACGATGCGTTGCCGGATATTGGGCACGCCTGTGGACATAACGTCAACGCGGCCAGTGCGGTGGGCGCAGCACTGGCTCTGGCCGCTGTGGCCAAAGAGCTGGACATCACCGTCAAGGTCCTGGGAACTCCGGCGGAAGAGACCACCGGGGGAAAGGTGGACCTGATCGAGGCAGGTTTTCTCGACGACGTTTCACTCGCCATGATGGTCCACGCCGGAGCATCGGATGTGGTGGGCGGCTCGTCCTTGGCCATGTCCATGTGGGACGTAGTCTTCGAGGGACGCCCGTCGCATGCCGCCGCGGCGCCGTCGGAAGGAGTCAACGCGTTGGACGCGCTGGTGGTGGCCCAGCTGGCCATCGCCCTGTCCCGGCAGCAGCTCCCCGTGGGTTCGATCGTCTCGCTGATCGTCACCGAGGGCGGCAGCGCAGTCAACGTCATTCCCGAGCGCTCCCGGGCAAGTGTGGAAATGCGGGCACCCGGTATTGGGCAATTGCGACTCATCCAGGACAAGGTCCGGCGCTGCCTCGAAGCCGGCGCCCACGCGAGCGGCTGCACCCTGCAACTGAGCTCCCAAGGCAACGACTACGCAGAACTGCTGCAGGATCCGTTCCTGTCCGGGGCATACAAGGAAGCTATGAAGGCCATGGGAAGGGACGTAGTGTTCAACGCCGACCCGGTGGCCTCCACGGACATGGGCAACGTCTCGCAAATCGTGCCATCCATTCATCCGATAGTGGGTTACGACGTCCGGGGCGCTGTCCACCACACCGCCGAGTTCGCCGCGTTCGGCGCCTCTGCGGGTGCCGACAAGGCGGTTCTTGATGGATCGTTCGGCATGGCCGCCGCGGCCTGCGCTGCGGCAATGGACGCGGAGCAGCGGAAGCGCCTGCTGGAGAAAGCACCCGGGTAAGCCGAACCTGCGGCAAGCCTGCTGGCCCCGTTCCACGAGGGGGCGGACAATGGAGGCAGCGCGCGGGTCAGCGCGCTCGTAGGGAGAGCCATGGAGAGGGCCAGGCAGACACACCCTCCCGCCGGCCTGGATGAGGCCGTGCGGCGGGATCCTGCGATCGACCTTGTCCGCTTCACATGTCTGCTCCTGGTTGTTGCCGCGCACTGCATGATGGTCAGCCCTGTCCTGCACAAAGACGGCACAGTGGACACGCAGAATGTCCTCATGGACCAAAGCTGGTTCACTCCAGTGCTCTGGGTGCTGATGATCGTCCCGCTTTTCTTCGTGATGGGCGGGGTCACCGGGCTCCAGTCGTGGCGGAGGCTCGCGGCCCGCGGCGGAACGGGCTTCGACTTCGCCCAGCTCCGGCTCCTGCGCCTGGTCCGCCCTGCCATGGCCTTGCTTGCACTGATGTGGGGCGGGCTATGGGTGGCGTTGCTCCTTGGCGTGCACCCCCAGGTCATTCAGCTCATGACGGCTGGTGCCGCGATGCCCCTGTGGTTCCTCGCGGCATTCCTGACCGCGCAACTGAGCATTCCGCTGATGGCCCGGTTGCATGAAAAGTCGCCGCTGGTGGTTTTCGGTGTTCTGGTGGCAGCGATTATCACGGTTGATTCCCTCCGTGGAGCCATTCCGGTGCTCGCGTTCACCAACATGATTTTCGTTTGGTGCGCCGTCCAGCAGCTGGGTTTCCTGATGGCCGACGGCTTCTTTGAGCGACGCAGCCGCACGTGGCTCGTGGGCGCAATCGTGGCCAGCAACCTCCTGCTGGGTCTCGTTACCGGCGTGGCTGTATATCCGGGAAACATGGTGGTGAACATCAACCCACCCAACCTCTGCTTGCTTCTCTTGGGCATCTCCCAAACAGCAACGCTCCAGTTGATCCAGCCGGGCCTGCGGTGGGTGGCCAGCGCCCGCTGGGTCCAGGCAGTGATGGCGCTCGCCGGCCGCAGGTCCATGACCATCTATTTGTGGCACCTTCCGCTGCTGGTGGGGTTGTCGGGGATGCTGCTGCTGACCGACCTTCCGATACCCGACGCCGGCACTGCCGACTGGTGGTGGGCGCGGATTCCCGTCTTCGCCGCGGTAGTCGCCTTGCTCGTTCCAGTCGTGTGGCTTTTCGGCCGTCTGGAGGAACGTCCGACGGCGGCCAGCCACGCACGCGGTCCCTCACGCATCGCTGTGGTGACCGCCGCCGTCGTGGTTTTCGTGCCGGTTGCGGACGCCGCTTTCAACGGCCTGACGCTGGCTCTTCTGGGTGGGGGAGCGGCCTGCTTCGCGCTGTCAGTCCTGCTGCTGGGCAGGGTTCCGACGCCGCCGTTGGCCGAGCCGGACGCGAACGTTACGGAACGGCGTGAGGCTCAGGTGCCCACGTTGCCAGAGCCGGATTTAAGTGCCAATCTCGAACCATGACCGAGTACACGGATTCACTGGCAGAGTCGTTCCGCGCTGGCGTCACTACGGTGCGCAACGACAAATTTCACCGCTATGAGCTTCACGTAGACGGCGAGCTGGCGGTGATCTCCCAGTTCCTCGACAGGCCCGGCCACATCGATTTCATCCACACCGAAACCAAGCCCGGCTTCAACGGACAGGGCTTGGCCAAAGTGCTCGCCCACTTCGCCTTGGATGACGTAGTGGCGTCCGGCAAACGCATCATCCCGCACTGCCCCTATATCGCGGCCTACCTGAAGAAGCACGAAGGCTACGAACAGGATGTCGATTGGCCTGCAGAGCGGCCCACCGGCGAGCCCGACAACGAGTAGCGGGTTATCCGGCTGCCCTGACGTAACCGCCTGAGCTGAGCTTCACCCGTGCACAGCATTGGTCGGTGACCTCAGTGTTGCTTCCTGCGCTCCTGGCGCTGACAGTAAGGTTGCTCACCAGGTCTCCTCCACTGCGGGCCTCACGCTCGGAGACTTTGTGGCTGAACGAGATGGACCTCATGCCGCCCGCGGGGAGGTCTCCCATGTCGAAAGGCGACGTGATCCCAGCGAAGATGACGTCGCCTTCCGCGGCGGTGGTTTGGCGGCCCGGAATCAGGTTGGTGTCCAACAGGGTGGCCGAGTCATCGTTGAGGATGTCAGCGGTGAAAGTTACCACCTGGCCCGCGCGCGCTACCAGGACGTCCGGGGTGTACACCAGGGTCAGGCCGGGAGGGGCGTCAGGGGCTGAAGCCTGCAGCGGCGGGGAGTCTGCGCCGGGGGTGAAGTCCAAGGCCAGGTTGCTGAGCCGTGACAGCCAAAGCGAAATAGTGGCAATCGGAAGCCCCAAAAGCTCCGCCATTTTTTCGGGACAGTAGCCCTCACCCAAGGCCATCATGAATTGGTCATAGATGGTCCGCCGTGCAATCGCTTCCGGCACGCGGAATTCCTCCTGCTTACTGCCTTGTGATTGCCTCCTGCCCTAGCCACGTTATAGCTCGGGGCTAGGCTCCGGCAAGGTGAGCCTGATGTTGGTAGCCGGGCGGCCGGGCCGGGACCTGGTATCCCGTATGCCCAAAGGGCCAGTCCTTTCGCGTCCCGCTGAGGGAGACGATGGCGTCGTGCTCATCGAGTACTGCGAGGCCACGGCACGTACCGCGAACCTGCATGGCACTGATGATGCTGCCGCCATGCACATGATCGGATTCCGTCACCAGGTAGGAAAAACTGCGCATGACTGACTGGCCCGGGGCCAGTATGTCGATGCGGAGGTCCCGTTCCACTGGTTCCGACGTGTACGCCAGCATCTCCATTCCCTCATTGGTGAGGGACCTCGGCACCAGGGTGATATCCCGTACGTGACTTGAGGAGTCGTTGGTGATCCAGGCGGTAAAAATGACAGTATCGCCGGGGATGGCCACCGGCCGGTCCGCTCCATAGACGAGGACGACGTGACCCGCGTTCTTCTTCCGGGCCAACGGCCCGGAGCGACGCATCGGCAAGGATCGAACGATGGTGTTCTGCTGTGCGAGCAGGTTTTTGTGGGTGGCGCGCATCAGTTTTAGGAAGGGCCGGGGGCGCCTGATATCCATGAGTCCTCGCTTGGCTCCAGGGGATGGGAAGTTCACGCCTAACAAGTAATGCGAGGGCCCGAATCGTGATGCGAAAAACCAAGTTGTCTACAGGGCGGGAGCTGCCGATTCAAGTCACACAGGTTGTGATGGCACACTATTGTTTATGGATCAAGTATTTGCGGGTGGGGCCGGCGGGGCGTCCCCAACTTTCGCGATGGCCTCCGGCAGTGATCCCCAGATCATGGCTTTGGTGCGTGAAGGCGTCACCGAGGCCTTTGATGTGCTCTATCAGCGGCACCTGAAAGTTGCCCAGTACGTGGCCCGGGCGCAGACCGACAACCCTAGTGACGCCGATGACGTCGTTGCTGAGTCGTTCGCCTCCATCTTCCAGTTGCTCAAGGAAGGCAAAGGGCCAAAGGAGTTCTTTCGGTCCTACCTCCTGACCGTCGTCCGGCGCACCGCCCATGACAGGAACCGCAAGGCCCGCCGGATGCCGACCGCTGCCGATGAAGCCATTCTCGATTCCCCCGTGCTGGACAACGACCCCGTCCTCAGCGACCTCGAGTCGAGCATCATGGCCAAGGCGTTCAAATCCCTGCCTGAGCGGTGGCAGGCCGTGCTGTGGCACTTGGACATTGAAGGGCTCAAGCCAGCCGCGGCGGCGCCTTTTGTCGGGCTCACTCCAAATGGCGTCTCTTCATTGGCCATCCGTGCCCGCGAAGGCTTGCGCCAGGCCTATTTGCAGCAGCACATCAGCCAGACCGTGGACCAGGCATGTGATGAATACGCCAGCCAACTGGGGAAGTATGCGCGGAACGCACTGAAGCGCACCTCGCAGGAAAAGGTCACAGCCCACCTGGAAGGTTGCGCCCAGTGCACCGCGCTGCTCATTGAGCTCAATGATGTCCAGGGCGGCATGCGGACCATCCTGTTCCCTTTGGTCACGGGGATCGCTTTTACCCCTGGCGTGATTGCGGCCATTGGATCCGGAGCTTTGTCCGGAACGGCATCCTCGGGTGCCGGCAGCACCGCAGTGCCCGGCAAGGTGGGACTCCAGTCGGTCAGCAGGGCCTGGCAGCTGGCGGCGTCCATCGTCTTGGGAGCCGCTGCCTTGGCCGGTCTCCTTGTGTGGTTGATGCAGCTGAACGCGGGCTCCCAATCGGCGACCGAAAACAACACGGCCACCATAGTCCCGCCTGTTCACGAAACCTCGGCGCCGAGCACCTCGCCAAGCCCGGGCATCGGGCCGACGTCCACGCCGTCTTCGGAAAGCGCGGCCGTACCGCCGGCCGCAAAGGCGAGCCAGCTGCCCGCCGTCGTGGTTCCACCAACGGAGCGGGCGCGGCAGAGTGCCGTCGTGGTTGACTCCGGGACGGTATTTTCGACGACGGCGCCAGGCGTTTCCGCCTCCTCGTCACCGTTGACCCAAACGGTTGATGCGACGTTCGCCGCTGCTGTCGGTTCGACGTCAACGGATCGGGAGCTCCGGGTGGGGTTCTCGCTCCAGGGGGACGGCACCCCCACCACGGGGGAAGTCGTCTTCGCGTTGCCGGACCAGGCGGCCTTTGTGGAGGGAAGGACGGTGGCTCCCAATGGGTGGTCTTGTGCCACTGACGCAGCAAATACGCGCCAGCTTCGCTGCACCACGGACTCCCTGAATGCCGCCGATCTTTCCTTCACCTTGGGAGTGGACATGCCGCCGGCTGCCGAGGGTGGAACGGTGAGCTATCGGTTCGCTGGCCAGGGCATCGTGCCTAAGTCGTTCGCCAACACCGTGCACTAGAAACAACCCAAAAAAACTTTTTCAAAAAACCGCGTCACGATTCGAGCTTCCCGCGCACTTTACAACGGAGCCCATCTGGGCCTCCTATCGGGAATGCAGAGCGATCTGCATAAAAAGTGAGGATCGGCCGTGAAGACGACTGGCATCCCACCCACGTTGTCGGTTCGCCCGAGTCCCCGTGGGTTGGCCAAGGGTACCGCTGGGAGGATTGTTGCGATCCTCCTGGGCGCCTGCCTCGCCCTCGGGGCAGTGGCGGGTATCGCCGTCGCGCCCGTCGAGGCAGCGGCGACGTCTTCGGACGGCCTGACTGCCACGGTGAACCCGGCCAGTATCCCTCCCCGGACAGCAGCTGGAAGCCCGGGATTTACGCTGGCAGCCACGGATACTAATCCGCACGGCGTTGCCTTCACCCACTACACCCTTTCGGGTGTTCCGTCCGGCTGGGACGTTACGGTGGACGGCGTTATCCAAGGTCCGGCGTCGTCAAACCCCGTGATCTACCTCCTCGAAAAGGCGGATGCGCTGGGTGGGGCCGTCCGGATTCTTCCGCCGCTTGGCTTCCGGGGAACCCAAGCCGGCATAGCCTTATCGAGGATCACGGCTACCGCTGAGTTGATCACGGATTTCGACGGCGGAACCTTCAATTACGTCGGGACAGCCAAGCCCCAATTGCCTGCGGCCAACACCCAGTACGGCTACCACGACCCCACCACCTTGATGGGTACGGCGCCCTACAAGCAGTACGGGCCATTGGACGGGTACTACTCGATCTGGGGGACATCCCGGTTCCGTGGGCCGGACGTTTCCTACAACAACCTCTGGGCCGATTTCCGGAGCGTGACCAACCCACTTCCGGATGCAACGTACAGCTCTGCGGCAGCCTGCCAGAACGCTCCCGCAAACTTTGCCGGCATGATGCTTCCACCAGGGACCCCGGTCACTGACTCCGAGTCCGCAGCAAACGGCAAGTTCATGATTGTCAACGGTTCCAAAGACCTGCCAGTACCCAACAACCTGATTCAAACAACTGTCAACGTGGCGCCCCATACCTGGTACAACTTCACCGGATACACGGCGAATTTGAGCTACGACAGCTCGGCCACTGTTGGTGTGCGGTCAGCTTTGTTCGTCGGCGCGCACCCCGGAGATTCGGGTGAGTTGGTAGGTACCTCGCCAGCCCTTGCCAAGCAGCCTTCATGTGCCAACTCCGAGACCACATGGTCCTACAACACCGGAATGTGGTTCTCGGGATCGAACACCACCGCGGTCCTCGGAGTCCGCAACTTGAGCGGCGGGGGATTCGGCAACGACCTTGGCGTTGACCAACTCAGCTTCAAGGAAATGGCCACGTCAACCTTTGACGCCGTAGTTGAGGTTCCTGATGCCTCTCCGGTTCCAGTTCCTGCCATGGACTTCTCCAAAGCCGCGGATACCTCGGGCATCCAGCAGCCGCCTGTTGCCGGCGACCGGATCACGTACACGTTCACGTCGAAGAACACGGGCAACGTGAAGCTCACTGGCGTGGACATTGTTGATCCGCTTGCTGGCCTCCCGGCGCTGGCCTTCACCTGGCCGGGCACCACGGGTGAACTCCTTCCCGGCCAAACCGTGACGGCAAAGGCCGTTTATGCGATCACCCAGGTGGATATCGACGCCGGACACGTCGCCAGCACTGCAACCACCACCGGGAGTCCGCCCACCGGGAAGGCGCTGACGCCCCAGCCCGTGAGCAGTAACACCGACTTGGTCCAGGCGCCGGGCATTGCCTTCAGCAAAACGGCCGATGTTGCAGCGGTGCAGTCACCGGCAAAGGTCGGGGACAGGATCACCTACAAGCTGGTGGCCCAGAACACCGGAAATGTCACGTTGACCAACGTCTCCATGGACGATCCCTCGGCTGGATTGTCTGCGATGACGTTCAGCTGGCCAGGTGCCCCCGGGGCGCTCCTTCCGGGTGAAGCCGTCACCGCTACAGCGAGCTATCCGGTAACCCAAACAGATATCGACGCCGGTCACGTCGCCAGCAGTGGAGCAGCCACTGGTACTCCTCCATCCGGCATCCCCGTCACCCCTCCTCCGGGCGAGACCGACACCCCGCTCTCACCGGGTTTCGGTTGGGAGTTCTCCAAAAAGGCCGACGCCTCGGCGATTGGAGATCCCGCCCGGTTGGGTGAGGTGATTGTCTACCACTTCGTTCTTAAGAACACCGGCACTGTCCCCATGGCTGGAGTCAAGGTTAACGACCCGCTGGTGGGCCTCCAGAACCTGGTCTATACCTGGCCCGGTGTGGCAGGAACCCTGCTTCCCGGTGAAACGATGACGGCCACCGCGGACTACGCCATCACCGAGGCCGACATCAAGGCAGGCAAGGTTGCCAACACTGCGACCGCAACGGGGACCCCTCCCATGGGGCCGTCCGTCACCACGCCTCCGGCACGTGTCGTGGTGATCTTTCCTCCAGTGGACTCCGCGGACGCTGAACGAGTCACACCCGCTCCCCCCGCCGCTTCCGGCGGGGTGGATCAATTTCCGTCGGGATCCCCGGTCACTGCACCACCTGCAAGTGTTGCTGTGACTTCCCCGCCGGAGGTTCCGGGCCAGCCGGGAGGGGCGTTGGCCAGCACGGGAGTTGTCCTCACCGTGTTGCCGATCAGCCTCCTGGCATTCGGCTCGGGACTGTTCCTGTTCCTCAGCGGACGTCGCAGGCGTTCCGGGGCATAGGACAAAGAGTGCGCGGCAATCGGGGCCCCAACCCCGGTTGCCGCGCATTTCTGTGCCGCGCGCAGCTTAGGTGTTTGTTACCTGGTCGGCCGTTTCTTTTGCCATTGCGCTGCATGCCAAAACAGGAGGGCGGCGGTGAGCAGGACCGCCGCGAGAAGGGCATACGGTGCGTTGGAGAGCATCAGGAAATTCAGTTGGGCGGACTCCGGCCCTTGGTTGGACGTGGGCGTGATGATTGCGGACGTGGCTGTGGTCAGCGCCCACGTCCCGAACCACACCAGCCCTACATCCAAAACCCACAGCGCAATCACGAATGGGTTGACGGAAAAGCGGGAACTCCCGGGGTCAGCAGGCTCGGGTACATGCGGACTGATCGCTTTGACGGCATTGCCGTGTTCGTCAATCTCACGGAAGCCGATGCGCTCGTGAACGTGGTCCTTCATGGGATCCCCCAGCCGCTGGCCGTCGATGGTTCCTTGCACTCTACCCCCTTCCGCTGACACCCCAGATGGCAATCCTGCAGTACCCGGAGGCAGGGATGAAGGCCAACATTGTGCACTCCGGAGGGTCACAAGGAAAGTCAATGACGCTTCGACACCGTACAAAACCGCTTGAAACCGCCTTCTAAGCGAAATAGGTCACAAAAGTTTGACGGAAAGGCTTACCTAAGTAAGGCTTACCTTGCTAACAAGCGCCCAACGCAATGGAAGGAAGCTGACGTGACGTCACCCAGTGTCGAAGAGCGGATCGCTCAGGAGCAGGATTTTGGCTCCAAAGTGGAACTGGCCCTCGCTGCCACCAACCAGCTGTTCAACGCACGAAATTCGCCCAGTTACGTCGCGCAGGTCCTTCAAGGAGTAAATGCCGTCTCCACCAAGGTGCAGCGGACCGCTAAGCCGTTCACCGGCGTCGGGCATGCTGAACTGAAGGCCAAGGTTGGCGCCGTCGACCTCGAACGTCCCCTGCCCGATACGGCAGCGGCCCTCGAGGAGCTTGACGAGCTGTACCTCAAGGACGCCATCTACTTCCACGACGCCCGCTACGCGGCCCACCTCAACTGCCCGGTAGTCATCCCGGCGCTGGTTGGCGAGGCTGTGCTCTCGGCAGTGAACTCGTCCATGGACACCTGGGACCAGAGCGCAGGCGCCACCATGATCGAGCGCCGCTTGATCGACTGGACCGCTGAGCGCATCGGCTTCACCGCTGACGCGGACGGTGTGTTCACCTCGGGTGGCAGCCAGTCCAACTTCCAGGCCCTGCTGATTGCGCGCAATCACGCGGTGGCCAAGCTACGTGTTGGACACCCCGACGCCCGCCTGCCGCACCTGCTGGACCGGCTGCGGATCTTCACGTCCGCAGACAGCCACTTCAGCATCCAAAAGTCAGCCTCAATGCTGGGCCTGGGATTCGACGCCGTCGTCGCCATACCCACCACCGAGGACCACCGAATGGACCCCACCGCGCTTGCGGCTGCTTTGGCAGAAGCGCACGACGCCGGGCTGGTACCCATGGCGGTTGTGGCGACCGCCGGGACCACGGACTTTGGTTCGGTTGACCCTCTGGCGGAGCTGGCCGCCCTGGTGCGGGCCTATGATTCCTGGCTGCACGTCGATGCCGCGTACGGGGGAGGGCTCATTGTGTCCGGCCGTTACCGGAACCTCCTGGACGGGATCCACCTGGCCGACTCCGTCACCGTGGACTTCCACAAAACATTCTTCCAGCCGGTCAGCTCAAGCGCGGTGCTGGTCCGCAATGGCTCCATGATGGGCCATGTCACCTACTACGCGGACTACCTCAATCCTGAGAGTGCCGCCAAGGCCGAAATCCCCAACCAAGTGGACAAGAGCATCCAAACCACGCGTCGCTTCGACGCCCTCAAGCTCTGGCTCACGCTGCGCATCATGGGCGCGGAGGCCATTGGTGCGCTCTTTGACGAAGCGATCGACCTCGCGGGACGTGTGGGAACCTTGCTTGCCGACGATGCCGAATTCGAGCTGGCCGCCACGCCGCAGCTGAGCACTTTGGTGTTCCGCTACCGCCCTGTGGTCGACGCTGCTGTCATAACTGATGATGCAGCCGATGCCATCAATCCCGCCATCCGTGCAGCGATTTTCGCCTCGGGTGACGCGGTCGTGGCAGGCACCAAGGTGGCCGGCCACCACTACCTCAAATTCACCCTCCTCAACGCTGAGGCCTCCCTGGGGGACATCCAGGAAATCATCGAACTTATTCGCAGGACCGGCGCCAGCCTCCTCGCAGAAACCACGGAGGCCGCCGCGTGATCACCCCAAACAACGGCAGGATTTACGACGTCGCAGGCATAGGCGTCGGGCCCTTCAACCTGGGCCTGGCCGCGCTCAGCGAACCGGTGGAGGACCTCGATTGCGTGTTCCTGGATCGCCGGGAATCCTTCGATTGGCACCCGGGCATGATGCTGGAGCCGGCGCACCTGCAGGTCCCGTTCATGGCGGACCTCGTTACCCTGGCCGACCCGACGTCCCGGTTCTCGTTCCTGAACTTCCTGAAGCAGACCGGCCGCCTGTACCGCTTCTATATCCGCGAGAACTTCTACCCCCTGCGCGCCGAGTACAACCAGTACTGCCAGTGGGTGGCGGGTCAGCTTGAGTCGGTCCGTTTTAGCACGGATGTGCTGGATGTGACTTACGACGACGGCGTGTACCGCCTTTCGGTGCGGGGGCCCGGCGGCGATGAGGTGCTTCGCGCCCGGAAACTGGTCCTTGGCACGGGCACATCACCCTATGTCCCGGACGCCTGTGCAGGAATAGTCGACGCTGGAGGACTCGTCATCCACAACGCCGACTACCTGTCGAGGAAGAGTGAGCTGCAGTCCAAGCGCAGCATCACCATTGTCGGCAGCGGCCAGAGCGCGGCCGAGTTGTACTACGAACTCCTTCAGGAAATCGACGTCTACGGGTACCAGCTCAACTGGGTAACCCGCTCGGGCCGCTTCTTCCCGCTCGAGTACACCAAACTCACACTTGAGATGACCTCGCCGGAGTACGTGGACTACTTCCACTCACTCCCGGGCGAGCAGCGCGATTCCTTGATCAAGAACCAGAAGAACCTGTACAAGGGCATCAACTCGGACCTGATCGACGACATCTACGATCTCCTCTACACCAAGAGCCTCTCCGGCATGGTGGACACCCAACTACACACTCACTCGTCGCTGACTGCCGCCGGGTGGGATGCTTCCGCCGGGGTCCATACACTCCAGCTGCACCACGAAGAACACGGCCGCGACTACTCATTGGACTCCGAGGCCGTGGTCCTCGCCACCGGCTACACCTACAAGGAGCCCGTCTTCCTGGCCGGCATCCAGGACCGAATCCGCCGCGACTCCAAGGGCCGCTTCGACGTCGAGCGCAACTATGGAACCGGCGTCGAACCCGGCGAAATCTTCGTCCAGAACGCGGAGCTGCACACCCACGGCTTCGTCACCCCGGACCTGGGCATGGCCGCCTACCGCAACTCCTGCATCCTGCGAGAAATCACGGGCCGGGAGGTCTATCCGATCGAGCGCAGCATCGCGTTCCAACAATTCGGCGCACCGGCTCCTGTGGCTGCAAACCTCGCGGAGACAGCTGGAGCAACCGTATGAGCTTCACGTTCCGGCCCGTGGATCCCGTGGCCGATGCACCCGTCCTCCACAGCTGGGTCAGCCAGGAGTACGCCCGGTTCTGGGGCATGGTTTCGTCCACAGAGCAGGATGTTGTGGAGGAATACTCGAAGATCGCCGAATCGGGCCACCACCAGGCATTCCTGGGGCTCGACGGCGGTGTCCCCGCCTTCCTCATGGAACGGTACCGCCCCGAATCGTCGCCGTTGGCGGACGTGTACGAGGTCCAGGACGGCGACATAGGAATGCACCTCCTGGTGTCCCCGCCCAGTGGCGAGCCGCAGCCGGGCTTCACCACCGCCGTCATGCAGTCCGTGATGGCCGAACTGTTCGCCGACCCCGCAACACGGCGGGTCGTCGTCGAGCCTGACGCCCGCAACCACAAGATCCACGTCCTGAATGAAAAGGTGGGCTTCCGGCCGTACGGCGTGGTGACCCTTCCCGCCGTCGACCCTGCGGAGGACCACAAGCAGGGGCTCCTGAGCTTCTGTACCCGCGAGGACTTTCTTGCCACCCTGACCCCAATTCTGGCCGCGCCCGCCGCGGCGACCAGAGGAGAATCCCTGTGACCACCACTGCTGATAACGTGACCACCGCGGCTGCTGCTCTGGTGTCCCACCTGACACCTGAGCGCTGGGCCATAGCCAACCGCCACGTGGTCCGCAAGGCGATTGCCGAGTTTTCGCACGAACGGATCCTGGTTCCGGAGCTGATCCGCGACGAAGGCGCCGGCGTTGGCCTGTACAAGGTGGTAAGCGACGATGACGCGACGGAATACCGCTTCCGGGCGCGCGTCCTGCAGCTGGAGCACTGGTCTGTTGCCGCGGAATCCATCCTTCGGTTGCGGGATGGCCAGGAGCTTCCGGTGGACGCCTTGGACTTCATTGCCGAATTCCACGAAGCCCTGGCCATCCGCCAGGACATGCTGCCCGTGTACCTCGAGGAAATCAGCAGCACGCTGGCCAGCCACGCGTACAAGCAGGGCAAACCTTTCAGTTCGGCCGAGTTGGCGGCGGGAATCACGGGCGGCGCCGACCGGGCCGCGGATTTCCAGGCGATCGAGCACAGCATGACCGAGGGGCATCCTTGCTTCGTGGCCAACAACGGCAGGCTGGGATTCGGTATTGCGGACTACCACGCGTTCGCGCCGGAGACCGGTGCAACGGTGAAGCTGCAGTGGATCGCCGTGCACCGCAGCAAAGCGGTGTTCACCTCGAGCGCGGGGCTCGATTACCGCACCCACTTCGAAGCTGAACTGGGACCCGCCACCTTGGCGTGGTTCAACGCCCAACTTTCCGCATCCGGCCTGGATCCAGAGGAGTACCTCCTCATGCCGGTCCACCCATGGCAGTGGGACAACAAGCTCACGGTGACGTTCGCGGCAGAAATCGCCCAGCGCCACATCGTGAACCTGGGCTCGGGCGAGGATTCTTACCAGGCTCAGCAGTCCATCCGCACGTTCTTCAACACCACCGCACCGGAGAAGGCGTACGTCAAAACGGCCATGTCCGTGCTGAACATGGGCTTCATGCGTGGGCTCTCGCCGCAATACATGAAGGCAACGCCGGCCGTCAACGATTGGTTGCAGGAATTGATCGGCAATGACCAGGAGCTCCAGAACCGGGGCCTGGCCGTGATCCGTGAAACCGCGGCCATCGGCTATCACAACCACTATTACGAGGCTGCTTCGGCCAAGGGTTCGCCCTACCGGAAGATGCTCTCGGCCCTGTGGAGGGAAAGTCCGCTGCCGTTGCTCAAGGACGGACAGCAGCTGGCCACCATGGCGTCGCTCCTGCATGTGGACCAGGCCGGAGCCTCCATGGTCACGGCACTCATGAAACGTTCAGGCTTGGCTCCCACTGAATGGCTTCGCCGCTACTTCGAGGCCTATCTTGTGCCGTTGCTTCACTGCCTCTACGAGTATGAGCTCGCGTTCATGCCGCACGGCGAAAACGTGATCCTGATCCTCGAGAATGGCGTGCCTGTCCGGGCGATCATGAAGGACATTGCCGAGGAAATCGTGGTGATGGGGGACCGGCTGGAGCTCCCCGAAGACGTGTCCCGCATCAAAGCCGACATCCCTGCGGAGGAGATGGTGCTGGCTATCTTCACCGACGTGTTCGACTGTATCTTCCGGTTCCTGGGGGCGATCCTTGTGGAGGACGGGACGCTCAGCGAGGACGATTTCTGGGGAACCGCCGCAACTGTTGTGAAGGAGTACCAGCAGCGCCACCCGGAGCTCGCGGACCAGTTCGCCATGCATGATGTATTCGCCCCGGACTTCGAACTGTCGTGCCTCAACCGACTCCAGCTGAGGAACAATCAGCAAATGCTGGACATCTCGGATCCATCGGGTGGCCTCCAGATGGCGGGGCGCCTGGCCAATCCGCTGGCGAAGTTCGCCTGATAGTCCGTGAGGGGTTAGCTCTCGGCACTCTCGAGGTGCCCAAAGGGGCGGGAGCTAACCCCTCGGGGTGCGGGCGGCTAGTCTTGGCCCATGACGACTCGAGCCAATGAACTCACCGCCCTGGTCACTGGTGCGACGGCGGGAATCGGCGCTGAATTCGCCCGCCAACTCGCCGAAGCGGGGCACCACCTGGTCCTGGTGGCCCGTGACGAGCAGCGCCTCAAAGAAAAAGCCGCAGAGCTTGAACGCGACTTCAGTATCTCGGCGGAGGTCCTGTCTGCAGACCTGACCACCGACGTCGGCGTTTCGGCAGTAGCGGACCGTCTCAGGGACGCCGAAAGGCCCGTTGACGTGCTGGTGAACAACGCAGGCCTGGGACTCCTGAAGTCGTTCGAGCGTAACGAGTTGGAGGAAGAACGCCGCCATCTGCGGCTGCATGTCCAGACGCCCATGGAGCTGTGCCATGCAGCCCTTGAGGTGATGTTGCCACGTGGCCGGGGCAGGATTATCAACGTCGCCAGCGTTGCCGCGTTCGCCAACAGGGGCACGTACTCCGCCGCAAAGGCGTGGCAAGTGACCTTCAGCCGGTGGGCCAACCTCAGCTATGCGAAATCCGGCGTCCAAGTCACTGCCGTGTGCCCGGGTTTTACGCATACGGAATTCCACGACCGGATGGGCATGGACAAATCCGTGGCACCCCGGTTCCTGTGGCTGACCGCCGAACGCGTGGTCCGTGAAGGTCTGGAAGACAACGCCAAGGGCAAAGGCGTTTCCATCCCCACCAAGCGCTACAAAGTGGTCAGCTTCTTTGCGCGCGTCCTGCCGGCAAAGCTGACTTCGGGCCCGCCACGTCGGCCGCTGGAGCCTTAACTTTCACGCGCGAACCCTTCAACGAGTCGCGCGAGCGGGTCGGGTGCGTGTCCTGTTGGTAAAGCGGCGACCAACAAGGGCGCGTAGCGGATCTTGTTGCCGCTGCGGCCGCCGAAGAACCGGCGCAACTGTGCCGGTACCGGCTGCCCGCGCTGCGATGGCTGGCGTTGGAGGAGCCGAAACGACGCAAGCTCACCCTGGGCGTTAATGACGTCGAGCACGGCATCGACGCCGAGGCAGCGGATGAGTTCGTCCTCAAGATCGGCCCGACAAACATGGAACCCCAGCTCGTCCAGCGGCCCGGATCCGAGCCCGGCCCTTTCAAGCGCGCGGGCTATGCCCCGCGATTCGCCTTCGTCGCAAAGGCCCAGGAGCCGGTGGTTCGCCCCACCCGGACCGTAACGGTCCAGGAAGCGGACGATGCTCGTGGCGCCTCCCATGGGAACCACCGTGATCTGCTCTGCAAGCAGGTCATGTCCGCAACGACGAGCGAGCGATTCGACCGCGAGCCGGTCACTTTCGCCCTCGACCAACACCGTTGTCGCCTGCATTGAACCAGTATGACTTACGGCCCTTAAGCGGTGGGCTTTGCCCGGGGCGCCCGCACAAGAACGGCGACGGCGATGCCCACCACCGCCCCGACGAACGTCTCGATGGCACGCTCCATCACCAGCACGCCCGGATCCATGGGCGACGCGAGTTGGGCGATCAGCAGGATCACCGGGGTGAAGAACACCATCGCCCAGCCATAGTGCCGGGCCATGAACAGCTCCGTGGGGAACTGGCACAGGACCACCACCACAGCCAGGACCACGGCGGCGTGGCCGGGAAAGTACTGTAGGGGCGACAGTGGACTGGGGAAAAGTACGACGGCGACCACCACCAGCCCGAGGAACGTCCCCACGATGCGGTGGATGCCCCGGTGGACGCGGCTGGGGAGGTCGGCGCCAGCGAGCGGCACCGCCGCTGCGGCCATGGCCCAGTGCGGGTGGCCGCTCACGCTCAACACGCCGATGACTCCCGCTGCGCCAACCGCCAACATGTAGCGGGTCGCATGGACAAGTGCCGCTTGGCGCAAGGGCCCGCTGAGCACGGGAACGTCACGGGCAGCGCCGGCCACCCAAGTGCGGTGCCGGAACCAGCCGGCAAAACCGACCACCAGGGAGAAGGCGGCCGACGCGGCCCCGATGAGTATCGCCGTCGTGAATGGGACGCTGGTTGGCACCGAAGCGCAGGCGCCCAGGGCGAGGATGCCAAAGAACGGACCGATTGGCTTCAGCCGCACGGCATCGGCATACAACGAGCCGAGTCCTGCGAAGAGGGTAGCCACCAGCACCAACCACCACGAGTGGATGTGGTTCACGGACAGGACGACGCCGATACTCAACCCGCCCACAAGGATCAGCGCGGCCTGTGCCTGGTGCTTGAGCCGGAGCTGGTGGGTTTCGTTGCGGCCGTACATTCCGGTCAGGCCGCCGAAGACTGCGTACATCATGAGATCGGGGCGCCCAATAAGGACCAGGACCAGCCCCGGCAAGGCAACGCTGAGCGCAACGCGAACGGCTGAGAGGCGATCGTTGTTGGCAGGGCCAAGCCGGTGGAGTTCACGGGCGTGCGTCAACAGCGCGGGCACAGGGAACACCACCAATCATCACGGGTATGCTTTCGAAATTAGCAGGGTGCCGGACATGCCGCTATAAGCCCGGTCACAACACGTGGTGAACTGGGGCATTCGGAAGCAGGAAGGTCTGGGAAGATCAACATATGCCTGTTGCTTTCGTTTGCCGCACCCGCTCCGCCATGCCGCCGCAGGAGCTGTTCGATCTTTCGCGGAACATCGACGCCCACGTGGGCTCGATGACCAAGAGCCGCGAGAAGGCGGTTGCAGGTGTCACAACAGGCCTGATCTCGGAAGGCCAGACTGTCACCTGGCAGGCCTGGCACCTCGGAGTCCGGTTCCGCATGACCAGCCGCATCGTGCGGATGGAGGCTCCGGCGTCGTTCTCTGACGAACAGGTGAAGGGCCCTTTCAAGTACCTCCGCCACACCCACGAGTTCCGCCCGGACGGCAGCGGAACACTGATGGTGGACACCATCGAGTTCGCTGCGCCTTTCGGGCCGCTCGGCCGCCTGGCGGAAAAGCTGATCCTCGCCCGGTACATGCAAAACCTCATTGAAAAGCGCAACGAATTCCTGGTGGCACAGGCACCTCCGGCGCTGGACGCACGGCAATGATCCGGCTCGCCCACGCCGATGACCTGCAGATGATGCAGGACATTGAACGTGCCGCGGGGGAAGCCTTCCGCCAGCTTGGCATGGACTCGATAGCGGACGACGAGCCATTTCCCGTGGAGAAGCTGGGCGCCTACGCGGCTGCGGGGCGTGCATGGGTGTACGTCGACGGGCTTGACTACCCGGTGGCGTATCTCCTGGCCGACGTCGTGGACGGGGAAGGCCATGTGGAACAGGTCAGCGTCCACCCCGACCAGGCCCATCAGGGCCTTGGCCGCGAACTGCTCCACGCCGCCCGCGTCTGGGCCAGGGGCCACGGAATGCACCGGCAGTCCCTCACTACTTTCCGGGACGTGCCCTGGAACGCGCCGTACTACCGGCGGCTCGGCTTCGAAGTGCTCGACGCCGGCGCCTGGGGTCCTGAGTTGACTCGCCTGATGCAGCACGAGGCCGAGGTGGGGCTGGCCCGCTGGCCGCGGGTGGCGATGTGGCGCCCGGTAGCGCCACCCACCTAGCTGGCAGCCACCAGCGGCAGCGTCAGGCTGAGGTGCGCTCCGGTGGGGCTCGAATGTGCCTGCGCGGTGCCTTGATGCGCTTTAGCCACGCTGTGCACCACGGCGAGTCCCAAGCCTGATCCGGCCACGCTTCGTGCGTTGGTTGAACGGTAGAACCTGTCGAAAACGTGGGCCAGATCCTGCGCCGGTATGCCGGGACCCGTATCCCGCACATCCAAGGTGACGGTGCGCTCGGCCGCCGTCAGAGCCAGCCTGACCTGGCCGGCGCCGGGGGTGAACTTGCCGGCATTGTCCAGCAGGTTCGCGATCGCACGGGCAAGCCTGGCTCGTTCGCCGGACACCAGGATGTGCTGTCCGGATCCTTCCAGGGACCAAGTGATGGACGGGTAGCGGCGTTGGGCGTTCTCCAAGCAATAGAGAACAAGCTCGTTAAGGTCCATTTCCTCCGTGAAGGACGGTGCCTCTTCATGGCGGGCCAAGTCGATCAGATCTTCAACAAGGGACTGCATACCCATGAGTTCATGTTCCACGGCCACTGTGATGCGTTCTTTGCTCCCCTGGTCCAGGTCAGGATTCTTGAGCATCGCAGCATTGGTCCGCAGCGATGTCAGGGGAGCCGTAGCTCATGCGAGGCATCGGCAATCAGCTGTTCCTGCTGGCGGCGGGACTGCTCCAATTCGACAAGCATGGTGTTGAAGGCGGTGCCGAGCTTGTCGATCTCCATGGTGTTGCTTCGAGGAATTCTGATACCGGTGTTGCCGGTTTGGGCGATGTTCTCGGCTACTGTTGTCAGCCGGTCCACGGGTCGGAGCCCGCGTCTGGCTGCCACATAGGCCGTGCCTGCTGCAACAAGAAGGGCGCCAAGAACAGTGGCTGCCAAGAGCCAACCGAGACGCTCAAAGGATGCCAGCACCCTGTCGTCCCTGACTCCAACCACCAGTGCACGCTGGTTTGGCAGCGGCCTCACATAAACACGGATTGGATCGTCGCCGATGGTCGCTTCCGTGAAAAAGGCGGCAGCACCACCGGAAGCTACCTCGCGCATCTGCCCGGTGATGGGCAACGCCGGCCCCGCCCCGGCGTCGGGGTCTTCAGTGGGCGTTGGCGCCACGACCTGTGCGCATGCCGGCGAACGGACCCAGGTGCATTGCGAAAAGCCCTGCCAGTTGGGGTCGGTCTGGATCAGCTGGATAATTCGATCTGATTCCCGTCTCAGGGAGAGGTCCTCGTTCTTGCGCAGTTCATGGCCCACCAGGATGTAAACCAGAACTGCGAACACCAAAACGGTGAGGGTGATGGCTGCAGCAATCACCAGGGTCATTCTCAATCTCAGCGTCACGACGCGGCCAAGCGGTAGCCGATGCCGCGCACTGTCTGGATAAGCCGTGGTTCACCCTCAGCTTCGAGTTTCCGGCGCAGGTAGCTGACGTAAACCTCCAGTGAATTGGACGCCGGAGTCATGGCATATCCCCATACAGCGTCGCTGATCTGGCTGCGGCTCAGCGCCTGCTCCGGGTTCTCCGCCAACACGCAGAGGAGGGCGTACTCGGTGCTGCTCAGGTCGATCCACCGTCCGTGGTGCTTCACTGCATGGGCCTCGGGTACCAGCTCCAACCCGTGGTAACCGGCGGGATGCTGCGGAGGACGGGACGTCCGGCGTGCCATAGCCCGCAACCGTGCCAGCAATTCGTGGGGATCAAAAGGCTTGGAAAGATAATCGTCAGCTCCTGCGTCCAACCCTGCAACGCAATCAGCTACGTCGCTCCGGGCCGTCAGGAGCAGGATCGGAATCGCATTGCCGGCGGCCCTGAGCATCCGGCAAAGGCCGAGTCCGTCCATCACGGGCATGAGAACGTCCGCCACCAGCAAATCAGGGGACGTCGCGGCCACCCTTTCCAGTGCTTCCCTGCCGTCAGCCGCCGCTTCCACCTGGTAATCGGCAGCTTCCAGCAAGGAGTGCAAGGAGCTTCTGATTTCCGGATCGTCGTCCACGATCAGGACTGTAATGGGCTCCGTCATGGCCACCAGCATAGTTTGCGGGGTTTCAGAATCCTTTAACGTCTCTTCTGAACCATGGAGCCATGGATAAGGACACCGGAACCACCTATGCAACCGCCACGCAGCGGGGACTGCTTGAGTCCCGGCGCCGTCCGCGGGCCAGGGATTGGGTGGTGGCTGCGCTCGCAGCAGCTTGCACGGCACTGCTTTTAGGCCATGACATGGTGCCGGAGGCCAACGGGATGGCACTGTTCATCGAGAGCTTCCTGCCTTGGCTGTGGGTGGTCATGGTGGTACTGCTGATTGTTGCGTTGCTATCCAAGGCCTGGTGGGGAGCCATCCCCGCGGGCGCGGCCCTCATTGCCTGGTGCTTGGTCTTCCTGCCGGTACTGATGACGGGGGTCGTCTCCGCATCGGCCGGGGGAGCGGCGGAGACAACGAACGCCACTGACACGGGAAAAGCGAGCGGCTGGACCATTGCTTCCCAGAACATACGCGCAGGAAATCCCGACGCAGACGCAACCGTCAAGAAGCTGATTGGGTCAGGTGCCGACGTCGTGGTCCTGCAGGAGCTCACCGGACCTGCCCTGAACCGGATATCCCCGCTGATGGATCGTGAATACGGGCACCGGCAAACAGCTGGAACCGTTGCGGTGTGGAGCCGGTTCCCCCTCAGCCAAGGTCAGCCGCTTGCTTTGGGGCTTGGCTGGTCACGAGCTCTGAGCGTGCAGTTGGAATCCCCGGACGGTCCCGTCCAGCTTTATGCCGTACATCTGCCCTCGGTTCGGCCCGGCGAGGTCAGCGGCAGGAACAATGGCCTCGCAAAGCTCGCACGGATCGTTGAGGCGGACACTTCGCCGCGCATGCTGGTGGTGGGCGACTTCAATGCCGCCACCACCGACCGTGCCTTCGCTCCATTGCTGACAGTTCTCGACGACGCCCGCGCCGGCTTCGGCTTCACGTGGCCCTCCCGCTTTCCCCTTACCAGGCCGGACCATATCTTGTACCGCGGGTTTACCATGACCGGAGCATCAGTGATCCCTTCTCCTGGCACAGACCACCTGGCCACGATGGCTCGGTTGCAGGCCGGGCCAACCCGTCCCACCTACCCAGCCACCAGCTCAACCTCGTAGCTGTCGGTGTTGATCAGGTACGCCGCGTAGTGATCCGGGCCGCCGGCGTGCGGGTACTTGGACTCGAACATTTCGTACCAGCCCGCGTCCGCACCGAGCTCGCGGATGCGATCCACGTTTTCCCGCGTGCCGGCGTGGAAGGCAACATGGTTGACGCCCGGATCGGTGCGGCGGTGCGCGGTGCCAGTGATGGCGTCGGAGCATTCCACCACGACGTAGGTTCCGCCGAGTCTCCAGCTGCAGCCGGTGGGCCACTCCTGGAACGGCTCATAACCGAGCTCACCCAGCAGCCATCCCCACTCGGCCCTTGCACGATCCAGCAATGGCACCCAGATTTCAAGATGGTGGATGGACCCCACAGACCCAGTTGCAACCTCACGCATGCGCCGAGTCTACGAGGTCCGGGCCCTTTCCACATCGGCGGCGCTCGCAGAGTCTCCTCGGGCCCGAAGCCCGGCAATGACACCATCCACGTCGGCGGGCGCACGGTTCTGGCTGAGTTTCGTCTTGGCCTCCACCCGGCTGATGACGAGTTCGACGCCGACAATCGCCCGCAGTTGCCCGGCAATGAACCGCTCGGGTGCTTCGTCCACCGTCCAGGGTTTGGGCATGGCGGCTTCGTTCTGGTTGGACAGGCGACGGACGTGCGTTGCCAGCCAGCCGGCGTCGTCGTGGATTATCAACTCGCCATAGGCGTGCGCAGTGGAGTAGTTCCACGTGGGTACCACGCGGCCGTGTTTGGCCTTGGACGCGTACCAAGAGGGCGAGATGTAGGCGTCGGCGCCCTGCACGATCATCAAAGCCTCACCGGCGACCGGCGAGGACCACTGGGGATTGTTGCGGGCCATGTGTGCCTGCAGCGCGCCATGCTCCCCAACCGAGGGGTCGTATACAAAGGGCAACAGGGTGGCCAGCAGTCCTTCGGGGGACATGGTGATGAGGTTGGCGGCGCCGTTCTGCGTGAGCATCGAGTCAAGTGCTTCCGGCGAAGCTGCGAAGTGCGCTGGGGTGTACATGCCAGGTGTCCTTTCGGGGTGATGGGTCTTAAGAGGCCGACGGCGGGTTGAGCCTGACGCGGACGGCCGCGCCTGCGCAGATAATCACGGCGAGGCCGCCTACCACGGTGGTCCAGCTCATGGTTTCCCCCAGTAGGAGCGCGGCCCATGCGATGCTCATGACTGGTTGGACCAGTTGGATTTGGCTGACCTGGGCCATGGGGCCGATGGCGAGTCCCCGGTACCAGGCGAAGAAGCCGAGGAACATGCTCACGACGCCCAAGTAAGCGAATCCCAGCCATTGAACGGGCGTGGCTGAGGGAATCCCGGACCCCAACGACAGGGCCGTCAGCAGGATCATCACGGGCGATGCCACCACCAATGCCCAGGAGATGGTCTGCCAGGCTCCGAGTTCGCGGGCCAATAACCCGCCTTCCGCGTATCCCACGGCTGCAGCCAGGACGGCGGCGAGCAGCAGGAGGTCGGCCCAGTGCAGGGCACCGAAACCGCCTGACTGCACCAGGGCGAAAGTAAGGGCTGCTATCACGCCCACTGCGGTGAGGACCCAGAACAGGGGGCGGGGTCGTTCCCGTCCCCGGATGACCGCTGCTGTGGCGGTGGCTGCCGGAAGGAGCGCAATGACCACCGCTCCGTGGCTGGCGGACGTGCTGGTGAGGGCGAAGGTGGTGAGCAAGGGGAAACCCGCGACGATGCCTCCTGCCACAACGGCCAGCCTGAACCATTGCAGGCCGCGGGGAAAGCGCTGCCGGGTCACGGACAGGGCCAGCGCAGCGAGTACGGCCGCCACTACAGCCCGGCCTGCGCCGATAAACAGGGGCGACAGTCCCTCCACAGCCACTCGGGTGAACGGGACGGTGAAGGAGAAGGCGATGACTCCCAGGAGACCCCACCACATGCCGGTGGATGTCTTGGTGGATATCACTGGCCGCGAAAGCGTAGTAGCGCTACTATTGTGACTCATGAATAACGATAGCAGTTCCCGAATTGCCGCGCGACTAAAAGAATGGATCGCCGCGGCCGCTCCGGGATCGAAACTGCCGTCTACGCGCCACCTCGTGGCCGAATACCAAGCGAGTCCGGTCACCGTCCAGAAGGCACTGCGGACGTTGACGTCCCAGGGACTGATCGAGAGTCGTCCCGGCGTGGGTACCTTCGTTCGTGCCTACCGCACAGCGCGGCCATCGGACTACGGATGGCAGACGGCGGCACTCAGGTCAGCCCATGCAGCGCGGCCCCTGAACTCGGCTGCCATGCGCAGCGCTTCCAACGACGTCATCGCCTTCCACTCCGGCTACCCGGACCGTGAACTCCTGCCCGAAAGGCTGGTCCGTGCCGCGCTGACCCGGGCAGCGCGAGGTGACTCCGCCCTGTCGAGGCCTCCGGCGCAAGGCCTCCCGGAACTGCAGTCGTGGTTCGCGCATGAGCTCAGTACCTCAATGCCCGTCGGCGTGACGCCGCCCCAGCCGAGCGACGTCGTCGTACTTCCCGGGAGCCAAAGCGGACTCAGCTCAATTTTCCGTGGACTGGTGGGGCACGGCCAGCCCCTGCTTGTGGAGTCGCCCAGCTATTGGGGCGCTTTGCTGGCCGCTGGCCAGGCAGGCGTAAACGTCATTCCCGTCCCCAGCGGCCCCGAGGGTCCCGATCCCGACGAGCTGGACCGGGCTTTCGAGGAATCCGGCGCGCGGCTGTTTTACGCGCAGCCGAACTTCGCCAACCCTACGGGAGCGCAGTGGTCGGCCAAGCGTGGCGAAGAGGTGCTGAGGATCGTGCAGCAACACGGAGCTTTCCTTGTGGAGGACGACTGGGCCCACGATTTCGGGATCACCGCTCCTTCCGCTCCGCTGGCGGCCAAGGATGATTCGGGCCACGTGGTTTACATCCGCTCGCTGACCAAAAGCGTGTCGCCGTCCGTTCGCATTGCGGCGATCATTGCCCGTGGGCCAGCGCGGGAGCGGATCATGGGGGCCCAGGCCGCAGAGTCGATGTACGTGAGCGGTTTGCTGCAGGCGGCAGCGCTCGACGTCGTCACGCAGCCCGGGTGGCAAACCCACCTACGCGGACTCAGCCATCAACTGCAGTCGCGGCGCGACCTCCTGGTCGCCAGCCTCGCGGAACACGTCCCCGAAGCCCACCTCAGCAACCTGCCCAAAGGCGGCTTGAACCTGTGGTTGCGGATGCCGGACGGGTTCGACGCCGAGCAGCTCACCAAGGATTGCGAAGCGGCTGGGGTGCTCATTGCTGCCGGGGCCGAGTGGTTCCCCGCAGAGCCCGAAGGGCCACACATCAGGCTCAACTATGCCGGCCCCAACCCCGGAGCTTTCCCGGAGGGCGCGCGGATTATTGGGGAAGCGGTGCGGAAGTTGCTGGGCTCTTAACAACCGTAGCCACCAACCTCAAGGAGAGCGCCTTGGGGCTGGTGGCTACGTTGGGCGGCGCATGGCCGCGAACTATCCGTGTCGCTTGCAGTGTTTGTCACTGCGCAGAAGTTGCAGGCAAAGAGTTCCTAAGCGGGTGTCATGTCCTTGTGGCCTTTGCCGAACACGGCGTCATCGATGGGCTGGCCGTCGAACGGCATCTCGTCCAGGTTGATGAGCGGGTTGGTGTCCTGCGTAGCCACGAGTTCGCGTGCTTCAGCCTGGGTGTCCACGCTGGGCATGGATCCCGGCAGCGGCCGCTGGGCGGACTCACGCAGGAAGTAGATGGCGATCGCACCCACAATCGAGGTGGCCATCAGGTAGTAGGCCGGCATCATGTCATCGCCAGTGCCCTCGATGAGGCCCTGCACGATGAAGGGCGTGGTTCCGCCGAAGATCGCTACCGAGAAGTTGTAGGCGATACCCATTCCGCCGTAGCGGCTGGACGTCGGGAACAGTGCCGGCAGGGCCGAGGCCAGGTTGGCGATGTAGAACGTCACAGGGAAGGCGATCATCGCGAGGCCGGCCAGCGTGGACCAGATCTCACCGATACCGATCAGGAGGAAGGCGGGGATGGCGAAGACAATGGTGCTGCCAGCGCCGATCCACAGGACGGGACGGCGGCCGATGCGGTCCGAGAGCCTACCGGTCAGCGGGATGCAAACGGCCATGATCACCAGGACCGGGATGGTCAGCAGCGTGCCGTGGACGGGGTCGTAACCCTTGGAATCCGTGAGGTACGTGGGCATGTAGGACGTCAGGGCATAGCCGACGGTGTTGGCTGCGGCTGCGAGGATCATCGCAAGGATGATCTGGCGCCAGTAGGCCTTGATGATGCCGACGGGACCCTTGGCAACAGCTGCGTCCTGCGAGGCAGCGTTCTTGGCAGTGGCCTCCTGGGCGTCCAGGGTTGCCTGGAACTGGGGGGACTCCTCGATCTTGCTACGGAAGTACACAGCGATCAGGCCCAGCGGACCGGCGATCAGGAACGGAATCCGCCAACCCCAGTCCTCCATTGCTGCCTGTCCGAGCGTAAGCTGCAGGACCGAAACAAGGGCGGCGCCGAGAGCGAAGCCAATGTAGCTGCCCATATCAAGGAAGCTGGCGAAGTAGCCACGGCGCTTATCCGGGGCGTACTCGCTCACGAAGGTTGTGGCACCGGCGTACTCGCCACCGGTGGAGAAGCCCTGGATGAGCTTCAGGATCACCAGCAACGCGGCGGCCCAGATGCCGATCTGCGCGTAACCGGGAAGGAGGCCGACGGCGAACGTACTTGCCGCCATGATCATCAGTGTTGCTGCGAGTACCTTCTGGCGGCCCACCTTATCGCCGAGCCAACCGAACACGACGCCGCCAAGGGGGCGTGCGATGAAGGTTGCGGCAAAGGTGCCCAGCAGGAAGAGTGTCTGGACGGACTTGTCTGCTTCAGGGAGGAAGACAGGGCCCATGGTGGTGATGAGGTAGCCGAAAACGCCGACGTCGTACCATTCCATGGTGTTGCCGACGATGGTGCCGCCGAGTGCTTTCCTCAGCATCGGCTTGTCCACCACGTTGACGTCGGACTCCTTGAGCCGGCGCTTCGGGCGAAGCTTGGTCTTCTTCGCCGCGTTCTTTACTGCGTTTACTGCGTTTGCGGCGGCCGGGTTGCGGCCTGCCGATATCTGGTGTCCTGTGGCGTTCCTTGCGCCATCCGGAGAGACGGTGTTGCTTTGGTCTGTGGGCATTTGGGCTTCTCCTAGGGAGGTCATTTGCTTGCGACTTCTGCTGCCCCGCTCTGGGCAGGCCTTCAATTTTACGCGGTTTCGGTCCAAAACCCGAGTTGAGATCGGATTTTTGGGCCGTTTGAGGGTGCAAATTGCCTAGCTGTGTTGCATCTCATTGCCCGCTCTTGCCCCGTGATCATGCGGATGTGGGCCGACTTTTGCCCACAAAGCGCGTTGTTACCAAATTGTTTAGCCAAGCCCACTTAACAGACAGGATTGGGGCCTAAAAACTGACGAATCGCTTGACCATCGTCGTGCTCATCGCGCGGCGGAACGTTGCCGGACGCCTTCTCAAAAGAGGGGCGAAAGCGACCACCGAGCGAGCGGGCATCACCGACACCCCGGGCATCATGGTCGGCGAGGTAGTCTCCATGGGGCAGAAGTTCCAAGCCTGAGGCGCGCTCCAACCTTCCCCTCGTAAACGTGGCTGGTAGAAGGTGCCGGTACCGAAGCATGATCCGACCAGGCAAGAACCGACTAAGAAGAAGCTCTTAAAAGCGCCACAGCCTGCGGCGCAAATTGTCCAGACAGCATCTGGACAATGGAATCCGGGCTGTCACTGGCCCCGACAGGGCTGGGGGCGCGGAGTGATCAGACAACTGTAGGACCTTCGCCAGGAGTTCCCTGACATGAAGGGCCTCTCGCTCGGAAACATCCAGTACATGACCACATTCGCCGCGGCTTGGCAGAGGGGCCCAATTGCGCAACAAGCTGCTGCGCAATTGCCGTGGGGTCACATCACAGTCCTGTTGGACAAACTCGTCACGCAGAAAAGCCACCTTTCCTACACTGTGGCAGCAGTCGAGCATGGATGGAGTAGAAGCGTCCTGCTGAACATGGTCATGAACCGGACCTTGGAAAGGACCGGCGCGGCACCCTCGAATCTTGTCCATCGGCTTGTTGGTTGTCGGTGGCCAGGGTGGACCGGCCCATCAGCAGTCGCACGCTTCCCATCAAGCGAGGACGGAGCACAAAGCCCACTTAGTTTTCCCCTCTGGTGTCGGCAACGGCGCCAAGGGGCCACGTCGGTAATTGAAATAGAAGAGGCCGATCGCGGTCAGTAAATCCATGTTTCGACCTAGAACTGCTCCAGTTTTTGAGGCCTCAATCCTGGTCTGTCTGCAGTCGGCCCAACCCACTCCACACCGAAGCCCAGTTCCGTCAGCGCCTCCACCGCAGCTTCGGGATTGTCCGCTACCGCTGCTCTAAGCTGAGTGTCACGCCAGAGCGACCTGCCTTCTCGCAGGGATGAACGCCACTCCGCGGATCGATCAATTGCAAACTCGACTACCAACATCTCGAGGACGTCCTCAAGGGCTGGACGGAATCGCGGGCCCCCCAACGGTAAATGCAGCTGAGACGGACGCATGGGCGAACCTTCTGCGGCATCAAGCCGTCTTCTGTCAGCCCGCTTACTGTTGCCTGCGTCTTCCATTGCTCTCATCAGCGCATCAGACACTGTGTGAACGTTGATGTGAGCTGACGGGACGCCGCTGTTCGGGCTTCTAATGAAGTCGTAACGCACAATAGGCTCGGTCGTTAGGTGGTGATGGATGGCAAAGGCACTCGACTCCACAGCGAGGTACGTGTTCGCCTGATTTAGCTCACAGTGATATCGAACGGTAAGCCTAAACACTGGATTGCCGGACACTGACAAGGATAGGCCTTCGCTTCGAATGGTCTTTACAACGACCCGGCTCCCTCGGGCATCCACGTGCATGACGTCGTCATCGCGACCCAAAAAGGCCTTGAGCGTGTGGTTCACCCGTGCGGCAAACTCGCCAGCCTTGTGCTCTATGCTCCGCCTGTGCTCTTGCCGACGTTGAGCCGGGCTACTCACCGAGCAGGTAGTTGATGTCAGCGATCTCTTCGAAGATGGCGTACTGACTTACCGTCAGGCTGTAGTCCTCGCCCTGCGACATCAGTTCCTCAAGAGTCAGTCCCGACTTCTGCACCAGTTCGTCGCGTTCGTGCTTCAACTCTTCGGTAGTTTTGAAGTCCACTGCAATAACGGTCATCGGTAGTCCCCTCCCCGCGCTTGTGGCTCAAGTATCGCACCCGCCACTGACGTTCTCCGTTATCGAAGGCTCAAATTTTCGATTTCGTTAGCCGCGTTGGCGGGAGATGCCATGTCTGAGATGCTGTATCTTTTGCAATCTTATCGAAAGGCCCAAATCGGTGGGGAAGATCCACAAGTCAAAGGAAAATGACGCGAAAGCCGATCCGCAGGACTCCACCGGCGAAGGTAGCTGGATATCGCAACGGCCCCTGCTGTTCGTTTCGCTGCTAGCCCTAGTCGTTGGTCTGCTGTACGTCGCCGGATTCGCCGGATGCCACACACCCGCCTTGAATAGCCAGGCCGTATGCACAAACCAGCTAACACAACCCTGGGCGACGCTCATAGCCGGCACTCTTGTACTGCTAGGCGCCATCCTGACCTACCTCTCAACCGAAAAGACTCGATCGCTAACCCGTCAGGAGTTGAAGCATACTCTGGACGAATCGGATCGAGTACATCTGCGACAGTTGGAGTCGGCCCTAAACGACAGGTTCGTCAAGGCCGTCGAACAGCTCGGAAACGTAGAACAGCAACCAGTAAAGCTGGGCGGCGTCTACTCACTTATGGCACTGGCAGAAGATTGGACGGCTTTTGGCAGCCAGACTGGTGGCTACAGTGAACGAGCTAATAAGCAGGCCCAAGTCTGTGTGGATGTACTTTGCTCGTATCTTCGGTCCAATACCCACGTGGCAACGCGTGCGAGCCCAACCGGGGACAGCGCCGGGTCGGAAATCGTGCCCATCGAGTCAGAAGTGCGCTCGGTGATCGTCCGCATTCTGCTATCGACTCGTCAACGTTCCCGCCCCACGACCACCCCTCATCCTTTGGAATCGGCGCGATTGAACTTTGACGGGGCTGACATGACAGATGCGGCATTGGATTCGATCGCTGGTGAGAAAATTTCGCTCATAGGAGCTGATCTGTCTCGGGCCGACCTGAGCCAGTCCACATGGACTATGGGCAACCTGCAACGCACTTCATTACGTGACGCAGATTTATCGCGTGCCGACCTCAGGGGCGCATGCATGGAGTGGGCCGACTTCCATAATGCGGAACTTAGTCACGCCATAGTAGACGGCACCCATTTCCATGAGGCACACCTGATCGGCGCGGATTTTTCTAGCGCTGTCGGACTTACCCGAGAGCAAGTTGAGGTGGCTCATTGCTGGGACACGTCAACAACTTGGCCTAAAGGATACCAACCGCCCTCGGTAACTAAACCTCACGCCTAATAAAGCTTGGCGGTCCGCGAAGAGCATCTACGGCTTGTTGTACTAGCTGGGTGATAGTTCGATCTGCGCCGCCCGTGGAGATGTCCGTCATGCCTTGCCCGCCCACATGCAATTGCGCGGCCGCACCCGTCTGGCGTCCTGCCTTCAAAGCTGCTGCTTCCACTTCTTCCGCTGTTCTCAGATCGGTTGATTCTGCTGCGCCTTTGATTGCGCCGCCCGCCCCTGGGATTTTGTCCCCGATCATTCCAATGGCGAGGTCTGTGCCGTCGTGAGCGGCTAGCTCTTCGGGTGTGAAGTCATCTCGTTTATCGATGGCCCATCCGCCGAGGGGAGCCCAGCACCACAGTGGCCCCCAGTTCCTCATCCGAAACCACTGTTGCTGCGAGCCCCGCGCCCACCATGATCGCGGCCGTTTCCGACGCCTGTGCCGTGGACGTTTCAATGAGCAAGGCACCACCCGGCGCCAGCCACTCAAGTGCCCCGGACGCGACCCGACGCTGCACCGCCAAACCGTCAGCTCCGCCGTCGAGCGCCACCATCGGCTCGTGCAGCCGGGCCTCCGGCGGCATCAAACCTATGGCCCCAGTGGGCACGTATGGCGCGTTGGCCAGGAGCACGTCAACGCGTCCACGGAGTCCGCGGGGGAGTGCCTGGTACAGGTCGCCTTCATGGACGTGCCCGCCACGGGGCTCCACGTTGCGGCGGGCGAATCGGACAGCCGCGGTATCAATGTCCGCCGCGTGCAACTCGCAGCTCCCCAGCAGTTCGCTGAGCGCTGCGCCTATCGCGCCGGAGCCGCAGCAGAGGTCGACGACGACGGCGCGGCGCCCATCGGCTAACGGCCGGGCGATGGTCGCTCCCTGCCGAACCAGGAACTCGGTGCGACGCCGCGGAACGAATACGCCCGGTCCCACTGCCATCCGCTGTCCGCAGAAATCAACCCACCCCACAATGTGTTCGAGCGGGAGTCCGCGGACCCGGTGATCCACCATCCTGGCCAGCTCGTCCGGGGTCCGGGCCGCGCTGATCAGGAGCTGGGCTTCGTCTTCGGCGAAAACACAGCCCGCAGCCCGCAAGGTGGTGACGATCGAAGCACTGCTGGTCACGAGAGCCATGCTAGTCGAGGGGTTCACAAACGTGGCGGAAATTGGTTAGGGTATGACCCATGGGAACACTGATTTTTGAGTAAACCGGCCAGTGCCCGCCATGGTGCACCAGCTGCGTTTCAGATGACAAAAATCCACGCCTGTTGAGGCTTGCCTCCATGCCGTTCCCGTTGTCGACGCCTTCTTCCTTGAACCGCAACGCACGGGATACGTGTCTCTTCAGGACTCACACACTTTAGGAGTCCATATGACCGCCAACCCTTCCGACAATAAGAACCAAACCGCTTCGGGCGGTATCAAGTCCAAGCTCACGGACGCCCAGCGGGCGATGCTCGCCAGCAAATCGGGCGGCGGAGCGCCAGCAGGCTGGCAGAGCACCGGCAAAGGCCACAAGCCCACGTCCGCCAGCGGTAAGCAAGCCAAGACCGAGAAGAAGGTCCGCTGGTAAATCCAACGGACAGGCACACTGAAAGGGAAGAACCATGACTGCGAAGCATTCTGCAGAAAACATCAATCCTGAGGTTGCGAGCCACTTGGTGGAGTCCATGGACATGGCCCCGATGCCCGAGCCTGCTGCCATAGCCTTGGCACTGGGCACGGATCAAAGTCAGCAGTGGCCGGACGGTAACGGCAAACGCCGTCACCCGAAGGACCGCGACCAAGCCCACGGGCGCATGGGCCAGGGGGCCGCAGTGTCTGCGATCCACCGGACCAGCCGCCCGCAGATGCCCCACTCCTCCTAGTGCGGCTTACCTCCGCGTTCCCAGCCCAACTAGGGGACAGTAAACGCCCTATTGAGCGCTCATAGCTGCGTTATCTGTCCCCTAGTTGGGCTGGCTCACGTCTGAGGGGGACTTGTCCGGCCGCCACCCACGCCACACCGGATGGCGCAGCCTGCCAGGGCCGGTCCAGTTGCCGAAAGTCACCTCGGCCACCAGGTCGGGGCGCACCCAATGGGCGCCGGCCGCGTCCTCACGCGGGATGTCCGCGAAGGGCGAATCGCTGGCTTCCCGCGATTCGAGCTTCTCGATGATGTCCCGCAACTGCCAGTCCTTGAACCCGGTCCCCACCCTGCCCACATAGTGCAGCTGGTCCCCGTCCGGGATGCCCAAAAGCAGTGCCCCGAAGGTTCCGCTCCGCGCGCCGGCCCCGGGCCGCCAACCGCCCACCACAACCTCCTGGCTTTGCTCCAGTTTGAGCTTGATCCAGGCCCTGCTGCGTCGTCCCACGGTGTAACGGCTGTCCGCTTTCTTGGCCATGACCCCTTCCAGGCCCAACTCGGCGGCGCTGGACATGAGGTCTTCAACGTCGTGGTCCAGAACAGCCGACAGATGCAGCGGACATCCCGCCTTCAGGCGCGTCGCGAACTCCGCCAGCCTTTCGCGGCGCTCAACGAATGGCAGCCCGCTGAGGTCCGTGCCGTCGTCGTACATCAGGTCGAAAAGCATGAGCTGCACCGGAACCGAGGCCTTGGCGCGTTCGATGTCGGCAGCCTTGGCCAGGTTCATCCGGAGCTGCAGCCGCCCAAAGTCAGGCCGGGAGCCCTTGCCGAGCGCCACGATTTCGCCGTCGGCAACAAAGTCGCCTTCCGGCCAGCACGCGCGGTCGGTGAGCTCCGGATAGGTGGCGGTGAGGTCGTTTCCGTTCCGGCTCATGAGCCGGATCTTGCCCTCGGTTCCTGTGATGACAGCCCGGATGCCATCCCATTTGAGCTCGTAAAGCCAGTCATTCCCGCTAAGGTCCGCCGTGGTTCCGGACGTGGCTAGCATGGGGGCGTAATCACGAAGGGGCTGCTGAGCAGGGGGAGCGGGAGCGGGAGCGGGCTGCGGCTCCTTTGCCGGTGTACTCCGGCGCGCTCCCGGCTGCTCCTTCATCAAGTGGATCAGCCAGCGGTCACCCGTATTGATCAACGCGAAACGCTTGGTGCCACCCAGCCCACCTCCCGGTTGGCCGGTCAGGGTGGCAATGACTTCCTTGCCGTCGCGCCACTTCTCGCAGGTGTACTCGCCGCGGTCCCAGATGGTCACCGTGCCGCCACCGTACTCGCCCTGGGGGATCACCCCCGCGAAGTCCGCGTAGTCCATGGGGTGGTCCTCGGTGTGGACGGCGAGGTGGTTGCGGTCGGGGGTCTCCGGCACCCCACGGGGCAGCGCCCACGAAGCCAGGACACCCTGGTGCTCCAGCCGGAAATCCAGATGGTAGCGCCTGGCGTGATGCTCCTGGATGACGAAGATGCCGCCGGGCGGCGGAGGGTCGCCCGGTTTTGGCTGCTCGGAGGATGTCGCGCTGGTCGCCTTCCCGGCAGCGGCCGACGACGACGGAAACGGCTCCGGGGTTTTGTCCGGATCGCGCATCCCCACATATTTGGCGAGACGGCTCTCCACTGTCACCACCCGGCCGCGCGAACCACCCGAAGCAGCCTCGCCGTCGTCGGTATCTTCCCCATGCGGCGGCACGTGCCGGTCGGAGATGGGCGCAAAGTGGTCCTTGCCGGTGCGGACCCGTTCCATCACGGCGGTGTAGTCCAGATGGTCGAGCGTAGGGGAATCCAGCTCCTGCCAGGTGCGGGGCGCCGCAACCGTGGGATGCGCCTTGCCGCGCAGGGAGTACGGCACGATAGTCGTTTTGTTGCCGCTGTTCTGGCTCCAATCCACCAGGACCTTGCCATTGCGCAGGGACTTTTTCATGTCGCTCACCACCAGCCCGGGGTGGTCGGATTCCAAAGCCCGCGCAAGCTCATGGGCGAACGCCGAAACTTGCTCGGACTTCAGGGTGCCGTCCAACCCGGTGTAAAGGTGGATGCCCTTGCTGCCACTGGTGACGGGAACCGGGTCCATGCCCATGTCCTGGAGGATGGAGCGGGCCAGCCTGGCCACCTCGACGCATTCAGGCAGGCCCGCACCAGGACCGGGATCGAGGTCCAGCACAAAACGGTCCGGGCGGAGCGGATTACCTGCCGCGTCCACCTGCCACTGCGGAACGTGGATCTCCAGCGAAGCGATCTGGGCCATCCACGTGAGTGTGGCCAGGTTGTTGACCATGGGGTAGTCGTTGGTGTGGTCCGAATGGTGGATGGTGGCGCGCGGTATCCATTTGGGCGCTGAGTCCTCCAGGTTCTTCTGGAAGAACACCTGTCCCGGGTGCTCGGCAGTGCCCACGCCGTTGACCCAGCGCTTGCGGGTGACGGGCCGGTTGGCCGCTGCGGGGATGAGGAAAGGCGCCACGGCAGCGTAGTACTCCAGCACCTCGGCTTTGGTGGTGCCGGTTTCGGGATAGATGATTTTGCCCAGGTTGGTGAGGGTGAGCTCGTGGCCTTCGACGTTCACCCGCTCCTGCTGCTTGCCTGCCACCTCTTCTCCTCCGCTGTGTTGTGCTGTTGACTGGGTGCATGAGGGCCATATGGAAGGGATCTATCGCGTTCGGTCTGGTCAACGTACCAGTGAAGCTCTACAGTGCCACGGAGGATCACGATATTGGCCTGCACCAAGTCCACAATAAGGACGGCGGGCGCATCAGGTACCAGCGCAAATGCGAAATCTGCAGCGAAGTAGTGGCCTACGAGGACATCGACAAAGCCTACGAAGAAGAGGGCCGCACGGTGGTCCTGACGGCGGCGGAATTGAAGTCCCTGCCGGAGGAGAGCAGCCGTGAAATCGAGGTAGTGGAGTTCATCCCTGCCGAGCAGCTGGACCCGATCATGTACGAGCGCAGCTATTTCCTTGAACCTGACTCCAAGTCACCCAAGGCTTACATGCTGCTGCGGCAGACCTTGGAAGACACCGACAGGATCGCGATCGTCCAGTACGCGTTGCGCCAGAAGACCCGCTTGGGGGCGCTCCGGGTGCGCGGGGACGTGCTGCTGCTTCAGGCGTTGTTGTGGGGGGACGAAGTCCGCGAAGCGAAGTTCCCGTCCTTGGAGACGGACGTCAAGATCTCGGACAAGGAACTCGAAATGTCCTCCGCCTTGGTGGACTCCATGGCGCACGACTTCGATCCCGACGAATACACCGACGACTACCAGGCGCAGCTGAAGACGTTGATCGAGGCCAAGCTGGAGAAGGGCGAGGCGCTGGATACGGAGGCCACCTTCGGCGTCGTGGAAGGCGAAGGCGAAGGTGGCGACGTGATCGACCTCATGGAAGCGCTCAAGCGCAGCCTCGACAAGAAACGCGGCAAGGAAAAAGCGTCCGACGACGACGCTGCCGCCAGCAAGACTGCCAGCAAGCCAAAGGCGCGGGCCAAGAAAAAGGCTTGACCCGGCGTCGTAATTCCACACAAAAGCGGTGGCTCCCTTTCCAGGCGGCCACCGCTTTTGTTTATCGCCTTTGAACTAGTGGTTCCGCAACATGGAGATCAGATCGGCCTTCTTCTTGCCGGAATAGCCTTTAAGGCCCAGTTCCTTGGCGCGGGCTTTCAATTTGTCCACGGTCCAGTCGTCATAGTCGCCGGACTTTCCACCTTTACGGCCCACCGCCTTGCGTCCCTGCGCAGCGGCGGCATTCGAGATACGGGCAGCCTTTTCCTTGGATGCGCCATCATCGCGAAGTTCTTCGTACAGTTCGGGATCTTTGATGCTGGGATTCTTCTTTTCCGGCATAGTGCGTTTCCTTTCCCTGGCTGGCTAGGAGCCTGTCTCGTAGTGTGGTTCGGCGACGGGCTTGGACTCAGGCGAGCCGCGCTCACGAAGGTAAACAGAGGCCCCCACAAGAACAGCAACGGCCAGGAACTCACTTTGCCAGTTCTGGAATGACTCAAACCAGAACTGGCTGGACGCGAGGTATTCCCATGTGGAGACCTGGGGCAGTCCGTGACTGAGTTGTTCCTCGTTGAAAGCGGCCGTGCCGCCGATGGCGTGCAGCGTGAAGGAGGCTAGGAACAAGAGCGCCAAAAGCCCCGAGAGCGAGTGCTCGTAAACCTTCAGGACCCAGCCTCCGCGCCTGACCGGCCACGGCGTCTTTGCCGTCTTCCTGGCATCCCGGGGGTCCTCATCCTGGGGCGAATCCTTGCCCATGGGTTTGGACTCGGACGAGCCCTTCTGGAAAAGGAAGACCGTGAGGACCACGTACATGGCCATCTGGAGGAATTCCGATTCCCAGTTCTCAAAGACCGCCTCAACGAAGTGTCCGGTGGCCAGGTACCCGGGAATGCTGACGGGTTCACCTCCGTGGGTCTGCTGGTCTTCGCTGTAGCTCGCAGCCCCCGAGATCACCATCCCGCCAAAGAAAACCACGAACAGGCCAACGTTGGCCAGCAACAGCCCGTGTTCCTTGATCCACTGCCTTAAAGGTTTGTGCTCCGTCTCGGACTTCGGGTGTTCAGTGGGTCGCAGCATGGTCAGCCGTCCTTTGAATTGCCGTTGGTAGCCCCGGCCCGGCGTTGCAGCCACAGCGGCATGCCCACCACGAAAACGAGCAGGACCAGGATGATGCCGCCGCCTGCCACCAAACCCGCAGTCCTGCCGGCCGTCACGTCGAAGACAAGGGAGGCGGAGCCGGTGATCAGAATGGCTACGCCTGCCAGAGCCCACTTGGTGATGACGTCAGCGCTGGAGACAAGGGTGGCTTTGAGCCCCCGCCGGAACAGCCGCCTATGCACGCTGACCGGGAGGACGATGAGCACGGTAGTCAAAGCAGCGGTCATGACGTTGAACAGATATAGGTTCTGCTGCCAGTCGTCCAGTTCGCTGAACCGGGCTTGGAAGGGAAGCGTCAGCAGGAAACCTCCCAGGATCTGGACTCCTGTTTGGAGCACGCGCAGCTCCTGGATCAATTCCATCCAGTTCCGGTCCATCCGCTCTTCGGTGGACTCGTTGCGGCCTATCCGGGGAATTTGATCCGGCTCTGTCATTCGTGCACCTCGCAACTCTTGGTGGACGCCGACGATACACCGGGCTACGGTCGGATTGTCAGCATTCCTCGAACTTTTCTCGGGGCCTCAACGGATTCCAAGGAGGAAGAAATGAGCCAGGACGAGCATCGCGTTGAGCCGTCGGATGAACCCGGCGGTTATGGAACTCCCACCCCGGAACAGGAACTTCCCGGTCAGGGCGCCCAAGGGGAAACGCCCGAGCGGCCGGCCCAGGATGAGCCCGGGGTGCCGGAGGAGGAATTCCCCACGCCCAAGGATCCCGATGCCGCTCCACCGCCCTCGGCAACCGGCGACTCGACGGGTGGCGCGGGCGGGCAGTAGATGCGGCCGAGGACTGCCCCGACACGCAGTTCAGCTGCGGCGGGGCAGCCCTCGCGCGGGGCGCCTGGATTTAGACCGTATGACCCCTGCGACCTGACATGAAGCTCAGGAGCCAGCCAATGGCCGCGATGACAAGGAGGACGATTCCCACCCACAGGAGCCAGCTAAGGGCCTGGGAGAAACCGCCCACGAGGAGAAGAACAATTGCTACTACACCAGCAATGATCAGAAGCGTATTCATGGTCAGCACATTCCTTTCTGGGGGAATCTTCGATTCCCAACTATGCATTCCGATTTACTTCGATTTAGTTATGCCGGTACCTGGGGACGTTCCGCCGCCCCTAAGTGCCTTTTCCGCTATCCCATACCGGACTTCACCGTAGGATGAAGTTCGCCAGTTGTGAACAGCAACACTCTTCATTGTACTACTAAGCAACCTTATGAAAGGCTTATTGAAGTCGTCACTTGATGATTGGGCAGTTGCCGCAGTAAGCAGGTGGCACGTATTGGCTCAGATGAACGTCCATGAGAGGAACACATGAAAGCGTCACAGCAGCTTGCAGACAACCTTCAGATCGTCCTGACAGACCTTATCGAGCTGCAGCTCCAGGGAAAGCAGGCCCACTGGAACATCGTGGGACCCAACTTCCGGGACCTTCACCTTCAGCTGGACGAGCTGGTGGTGGCAACCCGCGAATTCGCCGACGACACCGCTGAGCGAATGAGGGCACTTCACGCACTCCCGGACGGCCGCAGCGCCACCATCGCCAAGGGCACGCGGCTTGAGGAATTCCCCGCAGGCCTTGTCAACACCAAGAACGCCGTCAAGCTTGTCACCGAGCGAGTGGAGCGCGCAGTCCAGACCATGCGCGACGTCCATGACGAAGTGGATGAAGAAGACCCCACGACGGCGGACCTCCTGCACGCGTTCATCTCCAGGCTTGAGCAGTTGGTATGGATGATCAACGCCGAAATCATGAACGCCGGCGCAGCCGTCACGGATCCGGACGAGGCCTAGCAAGCGCCCGGACCAGGCTGATCGCGGACAAGGGAGCCCGGCATGCCACGGCTTAAGCGAAGCGACCTTTCCAAGCCCGGCATCGTCCGCCGCAAGGTGGGCAAGGGCTTCAGCTACCGTCAACCGGACGGGAGCCTGGTCAGCAAGGAGGATCGCCAGCGCATCAACGCGCTGGCGATCCCGCCTGCCTGGACTGAAGTGTGGATCTGTCCCTACGAAAACGGACACATCCAAGCCACCGGCGTGGACGCGGCCGGTCGCAGCCAATATATGTACCACCCCCGCTGGCGTGAACGGAAGGACACCGAGAAGTTCCAGCGCGCGGCGGAGTTGGGCTCCGTGTTCCCTGCAGTGCGCCGGGCCGTCACGCTGCACCTCAAGGACACGTCCTCGCCCAAGCAACAAACCATCGCAGCTGCGGTGCGGCTAATGGACCTCGGCGCTTTGCGCGTTGGCTCCGAAAGCTACATGCGCCAGAACGGTTCCTATGGGCTCACTACCCTCCGCTGCCGGCATGCGCGGGTCAAGGGCGATGCCGTGGCGCTGAAGTTCCCCGGCAAGAGCGGGCAACTGTGGGACACCTCCATCCACGACCCCGCCCTGGCCGCGTTCCTGGAGCCCCTGGCCCGACGCCCGGGCAAGGAACGCTTGTTGGCTTACAAGGCGGACGGGTCCTGGGTCTCCTTGGATGCCTCCATGATCAATGAGTACCTTCGCAAGATTGCCGGGGCCGCCTACACGTCAAAGGATTTCCGCACGTGGAAGGGGACGGCTGCCGCCGCACTCAGCCTGTTGAGTTCCGATGGCATCATGACGCGTCCCCAGGCGCTGGTGAAAGCCATGAAGGACGCGGCGGCCCTCCTCGGCAACACTCCAACAGTGGCCCGCACGTCCTATGTAGACCCGCGGATCGTTGAGGCCTACTTGTCCGGGGAACTGCAGGCAGTCAAGGCCACGGAACCTTCCATTGCTGCATTCCTGATCGAAAAACAAAGCTAGCGCAGCTGTTCCGGGCCGCTCGCTCTGCCATCCTGCCGATTTTATGAGTACAGTCGTACTAACAAAGAGCGGGGGTCATCACCTCGTCGGTATATGGCGTTGAGGAGCGGTGAATGATTCTGTTCGCAATCGTGGTCTGTGAAGTTGCGTTCTGGGTGGCGATTCTTGCCGGCCTTACGGCCCGGTATGTGCTGCGGCGCCCCCGCCTTGGTGGAGCCCTCCTGCTCCTTGCACCAGTGATCGACGCTGTTCTGCTTGCCTTGGTGGCCGTCGACCTGCTGGGCGGGGGAACTGCCTCCTGGCATCACGGGCTGGCGGCGATCTACATTGGCGTCTCCATCGCGTACGGCAAACGCATGGTGGCCTGGGCCGACGCGCACTTCCAGCACCGGTTCGCCGGCGGGCCAGCGCCGGAACGACTCAGTGGGACCCGTTACACGGTCAAGTGCTGGCGGGATGTACTTCTCACCGCGTTGGCGGTGGTCATCGCCGCTGCGACGCTGGGAGCGATCATCCTCCTCGTCAACGACGCAGGACGGACGGCCGCCCTCTCGGAGTTCTTTCGCATTCTGGGCTTCATCTTCGCAATCGACTTCCTATGGGCCGTGAGCTACACGATCTGGCCCAGGAAGCCCGCCAGCGCACTGCCGGCCGCCACTGCTTCACGCTGAGACCATGCCACGGAGAATCGACGCAGAGGCACGTACCGCAGCGATTGCGGAAGCTTCCCTTCGTGTCCTCGAACGCGATGGGCTGTCCGGCCTGTCCGTGCGCGGGGTCGCGGCGGAAGCCGGCATAGCCGCCGCCTCGCTGCGACGGGCGTTTGCCACGCAGCATGCCCTTCGGGAGTACTGCCTGCAACTCATTGAGGATCGAGTCACCGCCAGGGTGGCCTCACTCGAGCTAACCGGACGGGCCCTGGTTGATGAGTTGCTGTTGCAGTTGCTCCCCCTCGACAAAGAACGACGCCTGGAACTGGTGGCGCAAGTCCAGCTCGGCGTCCTTTCCCTCACCGACAGCGAACTGCGCCCTGCGGCGGTCCGGCTGAGCGAGGCGGTCGATCGCGCGTGCCATGCCGCCCTGCAGATCCTGATGGAAGCTGGTCAGTTCCACCAGGGCCGCGACTCCGAGTATGAAGCACAGCGGCTACGCGCGCTCCTGGACGGAATTGCGATGAACGGGTTGTGGAGCGGGGAACTGCCTGCGGCAAGTCCCATGCTCAGCATGCTCGCGCGCCACCTGGACAAGCTCGCGGAGCCGTAAGGAGATACAGAAAGAGCCTGGCGACACCCACATGCGGGTGTCGCCAGGCTCTCTGTGTGTCGCTTGCGGTGCTACGTGTCCCTACTCGGCGTCGTGGTCCGTTTCGAGGATCTTGACCAGGCTGTCCAGGGCTGCGTCAGCACCCTCGCCTTCAGCGCGCAGGACCACCACGTCGCCGTGGGCTGCACCCAGGCTCATCAGGGACAGGATGCTGGCTGCATCCATGGCGTCATCCGCGGGCTCGCCCTGGCGGGCAATGGTGACGTCGAGGTCAAGGTCTCCGGCGGCCTCTGCGAAGATGGCTGCCGGGCGGGCGTGGAGGCCGACGCGGCTTGCGATGGTGGCTGTACGTTCAGGCATTGGTGCTCCTTAGGTGTGGGTGGCTTTGTGGGAAGTCTAGACGCTGGCGGTTGCGGTGGCGGGGACTGGCTCTGCTTCAACCGGCTTCCGGAAGGCCCAGCGCTTGAGGGCGATGACCAGCAGTGCCGTGATAACCACGCCCACTGCAATCGAGAGGAAGAACAACACGAAGTTGTCGATCGCGAAGAACACGAACAGTCCGCCATGCGGTGCCTTGGAGGTCACTCCGAAGGCCATGGAGAGTGCTCCTGTTACAGCACCGCCCACCATGCTGGCAGGAATGACGCGAAGCGGATCTGCGGCTGCGAAGGGAATGGCGCCTTCGGAGATGAAGGAAGCACCCAGGAGCCACGCGGCCTTGCCATTTTCACGCTCGGCCAGGGAGAAGAGCTTCTTGTCCAGGACGGTGGCCAGGGCCATAGCCAACGGCGGAACCATACCTGCCGCCATGACTGCGGCCATGATCTGCCAGGGAGCCTGGTTGGTGACACTCGCGGCGCCGAGGCCCGCGACGGCAAAGGCGTAAGCGACCTTGTTGACGGGTCCACCGAGGTCGAAGCACATCATGAGGCCCAGGATGATGCCGAGGACGATCGCGCCGGCTCCGGTCAGGCTTGAGAGCCCGGCGTTCAGGGCGTTGGTGAGTGCGACGATGGGAGCGCCCAGGATCAGGAACATCAAGCCGGACGCCACCAGGGACGCGATCAACGGAATGATGACCACTGGCATCAGGCCGCGAAGCCAACGCGGGACGTCCAGCTTGCCGATCTGGTAGGCAACATAGCCTGCCAGGAGGCCGCCGACGATACCGCCGAGGAAGCCTGCGCCCATAAACCCGGACACGGCACCGGCCACAAAGCCGGGCGCGATGCCGGGGCGGTCAGCGATGGCGTAGGCGATGTAGCCAGCCAGTGCAGGAACCAGGAACCCGAGGGACAGGGCGCCGATCTTGAAGAGCACAGCTCCGATGTAAGCACCCAGCGGTCCCCAAGCGTTGTCCGGGAATTCGGTGGGCAGGTTGAAGATGCTGTTCTCGACAACGATCTTGTCCGCGAAACTGGTGATGAGGTAGCCACCCATGAGGAACCCGAGGGCAATCAGGAGGCCGCCACCGGCAACGAACGGGATCATGTAGCTGACACCGGTGAGGAGTGCGCGCTTCAGCTTCTGCCCGATGTGCTCGCCCTTCTCCTCCTCTGCGCGCTCAGCTTGCTCTTCGGCGCCGAAGTGCGGAACGCGGCGTGCATGCGGGTCCACTGCCGCGGCCAAGGCTTCCTGGACCATCTTTGCGGGCTCGTCGATGCCACGCTTGACCGGGGCGTTGATGACCGGCTTGCCGGCGAAGCGCTCCTTGCCGCGAACGTCGACGTCGACGGCGAAGATCACCGCGTCTGCCGCAGCGATCACTGCCGGGTCCAGCGGCTTGGCGCCGGAGGAACCCTGTGTCTCGACCTGGAGGTCCACGCCCATTTCCTGGGCAGCAGCAACCAGTGAATCGGCAGCCATGTAGGTGTGCGCGATCCCCGTGGGGCATGCGGTGACTGCAACGATGCGCTTGGGTGCGGCAGTCGTCGTCGTGCCCGCTGCAGCAGCCGCCTCAGGGGTGGGTGCGGCGTGCGCGGCCGGCTTGTCGGCCAACGCGCCGTCCACGAGGTCCACAATGTCCTGCTCCGTGGCGGCCGCGCGGAGCGCAGCCGTGAAGTCCTTCTTGATGAGGGAACGGGCCAGCTTGGAGAGCAGCTTCAGGTGTTCCTGGTCGGCTCCGTCCGGGGCTGCGATGAAGAAGATGAGGTCGGCCGGACCGTCCTTGGCACCGAAGTCCACCTTGTGGGAGAGACGGGCCATGGCCAGGGCAGGCTCCGTGACCGCCGCTGAGCGGCAGTGTGGGATGGCGATGCCACCGGGCACGCCGGTTGCGGTCTTCTGCTCACGGGCGAAGGCATCCGTGAAGAGCCCTTCAACCTCGGAAGCACGGCCGGCCGCGGCGACTTTGCCGGCCAGGACGCGGATGACGTCGGCGGGGGAGTCGCCCAGGTTCTGGTCGAGGGTGACCAATTGGGGTGTGATCAGCTGGGTCACTGTTAGTCCTTCTGGAGGGCCGTGATGGTTACGGCGTCGGGGGTTGTCTGGTGGACTGCCGGGACAGTGGAGCCCGGCAGCGAAGCAGCAGCGGCACCATGTGCCACCGCCTGACGAAGGCAGTCCTGAGCGGAACCACCCTGGGTTGCAGCCAGCAGATAGCCGGCCAGGGATGAATCCCCTGCGCCCACCGTGCTGACGGCCTTGATCGGCGGATGCGTGGCGAACCATGCTCCGTCCGCGGTCACCAGGACTGCGCCCTTGGACCCGAGTGTTGCGAGAACGGCGCCTACACCGCTGGCGACGACGGCGGCAGCAGCTTGGGCGGCTTTGGCCGGGTCTGCTTCCAGTTGCTCAGCTGTGTAGACGTTGGTGAAACCTGCAGCGGCTGCAAGCTCGGCGAGCTCTTCCGCGTTCGGCTTGAGGAGGTCCGGTTTTCCTGCGGCATCACCCACCAGGGCTGCCGCAAGCGGCGCCCCGGAGGAGTCGATGGCGATGCCTGGGGCTGTCGTCCCATCTGCGTTCGACCGGAGTCGACGCGCGATTGTGGCGTAGAAGTCCGCGGGAACTCCTGGTGGGAGCGAGCCCGCGAGAACCACCCAGCTGGCGCCACGGGAACGGTCCAGCAGCAGCCCGATCAGGGCTTCCTGCTGTTCACCGCTCAGCTCCGGGCCGGGTTCGTTGATCTTGGTGGTGACGCCATCCGGTTCGGTGAGTGTGACATTGCTGCGCAGCGCCTGACCGATGCGGAGCGCCGCAAACGGCACGCCGCCGTCGTGCAGTCCGGACAGAACGGGGTCCGAGTCGGCGCCCGGAAGGACAGCCAACGTTTCGAGGCCTGAGGCGACAAGGGCCCGGGACACATTGACGCCCTTCCCGCCGGATTCCTGGTGGACTGCCACGGCGCGCTGGACTTCGCCGCGGGCCAGGGCTCCGGGGAGTTCCACCGTCCTGTCCAGGCTGGGGTTGGCTGTCAGGGTGACGATCATGCGATCACCACGTCGACGCCGGCATCGGCCAGGGCGGCCGCGAGTTCCGCGGACGGTTCGCTGTCTGTTATCAACGTGTCAACATCCTTCAATGTGGCGAACTGGACCAGTGTTTCGGCGTCCAGCTTGGAAGAATCAGCCAGGGCAACCACCCGCCGGGCAGACTTGACGAAGGCGGCCTTGACCGCTGCTTCCTCGGGGTCGGGGGTGCTCAGCCCGAAGTCGGCGTGGATCCCGTTGGTCCCCACAAAAGCGATGTCCGGACGGAGCCGGTACGCGGCCTCCACTGTGGATTGCCCGACGGCTGCCTGGGTGAGGCCGCGGACGCGGCCACCCAGGATCTGGAGTGCAATTCCAGGAGTGGATGAGAGCTTGCCGGCGATGGGGATGGCATGCGTGATGACTACGAGTTCGTCGCTTCCGTGGGCCGGCGGGGTCCGCTGTGCGAGCAGGTCCGCGAGGGTTTCCGTGGTTGATCCGGCGTCGAGGAGGATGCTGCCGCTGGTGAGTTCCGGAATCAGCGCGAGTGCTGCGTTGGCGATCCGGAGCTTCTGGGACTGGCGCTGGACGGCACGCTCAAGGATGCTCTCTTCCCTGGTGCTTAGCCGGTCCGAAGGAACCGCGCCGCCGTGTACCCGGCGCAGGTTCCCGGAAACTTCAAGGGCAGCGAGATCGCGGCGAATGGTCTCAGTGGTGATGCTGAAACGGTCGGCGAGGTCAGTGACGCTCACCCGTCCGCGCTCGGCGACGAGGGCGGAGATCAGTTGTTGGCGCTCTTCTGCGAACACTTACCCTCCATTGCGGTAAAGCCAAGAATTCAGTACAGCCACAGCCGTGACTGCTGTCACAACGATGTGGAATTGCTTGACTCTATCTTTGTTTATGTGGGGAAGTCAAGGGAAAACCAACATAAACAAAGATTCGCGGGTGCAGGTGTCCGGACACGCCAAAGGGCATGCCGCACTCCCTGTAGCGCGGCATGCCCTACTTCGGATCCTGACTGGGGGATGTGCCAGGATCCGGTCCATGGGGTGGAGGTGCCAGCAGACCGCTAGGGTCGGGGCGCTCCTCCCGGTTCAGGTGGCGGTGGTGTGGCCGGCCCTGGGGTGGGCTCCGCAACCGGCGGTGGGCCGGGCTCGGGAAGTGGAACCGGCTCGGGCGTTGGGCCCGGCTCGCGTGTCCGATCCGGGCCGGGATTCTGCGTGGGATCGGGGTGCGGGGCGCCTTGGGGACCCATGATCAGAGGCTCCCGCGATGTGCGGGTTGCTGCGGCCGAAGGGTCGGTGGCACATGGGTTGGGTAGCTGCCTGAATCCCATCCCGATCCCGGATAGTCGATAGGCAGGTTGTCCGGATCCGGCGGATCAGGAAGCTTCCGCTTCCTGCCTTGGTCGGTCTTCCCGCCGGTCTTCCCTCCGGTCACCGCAGGCTCTCGTCTTTGTGGTTCTGCGTGCATGGTGTTCCTTCCTGTCGCTCCAGGGCTGTCCTGCGGCACCGAAGCCAATGGTCGAATTCAGTCCGGAATCTCCATGCGGAAGCCGCAATGACATCCGAGAATCCGTGTGTTGATGAGTACCTCGTACATCCGTAGCTGCGCCTTGGGCTTCAACACCAAGGGGGCCTGTATTCTCCGCAATTCGCAGCTCTTGGTCTTCATTGGCTCGCCGCAGTGGAGATATTGGCCGCCGAACTGCAGCACACCCTGTGTGACGCCCGGGCGGTTGAGCACCGCAGCCACTTTCTGGACTGAGGCAATCTGCGTGTAGGAGTACCTGCAGTCGCTGCATTCGTAAGCGACGTCAACCATGTTGGGTGCCGGTGGATAGTGGGACTGGATGGAATTGACCAGTAGATTCCTGTCGGTATTGCAGCGCTTGCACCAAAGCGGCTCGTCAGGAGGTTGGTGGGCTTCGTCCGGGACTCTGGACGCTGGCTGGGCCGGCATGGGTCTGTACCTTTGCATCAAAAAAATGCGGGACGCCCGTCTGCATGAGCTGGAAAGCCTGGGTCCCTGGAAGGGGACGTAGCAAGATTGTGCACATAGGTGCACGGCATATGCAAGGATTCTGTTGTCATTCATCAAGGGGTGGCGATACGGTGGCCCCTCGACCCTAAACTAAGGCATGGACGAAATGAACGTAGATCTGGCGCTGCCTGATGCTGACCAGGCGCCCGACGAAGTTTCGGTCCCCGAGCAATTGCAGGACCTCGTGATCGATAGCGAGGACGTAGGCGGATTCCTCAATGAACTCGCGGCGTTCTCAGCGGCCGCGGTCTCCCAGGCCGTGGGCGTCGATGTCCTCTGCGGCATCACCCTGAGTCGTCGCCGACGGACCGCCACCGTGGCTGGGAGTACCCACGAGGCCCGCTTGATCGACGAAGTCCAGCAGGCCTATGGCGACGGCCCCTGCCTGGAGGCCATGCGAAGCCATGGCACCGTGCACGTTCCGGACACCTCCACCGAAGAGCGGTGGTCCGAGTACTGTTCCGTGATCGCCGACCGTGGCCACCTTTCTGCCCTTTGCGTGCCGCTCGAACTGGACGAGGGCGCCACTGCGGCACTGAACTTTTTCGCCCCGCAGGCGCACGTCTACGATGACGCCACCATCCGCACCTGCGAGCTCTACGCCAGCCAAGCCGAACGCTCGCTGAGGTTGGCCGTGCGGATCGGCGTCAAGCAGCAGCACGCCGAGGACCTCCAAGAAGCCATGCACTCCCGCACGGTGATCGACCTGGCGAGCGGCATCATCATGGGCCAGAACCGCTGCACGCAGGACGAGGCATTCCAAATCCTCAAGAAGGCGTCCAGCACCCGGAACCAGAAGCTCCGGGACGTCGCGGAGTCGCTGGTGAAGTCTGTGGCCAACCATGCTCCTGTGGCCCATTTCGAGCCCTGAGCACAGGCCGGAGACTGGTCCGGAGCCACCCCATCACTTGTGACCTTCGCCACTGGTGAACTACATTCATACATGGGTTAAGCAGATAGCCCTTGGAACCTCATGCCTGACACCATCAAGGATGGTCCACAAACTGCACTGATGCCGTGGCCTCTATCGGCCGGCTCACCGCGTGCATGCATGCAGGCTCCTTGAAGGAGTAAAAGGAGAATGGCAATGACGCTTGGATCCCCGATTCCCGCCCCGAAACCTCTTATGGGGGCGGTGCCCGCAGCCGCCGATACCGACGCGCGCCCATGGTGCACGGTCTGCGACACGGATTCGTACGTTTTCGTGGAAACCGTCGTAGAGGCGGCCCCCAACCAGTCCCAGCTGGTGGAAGTCAGCTACACCTGCAGCGAGTGCGATACGTTCTACGCCCACACTGTCCGTTTGGACGCGCTGGTGCCTGAGATCCAGAAGGAATTCCTGTCAACGTCCGCCGCTGGACTCTGGTTCAGTTGCACCCATTGCGGTGAGCCCATGACGTTGGGGCGCCCCACGGAGCGCGTGATCGAGGCTCCGCGGACCACGGACGATCCTGGCACGCCCAACCTTCTTGAGGTGTACCTGCAGACCCAGGTGCTCCATTGCCGGTGCGGATTCCAAATGGAGGTTCCACGCCACGTTGGCTAACTGCCGTGCTTGAATAACTCGTCGTGGGGAGGGGTGGCCATGCGCACCTTTGGTGTCGAGGAAGAGTTGCTGATTGCCGATCCCTCGGACGGGACGCCCTTGGCTTTGGCGGCCGGGATCCTGGATATGGCCGGCACTCCGGGCGAGGAGCCCAGTGATGACGCACCTTCCTTGAAGTCGGAGTTCAAGCAGGAACAGATTGAAGTCAACTCGCTCCCTTGCCGGACAGCGTCCGAACTTCGGGCCGAAATCCGCGCGGGCAGGGCGCTTGCGGATAAGGCTGCCAGGGCTGTCGGGGCGAGGGTGGCAGCGTTGGCAACGCCCCCGGTCTTCCATGCGACGCCCACCGGCGGCAACCAGCGATACGCGGCCATGGGCAACGAGTTCGGGCTGATTTCCCGCGAACAGCTCACCTGTGGCTTCCACGTCCATGTTTCCATCGAGTCGCCGGAGGAAGGCGTAGCTGTCCTGGACCGGATGCGTCACTGGCTTCCCGTGCTTCTGGCGCTGAGCGCCAACTCGCCGTTCTGGATGGGCGCCGACACCGGCTTTGCCAGTTATCGCACGCAGATCTGGAACCGGTGGCCCACGGCTGGTCCCATGGATGTCTTCGGATCAGCGGAGGGTTACCAGGCTGTGGCCTCGAGCCTCCTCGGGACCGGTGTTCCCCTGGATGAGGGCATGATCTATTTTGATGCGCGTCTGTCCAGGGGGCATCCAACCGTTGAGTTCCGGGTTGCTGATGTGTGCCTTTACGCCGAGGATGCCCTGGCCATCGCGCTGATCGCCCGGGCCTTGGTGGAGACCTCGGCGGATGAGTGGCGCAAGGGGGTCCCGCCGTCGGCCGTTTCCACCCCGGTCCTGCGGATGGCCAACTGGAAAGCCAGCCGCTTCGGCGTCGACCAGCAGCTGCTGCACCCGCTGGAACAGACGCCCTTTCCTGCCGCCGACGTCGTGGCCGCCCTCCTCCGGCACGTCCGCCGGGCCTTGGTGGAGACGGGGGACCTGGCCGTTGCGCGCGCGGGGGTGGCGAACATCCTCCGCCGCGGAACGGGCGAACGGTTGCAGCGCGAGGCCTACAGTCGTCGGCGCCGCTTGTCGGACGTCGTTTCCGCAGCCATCGCGTCCACCCATCAGGACGGCGAACTGTCCGACGCCAAGTACCTGCTTGGCCGCTGACAGCGACAGGACACGCAGCAGCAGAAGTACGACGGCGAAAAGTCACCATGGGTGCCCACGGTGACCTCCCGCCGTCGTACTTTAGGGTTTGCTCAGCCCTGGTTGATGCGGATCATGTTGCCCGAAGGGTCGCGGAAAGCGCAGTCGCGCGGACCCCACGGCTGGACGATCGGCTCCTGGAGGACCTCAGCGCCGGATGCGCGGAGCTTCTCGAACGTTGCATCGAGGTCGTCCGTGTTGAACACGAGCATCGGCATGACGCCCTTGGTGAGGAGTTCCTGGATGGCGTCGCCGTCGGCCTGGGAGCGGCCGGCGTGCGGTGGGGACAGGACGAGCTCAAGGTCGGGTTGGGCATCGCTGCCGAGGGTGACCCAGCGCTGACCGTCCGAGCCAACGTCGTTGCGGACCTGCAGGCCGAGGGCGTCGCGGTAGAAAGCGAGGGACTCATCGACGTCGTTGACAGTAACGTGTGCGTACTTCAGTGAAATGTTCATACCGCCCACGCTATTTCAGCTACGGTGCGGGCGCTTCTTCGATCCTGCTCAGGTTGTTGCCGCCCTTGCGATCGGGGCGGGTGTGCTGCTTGGCGATGCATGTGGGCATTGCCTTCACGGCGTGGTGTTCGCGGGAGCGGTATTCGCTGGGGGTGATGCCCACGATTTCGGTGAAGCGGGAACTGAACGAACCCAAGGATGTACAGCCAACCTCCATGCAGGCATCCGTGACGCTGGTTCCCGAGCGAAGCAATGCCATGGCCCGCTCGATCCGCCTGGTCATCAGGTAGTTGTAGGGCGATTCGCCATACGCGGCCTTGAATTGGCGGGAGAAGTGGGCGGGGGACATCAGCGCGCCGGCGGCCATGGTGGGCACATCCAGCGGGCGCGCATACTCGCGGTCAATGAAGTCGCGCGCTCGCCGCAGATGGGCCAAGTTGGCCAGTTCCTGCGGAGTCATGCGGCAAGTCTACTAGTCTCAGTCCCATGGATTCAGTGGTTTGGTCGAAGCCCGAAAACGAGCGGGCAGGCACCCCTTTGTTGGTGATGTTGCACGGTTATGGCACCAGCGAGCAGCGCATGGTGAAGCTGTTCCCGCATTTGCCCGCGGACTTCAGCTGTGCCGCGCTGCGTGGGCCCAAAGTCATCGGTGACGACTACGGCTGGTTCCTGCTGGACTACTTCCTTACCAACGACTTCGCGGATGTCATCTCCTCCACCAACCGGGTGTTCGACTGGATCAACTCCGTCAAAGGGAATCACAGCAGCGTCAGCCTGCTGGGTTACTCCCAAGGCATGGCCATGGCCAGCACGCTCCTGCGCCTGCGTCCACAGGAGTTCAAGGCGACGGTGGGCCTGTCCGGCTTCGTGATGGACAACGACCTCCTTGCCCTCAGCGAGTCCTTCGACAGTCCGCCCCCCTTCTTTTGGGGGAGGGACAAGGCTGATCCGGTCATCAACGAGGACGCGATAGCGCACACCGAGGAATGGCTGCATGCCAACGTTGCGCTGACCGCGCGAACCTATCCGGGGATGGGGCACAGGATTGAGCCGCAGGAACTGGTGGATGTCAGCGCCTTCCTCAAGTACTACGTATTGCGGTAGTTCGCCGGATTAGAAGCCATCCCGGGTCCAAAATCAAGACGCCGGTGAGATTCGCGTCACAATTTCGACTTCGACTGCACTCTATTGAATGACAAAATTGTAAGCGCTTACACTTTTGGCTGGTGTCCCGATGCGGGACGCGCGTGAAGGCGTCAGGCGAGGATGGAAAGGGTTGAGGCCGTGTTGCATGGTTAGGACTCACAGGGTGACGATCCAGGACGTAGCCGTCCTCTCCGGATTGTCCATTTGCACGGTGTCCAGGGCCCTCAGGAACCTCCCCAACGTTTCTGACAAAGCCCGGCACCAAGTGGCGGAAGCCGCCAGTAAGCTCGGCTACAAACCGTCGGCCGCAGCGTCCAGGCTGGCAGGCGGCAGCACCCGGTCCGTGGCCATCGTGGCCCCGACAGCCACAGCCTGGTTCTTTGCCCAAACCGTGGAAGCGGCGGAGGAAGTGCTCGGCGACAGCGGATATGACACGGTCCTGATCAGCCTGCGCAACAAGGCCACCGTGAGGCGCGAGTTCTTTGCGGACCTCAGCAACCTGGCCCAGAGGGTGGACGGGGTGCTGCTGCTCAACGTTGACCTTGCGCCGGGAGAAGTGGAAGCGTTGGTAGCGTGTGGGCTGCCGGTGGCCAGCGTGGGCATGCGAAATGTTCCGTGGGACAATGTAGGTATCGATGACGAACACGCAGCCTGGCAGGCTACCCAACACCTGCTGGGGTTGGGCCATTGGGACTTGGCCGTTCTCTCGAGCAACGAACACCCCGTTGTGACCGAGACTCCTCGGTTCCGTGGCTTCAGGCGTGCGCTGGATGAACACCACCTCACCGTCCACCCGGACTCTGTGGTGGCTGCCGGGCCAAGCATCGACGACGGCCGGCGGGCGATGACCGAACTCATCACCCGCGGCGCACGGCCCACGGCAGTGTTCGCCCATTGCGACGAAGCGGCCTTCGGTGCGTTGACGACGCTCCGCGAACACGGCCTCTCCGTCCCCAAGCACGTGTCAGTAGTCGGCATCGACGACCACCCCATGAGCGGGTTCCTTGGCCTGAGCACAGTGGCGCAGCCCGTTGCCGACCAAGGGGCCTTCGCAGCGAACCTGCTGTGTGAACGCCTGCTGAATACTGAAACCCCCCACCAACCCGCAAACCACCTGCTCGATACCAAGCTCATCGAACGCAAAACCACGCGCCACAAGCGCTGAACGGAATACTGCACATGACTGATCTTCGGAATGCCTGGACTGGCGCCTCGGCGCTGCTGTTCGACCTCGACGGCGTGCTGACGCCCACTGCCGTGGTGCACGAGCATGCGTGGCAGGAACTGTTCAACGACTACCTCGCCGGGACCGGCCATGCCCAGGGCTACCAGGAAAGCGACTACTTCGATCACATCGATGGCAAGCCGCGCTTCGATGGCGTCCGGGATTTCCTGGCTTCACGTGGCATTACGCTCCCCGAAGGGCCCGTCCATGACCACCCCGACAACCAAACAGTGCAGGGCCTGGGCAACAGGAAGAACGCCATCTTCAACGAGATCGTGAACTCCCGCGGCGTCGAGCCGTACCAGGGCTCGGTCAAGTTCATCAATGCCGCGGTGGAGCTGGGACTGAAGGTCGCCGTCGTGTCTTCATCCCGCAACGCGCCCGCAGTGCTCAAGGCCGCCGGCCTTGACCACCACTTCGAGGTGGTGGTGGATGGCCAGGTGGCCGCCGGCGTCGGACTTCCCGGTAAGCCGGATCCGGCAACTTACGTTTACGCGGCAGGTCTGCTGGGCGTGCCTGTTGAGGAATGCATCGTGGTTGAGGACGCCGTTTCCGGCGTGCAGGCCGGCGCGGGGGCCGACTTTTACGCCGTTATCGGCGTGGACCGCGGAGCCGGCCGCCAAACCCTGCTGGACGCCGGGGCCACGCTGGTGGTCGACGACCTCAACGATCTTCTCTAACCCTACTTTTTCGAAGGACCTCCTTAGCCCATGGCACTCATCAGCTCCGATCGGCTGCGCTTCCCCTGCGAGCCCTGGAAGCTCGTGGAAAACATCCACGTCCCGGGTGACGAGGGGACCCTGGAAACACTGTTCGCGCTCGGCAACGGCCACCTGGGCATCCGCGGCTCACATTCAACCGCGGGCGACAGTGAGCTTCCCGGCACGTTCATCAACGGTTTCCACGAGATCTGGGACATCAAGCACGCCGAGAATGCCTACGGTTTTGCCCGCACCGGGCAGCGGATCGTCTACGTGCCGGACGCCAACAACTTCACCGTCTCCATCGACGGCGAGGCGCTGAGCCTGGCCGAGTCCACGGTGCTGGACTACCACCGCTCCGTGGACTTTTCCACCGGCGTCTACGAGGAAAGCACCACGTATGCCTGCCGGTCCGGCGCCACCGTGACCACGGTGGAGCGCCGCGCGGTGGGGTTCGACAACCGCGGATGCCTTGGCTTGGAGCTGTCCGTTTCGGCTGACCGCGACGTGTCCGCGGACATCATTTCCGGCGTCGTCAACCGCCAGGACCAGCCTGTGGAGGACCACTCGGTCCATGACCCGCGCCGATCCGGCCGGCACGCCGGGCGCGTCCTCCTGCCGCTGCACCTCCAAGGTGCCGACGGATCGCTCCGCATGGCATGGGAGACCTCCGAATCGCGCCAGCGCGTTGCCATGGCCGTGGATCACTGGATCTCCGCCGAAGGACAGCCGTTTGAAACGCTGGTGGCGGAAGACGAATCGTCCGTCCGTTACGTCTTGGCGATTCACGCCGGCGACGCTTTCCGTGTGGAGAAGACCGTCAGTTACCTGGTGGCAGGTTCTAGCGACGCCGAGGACCGTGGCGAGAGCCTGGCCGCCGACGCGGAAGCCAACCTGGTGACCTTCTCCGAAATCATTGCCCAGAGCAAGGCCCACTACGACCAGTACTGGACCACGTCGGACATCTCCATCGGCGGCCAGCCCGAGATGCAGCAGGCCGTTCGCTGGGGACTCTTCCAGCTGGCGCAGGCCACTGCCCGCGCCGGGGTGGCGGGCATCCCCGCCAAGGGCGTCAGTGGATCCGGTTATGAGGGCCATTACTTCTGGGACCAGGAGATCTACCTCCTGCCCTACCTGACGTACACCAACCCGTGCGGTGCCCGAAAAGTGCTGGAATCCCGCCATGCCATGTTGCCGGATGCGCGTGTGCGGGCAAAGGAGCTCAGCGTTGACGGCGCGCTGTTCCCATGGCGGACCATCAACGGCCTGGAAGCCAGCGCCTATTACGCTGCGGGAACGGCCCAGTTCCACATCGCTGCAGCCATCGCCTTCGCCGCAAACCGCTACCAGTGGGCCAGCGGAGATGCCTCGTTCCGGGGCGAGCTGGGTGCAGACCTGCTCATTGAAACAGCTCGGATGTGGGCGTCTCTTGGCTTCTTTGGCAAGGACGGCATGTTCCACATCCATGGTGTGACCGGCCCCGATGAGTACACGGCTGTGGTCAACGACAACCTGTACACCAACGTCATGGCGCGCTTTAACCTGCGGGCCGCCGCTGCGCTGGAGCATGAGGGGATCGCAGATACCGAGCGGATGGTGTGGCGGCAGGCCGCCGAGCGCATGTCGCTCCCGTACGATCCCCACCTTGAGGTGTTCAGCCAGGACAACGACTTCATGACGCTGGAACCGTGGGACTGGAACACCCCCAAGTCCAAGTACCCGTTGCTGCTGAACTTCCACCCGTTGGTGATCTACCGGCACCAGGTCCTCAAGCAGGCCGATACGGTGCTGGCCATGTTCCTCCAATGGCAGGATTTCACGGCCGAAGAGAAGCAGCGGGCGTTCGACTTCTACGACCCCATCACCACCGGCGACTCCACCCTTTCTGCTTGCGTGCAGGGCATCATGGCTGCCGAAGTCGGCTACGGCGATGTTGCCCTGCAACACTTCACCGACGCCCTCTTCATTGACCTCGACAACTCGCACGGCAACACGATCGACGGCGTCCACATCGCCTCCACCGGCGGTATCTGGAGCTCCCTGGTCTGCGGTTTCGCGGGCATGCGGGACCAGGGCGACGTGCTGCGTTTCGACCCGCGCCTGCCCGTCGAGTGGGAGGACCTGTCCTTCCGGCTCAAGGTGCAGGGCCGCCTGCTGTCCGTGGAACTCGCACAGGGCTCCATTGCGTTGGCGCTCGAATCCGGGCCGGATTACAGCGACGAGCCGTTGCACATCACGGTGCGCGACTACGACGTCACTGTCGGGACGGAAACGGTCACGGTGCCGCTGGACAGCGTCCCCGTGCCGCCGCCGTCGATCTTCCCCAGCGTCTTCCCGACGGCGGGACTTCCCATCATCCGTTAGGGCGCGTTGGGCGGGGCTACTTAGCGGCCAGTTCCATGGTGGTTACCCGTAGCCACATCCACAGCCGTTTCTGCGGGTCCGCCAGGTCAAGGTTGAAGTCCTCGGCCAGGCGGGCCACGCGGTACCGGACGGTGTTGTTGTGGACATGGAGTTGGGCGGCCATGGCGGAAATGTTGCCGTTGAAGGCCAGATAAGCCCGGAGGGTCTCCAGGTACTCCGTTTGCTGCTCGGCGTCCCGGGCTTGGATCCGGGAAATCTCGTCAGCTCCGGCCAGGCCATTGTCCTCGATGAACTCCCCAATCCTCAGCAGGTTCAGCGGAACCTGGAAGTCCTCGAAGAGCGCAACGCCCGGTACTTTGCGGTTGCCCGGGGACTTGCCCTGGCGTGCCTGCAGGTTCAACAGATGGTGCAGCGTGCGCATGGCTTCGGACCGGGATCGCGGCAGCTCGTCGATGGTCGCTGCGATTCCACCCACTGTCGCAATGACCGGGAACGAACTGATGGTGTGCGAATAGGCCTCGATCTCCTGGATGATCCGGGCATGCAGGGCCCGCGGGGACGGGCCATTGCCGGGCAGGAGTGCGTAGACCACCGAGCCGATCAGGGCGCTGTGGCCGGTGCCGAACTGGACGTTGCACACGGTGGTCACCAGGTGCAGCAGCCGGTGGATTTCCCGGACGGACTCCAGGCTTCCCGTCTCCGGGCGGACAATCGAGAAGGCAGCCACGGCCAGCCCGTTGGCGGTATCGAGGCCCAACTGCGCGGCAGCGAAGGAGGCATGGGGAGTGTCATCCATGAGCGTCCGGATGAGGTCCGCATTTCGTCGCTCCCCGAAGTCTGATGCCGAGCGGGCATGGAGCATGTGCAGCCCTGCCAGGGGCGCCATCCGATCCAGCGCGTTCAATGCCGTGGCGCGCTTTTCTTCGCCGGGATCGATGATCCAGATGGACCCGAGCAGTTCTCCACCTGCCCGCACAGCCAAAGCGAGGCGGGCCATTCCGTCGTCGGGCGCCGGGACCAGCACAGCGCCGGGCGCAGCGTAAACCGCCTTGAAGTCCTGGTCGAACGCCGGCTGGATGGTCTCCTGCAGGGTCAGCGTAGTGATGCGCCGGAGTTCGTCGATGGGTTGGCCCGGCAGCGTGGAATAGCCCAAAATTCGGCCCAGCGGATCCACAATGCTGGCGGCGCCGTTGGTGATGGAAGCCGCTGCGTTGGCAAACGCGTAAAGATCGCCAAGCCGCACGCCTGATACCGAGTCCGCAGCGGCGCCCATGACCGATGCCCGCGCCAAAGCCACCAGCTGCGTCCAGTCCGCGTCATCCGGGGCCACGAGGACCGAGAGGGTATGCCGGACCGCCGCGGAGCGCAGTTGCTCCATCCGGGCGCCATGGGCTTTGACGATCACCGCTGCCGCGTTGCTGTTAGCTGCCCGGTGGAGGAGCTGATCGAAATCCGGTGAACCGTACGTGCATCCGACCGCGAGGATGATCCGATCGTCCACGCTGGACCACGTATCCAGGGGGTCGTACATGAGGACGTCCGAGACCGGGTGCCCGAGGTTTTCCGGGGTGGGATTGGCGTGCACCAGGTCGGCCTGCATCAGCTGGATGCAGTCGGAAAGGCGTACTGCCGATTGCTGCATCCCTGACTGCGTCGTCGTATCCATGGTTGGACGTTATCACAGGGCACAAGCGGATCTTGTGGAGAATCCTACATATAGAGCGGGGGAGATCTGCGTCACTATTGGGAGGGACGCCGGGCAGGTGAGCCCGTCAGGAACACAGAGGACACACCATGAAAATCAAGGACATCAAGGCACTCGCCTCGCTGCAGGGACCGGCCCGATCCACCGCCGAGCGGCTGTCCCGGAAATGCTACAGCGTTGAGGACATGCGGAAGCTGGCTGCCAAGCGGCTGCCCAAGAGCATCTTCGAATACATCGAAGGCGGAGGAGAGGACGAGGTCTCGCTGCGCCGCAACCGGTCCTCTTTCGACGACTGGTCATTCCTTCCCAAATGGGGATCAGTGGACAACCTGGACCTCAGCACCACCATCCTTGGCGGCCCATCGGCGATGCCGGTGACACTCTCGCCCACCGGTGGAACCCGGCTCTTCCACCCCGAAGGTGAATCCGCTGTCGCCCGTGCAGCGCTCACCGCGGGCATCCCCTACGGGCTGGCGCACCTGAGCACCACCACCATGGAAGCCGTCAGCGCTGCGGCGCCGGGACTTCGCCGCTGGTTCAACCTGGAACCAACCTCGGACAAAGGACTGCTGCAGGCCGTCCTGGACCGGGTGTCCAACGCCGGTTACGAAGCCCTGCTGGTCAACGTCGACTGCAGGGCCATCGGGCACCGCGAGCGCGATTACCGCAACGGGTTCACCGCCCCGCCGTCCATCAAGCCGAAGACGGTGGTTGAGGGGATGTTGCACCCCGCATGGGCGCTGGGATTCCTGGCCAACGACGCTATAGCGTTCCCCAACCTCGATGCCGACATTCCCCAGGGCCCTCTTGCCAGCTCGCCGGACATGTGGCGCACGTTGCTGGCCGGTTCCTACGAACCCACCGATTGGGACGACATCCGGGACCTCCGCGAGCGCTGGAACGGTCCGATCGTGCTGAAGGGCGTAGTGAACGCGAACGACGCCGGGCTCGCAGCTTCCATGGAAATCGATGCCATTCAGGTCAGCAACCACGGTGGACGGCAGCTGGACCATATGGCGGCACCCCTGGACGTCCTGCCGGAGATCGTTGCCAAGACCGCCGGTCGGATGGAAATCATCGTCGACGGCGGCATCCGCCGGGGCTCCGACGTGGTCAAGGCCCTGGCCCTCGGCGCGGACGCCTGCTCCATCGGACGCCCATACCTGTACGGCCTTGCTGCCGCCGGCCAGGACGGCGTGGAGCACGTCCTGAAAATGTTCACCGCCGAAATGACCCGCACCATGATGCTCCTCGGAGTCTCAACCATCGAAGAACTGCGGGCGGAAGGTCGGGACTTGATCCGGCACCGCAACGAAGCATTCGCCCGCAACCAACCCACCCGTATCCCCGAGGCCCCTTTGGCCTTGCAGAAATGAGGAACCCGACATGAACAATCCAACAGCGGCTCTCCGCGCGAAACCCGGCTTGTCGGCCGTCGTCGCCACTGCTGCGCTGATGCTGGCGGTGACGGCGTGCAGCCCCACTGGCAACGCATCGGCGTCGAACCCGTCCGGCGACGCTGCCGCAGCGGGCACCGGCGTCCCCGCGCTGGAAGTGAACCAGGCCGCCGTCGACCTTCTGCCCGAATCCATCAAGGCTTCCAAGGTGCTGCGCGTGGCCATCCCCACCAATGAACCCCCAACGCAGTTCTACCGCGAAGGCACGCAGGAAATGACCGGAACCAACCCGGACGTGGCCCGTCTCATCGGTGAGGCATTGGGTGTCAAAGTGGACATCCAGGTGGCCAACTTCGATTCCATCATTCCCGGCCTTGCCGCCAACCGGTACGACATGACCGTCTCCTCGATGACCCCCACTGAAAAGCGCATGGAAGTCCTGGACTTCGTGGACTACATGCAGATCGGCAACGCCATTGCCGTCCCGAAAGGTAACCCTGGCGGCATCAAGGACGAAAATGCGCTTTGCGGCAAGAAGGTCGGGCTCCTTACGGGCTCGTACCAGCTGACGGTGAACGTTCCTTCCTATGACGAAGCCTGCGCGGCCGCCGGCAAGGACGCTATCCAAAGGAGCGAATTCCAAGACACCCGGCAGGCAATCTCGGCACTGACCAGCGGGCGTCTCGACACTGTGTTGGCCGATTCTCCCATTTTGAACTTCGCGGCCACCCAAAACCCCGGCATCGAAGTTGCACGGACGTACGAGTTCGCCCCGGTGGGCGTGGGGGTGCCGAAAGACTCCGGCTTGGTGAACTCGGTCTCCGCCGCCCTGAACGCGGTGATCAAGAGTGAGTCCTACACCAAGGTCCTTGGGAAGTACGGCCTTGAGACCAGCGCCATCACCGACGCACGCGTCAACTTCGCCCAGTAATGAATTCGAGTAGAGAGGTGACGGCTGTGCAGAAGCAATCCTCAGTCCCCGGCACCGGGAAGCCGACGACAGCTTCGGAGGACTCAATTCCCGTGGTGCCGCTGAAGCACCCTGTCCGCTTGGTCCTTGCAGCGGTGCTCATCCTGGTGGCGCTCAGTGCGGCGTGGGATGTCGCAGTGAACGAACGTTACCGCTGGGATGTTGTGGTGTCCTACCTGTTCGCCCCGCAAATCCTTGCCGGCGCAGGTTTAACGCTTGTTTTGACCGTGGTTTCCATGACCGTGGGCATCGCCCTGGGCACACTGCTGGCGATCATGCGGCTCTCCGACAACCCGATCCTCAGCACCATCAGTCGGGCGTACATCTGGTTCTTCCGCGGAACCCCGCTCCTGGTCCAGCTGATCTTTTGGTACAACATTGCTGCGCTCTACCCTGTGATCGCGTTTGGACTGCCCTTTGGTGGACCGTCGGTGGTGCTGGGATCAGCGAACGTGCTGATCTCCCCGCTGGGCGCCGCGCTCCTGGGCCTGTCGCTGAACGAGGCCGCGTACATGGCAGAGATCATCCGCGGGGGCATCGGCTCGGTGGACAAGGGCCAGTACGACGCCGCCCGGGCCTTGGGAATGAGCGGCGGCAAGCTCATGAACAGGGTGATCCTGCCCCAAGCCATGCGCGTGGTTCTGCCTCCCACCGGCAACCAGGTCATCTCGATGCTCAAGGGCACGTCCTTGGTGAGCGTCCTGGCGATCTCGGACCTGCTCTATTCAGCCCAAATCATCTACGCGAACAACTACCAGACCATTCCGCTGCTGATTGTGGCCAGCCTCTGGTACCTGCTCATGACCACTGTCCTGAGCTTCTTCCAAAACAAACTCGAACGCCGGTACGGCCGCGGATTCGACTCTGCGCCGCGACGGATCCGCAAGCCCAAGACAAGGACAGCATGATGACTACCGCCATGGTGGAAGCCCGGGGAGTCCGGAAAAACTTCGGCGTTATCGAAATCCTCAAAGGCATCGACCTCCGGGTTGAGAAGGGATCGGTGACTTGCCTGATTGGCCCGTCCGGTTCCGGCAAGACCACCTTCCTGCGCTGCATCAACCACCTGGAGAAGGTCGACGCCGGCCGGCTCTACGTGGACGAGCACCTGGTGGGCTATGCCGAACGCAACGGGAAGCTCTACGAAATGAAAGAGCGCCAAACGGCCCGCTCACGGCTCAACGCCGGCATGGTGTTCCAACGCTTCAATCTTTTCCCCCACATGACCGTGCTGGAGAACATCATCGAGGCACCCGTCCACGTGCTCGGCCGGCCCCGGCGCGAGGTGGTCGTGGAAGCGCAGGCACTGCTGGACCGGGTAGGCCTGGGCAACCGCGGGCACTCCTATCCCCAGGAACTCTCCGGTGGGCAGCAGCAGCGCATCGCGATCGCAAGGGCGCTGGCCATGAAGCCGAAACTGATGCTCTTCGACGAGCCAACGTCGGCGCTTGACCCCGAATTGGTTGGTGAAGTCCTGGACGTCATGAAGTCCCTGGCGGAGGCCGGAATGACCATGGTGGTGGTGACGCATGAGCTCGGCTTTGCCCGGCAAGTGGCTGACCAAGTGGTGTTCATGGATGGCGGCGTGGTGGTCGAAAGCGGCCCTCCGGAGGACGTCCTGGACAACCCGCAGCAGGAGCGCACCAAGGCGTTCCTCTCGAAAGTCCTCTAGCAATACCCTTCCATCACAACGAAAGGCATTACATGTCCCGCCAGCAAGTCGTCACCAGCCTCGCGCCCAGCCCGGCCGGTCCGTACTCCCAGGCCATCGTGGCCAACGGCTTCCTCTTCACTGCAGGCCAGACGCCCCACGACCCCGTGACCGACGAGCGGGTTGGCTTCACCATTGAGGAACAAACCATCCAAGCCATGACGAACCTCGGCGAAGTCCTGGGCGCGCACGGACTGGATTTCTCGCACGTGGTCAAAGCCACCGTTCACCTTCACCACCCCGGGCGCGACTTCGACGGCTTCAACAGCGTCTACGAAAAATACGTTGTGGCCCCGTACCCGGCACGAACCACCGTGGGGTCCTTCCTGGGCGACTTCCTGGTGGAGATAGATGTGGTCGCGGTTCTTCCGTAGTCAGTTGCGGCTCGCGTTTTCCTGCCGTGATTTACCCAGTGAACGACGCCGGTCCAACTCGCAGTTGATCAGCTCCAACAGCGCTTGGGCCGGCTCGGACAGGTGGTGGGTGTCCGGGGAGCCAAGCTGATCGCAGTGGAGGAGGACGTGGCGGATCCGTTCCAGTTCGCGGGATGGCACCAGGGGCCAGCGGTGGAACAATTGCCTGACCGCTATCGCTCCAAGGAGGGCATCGGGTTTGTTGGCTACGCCGTGCGTGCCGTGGTTCGCGGCTGCTCTTCGTCGAGCAACGCTGGCCGCGGAAGGAGGGACACCGTGGGCCATGAGGATCTCGGCCTTCAGTGAATTGGGGGCCATGGGGACCTCCCGGAGTAGAGCGATGTAAGCCGTCTGCGTGACTTTGAATTCAGCTTACAGAATGTGAGTTATGTCATGTCAATCGTTACGTGAGCAAACCGCCGTCGTGGTTTAAGGTTCGGCCTCAAAGCGTTGCGGCTTCCGCCGACGTAGAGGACAAGGGTATAGTCGGCCCATGCTCTCCCTGCGTCGATTTACCTGCCCCCGACCGGTCTCCGGTCGCGAGGGCTGTTCGGCGCGCGCCTAGGTCCTGGCACGGAGTGAGTCGGGGGAGGAAACCCACTCATTCCGACCCTTAAGGACCAGCTATGCCCACTTATCCCAGCCCCAATGAGCTTCACCACGCCCTCACTGTCAGGGACCTATCCAACCCGGACCACGGCCCCCACGCCATGCAGATACTCCTGCGCGACGTGGTGGACGCGCTTGGAACTCTCTGGGGAGTGCCCGAACGCATTGTCCGGCACAGCCCTTTGGTGAGTGTCGCTGACAACTACGATCGCCTGGGTTTCAGCCATCTGGACGTCACCCGCGGCCAAAAGTACTCCCGCTATGTCAGTCCTACCGTCATGCTGCGCAGCCACACATCAGCATCCATCCCGTCGCTGTTGCGGGACGTGGCACCTGAGGACTCATTGGACGAACTGTGGGCTCTCCCTGGCCTGGTCTACCGACGTGATTCCATTGACCGCACGCACGTTGGGACACCACACCAAGTGGACTTGTGGCGGATCAGTTCACGGATAACGCTCGGTACGGGTCATTTGCAGGAAATGATCGGCGTCCTGGTGGAGGCCGTACTGCCGGGGGCGGAGTGGAGGGCGGTTCCCGCAGTTCACCCCTACACGCAGGAAGGGCTGCAGATCGATGTCCTCATGGATGGCGAGTGGCTGGAACTCGCTGAGTGTGGGCTCGTGGCGCCGCACCTTCTGCTGGACGCGGGCCTGGACGCCGGGAAGTGGTCGGGCCTGGCACTGGGCATGGGCCTGGATCGCGCATTGATGCTTCGCAAAGGGATCCCCGATATCCGGTTGCTCCGTTCCTCGGACTCCAGGATCCAGCAACAGATGACCCACCTCGAGCCCTGGAAGCCGGTGTCCCAGATGCCGTCCATCAGCCGGGATCTCTCGCTGGTGGTTGGAGCAGGCATGGACGCCGAATTGCTCGGCGACAAGGTGCGGAGTGCGCTGGGTGACCGCGCCGAGGATCTGGAAAGCGTGGAGCTGCTCGCCCTCACTCCCGGCGAATCGCTTCCCCCGGCTGCCCGGGAACGCCTCCGCATCCTCGACGGCCAGTCCAATGCCCTAATCCGAGTGGTGATGCGTCCACTCGCGGAAACCATGACGGACCGCCAAGCCAACCGGGTCCGGGATGACATCTACCTGGCCCTGCACGAAGGTCCGGTCAAGGAACTCATCGCGGGATAGCGGGCGAAGGCGGCGGCCGCGCCTGCGGAAATTCCAACCCCGGTGCAGCCAGCTGTTGCTGCTCCACTTTCTTTGCGGCTCCAGCACGCATCTATACGTGGTTAAGCTCCGGGAGCGTGGCCGCAGGTGCGGCTGCTCCTGGAAACACGGCTGGCCGGGCAGGCCCCTGTGGCGCCGTTGCCGGTGACGAAAGTCTTTCCCGCTTGTGTCCTGGTACCGGTGGTGATTTGGACCGGTAGCTGTGGCCGGTGGGTGTGCTGACCTCGACGGTGTGGAGGTCTTCGGGAAGCGGCTTCGAGGTCCAGCCGGCATTTTCCTTGGTGTGGTTGCATGCTTCACAGAGGCCGGCGCCGTTTTCGGCAGTTGTGGTGCCCCCAGCGTGCCAGGGGACGATATGGTCCAGATGCCTGATGGGTGCGTCGCAGTAAGGAGTCCGGCAGGTGGCGTCCCGGGTTTCGATGAAACGGCGCAAGCCCGATGGAAAGAGCCGGGACTTGGAGTCCATGGCCAGTAGCTCCCCGGTGGCGGGTGCTGTGTAGAGCCGACGGATCCACACAGCACAGTCCTGGGCAGTTCCTCCCACCCCAACCAGCGTCCTGGTCCATTCTGCCGGAACGGTTCCATAGCCGTTGAGGCGGGCGGGTTCGGCGTCGCCCTGAAAAAGTGTACGGTCGGTCATGACGAGCTGGACCTCGATCCCGCTGATGCCGCCCGGTGTTCCGGTGACCCGCTCAACCAGGGCGTCGGCCATGACCTGGCCCCGGGAGCGGGCGTCTCCGCTGGACCGGGCCGAGTCTGCGGCGCGTGTGAGCGCAGCATAGGCGGCGACTCCCTGGGCTACCGGGAGTAGCGCGGTCAGATAAGTCATGGTGTCGGGTGCTGGGCGAAGGCTGACGGTCCGTTCGGTGGCTGCGTGCGCTGCCCGCTGAGTGACCGAACGAGGATCGCGACGATATGCGGCGGCTTTCGTGGCGGCGATGATGGCACGGTCCCCGGCGCCGTCGAACGTTCCGGTATCGGGTGCGAGTTCCTCATCAACCGCGCACCGATCCTCCACGGACAAACATGCGGTTTCTTTGACCAGCAGCGTTGCCCGCCATTCGTTCAACCGGCCCGACTCCAACGCTGCCATCGTGTGCGGCATCTCCGTTACCAAGGCCTTCGCCAGCCCAAGCAATCGAGAGCCGCGGTTCGGGGACTCCCGACGCGCCAACGCCACTTGTGCCGCAGAATCTCGACCGCGTTCCGGTGCGGGAACCCCCGCTGCGGCTTGCTCGTGGCGCTGCGCGAGGTCGAAAGCCACAGCGGCCCTGGCCTGTAGGCCGCTGATAGCGGATTTCAGGTCTTCCAGCCCACGGAGCTGATCGATCAACTCACTGCTGCCCGTGCCAAGGCGGACAGCGCCCAGAAGTACGATCAGTTCAGAGACTCGAGGTCCGGAGTCCCCAGGCCAGAGCGCCAAGGCGCTCGGAGGCACCTCCGTTGCCGGCCCGTCCGCTCCCCGAATATGCTCCATATCCCAACTCTTCCAGCGAGCGCAGCGCCTCAAAAGGACGCAGTGCTCTTATGTGGAAAAGGCAGGCGAAAAGCTCGGATGACCGCGCGCCAAAAGCTAGCGCCCGGCCGCCACCCGTCCGGCCGCCACCCGTCCGGCCAGCACCGTCCGGGCCCGCACCGTGATCGCGGCACCGAGGACCAGGACAGCAGCGACGGCCGCAGCAATCGCCGTCGGGAAGGACTCGGGTGCGTCGGAGCTGCGGCCAACGGTAATCCACGCGAGGCCCCATGCGATGGCTGCCGCCAGGGCGATGCGTCCGTGACCCTTGATTGCCAAGGCGATTCCGACGACGGCCACCACTGCCAGCACCGCCACGGACCAGATCTCGGGTCGCAGCCCAAAACCCGCAAAGCCTGACGCCTTCAAAGCCGCAGCTATGTTGGCGCACACCGCCACGCTGGTCCAGCCCAGGTACAGCCCCAGAGTCCCGTCCACCACCACAGCCTCGACCCATGAGCCGGCGCGGGTCCGGCTGTACCGCAGGAAGGCCAGGACCAAGGTAACCAGGAGGGCCAGGATCACCAGGACGCTGACGAAGAGCCAACCAGCCTGCACGGACAAAATCCACGCGGCATTCAGGATCATCGAAACGGAGACGATCCAACCAAGCGAACGCTGCCGCTCAGAGGAACGTTGGGATGGCAACCACTGCCAAACGGTGAAGGCGAACAGGCCGGCGTACACCACAGACCAGATGGAGAAGGCCGGTGTAGCCGGAGCCAGGAGGGTGGAGTCGGCGGCCAGAGCACCACCGGCGGCCTGCGCGATGGGGGTCCCGCCGAAGACTCCAACGCCGATCATCGATCCCACAATGCATATCACCAAGCTCGCGGTGACCGTCGTTTGCCGGGCCAGGTCTGAGCTTCGAGGTGCCATGTTTCGAGCCTCTTTCCTTAGGAGATGTGCGGGGTCCTGCATTCGCGGGGCACGTGACTTAGTATCAAATTGCTAGTGAAACAAGCTTTACGCTTATCGAAGGAACATGGGATGGACTCGGAAGGCCACGCGCACGGCTACTGGTACGGGAAAGACCCGGGCCAGAAGGCGATTGCCGTCGACGTCCTGAACGCCCTGCGGGACTACCGTGCCTCCGAACAAGCGATGCGCCGGCGGACCCGTTCGTCCATGGGGATGGGTGAGAAGGACCTGCTGGCCCTCCGGTATTTGTTCGAAGCCGAGGCCGCAGGCAAGTTGATGAAGCCCAAGGACCTGGGCGACAAGCTCGGCATAACGTCGGCTTCCATGACCACGCTGATCGACCGGTTGGTGGAGTCCGGCCACATACGCCGCGAACCCCACCCCACTGACCGGCGCGCACTGATTCTGAAGGCAACCACGGGTTCGGACCAGGAAGTCCGGCACACCTTGGGCGGAATGCATCGTCGGATGCTGGACGCGGCCTGCGCGTTGAGTCCGGACGAGTCACAGGTCGTGGTGAACTTCCTGCAGCACATGCGCGAAGCGCTGGACGCCATTGATGAAGAGGAACCGCCCCACTCATGACGTCAGGCTCCACTGCAGGATGAAGATCAGCGTGACCAGGAATCCTGAACCGTAGTTGAGCCAGATGAATCGGCGCCACGCCGCATTGGTGCTTCCCGCCGTCGTATCCGTGACGTTCCAGTAGCGGGCGCAGTTGACGATGTAGGGGACGGCGATGATCGCCGCGAGGGGGCCTGGCCACGGGGTGGCCAGCATCGCCAGTCCGGCAACAAACCAAAGCACGACGGCGAGCCGCACCGTCCGGCGGGCACCGATGACTGTTGCTATGGAGCCGATGGCGGCCTGCCGGTCGGGTTCGATGTCCTGGACCGCGCCGAACGCGTGGGCGGCCATGCCCCACAGGAAAAACGCGGCCAGGAGGATCAGCAGCCCGGGCGTCACGTCCGCGCCGGCCAGCGCCAAGCCGACGACGGCGGGACTGACGAAGTGCGTACTGGACGTCAGCGAGTCCAGGACGGGACGTTCCTTGAAGCGGAGTCCGGCAGCGGAATATGCCACCACGGCGAAGGCGCTCACCGCCAGGCTGATCCACGCAGCAGGCCCGCCGGCGAAAGCCAGGACCACCAGGAACGGCACGTTGGTAATCGCCGCGAGCCACAGCATGGGCCGGTGCAGGTGGGGCTGTAGAAGCGCACCCTCGATCCCGCCCTTTCGTGGGTTTTTGAGGTCTGATTCGTAGTCGAAGACGTCGTTGATGCCGTACATGGCCAGGTTGTACGGGATCAGGAAGTAGAAGGTGCCAACGATCAGGACCCAGTCGATCCCGCGGGTGGTGAGGAGCATGGCCGCGGCGAAAGGGTATGCAGTGTTGATCCAGCTGACCGGCCGGGAGGCGAGCAGTGCTTGCGGGACGAGGCCTTTGAGCTTGGGTTTTGCGGCGTGGCTGCGACGACGGGTCAGCCACATCCACAATCCGGGGAGGGCCACGACGCCTGCCAACGGGTAGGCGAAGTCCTCAATCGGGGCCAGGCCGAACTTGACGCCCAGAATGTGCGCGGCGTTGTAGTGGAAGAGTTCCATGCCGATCATGATCGAGTCGAACACGGCGGTAAGCACGGCCAGCGCGACGAACGCGATGCCCACGGCTTTCCAATGCTGCCGTCGCTCGCCGGGCAGCCCGCCCTTCCCGGCGAAAGCAGCCCGCGCGAACGCTGCGCCGGCGATAACGGCGGCGGCGATGAACAGGAGCGCGAGCACTAGGTAGGTCACGCGTTCTCCCTTTCCCTCTCGCGCTGCCGGGCGGGGATCCGTCCAAGAATGCGCCGGGCGCCGGTGTAAAGAACCATCGTGCACAGCACCAGGAAGAGGAGGAACACTGGTTCCTCGATGGGCAACTCCGGAGCGATCAGCAGGCCAGTGGCGATGGTGCCTTCGCCGCGCAGGAAGATCCCCAGCCCGATGCCGGCCAGGTCCCAGGCGAGGAGGAACACAACCCCGACGGCGGTCACCGTCGCTGCCGCTGTGGCGTCGCGCCAAAAGAACAGCCGGAACCGGTGGTCCAGCAGCAGCATGCACCCGATGCCGAGCAGTAACGAGCCGAGATAGAGGACACCCATCAGCCAATCCTGCTAGCTACTGGCCTCACAGTGGTAGGGCCGGGGCTGTGGTCTCCGCGGATCCGCTTCAGCACCAGCTCGGCGCTGATGAGGCACATGGGAACACCGACGCCCGGCGCGGTGGTGGCCCCCGCGTAGTAGAGGCCACGGACGCGCTTGGAGGCGTTCTGTGCCCGGAACATGGCGCTCTGGCGAAGCGTATGTGCCGGTCCCAGCATGCCGCCGCGCCAGGAGTTGTAGTCGCGGGCGAAGTCGGCAGGTCCGATGGTCTGCCGCAGCACGATCCGTTCGCGGAGGTCGGGGACGCCGGCCCACTGGGCGATCTGGTCGATCGCTGCGTCGGCGGCCTGCTCTATCAGCGCATCGCCCGTGCCGTCCGGGCCCCCTGCCCCGAGCTTGGGATCGGCGGGGACAGGGACCAGGACAAAGAGGTTCTCGTGACCCTGCGGGGCGACGCCCGGATCGGTGGCACTGGGTTTGCAGACGTAGATCGACGCCGGATCCGGAATGTGGGTGTCCGCACCGAAGATCGAGGCGAAGTTTGCCTCCCAATCCCGGGTGAAGAACAAGGAGTGGTGCGGCATCTGCGGCAAAGTACCTTTGACGCCCAGCATTACCAGGACGGCGCCCGGCCCGTTGGTGCGGCTTTGCCAATACTTCCTGTCGTAACTCCGGTCCCTGACGCCAAGGAGTTGGGTTTCGGTGTGGTGCAGGTCAGCGCCGGAGACAACCTGGTCCGCAACGCTGTAGTGCTCGGCTCCTGAGTTGTCGCGCCATTTCACGCCGGTCACTTCCCGGCTGTCCTTGCCGGTAAAAGGGGTGGTGAGCTTCAGACCGTCGAAGCGGCCCACCTTCTTGGTCCGGGTTGCCTCCCGCGTAGTGATCTTGAGGGCTTCGGCGCCCGTATGGATCCGAACCCCGGCGTCGACGGCCAAGGCTTCGAGGCGCTCCACCAGCTCCCGGAACCCGCCCATGGGGTACTGCACTCCGTCACCAAGGTCCAGGGCGCTCATCAGGTGGTACATCGCGGGAGCGGCCGATGGATTGGTGCCGAGGAACACGGCCGGATATCCAAGCACCTGCCGCAGCACCGGATGCTGGAACCGTTGGGAAACGTACTTGTCCAACGGCGTCAGCAGGAGCTGCGCCAACCTGGGAAGGTTCCGCAAGACCTCCGGGTGCAGCAACTCCTGGAGCCTGGTGAAGGGGTTGTACAGGAAAAAGCGTTCGGCCATGGCCGTGGTGTGCCGGGCCGAAGCAAGGTAGGCGGACAACTCTTTGGCACTTCCGGGCTCGACCCTTTCGAAGGTGTCCAAAACCTGTTCGCTGCCCAAGGGGACCGTCAGCGGCTCCGGGGTTACGCCGTCGTGGCCTGGTTCGCTGAAGACGCGGTACGCGGGGCTGAGCGTGCGCAGGTCGAGCTGTTCGGCGGCGCTGGTGCCCAGGAGCTTGAAGAAATGGTCGAAAACGCCGGGCATGAGGTACCAGGACGGGCCGGTATCGAAGCGGAAGCCGTCCCGCTCCAGGCTGCCCGCCCGGCCACCAACGTGGTCCCGCTGCTCAAGGAGCTGGACCTCGTGTCCTTCATGGGCGAGAAGTGCGGCGGTGGCAAGCCCAGCGATGCCACCGCCGATCACTACTGTCCGGGTCATCGGCGGAGCTCCATCCAGGTTGAGGCGATCGCTCGGGCGGCGAGCCCGGCTTTGACGGCGTCCGGCACGCGGACCCGCGAACGGTACAGTTCGTCCACTGTTGTTTGCTCGATCCTGTCCGTCAGAGCCGCGAACAGGGCCAGCGCGCTGCGCACAGCGGCCCGGGCGTCACGCGGCAAGAGAGGAATAACCGCGTTGGCGTCGGCCAGCTGTCCGCGTATGGTCCGGACCCATTCCATCCGGTCACGGTCCTCAAGATGGTCGGCAGTACCAAGGTAGTTGCGACCAAGGCGTGCGGTATCGTCGGCCAGGTCGCGTAGGAAGTTGATGTTTTGGAACGCAGCCCCCAACTGGCTGGCGCCATGCCGCAGGGCCGAGCGGCCGCCGTCGTCGATATCCTGCCCGCGGGTGAACACTTGAAGGCACATCAACCCCACAACCTCAGCGGACCCGTGGACGTACCCCTGGTGGGCGTCGGCGTCGAACCGCAGCGGCGCAGCCGGTGCGGCGGTGTGCTCGCCAAGGTCGGTGCGCATGGAATCGAAGAAGGGGTTGATAAGTGACGCGTCAATCCCGGCCGCACGGGCAGTTTGGGCGAATGCATGGATGATCAGGTCGCTGCTGTAACCGATCTTGATGGCGCGGTGGGTTTCATCGATGAGGTGGTCCAGCGCTTCGCTCTGCTCCTGGTAACTGAGCCCGGCCTCCGCGGTGACCCCGTCCACCAGCTCATCGGCCACCCGTACCAGGGCGTAGATATTGCGGACATGCTGGCGGTGCCGTGACCCCAGCAACCTGCAGGCGAGGCCAAAGGAAGTGGAGTAGGCGGCGATGACCTGGTTCGCGGCGCGTTCGGCGGTCCGCGTGAAATGGGTGAAGGAGGTGTCCGTGGCGACGCTCATGATTGCCGTCCTTCCAGTTGTCCCGCAAGATCCAGCAGGACGTTGCGGGCGCCGGGCGGAACCTGTGAATCGGGACTGGTCAGCAGATGGTTGAAGGCCTGCATCTGTTCACTGATCAGGGATTGGACGAACTCTTCCGCTCCGCAGTCGGTCAGTTGCCGCCGGACATGGTGGGCCTCCGCGCCACTGAGCTCGGGCAGCCCGAAGAAAGGCTCGATGTCCGCCCAACTGCTGGTGCTCCGGGCGTGCGCGATGATGGCCGTCTGCTTGCCTTCCCTCAGGTCCGAAAAAGGATCCTTGCCGTGACGGCGCGGATCCCCAAAGGTGGACAGGAGGTCGTCCTGAAGCTGGAATGCGAGTCCCAGATGCTTGCCTGCTGTGGCCAGCGCTGTTTCGACGGCGAAGTCCGCACCGGCCAGCGCTGCGGCGGCACGCAACGGGAGCTCGAAAGTGTAGGTGGCCGTCTTGTAGCCGCACATCATCAGGATGGTCTCAAGCTCAGGGGTGACGATGCCGTCTCCCAGGCCCACATCAAGCTGCTCGCCTGCCACGGTCTCGTTGATGGTGTGTTCCAGGAGATCGAGCAGGCGAAGCCGTAGTTCGTGCTGCAGGTCGGCGCGGGCGAAGGCTTGGTGCGTGGCGGCGAGCAGCATATCGCCCATCAGGATGCCGCCGGTTTGGGCCCAGTGGAGGGCGCCATCGGGCCGCGGAAGCTCTCCGGCTTCGGCCAGGAGGGAACCGATCAGGTTGGGATGCCCGCGGCGGACCAGATCGCCGTCGATCACGTCGTCGTGCAGCAGGAAGGAGTAGTGGAGCAGTTCGATGGCGGCAGCGATGCTGATAGCCGTCTCGCGCTGGCGTGGATTCCCCTGCTGCAGGGAATCGTAGGTTTCCATGAGGAGGAGCGGCCTGACGAACTTCCCACCCAGGACATTCCCGCCCGCCAGCGTCCAAAGGTGGGCGAAGTCCGGACCGTAGGCCGTAGCGGCGCTGGTCCGTTTGCCGATGAGGCCGGTGAGCTCATTTTCGATGGCCGTGCAGAGATCGGTTCGGCTGCGGACAGTTCCGGAGGTGATGGTCATGCCTCGGCACCCGCCGCGAGGGGGAGGGCCCGGGCCTCGAGGAGTTGCGGGAATTGCATGCCGAGCCAGGGGCTGAAGGCCGCGGGTGCGTGTTCCAGAGCTTCGGACAGCAAAGCGGGCGATATCCAGGCCCAGTCGGCCACTTCGGCGGGATTGGGCTGGAGGGTGCCACTGATCCGGGCCGTGTAGACGGGGCAGATTTCGTTTTCCACGATTCCGGTGGGGTCGACTGCCCGGTAGCGGAAGTGGGGGAGGGCGGGCTCAATCCGGTTGGCGTCCACCCCGAGTTCGAACCGTGCGCGCCGCATGATGGCCTCTTCGAAGTCTTCGCCCGGTCCGGGGTGGCCGCAGAAGCTGTTGGTCCACACGCTGGGCCAGGTCTTCTTCTCGGGCGAGCGCCGGGTCAGGAGGACTTCGCCCGCCTCGTTGAGCAAGTAGCAGGAGAACGCCAGGTGCAGGGGAGTGTCCCGGGTGTGCACGGTGGCTTTGGGAGCCTCTCCGATAGGGGTACCGGCGTCGTCAAGGAGGACGACCATCTCTGTCGCGTTCACTTTTCGCCTTCCCTCGGAACAAAGTCAATGACCAACATTGCTAGACAAACTAGAAGAAAGGCTACCATGTAGGAAGTTGGGTGTAACATACTCAACATGTCCAAACCTGAAGAAATCGACGCCTCGGTTTCCTCGGGCATTTACAAGCTGGAGTCCAACGATCCCCAGCAGGAACTTGTGGACCGTTCCGGACTCTCCGAGTCCGATATCCAGCAGATCAACGAGCTCATGGCGGCACTCGGGCGGTTGCGCGAAGCCGAAGAGCGCCTCTCCGACGCTTCCCGTATCTACATGAAGCTCAACCAGTCAGACATGCGTGCGCTGCACTACCTGATCGTCTGCGCCAACCATGGCGTCATTGCTACGCCCGGCGCAATAGCGGCACACCTTCACATTTCGACGGCGTCAACCACCAAGCTGCTCGACCGGCTGGAACGCGCGGGCCACATCTCCCGCCGCGCGCACCCCTCCGACCGCAGGGCGCTCGCCATTGAAATCACCCCCGAAACCCACGAAGCCGCGATGCGGACGGTGGGCCGGCAGCAAGCCAAACGCTTCATGGCCGCAGCCCGCCTCTCTCCCGCCGAACGGGAGACCGTGATGCGGTTCCTGGAGGACATGGCGCGCGAGATCGAACCCGGCGAATTCCTGCACGGCTAATACCAGTACGGCATGTGCCAACGTCCTACGGTTCGTTCTGTAAGATTCGTGACAAGGCCCACATATTTGTGGGTTCGGCAGGTGTCTGGCATCGCCAGCGGGGGATTCACATAAAGGAATAGTCGATGGCTCAAGAAGAGGGCTCAACCTCACCGGACCGCGGTGCTGATCGCCCGCGCCATGAAGGCTCAGCGGCCGCGGACGAAGGCTCAGCGGCCGCGCCTCAAGGCACTGGTGCGACCATGCGCGAGCAGGTGCTGGACATTATCGGTTCCATCCTGGCCGACACCGATCCCGGCAGCGCAGAGGTCCGGACCAGGCTCCGCGAGTTGGTGGATGCCCATCCCGACAACCCCGCAGGCGCCCTCCTGGAACACCTGTTGGAGACAAGGAAAACACCGGCCTCGGGCACCAAGGTCCCTGTCCAGCGTGAACCGGCCAGCCTGCACCTGGAATCCTCGGACATTGCACGGACCGTTTCCGTCCCCGTCAGCCACGAGATCCGCGAGAGCATCCAGGCGGTCCTTGCGGACAAGCTCCTGCTGACGGCATTCCAACCCGTCCATGCCCTGCCAACAGGCGAGGTGGTGGGCGTCGAAGCCCTGACCCGCTTCGTTGGAGAGGACGGTGCCGGCGCGGACGTGTGGTTCAGCGAGGCAGCCGCAGCTGGACTGGGCACCGAACTGGAGATCGCCGCGCTGCACTGCGCCCTGACCGCTGCGCACGAGGTCCCGGACGACATGTCCGTGGCGCTGAACCTCACCCCGGCAACCTCGGTGGACCCCCGGGTGCGGAACCTGCTGGCCGCGGCGGCCTTGGCCCCCGAACGCATCATCGTTGAACTTACCGGCAGCCTGGAAGACGCCGGCGGGCACTCCGGCGCTGATGGACTGGGGCCTCTGAGGGCCCTGGGACTTCGGCTGGCGGTCAGCGCTTCAGGTGCTGCCTTGGTGTCCCTGGACAGGGTTGAGCAACTGCGCCCGGACATCATCAAGCTCGACCGACACCTCATTGAAGGCATCGAAGGCAGCGCCGGGCAGAAGATCCGCGCACGTGCCATCGTGGAGCTTGCCAGGGACATCGGGGCCAGCGTCATTGCGGAAGGCGTCGAAACCGCGGCTGAACTTGAAGAAGTCACCGCGTTGAACGTCACCGCGGCGCAGGGATACCTCCTGGGGCGTCCTTCCGTCCATCCGCTGGACTGGTCAACCTGGAGCATCCGCGCGCAGACCGAAGCGCAGCCAGCCGGCTGACTGCATGGCTTTTGGGCGACTCGCGTAAAGTAGCACGCGGGGGTTTTGCCGGTCCCAAGAAAACTGGGGACTGCTCAAGCACGGACCCACCTAGCCAGGAAGTTCTACGTTGATGGACAGGTTTTTCAGTATTCTCGCGGATTTTCGCAATAAAGCGTTGCCGGGGAGGTTGCTGGAGCGTCTCAACACGCCGCGGGGCCTGCTGTGGGGTTTCGTGGTTGTCCACCTGGGCTTCCTGATATTCGCTGCGCTGCTCTCCTTCCGGAACGAAGCCTTCAGCGACACCTTTATCTACCGTGAATGGGCGCTCGCAGGCTTCAACGAAAGCAACCTCTCGGGCGGCCCGAGCCCCTGGGTCTACCCCATCCTGGCCCTCATTCCCATGGGCATCGCAGCCGCTGCCGGCGCTGGTCCCTTCTTCTTCCTCTGGGTCCTGCTCACCACCATCCTCAACGGCTGGGCGATGCTTAAGCTCACCGACCGCGGCCGCCGACGCGAGGCCATCCCTGCCGGCTGGTGGTGGCTGTCCTTTGTCCTGCTGATGGGCTGGTTGGGCTTCGCCCGTGTTGATGGGTTGACGGCACCGATCGTCCTCGTCGCCCTGGTGTACGGCGTGGCACGGCCCTTCATTGCCTCGGTCCTGCTGGCCATCGGCACCTGGACAAAGGTGTGGCCTGCGGCCGTCATGCTGGCACTGTTCGCCGTGGTCAAGAACCGCTTGCTGGTTGTGTTGGCAGGAATCACGACGACGGCGGTTGTGGTGGCACTCGCCGCTACGGTTGGCGCCGTCCCCAAGCTGCTGAACTTCCTGACCCAGCAGGGCGACCGCGGAATGCAGCTCGAAGCCACCTTCACCACACCCTGGCTGTGGTTGTCGGTACTGGGCGTCGGCGACTCCCGGATGTACATGAATACCGACATCAACTCCATGCAGGTGGACGGCCCCGGAACGGCCCTCATGTCCGTGCTGATGCAGCCCCTCCTGCTGCTTGCCGCGGCCGCCGTGGCCGGGCTGACGTTCTGGGCGCTGCACCAAGGAAAAGTCAGCGGTGGCGTTGACCGTACCGAACTGCTGCTCTCGGGAGCCTTGACCCTGGTGACAGCCTTCATTGTCTTCAACAAAGTGGGATCCCCGCAGTTCATGGTGTGGCTTGCCCCTGCCGTGGCCGTCGGATTGGCCCACAACTGGAAGGCGTGGCGCGTCCCGGCCACCATGCTGATAGCAATTGCTGTGGCCACGTTCTTCATCTACCCGTTGTTCTACGATGCGCTGAGCCACAACAACCCGCTGATGGCCATGGTGCTGACCATTCGCAACGTGCTCCTGGTGGTCCTCTTCTTCTGGTCCGCCCGTCGCCTGTACTCACTGGGCAGGAAGCCTTCCGTCGTGACCGCCACCGCGGGCAAGGAGCTCTAAAATTTCTGCCACGTTCTTCGACCGGCTGGTCCGTGTCCGCAGCCGTGTCCTGCCGCCCGCCGTCGTAGCCTGGTTCGCCCGGCCCAGCAGTGTGTGGTGGGGCTTCGCCGTCGTGCATTTCTTCTTCCTGTGCTGGATGGCGTCCTTCTTCCTCAACGGCGACACGTTCAGCGATACCGAGCAGTACCGGCAATGGTCGCTGGAGGGCTACAACCCGGCGAACCCGGGAAAGATCAGTCCCTGGGTCTACCCGGTGCTGGCGCAGATTCCCATTTTCCTTGCCGGAATAGCCGGCCCGGACCTGTACCTGCTGATGTGGTTCCTGATCATCACGGCGCTCAACGCGTTGGGGCTCTGGTACCTGACCCGCGGTCCGCGCAAGGTCAGCGGAATTGCGCCTGCATGGTGGTGGCTCTTCTTTACCGTCTTTATGGGCTACCTCAGCTTTGCCCGTGTTGAGGGCATCACGGCCCCGATCGTGCTCATCGCGTTGCTGTGCGCTGCGCAGAGGCCGGTAGTCGCGGCAGTGCTGCTCAGTGTCGCGACGTGGATCAAAGTCTGGCCCGCCGCGGTGCTTGCTCCAATGATCATTGCCAGCCGCTCGCGGCTGCAGATGGTCGCAGCGGGAGTGGGCGTCACCGCCGTCGTGGGTCTAGGGACCTACCTGGCCGGCGGCTTCAAGCACATCCTGGACTTCCTGATCAACCAGGGTGAGCGCGGGATGCAGTTGGAAGCCACCTTCTCCACGCCCTGGGTGTGGCTCAGTGTCTTCAACATCGCCGGCTCCAGAATGGCGGATAACACGGCCATCAACTCCACCGAGGTCTACGGGCCCGGGGCCGACGCAGCTGCTTTCCTGATGCAGCCACTGCTGATTGTCGCCGCGGTCGCCGGGGCGATCCTCCTGATCCGCGCCCTCAAACGCGGTGCAGAGCGCGAGGAACTGTTCCTCGAAGGTGCGCTGATGATGACCACCGCGTTCATCGTTTTCAACAAGGTGGGCTCGCCGCAGTTCATCATCTGGCTGGCGCCGGTGATCGTGGCCGGCCTGACGCACGACTGGAACCGTTGGAAGGTGCCTGCCGCGCTGCTGATGGCCATCGCCATGACCACGTTCGTGATCTACCCGCTGTTCTACACACCGCTCATTCACGCCCACCCGGTCATGGCCGCAGTCCTCACCATCAGGAACGTGCTGCTGGTAGTGCTGTTGTGGTGGTCGGTCCAGCGGACCGTGGAACTGGGGCGACGGAGCCAGGTCCGGCAGGTAACGCTCTAGCGGATGGTGGGTGGCCGGTGCAGCAGCCGCCGGTCATTCTGCCCCACCCAGCGCGATAACCTGCCTTGGACCAGGAGCCTGCGCGTATGGATGTCCAGGAACACCAGGTAGAAGGCAAAGAGCAGCGCGATCGCGAAGGCCAACGAGGAAAGGTCCACTGAGACCTCGACGAAGGACCACACGGACAGCTGGTCCTGCGCCCCGAAGACCACGAAGAAGGTCACCCCAACGTAGAGACTGCGCATCTGCCAGTCGTCCCTGATTCCCGTCACGGCAAGGAACGGTACGAACCAGAGGATGTACCAGGGCTGGATGATGGGGGACAGCAACACCAAAGCCGCGAATGCAAGGGCCATCCGCCGCACCACCCTGGAGTGGTCTCCGCGGAACATCAGCAGGAGGACCAGCCCCACGCCGCCCCATTTCATGACGGAGCGCAGGATGTCGGCCATGGCGTTGCCCGGGAGTCCCAGGGCGTTTCCAAGGAACTCGATTTGCTGGCCAAGGAACCCCGACGGCGAGTAGCCGGTGAAACCGGGTGTGGGATCGGTGATGGCCCACACCCATCCCATGCCGAGGCCGTGGGGGATGCCGCTGATGAACAGCACGCCGAAACTAATCCCGGCTGTGGCCGCCCAAATTCCGAATTTCCGGGGCCACGATGCCCCGGCGCCGGCCCACATCAGTCCGATGAACGGGAGCAGCAGCACGGTGATCGGCTTGATGCCAATGGAGGCAGTGACCAGGAGGATGCCGATCAGCGGCCGTTTGGTGGCGGCGAAGTATGTTCCTGCAACAGCCAGGCCAACCATGATGGCGTCGTTGTGGGCGCTGGCCACGAAGCTGATCAGGAACAGCGGGTTGGCCACCGCGATCCACAGCGCCCGGGCACCGTTGATGCCGTGCAATTCGGCAAGTTTGGGCACATACAGCACGCAGAGCAGCACACCGCCGGCAGCCAGCAGCCTGAACAGCAGGACGGACACATCCGGTTGGGCACCGGTGATGGCCACAACCGCGTGCTCCATCCACAGGAAGTAGGGCCCGTAGGGCGTCCTGGCTTCAGCCCAGGCCGGATCGGCGCCAAGGGAGAACCAGTTGCTGAGAGTTGAGATGCCTACGGTGTAGGGATTTTGGCCCTCCATCATCAGCCGGCCCTGGCCTATATAGGCGTAGACGTCGCGTGAGTAGACGGGCACGGCAAAGAGCAATGGCAGGGACCAGGCAGCGATGGCCCAGACAATGGGCCGCAGGGAGTTCCCCTCCCACGTAGCCATCCGTTGACCGAGCCTGAGCCAGGAGCGGACCAACAGCATGGCGCCCACGGTCAGCAGCACCGCCGAGGTGGTGACGCCCCAGCCCTCCGTGCGGAGGGCAATGACTATGGGGTGCCGGATCATGGGGGAACCGTTGGCGATCCACCCAATCCCGATCGACCCGGCGAACATGAAGAGCGAACCAAGGAACCCCTGCCAGATGGCAGGGTATGCCACGGGCTTCCCAGTGGCCGCGGGCGGCTTGGCTGGAAGGGTGTGGCTGACGGGAGGAACGTTGGTCACCGATGAAGATCCGGGCTGTGGGTTGGGGGTACTGCCTGTCGTCATGACTGGTCGTTTTCCCCCACTCACGGTATGGCGCTCCGAGGAAAGAGCGCGGTTGATGCCGAAGAGCTTGTACATGCGGCAAGTGAAATTTTAGCGTTGATCCTGTCGAAGCCACCACAGGCGCGGCAAAGGGTGATGGAATGCATACGCCGGGCGTTTTCCGCCCACGTTTACGGGCGGTCCTCCCGCGCGGTGAGGTTCCGGGGATCGATGCCCACAAAGGACCCCGGTGGCATGGCAGCGCCGAAAACCGGTCCAGGCAGCGGCCGCTTCGCATGGCCTTCGTGGTGGGAGTTCCTCTGCCTTAGCCGCTTCAGCACCCATGGAACCAGGTATTCCCGCGCCCAGACGGCGTCGTCCGTGCGCGCTTCGCGCCAACTTCGTTCCGGGAGGGGCTTCGGCGCCAGGGGTTCCAGGGAGTGCGGGACGTTGAGGGCATCCAGGACCATGATGGCGATGTTGTGCTGGCCCAGCGGGGAGAAATGCAGGCGGTCCGGGTCCCACATTTGGGGGTTGGTGAGTTGGCGGAGGGCCCACAGGTCTGCGATCACGGCATCATGCCTGGCTGCGACAACGCGGATGTTTTCGTTGAAGATGGCCACCTTCCCGCGGGTGCGCCCCAGCACGGGCGTAGCGCCCCAGTCCGGACCAGTGAACAGCAGGATGGACGCTCCCGTGGTGGCCAGTGCTTCCACCCCCGCGTCCAGCTCAAGGGCCAGCGAATCGGGATCTGTCCGGTGGAAGAGCAGGTCGTTGCCGCCGGCGTTGAGGGTGATCAGGTCTGGCCGGAGGGCCAGTGCCGGTCCTACCTGTTCATCCAGGATCTGGCGGAGCAACTTTCCGCTGACTGCCAGGTTTGCGTAGGCGAAGTCCGGATGTCCGTTGCTCAGCTCCTCCGCTACCCGGTCCGCCCAGCCACGCAAGCCCCCGGGGCTGCGCGGCTCCGGATCTCCCACTCCCTCGGTGAACGAGTCCCCCAAAGCCACATAACGGCTCCACGGGTGCAGGCGGGGCACCCTGCCGTTGGAGCCTCCCTCCACCGGGCCGTTCGGGCTGGTGGCGTTCATCTCCCCATAGTGCGCTGAATTATCGGGTTTTTGTACAGTACGTGTTCAAAACTCTCAGATCCAAGGGGGCGGGACGGGTTTCGTGCCGTCCCTGCTGCGCCCGGCGGCCCATTCGACGACGGCGGGTAGCGGCCCGGTGACGATCGTCGGGTCCGTGGCGCTGGTGTCGCCGAACGCCTGGCCGCTTTCGTTCACCGTGATGAGGAGTCCGGTGTCCGTCCCGCGGGTTTTCCAGGCGCCGGTGATGTCCTTGAGCAGTCGTTGCAGGACGGGGGTGGGGATGTCGTTGAACGTGGCACCGTTGTCGAGGTCCACGGCGTGCATCCACACTTCGCGGGTCCGCATCCACACGGTTTCAGAGGCGGGCACGGTGCGTCCTTGGGCAGTGCGGACCTTGTGGGTCCAATGCGTGTCCGGGAGGTCGCGCCATTCGACGGACAAGTGCAGAGCGGAATGATCGAACAGGTTCCGCAAAGCGATGGGGGACAGGGTGGCACCGAAGTCGATTTCCCGGTTCCGCGCCTCAGGCGAGGAATACATGGGGGTTTCGACGCCGGTGGCCGCCCACTCCACCAACCGGGCGATCGCGCGGGCGTTGTACCCAACATGGGCCACCACGTGCCGGCGGGTCCAGGCCGGCAGGCGCGTGCCGCCGTCGAGCTCTGCGTCGCTGAGTTCGTTCAGCTTCCGGGCGAAGAACGCGGTGCCCCGCCGCGCCTGCAGGAGTTCTTCCTGCAGGCGCGGGTCGGTGGCGAGGTCGTGGCGGGCGACCATCAGGCTTCCTTGACCACGCGGTTGTTCAGCTGGCCCAGGCCCTCGATGGTGGTGACCAGGAGCTGGCCTTCCTGCAGGTACCGCTTGGGGTCCTGGGCGTGCCCGACGCCGCCAGGGGTGCCGGTGGCGATGACGTCGCCCGGGTTCAAAGTGATGATGGTGGAGATGTAGGAAACCAGGAATTCCGGAGTGAAGACCAGGTCGCCGGTGGGGGTGGACTGTTGGATTTCGCCGTCCACTGCCGAGGTCATGAGCGGCCCGGCGCTGAACTCGTCCTTGGTGACCAGGGCAGGCCCGAACGGGGTGGAGTTCTCCCAGGTCTTGCCCTGGAGCCACTGGATGGTGCGGAACTGGTAGTCACGCATGCTGACGTCGTTGAGGACCGCGTACCCGGCGATATGCTCCGCTGCCTGCGCTTCGGGGATGCGGCGGCCCTTCTTGCCGATGATGACGGCGAGTTCCGCTTCCCAGTCCACGGTGTCCGATTCCTGGGGAAGTGCGAGGTCGTCGTTCGGGCCGATCAGCGATTCTGTGTACTTCGCGAACAGGGTGGGGTGTTCGGGGATTTCCCGGCCCATTTCCTTGATGTGGTTGCGGTAGTTGTGGCCCACGCAGATGATCTTCCCCGGTGAGGGTACGACGGCGGCGAGGTCGGCGCCGTCGAGCGCGTGCGTTGCGCCGTCGGCTGCCTTCGCCGTGGTTTCCCAGGCGGGGTCGGCCAGGAGCGCCCCGACGTCGGCGAAGCCGTCGATTTCGGTGAGGGTGTCCCCGTCCTGGCGGACGGCGACGGTGCCTTGGCCGGTGGCGGTTTCGGTGCGGAGGGTGAGCAGTCTCATTACTTGCGTCCTTCGGTGTAGCTGCGGTTGAAGTTCAGTCGTTCAAAGATGGGGGCGTCGCTGAAGCGGAAGAGATCGAACTCTGTTTGTGTAGCAGCGTCCGCATCCGCGCGGAGGGACCATTCCTGCCAGGACGGGACCACGAACAGGTCGCCCTTGGCCAGTTCCTTGGTTTCACCGTTGAGGATGGCGGTGCCGGTGCCTTCGAAGACCTGCCAGACACTGGAACCGACCTCGCGGAGCGGTTCGGTGGAGGCGCCGGCGCGGAGGCGGTGGAACTCGGCCCGGATGGTGGGCATGACGTCCCCGCCGGTGGTGGGGTTCGAGTATCGGATCGCGGCGTGGCCCTGGGACACGGTGGCCGGATGGCCCTCGTCCTCGAGGAGGAGCTGCTCACGCAGGGCCGCGTCGGTGTGTTCCCACCGGTACGCCGCGATGGGGGAGTTGGTGGTGTCCTGCAATCCGGACAGGGGCCGGAGGCCGGGGTGGGCCCAAAGCCTTTCCGAGCGCGAGATGTCAGGGGTTGCTTCATCGGTGACGCGTTCGGTGCCGAACTCGAAGAACCCGGCATCGGCGTAGTGCACGAACGGAATGTCCAAACCGTCGATCCAGGCCATCGGCTGGTCCGTGTCGTTGTGGTGGCCGTGGAAATTCCAGCCCGGTGTGAGCAGGAAGTCTCCGCGGCGCATCGCCACGGGGTCCCCGTTCACCACAGTCCAGACGCCCTCGCCCTCCACCACGAAACGGAAGGCGTTCTGGGAGTGCCGGTGTTCCGGGGCTACCTCGTGCGGGCCCAGGTACTGGATGGCGGCCCACAACGTGGGGGTCGCATACGGGGTGCCAGGGAGGCCGGGGTTCGCCAGGGCTATGGCCCGCCGCTCGCCACCCCGGCCCACCGGAACCAGGTCACCGGCCTGGGCGGCCAGCGGGTAGAGGTCATCCCAGCGCCAAACATGCGGCACGGCCTTCGGCGTGGGGACCATGGGCATCAGGTCACCGATCTCGGTCCAGAGTGGAACCATGTTTCCCGCAGCGAAGTCCTTGTACAACTGCTCCAACTGGGCAGCCTCTTCCGGAGTGGGCTCCGGCAGGACGTGGCTGGCGGCCACGGATTCGTGGGTCGTGTTCTCGGCGCTGATGGACACGTAGGCCTCCTCGATAGGTCCGAACAGTTCTTGGCGTAGTTCGACCCTACGGACGGTGGTACGGGGGTCCGAGAGAATTCTGCTCTACAGAACTTCGGGGATTCAGTCCTCGTCGGCGGGGTTGGCTGCGATGTCGATTTCGAGTTGCCGGCATGTCTCCCGCAGTGCGGTGACCAAACCGGCGTCGAACACTTTGCGGAACCGGGTGGCAGGAGTGGCGACGCTCAACGCTCCCACTACCTGGCCGTGCCGGTTGTGCAGGGCCATGCCGAGCGCGCTCACGCCTTCTTCCGTTCCCTCGAAATTAGCGGCGAAACCGTTGCTGCGGATCGTCTCGAGTTCCCGGATGAAGGCAGGATAGCTGTCGTCCGGGATGGTGTCGCCGCCAATTCCAGCGTTCTGGCTGCGGAACAGCTGGTCGATCATGGGTGGCTCCAGTTCGGCCAGCATGACTTTGCCGCCGGAGGTTTTGTCTGCCGGCATGACCGTGCCTTGGCGGTCGCCAATGCGCAGGACGTTGCTGCCCTCAACCGTTGCGAGGAAGCGGACCTTGGTGCCGACCCGAACCATCAGGTTGACCGTTTCGTCGAGCCGTGCCGAGAGGAGCTCCATGTGCGGCAGCGCCAGGTCCCTCAAGGGCCGGGTCCAGCCCAGCCCAGCGGGACCCACACCCATCGCCGGCCCGGGGACATACCGCCGGTTTTCATCCTGGACCGCGAACCCGCGGTAAACCAGCATGGCCAGCAGCCGGTGGGCGGTGGACGGGGCGACGCCCAATTCGGCCGCAGCGTCCTTGAGCCTAAGGGCGCCGCCATCGCGCAGCAGCTGGAGGAGCTGCAAGGCGTTGTCCACTGCCTCGATGGAATAGGTGGGCCTCTTTTGCAAAGGCTTCCGGGTGGAGGATCTGGGAGGATTATTCTGCACAACAGAATTGTATGGTGCAGATTCTGCGAGCGGCAGGACAGTGGTGGGATGAATCACACACTTCCCGCTGCAGCGTCGCATGGGCCAACCTCCGGAGCCGTCACCGCTGACTCTCCCGGCACAGCGCCACGCTTTTCCAAAGGCTCAGCGCTGGCCGTCCTTGTTTGCTGGCTGCTGGTGGTCTTCGACGGCTACGACCTCATTGTTTACGGCACAGTCCAGTCCTCCCTCATCTCCGAAACAGGGTGGGGCCTCACCAAGGCGACCGCCGGGACCATCGGTTCCATGGCTTTCCTCGGCATGATGATCGGGGCCATCTTCGCCGGAAGAATGGCCGACTCGTGGGGCAGGCGAAAAACCATCATCGGTTGTGCGATTGTCTTCTCGGTCTTCACCATCCTGTGTGCCCTCGCGCCCAACGCGGCCGTTTTCGGCATTCTTCGCCTCCTCGCCGGCATAGGGCTAGGCGGGCTTGTCCCCTCCGCCAACGCGCTGGTAGCCGAGCTGGTACCGGCCAAATGGCGTTCCACCATCGCCACGCTCATGATGTCCGGCGTACCGATCGGTGGCTCCATCGCAGCACTGGTGGGCATCCCGTTGATTCCCGCTTTCGGCTGGCAAGCCATGTTCCTCGTGGCAGCACTGGCCTTGGTGATCGTGGTGCCGCTGGGGCTCAAGTTCATCCCGGAGACACTGGCACCGGGGAAGGGCGCAAGCACTGACGCCAACAAGAAGGCCGGGTTCGGTTCCCTGCTCCGTGCGCCTTACCTCGGCGTCAGCGTGCTCTTCGCCTTGGCCACCATCGCAACCCTGTTCGCCTGGTACGGCCTGGGCACGTGGCTGCCTAACCTGATGCAGTTGGCCGGATACAACCTCGGATCGGCCCTGACCTTCGCCTTGGCCCTGAACCTGGGCGCCGTTGCCGGCTCCGTCATCACCGCCTGGGCGGGCACCCGTTTCGGTCCGATTCCGACGGCGATTGCGGCTGCCGCCGTCGCCGCCGTCGGGCTTGCCGCCCTCCTGTCCAGCCCGCCCGTGGCGGTGGTGTACCTCGCGCTGGTACTGGCCGGCGTCGGGACCCATGGCACGCAGTGCCTCATCATCGCGGCGGTCGCGAGCCACTATCCGGACCATCTGCGGGGAACCGCGCTCGGCTGGGCGCTGGGTACGGGCCGCATAGGTGCCGTCGTGGCGCCGCAGGTTGGTGGGCTCCTGCTCGCCGCCGGGCTGGGCGTCAACTCAAACTTCCTCGCGTTCGCCGGTGCCGCCGCCATCGCTGCGGTCCTGTTGGCCGCCGTCGGACTCAAAATCAAGAAAAAGATCTCCCAAGGAGCAAACAATGCCTGAGTACACCCCGTCCACCGATGTCCTGGTTGTGGGAGGAGGGATGGCCGGACTGGCCGGCGCCCTGGCCCTCCGCGAGAACGGCGCCAACGTAACGCTCGTGGAGCGGGCCCCCGAATTCGGCGAGGTTGGCGCTGGCCTTCAGATGGCCCCGAACGCCTCCCGCGTCCTGAAACGCTGGGGTTTGCTGGAGAAGGCCCTGGAGATCGGCGTCCAGCCAAAGCACCTGGTGTTCCGCGACGCCATCACGGGTGAAGAGCTGACCCGCCAGTCGCTGCGCGGGGAATTCGAGGAGCGCTACGGCGCCCCCTATGTGGTCATTCACCGCAGCGATCTTCACCGCGTACTCCTCGAAGGATGTGAAGCGGCGGGCGTGAAGCTGGTCAACGACGTCATGGTGGACAGCGTGGAAACCCTGAACGGACGGGGCATCGTTCACACTGCGGCCGGTGTCGATTATGAAGCTGACGTAGTGATTGGCGCTGACGGCCTGAAATCCACGCTGCGTCCCCTGGTGGCCGCCGATGAGCCGGTCTCCTCGGCCTACGTCGCCTACCGCGGCACGGTTCCGATCACCGCCGAGACCCCCGCCACCGACCTCGAAGACGTGGTGGTCTACCTCGGACCGGATTGCCACCTGGTGCAGTACCCGCTCCGCAAAGGCGAACTTCTGAATACTGTCGCTGTCTTCAAATCCCCCTCCTTCGAGCGGGGTGAAGAACAGTACGGGGGAGTGGACGAGCTCCAGGCCGCCTACAAGGACTGTGTCCCCGCCGTCCAAGCCGCCCTCGCGAACCTCGGCACCAGCATCCGTTGGCCCATGTACGACCGCGACCCCATCGAAAACTGGGTTGCCGGCCGCATGGTCCTCATGGGCGACGCCGCCCACCCGATGCTCCAGTACCTCGCCCAAGGCGCGTGCCAGGCACTCGAAGATGCCGCCGTGCTGCAGGACGTCAGCGCCGGCACCGTCTTCACCGCCGACGGCGCCAACCCGTCCGCGTGGGACGACGCCATCGCGGAATTCAACAAGGTCCGGGCCGCCCGCACAGCCCGGGTCCAGCGAACGGCCCGCGTATGGGGTGAGTCCTGGCATGTTTCCGGGCTGGCGCGGACGCTCCGGAACCTGCTGTTCAAGAGCCGCAAGGACAACGACTTCCAGTACAACGACTGGCTGTACGGCCAGGCCGGCGAAGGACTGCCGGCCGCGGAGGCCCCGCGGGTAGCCAGCCAGCTTCCGGCCTGACCGCCTGACGGCCTGACGCTGAGCGCGCAAGCCGCCTGCCGTCGTCGTGCACTTCCGAAGGCACGACGGCGGTGGGCGGCTTTTGTTTTCCCGCCAGTTGGGTACGGTATCCCCATGGCCGCATCCCAGAAGCGTCAAAAGTCCGGTTCCACGCTGCTGACTGTCATCATCGCGTTCGTGGCGAACACCTTGGTTGCGGCGGCCAAGTCGGTGGCTGCGGCGCTCACGGGATCCGCATCGATGACCGCAGAAGCAGCACATTCCTGGGCGGACACCGGCAACCAGGTGTTCTTGTTCATGGCCGAACGGCGCTCGCAGCGCCCGCGGGACAAGGACCACCCGATGGGCTACGGCCGGGAAGTCTACGTGTGGTCGATGTTCGCCGCGTTCGGGCTCTTCACGGCCGGGGCTGTGGTGTCCATCATGCACGGCATACAGGAACTCATTACGCCTGAGCCCGCTTCGGACTTCATGGTGGCGTACGTGGTCTTGGCCCTGGCGTTTGTCCTTGAAGGTTTCTCCTTTGTCCAGGCGTTCCGCCAGACCCGGAAGGCGGCAAGGGAACTGGAACGGCACACGTTGGAGCAGGTCCTGATCAGCTCGGATCCCACGTTGCGGGCCGTCTTCGCTGAGGACGCTGCCGCCCTGGTTGGCCTGGTGGTCGCGTTTGCCGGAGTATTCCTGCATCAAGTCACCGGATCGCCGGTGCCGGACGCCGTGGGCTCGATCGTGGTGGGCATCCTGCTGGCCGTCGTCGCCGTGGTGCTGATCGACCGCAACCGGAGGTTCCTGGTGGGCCAGGGCGTAACCCCGGACATTGAACGTTCCATGGCCCAGCGGGTGCTTGGCCATCCAGACATTGCCCGGCTCACGTACCTCCACTTGGAATTCGTGGGTCCACGCAAGCTGTACCTCGTGGCGGCCGTGGACCTGGTGGGGGATCACCCCGAACACGAAGTGGCCGTGGTCCTGCGCAGGCTGGAGCGCGAGTTGGAAGACCACGAGACCGTGGAGGAGGCCGTCCTGACGCTGGCCACCCCGGACGAAGCGGCGTTGACCTTATAGGGCGAACCTTCAGCCGACCGGCTTGCCCGTGCCCATCAGCCGCTCCATCTGCTCACCGGCGTCACTGCCCGGAGCGGGTGTGTAGACCACGATGTGCAGGTCCGGCCTGTCCGAGGGCGAGACCTGGTGGTGTTCAAGTTGCAGCACTCCAACCGCCGGATGGTGGAACAGCCGCTCCCGGGACTGGAAACCGAGGATGTCGTACCGGTCCCAGCTTTCCTGGAACTCGGGGCTCGCTTCCTTAAGGCGTTCCACTTGGTACGCGACGTCCGGATCGCCGAGCCGTTGCCCCGTTTCGGCCCTGAACTCGGCGAGGAACCTTTTGCTGGTGATATCCCAATCGGGCAGCAGGTCACGGACATACGGGTCGGTGAAGACCAGCCACAGGAGGTTCCTGTCGGCGGCGTCGAACGTCCCGATGTTGGGATACAGCGCTTCGTACGCTCGGTTCCAGCCGGCGACTCCCCAATCCGGGGACAACGCGTAGGCCGGGTTCGGATCCAGTGCCTCCAGGAGGCGTTGCACGTGGGCGGGCGCATCGGCGGCGACCGGGCCCTTGGGAGGTGCGGACGAATAGCCGCCCAAGGAAAGGACGTAGCCCAGCCCGGTATCGGACAGATGCAGGGCGCGCGCAATCGACTCAAGGACCTGCCGTGAGGGGCTGATGTCCCGGCCTTGTTCGAGCCAGGTGTACCAAGTGACGCTCACTCCGGAGAGGAACGCAATCTCTTCCCGCCGGAGTCCGCGCTCGCGGGACCTGCCTACCGGGGGCAGGCCATAATCGGAGCGCAGGGCCTGGGTGCGGCGGGTTCTGAGGAAGAGGCCCAGTTCTTTGCGTCGTTCGTCGTTCACGTTCCCAACACTATTACTCTGTTACTTTGACTACTAGTAGCAGCACCGTCTTCCACCTGCCGTAGAAAATCAGCAGGATGGTACGTATGCCTGCACTCCGTTCCAGAACTGTCACCCATGGCCGCAACATGGCCGGCGCCCGCGCACTGCTGCGCGCTTCCGGCGTCGCCAACTCGGACATCGGCAAGCCGATCATCGCCGTAGCCAACTCCTTCACCGAGTTCGTACCCGGCCACACCCACCTTGCCCCCGTGGGCCGTATCGTCTCCGACGCGATCCTGGCCGCCGGCGCCGTGCCGCGCGAATTCAACACCATCGCCGTGGACGACGGCATTGCCATGGGCCACGCCGGCATGCTCTACTCCCTGCCGTCCCGCGACCTGATCGCCGACTCCGTGGAGTACATGGTCAACGCACACTGCGCCGACGCCCTTGTCTGCATCTCCAACTGCGACAAGATCACCCCGGGCATGCTCATGGCCGCGCTGCGCTTGAACATCCCGGTAGTCTTCGTCTCCGGCGGCCCCATGGAAGCCGGCCGCGTGACCTTGACTGACGGCTCCGTGCGCTCCCTGGACCTGGTGAACGCGATTTCCGACGCCGTGGACGAGTCCATCTCCGATGAGGACATCAACCTGATCGAAGAGAACGCCTGCCCCACCTGCGGTTCCTGCTCCGGCATGTTCACCGCGAACTCCATGAACTGCCTCGCCGAGGCCATCGGGCTGGCCCTTCCGGGCAACGGCTCCGTGCTCGCGACCCACACCGCGCGCAAGGCGCTGTACGAGAAGGCCGGCACCACGATTGTTGAGCTGGTGAAGCGCTACTACGACGGCGACGACGAGTCCGTACTGCCGCGCAACATCGCCACCGCCGAGGCCTTTGACAACGCCATGGCTCTGGACATCTCCATGGGCGGCTCCACCAACACCATCCTGCACCTCCTGGCCGCAGCCCAGGAGGCCGGTGTGGACTACGGCCTGGCCGAGATGGACGCCAAGTCCCGCGTGGTGCCCTGCCTGGCGAAGGTGGCCCCGAACGTCGCCGGTGACAAGACCTACTACATGGAAGACGTGCACCGCGCCGGTGGCATCCCCGCCCTGCTCGGTGAGCTGAACCGTGGCGGCCTCCTGCACAAGAACGTCCACTCCGTGCACTCCAACGACCTTGACGGTTGGCTGGACGATTGGGATGTCCGCGGCGGCAAGGCAACGGAAGAAGCCAAGGCCCTGTGGCACGCGGCGCCAGGTGGCGTCCGCTCCTCCTTGGCTTTCTCGCAGTCGAACGTGTGGACCTCCCTGGACACAGACGCCGAAGGTGGCTGCATCCGCTCGGTGGAGCACGCCTTCTCCAAGGACGGTGGCCTGGCGGTGCTGCGCGGCAACATTGCCGTGGACGGTGCCGTGGTGAAGACCGCAGGCGTGGACGAGTCCATTTGGAAGTTCGAGGGACCCGCAATCGTCTGCGAATCACAGGACGAAGCCGTGGAAATGATCCTGAACAAGTCGGTCAAGGAAGGCGACGTCGTGGTGATCCGTTACGAAGGCCCCCGCGGTGGTCCGGGCATGCAGGAAATGCTCTACCCCACGTCCTTCCTCAAGGGCCGCGGCCTGGGCAAGAAGTGCGCACTGATCACTGACGGCCGATTCTCCGGTGGAACCTCCGGCTTGTCCATCGGGCACATTTCCCCCGAGGCTGCCTCCGGTGGCGACATCGCGCTGGTGGAAAACGGCGACATCATCAGCATCGACATCACTCAGCGCTCCCTCCAGCTGAAGGTCTCCGATGAGATCCTGGCCGAGCGGCGCGAAAAGCTCCTGGTCAACGGCGGATTCAAGCCCAAGAACAGGGACCGCCAGGTCTCACCGGCTTTGCGGGCCTATGCAGCCATGGCGCTTTCGGCAGACAAGGGAGCCGTACGTGACGTCTCGCTGATCGAGAACCTCTAGCCGCCGTGGCGTAGTCGCGCCTCACCTTCGGCGTAGATGTCGAGAAGCTCGCGGGCGTGCTCTCCGGCGTTGCCTTCCTGGGCAAGGGCGGAGCGCATGCCCTCGAGCTTCTCTTCGCCCGCCGGGAAGGGTGGCAGGAGCGGAATGTTGGGGTCGGTGATGACCTCCAGTACCGCCGGACGATCGGCGTTCAGTACCTCATCCCAGGCCGCTCCCAGTCTCTGCGGGTCATCAACGCGCACACCTTTGAGGCCCAGCAGTTCCGCGTAGCCTGCGTAAGGGAAATCCGGGATTTCCTGGCTTGCGTTGAAGCGTGGCTCCGCCTCCGTTTCGCGTTGTTCCCAGGACACCTCGGCGAGGTCGCGGTTGTTGAACACACACACCACGAACCGGGGGTCGGTCCAGTCCCGCCAACGGTGCGCCACGGTCACCAGCTCGGCGATGCCCAGCATTTGCATGCCGCCATCCCCGGCCAGCGCAACAACCGGACGCCCGGGGTGGGCGAGCTTCGCCGCCAGCCCGTAGGGAATCGCGCAACCCATGCTCGCCAGTGTGCCGGACAGATGCGCCGGGACTCCTTCCGGGAGGATCAGCTGGCGGGCGTACCAGTAAACGCAACTTCCGACGTCGATACTCACCTGGGCGTCGGCGGGCAGCCTGCCGCTGAGTTCCCGCACCACCATTTCGGGATTGACCGGGTCAGCGGGGATGGCGGCCCGTTCCGCGGAGAGCTCACGCCACGCGCGGACCTGCTCTTTCACGTTGGTGCGCCAGGTGTGGCGCGACGGCTGGTCCTTCGCGCTAAGCCGCTGGCTGAGGGCGCGGAGGGTGCCGGCGGCGTCGCCCACCAGTCCGACGTCCACCGGATAGCGGTTGGCGATTTTTCGGCCATCGATGTCGATCTGTACTGCTTTGGCTGTTCCCGGTTTGGGGTAGAACTCTGTCCAGGGATCGTTGGAGCCGATGATCAGCAGGGTGTCGCAGTTTTCCAGTAGGTACGCGCTGGCTGTCGTGCCGAGGTGGCCCATGGTTCCTGTGTTGAAGGGCAGTGTCTCGTCGACCCAGGGCTTGCCCAACAAGCTGGTGGTGATGCCGGCGCCAAGCTGTTCCGCCAGGGCGATGACCTCTGCTTGCGCTCCACGGGCTCCTTGGCCGACGAAGAGCGCGATCCGTTCGCCCGCGGAGAGGAGATCTACCGCCCGGTCCAGTTCTTCGGCGCGGGGCATGACCTCGGCGGGATGCCATACAGGAGCCGTGACGACTATGCCGTGCTCGTGGTCAAGGGAAGGCGCCTCCGTTGATTGGATGTCGTGCGGAATGATGACGACGCAGGGGGACTTGGTTTCCAGGGCGGTCCGGAAGGCCCGGTCAATCACCATGGGAACCTGCTCGGCGGAGCTGACCAGTTGGGCGAACTGGGCGGCGACGTCCTTGAAGAGCGTGAGCAGGTCGATCTCCTGCATATAGGCAGAGCCCAGCACGGAGGTGCTTTGTTGTCCGATGATCGCCACCACCGGGACGCTGTCCATCTTGGCGTCGTAGAGGCCGTTGAGCAGGTGGACTGCTCCGGGGCCCTGCGTAGAGGTGACCACACCCACCCCGCCGGTGTACTTGCCGTGTCCTACGGCCATGAACGCCGCCGCTTCCTCATGCCTGGCCTGGACAAAAGCTATCTCGCCTTCGACGCGGCGGAGTGCGCCCATGAAGCCGTTGATGCCATCCCCGCTGTACCCGAAAACCCTGTCTACGCCCCACGCCTGCAGGCGTTCCACGATGAGGTCCGAAACCGTTCGCTGAGTCATGCCGTGGCTCCTGTGGTTGCCTAAGTGGTTGGCTTGCCCCTCCATAGTAAGCATGCTTACTGATTGGCCGTCAGAAAAGGGTGTCCCAATTGGCGCCATTGTGGGCTATCTTGATCGTGAGTGGCCCGACTTATTGTTTTACGCGACGGCAATAATCAAAGGTTGCTTAGTTATTTGTCATGGCTGCACGGCATGTTTGCGTTATTTTCCGTATCAACGAAAGGAAATGCGTTGGCTGTTTCTGTTGAATTGGGCAAAGCACTCGATAAAGCCTACGAAAATGCGACTTTGGACGAAATCCTGGCCGCCCCGCCGTCCGCACTCGCCGGACTTACCGATAAACACAATGAGTTGCTCGCCCAGTTGGGAATCAAGACGGTTCGCAACCTTGGCAGCAACAAGTTCTTTGCCGCCGCCGGCGTGTTGGTGGCGCTGTCCGGAAAGGCCGGCTGATTACTTCAGTCGTCGCCTGCAGTACCAACCCGACCAGGTAGCAGTTCAGGTCGTTCTGAGACACTCAAAACGACCTGAACTGCGACTCAGTTGGGAATGAACGCCGCGCGGAAGGCGGCCAGCGCGGCGTCCCCGGCTTCGATCGATTGACCGCCGATGGCACCGGCCTCCAGTCCGATTACCCCGGTGTATCCGGCGTCGACCAGCGCCCTGGAAACGGCGGAATAGTTGATCTCACCGGTGCCCGGTTCGAAGCGGCCAGGCACGTCCGCCACTTGGATCTCGCCCGTGTAAGGCTGGGCCGCCCGAACGAGCTCGATCAGGTTCCCCTCGCCAATCTGCGCGTGGTAAAGGTCCAGCATCATCCTCACATTGGGGTGGTTGACCGCTTGGACCAGCGCCAGGGTGTCCTTGGCGCGGGCCAAGGGGATGCCCGGGTGGTCCAGGATGGTGTTCAGGTTCTCCAACGCAAAGACGATCCCATGCTCTGCACCGAGTTGGCCCAGCTGCTCCAAGGTGCGGAGCCCGGTCAGCCACATCGCGCCCGTGGCCCGATGGGTGGGCCTCACCGCGCGGCCACCTTCGCCAAGCTCCGCGGGGTGGACCACCATCCGTTCGACACCTAGCTCGAGGGCGGTGGGGATCAGCTTCTCCGCCGAAGCCAGTACCTCGTGCGCAGTGGAGGAGTCGATCACGCTGCCGCCGAAATAGCCGCTCATGGACGAGAACCTGGCACCGGTGGCGGCGAGGGCTCCGATGTCCCTGCCGCGCGTGTCCCAGAGCTCAACCTCAAAGCCCTGATCGTGGATGCGGCGGACGCGGTCGATCAACGGCAGTTCGCCGTAGACCATCTCCGCGCAGACGGCCAGGCGGAAGGTCACGCTCCGGTCTCCTGCAACACGGCAGCACCCGTGGGCGCGGCCTCCGCTGCGCGAAGCTCTGCGATGTCCGACACCGCCACCGGCAGCCCCGACTCTGCAGATTTGAAGGCAGCCAATGCCACGGCCAGGGCGTTGCGGGCGTCCGCTCCACCCGGTGCGGTGACAGCGGTGCGGGGCTGGGACGCCGTCGGACGTTCCTCAGCTGAACCGCGACGCGCTGCGACGTCGTCCGTGAAGTGTGCGAGTTCGTCCGTGTAGGCATCATGGAAGAGGTCGATGTTCAGGCGGGTGGTGTCCGAGGCGATGCCGGCCGCCGTGTAGCTCGTGGCGGTGGTGGACTGCGGGTTGCCGGCCGTGACCATGCCTGCCGAACCAAAAACCTCGCCGCGGACGTCGTAGCCGTAGAGCGCGTTGAAGTTGGCTTCGGCCACCGCGATGGCCCCGTTGCTGTAGGTCACCGTCACCACGGCCGTGTCCAGGAGTCCGCCGGCCTTGGCTTCGGGGGCGACCAGTGCGTCCGCAACCGCGTGGACCTTGACCGGCACGGCGCCCGGGTTAAGCCAGTTGAGGGTGTCGAAGTCGTGGATGAGGGTCTCAAGGAAGATGGTGCCCGGGGCAATGCGCTCCGGGTTGCCGATTCCCGCCTCGGTCCCGGGGTCCCGGGTCAGGGAGCGGAGAAGTTGCGGCACGCCGATGACGCCCTGGTCAATGAGCTTGCGTGCGGCCGCAAAGTCGGTGGAATAGCGGCGGTTGAAGCCAAAGCGGAGGACGACGCCGGCCTGGTCTGCCGCTGCGATGGCGGCGTCGAGTTCCTCGATGGTCCGGCCACCCGGCTTCTCGCAGAAAACATCCTTGCCTGCCTTCGCGGCCGCGGTAATCAGTTCCGAGTGGAATCGCAGGGGCGTGGCGATCAACACGGCGTCCACGTCCGGGTCATTGAGGACATCGGATACGTCGGTGCTGATCTTCGTCACGCCCAACCGGCTGGCAAGGGTCTCCAGGGCAGGCTGCACGGGATCAGCGATTGCTTCCAGCCGGGCGTTGGGGAGGCGCAGTGCAATGGATTCAGCATGGAACTTGCCGATCCACCCCGCCCCGATGACTGCTATGCGGACGGGCCGGTCCTCGGCGACCGGGTGCTGAAGGTACGTCATTGTGGCTCCTTGATCGGGCGTCTAGATCGTTCTAGTAGATCCATGATGGCATGTTTCCAGCCTGTCCGTCTAGATCGTTCTAGCTCAAGGGTGTGGGTGCGCGCTCAAGTGGTGTTGGCTCATGCTTCCCGCCAACTTCGGGGCCCGATCTCCCGGACGTCGTCTCCGCAGCGAGCGGGCGGGCCGGGCGGGCGTGGTCCAGCGCCAGTTTCGCTAAGGGCGCCATCACCAGGAGCAGCAGGACGGCGCACCCACCGGCAAGCCCAGCCAGCAGGATCAGCGCCGCCATGAACAGCAAATGGATGTCCGGCGCGTCCGGGAGAGAAGGGACTATTGGCATGGCCATTCCTTGGGTTGGCTTCACATCTTGCTCCTGCGCGTTAGTAGCTGATTTCCCGGATACTTAGGAGTGCTCCGGCCAGGCGAATAGTGATGCCCTTTCGGGGGCCTTTGGTTCAGGGTCGGCACGGGCGGCAAGTCCTGGACGATGCGCAAAAATAGTTCTTACAAGCTGCGTCACGTTTTCGCAGGTCAAACCACATATCCAGTGCCCATGTCTTTGTGCCGTGTGCTGCGCCGTTGCCCTTTTCGGCCGCGTCGCGGTTCATCGACGAGTTGGCAGCGATGGGTGTGGTGGGTTCTGGGGCCCACCCGGGGCGCCGTCGCTGCGTGAAACCGGGCTAGTGCGGTCGGTCGTCTGAGTCGCGGCCGGCCGCACGACCGGGTGTTGTGCGCGAAATCAGAGGTTTACATGACGTTTCTCCAGACTATGGTGAATACATCGGCAGCGACCCTAGACTGAACCCATGATGCAGACTCAGCAACGCATTAGCCGAGCTGTTTCCCTCGCAATCGTCACTGCCGCCCTTTTGGCTGGTTGCTCGGGAAGTAACACCAGCCCGTTTGTTGGCGTGTGGGGTGATCCGACGAATTTGGAAAAACCGTCATTGGACTTGCACGCCGATGGTGCTGCCTCTGGAACGGACGGCTGCAACAGGTTGATCGGTTCCTGGAAAGAAGACGCCAAGACCATCACGTTCGGTGGTTTCGCCACATCACGGATGGCGTGTGAAGGCGTAGACACCTGGCTGTCCACAGCCGCCACGGCCAAGATCCAGGAGGACGGCAAACTGGCCGTGTTCGGGCAAGACGGCAAACAAATCGGCACCCTTAATTCCAAGAAATAGCACCCGCAGCCAAAAGGACGATGAATCTCTGGGGGCACATCGTGTTGGATTCGAATGTTGAAGGTGTGGAGCAGTCAGTTTCCACGGGCACGCTTCCCGGCTGGGACCAGGTGGACTCGCTGGTCCTCGCCTCCCATGAACGGAACCGTGCCTGCCAGGACGGCGCGGTGGCGGATTACATCCCTGTGCTGGCCGCAGCCGACCCGGAGCTTTTTGGCGTTTGCGTCGTGGAAGTCGACGGCGGTATCCATGTGGCCGGTGACGCGGACGTCGAGTTCTCCATACAGTCCATCTCCAAGGCATTCGTCTACGCGCTTGTCTGCGAGGAGTTCGGCCATGCCGCGGTCGCGGACCTGGTAGGGGTGAACAACACGGGACTGGCGTTCAACTCGGTAATCGCGATTGAACTCAATGACGGCCACCCCATGAATCCCATGGTCAACGCGGGCGCCATCGCCACCACCGCCCTCATGCCGGGCAGTTCGCCGGAGGAGCAGTGGCACGCGATCAGCTCCGGCCTTTCCGCATTTGCCGGCCGGGATCTGCTCCTGGATGAGGACGTCTACCGGTCCGAAGCGGCAACAAACACCCGAAACCGTGCCATCGCCCGACTGCTGGAAAGTTACGGCCGGATGGGCCGGGACCCGCTGGAGGTGGTGGACGTCTATACCCGGCAATGCTCCCTCCGGGTCAGCGCCCGCGACCTCGCCGTCATGGGCGCCACGCTGGCCGATGGCGGAATCAATCCAGTGACCGGTGAAGGGGTGGTCTCGGCCGATGTCTGCAGGGACACGCTGGCGATCCTTGCCGCCAACGGACTGTACGAAAGATCGGGGGAGTGGCTGTTCGAAATCGGGCTCCCGGGAAAATCCGGGGTGTCCGGTGGGCTGCTGACAGTCTCCCCGGGCAAAGCCGGCATCGGGACCTTTTCGCCGCGGCTTGACTCCGCAGGCAACAGCGTCCGCGGCCAGCAGGCGACGGCCTATCTCTCCAGGGTCCTTGGCCTGAATATTTTCGCTTCACAAGCCCATGCACCGAGCGAAGGGTCCACCCATGTCGACTAATACCCAGTCCCTTCCCGCAGCAGACCAGCGCACGTCGTGGGTTCCTATGATCGGGCTGTTCCTCGCCCAGGTCCTGATGTCCTTCAACGTCGCGGCACTGCCGGTCTCCCTCGGCGGGATGGTCCAGGATTTCGGTGTTCCGCCCACTACTGTCAGTACGGTCATCGTCACCTACGGCCTGGTGGTGGCGGCATTGGTCATGGTTGGAGCCAAGCTGGGACAACGCATCGGCTGGGTGGTGATCTTCCGCGTTGTTGTGGCACTGTTCGCGGCTTCGGCCTTGATGATGATCTTCGCGCCCACCGTCGGGTGGGCCATCGCTGCGCAGGCATTCGCCGGGGCTTCAGCAGCGATCATCGTGCCGTCCCTTGTGGCGTTGATCGCCGAAAATTACCACGGAACGCAGCAGGCAACGGCCATCGGTTCGCTCGGTTCCGCACGGGCCCTGTCCGGTGTCAGCGCCTTCCTTATTGGCGGCACGCTGGGCACCTTGGTGGGTTGGCGGCCTGTCTTCGGGATCGTCCTGGCGCTCGCTGTGGCGGTTTTCGCCTTCAGTTTCAAGCTTCGCTCGGACCGCGGCAACCCTGAAGTGAAGATCGACGTCGTTGCTGCCGCCCTCATCGGCGCGGGCATCGTGTCGTTGACGCTCGGGTTCAACAACCTCAACGCCTGGGGCCCGTTGGCGGCAACCGCGGGGGCCCCCTTCAACGTCCTGGGCGTTTCACCCGCGCCCCTGCTCATTGTGGTGGGTGTAATCCTCGGCCAGGCCTTCTTCATGTGGACCCGACGCCGCACCAGGGAAGGCAAAGTGCCCCTTGTGAGCCTGGCTGTCCTTGGGTCCTCGCGTGAACGGGCCGCGGTGTATGCCATGTTCATCGTGGTTTCCTTGGAAGCCGCACTGAACTTCACGGTCCCGCTGTACATTCAGATCGTCCAAGGCCGCACCCCGTTCGATACGTCCCTGGCCATGATGCCGTTCAACCTGACCGTGTTCATCACCGCAACGCTCGTGGTCCGGTTCTACGAGCGGTACAGTCCCCGAACCATTGCGGTTTTCTCCTTCATCCTTACCACCACGGGATTGGCGTGGCTGGCCCTGGTGGTGAACAACAACTGGGAGACCCTGCTTACCATCCTTGGCCTTTTCGTTTTCGGCGTGGGCCAGGGCGCCCTGGTCACGCTGGTCTTCAACGTCCTGGTGACAGCGGCCCCGAAAGAGCTGGCGGGCGACGTCGGATCCATCCGTGGCACCACCCAAAACCTGGCTTCAGCGGTGGGTACGGCCCTTTCCGGGGCGTTGCTGGTGACCATCCTCAGCCTCAACGTCGGCCAGGCGGTAATGAACAACGTGGAGCTTCCGGAATCGCTCAAGCAGCAAGTAAACCTGGACAACGTCAATTTCGTGAGTAACGACAACCTCCGTGAAGTACTCCAGGGCACTGACGCCACTGCCTCCCAAGTGGAGGCCGCCGTCGCAATCAACACCGATGCCAGGCTTAGCGCCCTGAAGACGGGCCTGCTGATCCTGGCCGCCGTGAGTGCCGTCGCGATCCTCCCGGCGACCCGGCTGCCCAAGTACCGGCCGCACGAGATTCCCGACCCCTCGGACCCGTAGATCGTTCTATAGACTGGCTCCGAGCAGAGGAGAGCCATGACCGGGAAACGTCCCACCCTGATGGACGTGGCTGAGGCCGCAGGTGTATCCCGGGCATTGGTTTCGATCATCATGCGGGACGCTCCGGGTGCTTCTGACGCGACCCGACTGAAAGTGCGGGAGGCCGCACGGGAACTCGGCTACCGGCCAGATAGCCGTGCCCGGCTTCTCCGAAGCAGCCGCACCAGGCTCCTGGGCCTCAGCTTTTCCACCGCGCATGCGTTCCATGCCGAGATCGTGGACGCTGCCTACGCCGGAGCGACCGTGCGCGGGTACGACATCGCCCTCAGCGCCGTGGCAAACGGCCGCCCGGAAACGCGGGCAGTGGAATCCCTGCTGGACCTCGGCTGCGAGGCATTGATCATGATTTCCCCGTCCCTGTCACCGGAGGAATTGGCCGGATACGCAGCCCGCCTGCCCGTCATCAGCCTTCTCCGTGACGACGTTGGCGACTCCTTGGACTCAGTGAGCAGCGATGACCATGCCGGGATCCGCATTGCGGTGGAGCACCTGTTTTCGCTGGGGCACCGACGGATCGCACACGTGGATGGCGGCCAGGCAGTTTCCAGCGCGCAACGCAGTGCGGCATTCCAGGCCGAGATGGCTTCCCGTGGCCTGGATGCGCGCGTCATCGCCGGCGGACCCACCGAAGAAGACGGTCTGCGCGCCGGCAGTGAGCTGCAGCAGGACTTGCCCACCGCCGTCGTGGCTTTCAATGACCGCTGTGCGCTGGGCGTCTGGGAGAGTTTCCGCGCGGCCGGCCTCCGTGTGCCGGAAGACGTTTCCCTCCTTGGCTATGACGACAGCCAGTTCGCCCGACTCAGCTATGTCCAGTTGTCCTCCATCAGCCAGGACGCGCCCTTGCTTGCCCGCGCCGCCGTCGACCGCGCGGTGGACCGTTTGGAGGGTTCGACGTCGGCCGCCCACTTGGTGCGGACACCGCACCTGGTGGTTCGGGGCACCACGGGAGAGGTACCCGGCTGACTGTTGGCCCGGTTACGTGGAGATGGCCCGCATGGCGTTGTTCCGCTTCTCATGGGTGAGTTCGGCCAAGCCCAGGGCCTCCAAAAGGGGTGGCATGTACATGCCGAACCGGCCTCGGTAGCCCTTGCGGAGGCCGTACCAACCGCCCACAGGGTTGCTTTCGCTGCGGCCCCACGCCTCCACCGTCCCCTCAGCGGCGTCCTTGCCTTCGTCGGCGGCACCGAGCGGGACCCAGTCGCCCTGCTCCAGGAGCCACGCGTGCAGGTCCTCGATGGCCCGGAGCTGGTACAGCAACTTGGTGGAGCCCACTTGGCAGACGATTGCGGGTGGATCCGCGGACTCATCCTTGTACATGACGTAGTCCGATGAGCCTGGGGGAGTCGTGAGCTGCCAGGGATCGTCTTTGGTTCCAGCGGCCATCGGTGGTCCTTTCTGCGGTTGTGGTCAGGTTACACAGCGTCCGGCTGCGTGTCTGCAGATTGGGGGTCCCATGGCTCCGGCTGCAGCGGGTTCTCAATCTCGTCGGTGGCCATGTGGGCAGCGAACAGCGCTACGAAAGCCATGACGGGACACACCAAGCCAGCGACCAGGAAGATGATCCAGATCGGAACCACCTCCGCCACGGGTCCGGCCAAGGCCATAGACACCGGCATGAGGGCCAGGGAGACAAAGAAATCCAGGCTCGAGATCCGGCCCAGCAAGTGCCGTGGGACGCGGCGTTGCAGCAGCGTCCCCCAAATCACGGTGCCGAGTCCCTCGGTGGCCCCGAAGACCAGGAGCGCGATGCCCAACGCCCAGAAGTTGTCCATCAGGCCAATCGCTGCCAAAGGCAGGCTCCCCAAACCCCACGTCACCACCATCACGGTCAGGTACCGCCGGGGAAGCCTGAGCGTGGCCGTCACCAGGGCAGCAACTGCACTTCCCACCCCCATGACCGCCAGCAGCGCACCAAACATCCGCGAGTCGCCACCGAGCTGGTCCCGGACCACGAACGGCAGCAGGACTTCAATGGGGCCAATCAGGAACAGGACGGACAGGCAAGCCCAGATCAGGGTCCACAGCAGCCATGGCGTCCGGACGGTATAGACGAAACCCTCCCGGAGATCGCGGAAGAACGACGACGGGGCGGGCCGCTCCTTCGACTGCTGGGGCCGCGGACCACCCTTCGTTTGCCGGTGCAGGAAGTCTTGCCGGCCCAGGAAGTTCAGGATCCCAAACGCCAGGAAATGGCACATGGCAACCCCGGCAATGGCATGCCCCGGGGTCAGCGAAGCCACCAGGATACCGGCGACGGCGGGACCTGCCGCCTGCTGCAGGATCGGCCGCACTGTGCCTTCCATGCCGTTCGCGGCCAGGAGGTCGTCGGCAGGCAGGATCGAGGGAAGCATCGCGGAGTAAGCCGGGAAGAAGAAGGCCTGCCCCACGCCCAGCACGAAAGCTCCCAGGGCCAGGTGCCACAACTGGATGACATTGAGCATGGCCAGGATGGTCAACGTGGCGATGACCGCCAGGTTGGCGCCCTCCACGGCGATGATCAGGACGCGCTGGGGCAGGCGATCGGCTGCGATGCCTCCGGCCAGCACGAATCCCACCAGTCCCACGCTGGCAGCGGTGGCAACGAGTGATAATTCAAGCGGGCCGCCGCCGAGGTGGATCACCTCGTAGACCATCGCGACGGCCCACATGCCCGACCCAAAGATGGAAATGGACAGCGCGGCAATAAGCACCCGGAATTCCCGGTGCGCAAAGGGACGCAGCGCTCTCAACGGAGCCATCCCACCAGCCTAGACCTGGCGGCCGAGGCCGCGGAAGGCGGTTTATTGCGAAGGAATGTCAGTTATGAAGCGCCCGACGGCGGAGCGTCGTCCTCGAAGTCGGGTCCTTCAGCCGGGTCTTGGCTGTGAAGGCCGGTGTCGTGCGGGACCCAGCCTTCCGTCTCACCCTCCGCCGGGGCGTCGGTGTGGTGCCGGATGACATGTTCGGTCTTGTCAGATGGCTTCATGACGGATACTTCCTGTCCTTGGCTGGACTGCTTCCGCGAGTGCACCCAGTCTACGCCCGGCTATGGTCCGCTGCGGGATCCGCCCTGCGCGGAATCCTGTCCACATAGCGCTCATCGGGGGACAGGTGATGCAAGGGTGTGGCATAGGCTGAACCCAGCAGTTCCCCGTGAAACAACAGACTGCCAAGGAGAGGTGAAGATGCCCAAGCGCCCCAACCCGGCGGTGAAAATCGCCCAGGAAACAGCACACAACGCAGTTTTCGACGCCCAAGGCAACCCCAAGCCCGGTGTCCACAATGTTCTGCTCAAAGCCGTCGACGTCCAGCGGCCACTGGTCCTGGCCAACCTTCGACGGTTGCAACGCAGGAACCCCCATGATTCCCCGGCGCAGCTCGCGGCAAAACTGGAACGCCACTACCTGCTCGCCATATCCGGCGGCGGTGCCGCCGTGGGTGCTACCGCCGTCGTACCGGGTATTGGAACCGCGGCATCGCTGGGCCTTTCTGCGCTCGCAACCGTGGGGTTCCTGGAGACCACAGCCCTGTACGCTTCGTCCCTGGCTGAACTCCACGGCATCAGGCTCACCGACCCGGAACGGTCCCGAACCATGGTGATGGCCATCATGCTGGGCGAGGAAGGCACGTCCCTGCTGGGTGCGCTGAGCGGACAGTCGCTGGGCCGCGGCAAGGGCGTCACCAATGCCTGGGGCAGGACCCTGACCAAGAAAATTCCCGGCAGCGGCTTCGGAGTCATCCGCGACACCATCCAGCGCGCCTTCCTGAAGAACCTGCTGAAGAAGCAGGGCGGCGCCTTCCTTGGCCGCGCCCTGCCATTCGGCATCGGGGCAGTTGTTGGCGGCGCCGGCAACCTGATGATGGGCCGTGCCGTGGTGTCCAGCGCCAAGGAAGCATTCGGCGTGCTTCCGGATACGGTGCCGGGTGAACTGCTGCCCAACGCGCCAAAGAACGTCATTGTCAACGCACCCGAAAACCCTACGCTGGAAGGCGGTAACAGTGGATCTGAACGCTGACCTGGGGGAGTCCTTTGGTTCCTGGACCATGGGCGACGACGCCTCGATGTTCCGTATCGTGAGCAGCGCCAACGTGGCGTGCGGTTTCCACGCCGGAGATCCCCTCACCATGCTGGACAGCTGCCGCGCAGCGTTCGAACTGGACGTTCGTGTGGGCGCCCATGTGGGGTACCGGGACCTGGCTGGATTTGGACGCCGTTCCTTGGATATGACCTTCGACGAACTCTTCGGGGACGTCCTGTACCAACTGGGTGCCCTGGACGGGATGGCCCACGCTGTGGGGGCTTCGGTGGATTACGTCAAGCCGCATGGTGCGCTTTACAACAGGATTGTCCATGACGCAGAGCAGGCGGAGGCCGTGGTGGCCGCGGTTCATGCCTATGATCCAGGTCTTCCCGTGCTGGGCCTGCCGGGTTCGGCGTGGCTGAAACTGGCCGATGAGTCCGGGCACCCGGTCTTCCGGGAAGCGTTCGTGGACCGGGCCTACCTGCCGGATGGCACACTGGTCCCGCGCACCCAGGAAGGCGCCGTGCTGCACGACCCCGCAACTGTGGTGGCCCAAGCGGTGCGGTTGGCGACGCGCAAGGAAGTACTTGCCATCGACGGTTCCGTTGTCCCAGTGCGGGCGGACTCGCTTTGCATCCACGGGGACACTCCGGGGGCCGTCAACATGGCCGCCGCGGTTCGGGAAGGACTGGAGCAGGCCGGCGTGCAGATCGAGGCATTCGCCTGATCCTGCGGTGCGGCTCTTTATAGGGGAGTGCGTTGGTGGGTGCAGTAGTAGTTGAACCGGGATCGTTGACTTCCGTCCTGGGACCGGGACAAGCACTGGACCGTGCGTCCATGCATCTGGCCAATGCCCTCCTGGGCAACCCCGCCGCTGCCGGGGGCCTGGAGGTCTTACTGGGCGGCCTCCGGCTCCGATTCGTCACGGCCTCGGCAGTTTCGGTCACCGGCGCCGAAGGCCTCATCACCCTCAATGGCTCGGAACTGCCCATGAACAAAGCAGCGCGGGTGGCTCCGGGAGCTGTCCTCGACGTCGGGCCGGCGCTTTTCGGAATCCGGTACTACGTAGCTGTCCACGGCGGGATTCCGCCTCAGGCTGAGCCGCTGCGGGCGGGCGATGCCCTGAGCTTTGGCCGTCCGAACCGCCAGGCCTTTCCGGAGGTCAAACAGCCTGCGCGCCGTGCGCTGGATCCGGAACGGCCGGTGGTCGCCAGGGTTTCCCCCGGCCCGGAAGCAACGAATTTCGGCGTCGGCTCGTGGCTCCGGTTGACCACCGAACCATGGATTCTCTCGCCGGAGTCGGACCGCGCTGGTGCGCGGCTGGCGGGGCGGCCGCTCGAGGCGGCCACAACTCACCCACGCGAACCCCAGCCGCTGCTGACCGGCTCGGTCCTGCTGCCGCCGTCGGGCCTTCCGGTGATCGCTTTGGCCGGCCACCCGGCAATCGCCACGTCGCCGGTGATCGCGCTGGTCCGCGACGACGATCTGGACCTGATCGGCCAAGCGAGGCCGGGGCAGATGGTGCACTTACTGGGGGCCGATGAGCCCGGCGCTCCTAGCCGAACAGCAGGTGCGCAACGGTGAAGATGGCAAGCCCCGCCAGCGCGCCAACCACGGTTCCGTTGATGCGGATGTACTGGAGGTCCTTGCCCACCTGAAGTTCGATCTTCTGGGAGGTTTCGTCCGCGTCCCAACGCGCCACCGTGTCCGAGATGACGCCGGCGATGTCCGAGCGGTAGGTGTTCACCAGGTATCCGGCCGCGTCGCCAATCCAGGCGTTGACCTTGCCGGCCAGTTCGTCGTCCTTGACCAGGCGCGTGCCGAAGTCCCGGACGGCACCTTTGAAGCGCAGGCTCAGTTCGCTGTCAGGGTCGTCGACGGCGTTGAGCAGCGCAGTCTTCACCGTTCCCCAGGTGCGTGATGCCAGTTCGCGGACCTCGGGGTCGCCAAGGATCTGCGCCTTGATGGATTCGGCGCGCTCAATCATGGCTGGATCGTGTTGCAGGTCCTGGGCAAGGTCGGTGAGGTAGGCGTCGATGGATTGACGCACTTGGTGGTTCTGGTCGGACTGGACCGCGCGCATGAACTTGGACAGCTCCACGTACACGCGGTCACCCACCAAGCCGTCCACGAACGTTGGCACCCAAAGGGGCGAACGGTCCGAAACGAGCCGGTTCACCGTTGCATGGTTGGCGTCCACCCAGTCCGCGGCGCGGTCCACCAGCAGGTCAACCAGCTTGTGGTGGTGGCCATCCGCGAAGATCCGTTCCGCCATCCGGCCCACCGGTGGCCCCCATGGCGGGGTGAGCAGGTGTTTGCGGACCATGCCCTCGATGACCGCCTGGACGTCGTCGTCATTGAGGACGGTGAACACGCCGCGGATCGCCGCGCCACCTTCCTTCGCAACACGCTCGGCACCACCCGGACCGGACAGCCAAGCACCGGCTTTGCGGGCGATATCGATGCTCGCCAACTTCTCCTGCACAACCTCCTGGGACAGGAAGTTGCTTTCCACGAACTCGCTGAGCGATTCGCCAATCTGGTCCTTGCGCCTCGGGATGATGGCGGTGTGCGGGATCTTGAGGCCCATGGGGTACTTGAACAGGGCGGTCACGGCGAACCAGTCAGCCAGTGCGCCAACCATGCCACCCTCGGCCGCCGCGCGAACGTACTCAAGCCACGGGTACTGCTTCTGGAAGGCGAACGCCACGGTGAAGATCAGGGCCATCCCGATCAGCAGGGCCAAAGCCAGCCGTTTCATTCGGCGCAGCGCGGCCGCTTTCTCCAGGTCTCCTGCCGAAAGATCGACGACGGCGGGACGGGCCGGTGCGGGTACGGGGCCTGACTCCCGATGGGGGTTGGTGACGTCTTCAGTTGGGATTTGTTCAGAGTTCACCTGCATTAGCCCAGCGTAGCCCCCGTGCGTGCAACCGCGTGGGCTACCGTATCTCCATGACAAGCGACGACTTCGCCACAGCAAGGCCCAAGGTCTACGCCCACCGGGGCTCCAGTGCCGCCTTTGCCGAACACACCAGGGCTGCCTATTTGAGGGCCATCGCCGATGGGGCGGATGGTGTCGAATGCGACGTGCACCTGACCCGGGACCAACACGTGGTGTTGTTGCACGACGCCAACCTGGACCGGACCTCCACCGGGACAGGTCCGGTAGCCGAGTACACCTTGGAAGAACTCCGCGGGCTGGACTTCTCGTCATGGAAAGGCGCCCGCATCCCTGAAGCCTATGGGGGAGTGGCCGATCAATTCCTGACGTTGCCTGAGCTGTTGGACATCCTCCGTGGGGCCGGACGCGACATCGGGTTGGCCATTGAACTCAAGCACCCAAGTCCCTATGGGCTGAAGCTTGAGGACCGGGTGTTGGCTCTGTTGGCCGAGGAGGGGTGGGCGCCGGAGGATTCAAGGCTGGAGAACATCCTGGTCTCCTTCATGAGCTTCGATTCCGACTCTGTGCAGCGGCTGCTGGAGACTGTTCCAGCGCAGCATGTCTGCCAACTGGTGGACGACTACACGGTCCAGGAGATCCGGGAGGAACTGGGCCTGGGCTTCCTCACTGGTGGGGCGGTAGCCAACGTGATGAAGGCAATGCAGGAGGATGCTGAGCGCGTGCTGGACGAGGGGCAGGCGGGAATCGCAGGCCCCGGCATCGACTATGTGCGCGAGCATGCCCGCAACGTGCAGCGGTGGTTGGAGGCGGGCCGTGTTTTCCGGGTGTGGACGGTTGATTCCGAGAAGGACGTAGCCCTTTGCCAAGGCCTCGGCATTCATGAGATCACCACCAACAAGCCCGCGCAGGTCTTGGCGCAGCTCATGGTTTCCAGCTGACTTTTGGGGGTCACCGCGCTTGTGATTGAGTGGTCTCATGTCACTTCGCTGGTCACCCAAGGCAACACATACCGTCTCAGCAATAGGCTTGAGCGCATTGCTCCTGGCCAGCGCCGCAAAGCACTTCGTACCCCCAGGTTCTATTACCCCGTGGTTCCGGACTACCTGTGCCGCAGGGATGAGCCGGGGAGCCGTCCCAACGGGCCCCTTGCAGTGATGTCCCGCGAGGAATGGGTTGCGTCGTCGGGGCTGCTCGAGGTGGCTGCCGCCGTCGGGCTTCTGGTGCCGGCGACACGCAAGGTGGCCGCTGACGCAACCACAGCCATGTTCGCTGCATTCCTTGCAGGGCATATTGATGCCCTGCGGCGTGCTTACGGGCCGAAAGGCACTGCTGCCCAGAGGCGTATCCACACCGTGCGGCTGCCCTTGCAGATTCCGCTCATCCTCTGGTCGTGGAGCCTGCGGAAATGACCAGTGGTTCCACGCCCCTGAAACTCAGGGAGTCGCCGGCATTCAAGATCGCCCTCTCCCTGAGCATCGCCACAGGACTCTACGGGGTTTCGTTTGGCGCCTTGTCCGTCGCATCCGGATTCGATTTCTGGCAGACGATGGTACTGAGCCTCCTGCTCTTCAGCGGTGGTTCGCAATTCGCGTTCATTGGTGTCGTGGCAGGCGGCGGCTCCGGGGTGGCGGCCATGACAGCCAGCGCACTCCTGGGTTTGCGCAACGGCATATACGGCATGCAGATCAATGCGATGCTCCGGCCTGGCGGCTGGAAGCGCTACCTCTCCGCCCACGTCACCATTGATGAGTCGACGGCGACGGCGTCCGGCCAGACGGACCCTGACGAGCAGCGCCGGGGGTTCTGGACCGCAGGCATCGGAATATTCATCTTGTGGAATATTTTCACGGCCATCGGAGCCCTGGCCGGAGATGCCATGGGAGATCCGAAGCAGTGGGGCCTCGATGGCGCCGCAGTGGCCGCGTTCCTGGCCTTGCTCTGGCCGCGGCTGAAGGGCCGCGAGCCGTGGGCCATCGCAGCAGCGTGCGCATTGGCCACCATCCTGGCGGTGCCCTTCGTGCCGTCGGGTGTTCCCATTCTGGTTGCTGCCGTGGTGGCCGGAATCATCGGGTGGTTCAGCCACGCACGTATGGATGAAGGGCTTGAACCGGACGTGGATCCTTACGCCGAGAAGCACCAGCAAGAACGCAGGAGTAACCCATGAACCTGTGGCTTTGGATCCTGATCGCCTGCGGCCTGGCGTACCTCACCAAGTTGCTGGGCTACTTCGTGCCCGCCAAGTTGTTGGAAAGCCCCCGGATCATGCATGTTGCCGGCACCATGACCATCGGTTTGCTGGCGTCCCTGACCGTGGTCAATGCTGTCGCATCGGGGCAGGGTTTGGTTCTCGACGCCCGCATCGGTGCGTTGGCTGCAGCCGCCGTGGCACTGTGGCTTCGGGCGCCGTTCCTGGTGGTGGTGATTTCCGGTGCTGCCGCGGCTGCCCTGCTCAGGCTGCTGGGATGGGGCTAGACAGCGTCAGTGAACGTCACGCCCGGGATGCCCGACTGTTCGGGAAGGGGCCGTGCAGGGCGCTCGGTGCGGATGGCGTCCTCGATCAGGGCGACGGGCCGCTTCCACGCTTCGGATCCCGGTTCCATCGTGTCCACAGCACCAATCAGCATTGCCACCAGCCGGACCATGTCCTCGATGGTGATGTCCCGGCGGAGTGAACCCTGGCCTTGGCCGCGCTCCAACAGGGTGGCCATGGAGCCGATGAGGCCACCGGTGATGCCCATGAGGAGTCCGCGGCGTCCGGCGACGGCGTCAAGGAGGTTCGCATCTTCACTGGCTACCTGCATCACGGCATCGATGACGTTGATGAGGCCTTCGGCGGCGTCCATGCCGTCAAGGGCCGCGGTTGCCACGGGATCCACGTGCTGGCGGAGTTGGCGCGAGAGGGCAGCGAGAACCAGCTGCTCCTTGTCCGAGAAGTTGCGGAACAGTGTAGCCGGGCCAACTCCAGCGGTGGCGGCGATGGTCTGCAAGGGTACTTCGGGGCCGTGTTCCCGGAAGCACTGCCTTGCGGCGGTAATGATCTTGTCCACATTGCGTGCGGCGTCTGCCCTGAGGGGCTTGCGTTCAGAGGGCTGTTCCATGCTTGTCAGAGTAGCAACGGACAGGTCACTGCCTGTTGTTACGCGGGAGTAGGCCGTTATATGACAAACCGGTACGTGAAACACTGGATTTCATGTTGCTTGCATTCTCAGTCGCCCCTTCGGGCCAGCCCGCATCCGCTGCCAACGGCGGACCCACCCCCGACGCCTCCGTGCACGACGCCGTGGCCGCCGCCGTCAAGATCGTCCGGGAGTCCGGACTCCCCAACCAGACCGACTCCATGTTCACCACCATCGAGGGGGAGTGGGATGAGGTCTTTGACGTCGTCAAGCGCGCCACCGAGGCGGTTGGCCGTTACGGCAGCCGTGTTTCGTTGGTGATCAAGGCCGACATCCGCCCCGGTTACAGCGGCGAACTGACCGGGAAAGTGGAACGCCTCGAAGAGGCCATCACCGCCACGGACTAGCTCCTTTCCCCCGGCTGCTGCGAGTGCAAGACTGGGGCGCATGATTGAACACGCCACCGAGCCCGGATGGGTTGATGTCGAGCGTTACCTGACTGACGTCGTCGTGCGCCCTGATCCTGCCCACCAGCGTGCCGTGACGTCCGCTGTCGAGGCGGGCATGCCTGCGATCGAAGTGGCGCCCAACGCCGGAAAGTTGCTGCGCATGCTCGTGCAGATGTCCGGGGCCAGGCGCGTTCTTGAGATCGGCACCCTGGCAGGCTTCAGCAGCATGTGGATGGCCCAAGGACTGCCCGACGACGGCCGGATCGTCACGTGCGAATTCCTCCAGAAACACGCGGACGTCGCGCGAGCCAACCTGGATGCCGCCGGCGTAGGACACAAGGTGGACATCCGCGTGGGTGCTGCCCTGGACACCCTTCCCACGCTGGCAGGCCAGGAATCGTTCGACTTCGTCTTCATCGATGCGGACAAGGAAAACGACGCAAACTACCTTGACTGGGCCATCAGGCTCGGCCATCCGGGCACGGTGATCGTGGTGGATAACGTCATTTGGGACGGCGCCATCCTGGAACCGGAACGGGATGAGGTGAACGCCCCGGGCATCGTGGAAATGCTGGAAATGATGGGGCGGGATCCCCGCCTCGACGCCACTGCCATCCAGACGGTGGGGAGCAAGGGCTGGGACGGCTTCGCGATCGCCCGGGTACGGTAGGCCCATGGATTTCACGATTCGACCGGCAACAGTGGATGACGCCGAGGCCATGGCACACATGCACGTCCAGTCCTGGCGGGAAAGTTATGGCCGCTTGCTGCCCCCTGAGTTCTTCGCGAAGCAAGAGGCTGCCCTGCCGGACCGGATTGAGCGGTACCGGACATTCATTGCCGCAGGCCACTCCAGGATGTTGGCTCATGGGCCGGACGGGGACCTGGTGGGACTGGGTGCGTCCGGACGCGGCTCGGATGAGGACAGCCCCTGCGACGTGGAACTTTTCATGCTCTACACGCTTGAACGCGTTCACGGCCGTGGTGTTGGCCAGGCGTTGGTGGATGCCTTGATTGGAGACGGGCCAGCCTACCTGTGGGTCCTGGACGATAATCCGCGCGCCCAGGCCTTCTACCGGCGCAACGGCTTCCTGCCCGACGGCAAACGGCAATTGTGCGACCCATCCTGGTACTCGCTGCCGGAGCATCGGATGGTGCGTCCCGCCGTCGGGCATTAAGAACGACGCCGGACGCTACTGCTTTGCGCCCAGGCGCTTGGCTTTCGGGTGCCGGACGGGGCGCGGCTTGGGAAGGAAACGCCCCAATCGGCCATGTGGTGCGGCGCCGGCCAGTGGCGCTGGGTCATTCAGCTCCCCGGTGTCCAGTTCCCCGGTGTCAAGGGATGAATCCAGCAGGCTCGGCGGCTTGGGCACGCGGGCCAGCAGCAGGCAGACCACGGTCAGCCATGCCACAGCGGCGGTCAACACTTCCGCCCACACCCACTCGCCAAGGTCCATGGATTGATCTTATGGCCCAACCCCCCATTATTGTAAGTAGCCTTACTACTCAGGTGGCTGTGGGGCTCCACTAGGCTGGAAGCATGACTGAGGCAGGGCGGACGTAGTGGCAAAACGCGGCAGGGTGAGTAAGTCGCAAAGGTCGACGGCGGGAGTCGTCGAGGTGCCTTCCGGCGCCCGTCCCGATGGTCCGGTGGAGGGCGTTTACTACATCGACACTGGCGACTGCGAGCTGATCCGGGACCAGGACAACTCCAACGGTTGGCTGCTGAAAATCAACGGCGTGATGAGCTCGCACATCGACCTCGCCGATCCGCTCTTCCTGGATCTCGAATACATGCGCTGGATCGCAGCCCTGGTCGAATCGCGCTGGCCCAGGGAGCAGAAACCCAAACTGCGGGCGCTGCACCTGGGCGGGGGAGCGTGTTCCATGGCCCGGTACTTCCACGCCGCCTATCCCGAGGCGCGGCAGGTGGTGGTTGAGCTTGATGGCAAGCTCGCCGAATATGTTCGTGGTTGGTTCGAGCTGCCCAAGGCGCCGCTGCTGCGGATCCGGGTTGGCGAGGCGAGGCAGGTGACGGAGTCCCTCACCCCTGACACCCGCGACCTCATCATCCGCGACGTTTTTGCCGGAGCCTTCACGCCCCGTGCCCTGACAACGCGTGAATTCACGGCCCACGCGGACGCGGTACTCGCCGCGGACGGCCTGTATGTGGTCAACTCCGGCGACGCACCGGACCTGAAGAATGCCCGTGCCGATGCCGCAACCATCGCGGACACTTTTGAGCACACCATGATCATCGCCGACCCCGCCATGCTCAAAGGCCGACGCTACGGCAACATGATCATGGCTGGCAGCCACGTGCCGTTCGGAGACGACCCCACCCTTGCAAGGCGGCTTCTGGGCGGCGGCGTTCCAGCCCACATCTGGGACGATGCCCAAGTGCGCGCCTTCGCGGCCGGGACTCCTGTGCGCCACGATCCGACGAGCTGAGCTTTTGTACAAAGCTCCGGTCAGTTGCGGCTGAGGGAGCTGTTCCACGCTTCCCATAGGTGTGCGTAACGGCCGCCCTGCGCCAAAAGCTCCCCATGGGGACCCGACTCGACAATCCGCCCCTGCTCCATCACCACCACCGTGTCCGCAGACGCAGCCTGGGACAAGCGGTGCGCGATCACCACGGACGTCCTTCCGGCCAGCGCGGCCTCGGCGGCCTGGTCCAACATGGTTGCCGAACCGGTGCCCGCTTCGGCCGTGGCTTCGTCGAGCACCGCGATGGGCGGGTTCTTCAGCATCAACCTTGCGAGAGCCAGTTGTTGTGCCTGCTCGGGGGTGAGCTGATGGCCGCCTGCGCCTACGGAAGTCTCGAGTCCGTCGTCGAGCGCGTCTACCCAGGCAGCCCCGACTGCCTCCAGGGCGCGCCTGAGCTCTTCGGGTGCGGCGCCCGGTTTGGCGAGCAGGAGGTCCTCGGCAAGCGTGCCGGAGAAGACGTGCACCTCCTGGCTGACCATCGCGATCCGCTGGTGCAGGGCTGCCGGGGCGGCGGTGGCCGAATCCAGTCCGCCAACCCGGGCGGTTCCGCTGTGGGGATGCTCCAAGCCCATGATGACTTTGGCCAAGGTGGTCTTGCCTGCCCCGGAGGTGCCCACAATGGCAACGCGTTCGCCCGGTTCCACGGTCAGGGAGACACCGTTGAGGGCGGGGCGCTGGCCTGGGTAGGCGAAGGTGATGTCGTGGAGGATGATGCCGGCGTCAGCGTCTTGGGGAGTGGCAGGAACGACCCCCGCGGGTGCCGCCGACCCCGTCAGGCCGAACATCCGGCCCAAACCGGCCGCAGCCTTCTGGAGCTCATCGAACTGTCCAAGAACCAGGCCAATGGGATCGAACAACCGGTAGAAGTACAGTGCGGCGGCCGTAGCGGCACCGATGGTCACGACGCCCTCGGCGTGCAGCCAAAACCCCACCAGCAGGACCGCGGACAAGCCGATGAGCTCGGCGAGGTTGAGGCGGTTGTAGAAGCGTGTCAGGTAGCCGACGCCCTTGAGCGCGTGGCCGATGTTCTCCCGGGACGCAGCCGCCACAAGGTCCGCATGGCGTGCCCCCAGTCCCAAAGCCAGGACAGAGGGCGAGCCGTGCACCGTCTCGATGATCTGCTCGGTGCGGTTCGCTTCGGTAATGCGGACAGTCCGGTAGATCGGGGCCGTCCGTTTGAGGAACCAACGGAGCGTGAAAATCTGCAAGGGCGCTGCAATCAGCACGGCAACAGCGAAGCGCCAGTCGATCACGCCCAGGCCCAGCAGCGTCACCGCGATGGTGAAGGCCGCGCTGGTGAACGCGGGAAGGACGCCCGAAATTGCCTCGCTTACTGCCTCGACGTCGCCGGACACACGGGCCACGACATCGCCGATGCCCGCCTTTTCGATGTGGGCGAGCGGCTTACGGACCGCTGCGGCGAAAACCTCCTCGCGAAGATCCGCCAAGGCTTCCTCGCAGATCCGGGACAGCAGGTTCTGTCCTACGATGCCCAGCAACGCGCTGAGGCTGCCCGCTGCCAGCAAGCCGATGGCCAGCCAGAGCAGGGATACAACCTCTCCGCCGCCCGCTGCGATGTTGACCATGGTCCCCAAGATGGCCGGGGCTGCCAGGCCGCAGCAGGAAGCGGCGAGCAGCACGAATACCGTCAGTGCGAGTCTCCCTGGCCGTTGGGCGAGGAGCCGCCACATGGCCTTCCGGGTCTCGCGCGGAGTGGCGATGGGTAGAATTTCGACGCTCAAGAGCCCACCACCTCGCGGTAGCCGGCCGACGCGGCGAGGAGTTCACGGTGCGTACCGGTTTCGGTCGTTGCGCCGCCGCCCAGCACCACGCGATGGCAGGCAGCCAGCAGCGTGGGACTTGTTGTCACGAGCACCAGGGCTTTGTCCGGGAAGTTCTGCAGGCCATCCGCGATGACGGCTTCGGTGGCCGTATCGACGGCGGTGGTGGGGTCATGCAGGACCAGGACCTTCTGTTTCTGGTGCAGTGAGCGCCCAAGGACCAGCCGCTGCCGCTGCCCGCCGGAAAGGTTGTGGCCGTGTCCGGTGAGCACGGTTTCGGTGCCTTGGGGCAGCTGCGAGACAAAGTCCCCGACGGCGGCGGCAGCCATGGCGCGCTGGTCCAGTTGGGTGTCGGCTGCTGCAACGTTCTCACGGACGCTGCCGCGGAACAGTACGGCGTCATGGCTATCTGCAAAGACTGTGGAGCGGACATGATCCGGGTCCAGTCCTGCCGCGTCACGGCCTTCGATGGACACCACCCCGGGTGGCGCAGGGGTGCGGAAACCCAGGACGTCCACAAGGAGCCGCGCATGCGTACTGTCACGGAGCACCACCCCCACAAGTTCCCCGGCTGAGGCGGTGAAGGGTGGAAAGGCGCTGTTGTTCGTGCTTCCCCGGAGTTCAAGCAGCGGTACGTGCCCCGCCGGAGCGGCGAGTCCAGCCGCGGAAGCTGCTGCCGCCGTCGGGCGCTCTTCGGTGTCAGGTGCCGGAACGGTGTCGGGTGCCGGAACGGCGTCCGGTTCCGCAAGCAACACGGCTATGCGGGCTGCCGAGGCCCGTTTGCGGGCGAGCTCGACGCTCAGGAATCCCAGCGATGCCATGGGTCCCTGGACGAATTGGGCCACGCCAACAACCGCTACCAGTTGCCCCACCGTGATGCTTCCCTGGACGGCGAACCACGCAGCGAAGAAGGCGATGCCGGCCAGGAACGCGGCGGACAGTGCCGTGCTCGCTCCTGTGTAGGCGGACTTGGCGCGGATGGCCTTGAGCGCGGACGCGAGGGAGGCCCGGCTCGCTGCGCGGTAGCGCGTGATGGCCGCATCTTCGGCGCCGAGACCTTTGAGTGGGCGTGAACCGGTGACGAAGTCCGTGGCCAAGGCGCCGGCGCGGGCGGCCGTGGACTGCTCCACATCGCTCCGGTTTTCAAGCGGTTTGGTGAGGCGGTGCATCACCAGCAGCATCACCGGGGTTGCCAGCAGAACGGCCAGTCCCAAGGGCACGGAGATCAGCAGCAGGGTGACTGCCGACGTGACCACGCCGGCCGCCGCAGCAAGGCCACCGCTGATCAGCCAGGACAGTCCCGCCACCCTATCGGCATCCGACGATGCGATCGCGACGATTTCTCCCGGTGCCCTCCGGGCAGCCATTCCGCGAGGGTGGAGTGTCCGCTCCACTACGAGTTGCCGGAGGTCGTGCGATCCGTAGTTGAAAGAGCGTTCGGTGGCCAGCGTTCCCAACCGCCACGAAAGTGCAAGCACCACGAACACCACTGCGAGGGCGCCGAGCCACCAAAGGAGCGCGCCGGCGTCGTTCGGCTGTATGGCGTTATCTACCGCGGCCCCGATGGTCGCCGGCACCAAGGCCTCGCTGACCTGGTGCAAAGTGAGGCCTGCACAGCCCGCCAGCAACAGCTTCCAGCGGCCATTGGCAAACAGGGTGAACCTGAAAAGACGGGGTGCTTGCTTGTTACGCCCGGGCGGGCAGGACGGAAGGGCGGAACGGGAAGGCATGCTTACATAGTAAGGCTCACCTAACTTCGAGAAGGCCAGGTGACCCGCCAAGCTCTATCGCAACCCGGACGGACTGTGCCACGGGCGGCCGTGCGCGCGGACGTTGCGCCGACTCGTCGAACATAAACCCCATTAGTTGATGGGAATTTCGGCTGATTCCGAAGGTAATTGCCGCCACTTAGCCAGCCCCCAGCAGCTCCTCCCGTCGGCCCTCCGTCTCCTCGCGCAAGGCCTGCACGACGGCGGCTACCGCGGGGCGGCGCATGGAGTCGGGGCGGAGGACCATCCAGTAGGGCAAGAGCTCAGCGAAGTCCGAGGGCAGGAGCCTGACCAGGTCCTCATGCCGGTCGGCCATGAAGCAGGGGAGGAATCCGATGCCGGCTCCGGCCCGGGTGGCCTCGACGTGGACGAACACGTTGGTTGAACTCAGGCCGTCGCGCATGGTCGGGACGAGCCTCCGGGGTGCATCCAGATCGTCCACTTGGAGCATGGAATCAACAAAGTAGACCAGTTGGTGCTGTGTGAGTTCCTCGATGCTTCCGGGCGTCCCGTGATCCGAGAGGTAAGCGCGGGACGCGTACATTCCCAGCCGGTACTCGCCCAGCCTGATCGCTTCGGCCCGGTGCACCTGCGGCGTCCCCACCACCACTTCGATGTCCAGGCCCGATCGTTGCTGCAGTGCCCGACGCGTCACGGTGACGATCTCCACGCTGAGTCCGGGGTGCTCCCGTCTCAGTCGCGCCACGGCAGGTGCGGCGATGTATGCGCTGAAGCCGTCTGTTGCGGTCATGCGTACGACGCCGGTGATGGGGTCGGGTGCACGGTCGCTGGGTCCCAGCGCACCCACCGCAGCTTCGATCCGTTCCGCGACCAGTACGGCTTGGGCACCCAGCTCAGTCACTTCCCAGCCGCCGGCAGCACGCGCCAGGACCCTGCCGCCCAGCGCCTTTTCCAGCGCCGCTATCCTGCGCGAGACGGTGGTGTGGTTCAGTCCCAAGGCTTGGGCCGCCGTCGTGAATTTTCCTGAACGTGAGACGGCGAGGAAGATGAGGAGGTCGTCCGGGTTGGGATTCATATCTGCAATTCTGCACACCTAAGGTGCCTTATTGGTCATTGAGGCATAACGAATCTGCGGCAATACTCAGTGGAGCATTTCGTGTTGTGGATCACATCACGTTCAAAAGGGTCAAAGAGGACACTGAGGAGATGGATATGAGCGTAGAGCAGCGCTCCGCATCAAGAGCCGGGAAAGATGCCGGCAAAGGCTCCGGCCTGAAGAAGATCGTCGCGGCCTCAATGGTGGGCACGGTGGTGGAGTGGTACGAGTTCTTCCTCTACGCCACCGCGGCAACCCTGGTCTTCGGCAAGTACTTCTTCCCGAGCACCGGCAACGAGCTGGACGGCATCATCCAGGCCTTCATTACCTATGCGGTGGGCTTCGTCGCCCGGCCGCTGGGCGGCATCGTCTTCGGCCAGATCGGCGACAAACTGGGCCGCAAGCCCACGCTGCAGCTGACCATCGTGATCGTCGGCGTCTCCACGTTCCTCATGGGCTGCCTCCCCGGCTTCGTGGACGTCGGTTACTGGGCCCCCGCCATGCTGGTGGCCCTCCGATTCATCCAGGGCTTCGCACTCGGTGGCGAGTGGGGTGGCGCGGTGCTGCTGGTGGCTGAACACAGCCCCAACAAATCCCGCGGCTTCTGGTCATCCTGGCCGCAGGCGGCAGTGCCCGTTGGCAACCTCCTGGCCACCCTGGTCCTGTTCGTCATGTCCAGCACGCTCAGCAGCGAAGCCTTCCTCGGCTGGGGCTGGCGCGTAGCTTTCTGGCTCTCCGCAGTGATCGTGTTCGTCGGCTACTACATCCGCACCCACGTCACCGAGGCACCCATCTTCCTTGAAGCCAAGGCGCAGGTGGAGGAGTCCAAAGCCATCAGCTACGGCGTCGGCGAGGTCATCCGCAAGTACCCCAAGGGCATCCTCCAAGCCATGGGCCTCCGGTTCGCGGAGAACATCATGTACTACCTCGTGGTGAGCTTCGCGATCGTCTACCTCAAGAGCGTCCACAAGTACGACACCTCATCGCTCCTCCTGGCACTCCTGATCGCCCATGTCATCCACTTCCTGATCATTCCGCAAATCGGACGCCTGGTGGACTCGTGGGGACGCAAGCCCGTGTACCTGATCGGTGCCATCACCGGCGCAACCTGGCCGTTCTTCGCCTTCCCGATGTTCGACACCAAGAACGCCGTGGTCATCGTGCTCGCCGTGACCATCGGCCTGTGCCTGCACGCGTTCATGTACGCAGGTCAGCCGGCCATCATGTCCGAGCTTTTCCCCACCCGCATGCGCTACTCCGGCGTCTCGCTCGGCTCGCAGGTCACCTCGATCTTCGCCGGCTCACTCGCACCGCTGCTGGCAACCCAATGGCTCAAGGACACCGGCTCCTGGCTCCCCACTGCCATCTACCTTGTGGTCGCCTGTGCCATCACCACCGTCGCAGTGATCTCGCTCAAGGAGACCAAGGGCATCGCCCTGGAGGAAGTTGACCAAGCCGACGCCGAGCGACACGGCCTGACGACTGCCTCCACCACCTCGAAAGGCTGATTTGATGGACAACTCCTTGAACGGACGCAAAGCATTGGTGACCGGTGGTGCGAGCGGAATCGGGGCAGCCTGTGCCCGGGCCCTCGCCGCCCGTGGGGCGAAAGTTGTAGTGGCCGACGTCGATGCCTCCGGAGCTGCGGCCCTCGCCGATGAGCTGGGCGGCACGGCGTGGACGGTGGACCTGTTGGACGTCGACGCACTGGCGGCCCTGAGCCTGGACTGCGACATCCTGGTCAACAACGCGGGCATCCAGAAAGTTGCGCCGATCGAGGAGTTCGAACCCGCGGAGTTCCGGCGGATCCTAGCCCTGATGCTGGAGGCGCCGTTCCTCCTCATTAGGGCCGCGCTCCCGCACATGTACGCCAACGGGTTCGGCCGCATCATCAACGTCTCCTCGGTCCACGGACTCCGGGCGTCGGCCTACAAGAGCGCCTACGTGTCCGCCAAGCACGGCCTCGAGGGGCTCAGCAAGGTCACTGCCTTGGAAGGCGGCGAGCACGGGGTCACCTCCAACTGCATCAACCCCGGCTATGTCCGGACGCCCTTGGTGGAGCGGCAAATTGCCGACCAGGCCCGGCTCCATGGCATCCCCGAGGCCGAGGTCCTGGCCAAGGTGATGCTGACGGAATCGGCAGTGAAACGGCTGGTAGAGGTGGAGGAAGTTGCGTCGCTGGCAGCCTGGATGGCCTCCGACGACGCCGGTATGGTCACCGGCGCGAGCTACACCATGGACGGTGGGTGGTCGGCCCGGTAGACCCCCGCGAGATGCCAGTTAATGCCAATGTTCGACGCGAACATTGGCATTAACTGTAGTTTCGGCGGTCGGAGCCGGGCTAGCTTTCGCCGCCGATGATCGCCTCGGCGTTCTCGTAGGCCCAGGTGACCAGTGGAATGAGGTGGCCGGTAAGCTCCCGGCCGCGGTCGGTCAGGCTGTAATCCACCCGGGGCGGGATGACAGGCTGGGCGTCGCGGCGGACGAGGCCGTCCTTTTCGAGTGTTTTGAGGGTTTGGGCCAGCATTTTCTCGCTGATTCCGTCTGCCCGGCGTCGAAGTTCGCTCCACCGCTGTTCGCCCTCGGAGAGTGACAGCAGAATGAGCACGCCCCACTTGCTCGTGATGTGGTCCAGCACCGTGCGGCTGGGACAGCCGGCGGGAAACACGCCGTCGGCGATACTCGCTGGAAGCGGAGCGGGAACGGTACTTACTTTCATGTCAGTACCTTACCTTAAAGTGCGTACTCTCTTTTGGGAAGTTTCTGGATTGGTGGCTCGTTGACCAGCATGACAGAGCAAAAACCTTGGAGAGGAACACCATGAGCATCGTCATCACTGGAGCAACCGGACAGCTGGGCCGTCACGTAGTAGAGGCACTCCTGGAGCGCAACGTCCCCGCGGAGACCATCATTGCTGCAGGCCGTTCGATCGAGAAGCTGGCCGATTTCGCGGACCGCGGCGTTCAGGTCAGGGCAATGGATTACGAAGACGCCGCTTCCGTTACAGAAGCACTGAAAGGTGCCAGCAAGGTCCTGCTGATCTCCGGCAGCGCCGTGGGCCAGCGCGTGGAGCAGCACCGTACAGTGATTGAAGCAGCCAAGGCGGAAGGCGTGGAGCTTCTCGCTTACACCAGCATCGCCAACGCTGAAACCACCGGAATGAAACTTGCGGCCGAGCACCAGGCTACCGAGGCCATCCTCAAGGAGTCCGGCGTCCCGTTCGTGCTCCTGCGGAACGGCTGGTACTTGGAGAACTACACCGAGCAACTGCCGGGCACGCTGGCCCAGGGGGCGCTTGCGGGTAGCGCAGGAAATGGCAAGGTCAGTGGTGCAACCCGCGCCGACTATGCTCATGCGGCTGCGGCGGTCCTGGTCGCTGACAACCAGGCCGGAAAAGTGTATGAGCTCGGTGGAGACCACGCTTTCACCCTGGAGGAGCTCGCTGCTGAAATCACCGCCGCTTCCGGCCAAACCATCACTTACAACAACCTGCCCGCGGCTGAGTACGCGGGGCTGCTGACAAGCGTTGGCGTTCCGGAAGCCTTCGCGGAGATCCTGGCCGACTCCGATCTGGGCATTGCCCGGGGAGATCTCCTGGTGACCGGCGGCGACCTGAGCAAGCTGATCGGACGCCCGTCTACCCCCTTGGCCGACGCCATCCGTTCCGCCGCAACCGCCTAGGAAGTCCGCGAGATGACAGTTAATGCCAATGTTCCGCGTGAACATTGGCATTAACTGCACTCTGGGCGCAGGGAATCAGGCGGTCTCGTCCACCAGCTCAGCGCGGCGCAGGCCATCCCCACGGACCCACAGCTTGTACGCCACGAACAGGAGCGCCAGCCAGGTTCCGCCAACGTAGAGCGCAACCCGGGTGTCCTCGAAGACCCCCAGGATCACGATCACCATGGCCATGAACGCCATGGTCAGGATCGAGGCAGTCGGCCACAGTGGTGAACCAAATTCCGACGCCGGCAGCCCCTTGCGCTTGATCTCCCGCTTCATCGCGACGTGTGAAGCAAGGATCATCACCCAAACCCACACCGTGGCGAAGGTTGCGATGGACGCGATGAGCACAAACACGTCCTCTGGGATGACTGCGTTCAACACGACGCCCACCAGCAGGATGCCGCCCATCATCACTACCGTCATCCACGGCACTCCGTGCCGGGAGATCTTGCCGAAGCTCTTGGGAGCGTGCCCCTGCTGGGCCAGTCCGAAGAGGATACGACCGGCTCCGAAGATGTCGCTGTTGATCGCCGAAAGGGCCGCTGTGATCACGACGGCGTTGAGGATATGCGGCGCAGCCGGGATGCCCAGGCCGTCAAAAATCTGCACGAATGGGCTGCCGCTGCTGCCGATCTCGTTCCACGGGAAGATGCTCATCAGCACACCGAGCGTCAGTACGTAGAAAAGCAGGACGCGGACGGGCACTGTATTGACCGCCTGGGGAATGACCTTCTTTGGGTCGGCCGCTTCGCCGGCGGTGATGCCGATCGTTTCGATCCCACCGAACGCGAACATCACGACGGCGAACGCAGCCAGGAGCCCCTCGAAACCGTTCGGGAACAAACCGCCGTGGTTCACGAGGTTCCCCAGTCCCGGTGCCACGGCGCCGCCGTCGCCCGTTTGGAAGCCGAACACGACGATCGCCGCACCGCCAACGATCATGGCGATAATCGCCACCACCTTAATGAGCGAGAACCAGAACTCGAGCTCACCGAACACCTTCACGCTGAGCAGGTTCATGGCGCCCAGGAACAAGATGATCGCAAGCACCCAGATCCATCTGTCCACCTGTGGGAACCAGAAGCCCATATAGATACTGAAGGCCGTGACGTCGGCGATGGCTACAATCGCCATTTCGAACACGTAGGTCCACCCGGTCACAAAGCCGGCGAACGGGCCAAGATAGCGGCTGGCGTACTGGCCAAAGGAACCGGACACGGGGTGTCGAACGGCCATTTCGCCGAGCGCGCGCATCACCACGAACACGGCTGCGCCGCCGATGATGTAGGCCAGCAGGACCGCTGGGCCTGCCTTTTGGATAGCGGAGGCGGAGCCGTAGAAGAGGCCCGTGCCGATCGCGGATCCGAGTGCCATGAAGCGGATGTGGCGGACGTTGAGGCCTCGGCTGAGCGCCGTACCCGCGGCTTGGAGCACAGAGCTCTCCGCAGCCAGCTTGGTTTGTTGCATAGTAAAACCTTCTCGTCTTTGGGAGGGGATCGCTATCCAGCAGATCACTTTTAGGCGCCTTGTGATCGGACTCACGGGGCTTTGGTGTCTTTCATCGCAGACAGTCGTCGGAGGGCGCATTTTGCCAGCGGTCAAAGTCATAGTCCTCGGTCGGATATGATGACCGCGGACAGCACATCATTCCGGTCAGGCATCCCTCGCTCCATGCGTCGCCCCCCTTTGATTAAGAGCTGCCATCGCATCCATCTTTGGGGGACTCTTGATCTCTGCACTTCGTCGTCCGCGACGCCGCTGGGCCGCTGCCGTAGTTGCAGTCCTGGCAACAGCTTCTTTGCTCTTCGCCGCTCCGGCGCAGGCCTACGACCTTCCCGATTTCGAGGTGCCGGACGCCTCGCAGGCGCCGCTGCCCTACGTGGAGCGGGCCGTGGATGCCGCAGGGGTTCTGAGATTGTGGAGGACTGGTGGGCCGGCAACCCGCGCCGCCGCTGCGACGGCCTTGGCAGGCGGTGCTGTTGCGATCCAAACATTTCTCGACGGCGGCCAGGACGTCCCCCTGGCAGCAGACCGCAAGCAGTTGGTCACCGAGCTGACTAAGCGGGGGAGTGAACATGTGCGGTTGAAGGCAAAGGACATCCTGGCCACGAATGATCCCGCACTGATCGACGCATTCCTTGCCGAAGGCTGGGCCGGGACATGGAAAGTTGACCTGCGGACTGTAGCCACTTATTTCCTTCACTACGGCAATATCCACGTTGAACGCGAGGCTTCCAAAAGCCTGGACGAAGGCGAGGAAGCCGTGGAAAATTTTGTGCTTGCCGGTTGGCGGGACAAGGCAAAGATGACGGACAGGCAAGCGGCCTACGGTCTTATCAGCTCAGCGAATCCTGCTGTTTCTGCTGGAGCCAAATCGTCTTTGGCAGCTAACGACTCTGAAATCGTCGCTGACTTCCTCCGCTACGGGCAGTTCGTCGAGGCCGACCATCACACTGAGTCGGCAGCAGTCTCCGCACTCCTCCAGCAGGTCACAGCGGACATCGCAGCCAACCCCAACGGCACCGCAGCTGTCGCGGACCGGGCGAGTGCCGCCGTCGAAAAGGCACGAGGCACAGCAACGGCCGCAAGGGCGGCGGACAAGGCCCGGCTCCTTGCCGATTGGGATCTCCTTACCACCCAGGCTGCGCCGCGCGCTGTCGCTGACAACGCTGCCTTGGTTACTGAAAAGCCGTTCAGGGAAGCGTTCGCCAAGGCGGCCAGGGAACTCCCCGAACTGCTGGCGACCCTGACGGTGCCGGATGCAGACCTCCGCGAGCTGCTCAAGGACGCACGTCAGGCAACACTGGACCTTGCGCTGGTGGGCACGCCGGAGGTGAAGAAGGCCGCCGAAACTGCACTCTTGGGCGGCGACGACGCCATCCGGGCATTCATTTCCACGGGCCACGCTGAAGCAAGTAAGCGGGATTCCAACGGAGTCTCGGCGTTTGGGACCGACCGTCAGCGCGTCTACCAACTTCTGGCCCTCGGCGGCAGTGAAGTCAACAAAGCAGCAGATGCCGCCCTCGGCTCTGCCAACCACGCAGATGTCCGCTACTTCCTTGAGCACGGTTTCGCTGTTGCCCAGGAGTTGGACAACCGCATACTGGCCTTCCAGTCCTTGGATAAGGCGGGCCTGGAACTGCGCGCAGCTGCCAACGTGGCCTTGGACGGCAGCCGCGCGGACCTTCAGGCCTTCGCCATGGTGGGGCGATTTGCAGCTGCCCAGCGCGACCAGGCCACTTCCGCCCACGTCGCATCGATCGACGCCATGATCGCAGAACTCGCCGGGCTGGCGGACAAAGCAAAGGTCGACGCCGGCAAGGCAGCTGACGCTGCAAAGGCCGCCGAAGCTGCGCGGCAGGCTGAAGCTGCGCGGCAGGGTTCCGTTGGACACGTTGATACCTCACAAAGCTCCGCGGTGGCGCCGAACATCGTTCCGTGGCCGCTCGGGAATGCCCCCGCCGGCGGATTTACCGAACCCGAAACCAACGTGGACAACGCAGGCACGCCCGCCGAGACTCCTTCGGCAATGCCGAGTATCTCCGTGCCGCCAGCCGCGTCCGCTGCGCAGGACCCTACGACGGTTGACTCACAATCCCAGGAAGCATCCGCCCCACTGGCTGCATCGTCCACCGGAATGGGCGGCTGGACCATCGGCTTGATCGTGCTGCTGATTCTGGCCGCGGCCGGGGCCATCACGTTCCTACTTAGGCGTAAGGGCGGAGCTTCAGCGTAGGGGCCGTTATCAGGGCCTGGAGGTTCGGGTCGTCCATCCCGGACGGGATCGGGCGGACTGCCGCGCCGCAAGATTCGTGGGCCTACCTCTCCGCGCCCGTAAGGGTGGAAGTTCACACCAAGCATTAGGCCCGGTTGCGAACCGGTCTGCGTCCGGAATCCCAGACATTGATCAGCCCCGGCTGGTTGGATGATGCGGTGGTCAGGGTGCACGCTTGAGTACGGGATACCGGACAGTTCCGGTTCGGGGCTCCCGGACAAGTTGAGCAGTGAGGAACCATGACAACCACGCCAGTAGCGCCAGGGAAGGCCACGTCCAAGGTCCCGGCTGCCGAGAACACCCTGCGGATCCTGAAACTGCTGGCCTCGCGCCGGGGTCCCATGGCGGCGTCGAATATTGCCACAGCTCTCGGCCTGCCGCGGTCAAGCGTGTATCACTTGCTCGGCGTCATGGAAGCCAACGGCTTCGTCCTTCACCTGCACGAGGAACAGCGCTACGGGCTGGGCATCAGCGCCTTCGAACTCAGTTCGGCATACTCGCGCCAGGAACCACTTTCCCGGCTTGGCCGGCCCATGCTCGCCTCGCTGGTTGACGTCATCGGCGAAAGCGCGCACCTCGCTGTGCTCCACGGTCGCGACGTCCTCTACATCGTGGAGGAACGCGCCAAGAACCGCCCCAGCCTGGTAACCGACGTCGGCGTCCGCCTTCCCAGCCACCTCACGGCCTCCGGCCGCGCCATCCTTGCCGCGCTGCCCAAGTCGCAGGTACGGGCCCTCTACCCAAACGCGGCGGCTTTCACCTCCCGGCACGAAGTCGAGTTCCCCATCATGAAGTACTCTGCCTTGTCGTCCCATCTCGACCAGGTGAGGCAACGCGGCTACGCCACGGAAAACGGCGAAATCACCCCAGGGTTCGGTTCGATCGCCGCCGCCGTAACCGACCATGTGGGATGGCCGACGGCGGCAGTCGCCGTCACGTTCCTGGAGGACAAAGTGCCGGCTGAGCAGTGGCCGGTCCTTGCCGCCCGCATCCGGAAAGCGGCGGACGAACTGTCGGTGAGGATCCACGGCCGCCCTGCAGGCTAAGCCTTACTTGTGGTCCCGGGCCTCGAGCTCGACCAGTTTGCGAAAGGCCTCCAGCTCACCTTTGAAGCTGCCCCGATACGACCCCATCGCGAAAAGCCGCCCGAAGATCCCCGCAATGAACCCCCGGGTCACAAACTCCTGGTTGATCCGCGTCCCTTTGCCCTCCGGCACGAACGTGACGTCCGATTCGCCCTTCAGGATTGTGTTGCCGAAACGGGTCCGGATGTGCCGGGGCCGCTCCACCGCAAGGATTTCGGTGGGGCTGGCCATGCGCCCAAACCACACCGTGTAGCGGCTGCCGGGCACGTCCATCGAACCTTCCAGATCGGTCACGCGGGTGACCCCGCCGATCCACTCGTGAAACCGGTCCGGATCCGTCCAGGTCGCGAAGACGCGCTCTGGTGATGCTGCGACGAGGGTGGACACGCGGAACGTTCCCATGGGTCCAGCATGCTCTCGTTGCCGCGCAAATGCGAGGGCTCGCGGGCTCCCTTCTATCCTCTCGGGCACCCCAGGGAAAGCAAGGGCACATGTCTGAAATACCGGACAGCACCACTCGAAAAGCCATTCCGGCCGCCTGGCAAAGGGGCTTTAGTAGAAGCAGAAGATCTTTCCACCACACACTTTCCACAGACGAAGGAGTCACCATGGCACCCGCCGATTTCACCACTGGTGCCCGTCCGGTCAAGGCCGCTCGAGGTACTGAACTTACTGCCAAGTCGTGGCAGACCGAAGCGCCGTTGCGCATGTTGATGAACAACCTGGACCCCGAGGTTGCCGAGCGCCCCGATGACCTGGTGGTTTATGGCGGCACGGGCCGCGCTGTCCGCTCGTGGGCCGCTTTCGATGCGATCACCCGGACCCTGGAAACCATGGAGAAGGATGAGACCCTCCTGGTCCAGTCCGGCAAGCCGGTAGGTGTATTCCGCACCAACGAGTGGGCACCGCGGGTGTTGTTGGCTAACTCCAACCTTGTGGGCGACTGGGCAACGTGGCCCGAGTTCCGCCGCCTCGAGGCCGAGGGCCTGATGATGTACGGCCAGATGACCGCCGGTTCCTGGATCTACATTGGTACCCAGGGCATCCTGCAAGGCACCTACGAAACGTTCGCCGCCGTCGGAAATAAGCTCGCTGCAGAGGGCCGTCACCCGGCACCGGCAGCAGCCGGCTCCACCGAGGGCCCGCTGGCGGGCACCCTGACGTTGACCGGCGGTTGTGGCGGCATGGGCGGCGCCCAGCCGCTGGCTGTCACCCTGAACGACGGCGCGTGCCTGATTGTTGATGTTGACGAAACCCGCCTGCGCCGCCGCGCCGGCAAGCGCTACCTGGACGAGGTCGAAACGGACCTGGACACCGCGATCGCCAAGGTCAACAAGGCCAAGGAAGAGCGCCGTGGCTGGTCCGTCGGCTACGTGGGTAACGCCGCCGAGGTGTTCCCGGAGCTGCTGCGCCGCCACAAGGCCGGAGAGCTGACCATTGATGTGGTCACGGACCAGACCTCCGCGCATGATCCGCTGTCCTACCTTCCCGAGGGCATCAACGTCGATGAGTGGCACACCGAAGCCGAAGCGGACCCGGAAGGGTTCACCAAGAAGGCACAGGCATCCATGGCCCGCCACGTACAGGCCATGGTGGAATTCCAGGACGCCGGCGCCGAAGTCTTCGACTACGGCAACTCCATCCGTGACGAGGCCCGCAAGGGCGGCTACGACAGGGCGTTCGAGTTCCCGGGCTTCGTCCCGGCCTACATCCGTCCGCTGTTCTGCGAGGGCCTTGGCCCGTTCCGCTGGGTCGCCCTGTCAGGTGATCCCGAGGACATCGCCGTCACGGACAAGGCCATAAAGGAACTGTTCCCGGAGAACACCCACCTGCACAAGTGGATCGACGCTGCAGCGGACCGCGTGGAATTCGAAGGCCTGCCGGCACGTATTTGCTGGCTCGGATACGGCGAACGGGCCAAGGCCGGCCTGCTCTTCAACCAGCTCGTGAAAGAAGGCAAGGTCAAGGCCCCGATCGTGATCGGCCGCGACCACCTGGACTCCGGCTCGGTGGCATCGCCTTACCGCGAGACCGAATCCATGGCTGACGGTTCCGACGCGATTGCTGACTGGCCGCTGCTCAACGCCATGCTCAACACGTCCTCCGGTGCCACGTGGGTCTCGATCCACCACGGTGGCGGCGTCGGCATCGGCCGGTCCCTCCACGCCGGGCAGGTCTCCGTCGCTGATGGCACAGACCTGGCCGCGGAGAAGCTCGAACGACTCCTGACCAACGACCCCGGCATGGGCGTCATCCGCCACGTCGACGCCGGCTACGACCGCGCCATCGAAGTCGCCAACGAACGCGGCGTCCGCATCCCCATGAACGAGAAGTAAGAACATGACTATAACCTCCAACGAGCAACTCACCGTCACCCTGGGCTCCAGCGGCGTGACCCCGGAAGACGTCGTCGCCGTCGCACGCCACGACGCCAAGGTGACCGTCTCCCAGGAAGCCCTGGACAACGTGGCCAAGGTCCGTGCGCACATCGACAGCCTCGCCACAAGCGATGTCCCGGCGTACGGAATTTCCACAGGCTTCGGTGCGCTGGCCAACCGCCACATCCCCAACGATCTCCGCACACAGCTGCAGAAGTCGCTGATCCGCAGCCACGCTGCAGGAATGGGCCCGGCCGTGGAACGCGAAGTGGTGCGCGGCATCATGTTCCTCCGCGCCAAGACTTTGGCTTCGGGCCGCACGGGTGTCCGTCCCGTCGTACTGCAGACCATGGTGGACGTGCTCAATGCCGGCATCACCCCGCTGGTCCGCGAATTCGGTTCGCTCGGCTGCTCCGGCGATCTCGCCCCGCTGTCCCACTGCGCGCTGGTCCTCATGGGCGAAGGCGAAGCGACCGGGCCCGACGGCGAACTGTACGGTGTTGCGGGCAAGCCGCCCGTTGCTGAGCTCCTCGCCCAGCACGGCATCGAGCCGGTCACGCTGGCGGAGAAAGAAGGCCTGGCGCTCGTCAACGGCACCGAAGGCATGCTGGGGATGCTGCTCATGGCCATCGCCGACATCCGCATGCTGCTTGCGACGGCGGACGTCACCGCCGCGCTCAGTGTCGAAGCCCTGCTGGGGACCGACCAGGTGTTCCTGCCCGAGCTCCACGCAGCGCTGCGACCGCACCCCGGCCAGGCGGCCAGCGCGGACAACATGCTCCGGGTCCTGTCCAACTCGCCGATTGTCGCGTCGCACCGGATCAACGACACCAAGGTACAGGACGCCTATTCGCTGCGTTGTGCCCCGCAGGTTGCGGGCGCCGTCCGCGACACCGTGGACCACGCCGCGCTGGTGGCTTCCCGCGAACTCGCCGCAGCCATCGACAACCCGGTGGTCCTCCCGGATGGCCGGGTCACCTCCAACGGCAACTTCCACGGCGCCCCGGTGGCGTATGTCCTGGACTTCCTGGCCATCGCGATTGCCGACCTCAGCTCCATCGCGGAGCGGCGCACGGACCGCATGCTGGACCCGGCCCGCTCACATGGACTTCCGGCCTTCCTCGCCGGAGATCCTGGCGTTGACTCGGGCCTGATGATCGCCCAGTACACGCAGGCCGGGCTGGTCTCGGACAACAAGCGCCTGGCCGTTCCGGCGTCGGTGGACTCCATCCCGAGCTCCGCCATGCAGGAAGACCACGTGTCCATGGGCTGGCACGCAGCCCGGAAGCTGCGCAAGGCCGTGGAGAACCTGCGCCGGGTACTCGCCGTCGAGCTTGTCACCAGCGCCCGTGCCATCGACATGCGGACGCAAATGTCCGACGGCGAACTCACCCCGGGCCCGGCCGGCGCGGCCGTGCTTGAGGTGCTTCGCGAAGTGGTCCAGGGGCCGGGAACCGACCGGTTCCTGTCACCGGAACTGGAAGCGGCTGACCGTTTGGTTGGCTCCGGCGCGGTCCGTGCGGCCGCCGAATCCGCCGTCGGGATTTTGGCCTGACGTCGAATAAAACGCTCATTTCCTGAGCAGATTTGTCACGCCCCGGTCTTTGTTCGCAACGCAACCACCGGGGCGTGGCAAATGTAGTAGAACTTATGGTGTACGTCACGTCCACGCCAGCGTTGCCGTGGGCTTGACGGTCAACCGTTCACAACTCAATACACAACAGAGAACATCCACAAAGGGGTAGAAGTTCAATGAAGGCACGCGGAGCAGTCCTGTCCAGGCGAAGCGCTCACTCGGCTACGGTTTCCGACTGGAGGACGCTGAAAGTTGGTGAGTCGGTGGAAGTGGTCAAGTACGCCCACGTCATCGCAACCGGCCGGATCGAGGAGATTTCCAGCAGCGGGAACGTTGTGTGGCTTGAGCACTCGGGGCCCGGCGTCACCGAAGAGGGCAAGGAACTGTTCATGAAGTCCGACGGCGTGACTCTCCGCCGGGCGTAGGCGAAAGTTTCGCAGGCAGCAGCTAAAACAAAAACCGGGGCTCGTTCCCTTCCGCGGGTAGTAGATGCGGAAAGGGAACGGGCCCCGGTTTTTTGTTCGCTGCGCGAGTGCCGTCAGGGATGGCAATCAGGCAGCGAGTACTTCGCGGGTCTGACCGAAGGGAACGGATTCGTCCAGAGCCACGGTGTAGGTGCCAGGCTCGTGCCGGGTCACCAGAATGCCGCAGTTAGCGTCTGCTGCTGCGTTTTCGATCAATGCATCCACGGCGCGGTCGAGTCCGTCGTGGATTTCGTCTGCCTTGGAAAAAGACAGGCGAATTTCGCGTTCTGCAATCATTGCAGGGGTCATTTGGGGGCCTCCTATTACTTGCCGCATGCGAGGGCGACCCATCAATCATAGTCGGCGGGAGCCATATATTTGTAAGATGACTGGCAGTGCGGTGACCTGGGTCTCATTCCCTGGCACCCCCAAAGAGACGTGGTGGCGGGATTCGAACCCGCGTGCGCTGCTTTGCAGGCAGCTCCCTGGCCTCTTGGGTACACCACGCTCCAACGACACTAGGGGCCTGGGCGCACCGTTTTCAACGTTCGTTGCCTTGGCTTTCGCAGGGCTACGCGGTGTTGCTTCTGGTTGCCGCCAGTGACGCGCGATTGAGTAGCCTGGTTACCCCGGCAGCCACCACGAGAGTAAGAATCGCAGCCGCCATATGCGTGTAGAGCATAAGGTGCGGCGAACCTCCGCTGGTGCTTGCTGCCGCGGGCACATCGCCGAGGCCCTGGCCCACGCCATGAAGGTGATCCACCAGCCCGCTGCCCGGGAAGTACCCTCCGAACGCGGCGAACCCGAAGTGCAACAGTTGCTGCGCCACACCGGACGCCAGCAGCAACAGCAAGGGCCCATGAACCCAGCGGGCCAGGAGTTGTGCAGCCAGGCAACATAACGCGGCGAAGCCAAGGAGGACAGGGACGGCCGGAGCGCTGCCGCCAGCGGCCATGTGGGCGGCCAGCCCCAACCCAACAGCGAGTAGCCCGGACACCCAGGCCCACTTGTCCTGCACAGGAATTGTGCCCATCGCCGTCCTTCCTCCCCACAGGCTAAACGGAGGAGTGCGAACGGGAAAGGGCCTGCGAAGCTAAGCGAGCAGGGTGTTCACCAACCGGGCCGCAACTTTCGCCGTCCGGGAATCAATGTCGAACTCCGGATTCAGCTCCGCGACGTCCAGGTGGAGCAACTTCCCGCTGGCGGCAACCTGGCGACAGATCGCACTGATCACCGGCAAGGGCACGCCATAAGCGGCGGGTGCACTTACTCCGGGAGCCACTGAAGCCGGCATCACGTCAAGATCGATGGTCAGGTAAAGGGCATCCACGCCGTCCAGGAAGTCGGCAACGAAGACCTCCGCAGCCTCCGCCGAGCACTGTTCGTCGGGCAGGTACTTCACGCCAAGCCGGTCCGCCGTGTCGAAGAGCGTCCGCGTGTTGTTTGGTTCGGAAATTCCGACGACGGCGTACTGCAGTTCGCGTCCCACGGCAGCTTCCGCGCGGGCCATCTGCAGGAACGGGGTGCCCGAGCTCGGTGTCGGGTCATCGCGCAGGTCAAAGTGGGCGTCCAGGTTCAGGACACCCAGCCGCTTGCCACGGAGTGCCTCAGAACCGGCAACGCCCAGGTAGCTGGCGAACGCGGTTTCGTGGCCGCCGCCCAACACAACAGTGAGGTTGCCGGCGTCGAGCAGTCCCGAAATGGCACGGCCGGCGCGCTCTTGCCCCGCTTCCAGTGAGTCGTCCTCCACAACTACGTCACCGGCGTCGAACACGTCCCGGTCCAGGTGGAAGGCCAACGGCCCCAGCGCCGAACGGATAGCGGCAGGGGCCTTTGCTGCACCTGTGCGGCCCTTGTTGCGAAGCACCCCGGCGTCGCTGCAAAACCCAAGCACGACGGCGGGGCGCACTGCTGATTCGGACGCTGCGGACGTGTGCGGGGCAACGGCCTGCCACCAGCGGCGATGCTCAGCGCCGTCGCCGTCGAACCGTCCGGACCACGGGGTGGGGCTGACATCTACTGTGGGGACGCTTGTTTGCATGCTTAAAGCACACCCCACCCGAGCTGCCGAAACCAGCAGTTCAGGGTGGGGCGTGTCTGGGATTGCGGACTGGGCTATTTGACGCCCAGCAGTTCCTCGACCGTTCCGATGCCGAAGAACAACAGGAAGGCAGCGGCCACGGCCCACATCAGCGGGTGAACCTCGCGGGCGCGGCCCTGGAACGTGCGGATCAGGACAAAGGAGATGAACCCCGCGCCCAGGCCGTTTGCGATGGAGTATGTGAACGGCATGAGGGCGATGGTCAGGAACGCGGGGATACCCACGCCCCAGTCCTGCCAGTCGATCTTGCCCACCTGGGAAACCATCATGAAGCCCACCACAACCAGTGCGGGAGCGACGGCTTCGAACGGCACAAGGTTGATCAGCGGCGTGAAGAACATGGCCACCAGGAACAGCACGCCCGTAACGATCGAGGCGAGACCAGTGCGTGCGCCTTCGCCAATGCCTGCGCCGGACTCAACGAAGATCTGGTTGGACGACACGGACGCGCCGCCGCCAACGATCGCGCCGAGCGCATCAACCTGCAGCACGCGGTCAACGTTAGGGATATTGCCGTCCTTGTCCACCGTTCCGGCTTCGTTGGCCAAGCCAACCATGGTGCCCATCGCGTCGAAGAAGATGCTCAAAAGGATCACGAATGCCAGGAGCGCTGCCGCGATAAAGCCGAGGTGTTCAAACGCACCGAACGGGTTGGCCTTACCTATAAGGGAAAGGTCCGGGGCGCCCCACTTGGTCAGGGTCGGGGCAACAAGGGACCAGCCGCGCGGGTTGATGTTGGTGCCGTCGTTGCTGGGGCCGATGTGAAGCGTGAACTCGAGGATGGCGGCCAAAGCCGTGGACGCCACGATGCCGATCAGGATGGCGCCGCGCACTTTCCGGACCACCAGTGCGATGGTCAGGATCAGGCCAAAGGCAAACACCAGGGTTGGCCAGCCCAACAGTTTCCCGTCGACGCCCAGTCCCAAGGGAACGGTTGTGCCGGCGGCGTCGGGGATGCGGCGGACGAACCCCGCATTGACCAGGCCGATCAGCGCGATGAAGAGGCCGATGCCCACCACGATCGCGGTCTTGAGTGCTTCCGGCACGGCCTTGAAAACGGCGGTACGGAAACCGGTGAGGACCAGGATCAACATGGTCAGGCCCGAGAGCACCACAAGGCCCATCATGTCCGGCCACGTCAGGCCGGGGTGCGAGGCGACGGTGACAGCCACGAACGCGTTAACGCCCAGGCCCGTGGCCACGGCGAACGGGTGCTTGGCCCAGGCGCCCATGAGGATGGTCAGGATGCCCGCAACGAATGCCGTGGTGGCCGCCACTGCGGTGAATCCCAGGGAAGCTCCACTGGAGTCCGGCCCGGAAAGGATCAACGGGTTAAGGACCACGATGTAGCTCATGGCGAAGAAGGTTGCGAAGCCGCCGCGGATTTCCCGGGAGTATGTGGAGCCACGCTCGGAGATTTTGAAGTAGCGGTCGATGGCAGAACCTTGTTTAAGCATGAAGGACTCCGGGGATCGAGGGGAGTGTGCCCTCAAATCCTATGCCGTCGGATATGGGCCTCCGGACGATTCGCCTAGTCTGTAAGGAAGCCAACACTAGGAGAAACCGCCCCATGCGCACCATCCGCCCGCTTCTGGCCGCCGTCGTTGCTGCCCTGGCCTTCGCGTCCGCCTTGTTGTTTTCCGCGGCCCCGGCCTCCGCGCACGACGTCGCCGAATCCACAGCGCCGGCCAACGGTTCCAGCGTGGCTGCCGTCCCGGCGTCGGTCTCCATCACGTTCAACAACAGGCCGCTGGCCATCGGGTCAGGCGTGACGGTCACTGCGGGCGGCGAAAACTGGGCGGACGGGCCCGTCGAAATTATCGACAACCAGGCGGTCCAGAAGATCCGCGAAGGCGCACCGGCTGGGGAGTACACGGTGGTCTGGCGTGTGGTCAGCTCCGACTCGCACCCCATCGAGGGCACCTTCACGTTCACGGCCGCTGCTGGAAGCACGACGGCGGCCAGCGGCACTGCGGGCGCCTCGCCGTCGGCACCTTCCAATACGGTCCCGACGGCGGGAACTGCGGCACCCGGAACGGCCGCCAGCACCCCGGCCGCGGACGCATCGCAGCCCTTCCCGTGGAGCATCGTGGGACTGGCCGTGGTTGCTGTCGGCCTCGTTATTTATCTCGCCGTTACCGCACGGAAGAAACTCGCAGCCTCCAACGACACAGATGCGGGAGATTCCGCGGAATAACGGGCTTTTCTACGTAGCTGCGAATATCTCGGAATGGTTACCGCGACACGCCAAAAGCCCGGTTCTCGTTACTTAAATGTGACTTCGGCGTGATCATCGCGTACGGTAGTACCTGTGCCTGTTCCACGTAGCGGGCACTTCCGGCCTGATTGCCTAGCTCTGCCGCAGTCCGGAATCCGTTCGCAGACAAACCTTACGGCAGAGACGGGGAACCCAATTTAGGCCACTTTCGAGTGTGCCTTGGGGTGAAGTCACGATGCTTCCGCTGAACAGCGGGGGATAGTGGCCGGGTGACTCCCATCCGAATCCGACAGCTAACCTCGCAGGCATCGGGAGAGGCTTTTTCATGTCTTCAAGCATTCTTCGCGGCCGTCGTAAGGCGGACAGCGTACGTCCTAATCCGTTCATCTCCATCTCCAAGGCAGTCGCCAGCAACGCTTCCGGCGCTGGCCGCCAGGCAGCTGTTATCGCAGCAGCCTCTGGCCTTGTCCTGACCGGTTCCATCGCTGCACACGCAGCCGAAACCCCGGTTCAGCGCGACTCCAGCCCCGCCACGGTCGCCGAGACCGTTTCCGAGGCACCCACCCAGGTTGTTACCGCCCTTTCGACGGCGACCGTCAACTTCGAGCGCCCTGCTGTTGCATCCGTAGCAGCTCCGGTCATCGAAAAGCCGGCTCCCGTTGTTGAGGCACCTGTAGCCAAGAAGGCAGCAGTGGCAACAACCGCTGCGGCCGCTCCTGTCGCAAAGGCTGCAGCTTCGGTTGCTGCCGCTCCGGCTGCTGCTGCTCCCGCAGCCGCTGCACCGGCCGTCGGTGGAGTCAACGCAGCAATGGTCGCCTCGGCTTACGCCCAGATCGGCATCATGCAGGACTGCACCGCAATGGTGGAGCGGGCCCTCGGCTCCGCGGGCATCCCTGTTGGTGACCTCGCGCCCATGCAGTTCATGAACTACGGCAAGGTCGTCAGCACCCCCCAGCCCGGCGACATGATCGTCCAGTCCGGCCACGTAGCCATCTACATCGGCAACGGCCAGGCCATCAGCGGTGGCATCAATGGCAACCAGACGGGCATCCACCCGATCAGCTGGTTGACCGCAACTGGTCCCATCACGTACGTACGCGCAGGCGCATAAGCCTCACGCTTCAGTTCAAAGGCCGGCATCCTCGAAGATTCACTCTTCGAAGGTGCCGGCCTTTGGCGTTAAGAATTGTTCGCAAAAGTTCCAGTGGGCGGTCAGCGGCCTTGCTACGCGATGGCTACGCCGTTGCCGGCCGGTAGCGCTACCTTGGCGGAGATGGCCTGGCCCACAGCTTTGGCCTGCCGAAGCACCTCTTTGGGGGTTGGGGTGATGAGTTCCCCAACGCCAACAAGGTGCATCCCTACGGCCCGCATGGCCGCGGCCAAATTCTGGCCCACGGCGATTCCAAGTTCCGCCAGCATCCGGCGCAGCTGGCTCTGGGCGCAGCGCGTCACCACAATGTGGTCCGCCAGTAGGACACCGTGGGCCGTGTGGACCGCCCATTGACGGGGCGTGGACTCCAGGGGACCGGAAACGATCCTGCCCCGGAGGGTGGCCGATGCCGTGCTTCCGGTGGGGCCGTGCCCCAGCTGCTGTGACGGGTCGGCGCCCAGGAAATCCAGGCGAACGGCACGGGTAGTGTTGCGCACGTCCAAATGATGGTTGGCAGCGTAGTTGCGCAGGTGGCGGAGAATCTCGCTGCGTTCCTTCATTGCGGGATCGGCGATGTCGCAGCGCTGGAGCATTCCCGTGTGGGTCGAAGGCCCCGTGGCGGACAACGATCCGAACCCGTCAACGACGATGGAGCCCACCCCGTAGCGGCTGAGCTCGCTGGCAACAGCCAGACCGGAGAGGCCGGCGCCGATGACCACGGTGGTGGTTCGTTCCGTGCCGGAATCAGGCGTGAGTGACACTGCTTGGTTCCTCCTTGACGTGTGTGCCCTGCGGCATCGCGTGGGGTCGCGTCCGAGTTCCCCAAGCGGCCGCAAATTAACAGCCGGGGTGTGTCCTGAGACACGCTGCCCGGCTATTCGGTGACTCGAACACTACCGAACTTTTTCGGCCATTGGTAGCCTTCCCGGCGTCGTGTTTTGCGTGTTCGTCGGCAGCTCAATATCGCGACGTTTGAACTGAGCCCGGACCGTTATGCACATAGCCTGAAGTCGCCTTGATTCGGTACTTCCGACCGAGAATAGTGGGCATTGGAAGGAGAGATTCCAAGTTTCTCCTTCGCCGGCCATTGACATTTGGAGAGTCAGGGAATCCGTCGCGGAGAACCTCTGGCAGAATAGCCGGAACATCAAGCAGTAGGTGGAGAGGCGGGCCCCATGGACCAGCACGGAAGACACAATGAAGTGCCACGCGATGGCGAGGATGAGGCGGTTGCACCCGGCGGCATCGTCGTTGGCGTGGACGGATCCGAGCATGGCCAGTGTGCCTTGGTCTGGGCAGCGCGTGAAGCAGAGCGTCGCCAACTTCCGTTGCATATCGTCACGGCCTACTCGGTTCCTATTTTTGCCGCTTCCGGTTTGGACGGAGGCTACGCAACGGTGGACGACTCGGTAATCCGTGAGGGCGCCGATGCAATCGTCAAGCAGGCGATGGACAAGGTTTCCGCCTACGCGATCGATGTTGATGCATCGGTCGAAAACGGTGACGCTGCCGGTGTCCTGCTCGACCTCTCTGCGGAGGCCGCGCTCCTGGTGTTTGGAAGCAGGGGCCGGGGCGGCTTCGTCGGGCGCCTCCTGGGGTCGGTAAGCAGCGCCCTGCCCGCCCATGCCAAGTGCCCCACGGTGACTGTTCCGCTGTACTGCGCGGACCGCCTCGGGGAGAGCACCGAAGACAAACACATCAAAGCCGAGCACGCCAAGGCTGGTCCCCGGACCGTCGAGAACGTGGTGGCAGTCGGGGTGGATGGCTCCGAGCAAGCCCGCGTAGCTGTGCTCGAAGCCGCAGAGCAAGCACAGCGCATGGGCGCCAAGCTGCGTGTGATCTGCGCTGTTCCGCAGTACAGCGGTTCCCTGGCGTGGGTACCGGCCCCCCTTGATCGCGATGCCCTCTTTGCGGACATCAAAGTCCAGCTGGACGCCGGGCTCGCCTGGCTTCAGAGCCACTTCCCGGGTCTGACCATAGAGACCGAGCTCCGTGACGGTGCTCCGGTGGATGTCCTGGTGGAAACAAGCCGCTCGGTTGAACTCGTGGTCCTCGGCACTCGTGGCCGCGGGGGATTCGCCGGGATGCTCCTTGGGTCCACGTCTGATGGCGTCCTCCACCATGCGAAGGGGCCGGTGCTGGTGGTTCCGGACCGGGAGGATCCGCGGCTCGCCGATCGGCCCAATTTCGGCCCCATGCTCGGCGCAGCTTAGCGGCGGCGCTCCCCACCAATGGACAGCCAGCAGCCACTGAACCAGCCGGAAAGCCACCCGGCAGGTCCTAACGTGGCCGCCCAGGCGTTCGTTATGGACATCGCCGATATCCGGACGAGCATGCTTCCAGAAGTTGGCGGGAAGGCCGCCAACCTGGGTGAGCTGGCCGGCGCAGGCCTACCTGTCCCGCGTGGGTTTTGCCTCACCACCCACGCGTACCGGCGGGCACTCGCCACTGTTGGCTTGGACGATGTCCTTCGGGATCTTGCTGAGGCAGGGTCCACTGATATTGGCCAACTGAACAGCCTCGCTGCCCATGCCCGGTCAGTGGTGCTCGACGCCGGTATTCCCGGCGATGTCGCGGAGGCGGTTCTCGCCGCATACCAGGATCTCGGTAACGGAGTCCCCGTTGCCGTCAGGTCGTCTGCAACCGCGGAGGACCTCCCCACAGCGAGTTTTGCGGGTCAACAGGACACCTTCCTCAACGTCGTGGGTGCAGAGGCGGTCCTGGAAGCTGTTAGCCGCTGCTGGGCCTCCCTCTGGACGGACCGGGCCGTCAGCTACAGGACCACCAACGACGTCGATCATTCATCGGTGGCCCTCGCGGTCGTTGTTCAGGAGATGGTTGACTCCGCTACCGCAGGTGTCATGTTCACGGCCAATCCGGTCACCGGGAAACGCCGCGAGGCTGTGATCGACGCGTCCCCCGGTTTGGGAGAGGCTGTCGTGTCAGGGGCAGTGAACCCGGACCAGTACGTGGTGGACGTCAACCGTCGGACCATTGTGAAACGAACCGTGGGTGACAGGCTCGTGGAGATCCGGCCGCTGCCCGGTGGCGGCACGGAACGCATCGAACGGGCCGCGTCGGAGCAGTCCGGAGGGGCTGTGCTGCGGGCATGCCTGGCCGATCACCAGATCCTGGACCTTGCCGGGTTGGGTCGCCGTGTGGAGGAGCATTACGGAGCGCCCCAGGACACGGAGTGGGCCATCGATGGCGCGGGCAAACTCTGGCTGACCCAGTCCCGCCCCATCACCACGCTGTATCCGCAGACGACCCGGAAACCTCCGCGGCCCGGCGAACACGCGTTCTTGAATTTCAGCCTCGCCCAGGGGCTCACCCGGCCATTGACGCCGATGGGCTTGGCGGGCATCCGGTTGGTGGCCTCCTGCGTAGCCACAACAGCCTCCTTCGAGGTGCCGGATCCTCGCTCAGGCCCACCGGCATACTACGAGGCGGGGCAGCGCATCTTCTTCGATCTCACGGCGGTGCTGCGGAGCCGAATTGGCCGCGCCATCGTTCCCCGGGTATTCGATGTCATGGAAGCCCGCTCCGCAATGCTGATGCGGGAGCTTTTCGAAGACCCAAGATTCACGGTCACTATCAAGACACCACTGAAGCTGATCCGACACGTAGGACCCGTCGCCGCCAAGTACCGCGTCCCTGAGTCATTTCTCCGCAGCTTGCTTGCTCCTGCCTCAGCCATGAAACGTGTGGATCGGCTCAATGAGGAACTGCGCCGTTCCTTTTCCGTACCCGAGGATGCCACTCCTCACCAACGGATCGCGCATGTCCAAAGAATTTTGGGAGAGAAAGTCTTTTCCACGGTGCCCACCGTGTTGCCACTTCCAGTGCTCGGCTTTGCAATGCTGGCCTTGGTGCGGCGACTCCTGGGGGCTCAAGCTCCGAACAGCGAACTTCAGGCAGTCATCCGCGGCCTCGCCAACAACGTGACCACGGAGATGGACCTGGCCCTCTGGCGCCTTGCCTCGGACATCCGGCATGACCCTGACGCCACTACTTTCATGCTGGGCCGCACGGCAGCGGAGTTGGCCGTCCACTACCGGGAGGCCACCCTTCCGCCTGTCGCCCAGTCAGGACTGAAGGGGTTCCTCCTCGACTACGGGCACAGGGCAGTGGCTGAAATCGACCTTGGCATGCCGCGATGGTCGGACGATCCAACCCATATCCTCGGAGTCGTGGCCAATTACCTCCGCCTGGAACCCGGAGCGGACACTCCGGATCAGCAGTTCGAAAAAGCGGCCAGGGAGGCCGATGATCAGGTCGCGCGCTTGGTGGCACGAGCCAGGGCAAAGAGCCCGCTGCACGCAGCCATAGTGCGCACCGCGCTGGACCGGACAAGGAGGCTTGCGGGGCTCCGGGAGTTACCCAAGTACAACCTGGTCCTGGGACTGGCGGCGGCGCGGGAGCAGTTGCTCCTGGTCGGCAGTGGCCTGGCGGCCTCCCAGCGGATCGAGCACGCTGAAGACATCTTTTTCCTTGACCTCGACGACGCCGAGGTCGCTTTGGCCGGGGGAGACCTTCGTGAGGTCGTGGCAGTGCGGCGTGCGGTATATGAGCGTGAGCTGCGTCGGCGGCATATCCCGCGACTGCTCTTGTCCGATGGCACTGAGCCCGAAGCCACTGCGCCCCGAGGCCGTTCGGCGGGGCCGGGCACCCTGTCCGGCAGTCCGGCGTCGGCTGGCCTCGTCACGGCGCGGGCCAGAGTCATCATGGACCCCGTAGGCGCACACCTCGAACCCGGCGAAATCCTCGTGGCCCCTTCCACCGACCCGGGTTGGACTCCTCTGTTCCTCACCGCAGGAGGGCTCGTCATGGAAATGGGCGGGCCAAACTCCCATGGCGCCGTGGTCGCCCGCGAGTACGGCATCCCGGCAGTTGTGGGTGTTCCCGATGCCACTGCCAGGATCACTTCAGGCCAGCAGCTGACGGTCGACGGCGCCGCGGGGACGGTGACCATGGAGGACGCAACCGGCGGAGCGGATTAGGCGTGCTGGTGTGACTCGTGTTCGGAGTGGCTGACGGGCTCCAACTGGAACGTGCAGTGTTCGGTGTCGAAATGACGGCCCAGGCACGATCCCAACTGGTCCAGGATGAGGTCCGCACCCCTGGCGTTGAGCACCTCGTCTTCCACTACGACGTGGGCTGAGAACACAGGGACCCCGGAGGTGATGGTCCAGATGTGGATGTCGTGGGCTTCCACCACACCGTCTACGGCAATGATGTGCTCACGGATCATGTTCACATCCACGCCCTTGGGGGTTGCCTCAAGCAGCACGTCCACCACATCACGGAGCAGGTGCCATGCACGGGGAATGATCATCAAGGCGATCAGCACGGAGGCAATGGGGTCGGCCGCGGCGTACCCCGTGGTCATGATCACGATGGCCGCGACGATCACCGCGATGGATCCAAGAAGGTCGCCCAGGACCTCAAGGTAGGCCCCGCGGACGTTCAGGCTTTCCTTTTGGGCGCCTTGCAGGATGAGGAGCGAGACGAGGTTGGCGACGGCGCCCAAAATGGCTGCCCACAGCATGACGTCCGTGTGGATCTCGGTAGTTTCGCCGAACCGCCGGATGGCCTCAATCATGATCACCACGGCGATGACAATGAGGATCAGTGCGTTGGCCAGAGCGGCAAGTACCTCAGCGCGCTGGTACCCGTAAGTCCGCTGGTCGCTGGCCGGGCGGGTGGCAATCCACGCAGCCATGAGCGCAATGAAGACGCCTGCGGCGTCGGAAAGCATATGTCCGGCGTCGGCCAGCAGTGCCAGCGAGCCGGAGACGACGGCGCCAATCACCTGGATGCCCACCACGCCAAGCGTGATGGCCAGGACGGCAATGAGCCGTTTCCGATGCTTGCCGGTTGCGGTGACTCCGTGGGAGTGGTTGTGGTCGTGCCCCATGCCTATAAGGCTAGCCCCAGCCGAGCTCATGAAGGCGGTCGTCGTCTATTCCGAAGTGATGCGCGATCTCGTGGACTACCGTGATGGCCACTTCGTCGATGACTTCCTCGCGAGTAGCGCAGATGTCCAAAATGGGCTGGCGGAAGATAGTAATCCGGTCCGGCAGGGAGCCGGCTTCCCACCAGGAGTCGCGCTCTGTGAGAGGGACGCCCTCGTAAAGTCCCAACAAAACGGTCCCCGGATCTTCGCCGGGCTGTGGGGTGTAGTCGTCCTCGATGAAGATGGCCACGTTATCCATGGCGCTCGCCGCTTTGGGCGGAATGAGTTGAAGTGCGTCGCTGACGGCTTCTTCGAAATCCTCAGGAGACATCCTAAAGGGGGCCCCGGCGGGGACGGCACCAACGGCGCCACTCTCAGCGGGACTGTGTACGGGAGTCCGCGCCGGCAGCTTGGAGGAAGGAAGGTCGCCGTCCGGAACGATGGGCAGGCCGGGAGGAAGGTTCGCGGGCATGATTCGACTTTAGTCCGCGGAGACAGCATTGGCGCTGGCCATCATGCGGGATACTGATTTCAATCCTTCTTCCATAGACTCAGGAACCGCATGACTGCCACCTCTTCCCTCGCGCCCGAACCCCTCGACGTCGTTGTGGTGGGTGAGGCATTGATCGACATCGTGCAGTCCGCCGACGGGGTGGCCGAATACCCCGGAGGTTCGCCGGCCAACGTCGCTTACGGCCTGGGCCGACTGGACGTCAAAGCGGGCCTCCTCACCGCCATCGGCCGTGACGAACGGGGCGACGCCATTGCAGCGCACCTGCAGAGTGCCGGCGTCGTGCTGTTGCCCGGGTCCAAATCGTTGCAGGAGACGGCGACGGCGACCGCGCGGATCGCTGCCGACGGTTCGGCAACATACACGTTCGATATCGATTGGGCACTGGCTCCCCTTGCCCTCCCGTACGCGCCGCGGATCCTGCACACCGGTTCCATTGCCACGTTCCTGGAGCCCGGCGCCGGAGTTGTCCGGAGCTTGCTGGAGCAGGCACGGGGCGGCTGCATGGTCACCTACGATCCCAACATCCGCCCCGATCTCCTCGGTAGCCATCGGGAGGCATTGTCCCTGTTCGAGGAGATCGTGCCGTTGACGAGCGTCGTCCGGATGAGCGGCTCGGACGCCCGCTGGCTCTACCCGGACAAATCCCTGGAGGACGCCGCAAGCCACCTCCTCGCGCTCGGCACAGGCTTGGCGGTCATCACCCGGGGCGCGCAGGGCTCCTTGATGGCCACCCGGCACATTCAGCTCAGTGTTCCCGCGATTCCGTCGACCGTCGCCGACACCATCGGGGCCGGAGATTCTTACATGTCGGCGCTGATCATGGGCCTTTTGCTACGGGGGAGCGACGGTCTGGCGCCTACCGTGTTGGAACGCATCGGCAGCATTGCGTCAATGGCAGCGTCCATCACGGTTGGCCGCCCGGGCGCCAATCCGCCAACACACCGCGAGCTTCTGGCCGGGATGGCCCGCTAACGGCTTCTGCGGCGGGTCAGTCCGACCCCGGCCAAGCACACCACACCGCCGATGAGTCCCCAGATGGTGGGCACTTCCTGGAGAACGGCCCACGAAATCAGGATGGTGGTGCCCGGAACCAGGTACGTTGTGGCGGCCAGCTTCCCAGCCGAGATCAGGGATAGCGCGTAAGCCCAGGTGGTGAACGCGATGGCGGTGGGGAAGATGCCCAGATAGACCAGGCCGAGGGTGGCGGGCAGCGGTGCCGCCTGCACCTCCGAGATCAGCTGTCCCGTCCATGGCAGGCAGCAAACGGCACCCACCATGATGCCGAACCAGGTTGCCTGGCCAGCCGAGAATTTCCGCAGTACGGGCTTCTGCAGGATCGCGCTCACCGAGGCGAGCACGGCGGCAAGCAAGCACAACAGCACGCCGGCGACGTCCGCCGTCGAACGCTGTCCGGAACCCAGGGCGATCATCGCTACCCCGCAGAATGCCACCCCGCTGCCGATCAGCAGCCACCTCGGGAAGCCTTCTTTGAGGAAGATGCCTGCGAGGATCGCGATCAGGATGGGTGAAACGTTGATCAGCATGGCGCTGGTCCCGGCGTCGAGCATGTGCTCCGCGGCGTTCAGCGCAACGTTGTACCCGCCGAACCACATCACCCCGTATGCCAGGATCGGCAGCCACTCGCGGCCGCTCGGCCAGACCTTCAGGGTGGGCAGCACAACAATTCCAAGCACGACGGCGGCAACCGCCAAACGTCCGAGCGTCAAGGATCCGGGGGAGAAGCTCGGGCCGACGGCGCGTATGCCCACAAACGCTGAAGCCCAAAGGACCACTGTGACTATGACGGCGACGATGCCGAGTTTGCTGATGGCCGCGGCCGGCGCGGGGGTGGTGCGCGGGGGCAGGTCCGGGGACGGCTGGCCGGGTTCGGCCGGGGTGGTGGTTGTCATAGTGCCAATCTAGCCGCGGAGGCCCTCGGAGGGCTGGCGGTTTTCGGACGCGTCAGGGCAAGATCCTGCCAATCTTCGTGAGCCCTTCCAGCGGGGCCCTTGGGGCCTGCAGAGCTCGATTTGGGAATATCGCCATCTATGCTCTAAAGTTTTAGAGTCCAGTTCGGACGAGCGAGACACGGAAAGAACGCGTAAAGCGTTGTTTTTTGTTGCAAAATCCGAATTGAGTTCAGGCCCCCATCGTCTAGCGGCCTAGGACACCGCCCTTTCACGGCGGCGGCACGGGTTCGAATCCCGTTGGGGGTACGCAAGGCAAGTGGTAAATCGGATGAAAAAAGTCTGGTAAGCTAGAAGCCTTGAAAAAAACGCGGTAGAGATATTGCAAACGCAAGGCCCTGTAGCGCAGTTGGTTAGCGCGCCGCCCTGTCACGGCGGAGGTCGCGGGTTCAAGTCCCGTCAGGGTCGCTCTGAGCGCCGAAGAAATTCGGTTCTCAAGGTGACATGTCACCTAGGCTCTGTAGCTCAGTTGGTAGAGCGTTCGACTGAAAATCGAAAGGTCACCGGATCGACGCCGGTCGGAGCCACCACTGGGAAGCATCAGTTCTTCGGAACTGGTGCTTTTCTTCTTTAACGCACCGTGACCTGGCCGGCGTGGGCGACCAGCTCGCGAAAATGATGGGAATCTGGGGCTCCGAGGACCCAAATGCGTTTCTGGACTGGGCCCCGCCCGACGGCCAATCATCAGGCAGGGTGCGAGCCGAACCGGTGGGCCAGCGAATATTGGGGCGCACAAAAGAGGTGAATGTCACAGGTCCGGTATGGGATCCCCTATCGAACGCAGGAGGGTGCGGTGGGCCCACGGGCTTACGGCCACCTGTTAGGGAGCCGTACTACCGTCGCAGCAGATCCAGCACGAGTGGGAGGTTGTGTACTCCGTCTTCTGCGAGGAAGTGACCGGCGCCGGGCTGTATGTGCAGCTCGGCCTTGAGTCTTTCTGCAAGCACATCGGATGCCGCCGTTGGCACGAAAGCGTCGGCGTCCGACCGGACCATTGCCCGTACGCCAATATTCTTAGCGATGCGCTCCGCGTCGACATCTGTACTGAGGTACTTGTCCAACACCGGCAGGGACTTCAGTGCCCCGTGAAACCGGAGACGAGGACAAGCCCGCCGAGCTGCCACGGCCCGGTCAGCGCTGCAAGGGCGCGAAGCACCGTTATGCCTCCCAAGGAGTGGGCTACGATCCATGTTCCGGCGTCGGGTACGCCGATCGCCTTCAACACTGTGTCCGTCCAAGCTGCCGCGTTGGGAACATCAGGAGCAGGGAGAGCGACCACGGTCGCCTCAACGCCGGCGGTATCGAGTGAGTCAAGGAGCCAGGGAAACCAGTGTGCATCCGGTGCGGCAGCGTATCCGTGGACAATGAGGACGCGTCGAAGGGAATGAGTCGTTAATGGCGACGTTGTTATGTTCATAGCATGGGACCTTAAGGGCTCACGTCGGCGTGAAGGTCAAACACGGTCAGTGGAAGGATCGCAGATTTGTTTATTGGGGAGCTGTCCGAGCGTACGGGAGTCAGTCGGCGTGCACTTCGCTACTACGAGGAGCAGGGCCTACTCGTCCCGAAGCGGGCCAGCAATGGATACCGTGTCTACGCTGATGACGCTCCCCTCATCGTCGACCAAATACAGGGCCTGTTCGCCGTAGGCCTGGACTCGGACGCGGTTCGCCAGTACCTTCCATGCGCCCGCGGAAGCGCACCACAGCTTGAGATGTGCGCCGAACTGCGTTCACACCTCGCACGGCGAGCCACCGAATTGGAAGCCCAAGCTGAAATACTGACCCGGCAGCGCCAGAAAATGTTGGCCCACCTCGCATAGGGATCCCGTCGAAATAGCGGAGTAATCTTTGCCCGTCGCCGATCCCGGGCAGACGCAACTGCGGTGTGACAGGATTCAACTTCGGGGAGGATCAAGGAAGGCTCACTCACTGCGAATGTGGGCAGGGATGGCTGTCTTCATGAAGTCCAGGAAGACCCAGAACTTCTTCGTGTTCAGGCTGACCTCGTCAGCCTTTTCCAAATTTCCTCTCCGGTTGTGTAAGAAATGACGGTTCCCGGGACACTAAAGAGTTGACTGATCAAATCGCACTAGCCCGGGGGAACAGAACTAGATGTTGGCTACCAGAGAGCTGGAACTGATCGCTCTTCACGCTGAACACTTCAGCCGCATCTACCAGTACATCGCGTACCGGATCAACGACCGTGAACGGGCTGAGGAACTCGCCAACGACGTGTTCCGGATTGTCTGGGAGAAACAACCACCCGAGCCCCCCGGAATCGGATGGCTGATCGCCACAGCCAGGAACGTCCTGGGCAATGAGTACAAGGGCCGACGCCGCCGCGAACAACTTATGGAACGACTCGCGGAAGAAGCCCGCACCCAGGAAGCCACTACGCACGATGATGGCCAGCAAGGAAGCGTCGCCGTAACCCTGTCCCGCCTCAGGGACCGGGACCGGGAAATCCTGATGCTGTCCTATTGGGACGATCTCACCACTGCCGAACTGGCCGAAAGCCTTGGATGTACATCATCCGCAGCGGCCGTCCGGCTCCACCGGGCCCGCAAAGCTTTCGCGAAAGCCGCACCACAACACCTCATGACAGAACGGGAAGTCTAGCCATGGACCGCATCGAACAACTCATGAAAAACGCCAAACCCCAGCTCCCAGATCCGGGAACAACCCCGGGCGTCCTGCCGGGCCAGTCCCATGCCTACTCCGATGACCCCAACCTCATTTCCCTCACAGATGGCGCATCCATCCACTTCCACCGAGTACCGGCCAAACGTCACTGGGGGCGTATCGCCGGCGCCGGGCTTGCCGCAGCGGCCGTCGCCGCCACCGTCCTGGTCGGCGCCAACCTGGCGTCGCAACCGGACAACACCGCTGCGTTCCCCACAGGAGAAGCAGTCATCCCGGCGGCGACGTCGACCGCTTCTGGAAAATCTTCCCTGGAAGGGAGCACAATTACCGACTCCTTTGGCAACGTCGCCTACTACACCACAGTCGCCGGTGACACGACAACGGCAGTAGCTACACACCTGCGCATCAACGAGAAAAAACTTGCTGAATTCAACGGGATTCAGCCCGGCAGCGAATTGGCACCCAAAACGACGCTTCGACTCTTCCCCGCTCCGGGTCCAACCATCGGAGCAACGGGGACGGCCACCGTGGACGCGAACGGCATCCCCACCAGCTACACGATCGAGCCCGGTGACACCCTTGCCGGGATCACTTACCGGTTTGGGATCACCGAAGAACAACTGGCAGAGGCGAACAAGGTCGCCTTCACGTACGAAAAGGGCAATGTCTACTTCGTCCGGGCCGGGAACCACATCCAGCTCCAGAAAAACCCGGTGGATAGCAGATCCGGCCAAGGAACAAGCATCAACAATTCCTTCGGCCAGACCATTTACTACACCACTGTCGACGGTGACTCATTCGACAGCCTCGGCTACAAATTCCGGTGCACCACCGACCAACTGCTGAGGTGGAACACGACACTCACGGCAGATCGACCCATCCCCGCAGGGACTAAGGTCCGACTCATGCCCGGCGAAGCCACGATCGAGGGCGCGCATGGCACGTTCACCACCGACGCCGAAGGCATCCCCCTGACCTACACCACCGCCCAAGGGGACATTGAGCGGCAGATCGCTTTCCGTTTCGGAATTCCGGAGATCGCGGATCTGTCATCGGCGAACCGCCCGCTCGCCGGCACCGACCGTGTCTGGTACGCCTTCTCAGACCTACCCTCCGGGGAGGTAGCCCCGGGCCAGATCATCAGCCTCAACCTGACCAAACCCATCCACGGATGACGCACACTGCGGAGCGCGACCTGGAAGGCCTCCCCCTCAAGCATCGCGAACTGCCATCCTGATCAGGCCGGTCCTCGTGCTGCGTACGTGCCCATTTTTCGCCCGTAGGGCCACCTCCTAACGTTTGGTGCGCACCGGCTACCTCCGTTGTGCCGAAAACCACGCCGACCGTATCTATTGACGCCCCCGATTCCCCATGACACGATGATGACCACATCTTGATACCGGTATCAACTTGTTTCAACTCTCTCAGATCGTCATAGTGAAAGGACCATCCGTGCTTGGCTTTAAAGAAGAGGAATTCCTCACGCAGACCCGCAGCGCACTGGCACTGCAGGGACATATCGAAACGGTGGTTGACTCCATCCAGCAGCGCGGGATGACCAACCTGTTCCTCATCGGCGCCGGCGGGACCTATGCCGCGATGCTGCCGTACGAGCACTTCATCCGGTCCCGCTCCACCTTGCCCGTCCGTGCGTCCATCGGCAAAGAGCTGATGCTGACCCAGGATCCCACGTTCGGCCCTGGCTCCGTGGCTGTCTTCGCCTCCGTTTCGGGTACGACGGAAGACGTCATTGAGGCCATCGAGTTTGCCAAGGCCAAGGGCGCATACACCATTGGGTTCACTGGATTCGGTGACAGCCCGTTCGCCAAAGCCTTGGATGTCGTCTTGGTGACCGAACCTAAAACCTGGCCGTTCGATATCCCAATGATTCTCTTGAGCACCTGCCTTCTCGCCGCCCGGGGCGAATTTGAAGGGTACGAAGAACTGGCTGCAGAACTCCGTACCGTCCCCGAAAGCTTGGTCAATGTCGCCCGCCAAGCAGAATCGGTGGCTGAAGCGTTCGCGGAGAAGAACAAGGACGCTGACTACCATTTCCTGGTCGGCACCGGGAACCTGTGGGGCCTCACCTACCTGTATTCGATGTGCATTCTGGAAGAAATGCAGTGGCTCCGGACCACCCGCGTGCACGGTGCGGAGTTCTTCCACGGTTCCCTTGAGCTCATCGAGGAAGACACTAGCCTCATGTTGCTCCTGGGCGAGGACGAAACCCGCCCCCTGATGGATCGGGTGGCCAAATTCGCCGAAAACTACAGCAAGAACACCACCCTGTTGGACAGCAAGGACTACGAACTCCCGGGGATTAGTCCTCGATTCCGTGCACTCCTTGCCCCGCTGATCCTGGACACGGTACTTGACCGTTTCAGCAAGCACCTCGAGCGCGTACGCAACCACTCCCTGGATCTGCGCCGCTACTACCGGGTGGTCGAATACTGACCAGCGCAACGCCCGCAAAGGCATAAGGCCGCGCTGCGGGCCCGGGGCTGTCCGGGCCCGCAGATTCGAGACAGGAAGAGCATGAAAGTAATCGGTTTCGGGGACAACATTGTGGACCGTTTTCTCGACCGTAAAGTGATGTACCCCGGGGGTAATTGCGTCAACGTTGCGGTCTTTGCCCGCCGATTGGGGGTTGAATCCGCCTACCTCGGCGTCTTTGGCTCGGATCCGCTGGGCACTTTTGTCCGCGAGGCCATTGATGCGGAGGGTGTTGACACCAGCCGGTGCATCACCCGCGACGGCCTCAACGGGGTCACCGAGATCAAGGTGGTGGACGGTGACCGCATCTTCCTGGGCTGGAACCAAGGAGGCGTCACCACGAGCGATCCCTTCGTGCTGGAGGATGAACACCTCCGATACCTGGCCTCCGCCCAACTGGTGCATTCGAGCGTCTACTCCGCCTCCGAGAGCCAGTTACCTGCCTTGCGAAGCGCCGGGACACTGGTCAGTTTCGACTATTCGTCCGAGCTGGAACGTAGAACGGACGCTTATTTGGCGCAGACGGCGCCCTACGTGGACCTGGCACTTTTGTCGTGCGGAAACATGACCGTTGCCGCCGTCGAAAATGACCTGAAACGCGTCCACGCAGCGGGCGTTTCGCTTGCGGTGGGGACTCGCGGCCAGTCGGGCGCAATGATGTACGACGGCGAACGCTTCCTTACGCAGGCGGCGGCACCCACCGATCCGCTGCGGTTTGCGGACACTATGGGTTGCGGTGATGCCTTCCTGGCGGGACTCGTGGTCAGTCTGCTGAGTTCCGGTTGGAGTCGATTGTTTCGGCCGCCGGTTGAGGACTGCCGGAAGGCCTTGGTCCGAGGGGCCGAGTCCGCCGCGACGCAGTGCTATGTGGAGGGAGCCTTCGGTTACGGCCGGGCAGTCGAGGTAGCGGCCGGGCACTCGAAGTAGCTACTAGGATCTGTTGCAGAGATAAATCCACGGACGGAGCCGCATACGCGGATTCCACAGCTGAAAGGGGCCGGATGGCGACGGATCATCAGAACCACCCGGCTGCCCCGACCATAACCGAGGTGGCAGCAGCCGCCGGCGTAGGCCGGGCGACTGTAGCCCGGACCCTGGGCAACTATGGATCGGTCAGTGAAGCCACGCGGGCCAAGGTGATGCGCGCGGCCGAGAAATTGGGCTACCAGCCAAATACGTTGGCTCGAAGCATGACCACCGGGGTCACCAAAACCCTCGGAATTGTGCTGGCAGATGTGGCCAACCCGTTCTTCTCGGGCGTGCTCAAAGGTATTTCGGAAACCGCCAAAACGGCCGGCTACGATGCCATCATCCTGAGCACTGACGAGAAGCTTGAGCTGGAGCGTGACGCGATCGCCGTCTTGCTGGCAAAGCAAGTGGATGGCCTCATTGTGGCCTCAGCTGCGGGACGAAGTGATGACGTTTCCCATCTGTCCAGTGCTATTGATCGAGGAACCCCTGTAGTTCTTATCGACCGTCTGGTGGACAAACTGGAGACAGACTCGGTGGTGATCGATAACCGGGAAGCCGCGAGGTCTGCTGTTGCATCGCTCATCCACAATGGTCATCGGCGCATAGCATTCGCGTGGGGGCCAGTGACCCTGAGCCCGGCGACGGATTTGAAACAGATGCACAGCATCCTGGACGAAGCGCTTTGGAGTGACGGCGAGCGGTTGAGGGGTTACCTCGATGCGCTCGAAGAGGCTGGGATTCCTTTTGACACTGCACTCATCACCCATGTTCTCAAGAACGAGGGCCAGGCGACGCGGGCGGTCAGCGGGATGCTCGCCCTTGCGGACCCACCCACTGCCATCTTCACCACCGAGACTGAGGCAACGGTGGGGGCACTTCATTCCTTGCGTGCCAAAAATCTGCGCTTGCCGAAGGACGTCTCCCTGATCGGGTTCGACGACAGCCCTTGGGCGGCCGTCATGGAACCACCGCTGACCATGATCCAGCAACCCATGCGCCAAATGGGGGTGGTCGCTTGCCAGCAGCTTATCGCGCGGATCGACGGCGACACCTCTGACTCGAGGAAGCACGCCCTGCCTTCGATGCTGGTCGCACGCTCGTCGGACGGCCCTGTACGGGCTGCTGGCAGCGAATAGAAAATTCCCTGCCCTAATTTTCCTTGCTCTCTTCCCCGACGCAGCAAATCGTGATTCACTGTGGTACCGGTATCACATGTTTCACCCCAACGTTTCAATCAGGAGTTACCTTTCAGCCCGTCACTGTGAAGCCACCCAACGGCGGGCATAACTTCCCACTCCGATACAGGAGTCCCGGCTGATCGGCCCTTCGACCGAAAGAAGAACTGATGCGTAAAAGCACCCAATCACTGATGGCATTGCTGGCCGGCGCCGCTTTGGCGCTTACCGGATGTGCCGGCGGCGGCAGCCAACCGGCTGCTGTCCTGGATCCCAATGCAGAGCCGCAATACACAGGAACCCTCAGCATCCTCACCAAGTTTGGCGGCGACCCCTTGGAGCCCTACTTTGAGGACCTGGCCGCAGAGTACAAAAAGCTGCACCCGGAAGTGTCCTTCGATCTCATCCAGGAGACGGACCAGAGCATCAAGGACAAGACCAAAACGCTGACTGCCTCCCAAGCAATGCCGGACATCTACTTCACCTGGGCCGGCAGCTGGGCCAACAACTTCATTGACGGCGGGCTCGCAGCAGATCTGACCCCCGTCATTGCCCCCGGCACTGAGTGGGGAAACAACTTCGGGGAATCCGCGCTGAAAGCGTTTGCCAAAGACGGAAAATACTTTGCCGTTCCGCTCTACAACAACGGCAAGTTCATGGGTTACAACCAGCGGATCTTCAAGGAACTCAACCTGACACCGCCCACCACCTTCGACGAACTCATTTCGTCCTGTTCAGTGTTAAAGGAAGCCGGCTACGAGCCGATCTCCTTTGGCAACAAGGACGGCTGGCCCGGCCTGCACTACCTGCAGCAGCTCTTCGCTTACGAGGTGCCCGCCGATGCGCTGCAAGCAGACTTCAGCCCAGAAACTGCCAAACTCGAGGACACGGGTTACCTCAAGGCCATGGGCCAATTCACCACCCTGGTCAATAAGTGCACCGGCAGTGGCAAGGATTCAAACGGCGTTCTCTACACCACGGCACAGCAGGCCCTGGCTGAGGGGAAGTCCGGTATGTACTACCAGGAGATCCTTGAATTCGACTCCACTGCCTCCGCCGATTCAAAGCTCAAGCAAGATGGATTGGGCATTTTCAAGCTTCCGGCGGCGGCCGACGCCAAGGGAGACCCGCAGGCCATTGAAGGTTCTCCCGAGGGTTACATCATCAATGCGCACTCCAAGAACGCCGCACTGGCAGCTGACTTCATGAAATTCGCTACCAACAGCCAGAACGCTGCCAAACTCTCGGCCCCGCCGTACGGTCAGCCCAGCGCGGTCAAAGGTGCGGTTTCCACTGCGAACTCCTCCGGACCTGTGATCGAGGGCATCAAGCAGGTGAACGAAGCATCCGCGGCCATCACGTGGCTGGACTCCGTTACTGTTCCTGCAGTTGCTGACGCCTGGTTGGCCGGCGGGGAAGCCCTGGTGGCCGGAACGCAGACTGCGGACCAGGTTCTTGTTTCTGTCCGGGCTGCTTCCAGTGCAGCAAAGTAGCAGGCAGCGCCATGACTGTTTCCGATACTGCCTGGAAATCCACGGCTCCGCCTCCGGCACCTCTTTCCACTAAGTCGCCGAAAAGCAGGACACGCAAGCCTGTCCGGGCGCATGGCTGGCGCAACGTTGTGTGGGTACTGCCGGCGGTTCTGCTGCTGGGTTTGTTCGCCTACTTGCCCCTGGTGCAGAACCTTGGGTTCAGCTTCCTCAAATGGGATATCTACAGCGGCCGGCAAACCTTTGTAGGCGCGGACAACTACGTCCGCATGTTCAATGACCCCATCTTCTGGAAGTCACTCCTTAACAACACGCTGTACGCGGTCATCTCCATTGCATTCCAGGTATTCGGGGCGATGATCCTCGCAGCGATGATTGAGGGACTGCGAAGCCAACGGTGGAGGGGAATCCTCCGCGCCGTCTACTTTGTACCGTCCGCCATCTCCCTGACAGTCGCCGGTCTCTTGTTCTACTTCATCTATGAACCCGAGATGGGCATCCTCAACGCGGCCTTGGATTTCCTGGGCCTGGGAAATTTCACGCAAGCATGGCTGGGACAGGAGAACACGGCGATCTTTGCCATCATCGCCATGAGCCAGTGGCAGGGTTTTGGATACTGCACGCTTCTCTTCTCGGTGGCGCTCCAGCGGATCCCCTCCGAACTATATGAAGCTGCATCGATCGACGGCGTGGGCCCCTTCCAGCGTTTCCTTTCGATTTCCTTGCCTCTCGTCAGGGAAATGACCGGCCTCATGATGATCGTCACGGTGTCCGGAGCCTTCCAAGTGTTCAACGAGGTCATGGTGATGACCAGCGGAGGGCCCAACAACTCCAGCCAGGTCCTTGGCACGTGGCTTTACAGGAGCGGATTCGTCCGCAACGACTTCGGTTATGCGGCCGCCGTCGCCACGGCCGTCTTCATCATCACTCTGGTCCTGGCCGTTATTCAGCTGCGTATCTCCAAGAAAAGGAGGGTCCAATGGTGACGCGCTCAGCCCTGCTGCTGGTACTCGGCCGGGTCCTCATCAAAGCGTTCTTGGTTGGTCTCGCCGTCGTGGTTGTTTATCCCTTGGTCTGGATGCTGCTCAACGGTGTGAAATCCAACGCCGAACTGTTTTCCAATCCTTTCGCCCTGCCGGTCGCATGGAAATGGGACAACTACATCACTGCATGGAATCGAGGGGTGGGCGACTACCTCACAACCAGCGTCTTGGTTACCGTTGCCTCCACCATCGCGACAGTATTTATCAGCGCCTGGGCTGCCTATGGGTTGACCAGGGTCAGCATCCCCTTCAACAGGGTGGTGCTCGTTCTGATTCTTGGCGGCCTGATGCTCGCTCCCACGGTTGCCCTCATCCCGCTGGTCAAGATGTTCCAAAGCCTGGGGCTTTACAACAATCTGTGGGCACTGCTCATCTTGTACACGGCATTCCGGGTTCCCTTCACCACGTTCCTTATCCGGGCGTACATGATGGACTTGCCCGCAGAGGTGGACGAAGCAGCATCCGTGGACGGAGCGTCGAAGGCCCGGGCGTTTTGGCAGGTCATCTTGCCCATGTGCAAGCCGATCATAGTATCGACTGTTCTCCTGAACATCTTGTTTACGTGGAACGAATACCTGTTCGCCATGGTGTTCACCAGCGGGGGAGCGCTGCAAACTCTGCCCGTGGGACTGACGAATCTGATGTCCAAGCACGGCACGGACTATCCCGTAGTCTTCGCGGGCATGGCTATCGCGGCAATTCCGGTGATTGTGCTCTTCTTTGCCGGACAGCGGTACTTCATCCGTGGACTCGCCGACGGAGTGGGTAAGTAGTTATGGGCGTGATGGGTTTGGAGGGTGTACTGGGCTTGGACCAGGTAAGCGGATTGAACTTCGCCTACCAGCATCACACTCTTGAGCGTTGCCTCGATGACATGGCCGAGCTGGGAAGGACGAACGTGGAGCTTTGGGGCGTCGCTCCGCACCTTCACATTCCCCACGTTGATTCAGCACATCTGAAGAAGGTCAGAAGTCAGCTATTGGTGCGGGGGCTCACTGTCGTCTGCCTGACCCCTGAACAGGTTGCGTATCCCGTCAATATCGCCTCCGGGGAGGACTGGCTCAAAGGTCAAAGCTTGCAGTTGTTCTTGCGGGCGACGGAAGTGTGCAGCGAGTTGGAGGCTCCGCTGTTGTTCCTGACTGCGGGACGAGGATATGAGGACGAGCCACCTGAGGTCGCTTGGGCACGTTCCGTCGAAGCCCTCCAAACAATCACCCAGCGCGCTGCCGAACTTGGTGTGGGATGCGTTCTTGAGCCTCTTCAACGTGTTGAGTCGAACCTCGTCACTGATGTCAGGTCGCTCCGGTCAATGCTCGACGACGTCGGGTCCCCAACTTTGGGGGTGGTGATTGACACTGTTGTCATGACAGCGGCCGGGGAAGACGTCAGTGACTACGCGCGGACCTTTGGCGAGGACATCCGGCACGTTCATTTGGTTGATGGTGCTCCCACAGGACACCTGGCTTGGGGCGATGGATTTCTGGACCTCGATAAGATCCTGCGGGACCTCAGTCGGCTGAACTACAGCGGAGTAATGACGTTTGAACTCTTTGGCGACGGCTCCTACGCTTTGGAGCCCCGCCTTGCAGTAGCCCGGTGCCTGGAAGCTGTTAAAGCCGGCCTGGCCATGATTTCCACCTAGCCGGTCTTGGCGTCGGGGCAGCCCCAGGATTTGGGGTTTTGCTCGCAGGTGTCGGCGACGAGTGCTTTTTCGGTTTTCCAGACGTGGATGGTTTTGGGTGGTGTGGTGAGGTCGAGGGTTCCGTTGATGGGTAGTGGTGGGCCGTTGTTGACGGAGTAGGTTCCGGCGAAGCTGGTGGTGAGGGTGGCTGGGTAGTTCCCGGTTTGGGTGTAGGTGTGGCTGTTGCGGGTCTCGGTGGTGAGCCATTGGGTTTGGGGGATGGGGTACCCGGCGGTGGGTGTGGGTCCGAGTTTGGTGCCGTCGCCGTAGGTGTAGGTGTAGTTTGCCGGGGTGGCGGTGAGGTGGACGGCTTGGCCGAGGATGGTGAGGTCGAAGGTTTGTTGGCCTGGTGTGGTGTAGAAGTTGGTGGGTCCGCCTTTGAGGGTGTTGGGGAAGGGTTGGGCTTCGAGGGTTCCGGGGTTGACGGGTAGTTGGCGGAAGTCGTTGAGGATCCGGGCTGCGATGTTGGCCAGGACGTCCTCGGGTTTGGTGTCGTAGAGGCAGGTTGGTCCGCTGACAGGAACCCAATCGGTCCATCCCGGGTTGGTGATGGCTTTAGGCGCCTCCTTCCAGATCACCGGTATACCTTCTTCACCTCCTGGAGACTTGGGCGGGCAGTTCAGGGCATCGCACCCCGGGTCCTTGGTGTCAGGTCCGTCGGCGCGGCAGTGAGTGTCGGCCATGTACTGGTTCGGATCCTCGGCCGAGTCTGGGTTTGGTGTTGACCCACCAATGCCTGAAATTAGCTGCCCAGTTACTGGGTCGATGCGGAACGTGCTGGTGAGGTCGAGCGCGCCTTGTTCATTGTTATAGCCTGCCCATTGGTTTGAATCCGCGGCAGAGGCCCCAGCGGGTACCAGGGCTAAGGCGCATACGGTCGAAAGGGTCGCAAGTGTCACGAGTATGCCCTGACTACTACCTGATAAGGCCAAGGTCCGTCACCTTCCACCCCGCGGGTTCATAAGTGGCAAAAAGAGCGAATGCCGAGTTCGATGCCGCTTCCGCAGGGCGACCTATTGATCCATCCTCGTTGAAGTAATCGATCTCTTCTTGAACGATCTGTACTTTGGCCTGCTGCACAGGCACGCCTTCTTTCCACAACAACTCGACGGCGGGGACCGATATTTTTCCACCGACGGACCAACGTCCGTTGATATGGCTATCGTGGATGCCATCTTCGATGCGCTTGCATGTTCTGCATTTTGGGTCACTCATTTCGGACCAAGCTGCTTGGTCTCCCGATTCCATCGCATAGTTTTGCTGCGCGTACCAGTACCCGATAAACGCCTCCAGCCCGGCCTCCGAGTTCTCCTTCGCCAATTCAGGCATCACGGGCACGGGTACGTTCTGGGCCTTGCCGTTCGCGTCGGCCGGTTTGTACGCGCCCGAAGCTGAGGGGGTAGCCGATGCGGTGGCCGCCGACGCGCTCGAGGCGGGTGTCGCCGTCGTCGTGCTTGTTGTGGAGGGTGGGCTGCCCGGCGTGGAGCAGCCCGATAAAAGCCACACCACACTCAGAACCACCGCCGCAACACAGGCGCGTACAGACGATATTGCGGCGATCGGACGGCATGGCATGACAGGCTCCCCAGCAGCTGTTGTGGCGATGTGTCGGCCAGTCTAGGTGGAGCGATCGGGCGCTACCCAGTCAAATATTGGCGCTTGTGGATAACCCGACCCCGGGCCCACAGCATGGCTCTTGGCCCTTGTGGCCAAAGCGTCGGAGCTAGACGCTAGGGTGGTAGTCAAGAGAAGGGGAGTGCTTCATGGAAGAACAGAACGTGCAGCTTGAGCCCGTGCCTGGTGGCGAGATCGTCGGGACCGGACGCACCATCATCTCCGAGGCTGCGGTAGCCAAGGTAGCCGGGATCGCTGCCCGGACGGTTCCTGGCGTCTACTCCTTGGGTTCGGGCCCGTCCCGTGCGCTGGGCGCGATCCGCGACGCCGTGGGCAGTTCAGACCATGCAGCCGGTGTTCGGGCCGAGGTCGGCGAGACCCAGGTGGCCGTGGACATCAATCTGGTGGCCCTCTATGGCCATCCCCTTCACGGCGTCGCCAACCAGGTCAGGGCCGCAGTCTTCAGGGCGGTCGAGGAACTGGTGGGACTGCAGGTTATCGAAGTCAATATCGAAATCACGGACGTCTATATCGCCCCGCCTGTGAAGGCCCCCGGCGGCAAAACAGTTGTAGTGGAAAGGGATGCGCTCCAATGAGTATGACCGTGGTGGGAATCGCGATCGGCGCCTTCGTGGCTTTCATGTCCCTGTCGTTCGGGTTGTGGGGCTTCCTCATATCGCTGCTTTTCATGGGCATCGGCGCGCTGCTGGGACGCGCGGCTGACGGCAAGCTGGACCTGCGCAGCGTGCTGGACGCCATTACGGGCCGGCGCTCTTCGTCATGAGCGTGGCTGAGGCTGTGGAATCCACCACCAGCCTGGCCGGCCACAACCGGATCAGTACCCAGGCTTTGACATCGTTGGCACGCGCCGCGGCCGCCGAGGCGCTCGGCGTTGAGGCTGGTGACATCCGGGCCGATTGGGCGGACGACGACGGCCTGCTGGCTTTGTCGATCGTGGCACCTATAAGCATTCCGGCCTTAACCGAGGTCCTTCGTGATCCCAGGCGGGTCCAGGGCTTCGGAGGGTCGATCTGGGACCGGTCCGTTGCGGCCAAGGCAACAATTCTGGAGATTGTCACCCGGCTCAGTGGCTCCCAGCTAAGCAGGGTGGACATCAGGATCAGTGGAGCCCAGGTCACGGAGGGAGGGCGCGTTCAATGACGCAGGATCAGGAAACACAGAATTTGAACGCAGTGGATTCCGGAGCCAGGCCGGTTGCCGGGGAAGACCCGGAGATGGCCCGCATCCTGCGCCGTGAAACGCACTCATCCCGCGCCGGAGCAGCCACCATCGCGGCAGTGCTGGTCATTGTCCTATGCGTCTACGCTCTGCTCGAATCCGGTGTCCGTGCCGTTGGACAGCCTCCGTGGTTGATCGATCCGAGCACGGCGGCGGAACGCGTCATCGCCCTTCCGGCAGGCATCTCGCCGTTGCTGCTGGGCGCAAGTGGTGCTGTGATTGCCATGGTCGGGTTGTTTTTCCTCCTCCACGCCGTCCTGCCGGGCCGTCGGGCCCGCCATCTGCTTCGCGACCCCCGCACCGCCGTCGTCGTCGATGACGAGGTCCTGGCCTCGGCGCTGGCCCGCAGGGCCCGGACTGCCGCGAATGTCACGCAGGAACAGGTCATGGTGGTGGTGTCGCGGCAATTGGTCGTGGTCAACGTGAGGCCTACTTCGGGGAGCCGCGTGAGCGAAGAGGCTGTGCGGTCCGCAGTCCAGGCTGAACTTGAGGAAATGTCGCCTGTACCGATGCCTTCGGTGCGGGTCAATCTGGCGTCGTCGGGGGTGATCGGGGCATGAACGGAACACCGAGAGCCCTCAACCGCGTGCTGCTGTTCATTATTGGAGTGAAACTCCTTGCTGTCGGGCTCCTCCTCCTGCTGCTGGCCACAGTTCCGGCCGTAGCCACATGGTGGCATGGCTGGTCCGCCGCTGCGTGGGCGCGGACAGAAGAGCTCTTCCGGGACACCCGCTTTCCGGGGCGGGAAGAGAGCTGGCTGTGGATCGTGGCTGGCCTTGTCCTGGTGGCCATCATTGTCGCGATGATTGCCTGGGTGTCCCAGCAAGGCAAAGGCCGGGCCAACTTCCTGGTGTCCAGTGACGACGACAGCGACGTCGACGGCCAAGTTCGGATTGGCGGCGGCGTTGCCGAGCAGGCGCTGCGGGCCGCTCTTTCCGAGAGGACGGACCTCGCCAGCGCGTCAGTGGCAACCCTTGAGGTGAAGGGAAAGCCGGGGCTCCGCATCCGCATCCAACCCAGGCAAGGAGTAGCACCCCACATCCTTGCCGCCGAAGTGTCCCAACTGGTTGAAGCCCTGGACCTGGTGATCGGGCAGAAAACCCCGGTGCTGGTTCATATGGTTTCGGGCGCCCGGTCCCGGTTCACCCGCGCCGAACGGGTTCGCTGATGTTGGGGAACGACCCAGACAGGACGGGAGGCCGCAATGGCTGGAACACCGGTACTTGAGACGTCGGTGGCCGAGGTGATGGCCGAACTGGCGGCGTTGGAGGATCCCCGTGCGCGCGAAGTGAACGAAAGGCACGGCGACGATCATGGAGTGAACCTCAGCAAGCTGCGCGCCGTCGCGAAGAGGCTTAAAACGCAACAGGACCTGGCCCGGGAGCTTTGGAACACCGGTGACACGGCAGCCAGGCTCCTGTCATTGCTGATCTGCCGGCCGAAAGCGTTTGCGAAGGACGAGCTGGACGGCATGTTGCGCCAAGCGCAGACCCCGAAGGTCAACGACTGGCTCGTGAACTATGTGATCAAGAAAAGCCCGTACTGCGAGGAACTGCGGGTGTCGTGGTTCTCCGACCCGGACCCGGTGGTAGCGGGTGCTGGATGGGCCCTGACGGCCGAACGTGTCGTCAAAAAGCCTGAGGGCCTTGACCTGGACCAACTCCTGGACCTGATCGAGGCTGGCATGAAGGACGCGCCTGACCGGCTCCAGTGGGCAATGAACAACTGCCTGGCGCAGATCGGGATCGAGCACCCTGGGCATCGAGCCCGGGCGCTCAGCATAGGTGAACGGTTGGAGGTCCTCAAGGACTATCCCACGCCGCCCAACTGCACCTCACCGTTTGCACCCATCTGGATCAATGAAATGGTCCGCCGCAAGGGCTGATTTCCGCGAAACTAGCCCCTGTTGCGGTGCATCATACGGTAGGTGATCTCGGCCAGGAGTTCCTCGTCTGACAGGTGCGAGGCCCGCGCGATGGGCGCGCTGGGAACCGCGACGCGGGGAGGACCTTGCCGGGTTTCGTCTCCGTTGCGCATGTCGTCCGGGGTGATCATGTCCGGGGCGAACGTTGACTTCCCTTTGAGGACCTCGGACACCGAGCCGGCGCGCCAGCCCAGGGCGTGTTCAAGCTTGCGTTGGTTGATCTCCTGCGCGCGGCGGGTTCCCGATTCCAGCGTCCGGACGGTCTTGATGGCCGTTCCAGCCTGTTTGGCCAACTGCACCTGGCTCAGGCCTTGCGCCAGGCGTTCTTCCTTGATCAATCGGCCGATGGTCTGTAGTGCTTCAAGTTCATCCACACTTCTTAGTTTTCCATAGGCAACATTAGGCAACCAAATCGGATAATGGGCAACCTGGTCCACGGCTGGGCACGCCAGGGCCGAGGGCGCCATCGCATGGGCGAATCCAGAAGTAGGCAGGCTGCTTTGTATCGTTGTGGTTACGGTGCGTGTAAGCGCTTGCATATGTGCGATGATCATGGCTAGTGTGAGCGTCACCACATCAATTGCGCCGCCGAATCACTTGTACTCAGCGAGGAGTCTTTAGCATGAAGAAAACCAAGTACCTGCTACCGGTCGCAGCCGCCGGTGTCCTGGCACTTACCATGTCCGCCTGCAGCGGCAACAGCGGAGGCGGCGGATCCACTGCCGGATCCAGCGACTGTTCCGCCTACGACACGTACGGCAAGCACGAAGGCAAGACCGTTTCGGTGTACTCCACGATCGTGGACACCGAAGCCACTAACCTCGAAGAATCCTGGAAGCAGTTCGAGCAGTGCACGGGCATCACCATCAAGTACGAAGGCAGCAAGGAATTCGAAACGCAGATCGGCGTCCGTGCCCAGTCCGGAACGGCTCCTGACGTAGCGATCTTCCCGCAGCCAGGCCTTCTCGCCACCCAGGCCCGCGCCGGCTACCTCAAGCCCGCTCCGAAGACCGTCTCCGACCTGGTGGACAAGAACTGGTCCCCTGACTGGAAGAAGTACGGCACCGTGGATGGCACCTACTACGGCGCCCCGATGCTTGCGAACGTCAAGGGCTACGTCTGGTACTCACCCAAGACCTTCAAGGACAAGGGCTGGGAAGTTCCCAAGACCTGGGCCCAGATGATGGACCTCACCAAGAAGATCGCAGATGACAAGACCATGAAGCCATGGTGCGCCGGGTTCGAATCGGGCGAGGCAACGGGCTGGCCGGGCACTGACTGGATCGAGGACGTCGTCCTTCGCGCCCAGGGTCCCGAGGTATATGACCAGTGGGTCAACCACCAGATTCCTTTCAACGACCCCAAGATCGTCAAGGCATTCGATCAGGTTGGCGACATCCTCCTCAACCCGGCCTACGTCAACGGTGGCTTCGGCGATCCCCGCTCCATCCTGAGCACGGCCTTCGCCCAGGCTGGCCAGCCGGTTCTTGATGGCCAGTGCGCCATGCACCACCAGGCATCGTTCCAGGCAGCCAACTGGCCCGCCGGAACCAACGTAGCCGAGGACGGCGACGTGTGGGCCTTCATGACCCCTCCCGTCGACGAATCCAAGGGCACGGCCATCACCGGTGGCGGTGAAACCGTTGGTGCTTACAAGGACACCCCTGAGGTTCAGGCTTACCTGGCATTCATGGCCAGCGCTGACTTCGCCAACAACCGCGTGAAGCTTGGCGGTGCCATCAGCGCCAACAAGGGCCTCGACCCGAACAACGCACAGTCCGCCCTGGACAAGCAGTCCATCCAGCTCCTCCAGGATCCCAAGACTGTTTTCCGGTTTGACGGCTCGGACCTGATGCCGAGTGCAGTGGGTTCCAACTCCTTCTGGAAGGGCATTGTTTCCTGGATCAACGGAAGCTCCTCCCAGCAGGTAACGGACAGCATCGAAGCCAGCTGGCCTAAGAGCTAACTACGAAAGCGCTGCCTCCCTGCCAGGTTTCGCCTGGTCTGGGAGGCAGCGCTTTTCCCGGAACTCAGTGATTCACTCACGCCCCGGAGGTTGGGTATGGATTTTATCGGAGGAAAACTCCTTCAAGTAGTGATAGCGCTGGCGATCTTCGCGGCGATTATCGGCATCATCATGTTGGTGGTGGACAGGGCACCGAAATCGGTGAAGGACAAGGTCACAGTGGCCGGCTTCCTCGCCCCGGCAGCCATCCTTATGCTCGTGGGACTCGTATATCCCGCGGTACGCACATCAATGCTGGCCTTCACGGACGCCAGCGGCAACGGCAATGGTTTCGACAACTTTGTCTGGATGTTCACGCAGCCTGAGGCTTTGACCACGCTGCGGAACACCGTCATTTGGACCGTCCTGGTCCCCCTTTTGTCCACGAGCTTCGGCTTGGCCTACGCAGTCTTCATCGATAAGGCACGCGGCGAGAAGGTCCTGAAGTCCTTGGTCTTCATGCCAATGGCCATCTCCTTCGTGGGCGCCGGCATCATTTGGAAGCTCGTATATGACTACCGCGGCCCTGGTCTCGAGCAGACCGGTGTCATCAACTTCCTCAGGGACGCCGTGGGGCTGGATCCAAAGCAGTTTCTCCTGGACGCCCCGGAGAACACGATCTTCCTGATCGTCGTGATGGTCTGGATCCAGACCGGTTTCGCCATGGTGATTCTGTCGGCAGCCATCAAGGGTGTCCCGGTGGAGCTCATTGAGGCGGCCCGCCTTGACGGTGCGAATGCCTGGCAGCAGTTCCGCAACGTAACGGTCCCGGGCATCCGTGGAGCGCTTGTGGTGGTCCTGACCACCATCACGATCGCCACCCTGAAGGTGTTCGACATTGTCCGGACCATGACGGCCGGCAACTACGACACCTCGGTTGTGGCCAACGAAATGTACACGCAGGCCTTCCGCGCCGGTGAACCGGGACGTGGTGCCGCACTGGCCCTGATCCTGTTCCTGATGGTGCTGCCGATCGTCGTGTACAACGCTCGAGTCCTTCGCAAGCAAAGGGAGATCCATTGACAGCCACGCCAGCCCCGAAAGAGGCCTCGAAGGCCGTAACCCGGCAGCGTCCTGGATCCGATCCCACGGAGGACGCCCAGCCGATGATGCGGCGCGTCAAGACCAAGCTCACCTCCAAGTGGGCAACAGCGGCAGCCATCATCATCGCCGTCGTATGGTCCGTTCCGACCTTTGGCCTGTTCGTTACGTCGTTCCGTCCTGCTGCGAAGCAGGTTGGGCCCCGCTCCAACGGGTGGTGGAATGCCTTCGTTGACTGGGACTTCACGTTCAAGAACTACACGGACGTCCTGACCCCTGCAGGCTCGCAGTCAGCCAACCTGTCCCAGTACTTCGTGAACTCGATAGCGATCGTCATTCCGGTCACCATCTTCGTGCTGGTGCTCGCTTCCATGGCCGCTTACGTGTTCGCCTGGGGCAAGTTCAAGGGCCGCGACGCTCTCTTCATCTTCGTTTTCGCCCTGCAGATCATCCCGCTCCAGATGGCACTGATCCCGCTGCTGCAGTTCTTCACGCAGACGCTCCACCTTCCTGCCGGTTCGTATGCGCAGCTGTGGATCGCCCACACCATGTTCGGTCTCCCGCTGGGTATCTTCCTCCTCCACAACTTCATCTCCGAGATTCCCGGTGAAGTGATTGAGGCGGCCAGGGTAGACGGCGCCGGACACAGCACCATCTTCTGGCGGATCATCCTGCCGCTGTCGGTGCCGGCACTTGCATCGCTGGCGATCTTCCAGTTCCTGTGGGTTTGGAACGACCTGCTGGTGGCGTTGGTGTTCTCGGGTGGAACAGCGGACGTTGCTCCCATTACCCAACGGCTGGCCGAGATTTCCGGTACCCGCGGTGCCCGGGATTACTTGAACCCGGCGGCGGCATTCGTCTCGATCATCATCCCGCTTCTGGTCTTCTTCGGCCTGCAGCGGTACTTCGTTCGGGGCCTTCTGTCCGGCGGTCTCAAGGGATAACCACTGCAGCCCCGGTTACGCAGCGCATTACGACGTTGCGTAACCGGGCGTTGCAGAAGGCAAGTCCCACATAAGGTGAATGCGGAGCAACGGCGGCCGGAGAGGGGAGCCTGTGTCACGAACAACGGGTAGATCCCAACGCGGCGGCCATACGGGCGTCAGCATCGAGGACGTCGCCACGGCGGCAGGCGTCTCCACAGCAACTGTCTCCCGGGCGGTCAGGGGCCTGCCCAGGGTGTCCCCGGCCACGCGGGAAAAAATCCTTGAGGTGGCCAGTTCGCTGGGATATGTGGCGTCGTCGTCGGCCTCCGGGCTGGCCACAGGCCGTACGCGCACCATCGGCGTCCTGGCTCCGTTCGTGAGCCGCTGGTTCTTTTCCAAGGCCATCGAGGGCGCAGACAGGGAATTGCATTCGCGCAAGTACAACCTGTCACTGTTCAACCTGGGCGGACACGGGAGCAACCGTGAGCGGCTGTTCAGCTCCACCATGGTGTACAAGCAGATCGATGCCCTGCTGGTGCTCTGTATGTCGTTGACCGAGGAGGAACTCGAACACCTCCACAAGATCGACATCCCGCTGGTGGTGGTGGGTGGTCACGTCGAGGATTGCGCGTACATCGGTATCAATGACTACGACGCCGCTTCCACCGCCGTGCGACACCTGCTGGATCTGGGGCACAAGGACATTGCCCTGCTCCACGGCGACGATGAAACGGACCTGAACTTCGACGTGCCCCGGGTGCGGATCCGCGCCTTCCAGGAGGTCATGACCGACGCCGGCCTGGAGGTCCGGCCGGAATGGGACCAGTGGGGGGACTTCACTGTTGCCAGCGGACAGCAGGCCTTCAACCGGTTATGGAGCCAGCCCGGCCGTAAACCCACAGCTATTTTCTGCTCGTCGGACGAGATGGCCATGGGCGTGATTTTCGAAGCCGGACGCCATGGTGTCAGGGTGCCGCAGGATCTGTCGGTCATTGGCATCGACGACCACGATTTCTCGTCGTCCCTAGGCCTGACCACCGTGGGCCAACGCCCTGACAACCAGGCCGAGCTTGCCACCAAAATGCTTTTGGACGAACTCGATGGCAACCCCGGGGCCGTCCATTCGCAGGTTGCCCCGCACGAACTGATTGTCCGGGAGACCACCGCGCCACCCAGCACGGCCAGCCAAGGCTAGGAAGCGCGTGCCAGCTGCCTGATGGGAATCCACCGCGACGCCAGGCGTCGGTACGCGGCCGCAGCTCCTGTCATGTCGCCTTCGGCCAGGCATTCAATGCCCAGCCGGACATCCATGGGCGAGTCGTCCGGATAGACCTTGTCAGCCACGGCACCGTAATCGAGCTCCACCATGGACTGTGCATGGAACAGCTCCAGCCATTCCGTAAGCTGCGTCAGGTCGTCCAGCATGTCCAGGTCGGGAGCAGCCAATGCCAGGTGGGCCACGGCGAACCGCGCCCTTTCCAACGCTTCGGTGAGGGGCGTCCACACTCGGACCGTCAGGATACGCCCGTCGGCTTCCACCACGTCCTTGCGGTCGGACTCGGCGAAAAGTGAGAACCAACTGAAGGGGATGCCCCACGTCGACGCACGGGTATGCACCCGCTTGGCGCCGTCACCGGCGTTGAGGCGGTCGATCCTGACCTGGTGCTTGTCCCTTTGCGATACCGGGATGAGCAGATCGGCCAGGGGACTGTGCACGCCGTCCATCAGCGCGTTGGCCGCCAAGCCGGCCCGAATCACCAGTTGGCTGGGGCAGTAAAGCAGCCGCCCGGCGTCGTCCCCGTCTTTTTCAGGGGCGGCGTGCCGTCCCGCGGGCACGCGCGTCATCCGGACAAGGTCGGTGCGACCGGTAGGGAACGGATCGCCTCCGGGCCGCGTGATGCGGCCCAGCGAAGCTTGGAGCTCCGCATTTTCGACGGCGGCCCGGGAACCCGTCTTACCGCCTGCCGCCGCGAGCTGGTGCTGCTGTTCGGGCGGGAATGCTTCGAGCGGCTCGTAAATGCGCAGCGACGACGAGAAGGGCAGCCCTGCTTGGCCCCGGTACAGGTTTCCAGCCATGTCCAGCCATCCCCTTTCGTCGGTGTGGATGTGCCTAGTCTGCGAGCTCCACGATCACGGGTGCGTGGTCCGAGGCGCCCTTGCCCTTGCGTTCTTCCCGGTCGATGGAAGCGCCGGTGACCCGTGAGGCCAACGCCGGTGACGCGAGGCAGAAATCGATGCGCATGCCTTCCTTCTTGGGGAAGCGAAGCTGCGTGTAATCCCAGTACGTGTAGACGCCCGGGCCCGGAGTGTAGGGGCGCACGACGTCGGTGAAACCGGCCGCTTCGAAGGCGTGGAACGCGGCGCGCTCGGGTTCGCTGACGTGCGTGAAGTTGTTGTCGCGGAAAAGCTGGATGTCCCAGACGTCGTCGTCGAAGGGTGCGATGTTCCAGTCACCCATGAGGGCGATCTGGGCGGTCGGATCGGACTTGACCCATTCGGCGGCGTGGCCCTGGAGGACGTCCAGCCACTTGATCTTGTACGGCATGTGTTCGTCATCCAGCGAGCGTCCGTTGGGAACATAGAGGCTCCAGATGCGGATGCCGCCACAGGTGGCCGCGATGGCGCGGGCTTCCTGGACAGGGTCCTTGCCGGCCTTGCCGAACGCGGGTTGGTCCAGGAAGGTGCGCTCCACGTCCTCCAAGCCGACGCGGGATGCGATGGCCACGCCGTTCCACTGGTTCACGCCGAAGTGCGCAACCTCGTAACCCATGCGTTCAAAGAGCTCCCACGGGAAGTTCTCGTCCTTGCATTTGGTTTCCTGGATTGCCAGGACGTCGCAGTCGCTGCGCTCAAGCCAGGCTTCCACCCGGTCGGCGCGGGCACGGAGGGAGTTCACATTCCAGGTAGCTATCTTCACAGCAACTAACTTACCGAACTTGGCGCTGAGCGCATCCCCCTACCGCTTTTTACCGCCGGATCAGTGGCCGTACAGCGGTTGCGTATGCGCGAGTTTGCGGAGCCCGATGCCCGAGACAATCAGCAGCAACCCTGTCACGATGGCGAATGCCGCCAACATGGCCACCAGTCCCAGCAACCCGAGCCCGGGGTTGACCAGCACCACAATGCCAAACACGGTGGTGACCAGGCCGATCAACAGCCAAATTCCCCAGCTTCGAACGAAGGTCCGTGCGGCCAGGGCCAGGATGATTTGCGAGATGCCCAACACCAACGCCCACAAACCTATGAGCACACCGATGGCTGCAGCTGTCAGCCCGGGCCAGGCGACTGCCACGATTCCGGCGGCGATGGAGATGAAGCCGCCCGCCACGGACCAACGCGACCGGCCGGCGGGGTCGTAGAAGTAGTGGGCCACACTGGTGATGCCGTCAATGATCGCGAAGAAACCGAACATGACCACCACCACGAACGCGGTGGCACTTGGCAGCACGAGCATTAGCAGGCCAAAAACGATTGCGAGGGCTCCCCGGACCAGCAAAGCAGTTCCCGGGGTTTTGAACATTCTGCGATCCGCTGTGTCCGACATAGGGTCAGCGTAACCAACCACCGGAGGTTACCGCATCCCCTCGCGTCGGATGGCCGTGGCGATGGCCGCCGCACGGGTTTCGACGCCCAGTTTGGCGTAGATGTGCGCGAGGTGGGTTTTCACCGTTGCTTCGGAGATGAAGAGGCGTTTGCCCAGGTCACGGTTGCTGAGCCCCTGGGTCAGCAGGCTGAGCAGTTCCGCCTCGCGTGGGGTGAGGATCTCGTCCGGATTACGCAGTTGTTGGAACAGCCGCGAGGCCACGGGGGCGGACATGACGCTCTTCCCCTGCACAGCCCCGCGGACGGCGGCAAAGATCTCCTCGGGTGCTGCGTCCTTCAGTAGATATCCCATCGCTCCGGCATCGACGGCGCGGACAATGTCGGCGTCGGAGTCGTAGGTGGTGAACACGATGATGGCTTGTTGAGGGGTGCGATGGCGCAGTTGCTTGATTGCCTCGATGCCGTCCATCCCGGCGCCCATCGCCAGGTCCATGAGGACCACCGCGGGTTGGTGCTTTTGGGCGGCTTCCAGCGCTTCCTCGCCTGATGCCGCTTCACCGACGACGGCGATATCGGCTTGGGTGCCCAGCAGCGCCTTGAGTCCGCTCCGGACCACCGTGTGGTCATCCACGAGCAGCACGGAAATGGTGGTCATCGTCGCTCCCTCATCTCGGGGCCTGCAGCCGGCAAGGGCAGTTGCGCGGCGATGATGGTGCCCTCACCGGGCGTGCTCTCCACGGACAATGCTCCACCCAACTGTTCCACTCGTTGCCTCATGGCCCGCAACCCGTATCCTCCGGTGGGCGACGGGGGTGGTACCGTTCCGGGATCGAAGCCGCGGCCGTCGTCGAACACGTCCAAAGTGACGGCGTCCGGAAGGTACCCCAGGGTCACGCTGGCGTGCTCAGCGCGGGCGTGCAGGTTGATGTTGGCCGCGGCGCTTTGCGTGACCCGCAGCAGCGCATGCCGCACCTCGTTCGGGATCGGCCTGGCCTCGCCGGTAACCTGGACCCGGATGGTGTCCACATACTGGCGCGCCGCGTGTTCGAGGGCTTCGGGAAGGGGGGGCCGATTCGAGGCCAGGGGCGGAGAGTTCGTGGACCAGGCTGCGGGTGTCGGCGAGGTTCCGCCGCAACAGCCCGGACGCGTGGCGCACATCGTCCTGGGCCGCCTGGGCTGGCCAGGATCGCTGGGCTGCTTCGAGGAGCAGCAAGCTGCTGGCGAGCCCTTGGGTGACGGTGTCGTGGATTTCGCGGGAAACGCGCTCGCGTTCCGTGGCGATCCCGGCCTCCCGTTCACTGGCTGCGAGTTGCTCCTGGGCTTGTGAGACGTCGTCGAACAGCCTCCGTTGGAGGGCGGCGTCGCGCTCGATTTTGTCGTAGATCAGGGTGAGCAGGGCGCCCGCGGCCAGCGGTCCGAGGAGCATGGCCACGTCCGTCCAGTCGCTCATACGGAAGAGCCCGACGGCGGTGGCCGCCGCCGTCACGCCCCCGGCCACGTATCCTGCCCAGCCGCGGAAAGCCGTGCGGGCCAGGAAGAAGATCGCGAAGGAGCACCACGCGAAGCTCGGGGCGACGATCACCAGCACTGCCCAGGCAGCCAGCAACGCGAACATCCATGGCCTGTTTCGGTGGCCCGGTGTGCGGGGCCCGGCCAGGACCGCTGTGACCGCATACAGTGCGCAGACCGCGGCGGCCAACGCTACCGTCCATAGGTTGTCCGCGGGGGAGTGGCGCATGACGTAGCGGACCGCAGACGCCACCATGAGCACGGCGAAACCGAGGTGGACCACGGCGTCGATCCGGCCGTCGATCCGGCCGGTTGGCGTGGGCCGTGGAGGGGCAGTTGGCATGGTCGGTTCCGGTTCCCGTTTCCCTTGGAGGCGTTCTTTCCATGCTAGGTGCCCGCAGGGGTGTTGGTCTCTCCACCTTTTGGCTGATACGGCTCGCGGAAAGTATGAGCCGGGGGACTGCTTCGGGCCGATGTGGCGCCGGGCCCGTCCCGGGAGCATGGAGGTGTACCAACGCTGACTACAAGGAGAACTCCGTGAAGAAGTCCAACAAGATGATCGCCGTAGCCGCTGCTGGAGCACTGTTGCTCACAGGTGGCGCCACGGCGGTGGCCAATGCTGTAGCTCCGGCCGCCGCCCCTGCTGCCATCGATGCCAAGGTCCCGGCCGATGTCCAGCCCGCACCGGAGAACGTGGTTGCCCAGAACCGCATCACAGTAGGTGCCTCGAGCAAGGCCGTCAACGCTGCGCTCGCCAAGTGCCAGGCCGACAAGCTTCCGTTCGTGACCGTCGCCCTGGTGGACCGCTTCGGCACGGTCCAGGCTCTCCTCCGTGGCGACAACGCCGCCGAGCACACCATCGAGGCAGCCAAGCAGAAGGCCTACACGGCGGCCGCGTTCGGTGCGCCCACCAGCGAGCTTGCCAAGCGCATCAACGGCAACGGCCCATCCATTGCCGACCTCCCCGGCACCCTCTTCCTGTCCGGCGGTGTGCCGCTGAAGGTTAACGGCGTCTCGGTGGCGGGTATCGGCGTCGGTGGTGCCCCTGACGGCGCTCTCGACGAAGCCTGCGCTACCGCAGGTGCGGACGCCCTGGCCACGGCAGCGAAGTAGCCATGAAAGCACGGGCGGTGGGGGTTGGGTTGCTGATGGTTGGGTTGCTGCTGGCAGGATGCACGACGGCGGGAACCTCGCCTTCCAGCCCTGCCGCACCCACCGCGTCGCAAGCAGCCCCCACGTCCGCGGCGCCGTCGAGCGCCAGCCCTGTCCCGCCGTCGTCGTTTGCTGCCCCGGCCACGCCGCCCAAACTGTCCCAGGAGGCCCAACTGGAAACCGACCGACTCCTGATCCTTGCCGCGAAAGCCAACGATCCCGTGAAGGTCAAAGAACTGATCGAGGCGGCCGGGAACGTCAACGCCAAGGACGCGATTCAGGACTCCGCGTTCCTGTACGCAGGGGCCGAGGGGTTCAATGAGGTCCTCAAGCTTACGTTGGCCGCCGGGGCGGACGTGCGCAGCATCAACCGGTACGGCGGCACGGCCCTGATCCCCGCGAGCGAACACGGGCACACGGAAACCGTTGGAATCCTGATTGCTGCAGGGGTACCCGTGGACCACGTCAACAATCTGGGATGGACGGCCATGCAGGAAGCCATCCTGCTCAACAATGGTGGCCCCAACCAGCAGGACGTGGTGCGGCAACTGCTCGACGCTGGAGCCAACACGGACATCCGCGACCCCCAAGGCCGAACCGCCCTTCAGAACGCAGAGCGGCTCGGATTCACGGAGATCGCGGCGCTGATCCGGGGTTAGAGCGCCTCCAGCACGCTCACGTAGTTCGCGATGCCCACGCCGCCCATGTTCTGCACGGCGCCCCGGCGTGCGTTGGGGAGCTGCATGTCCCCGGCGGTGCCCGTGAGTTGCATGGCGGCGATGACGTGCTGCGACACGCCGGTGGCGCCGACGGGGTGGCCCTTCGCCTTCAGGCCGCCGGAGACGTTGATGGGAAGCTTTCCGTCCTTATATACCCACCCCTCCTGGATGGCGCGGGAACCTTCGCCGCGCGGGGTCAGGCCCATGGCCTCGTACATGATGAGCTCGGCGATGGTGAAGCAGTCGTGCACCTCGGCGAAGTCCAAACCATCAATTCCGACGCCGGCCATGGTGAACGCGCGCTCCCAGGACGCCCTGGTGGCAGCGAACTCCGTGGGATCGCGCTTCTCGGCGGGGAAGAAGTCGTTCGCGTGGCCGAAACCCGCCAGGCGCACCGGGGCGGTTGCGCCCCCGGTCGCCTGGGTGGACAGCACGACGGCGGCGGCACCGTCGGAGACCGGCGAACAGTCGGTGCGGCGTAAGGGCTCCGCCACCATGGGGTTCTTGTCCGAAATGGTCCGGCAGAACTCGTCGCCGAAGTCGCGGTGCATCTGGGCGTAGGGGTTGTCCATGCCGTTGTGGTGGTTTTTGGCGGCGATGGAGCCGAGGACGTCGCCGAGGCCCGCTTCGAATCCGGGGCGGGCAATAGATGAGCCGTAGCGTTTTTCGTAGTGCTTGGCGACTTCAGCGAACAGGCCCGTGAAACCAGTGGACGACGCCTTTCCGGCCATCTCGTACGAAGCGCCGAGCAGGGCTGCTCCTACGACGTCGGCTCCCGCGTCGGTCATCTTCTCGGCACCGATCACCAGGACGTTGCGCGCGGTTCCGGCGAGCACGGCCTTGACCCCCTGTTGGAAGGCAGCAGAGCCGGAAGCGCAGGCGTTCTCGGTACGGGTGGCGGGGACGTTGGCGAGTTCCGTGGAGAGCTGGAGTGCCAAGGACGATGTGAAGCCCAGCGGCTGCATGCCTGAGTTGAACTGCCCAGGTAGATCTCGTCGATGTCCTTGGGGTCCAAGCCGGAGTTGCTGATGGCTTCCCCGGCGACCTGGACGATCAGCGATTCCAGGGTCTCATCGGTCAGCTTGCCGAACTTGCTGTGGCCCCACCCCGTGAGCAGGATGTCTTTACCGAACTGGTCTTGCAGGCTCATGCGTTGGCTCCTTCGAGGGTGTTTTCCTGCGCGTCTTCGTCCAACGCCACCGTGAACCCTGCGTCCGTCTTGCTGCGGATCTCTTCCACGGTGACGCCCGGGGCGAGGTGGGTCAGCTCAAGGCGGGTGCCGCCGTCGTGCGTTTCTGTTTCGGGGGCGATGTCGAAGACGGCCAGGTCAGTGATGATCCGGTCCACGCACTTGAGTCCCGTGAGCGGGAGGGTGCATTCGGTGACGATCTTGGCCGAGCCGTCCTTGGCGTTGTGCTCGGTGAGCACCACGACGCGCGGTGTCCCGGCAACCAGGTCCATGGCACCGCCCATACCTTTGACCATCTTGCCGGGGATGGTCCAATTGGCGAGGTCGCCGCCGCCGGACACCTGCATGGCGCCCAGGATGGCTACCTTCACGTGGCCGCCACGGATCATGCCGAACGAGGTGGCGGAGTCGAAAATGCTGCCGCCCGGGGTGATCGTCACCGTCTGCTTGCCGGCGTTGATGAGGTCCGCGTCTTCCTCGCCCTCGTATGGGAACGGGCCCATCCCGAGCAGGCCATTTTCGCTCTGGAGGATCACCCGGACGCCGTCGGGCAGGTTGTTGGCTACCAGTGTGGGGATACCGATGCCGAGATTGACGTAATCGCCGTCGTTCAATTCTTCGGCCGCGATCGCAGCCATCTGGTCACGTGTCCATGCCATGGTGTGTGCTCCTTTGCTTCAGACCGTCAGGGGTTCGGGCCGCTGCCGGACCGTGCGCTGTTCGATGTCCTTGACCCTGTTGCTTGCCTGGACAAGCCGCTGGACGTAGACGCCAGGGGTGACGATGTGGTTGGGATCCAATTCGCCTGGCTCGACGATGACCTCGGCCTCGGCGATGGTGACTTTTCCTGCGGCGGCCACCACAGGGTTGAAGTTCCGGGCCGTGTAGCGGTAGATCAGGTTGCCGTCGGTATCGGCGGTGTGAGCGTGGACCAGCGCGACGTCGGCGGTGATGGCGCGCTCACGGACGTACGTCACGCCGTCGAACTCTTCCAAGGGTTTGCCTTCGGCAACCAAGGTGCCCACACCCGTCCGCGTGTAGAAGGCCGGGATCCCGGCGCCACCGGCGCGGAGGCGTTCGGCGAGCGTGCCTTGCGGGGTGAACTCAACCTCCAACTCTCCGGCCAGATACTGCTCGGCGAAGAGCTTGTTCTCGCCAACATACGATGCGATGACCTTCCGGACCTGCCCGGCCTCGATCAGCACCCCGAGCCCCTTGCCGTCCACGCCCATGTTGTTGGAGACGATGGTCAGGTCCTTCGCGCCTGACTCTCGGACGGCGTCGATCAGGTCGGCGGGAATGCCGCTCAGGCCAAAACCTCCGACGGCGATGGTCAGGCCATCAGCCATGAGGTCATGGAGCGCTGTGGCTGCGCTCGCGTGGATCTTGGACACGGGAACTCCTCTTTGAGTCTGGTTGGCTTCCACTTTGTGGACAACTTATCTCTTGGCTAGGAGCCTAGGTTCGGCGCGTCAGGTGGGTCAAGAGCCTTATTTCACCGTTACCCACGGTGTGGACGATAGACTGTTACGTGTCCATAATGTGGATGAAATCTCTTGGAGGGCGCTGTGGTAGTTCAAGGAGCGCAGGTTGTAGGTCGGGTGACGGCATTGCTGCGGTTGGTGGGCCGCAAGCCTGAAGGCACGTCCTTGGCCGGGCTGGTCCGCGAATCCGGGCTGACCCGACCCACTGTTCACCGGCTGCTCACATCGCTGGCCGCCGAGGGCTTCCTGGAACATGATTCGTCCTCAGGAAAGTGGGTGCTGGGACCTGAGATCTTCCTGCTCGGGTCTGTTGCAGCTGCCCGTTTCCCTATGGAGGACATTGCCCGCCCATCCCTTCGCAGGCTGGCTACGGAGACAGGGGAGAGCGCATTCTTCTCCATCCGGCGCGGCAACGAGACCGTGTGTGTGCTGCGCGAGGAGGGCTCGTTCCCCGTGCGGTCGTTCGTGCTCCATGAAGGTGTGCGGTTTCCCTTGGGCGTTGCCTCCGCGGGCACGGCGATCCTGGCCTTCCTGCCCGCCGAAGAACAGGAAGCGCTGCTGGCGGAATGGGCAGAGCACGCAGGTGATTTTGCTGACGGTCATCCTGCTGACGTGGTGCGGGAGAACCTGGAACAAACGAGGCTGGCCGGGTATTCAGTGAATCCCGGTTTGATCCTCGAAGGCAGTTGGGGGATGGGTGCTGCGGTCTTCGACCAGCAGGGCCGGCCGGCCTGGGCGTTGTCCTTGACAGGGATCGAACCCCGCTTCCGTCCGGAGCGCCAGGAATACCTGGGGAAGCTGCTGCTGGAGGAAGCGCACAGGATGACCGCACGGTTGCAAGGAACTAGCTGAGCTCCAGCCGCATCAACACTCTGGGGAAGCCGTTGAGCACGGAGGTGGTTTCTGCGACCTTCTTGAAGCCGGCCTTCTCGAAGAGCCTCCTCGTTCCGACATAGGCCATGGTCAGGTCCACCTTTCCGCCCTTGTTGTCCACGGGGTAGCCCTCAAGGACGGGGGCGCCGTGGGCCCTGGCGAAGTCGATGGCTCCACGCAGGAGTTCGTGTGAGATGCCCTTTCCCCGATGCCCGGGCCGCACCCGGATGCACCACACGGACCACACATCGGTCTTGTCCACCTGCGGGATCTTCCGGTTCGTCGCGAAACTGGTGTCCGCGCGCGGGTGGACGGCCGCCCACCCAACTACCTCGTCGCCGTCGTACGCCAAAACCCCGGGCGGAGGATCCTCGGCGACCAGCTTCTCAACGTATGCGCCGCGCTCTTCGCGCTGGAGGCTCAGGTTCAGCTTGGACGGAACGCGGTAACTCAGGCACCAGCACACATTGGAGCCGGGGTTCTTGGGTCCCACCATGGTCCTGACGTCATCGAACACCGTGGCGGGGCGAACTTCGATAGCCATCCGCCCATCCTGCCATCGGGATTGGTTGCTCCGCCAGAAAAATTGCTTTGCTAGACTTTCCGACGTGATGACCGGATCGGGCCTCGGCCCTGCACGGATCGGCTACCCGGCCGACCTCTGACTCGTTGTGTCGCCCGCTGCGCTTGCATGCCCCGGGCACCTCCTTTGCGGATCAATTTCCCCACCGAACTGATCCCACCGAAAAGGAGTTACACATGCCCGCGTTTTTCAACCACACCATCATCGCCTCAGTCGACCGCACCGTATCAGCCGAGTTCTACCGTTCAATCCTCGAAGCAGCTGATGCTCCCAGTTGGGGTCCCTTTACCAACCTCTCCCTGGCCGGCGGTGTGATGCTTCAGTTTGCCGAGCCGCCGGTCGATATCCAGATGCAGCACTACGCCTTTCTTGTAGATGAGCCGCACTTCGACCGCGCTTATGCGCGCCTGGTGAGTGACGGCGTCGAGCATTGGGCGGATCCGCAAATGACCCGGCCGGGCGAGACGAGCACCGAACACGGCGGCCGCGGGGTGTACTTCAAAGACCCGTCGGGACATGCGCTGGAACTGATCACCAAGCCGTACTTCTAAGATGACTTCCGGGTCATAGCGTTTACGACTGCTCGAAAGGCAGAGGCTTACGGCGTGGAAGCGACAGGACGCCGAGAAATCACGACTGACCACGAGAAGGTCAAGAGAGCACATGAACTGAAAGCCCGCGGACTCAAACCGGCAGACATCGGAAAGATAATCGGAGCCAGCCGCGCGACCATCTACCGATACTTAAGCATGGACTCCTCCACGGAACCGAGTTCTTACGTTACGGACGCGGGCTGGCCCCAGACCGGATTCCTTAATTTGGCCAAGTCAGGAGATTACGCAGAAGAATTGGATGCCGGCACTTGTCCCTAGGGTTAGGTCCTTTTCGATACCTCGAGGGTTTTGCAGTCGCTTGTCTGGGTCGTAGACGTAGGCGACGATAGCTTCACAGTTTGGATGGGCGGGGTATCGCCCCAAATCGACCAGGAGCTCTTCACCCAGTTTTTTCGCGCTCATGCTTTCGCGGGTCATCTTGGTTTCGACAATGACGCCGACCTCGGGCAGAACGAAGTCGACACGTGAGTTCGCTCCTGCCTTGGAGGGGGTGTAGTCCTCGGGTCTGACGTCATCAAAGAGGGTTCGAAGCAATGCTTCCACAAGGACCTGTAGCTCCCGCTCATCTTTTAGCGCCTCTCCGATCGGCCAGTCCGGTCGGCGCTGCTGGAGAACGTGTATGAATTCGGGGAGCCGCCTGAGGACACCTGCAAGATCTGCTGCCACGAGTGCAGCTGGCGATTCTTCGGGTTCGGCGTCCGTTAAAAGGCGCCGTTGCTTTTCCATTCTGCTGCGCACGTTGTCGAACGGGTACTGCCAGCGTTGGCCAAGAAGAAAGGAGCCATCTGCTGCCCCAATCACGGATTCTTTACGGGGCTCACCAAGGAATCGATCGATCCCGGGCTTCATCATGCTCCCGTCCCTTTGCTCGTCAAAGGTCCTTCTAATCTCAGGTGGCAGGACACGACCCGCACGGCCATGCCATGATCGGTAGTCGGACCGAACGGAACTAATGTCCTTGGCCTGGGGTTGCTCGCTTTCTTGAAGGGAAGCCATTCGCTCTTCGAGTTCCTCAGACTCAACGATGAGCTGAGCAATTACTGAAGATCTGGGAGCCGGGATGTTGTTCATCAGTAGAGCCTAAAACCCGGTAGGGAAGATGGGCGTCGGAGTGTAGCTCGCAAGTTCGAGCAGGCGGACGCAGCACTAACTGATTGCCCAGCCACTAGGGAGCGTGTCCCTCCTTAACCGTTCCACTTCCAAGGTTGTGGGACAAACCAGCAAGAGTCCAATTGTCGCGTTAACCTTGATGCGTGCCTGCCTCTCATGAAGATCAACCTGCCCTAACTCTCGTCGTTGAAACAGCTGAGGGCGTGCTCGTCAGGGATGTCCCGAATGCCTCGTTGCTTCCGGCCGACGCTGAACGCGGTCCCGCGGCGGAGGACTCTACTCGCGTTTCTGCCGCACGGTGGGGGATGCCGGACTTTGTATTCCTTCCTGAACAGCAGCGTCAAGGGTCCGGAGTTCGAGAGCGTGGAGATGGACTAGTTGTCGCTGACGGCATTGCCGCGTTGATCCAAGTCAAGGCCCGCAATGTTGAGCCAGGCACTCCCCAACGGGAAGGGAGCTGGTTGACCAGCAACATCACCAAGGCGGTCAAGCAAGCCAAGGGCAGTATTCGGTACCTTGCTCACCGACGAGAGCAACTGACCAGCGTGCGGGGCAGGCGTGTGGAGATTGACGGTGGGCTGTATGAATGGATCGCGGTCGTTATCATCGACCACCCGCTGGTGCCCGTGGGTTTCACGCCCGCACTGGACGAGGCAGCAGGCACGCCTTGCGTTGTTCTTCTGAGGCGCGATTGGGAGTTTCTGTTCGATCATCTACGGTCTACGAGTGCCGTTCTGCACTACCTGAAGCGTGTGGCCGGGGAAGTGAATGAACTTGGATCCGAACCCACTCGCTATATGGAAGTAGCTCTTGCCGATGAACAGGCTGAAGCCAAGGATCTGCCGGAAGAGTTGCGCAGTATCGATGGCCTGGCCCCCGATGCGCCTGTCCGCTCATCTCCGCACGCACCCCTGAACGCAGCTGGCGACGGATCGGTGCTGTTCCGCATCATCATGGAGGATGTGGCAACAAGTCCGACCGGTGGTAGCTCCGAGGCCGATAGGCTCAAGATGCTTGCGTCCTTGGACACGGTTCCCGCTGCCTACCGGACAGAGCTTGGAGGGACTCTCCTTGAGTTCATGGGTAAAGTGTCTCGCCATTCGGGTCCGAGTATCAGGATGGAATCACGCGTTTTCGTACCCCACCCAGGCGACCAGTGCCCCATGGTTTTCATCGTTGCCTCAAAGCCGCACGCTCAGCTGAGAGACCACCTCTTCCTTCGGACCCGGCTCTACCATCACGATTACTGGAGCAAGGTCGACGGGGTCGCTGGGTCAACGATAGGCATCCTGCTCGCGCCAAGCCGACATCCGAAGAGGAAGTGGGACACCTCCACTGCGTGGATGGACGGCGACCAGAACATCAGCGACGAAGATGTGGCAGAGATGAGGGGCTACTTCCGGGGCGCTGCAAACTATTCGCACCGACCGTAAAGCAGGATCTCCCACTCCCTCATTTCCTCGCATACGTTCGCGCAGGTTTACACGCGTGCTGTACCGAAAGCTGTTTCCTCAACCGGGATTTGTTGAACGATTTTTGGGACTACATACGGGACAGCTATGTTTCGCGTGATCCCACGGATTCGATGGGTAGGGGAGTGTCCTATCCTGGATGCCCCGATTCTAAAGAAGCGGGACCCCGGTCTACGCGCTAAGAATGCATGACTTTCCGCCAGTAGCGGACGGCCTTTAAGTGGCGGCCTTCGTCGTCTGATGCAGGCGCAATCTCGCCGGATGTTTTCGACTGATTCGAACTTCTGCGGCAGCGTCGGGGGTAAGAAGGATGCCTTGTCTGCTTTCCTCACGGAGGACGAGCACCAGCTCGGCGACAGGGATATGTGGCCGCTGCCCCCGTTCAGGACGTAGAAGTTGCTGCGATCATGGTTAGGCGGCCAGGTAGATGGTCAACATGTACAGGCATTGAATCGGGCCTGCCGCTCTACCGGGCCTTTTGCCGCAGGTACTCTCATAGTCAGAGTTCTGAAGCCGATCGCCGACCTGAAGGGCTGTGCGCGGAGCCTGGTTTTGCAATAAGCCAGAACCAAAGGTCTGCACCGTCAGTCAAGTCAGGACAGGGCGGATACGTCGGAAATGGAGCGACAGTTCTATCAACGTGGGAGAATTATTTCTATGTCTACCGAACCAGATCAAATACCCTTTGAAATGTTGGACGGCTGGCCCGTCATCACACAAGGTGGATCCGTAATCGCATGCGAAGCCGGAATCATGCTTGGTGGCATTCACCTAAGCCCTTCATCATGGCGGGATCTGCAGAAAGAACAACTTTGGAGTGTCCGAATTGATGAGCTATCCAGTGGTACCGCGGACATTAGGGATTCAGTTGTTCCGCTTCAGATACCCAAGGAGGCCATAAGTGACATAGATTCATTCACTGAATGGATAATGGATGTTCACGGCCCCGTTGGTCGGTTATTGATCTGGAGCGAGGGCCACGATTGGTGGATGGTGAATGATGCCGACATGGAGTTGACGTTGATCTGCTCGACTCCTTCACATTTCAGAGCGGAGTCCGAGGAGTGGTTCGATAGACCATTTGAATGGGTCAACGCAGAATACTGGGGTCAGCCTGGGATGCGAACACTTCGGGAGTTGAATCACCGGTATGAACTGGGTTGGCGGCCTTAGCTGAAAAACGTAACTAAGTGGAAATGGTATCTCGCGTGTGACTCGATAAAGAATTGCGTTTCGTTTGAGAAGTCGGCGGGCTTCCGTCGGATGCTGAAAACATAGGTTGGGTTTCCTGTGCATCCGACGATGGGTAGCCCCAGCATGTGTCTGTCTCTCAGGATTAATGGTTGCATCTTAAGGGGTGGTTACTTCCCATGCGGGTGGTAACCACCCCCCCTGTTTCAGATGCGAATTCTGGTAGGAGAGGCGTTCGTATGACTTCCAAGCATGTTGGTGCTGTACTAAGTCAGTCCGCACCCAGGCGCAATTTTAGAATGGAATAGGGTTCGCCGTAGGGTTTGTATTCTGCGGTCCAGCCCGACCAATCCCTCGCCTTCTCCCTTAGGCCGTATTGCGCTCCGTCCTTTCGAAAGAACTGCACTGCACCATTCTTTGAATAGGACGACTCCCAACCATTCTTCAAGAGTGTTTCGGAAAATTCCTCATGCCCCGTGTTTGTAGCCCGATTTGATATCGATTTGCCCTTGGTAATGTTAACGTAAGTCCTGACGTCCTCGGCGCCCTCGGCGGCCTTTTCTCCGTACTTAACAGCTCTTGCACCCAATGCTCCAGCCTTTATGGGAATCGTCCCGCCGGCTATGGGTGTGAAAGTTGACATGTCCAAGAGGGTGTTGAACAATCCTGAAAGGCGGTTGTTTGTTTCCTGGCTCGCAGTTAGGAATTCGTGCCGCGTTTGGTCTCCGGCGATCGAGTTCTTCCATATGGAGCCGCTGTTGTTTCGGTTGAACTCGTTCACTTCCGCAACCATGGAAGCACGAGCCCTGACTGCTGCACCGTAATAGTCGAACCATTTCCAGATGCCTACTGGTTTCATATACCAAGGGACTGGCGGTGTTTGTGTTCCGTCGTTGTATTGTCCGTTGCCTTTGTAGGAATACAGCCCGGTGTCGTCGTCCTCGCAGTCGCAGGTGGGTTTGAGTCCGGATGGGTCTGAGGTGTTGATGACGTTTCCGAAGGCGTAGGTGTAGGGGGTGAACCCGCGTTGGTCTTCGGTGTTGAGGATGGGGTCCGGGGTGGTGAAGGTTCCGGTGACGGGATCCATGTCGCGTGCGCCGAGGTGGGTGAGGGTGCTGGCGGTGTCGTCGAGTCCGGATATGTAGCCGTTGACGGCGCCGAATCCTACGGGGTTGGCGGCGTTGGACCCGACCCCTGCTGTCGCTGCCGTACCGGGGGTGTAGGTGTTGTTCGCTGCGGCTGTGGCGTTTGCGCGCCGGGCGAGGCCGAAGGGGTCGGTGTAGCGGGTGAGGGTGGTGATTGATCCGGCCCCTACTGTGGGCAGGGTCATGGTTTGGGCGGTGTTGAGGGTGTCACCGAGGACAAACATCAGTTTCGTGCCGGCTGTTGTGGCGGTTCGTTGCGCAACAGTTTTTCCTGCAAAGGTATAGGTACACGTGGCTGTCTTCACGCCGGTGGTGCTGGTGTGGGCGGTGACGGATCCGATGATGATGGTGGTCCCGGTTCCGTCGCTGATGCCGATGAGGTTCCCTGCGGCGTCGTAGTACCTTTCACCTTTGGCGGCTGCGACAGCGGATGTGACCGAGGCCGGTGTGCCGGTTCCGGCGTTGGGGTTGGGGTTCGCGGGGATAGTGCCGGCCCCGGTGCTGGTGGCCAGGTGCCCGTCGGGGGTGTAGGTCAGGGTTTGACCTGACCTGTTGGTCATTTTGCCTGTGGCGTCCCAGGTGAAGGTCTGGGGCGTGGCGCTTCCCGTGGTGTCGATTTTTTGGACCCTGTGAGGTCCGGGGGCGCCTGCGGCGGGGTAGGTGTAGGTTTCCTTCGTCGCCAGGGCTCCGGTGTTGTTGAAGCGTCTGACTTCGGATCGGTCACCTGTTGGCGTGTAGGCGTAGGTTTGTGCGTACGCTGCCGGGCCTCCGAGGCCGGTGACACTGGCGGCGTTGGTGGCCGGTATGGCGGAGCAGTCGGTGGTTGTTGTTGGTGCCGGGGTCCACACCGCGGCGAGCCGTGAGGCGTAGTCGTAGTCGTAACACTGGTAGTCCGAGAGGCTGGTTGGGCGGCTGCTGTAAGCCAGTTCCCGGGACGCTATTTTCCCTGAAGGGGTGTAGGTATAAAGGGTTTTGCCCAGATCGGCCACGACATTGCGGGTCGTGTTGGTCGCCCACTGGTCGGTCAGCCGTCCGGTGGTCGCGTCCCAGGTGAAGTTGATCTGGTTCCGACCGGTGGTGTTGGCGGTCCCGCCAATTTTGTTGTTGTTGTCTTCTTGGGAGTACTGGGCCATCTGGCCTAAATGGTCGAATTTCGTGTCACCGACGATGGTCTCCCAATCATCGTTAACGAAGGACGTCTGCAGGTCGAAGGTGTTGTAAATGTAGGTCAGGTTTTCGGTCGGCATTTGCCCGATGGCCGGACGGCTTTCCTGTTCTATCTGACCTGTTGAGGTGTAGGTGCGGGTGGTGGTGTAGGTCGGGGCGGTGGAGTCCAACGCTGCTGGTAGTTGCACTGAGATCGTGCCGGGCTGGTAAGCGGCGTTGTAGGCGGTCATCGTGGTTATGACCTTTTGGTCCAGCGCGGCGCCGTTGTAGCGGGTGCTGGTGCTGAGCTGGCCCAGCTTGTTTCCGTCGTAGGTGTACGTTTCGAGAGTTTTGGCTGTGGCCCCCGTCCCGAGCGTTTTTTTCACGATCCGGTCCGCGTTGTCGTAAACGTACCCGATGACAACGTTGGCGGCGTCGGTCGTCGTGGCCTTACGCCCGGCCGGGTCGTAGGTGGTGCTCCGCGTGCCTGCGTCCGGGTCGATGGCAGAGATTTCCCTGCTGGCGGCATCGAAAGCCCAGGACCAAGCGTTACCGGCCGTGTCTTTCATTCCAGTGAGTCTGTCGAGCGCGTCGTAGGCGTAAGTGGAAGTGTCGGCGGCGCCTGTCGCGGCGGTGCCGTGGAAGAGTTTGCGGGTCTGTACCTTGCCGTTCATGTTGTTCACGGTCGTGGTGGCCGCTTCGGTCCCCGGCCCGGTGACGGTGGTCGTGTCGGCTCCGGCGTAGGCCACTTGAGTGCTCCAGAGCAGCACGTTGTCGTTGGCCATGGCCTTAATAGCTGTGGGCCGTTGGGCTCCGTCGTAGAAGTATGTGGTGCTGGATGGGACGGCCAGAGACGGGATCCTCAGGACACCGTCGGGGTTGGCTGCGAGGTAGTAGTCGTTGTTGGTTTTGGACTTGTCCCCGCGGGAGTTGTACCAGGCATCGGTGGCGATGGTGCCGCCACCGGGGGACTCGCGCTGGGTTTGGCGGATGCGTCCGAGCCCGTCGTAGAGCGTGTAGGTCGAAGTGGGTGCTTCGTCGCTGGAGAGTTTGGTGACTTTCACCCAGGACGGTGCGGTTTGTGAGATCGAGTAGGTGGTTTCAATCCCGGGGGTGGGGTTGGTGGCTTGTGGCCGCAACGGGCCCCATTCACCAGTGACACGCCCTGCGGCGTCGTAGCGGTAGCTGGTCAGGTTCTTGTTGATGTCGCTTTCGATCAGGACTTGGCCGCGCATGGAGTCAAGCGTGGTTGTCTTGGTCCAGTTCATGGTGGTGTTGGTGACGGTCACGGTGGTAACCAAACCGGTCGCGGGAGTGTAGGCAGTTGTCGTGGTCCGTGGGGCCCCGGTGGAGTTATCCGTGGACGATACCGGACGTCCGTAGGCGTCATATCCGATGACTGGTCCGAGCTTCCATACGCTCACGGCGGTGCCGCTGACGTTGGTGGCGGCGTCGGTACGGGCAATGTTGCCCTTGCTCGGGGCCACGTAGCCGGAAGTGCCGGGGTCAGCTGAGGTGGAGGTGTCGTACAGGGTCCGCGCCGCGGTCAGCAGGTTCCCGGTAACTGAGCATCCTCCGGCGGCCGTGTTCACCGCGGCTGGCAGGGACAACAGGTTCGTTGCAGCGTTGTCGGCGTAGGTGGTGGTGGTGCAGGTTTCATCTCCGGCGACGAGGTCTTCACCGGAGTCACTGACCGAGATGGGACGACCGAGGGCGTCGTTGGTGGTGGTGACCAGGTTCTTCCTGGGTGTTGCCGAGGTGCTGGTGGCTTGGAGGTTTTTCACCCACGCGGTGCCGATGTGCCTGGCTTGGAGCCCGCCGAGCGCGGCCGAAGCGGTTGCGGTCGGGGCGGAGGCCCACGGTGCGGTGATGGTGGTCCCCAACCGGGTTCCGCCGTCACCGACGAACGTTTCTTTTTCGATTTCCCGTCCGGCGAACCATGGCGAGTCCGTGTACACGGTACCGTCGGAGGCGGTCACGGACGTGCTGTACAGTCCTCCGGTGGTGTTGGACGGGGTGCCGTTCAAGCCACGCAGGTACGTCGTGACGGTGGTGGGTGTCGGGGCGGAGCTACCGATCGTGGTCTTGACTTTCGACCACCCGGCCAGCACGGACCACGTCAGTTGGCTTGAGCCGGTGCCGGCAACGTATTTCGGTCCGGCGTATTTCCATGCCGGGGTGCCTTCGTAGCTGTAGTTAGTGACCGTGTCCGCGGTGCCGTTGGTCCCAGGTCCAGCGTTGACCCGCACCGTTTGGACGGGATAAATATTGAAATAGTCCCGTTGGACATTTTGAACGATGGGCGTGGTGGGTTGCCACCACTGCGGGAAGCACCGCTTGGAGTTGTTTTCCGGGACGATGTCAGCGACACCATTATTGTTGGCATCCTCGATAGTGCAGTCCGAGGCGGTGTACGTCACGGTGGTCGTGGCCCCGGTCGCGGCCTTGATGGTATTGATCCGGTAACGGTTCAGCGGGGCCAGACCGTTAACGGTCCAGACACGGTTCTGCAGGGTCTGGACACCGAACTCAATCATCGGGTCGACAACGAACCCGGTACCGGCTGCGGTGCTGGTTCGGTTCGTTCCCTCATGAAGGACTTTCCAGAGGATCAACGCAGGTTTGGTGGTGTCCCCCGGGTCGGGCATGGAGTGGTAAAAGGTCCAGTAATCCAGATCCCCGTACCCTGCCGGGTTGACCGAGAGGGCCTGGCTGACGACCGTGACCAGTCGCTGGTCGGTGAAGAACGTCGGCGATTGCATTGAGCAGGTGGTGGAGGTGGAGGCGCACAGGTACTTGGTGGTGTCAGGGACATCGGTTCCCCACGAGCAGTTCACGCTGGTGCACCGGCCGGTGTACCCGTAGGTCACATGCAGCGGGGCCTGGGTGGAGAGTTCGGTTCCGGCGCGCATGCCGTAGTCCACGCGCTCCAGGCGGCTGGCGCGGTGGTAGGCCTTCAGTGTCCCCGAACCGCCCTGGGACTTGTAGAAGTTGGTGTCCTGTTTATAGAAGTAGCCCTGTGAGTTGCCGTTGAGGTCTACGACGTAGTCCAGATTCCAGGCGTAGGCCTGCATGCAGGACGAACTGCCGAAACCGGCGCTGTTGTAGCAGGGCTGGCCTGGGAGTCCGTAGACGGGGACGATGTCGGTTGAGTAGTTGTCTTTGCCGGCCGACCAGCCAGGGATGCGGTTCACACCGAACCAGTACTGGGTGCCGGTAGTGTCCGTCAGGCGCCAGTACCCGCCGTCGAAGGTGCCGTTGGCGGCGCCGGTAAGGTATTCGAGTTTGGTGTTGTCATCGTCGCGGAGCTTGAACCGTTTGGCCGGGTCGGACTGGTTGGGGTCCATGATGATTTCACCAGAACGGCTGCCGAAAGAGATCGAAAAGGATTGGCCTTCCTTGTTTCCGCACAGATCGTACGAGTTCGCGACGCCCTGGTCGGCGCACGACCCGAACTTTTGCCGGATGGTCCCGGTGCCGGAGAGCGCCCAGCCATCACCAGCGACCGAGGCCTGGTTGTTCGTCGCGCTGGTCAGACCGTCAACACGGGAGGAGTCATAGGACAGGCCTAAGGCCGGGGTCGGGCCGGCCGGTGCCTGCCGCAGGGAGAAGGGGTAGCTGTAGGTGAATCCACCTGTCTGGCCCTTTACGCCCCAGGAACCGGAGGCTGTACCGGGGATTTTCGCGAAATCCCCGGCACCCTTGTCGTTCGCAGGGGCGGGCGCCATCGGGGCCGGGCCCAGACGCACCGGTGAGGAACCCGTATCGCTGAAGGACCCTTCGGCTTCCGTCTGAGCCGGTTCCGGGTTTCCTTCGCCTCCGAAGCGCATGGTCTTAACCCCGTCGGGGGATTCGCCAACCACCACGGCTGAGGGGTTGTCGTTGTTGCCTGGCACGGCCCTGGGCTGGAAGTCCGAGGCCGGGACGGGTTTGATTTGTTGTGCGCTGTCCGGGGATGCCCATGGGGCAGCGATGTAGATAAACCCGGCACCGGAGGCGATTACGGCAGCGGCGACCAGGCCAGTGAGGGCTGCTTTGGGCTTGCGCAGTAATTTCTTGTGGCGGCTCATTTGAGCAGTCCTCTCGTGGTGCCGTAATTCTGCTGTATGTCTCCGAATGAGTCGTTGCTGAGCACGCGTTGAGTCATTACGGGCCTGTAGATCTGCCCAACGAATCCTTGTCCCAGGCGTGCTGGTTGCGTCGCGTCCGCCGTTGTACGGGCCAGTGACGGGGACGCGGCGATAATCCAGTCCCCGGTTTGGTTCGCGTTGGCGGTGGTGATTCGCATTTGGGCGTTGATCCTGTCGTAGACCGCCGTGACATACGTCCATTGGCCGGCCGCTATTAGGGCTGAGGTCACGCGCTCTTCGGCCCCGGATGCCAATTGGGAGCGCAGGTTATAGGACCCGCCCTCATATCTCAGGGCCGCAGCGATGGTGCTCGAGTTCGCCAGCTGGCTGATCAGTGGCTGCATACCTGTCGTAGTTTTTGGGCACACCCACGCCGCGATGCTGAAGCTCTGGGAAGGATCCACTGCCCACTTTGCCGTTGTACCGGACTTGGCTTTGGTATCCGCATACGAACCCGTCGTGGGGAGATTCAGGACATCGGCCGTCGTGAATGCTTCCGTCGGTGGACCGTCAGCGCATTGACTCGTGGTTACCTTTTTTGCCTCAACCCATGACGCTTCCCCGAAAAGCTGCAACTCGAGGAAGTCAGTCTGCGGGTTGGGCAGCGCCTGCGCCGCAGGAACGGAGAAGGTCACATGCGCCGGGGCACCCTTGATCGGCATCGCAACGTTTCCTGCGTCATCGAAAGCCCACACCGTCAAGGAGGTGTTCTGGTCCAGGGCCGTGATGGTGATCGTGGTTTCCTGCCCATAGCCGGGGCACACCACCACGAACTCCCGAAGGCGGGTGTGGGAGCAATTCAGCAAGTCATCGGCCGGGTAGACGGTCGCGGCTGTGCCCTCCTTGATGGAGAAAATGTACCCATCGGCCTTGTTCGCGGGGTTACTGCTGGAGAGCTTGAACTGGTACTTGGTCTCGCCAATCACGCCCCCGGGATAGCTTGGGGTTGTCGATGCCATGGCTGTCACGGGTTTGATGTCCGGTGTCGAGGGGGCTGTGGTGTCGACGGTGAAGTTCACGGCCATGAGGGGCGAGGTGAGTCCCCATTCGTCTCTGGCGATGGCTTGCAGGGTGTATGTTCCATCTGCCAGGGCGGGTCCGTTCCACGTGACATTGGCCCCTCCCGGGCTCACGCCGGAGAAGTTCCCGTCGTAGCCCTGCCACACGCCGTTCTTGTAAACGGACATCTGCACAAAGAGACTGCCACCCTTATTGCCGTCAGGGTCGCTGACCTGGATCGTGAACGACGGGGTCTTATCCCGGGTATACATCCGGGCACCCGTGGTCCACGGGGTGCCGAACCATCGGCCATCAGAGATCGACTGGAAGGAGGGCATGTACGGGGCCAGGTCGTGGGTGACGGTGATGGTCGCCGTGTTTTCGAATTTCTTCCACCCCAACGGGTCCGATTCGTTGCCCGCGGCGAGCATGACATTCCACTTCGTCTTGTTCAGGAGGATGGACTTCGCGGCCATCAGGTCAAAACCGACCGTGCCCGGCGGGCACGCAGCGCTCCACCCCTTGGCCACAGCCCCCATATCAGTCCGCAATAGCAGACTCGGCTGGTTGTTCCAGGTCGTACCAGTACCGATATCGCTGGTAATCCAGGACGCAACATCCGTCGGGGTGCACGACGATGAATAGGTCTCCACCGTGTTCAACCGGGCAGCAATGATCTCTCGACCCACGATGTATGAGGTATCGAACTGGAAATAGGAACGAGTCAGGTGCGTCTGATTATCTGGTGTGCCCCACGAAGCCGGCATGTACCCGACATGCATGCGACCGTCTGTGAGGTTGCCGCCCCAATATGACGTACCCGGGTAGGCAGTATCAACGAAAACAAAGGAAGGCTGCGTGAAGCTCCAGTCAGGGTCCACATACACCGGGAACGTCAGACCTGCTGTGTCCAGGATCGTATCCATGCCAAAGACCTGGGCCTGCTTCCCGGCCTCGGATTTCAAGGACAGCGCAAAGGGCCGGGTCACGCTCAGGCCGCCAGGGTCCTTCGCCGTTGCACCCGCGGCTGAAGAATCCCACCAGAATCCGCCGGTGTTGCGGAGTTCAACCTCACCCGAGTCCGTGCCCGTGGCCGCGAGCTCGCCAGCCGCGTTTTGTTCAACGGCGAGGTTTTCCGAATCCAGGAAAATCCGCATTTCGGCCACACGAGGGTCGCGGGCCGCTTCGGCCGTCTCAATCTTCAAGACTTGGGAAATGCCGGTCTTGTGCACCAACTGGATCAGATCCACACCGGGCAGGACCTGACGGTACGTGGCCGAGTTGCCTTCGACCACCGGTGCTGGCAGGGTCCCGAACGGCCATGACTGTGAGATGGAATGCCCATTCTTGTCGTCCAGGCTCGCGATCTCGGTCCCGCCGCCCGAGCTGACTGTGACGTCAACGGGGACGTTCTCCGGCTTCAGGACAGATACGCCGTCCACTGTCGACTGCACCAGGTCCGTGGAAATGTCAGTCCAGCCCTGACTGGTCTGCATTCGCACGGGCTCATTACTGATCGTGGTCGACAACGTCCCGTCCGGGTGGGCTGTCGTCAACGCGGTCGGTGTCGTGACCGCGTCCACCACCACATCCGTGGCGGTTGCTGTCGCCTCCGCCACGGCGGCGGCCTCAGATGTGCGCGGCTGCGGGGGACTCGCGGGTGTGTCGCTGGTTGCATGGGCAGGGGGCACGGCAAGTCCGATGGACAGCAAACCTAGGGTCAGGACCGGTACGCAGGCACGACGGATTAGGGCGGGGAATAAGCTCACTGCATGACTCCTTGGAGTATGAAAACTCGACAAAGGGAATGCAGCAGACGCAGTCTCGAACCCCCAATTTCGACTAGCGAGAGTAGACTATCCGTGAGTTAGGCTTTTGCCAAGCTTTGTCCAGTCAACACACAGGGAAGTGTGTCTTGTGACAAAAACCATCACATAGGCGCCCTAGATCCTCAGCCCTGACCCGTGCCCAAGCCAACGGCGCACGTTCAGTGTCCCAGCATGGACGCCAGAAAGGCTGAATAAGGGTGGCGGGCAGTGAGGTGTTCCCGGAGAGGCGTCCCAATTCCAAGGAAATGGAACACCCCTCGATAGAGCGTGCTTAGCTTTATCCGTGACCAAAGTGCTGACAAACCCTGCCGATGACCTATGCGATTTCCTGCTGACGGCGCTCCGTGTCTGGAGCGGTCCAGCGTCGTCGTCGGACTATTTCGCTCGAAAGCTGGACTTTGCGGACAATACGGCCTTCCATTCGAAGCGCCACAGCCTTGTCGATGCCCTGGACAGCGGGGAAGGTCTGGACTTCAGCGACTTGCCAGTAGCAATCCGTATCGCTCGTATTGCTGTGACCGATGATTACTACGGTGCCGGGTGGGAGTGGCCTATTGTCACGCGCTTCTCGGTTGAGGAATCCAACGCGATGCTCCTCGCCCTAGAAGCCATCTCCGAAAACAGGACTGGCTGAACGTTCCGGCCCGCGTCCCTCCTTGATCCTTCCCCTTCCAAGGAAATGGAACAGCATCCCCTTGCCCCATATCACCAACGCGCCGCTAGCCGTGCTCAGGCTGTTGAAGCACTATGCAGCTCCAACGCCCCATGGGCTGCAAGATCCTTCCAGCAGGTTCATCATGTTGGATAGCGATTTCCTCTCCCTCAAACATGACTCCGTGCAATCCGACAAGCTGGTCACCTCTTTTGCCTTCTAGTGGTCCCAGCTCGACAAGGCTTGAATCCACTCCCAAGCGGTCGCACAAGGACATCAAGGTCGTCAGATACGCGAAGTGGCCGCGAAGCTCCTCTTGGTCGTCGTTGAGGGTTACCTCAACGTTGTTTTCAGCGCCGTCGATACTGAAAGCCAAGGTATCTGCGCAGGTGAGGTAGAAGCCGAGGTCGTTGAACCGCTCCCTCAGAGTCTCGCGCATCGTCAGGGATATAGAGCCAGTGGCACTTTGTCCTGTGCCATACTTCTTTATTTTAAGACCTTTACTGAGCTCAAGTTCTACAGTTTCTCTGTCCACTCGCCGTCGTGTTGGATTAGGAAACATGAAATTTCCGCAACTGACGGTCTGCGTTAGCACTTCACCAACATACTCAGCTGGTGTGATGACAAATTCTTCATCGACGGCTAGGACCATGCCCCCGGAGGTTTCGAATACGAGTGTGTAGTCGTGATCAGCGCGCGTCAATCTCACTGGAGCATCCAGGTCCATAGTCCCATCTGTGTAGAGGGTGATGCTGGTTAAATCCTGGAGCTGCTTTGAATCAATCTTCATGGAGGGTTTTTCGTCGATGGACTGTAGGGCCAGCTTGACTATCCCCTCTATTGCTAACGGATCGGAAGGCACCGGACGTAGCCTCACGCCGATTTGCTTCTGGTTGCCCATTGAGTTGAGGAGATGTTGAATTTTGAAAGGGCTCAACAGCGCATATGTCGGTATCTTCTTTTGGGTTCTAGAATTAACAAACACCACGAAGTAGAGAACGCCGTGATTTTTCAGATATCCGGTCAGATCTGTCCTTGAGATCTGGAATGTCCGTGGAGGCTTTGTGCTTCCTGTTAACTTCCTTCCTTTAACTTGGACATTCACACGTCCGTCAAAGGTTGCTTTACTGTGCACTTCAGAAGAATGAAAATCGATGTGTCCATCAGTGAGCAGAGTCTTGTCATTCGAACTAATGACTGGTTCCAAGTGTGGGCATTTGGAGACCAAATCGCCTATCTGATAGACGGCCTGCAGCTCAACATTCGTAGGAGTCATTGTCGCCTACAGTTGTCTGTGCTTGGCGACCGCCACGACGGGCGCCCTCCTGCTTGGTCTGTTGACACAGCCTAGGAGGAGACCAGCAGCAATGTAGCCTGATAGCACGCCGGGGATGTGCACGTCCGCCGACATCTCGAACAGCAGTCCACGCGGCAGAATGGGCTCATGTGCGCAGATACGTGATGTCCAAAGCAACAAGCGACCTTCTGAGCCATTTCGAGGCCAAGGAGGTTGAGGGCAGCCCTCCGGGGCCGAGCTGGAACGTCGCCCCGACCCAGAACGTGCCGATAGTGGCCGAGCGGTTAGATGAGGGAACCATTGACCGGCGCCTGCTCATCGCCCGATGGGGGCTGATCCCGTCCTGGGCGAAGGACGCCAAGATCGGGTCGAAATTCATCAATGCCCGCAGCGAGACGATCCTGGAGAAGCCGTCCTTCCGTTCGGCCGCGGTCAAACGCAGGGCCATCGTTCCCGCCGACGGTTACTACGAGTGGCAAAAGATCGAGGCCGGCAAAAAGATCCCGAACTAGCTCTTATCCAGTCTTCTTCCTAGGACTCGTCAGCCGAAAACTCCAAGATCTGCTTCCTGAGCAACTCACGCGCGCTCGACGCACCCTGAACCAGCCGCGGTCCGCAGCCTGCGCGCCTGGGGCGGGACCGGCGTCGGACGCTGTGTCCGTATGCCAGCGCCTGCCATGAAAAGACCGGGCTGGGACCGATTAAAAAAACTTTTTCAATCCCCACCCATCCACCCCGCCACGTCCTCCGAATAGCTGGTGAGACACAAACAGCCGGTGGCGCAAAAGCAACGCCGGGCCGCCCGTGTCCCACTACCGAATGGATCCAACGCCCTGGTTCCAAAAATAAGGAGAATGACATGTTGTCCACAAAGCGCCCCGCCCTCGCCTTCGTTGGCCTCACTGCAGCCGCCCTTCTCGGACTCACGGCCTGTGGTGGTTCGAGCACCACCAGCACCCCCGCATCTTCGTCGGCAGCCGCGCCGTCATCCGCGGCTCCTTCCTCCATGGCACCGTCGCCATCCTCCTCGGCCATGGCCAGCACGGCCATGGATCCGGCCCGTGACCTGGTTGGTCCCGGCTGCGCCGGTTACGCCGCCCAGGTACCGAGTGGTTCCGGCTCCGTTGTCGGCATGGCCCAGGACCCGGTAGCTGTTGCCGCCTCCAACAACCCGCTGCTCAAGACGCTGACCGCGGCTGTTTCGGGCAAGCTCAACCCCAAGGTGGACCTGGTTTCCACCCTGAACGGCAGCGAATTCACGGTGTTCGCACCGGTCGATGACGCCTTCGCCAAGATTGATCCCGCAACGATCGAAACGCTCAAGACGGACGATGCCCTGCTGAGCAAGATCCTCACCTACCACGTAGTCCCCGGCCAGCTGAGCCCGGACAAGATCGTCGGCACCCACAAGACTGTCCAGGGTGGCGAAGTGACGGTAGCCGGCACCAAGGACGCCCTCACGGTTGATGGCGCCAACGTGATCTGCGGCGGCGTTCACACCGCCAACGCAACGGTTTACCTGGTTGATTCGGTACTGATGCCCAAGTAGGCCTTACCGCCTTTGGCAACAACAAAGCAGGCGCCGGCATCCGGCGCCTGCTTTGTTGTTATGTTGCGGTGTTAGCTGTTCACATCGGTGTCGACGTAGGAGCCGGGCCGGTTGTGTTCCGAGCCGCAGGGACAATGGTCAACCTCGATGCGGACAGTCATGGGCTTGGACGCATCCAGGGTGAGGGTCACGTCGTTTGACTGCTTGCTCACCCGGAGGGTTCCTTCGGTGGGGGATACGTAGGACATGGCGGACCTAACTGTGTGAGTCGTCTACGGAATGGGGTCTGCTACTTTTCGCTGGATTTTAGCGGGGGCTGGCCAACCAACGGGATGGTCCCTGTGCCCGTCCCTCCGGGGCAATCCGACTCGGTGCAGCTCTCAGCACACTCATGCTTGGTGACGAGGTCGAACTGGACACCGCCGTGTTGCTCCACCCCGGTGCGGATGGCACGTTCCACCACGGACGTGGCCAAGCGCTTGTGAAGCGACAGGGGATCGCGCCTCAGGTCCTTGGTCAGTGCGAAACAGAGCAACAGCATGACGATCACGAACGGCAGCGCCGCCACGATGGTGACTCTTTGCAACCCGGCCAAAGCCTCCGATGGTTCGTCACCACCGGCCAAGAGCATGACGGCGGCTACAGCACCGGTGAGGCTTCCCCAGAAGATGACGACGGCGCGCCGCGGGTGCTCAGCCCCGTTGGAGCTGAGCGAACCCATGACGATCGAGGCCGCGTCGGCTCCGGTGATGAAGAAGATAGCCACGAGCACCATGGCCAGGACAATGACAGCGGCTGTGGCCCATCCGGGCATCCCGAGGTTCTTGACCAGATCGAAGAGAGCACCGTCGAAGTTGACGGAGGGGACCCCGTTGGTGGTGGTTACCAGCCCGGGTGTGCCTGCCTTATCCGCTTCCTGTTGGACCTGGAAGGCGGCTCCGCCGAAGATGCCGAACCAGATCACGCTGACAACACTGGGGACCAGGAGGACGCCGGTGACGAACTGGCGGATGGTGCGGCCCCGGCTGATGCGTGCGATGAACAGGCCAACGAACGGCGTCCAGGAGATCCACCAGGCCCAGTAGAAGATGGTCCAGCTGGTCATCCAGCTGCGCAGTGCATCGTCGCCCACGGCTTCGGTCCGGGATGACATTTCGGCCAGGTCCCGGGCGTAGTCGCCGATGGCGGAGGGAATCAGGTTGAGGATGAAAAGGGTGGGCCCGGCAATGAAGACAATAAGGGCCAGCACCACGGCCAGCACCATGTTGATGTTGGACAGCCACTGGATTCCGCGGCTGATGCCGGAGACCGCTGATGCGACGAAACAAAAGGTCAGGATGGCCACGATGACTACCAGCACCGGAGTGCCGACCTCGCCCATCCAGCCGTTGGACGTCATGCCGCTGCCGATCTGGAGGGCGCCGAGGCCGAGGGACGCGGCGGTTCCGAACAGCGTGGCGAAGATAGCCAGGATGTTGATGAACTTGCCAACGGGCCCTTCCACCATCCTGATACCGAACAGCGACGTAAACGCTGCGGAGACCAGCTGCTTGCGGCCCAGCCGGTACGTACCGTAGGCCATGGCAATGCCGACTACTGCGTACATGGCCCACGGGTGGAGGGTCCAGTGGAAGATCGAGGTGGCCATGGCGGTCTGGATGGCGGCGGGAGTGCGGCCATCCACGGTTCCGGGCGGGGGTGAGATGTAGTGGTAGAGCGGCTCGGCGACGCCGTAGAACATGAGGCCGATGCCCATGCCCGCGGCGAACATCATGGCCACCCATGAGACGGTGCGGAATTCCGGCTTCTCGCCGTCCTTGCCCAGCGGGATGTTGCCGAACTTGCCCAGGGCCAGCCACAGCACGAAGACAACGAACAATGATGCGAGCACCATGAACAGCCAGCCGGTGTATTCCATGACCCAGTTCAGGGCGCCCTTGGAAGTTTCCGAAAGGCTGTCGCGCCCCACGAAGCCCCAGACCACGAAGGCGACGGCGATGGCGCCCGTGATTCCGAAGGTGACTTTGTCGAGGGTAAGTTTCTGGTTCCGGCGGGCCGAAACGGCCTGCTCGGTCTTGGCGTTGCGCAGTTCTACCAGGATCTGTTCGTATTCTTCGGAATCCGGGAGAGCTGCTGCGCCTCCGTCCTCATCGTTGAGGGCTGTTGCATCGGGGGAGACACTGATCTCCACGTGGACGGGGTTGGCAGGTAAATCCTCGGGTACTAAGGATTTCGTGTCACTGTTTGTAGCCATGAGCGGGTCCTTTGCTCGGCGAGTCATGGGCTTTCGGTTATTACTGGTTGGGGGTGTTGGTGCTGGGACTCAAAGCCCGGCAGGTGTTCCGCAGGAATCAACAACATTCGCGGTATGCAACAGAGTGCGCTCCGTCACACCTCAAAGTCAAGACTTTTACATCTTTTGTGGCATATTGATATATCAATTGGCCATGAGTCGGGCCCTTTACTTATCATGAGCGGTGTTGCGTACAGAGCGTCAGCTAGCGGACGTGTAACCCATGCGGGCGCTGATGGTCAGCCCGGCCTCGCCTAGCCCGTGGATGAGACCCGGTGCGGGTCCAGTAACGTCCTAATTTTCCCGGCCAGGAATTGCTGTCCTCCACTGCTGGGGTGTTCTCCGTCCGGACCCAACAGTGGGGAGTCCGGCCCAGCGACCCATTGCTCGGCGACGGGGTCGATAAATTCGGCCCCGGCATCGCGGGCTGCTGCCCGTTCCTGATCACGAATAGTGGTGACGTCCGATTCGAGGGCGTCGAAGCCGCTCAGCGGGCCGATCATGATTTGCCTGGCGTGGGGAGCCAGCGTCGTTATTTCCTCGAGGGCATCTGTCAGAGCGGCGCGTAGCTCTGCGGGGTCTTGGCCTGCGTCGTTGTCCGAACCAAAGAGCACAACGACGTCCGTCGATGCGTTAACGGATCCGCTGATCTGTGAGGCAAAGGTGGCGTCTTCGTCGCCGAAGGTAAGGTAGCCCGCGCCGTTTTGAGCCTCATTAGTGATCTTCGCCGGCACGGAGGCTGCACGGAGTTCATTCCGAAGGAGGCGGGGCCAAGCTTCCTCCGGGCTGGTCCCATATCCGGTGCTGAGTGAATCACCGATGATGACGATGCGTTCGGGTGCAATCGAGCCGTGAACCGGATGCGCCGAACCCTGGGGTGGTTTCGGTTGTGGTGACTTCAAATCCACGGGACTGCTGGCAGCGAGGGCGCAGCCAGTAAGGACGAGGACGACAGCTGAAGCGCATAGGGCGGCCGCTGAAGAGCCTGGGACCCGGAAGCCCCGGCTCATCGGGCCGCGTCGTCGTGTCATGCCGTTAAGGATAAACGCTTACCGGTCCTTCTGTTCTTGCCGTGATTGCAACACTTAGCCGAGTGCGCTATCCCGGCAAGCGGGTCCACGGCAGGGGAAGGACGGGAACCTGCTCGCCTGCGGCTGCGCCTTCAGGCGGCACCGCCATATACCCATCGGCCCAGGCGAGCCCGCGCATCATCCCGGGGCCGGCATGGGCGGCAGGGAACACCAGCCCGTGGACTACGCTGCACGGTATGAGGCGGGTTTTCCCCGGGGTGGGTTCGATGTCGGCGCCGGAGAGCATGGGTCTGGGCTCTTGGAGGGGCCGGTTTCCCAGGGCAGCGAGCAGCGGTTCACCGAGAGTCATAAGGGCCAACATGGCGGCCAACGGATTTCCCGGCAGTCCCAGGATGAAGTGTCCGTCCGGTAGCTCCGCCAGCACCGCAGGATGGCCCGGGCGCATGGCAACCCCATCCAGTAGCAGCCGCCCACCAAGCGCAGCAACGGCAGCACGGAAGTGGTCTGTTCCGGACTTGCCGGTCCCACCAGTGGTGATAGTCACCTCGGCCCGGTGGCGGTCAGCACCGCCGTCGTCACCGCCAGAGAGCGCCGCCAGCCACTCCTCGTAGGAGTCGCCGATCCGCAGCTGCCCTACAGCGACCCCGCCCAGTCGCGGGATGACCGCATCAAGCTGCGGACCGAAAGCGTCGCGCACCTGTCCGGGCGCAGGGTCCCCGGAGGTGACTACTTCCGAGCCCGTCATGACGACGGCGACCCGCGGCTTACGCTGCACCTGGACGTGATCGTGTCCGGCCACTGCAGCGAGGGCAAGGTGTGCCGGGTTGAGCCGGGTCCCGGCGGGTATGAGGACATCACCGGCGGTGGCCTCTTCGCCGGCCGGTCGGATGTGCCGGCCGGGGAGAAGCTCATCCGGTTTCGCCTGGGGAGTGAGCGAAAGACGCCCGTCTCCGGATATGTGTCCGCTTTCCTTGCGGAGCACGCCTGTCGCACCGGCGGGTACCAGTCCTCCGGTTGCGATGACACTGGCTTCACCGGAGGCAAGCCGGCGTCCGGCCATGGTGATGGTCCAGGGGCCTTCGCCGTTGACTGACCAACCGTCCATGGCGGACGACGCGTAGTGGGGAAGGTCCTGTCGGGCTATGACGTCACGGGCCAGGGTGCATCCGATTGCCGTGCTGAGTTCGGTCTTCCATGAGGGGAGCGGCGTGGCGCAACTGAAGGCCAACTGCCGTGCTTCGGCCCATGTTGTGGCGTGGTGCCGCGTGAGGCCGCCTGGTGAATCCAATGGTGCAAGCATGGCTGTCCGATTCCTGGGTGCGTTCCTGATGGGGCACGGATGCCGGGGACGGCTCGGCCTTCCCGTAATTACTGCCGCGCCGTCCCCGGCATCCGTTGAGTGCGTACTTATCCTCGGGGTACTTAGTTCTTCACGTAGCCGTTGGGGTTGAGTACGAACTTTGTTGCCGCTCCGGCGTCGAATTCGGCGTAGCCGCGTGGCGCGTCCTCGAGCGGGATGGCCGTAGCGTTGACGGCCTTGGCGATCTGGACCTTGTCATGAAGGATGGCCATCATGAGTTGACGGTTGTACTTCATGACAGGGCATTGCCCGGTGGTGAAGGACAGGGACTTGGCCCAACCGGTGCCCAGGGACAGCGAGAGCGAACCGTGCTTGGCTGCCTCATCGATTCCGCCCGGATCGCCCGTGACGTAGAGGCCGGGGATGCCCAATGACCCTCCGGCCGCCGTGATGTCCATCAGCGAGTTCAGCACGGTGGCCGGTGCCTCATGCGATGCGTCCTTGCCGTGTCCGCGGGCCTCGAAGCCCACGGCATCCACGCCGCAGTCCACTTCCGGCACGCCGAGGAGCTGTTCCATCTGGTCTTTGGGGTCGCCCTTCGATACGTTGACGGTTTCGCAGCCGAAGGAGCGCGCTTGTGCGAGGCGGTCTTCGTTCATGTCACCCACAATGACGACGGCGGCCCCCAGCAGTTGCGCGCCGACGGCGGCGGCGATTCCCACGGGTCCGGCCCCGGCGACGTACACAGTGGAACCGACGCCCACGCCGGCAGTGACGGCACCGTGGAAGCCGGTGGGGAAAATGTCCGAGAGCATGGTGAGGTCCATGATCTTTTCCAGGGCCTGGTCACGGTCGGGGAAGCGCAGCAGGTTCCAGTCAGCGTAGGGGACCAGTACGAACTCGGCCTGTCCACCCACCCAGCCACCCATGTCCACGTAGCCGTAGGCGCTGCCGGGGCGGTCCGGGTTGACGTTGAGGCAGATCCCGGTCTTTTGTTCCTTGCAGTTCCGGCAGCGGCCACAGGAAATGTTGAACGGCACCGAGACGATGTCGCCCACCTTGATGAACTCGACGTCGGGACCCACCTCCACCACTTCGCCCGTAATTTCGTGGCCAAGGACCAGGTCTTTCGGCGCGGTGGTGCGGCCTCGGACCATGTGCTGGTCCGAGCCGCAGATGTTGGTGGTCACGGTGCGCAGGATGACGCCGTGGGGTACCTTTCGGCCGACGTTGGCCGGATTGACCCCTGGCCCGTCCTTGAGTTCGAACGTGGGGTACTCGGTATTGATGATTTCTACGACACCGGGTTCCTTGTAGGCGACTGCTCTGTTTCCTGACATGACACTCCTTAGGGTGTTTGGTGGTGCGGAAATGTGGGGCTGGCCAGTTGCCCGAAAGCGGTGCTCCGATGAGGAAATACCTCCCCAGGTTTCAGGCATCGAAGCACCTTTTACGGGCAACTGATCAGCTGTCTTTCTTGGCTTAGGCGCTGGCGGTGGGCCGTTCCAGCCTGATGATCACGGACTTGGATGTCGGCGTTCCGCTGGTGTCTGCCACGGAGTCCAGCGGTACAAGGACGTTGGTTTCGGGGTAGTAGGCCGCCGCGCAGCCTTTAGGGGTGGAGTAGGCAAGGATTCTGAAGTTCTCCGCGACCCGGTCGGTGCCCTGGAACTCGGACACCAGGTTGACCACGTCCCCGTCCGCGAAACCGAGTTCGTGGATGTCGTCGGCGTTGATCAGGACCACGCGTCTGCCGCCGTGAATGCCGCGGTAGCGGTCATCCTTGCCGTAGATGGTGGTGTTGTACTGGTCGTGTGAACGGAGGGTCTGAAGTACCAGCCGGCCGGCCGGGATCTTGATGTATTCCAGTTCGTTACCCGTGAAGTGCGCCTTTCCGGACACGGTGTCGAACTTCCTGGCGTCGCGCGGCGGGTGCGGAAGGACAAAACCTCCGGGATGCTGGATGCGGTCTTCGAAATCCTTGAAACCGTCAAAGACTGCCTCGATGTGCTGGCGGATGAGGGTGTAGTCGTCCCGCATGGACAGCCAGGCTGCCCTGGGGGTGTTGGGCCTGCGCACGCTGTCATCGGTGAAAAGCCTGTGGGCGAGGTTGCAGACGATTGCCACTTCGGAATGCAGGTGCTCACTGGCCGGCTTGAGCCGTCCCCGCGATGCGTGGACCGCGCTCATGGAGTCCTCCACGGTGACGCGTTGGTCGCCGGTCAGCTGGGTGTCCTTCTCGGTCCGTCCAAGGGTGGGCAGGATCAGTGCCCGTTGTCCCGTGGACAGGTGGGAGTGGTTCAGCTTGGTGGAGATCTGGATGCTCAACCGTGTGTTGGCCAGTGCTTGTTCGGTGACATCCGAGTCGGGGGCCGCCCGGACGAAGTTCCCGCCCATTCCCATGAAAACCCGTACCTTGCCGTCACGCATGGCCCGGATCGCTGCCACGGTGTCGTAGCCGTTTTCCCTGGGGGAGCGGAATTCGAATTCGTGGTCCAGCCGGTCGTGGAACGCCTCCGGCATCTTTTCGAAAATTCCCATGGTGCGGTCGCCCTGGACGTTGGAGTGGCCACGCACCGGGCAAACACCTGCCCCGGGTTTGCCGATGTTGCCTTGGAGGAGCAGGACGTTGACTACGTCGCGCAGGGTAGGAACGGAGTGTTTGTGTTGCGTAAGGCCCATGGCCCAGCACACGATCGTGGCATTTGAGGCGAGCAGCCGTTCCCCGGTGGAATGGATCTGTTCCAACGTGAGGCCGGTTGCCTCCACAATGTCCTCCCACTCCACTTTCTCCAGGTAGCGCAGGTAGTCGTCGATTCCCACGGTGTGGTTGGTGATGAATTCGTGGTCCAGGACGGTTTGCATTCCCGGAGTTTTCCGCCCGGCCGCTTCGGCCTCCAGCAGGTATTTGCCCAGGCCCTGGAAGAGGGCCTGGTCTCCGCCGGCGCGGATCTGCAGGAAATCGTCCGTCAGCTGCGTTCCTACCACCATCCCGGCGACGTGCTGCGGATTCTCGAAGTGCAGGAGCCCGGCTTCAGGGAGGGGATTGACGGACACGATCACCGCGCCGTTCTTCTTGGCCTTTTCCAGGGCACTGAGCATGCGGGGGTGGTTGGTGCCGGGATTCTGGCCCGCGACGAAGATCAGTGACGCCGTTTCCAGGTCTGTCAGGCTGACGGAGCCCTTCCCGATGCCAATCGTTTCGACAAGGGCTGAACCGGAGGATTCGTGGCACATGTTGGAACAGTCAGGGAGGTTGTTGGTGCCCAGGCCCCGCACCAGGAGCTGGTACACGAAAGCTGCCTCGTTCGAGGTCCTGCCGGAGGTATAAAACACGGCTTGGTCCGGATGGTCCATGCCTCGAAGCTCCTCGGCCATGAGGTCGTAGGCTTCGTCCCACCCGATGGGACGGTAGTGGGTGGCGCCCTCATCAAGGAACATGGGATGGGTGAGCCGGCCCTGCTGGCCCAGCCAGAAGTCATCGCGGGTTTTCAGCTCAGCCACCGAGTGCTGCGCGAAGAATTCGGGAGTGACCCGGCGTCGGGTGGCTTCCTCGGCGACGGCCTTGGCGCCGTTCTCGCAGAATTCGGCCGCGTTGCGCTTTTCGTGTTCGGGCCAGGCGCATCCCATGCAGTCGAATCCATCGAGCTGGTTGACCGCCAACAAGGTCTGGACGCTGCGGACCGGACCCATCTGTTCCAGCGAGATCTTCAGGGCATTGGCCACGGCGGGGATGCCCACAGCCTTGGTCTTGGGTTTGGTGACTGTCAGCTTTGACTCGTCAATGTTCTCGCGTGGAGCTTTGGAATGCATGGAAACCCCTTCAGATCCGGGAAGTGGAAGCAGTGAGCAGAGTGGTCCGGGACTGCTGCCGCGCGGCTTCCACGGTGTGCAGCAGCAGGAGCGCAGTGGTCACTGATCCGACGCCGCCCGGAACCGGACTCAACCCGGCGGCAACGCCGGTGACGCTGGCCTCGTCAACATCCCCTACAAGGGAACCGTCGGGCAGGACATTGGTGCCGACGTCGATCACCACCGCCTCCGGCGTCACATGGCTGCCCTTCAGCAACCCGGTCCGTCCGGCGGCTACAACCACGACGTCGGCTGGCCGGGTGTAGCGTTCCAGCGGTCCGGATTTGGAGTGGCAGATGGTGACGGTCGCGTCCCGTTCGAGGAGCAGCAGGGACAGCGGCTTGCCCACTACGGCGGAACGCCCGACGACGGCCACGCTTCTTCCAGCGACGGGAACCTCGTAGTGGTCCAAAAGTTCAACAACGGCGCGCGCCGTGGCCGGAGCGAACGCGGGCTGGCCGACAGCCAGGCGTCCGAGACTGAGTGGATTGGCGCCGTCGATGTCCTTATCCGAAGCTATGAGGCCCACCAGCGCGTCAGCCCGGACGCTGGCAGGCAGCGGCGTCTGGAGGATGATGCCGTTGACGGAAGGTTCAGCGCTCAGGTCCCTCAACACCCCGGCGAGTGCTTCTTCGGTGGCGTCGTGTCCAAGGTCGACGATCCGGCAGTCGATTCCTGCGCGTTCGGCTGAACGCTCGATGGAACGGACATACCAATGTGTGGACTCGACCTCTGTTGCCACCACCACGGCCAGGACGGGTCGGAGGCCACTGGCCCCAAGGAGGCGGGCTTCGTCCTGTGCCCGCTGCTGGATGAGGCCGGCGAGCCTCTTGCCGGACAGTACTGAGGTGTTCAAGCGAGGATCCTTTCGCGGACGCGCTTCGTCAGGGAATCGGCCGCGAGGACCACCTTGTCCTCGAGTCCGTCGGTCTGTTCAGCCAAGCGGGACCGGGCAGCGCCATCCTTGATGGCAACTACGTTGATGTCTATATTGACGCGGGCCGTGGTGGCCGCAGCGCGGGCGGCATCCGCTGCTGCGGCGATGTCGCTGATGACATTGGGATTTGCCACGTCAAAGAGCTCGGCGGCAAGGTCCACTACGTTTTCGGCAAGCTTGATGAGCTGCGCGGGAGTTTGGGCGGCTTGGACCAACGCGTCCTGGATGGCCGCCGTGCGTGCAGCTTTGAGTTCGTCCGTACCCGAGGGGAGCTTGTAGGAGTCGATGACGCCTTGGAAAGCATGCTCGTCGGCGTCGGCGAGGCGCAACGCTTCAACCACCAATTGGTCCGCCTCGGTGGTGATGCGGGCGACGTGATCGGCGTACTGCTCGTATTTCGGACCGGTGGTGTACCTGGCCACCATTCCCACCAGCGCCGCACCTTGGGCAGCGTGAACTGCTGCGGCAGCGCCCCCTCCCGGGGTGGGCTGGCGTGAAGCGAGCCTCGCGAGGTAGCCGGTGATGGTTTCTGAACTGATCATGAGTCTTCCTGGGCTGAGGTGGAGAAGCATGGGAATGGCAGCGGCCCGGACCTGGTTGCGATGGGTTGGGTCCGGGCCGCTGGCCGACTGGGGCGCCGCGCCTTAGCCGCGGAGCCTGCTCATGGTGGGGTCGTACAGCGGATCTTCGGTGACGGTCGCCTGGATGCGGCGTCCGAAGTATTCGATTTCCACGGAGTCACCAAGGGACACTGCGGCTGGCAGGTACGCGTAGGCAATCGGCTTCCGGACCGTGTAGCCGTAAGCGGCGCTGGTGACGTAACCAACGGCCTGGTCCTTGTAGAACACCGGTTCCTTGCCCAACACCAGGCTCCTGCCGTCGTCGACCGTCAAGCAGCGCAAGCGGCGGGCGGAGCCTTCCTCGGTGCGTCCTTCGAGTGCGGCCTTGCCGATGAAGTTCTCCTTGGTCATCTTCACGGCGAAGCCCAGGCCGGATTCGTAGGGGTCGTGCTCGGTGGTCATGTCGCTTCCCCACGAGCGGTAGCCCTTTTCGAGGCGCAGCGAGCTGAACGCGGCACGGCCTGCGGCAATGACACCGAATGGCTGGCCAGCCTTCCAGAGCGCATCCCAGAGGCGCTGGCCGTTGTCCGCACTGGTGTAAAGCTCCCAGCCGAGTTCACCCACGTAGGAAAGGCGCATGGCCGTAACAGTGACGCCGCCGATGGTGACCTTCTTGGCGCGGAAGTACTTCAGGCCGTCGTTGGTGAAGTCGTCACTGCTGGCGTTGCTCATCAGGTCCCGGGCCAACGGACCCCACAGGCCGATGCAGCAGGTTCCGCCCGTGGTGTCGCGGACCTGGACCCAGTCGCTGGCGCTTCCGTTCTTGGTCTGGTGACGGGCCGCGCGCTCAAAGTAGGCGGTGTCGATGTTGCCGTTGGCACCCAGCTGGAAGGTCTCCTCATCCAGGCGGGCAACCGTGATGTCGCTTCGGATACCGCCGGCTTCGTCCAGGAGCAGGGTGTAGGTGACGGCACCGGGCTTCTTGGCGAGGTCGCCGGTGGTCAGTTCCTGCAGGAGCTTGAGGGCTCCGGGGCCGGAAACTTCCAGGCGCTTCAGCGGCGTCATGTCGTACATGGCAACTGCCGTGCGGGTCTTCCAGGCTTCCGCTGCAGCGATGGGGGAGCTGAACATCCCGGACCAGGCGTCACGTGCAGGTGGCTGCCACTCGTCCGGCATTTCCTTCAGCAGTTCCGCGTTGGCCTCGAACCAGTACGGGCGTTCCCAGCCGGCGCCTTCCAGGAAGTAGCCGCCGAGCTGCTTGTGGCGGGCATGGAAGGGGCTGACGCGGAGGTTGCGGGGGGAGAGCTTGGGCTGGAGCGGGTGCATGACATCGTAGATTTCCACGAAGTTCTGCTGGGACGTCTCGCTGACGTACTCCGGCGTGAGCTGGACCTCTTCGAAGCGGTGGATGTCGCAATCGCCAAGATCAATCTTCGATTTTCCGTCTACCAGGAGCTCTGCCACCGCGCGGGCGATGCCGGCGGAGTGGGTGACCCAGACGGCCTCGGCAACGAAGAAACCATCCACTTCCTTGGACTCGCCCACCAGGGAGCCGCCGTCCGGGGTGAAGGAGAAGATGCCGTTGAAGCCATCCTCGATTTCGCTCTCGCGCAATGCCGGAAGGATTTGCTTGGTTGCTTCCCACGCGGGGAGGAAGTCTTCGAGCGTGAAGTCCAGGCGTGACGGCATGTTGTGTTCGCTGATGCTGCTGGGCTCGTAGTCGCCGAGCTCATCCAGGTCCACCGGCATGGGGCGGTGTGCGTAGGAGCCGATGCCGTAGCGCTCGCCGTGCTCGCGGTAGTAAAGGTCCTGGTCCTGGTGGCGCAGGATGGGCAGTGAAGCACCGTTGGGCTGCGGGTTCTTACCCTTCTGGGCCGGCACCGGAGTGGTCTTGACGTACTGGTGTGCCAGCGGCAGGAGCGGCACGGCCATGCCGATCATTTCGCCGATCTTGGCGCCCCAGAAACCGGCGCAGGAAACCACGATGTCGGCGGGGATGACGCCGTCCGCGGTCTGGACACCCGTAACGCGGCGGTCCTCCTGCTCGATTCCGGTGACGGTGGTGTTGCCCAGGTAGGTGACGCCTGCGGCCTCAGTGCGCTTGATGAGCAACTGGACTGCGCGGGCGGCAAGGGCCAAGCCATCGCTGGGGACGTGTAGTCCGCCTAGGATGTCTTCCTCGTTGATGAGCGGGTACAGCTCCTTGCACTCTTCCCGGGAGAGGATCTGGCCATCAATGCCCCACGCCTGCGCATAGCCGAGCTTGCGCTTGAGGTCCGCCAAGCGGGTTTCGGTGGTGGCAACTTCAAGGCCGCCTACCTGGTTGAAGCAGCTTTGGCCGTCCTCCGTGAGGGACAGGAGCTTTTCCACCGTGTACTTGGCGAAGAGAGCCATGGACTTGGAGGGGTTTGTCTGGAAGACCAGGCCCGGTGCGTGCGAGGTGGACCCGCCAGGCATGTTCAGTGGTCCCTGGTCCAGGACGGTGATGTTGTTCCAACCACGGGTGACGAGTTCGTCGGCGAGGTTGGTGCCGACGATCCCGGCTCCGATGATGACAATGCGAGGCGTGGTTGCCATGAAGAATTCTCCTGCTGAAGTTCGTGGGTCTGGGGCTGGGGCGGGCTGGTTAGCGGAAGACGATCGTGCTGGTCTGGTCCAGGAGGACGCGGTGTTCGCAGTGCCAGCGGACGGCACGGGAAAGCGCAAGGGCTTCGGCATCCTGGCCCACGGTGGCAAGGGCATTGGGACCGTAGCTGTGGTCGACGCGGATGACTTCCTGCTCGATGATCGGGCCCTCGTCCAGTTCCGCAGTGACGTAGTGGGCTGTTGCACCCACCTGCTTCACTCCGCGGTCATAAGCCTGGTGGTAGGGGCGGGCACCCTTGAAGCCGGGCAGGAAGGAGTGGTGGATGTTGATGGCCCGGCCTTCGAGCTTGCGGCACAGATCGTCGGAGAGGACTTGCATGTAGCGTGCCAGGACCACGAGGTCGGCCTCGTATTCGTCCACCAGATCCAGGAGCCTCTGCTCCGCTTCGGCCTTGGTGTCCGCGGTGACGGGAACGTGGATGAAGGGCAGGCCCGCTGCCTCGGCCATGGCGCGGTGGGTCTCGTGGTTGGAGACCACTGCCACCAGCTCGCCGCCAAGGCTGCCCCCGCGCCAGCGGAAGATGAGGTCGTTGAGGCAGTGGCCAAACTTGGAGACCATCACCAGGACCCGCTGCTTGGTTTCGCCGTGGAAGCTGAACTTCATGTCGAAGCGGTCCGCGATGGAGCGGAACTCGTCTTCAAGCTGTTCCGGTGTGTAGTTCTTGGCGCCGGAGAAGGCCGTGCGGAGGTGCAGGGTCTGGCGGAGGCTGTCGTCAAACTGCTGGTGTTCTTCGATATTGAAGCCTCGGTCGAAGAGGAAGGTGGTGACTGCCTGCACGATGCCGGGTTGTTCTACGCACGACAGTGTGAGTACGAACTTCTGCGCCTGCTCGTCCTTGAGCTGGCCGCGTTCAGCCGGAAGAGTGCTGAGGTGGGGGTCTGAAGCTACGAGGGTCATGTGTCCTCCTGGGATGTTTGCCTAGATATATTCTTGGGACGTGAACTGATATATTAGGATTGGAAATCAGCGTATACTGGTGTCCAGGGCAGGTCAATAGATTTCCCGTTCTTGATAAAGGAGTTGGCTCGTTGGCTACTGGAACTCTTGCAAGCATCGGCGACGCCACCAGGAAATCGCTGGCTGGCGTGGCCTATGAACGGCTGCGTGATCGACTCCTGATGCTTGAGATCAAACCGGGGGACATCCTCAACGACGAGCAACTCGCCAAGGAACTGGAAGTAGGGCGCACTCCCGTTCGGGAAGCCCTGAAGCGGTTGGAGCTGGACCGCCTGGTGATTACCTACCCGCGGCGGGGAACGTTCGCCACCCGTGTGGAGGTGACCGACCTGGCCTTCATCTCCGAAATCCGGGCTCAATTGGAGCCCCTTGCCGCAGCCCGTGCCGCACGCGTCGCCTCGGCCGCCACCAGGGAGCAGCTGCGGAGCGTGATGCGGGCTGTGGAGAACTTTGATGTCAGCGCCGCCTCGGTAGTGGAGACGCTACGGCTCGACGCAAGCGTTCACCAGGGCATTTACGCAGCGGCTGCGAACCCGCACCTGGAAGACATTCTGATCCGTTACGACAACCTGGCGACGCGTATCTGGTGCATGGTGCTGGACCGCTTGCCAGACCTGGAACATCACGTCCGCGAGCATCTGGACCTCCTGAAGGCAGTTATCGACGGCAACGAAGATGAAGCCGCCGAGCTCGCCAGGGTCCATGTCAACGGGTTTGAGCGAGCCGTCCGTCAGGCGTTGTTCGCGGCATAGGGGCAGTAGTTCCGTTGACGCGACAGCTCCCGTGAGGACGGTTGACGCGGCGCTAACGGCCTTGCATACTGGATCTTTCTTCTAATATATCATCCGTATATCAGGGGTCGGCTGGCTGTTACCCAGCGTCCAGCCGGTGCTTGTGATGGAATCCCCCCAATTCCCCGGAGTATCACATGACTACACGACACCCTCTTTCTGAACACATTCCCTTCACGGGCAGCGCGATGGCCGGCATCAACGTCGGCGAGATCCTGCAGTCCCACCGCTTCGTCGAGCGCGGCTGGTGAGTGGGATGCCGCAGACGACGCAGGCCAGGACGGTGGACGGGCGAGCCTTGCGCAAGGACTGGGCCCAGCTGACGGGACATGTGGTGGAAGTGTGGCTCGAGGGTGACCGCGTAATGACCGGCGTGGTGGAACAGGCGGCGGCGGATGACTCCGTCCTTTGGATCGCAGCGCACGGAGCCGATCGGCGGAAGCTTTTTGATCAGTCCACCGGGTACGAGGTGTGGGCCTAGCCCTACAGCGAACGTGCCAGGCTCAGGCCTCATCCTCGGGCCGGGCCGTGAGGATGCGCTGCGCCGTCTTCTGGAGGATGTCCAGTGACTCCTTGATGAGGGGCGAGGCCATGCTTCCCCTCCGCACCGCAGCGACGATGCGGCGTGCAGGCTTGCCCTTGCCCGTAATGCGTAGTCGGACCACGTTTTCGGCACCGTGCAGTGGTGCGAGCCGCGGCAACAGGCCGACGCCCAGCCCTGCTCCCACGAAGGCGATCTGGGTCTCCCATTCCACGGCCTCATGGGCTATCCGCGGTGTGACTCCGACGGCGGTGAACGCCGCCGTGAACAGGGAATGGTAGGTGGAGCCGGCCGCCTCGGTGATCCATGGTTCGGATGCCAGCTCTTCGAGTGTCACTGTTGCACGGGTCGCCAGTGGGTGGTCGGCGGGAATGATGACGTCCAGGGGATCGTCCAGCAGGACGGTTTGCTCGAAACGCGGATCGTCCTCCCCGTATGTGTCGGACTGCATGGCAACAATGACTGCGAGATCGATTCGCTCGGCAACCAGCAAATCGAAGCAGCGTGAGGGGTTGGCCTCCAGTACCTGCACTTCCAGGAGGGGCCGAGTTGTGCGGAGCGTAGCGGCCAGCGGCGCGAGTAACTGGGCTGCCGCCGTCGAAAATCCGCCGAGGCCAAAGTGGGACTGGACCTGGTCGCCGGCCTTCATGGCAGCGGCCCGCAGGTTCTCCCAATCCGCAATCAGAGTGTCTGAACCGGAGACGAGGAAGCGGCCAGTAGCCGTCAGGCGCACGCCCCGGCCATCCTTGGTGAGCAGTTGCATCCCCAGCATGCGTTGGAGCTCGCGCAGCTGGGCGGAAACTGCGGAGGGGGAGTAGCCGGTGAGTTCCGCGGTTGCCCCGACGGTGCCGCAGCGGGCAAACACCCGGAGGGTAATCAGCCGTGGATCGATCATGCACCCATCATGCACCTAATGTGCAGAGTTATCTCCTAAATGTTGCGCTTTTGTTGCAGGTCGATCGTCCCTAATCTCTTACTACGAAGACTTCGAAAACGCCGGGCGCAAAGAAGCACCTGCGGCATCCCCAAAACACGTACTCACCCAGCCTCCCGGGAGGAACCCCATGACTGCTCCAGTGAACTCACCCCTCAAAGCACGCGGAAAACTCGCCGCCACATTGCCCGCCGAGCAGCTCGCTGAAATTACGGAGTTGTTCGAGTTCCGCCGCCCCGGGTATTCCCTGGACGCCCCGTTCTACACGGACTCCACGATCTTCAAAATCGACATGGAAGCCATCTTCGGCCAGCACTGGATCTTTGCCGGAAGCGTTGCCGAACTGCCGGAACCCGGCGACTACATCACGGTGGACTACGGCCCCTACTCCCTGATCGTGCTGCGCAACGACGACGGCGGCGTCAACGTCCTGCACAACGTGTGCCGCCACCGCGGCGCCCGCGTCCTGACCGAATCCACCGGCTCCACGGGAAACCTGGTGTGCGGCTACCACTCCTGGACGTACTCGCCCGAGGGCAACCTGATCCACGCTTCGGCACCCGGTGAGGCCAAGTTCGACAAGAACTGCTTCGCCCTCAAGCGGGCCCACAGCCGTGAGGTCGCCGGCCTCATCTTTGTCTGCATCGCCGACGAGCCGCCCACCGACTTCGACGAGACCTCCAAGATCTTCGAGCCGTACCTCGCGCCCCACGATCTGTCCAAGACGAAGATTGCCTACCAGCAGAACATCATCGAAGAGGGCAACTGGAAGCTCGTCATGGAGAACAACCGTGAGTGCTACCACTGTGATGGGCACCCGGAACTTGCCTGCTCCCTCTTCCCCACCTGGGGCCTCACTGAGGGCCTGATCCCGGCGCACCTCGAGGAAGTGTGGGACCGCAACAAGGAAGCACAGTCCTCGCTGGAAGAGCGCTGCCGCCGCTACGGCCTTCCCTATGAAGTGGTCGAAGAGCTGGACACGCGCATCGCGGGAATCCGCATCTCACGCGAATCGCTGGACGGTGAAGGCGAATCGTTCTCGGCCGATGGCCGGAGGCTCTCCAAGAAACTGCTCGGCGACTTGCGGGACTTCCGCCTTGGCCGCTGTTCGATGCACCTGCAGCCCAACAGCTGGTTCCATTTCCTCGGTGACCACGTGATCACCTTCGGAGTCTTCCCCATCAACGAACACCAGAGCCTTGTCCGCACTACGTGGCTGGTGGCCGACGACGCCGTAGAAGGCGTCGACTACGATCTGGACAAACTCACGTACACCTGGAAGCAGACGAACCTGCAGGACAAGGCGTTCGTGGAGCTCTGCCAGAAGGGCGCCGGCAGCCCCGCCTACGAGCCCGGCCCGTACATGAAGAGCGAATACCAGGTGGAGGCCTTCATCAACTGGTACGTGCAGCGCGTTCAGGAGCACCTGGCATGACCGAACTCCTCACTGAGACGGCAATCCAGGAACCACAGCGTATACGCGGTCTTGAAATGCCGTGGAACAGGGTCATGGGCAGCGCTGAGGCGCCAGCCCGTGCGGCCCGTGCGCTGGGCCCGTGGCATCCCCAGGAGTTCATGGCTGAATGCGTGGAGACTGTTCCCGAAGCGGGCGGCCTCATGACCTTCGTCTTCCGGCGCTGCGATGGTGCGCCCTTGGCGTTCCGTGCCGGACAGTACGTCAACATCGCATTCCCAGTGAACGGCGAGGACCAGGAGCCGGTGGACCGCAGCTACTCGTTGTCCAGTTCCCCCACCGAGCCGTGGACTTTCAGCATCAGCGTCAAGCGCGACGCCGGGGGTCTGGTTTCGCCGTGGGTGCATGAGAACGTCAAGCCCGGCACGGTGCTGGAGATGCTCGGTCCCGTGGGAGCCTTCCACCTGCCCGACGCCGACCGGCGCGCCCGCTACCTGCTGCTGGCGGCCGGCGCAGGCATCACCCCCATCATGTCCATGGTCCGGACCATCCATTCCCTGCCCGGCCACGCCGACGTTGTGGTGCTGTACCACGGAGCTGAGGCCGGAGGCTTCGCGTTTCACCGGGAGCTGGCGTACATCGCCTACGTGGATTCCCGCGTCAAGGTCTTCTACTCCTTGGGCGACCGCAGCAAGCCGGAGGGATGGGAAGGGTTCAGCGGACGGCTGACGGCGGTCATGCTCGACGAGGTGGCCCCTGATGCCAACGGCAGGCAGGTCTATGCCTGTGGTCCGGAGGGCTACCTGAATACAGCCACGGAGCTCCTGAAGAAGGTGGGCGTCGACGACACGTCCATCTACATGGAGTTCTTCACCGGCGACCGCCAAACGCTCCTGGAGTACCAGGCAGAATTGGCCATCGCGGCCGACATTGCCGAGGAAATCGCGGACGAGATCGCCGATTCTGCCGAGGATTACTTTGAAAGCCAGCCAGCCGCGTTCGGTCTCTACGAGCCCGGCTACGACGCGGAAGGGACACTGGAAGCGTCCGGGCTCACCCTGGAAACCGTCGACGCCGGAGCCTCGGCTTCCGAAGCGAATGACGGCGGGACCGGGGACGGCGCGGCGACCGCGCCCGAGGCTGCAGCACCTGATGCTTCGAGCTTCGAGACCGTTGGAACCGGAAGCCTCACCCTGTCCTTCATGCGGACCGGCATCAATGTGCGCATCGACCCGAGCGAACATATCCTCGGGCCGGCCCAGCGCGCGGGTGTCAGGATAGGTGCCAACTGCAAGGAAGGAATGTGCGGTTCGTGCAAGGTGGTCAAGCTGTCAGGCGAGGTCGAAATGAACCACCAGGGCGGAATCCGGTCGCGGGAAATCGACGCCGGCAAGTTCCTGCCCTGCTGCTCCACGGCACGCACCGATATGGTGATCGACGCCTAGCTGTTACCGGAAGTCCCGCACTGTGGGCCAGAGCAATGGCCTCAGTGCGGGACCGGACGTCCAGCTTCCGGAACTGGCAGCGAAGGAACTCAAGGCAGCCATCCAGTAACAGACTTCCGTGCCTAGGTTTTGTCGGGAGTCCGGTGATGCGCCCGCTCAACAAGGTCGGTCATCCACGGCCGTTGCCCGTGATGGACTGTGAGGCCTTCGGGAATGCCCTTGACCGTGGCTTGCGTGCCTGCCGCGTCAATGGTGATCCGCGCGCTGCCCATGGGCGCGTTGCGGATGTGCAGGTCCCCGAACGACGGCGGCAGCACCGGGTCCAGCCAGATGCCGCCCAGTGAGATGTGGGTGTCGTAGCGCAGCAGGCTCATGACCAGATGGATGGGCGTGGTGGCGGCCCATGCCTGCGGCGAGCAGGCCGTCGGATAAGGGACGGGCTCCCGGAATTGAGTGCGGTCGAATCCGCAGAAGAGCTCGGGTAAGCGGTCGCCTGAGATCTCGGCGGCTTCCAGCATGGCGGTTGCTATCCGTTGGGCTTCCTCCACGAAGCCATAGCGGAGCAGCCCGGACACGATCAACGCATTGTCATGCGGCCATACGGAGCCGTTGTGATAGCTGGCGGGGTTGTAGGCGCCCATGTCTTTGGCGAGCGTTCGGACACCCCATCCGCTGAACATTTCGGGGGACATCAGCCGCTCCACCACGGCGGGGGCCTTGTCGTCGTCAATCAAACCGAACCACAGGCAGTGGCCCATATTGGAAGCACAAGCGTCCACGGGGCGCTTGTCGCGGTCGAGTGCCACAGCGTAGTAGCCCTTGTCGGGCATCCAGAACTGTTCGTTGAACCGCTTCTTAAGGTCCTCCGCGCGTTCCCGCAGGCTTTCCGCCAAGGTGAGGTCGCCGTCGTCGTACGCCATCCAGGCGCGCGCCACATAGGCGCCATGCACGTACGCCTGGACCTCGCACAGCGCCAGGGGCGGTTCAGCCAGGGTGCCGTCCGCAAAATTGATGCCGTCCCACGAGTCTTTCCAGCCCTGGTTGATGAGTCCGTGCTCGTTGGGCCGCCCGTACTCCACGAACCCGTCGCCGTCCCGGTCGCCGTAGGTCCGGATCCACTCCAGGGCACGGTCCGCGTGGGGGAGCAGGCCCGAGATCGCGTCTTTGCCGAAACCCCAGCGGCTCACCGAGCCAAGGACCACCACAAACAGCGGTGTTGCGTCCACGCTCCCGTAATAAGCGGATTTGCCGCCCAAGGCCAGGCCCCCGGAGACCCCTAGCCGGACCTCGTGCAGGATCTTCCCGGGTTCTTCTTCGGTGGCCGGATCCACCACCGTGCCCTGGCGGTCGGCCAACGTTCGGAGGGTGCCCAAGGCCAGGGAGGGGTCTACGGGGAGGGCCATCTCGGACGCCCACAGGGAGTCCCGGCCGAACAGCGTCATGAACCACGGGGCGCCGGCGGCCACCACCACCCTTTCGGGGTGGTCCGGATCCTGGATGCGGAGCGCGCCGAGGTCCTCGTAGCTGCGGCGGAGGGTGTCTTCGATTGACCGGTTGCTGAGCTGCACGACGGGGATCCGGGCTACCCAATCCTGCCTGCGCTGATCGCTGGGCGAGAGCCCGACCGGATCCTGATGGGTGAAAGCGGCCCCGGCGCTTTGTTGCTTTGGCACCACGCTGGCACGCGTACTCCAACTCCCGAACGCGGGAATTTTGGCCGTGAAACCCAATGCCCTGGCACCTGCACCGGCGCCATCGGCCCGGATCACCACACTTTTCCGGATTTCCTCCCATTTTCCGCGGATTTCCAGGGAATCGCCGTCAGGCAGGTGGGTTTCGGTCCATTGCCGCGTAATCCGGGCTTCCTTGACTTCGAAAAGATCGGCGAAATCCGATTCGGCAGAAAGCAGGATGCGGCATTGCGTCGCTTGGTTTGAGTAATTCCGGACGGTGATTTCTTCGCGGATTCCGTTACCGACTTCCCGAAGCCGCTCCACCAGCAAGGGGCTGTCGGCGTGCCCATCCGGACGGGGAACCCTCCCGACAAACGACGCCCGGTACGGTTCCCTGGTTTCTGCCGCCAAGGGTTCGATGACTTGTCCGTTGACAGTGAGCTCCCATTTGGACAGGATCCGAGTGTCCAAATGGAAGACGCCGTGGGGCAATTCAGGATGGATGTCGCCGTTGGCGGAGGAGATGCAGAAAGACGAGCCTTCCACCAAGGTCAGTGTCCCGGCACCAAGCGGTCCGGCTGCTGTGTCAGCGTTCCATCCAGCCACGAGACGCTCCTTACCGATCCGCTTGAGCTGCCGCCGCTGCCGCCTGTCCGGCCGCTTGTGGAGATGAAGTCGACGCTACGCCGACGCGAGGGGCGGCGCCAGATCCCGGCCGCTCTTTATGACCTCTCAACGCAAGGATGTGCCGGTCCGTCACCAAGAGTTAATCTGCTTTCCTCTTCTGGGTAGCCAGAAGAGGGCTATAGTAGGCAAATAGGACATTCGCTGATGCAGCCCGGCGGCCCCTACTTCTCTAAGAAGAGGCCCCGAAAAATGACCGACACCCAAATCAGCAAATTTCTGAGCGACTCCGTGGTGTTCGAGGACGACACTGAGAAGGGCTTGGATTTTGACACACTCTACGGCCTGTACATCAGTTGGTGCGTACTCGGCCGGAAGGTCCCGATTCCTGACTCCGCATTCAAGACCGCGCTGGCCCTCGAAGGACTCAAGCCGGCCAAGGAAAACGGACAGCGGATCTACCCGGGCATGAGCATGGTTGGCGCCGCTGCACGGGACTATGTGGTTAACTCCCTTCCCATGTGGACTGAGACCGCCACCAGCATCCCGGTTCAAGAGCTCATCGATGAGGAAGCTGTCGCTTCCATCGCCTGACCGGACTTGACCCGAACTGAATACCCGCACAGCCCATGCCCCCTAGGATTTGATAGGGGCATGGGCTGTTCCTATTTTCCGGCCGCCCGCTGAAAGGAAAGATGTGAAGCCTTCCGTCGTTTGGTTCCGTGACGACCTCCGCGTGGCTGACAATCCGGCGCTGCGTGCCGCCGTCGATGATGGGGCGGCTGTTGCCCTGTACGTCCTCGACGAAGAATCGCCCGGCGTCCGTCCCCATGGCGGGGCGGCGCGGTGGTGGCTGCACCACTCGCTCACAGCGCTGCGTGAAGACCTCGCCGCCCTTGGCATCCCGTTACTGCTCCGTCGCGGACCGGCTGGTGAGGTTGTCCAGCAAACGACGACGGCGATAGGTGCCGGCGCGCTGTACTGGAACCGCCGGTACGGTTCCGCCGAGCGAACGGTCGACGCCGGCATCAAGTCGTGGGCGGGCGACGCCGGACTGCACGCCTCAAGTTTTCAGGCATCGTTGCTCCACGAGCCGTGGGAGGTAACTACCAAGACCGGTGGCCAGTACAAGGTCTTCACTCCCTTTTGGCGGACGATTTCCGCGCAGGAATTCCGTGAACCTTTGGCTGTCCCGGAGAAAGGCCATGGCTTCACCGGTGCGCTACCGGCCTACGAGGACCTCGAATCGTGGTCGTTGCTGCCCACCAAGCCTGACTGGGCAGGAGGGCTGGCTGAAACGTGGACGCCGGGGGCAGCCGCAGGGCATAAGCGCCTGGCGGAGTTCGTGGACCAAGGGCTTTCCAACTACAGCGAGGGCCGTAATCGTCCCGATACCGATGGCAGCAGTTGCCTGTCGCCGTATCTGCGGTGGGGTGAGCTGAGCCCCTTCCAGGTGTGGCACGCGCTGGGTTCCCGGCGCTCAGAAAGTGCTTCGATCTACGCTTCGGAGTTAGGGTGGCGGGAGTTCTGCTGGCACCAGTACTTCCACAATCCGCACCTGGCTACTGCCAACCTGCGCACTGAATTTGACCGGTTCCCTTGGGCTTGGCCCGGCTCCGACGGGAGCGGCGGCCAGCACCCGGGCCACGAGTCCGCCCCTGAGGAGTTCCGCGCCTGGCAGAAGGGCCGCACCGGTTTCCCCATGGTTGACGCGGGGCAGCGGCAACTGTGGCACACCGGCTGGATGCACAACAGGGTACGCATGGTTGCTGCCAGCTTCCTGGTGAAGAACCTTGGCATCCATTGGCAGCTGGGCGAGCAGTGGTTCTGGGACACCCTGGTGGATGCCGATCCGGCGTCGAACCCCGCCAACTGGCAGTGGGTGGCCGGCTCCGGAGCGGACGCTTCCCCGTTCTTCCGGATCTTCAACCCGGAGGCCCAGCGCGTCAAGTTCGATCCCCAGGGAAAGTACATCGCCCACTGGATTCCCGAGTTCGGCACGCCTGACTACCCGGAGGGGATCGTGGACCTCAAGACCACCCGGGCGGAGGCGCTGGAGGCCTACAAGGGGATGAAGGAGGTCCACTAGGGGCTGCCACGCCCGGAAAACAGCCCTCTGGAAATTAGTAGGAAGTCCGAGTATATTCGGGTTCAGAGATGACCTGGATCACAGTTGGTCACGTGTTCCCCGCCTTGGTCCCAGACCCAGCGGCACGGCAGTCATTCACGATGCAAAGGAGCATTCCACCATGGTGCGCGAGCTTTCACACTACGTAGACGGCCAGAGGATCGACGGCACGTCCGGCCGGTTCAGCGACGTCTATGACCCCTGCACGGGCGAAGTCCAGGCCCGGCTTCCGCTGGCCAGCGCTGACGAGGTCCGCGACGCCGTCGCAAATGCCGAGAAGGGCCAGCTCGAATGGGCTGCCATGAACCCGCAACGCCGGGGACGCATCCTGCTCAAGTTCGTGGACCTGGTCAACGAAAACATGGACGAGCTCGCCAAGCTCCTGTCCTCCGAGCACGGCAAGACGTTCGCGGACGCCAAGGGCGATATCCAGCGCGGCATCGAGGTTGTCGAGTTCTCCGCCGGTGCGCCGCATCTGCTCAAGGGCGAGTTCTCGGACAACGCCGGCCAGGGGATCGATGTCCACTCGCTGCGCCAGCCCTTGGGCGTCGTCGCGGGCATCACGCCATTCAACTTCCCGGCCATGATCCCGCTCTGGAAGTCCGGCCCGGCCCTCGCAGCCGGTAATGCGTTCATCCTCAAGCCCTCCGAGCGCGATCCTTCCGTCCCCCTGCGCCTGGCCGAGCTGTACAGCGAAGCGGGTGTCCCCAACGGTGTCTTCAACGTCATCAACGGCGACAAGGAAGCCGTTGACGCACTCTTGGAGGATCCCCGGGTGAAGGCCATCGGCTTCGTCGGCTCCACGCCGATCGCCCAGTACATCTACGCCACCGCAGCAGCGCACGGGAAGCGCGCGCAATGCTTCGGTGGGGCCAAGAACCACATGGTGATCATGCCCGACGCTGACCTGGACATGGCCGCCGACGCCCTGATCGGTGCCGGGTACGGTTCCGCAGGCGAACGCTGCATGGCGATCTCCGTTGCGGTGCCGGTTGGGCAGGAAACCGCCGATGCGCTGGTGGCCAAGCTGACTGAGCGTGTCAAAGACCTGAAAGTTGGCCACAGCCTGGACAAGGACTCGGATTTCGGGCCCGTGGTGGCAGCATCCGCGAAGGAGAGGATCGAGGGCTACATCCAATCCGGCGTGGACGAGGGCGCAACCCTGGTTACCGATGGTCGCGGCCTCACCGTGGACGGCTACGACGGCGGCTTCTGGGTTGGCCCCACGCTCTTCGACAACGTCACCAAGGACATGAAGATCTACAAGGAAGAGATCTTCGGACCGGTCCTTAGCGTGCTGCGCGCGGCTGATTACGACGAAGCGCTCAGGCTCTGCAGCGAACACGAGTTCGGCAACGGCGTCGCAATTTTCACCCGCGACGGCGACTCCGCCCGCGACTTCGCCAGCCGAGTCGAGGTTGGCATGGTGGGCATCAACGTCCCCATTCCCGTCCCGATCGCGTACTACACCTTCGGCGGCTGGAAGGCGTCCGGCTTTGGTGACCTCAACCAGCACGGTGCCGACGCTTTCCGGTTCTACACCAAGACCAAGACCGTGACGTCGCGGTGGCCCTCCGGCATCCGCCAGGGCGCCAGCTTCGTGATGCCGGCAGGCAGCTGATGGGGGCCTTGGAGACAGAAGACGTTCTTTTCGAGCGCCGCGGACACCTCGGCATCGTCACGCTCAACCGCCCCAAGGCAGTCAACGCGCTGAATGCCGGGATGGTGAAGGCCATGCTCCAGCAGTTGACCGACTGGGCCGACGACGACGCCGTCGCCACAGTTTTGGTGCGCGGCGCCGGCGACCGTGGGTTGTGCGCCGGCGGAGACATCGTGGCCATCTACAAGGACATGCTCCACGGCGGGACGGAAACAGCAGAGTTCTGGGCCGACGAGTACCGCCTCAACGCGCTGATCTCGCATTATCCCAAGCCGTATGTCGCCTTCATGGACGGGCTGGTGCTGGGCGGCGGGGTGGGTGTTTCGGCGCACGGTTCGGTGCGTGTGGTGACCGAACGGACCCGCACCGGCATGCCCGAAACCACCATCGGATTCGTGCCCGACGTCGGCGGCACCCTGTTGCTGTCACGGTCACCGGGGGAGACCGGAACCCACGCGGCGCTAACAGGCGCGCACCTTTCCGGTGCGGACGCCCTGTTCCTTGGACTGGCGGACCACTTCGTCCCGTCCGAAAGCCTCCCCGCGCTGGCGGAAGCGCTGGAAAGCTCGACGGCGGCAGCCGCCGTCGAGCGCTTCGCCCAAGCCGCGCCGGACTCGCAACTGGCGGCCCAGCGTGAGTGGATCGACGCCGCCTACGCGCATAACGACGCCGAAGAGATCGTGCGGTCCCTGCGCGCCGGCTCCGCAGAGGCGGTTGCTGCGGCTGACACCATCGGGGCGAAATCGCCGACGTCGGTGAAGGTGGCGCTCGAATCCCTGCGTCGGGTCCGGGGGTTGTCCCTCGAAGAAGCGCTGGACCAGGAATACCGGGTGGGGCTTCGCTGCCTGGCCGGACCCGACTTCCGCGAAGGCATCCGTGCGCAGGTGGTGGACAAGGACCGCAACCCGCAATGGAAGCCGGCGACCCTCGCGGAAGTCCAGGCGTCCGACGTCGAAGGCTACTTCGCGCCGCTCGGCGAACGGGAGCTGGGACTCGCCAGCGCGTCCGTCGAAGCCAAGTGACAAGCAGTAGGCAGACAGTGTCCAGCAGCCAGTTGAAGGAGACCACATGACAGAGAACGCAGAATCGGCAACGGGACGCATCGCTTTCCTGGGACTCGGCCATATGGGTGGGCCAATGGCTGCCAACCTGATCAAGGCCGGGCATGACGTCATCGGCTTTGATCCGGTACCAGCGGCCGTCGAAGCAGCCGCGGCGCACGGGATCCCCATGGCCGCTACCCCGGCGGAGGCCGTGGCGGAGGCATCCGTCGTGCTGACCATGTTGCCCAGTGGGAAGCACGTCCTGGACGCATACCGGGGCGTTGGAGGGCCCGGCTTGTTGACCGTGGCGCGCCCGGACACGCTGTTCCTGGACTGCTCAACCATCAACGTGGACGAGGCCCGCGAGGCAGCCGTCATCGCAGTTGAAGCCGGCCACCGTTCCGTGGACGCCCCGGTTTCCGGCGGTGTGGTGGGGGCCGAAGCGGGGACCCTGACCTTCATGGTGGGGGCCTTGCCGGAAGACTTCGAAACGGTGAAGCCGATCCTGGAACTGATGGGCAAACGGATTGTGCACTGCGGTGACCACGGCGCCGGTCAGGCTGCGAAGGTCTGCAACAACATGATCCTGGGGGTGTCCATGATTGCTGTCTCAGAGGCCTTCGTGCTGGGCGAGAAGCTCGGGCTGACACACCAGGCGTTGTTCGACGTAGCCTCCAATGCGTCCGGGCAGTGCTGGGCGCTGACCACCAACTGTCCGGTTCCTGGTCCTGTTCCTACAAGCCCCGCCAACCGTGACTACCAACCGGGTTTTGCCGGTGCATTGATGGCCAAGGACCTGCGCCTGGCACTGAACGCGCTGGAGAGCACGGGCGTTGCCGCGGAAATGGGGCCATTGGCGTCCCGGATCTACGACGCCTATGCGGCCGGGGAAGGTGCCGGCAGGGATTTCTCGGGCATCATCACCGATATCCGCGAAAAGTCTGTGTGAGAGTCTGGCCTGATGAGCATTAGCGAGAGGGAGCGAATGACGGAGCAGTACCAGAACATCGTGGTGGAGCAGCGGGGACGGGTTGGTTTGGTGACGTTGAACCGGCCCTCGGCGTTGAATGCGCTCAACACGGCTCTCATGAACGAACTCGTTTCCGCGGTGCGGGACATGGATACCGATCCCGGCATCGGCGCCGTGGTGATCACCGGTTCCGCCAAAGCCTTCGCTGCCGGCGCCGATATCAAGGAGATGTCCTCCAAGAGCTACATGGAGATGTATGCCGCGGATTGGTTCCGGCATTGGGAGGACCTCACCCGGCTGCGGATTCCCGTGATCGCCGCAGTATCCGGGTTTGCCTTGGGCGGGGGATGCGAGCTGGCCATGATGGCCGATTTCATCATTGCCGGGGACAACGCGAAATTCGGCCAGCCGGAGATCAACCTGGGAGTGATCCCGGGCATGGGTGGCTCGCAGCGGCTGACACGCGCCGTCGGCAAAGCCAAGGCGATGGACATGGTGCTGACCGGGCGGTTCATGGACGCCGAGGAGGCCGAACGCTCCGGACTGGTCTCTCGGGTGGTTCCTGCGGCCGAGGTGGTGGACGAAGCACTGAAGGCAGCCGAAGCCATCGCGTCCAAGTCGAAGCCCGCTGCGATGGTTGCCAAGGAAGTGGTCAATGCGGCCTTTGAGATGGGCCTGGCCCAGGGCGTGGTGTTCGAACGCCGGGTGTTCCACTCGCTCTTCGCCACCGAGGACCAGAAAGAAGGCATGGCCGCGTTCAGCGAGAAGCGCCAGCCGGAATTCAAGCACAGGTAACCCGCAACGTGCCCGGACGCCACAGGCGGGGCAGTCCGGGTTTTGGGTGCTGCGTGGATAGACTCATGGCACTTACGAATGGGGAGAGAACATGTCAACGGAGATCGTTCAGGCCGGGCAAGCTGATACGTCCTTGCAGCCGGTCAACCGCCAAGCAATCGTGGCCGCGGCCATGGCCGTGCTCGCCATCGTTGGCCTGTTCTTCGCCGGCATGGCCGTCATCGCGATCTTCGTCGTGGGTGCAGGCCACGTCGCCTTGAACCAGATACAGCAGCGAGGCGAACGGGGACGTGGATTCGCCCTTGGAGCCCTGGTTGTCGGCTACGGCATTGGGATACTCTCCCTCGGCTCGGCGCTGATCTTCGCCGTGACCTCAGCCGCGTCCTAGCGCTGCCCGCCCGGGGGGTGGTTCAGTACACCGACCCCTGAAGAAGTTCCGAGAGCCGGCCGGCGGCACGCCTGAGTTCGGGTACTCCGGACGTGAGCGCTGCCTCGTTGGCTGCTTCCACTGGACTGGTCAGCGAGATTGACTCACTGGCCCGTTGGCCGGGATGCGGGACTGCAACCGCGATGGACAGGACCCCTGTGGCGCGCTCGTCCTCGGAATAGGCGAAGTCCGCACCGTCCTCGGGAAGCCTGGACCTTAGCTCAGCTGCAGTAAATGTGTCCGCCTCGTGGCCTGCGGTGATTGCTGCGGCCGCCACTTGTTCCAGTTCGTCGTCGGGCAGGGAAGCGAGCAGGATCTTCCCAGCTGCACCAACCGTCAGCGGCAGTCGCTTGCCCAGGGGGAGGTCGTAGCGGAGCGGAGACTCGCCATCGACGCGGGCTACCAGGATGCGCTCAAAGCCGAGCCTGGTGTACAAAGACGCGGTGAGACCCGTCTGTGAGGCCACTTGTTGAAGTATGGGGCGGGCCGCAACCACCAAGGGGTCATTCTCGATATAGCTCCGGGCGGCCGGGAGAACTGCCGGCCCCACACGGTACGACTTGTCCGTTTGGCTCACCATGCCGAAGTCCTGCAGCACCCGGAGGATCCGGAGTGTGGTCGGCAGGCTCATCCCGCAGGTCCTGGCTAAATCACTCAGCCGCTGCGGGCGTTCGGCGCGCTGCAGCTCCGCGAAAACTTCCATGGCCCGGGATAGCGAGCGCATGTTCGCAGCCTTGGGCCCTTCTTCGGCTGAGCTGGCGGAATGCGTGGAGCTGACAATCATCCTTTCATTCTATGTAACTTCCTTGTGCTTGACAGGCATTGTGGCTCCTGTCACTATTTCTCTATACGCAATGTTCTTTCATTCTATGAAACACAAGATCCCACAACGAAGGGGATCGCGGAGTGGAAGAACCAAGAAATACGTGAGAAGGAATCCATGACAACGGAGTCACTCAGGGTCGGGCCCACAACGCGGGGTCGCATGGCAAAGTCCGTGCTGGCGGGTATTGCCGCCTTCGCTGCAGTGGGCGTTTATGTACTGGTCAGTTCCGTCGGCCTTGGTCTGTGGACCAGCCTGGGTCCAGGGCCCGGGTTGTTCCCCTTCGCCATGGGTGGCCTGCTGGTTGCGATGGCTGTGGTGTGGCTGTTCCAGGAACTCAAGAACCCCAGCGAAACGCCCCAGGGAGTTGACGGCGGTGTGGTGATCTCCGTCGTCGTGAGCCTCGCGGTCCTTGCGGCCGTGCTCGATTTGATCGGCTTCCAGCTCAGCATGTTCCTGTTCCTGATGTACCACCTGAAGGTGCGGGGGCGCAGGGGCTGGGCCTCATCCCTGATCATTGCGCTGGCTGGGAGCGTCGGGGCGTTCTACGCCTTCAACTACGGGCTCAACGTCACCCTGCCCTCGGCCGGCATTTCCCTTTTGAACTCGATCGGACTTTAGACGTGGACACTCTCAACGAGCTCCTTGGCGGCTTTGCCGCGGCCATGACGTGGCAGAACCTGATCTTCGCCTTCCTGGGCTGCCTCCTGGGCACCATCATCGGCGTGCTTCCCGGCATCGGACCGGTAGCCGGCGTCGCGTTGCTCATCCCCCTGACCATGAACCTTGATGCGACCGGGGCCATCATCATGCTCTGTGCCATCTTCTACGGCACCGCGTACGGGGGAACCATCACCAGCGTCCTGCTGAACACCCCGGGTGAGGCAGCATCCGCGATCACCACCATTGATGGTTATGCGATGACCAAGATCGGCAAGGCCGGAGCGGCACTCACCATTGCCGCCGTCGGGTCCTTTGTTGGCGGGACCATAGCCACCCTTGGCCTCGTGGCCGCCGCAAAGCCGCTGGGCGAGCTGGGTCTCCTGGTGGGCCCGCCCGAATTCTTCGCACTGATGGTGGTGGGCATCTCCTTGCTGGTGGCCTTGGCAGGCAAGTCCATGGTCAAGGCGCTCATCTCGGGCGCGTTGGGGCTGCTGATCTCCATGGTGGGCATCGACCCCGTTGCGGGAGCGCCGCGCTTCACCTTCGGCTCGGACAACCTTTTGGATGGAGTCAGCTTCGTCGCCGTGATCGTCGGTGTCTTCGGCCTCTCCGAAATCCTGTCCTACCGGAAAGGTGACAAAGCCGACGTCGTCCACGCGCCCGGCCTGCGATCCTTGCTGCCCAACCGGGCAGAGTGGCGTCGCAGCGTGCCGTCCATGGCACGCGGTACAGGTATCGGTTTTGGCCTGGGCCTCATTCCCGGAATGACCGGATCTGTCTCCTCCCTCCTTGCCTACGGCGCGGAGAAGAAGTTCTCCAAGCACCGCAAGCAACTGGGCAGTGGAGCGATTGAGGGCGTCGCGGGACCGGAGACGGCCAACAACGCACACGCCAACGCCGCGCTCATTCCGCTGTTCACCCTGGGTATCCCGGCCTCACCCACCATCGCGGTTTTGATGGGCGCATTCCTCCAGCAGGGCCTCACCCCGGGACCTACGCTCTTTACCGAGCACTCGGAAATTGCCTGGGCCATCATTGCCAGCCTCTTTATTGGCAACCTGTTGCTGCTGCTCCTGAACGTTCCGCTGGTGGGATTGTGGACCTCCATCCTCAGGGTTCCGGCCTCCATCCTCACTGCGCTGATCCTGCTCTTCATGGTGATTGGGGCCTACACCATCAACTTCAACGTGTTCGATGTGTTCGTCATGATCGCGTTCGGGCTCCTCGGCCTGGGCTTGAGGCACCTGGACATCCCGTTGGCCCCCATGGTGCTCACACTGGTGCTTGGTCCGCTGATGGAACGGTCGCTGCGCGAATCACTGGAGATCTCGCAGGGCGACTTCGGAATCTTCGTCAACCGGCCCATCTCCATGGTGCTGATCGGCATCGGACTCCTGATTGTCCTCAGCCCGCTCCTGAAGCTGCGTAAACCCAAGGCGCTCACGGAAGACCCCGAAACGTAAACCACCCCCACCCGCAAGATCCCCCTCACTTCAAAGGAGAAGACCATGCCTCGTGCACGCATCATCGCAGCCTTCGCTGCAGTAACCCTCGTTGCCCTCACCGGCTGTGGAGCCAATGCCGGCGCCGCAAACACAGCCGCTGACGATTTCCCCAAGAAGGGCAAGTCGATCGACCTGATCGTTTCCTTCTCATCCGGTGGAGCCGTGGACACAGCAGCCCGCCTGGTACAACCCATCCTTGAAAAGGAACTCGGCACCAACGTTGAGGTGATCAACAAGCCCGGTGCCGGCGGGCAGATCGGCTACACGCAGCTGACCAGTGCCAAGCCGGACGGCTACACCATCGGCGCCACAGGCTCGCCGTCCGTTGTGGTATCCCCGTTGGACCCGGCCCGCGGCGCGAAGTACACACGCGACAGCTTCCAGCCCCTTGGCCGCCAGGTCATCGACCCCACCGTGATCGCCGTGCAACCGGACAGCCCGTACAAGACGGTCAAGGACCTCATTGAAGCTGCCAAGGCAAAACCCAAGTCCATGACGGCCAGCACCACCGGCCTGCAGACCGGTGAGCACTTCGCGCTCGCACAGATTCAGCAAACCACGGGAGCAGAGTTCGCGCCGGTCCACTTCTCCGAAGGCGCGTCGCAAGCCACCACGGCCTTCCTGGGCAAGCACGTGGACGTGCTGGTTGCCAACGTCAGCGATGTGACTGACCTGACCAAGCAGGGGAAGGCACGCGTCCTTGGCGTGATGACTACTGAGCGCGCTCCGTCACTGCCGGACGTTCCGACGTTCCAGGAGTCGGGCTATGAAATCGAAGCCGGCACGGTCCGCGGCTACTCCGCACCGGCAGGTTTGCCGGACGCCGTCGCAAAGAAGCTCGAAGCAGCCCTCCAGAAGGCGATCGAGGATCCCACGGTGGTCCAGAAGATGAAGGACCTTGGCTTGCAGACCAGCTACCTCAACGGCGCTGACTACAAGGAGTTCTGGGCTGGCCAGGAGGACGGCTTCAAGAAGGTCCTGCCCTTGGTCCAGAAGAAGGACTAGCCCCAACGGCGCCCACCCACCTCACAGAAAGCGAATACAGCCATGACTGCTCCTGTCCTCGAAGACCTCGACGCTGACTTCCCCCGCCCCGACCAGGACGTCATCGACCGTCTTGCCAAGCTCCCGGCGGCCAACATAGGCGACGCCATGGACCGCCTGGGCGTAGCGGACTCCGCCATCCAGGCAGTTTGGCCCGGTGCCCGCCTGGCCGGCCCGGCGTTTACCGTGTGGACCCGCCCCGGTGACAACCAGGGGATCCACCGTGCGCTCCAGCTGGCGCGTTCAGGGGATGTGATCGTCGTAGCCGGCGGCGGGGATGAATCCCGTGCCCTGCTTGGCGAACTTATTGGCGAGCGTGCCATCAACCTCGGTATAGCCGGCTTCGCCCTGGACGGTGCCGCCCGCGATGCCGAAGCCCTCGGCGAGATCGGGATGCCCGTCTTCGCCCGGGCCGTTACTCCGGCCGGTCCGTACAAGAACGGTCCGTCACGGCTGGGAAGCCCGGTCGCTTTCGGCGGCGTTCCGGTGATGCCGGGCGACATCATCATTGGTGATTCCGACGGCGTGGTGGTCATCCCACGGGAGCAGGCCGCCGCCGTCGCCGAAGCTGCCGAGGCCGTCTTCGCCGACGAGACCAACCGCCGGTCCGCGATCGTCGCGGAGCGCCACAAGTAAGCACCGCACCACGTTTTGACCTGCCGGGCCGAACCTCCCGGCCCGGCAGGTCCATGCCGCCGTGCCCACAGAACAACACACAGGAAAGACAAGATCATGACAGTTTGCACCGTCATTGGCCTCGGCGAAGCCGGAGCCACCTACGCGGCAGCCCTCGTTGCCGCCGGTCACCACGTCAAGGGGTTCGACCCCGTGGCACCCTCCACCCCGGAAGGAGTTGTCCGTGCAGCCACTGCTGCTGAAGCATCCGTCGGGGCGGACATTGTCCTGGTCCTGACAGGCGCAGCAGCAGCCCCCGCGGTCGCCGCGGAGTGCCTGCCGGTGCTGGCCAAGGGCAGTTGCTACGCGGACTTAACTTCCTCCTCTCCGCAGGTCATGCAGGAATTGGGCCGGATCCCGTCCGAAGCGGATTTCGCCGACGTCGCGATTCTTGGGCCGGTGCCTACGCAGGGTGTGAAGACGCCCTTGATGGTCAGCGGCCCCGGCTCCGAGGCGGTGGCCGCGCTGCTCGCTCCGCTGGGTGCCGTCGTCGAAATTGCCGACGGCGAACCAGGGGCCGCCATGGCGCATAAACTTCTGCGGAGCGTCCTGATGAAAGGATTCGCTTCAGTGGTGGTCGAGGCCGTCACCGCGGGCCGGGCTGCCGGGTTGGAAGAGTGGATCCGGGACCAGATCGCGCGCCAGTTGGCCGGCGACGGCCAGGCAGTCATTGACCGGTTCCTGGTGGGCACGGCCAAGCATGCGCAGCGGCGTTCCAAGGAAATGCAGGACACCGCGAGCTACCTCGCCGACGACCTCAAGGTGCCGGCGGAAATGACGACGGCGGCAGCTGCGGCCTTGGTGCGCATGGCCAGCGAGCCGGCCGAACCCGAAGCTGCGCTGCGCTGAGCTGGCGCCCTGCGCGGAAGAACTGAAGAATTGGAATAAGAGGACAATGAAGTACTCACCGGCATCGCACGTCCTGTCAGGAGCAGCACCATGATCGGCATCTGGGCCCTCGGCGCCTACCTTGCCGTCATCCTGCTCTGGACCACGCTGCTCAAGCGCAGCGTGGGGGAGGCCATGATCATAGGATTCCTGGTGGTCCTGCCATTTACCGGAGCTGCTGTGGCGCAGGTTGCCTGGTCGTCTCTCTACTCTGCGATCACGGACGAAATCGTCTATGCCACCATTGCTTTCGTGTTCATGGGTTATCTCCTGGACAAGACGGGCGTGCTGGACAAGCTGATTGACCTGCTGAATTCAATGATCGGCGGGGTGAAGGGTGGACCGGCTTGGGTTTCCACCGTGGCTTCCGCCGGGCTTGGCGGCGTGGTCCACAACCAGGCAGCCATCGCTGCAACTGTCGGCTCGGTGACGATTCCGTGGATGGAGAAGTCCAAACTGGACAAGCCCGCTGCAGCCACCCTCGTCGCAGGCAACGCGGGCATGGGCATCACGTTCCCATTCAGTGCGTCGATGTTCGTACTGGTCGGATCGGCCACCGTTGGGCCTCTGTTGAACATCAACGAGCTGGTGCTGCCGTTGCTGGCTGGTGGGCTGTGGTGCTTCCTCCACCGGCTGATTGTCACTTGGCTGCTGGTGCGGAAGAGCGGGATGACACCCTTGGATCCCGCGCACCGGTTGGCTGTCCGGACGGCGTTCGGCCAAGGCTGGGCCACGTTGTTGCTGTTCGTCGTGGTGGCCGTTCCACTGATCATCACGTCCGGAGCCATCGCCTCGGCATTGTCGGACTGGACTGGTGGAGATGTTACCAAGTCCGTCAGCGTCATAGTTTGGATTCCGGTGGTGCTCATCATTACCGGAGCATTGCTGGGCCGGAAGATGCTTCCGCGCAACGGCCGGGCGTGGTGGGACATGCTGCAGAATTCCGCTCCGCGGTTCGGCGTGGTGGGAATTACCGTCGTGTTCGCTTTCGCCGGCGCCAACGCCCTGGCCGCGACCGGGCTGCCGAAACAGATGACTGCGCTGCTGGGACAGATGAACCTGCCATTGTGGCTGCTTGCCATCCTCATCGGCTTGATCGTCATTGCTGTCGCTGCGCCACTCAGCGCGACGGCCACCATGGCCGCCGTCGGAACTGTCGGAGTCGCCACCCTTGTTGCGGCCGGCGTGCCGGCAACGACCGCAGCCGTGGCGGTGCTGGTTTTCTCCTCCTGTGAGGCTGCGGTCCCGCCCGGGGGTGCCCCCCTGTACGTGGCCTGCGGCATCGCGGACGTCAACCCGATCAAGACCTTCTCCAGGCTCCTCACGCACTATGCCGTTCCCCTGCTGGGCATCGGTGTGCTGATCATCCTGGGCGTCCTCCCCATCTAAGGAAAATCCATGCAGCAGATTCGACGGACCATCCAGTCGACCTTCGTCGTCACCCTTGCCGTTCTCCTGATGGGAGGCATTGTGTTCGTGCTTGGCCAGGCCGCTGGATTGGTGGCCGGGCAGGGGGCATGGCTGACGTTCTTTAACGAGTTCTTTAAACCCGGCATGTGCATTGTGGCCTCCGTGTGTGCCGTGGCCGGGTTCCTGTTGAGTTACAACAGTCCACAGGGCGCGGATGTGAAAGAGGAGGCGGCAACGCGATGAGCTACCCTTCATACGCGCAGCTGCTGCAGCGGGAGGGGAGGCTGGCGGGCACCTCGTGGGAGGTGTTCCCGGAGAAGGACCGGGGAACGCCGTCCTTCATCACCCCCGAAGCCGTCCTCACGGCGAAAGACTGTATCCGGACAGGAACAGTTTTCGGCTTGGACTACGCAGCCGACGATTTCGACCCCGGGATGTCGCTCAAGCGTGGAGCCCCCCGACACATCATCTACTCGGCGCACCCGGCCCACCGTGACGATTACCTGGATGGCTATTACCTGCAGGGTTCCACCCAGATCGACGGCCTCAGGCACCGCCGTGCCGATGACGTGGGTTTCTACAACGGCACCCCGGACGTCCTGGTCTGCGAAGGGACTGCGGAGCTTGGCATCCAGGGGTGGGCGGAGCAGCCCATCGTGGGGCGTGGAGTGTTGGTGGACCTCGACGGGTACCGCTCGGCGGAGGGCCAGCCAATCGACCACGCGGCAGGCGAGCAGCTGGGTTTTGCGCTCATCCAGGCCGCCATCGAGGCGCAGGACCTCACGCTGAAGCCGGGGGATATCCTCATGCTGCATACGGGCTGGTGCGAGTGGTTCCTCGCGCTGCCGTCGGACCGGAAGCAGGAGGTCCGGGCCAGCCGGAAGGCATCCGGGGTGGAGCAGTCCCAGGAGTTCGTGGCCTGGGCCTGGGACAACCAGCTCTCCGTGCTCGCGGCCGACAACTTCGCCTTCGAATGCCTGCCCGCCGTGACGGACAGCCCGTTCCTGGAGTCGGCGCCAAACGACAACGGGATGATGCACCAGCAACTCCTGGCCAAGCTCGGCATGCCGCTGGGCGAGCTGTGGAAGCTTGGACCCCTCGCCCGGCACCTGCGAGGTGCCGGCCATTGGGACGCTTTCGTCAGCATCAAGCCGCTCAACATCGTTGGTGGTACCGGTTCTCCCGCCAACGCCACGGCGCTCACCTGACGCTAGTCGTCGGTGAAATCCCCGGCATCCCTGCGGAAGGTGCCCAGTACGCGGATGAGGTGATCGACGTCGTCGTCCCCGAAACCGGACTTGCCGAAAACCTCGGCGTTCAGCGCCGCCGTCGCCTTCTTGGCCAGGCTGCGGCCATCAGCGGTGAGCTCGATCAGGGTGGTGCGGCCGTCGGTTGGGTGCGGTGAGCGGGCCACCAGGGCGGCCTTCTCGAGACGGTCGACGGCGTTGGTCACCGACGTCGGATGGACCTGCAGGAGCGCGCTGGCTTTGTTCATGGGCAGCGCGCCGCTGCGGGCGAAACTGAGCAGTGCCAGCAGCTCGTAGCGCGCGAAGGTCAGGCCAAAGGGCTTGAGTACCGTCTCGATGCGTGCCAACAGGATTTGCTGGGTCCGCATGATCGCGGTGATGGCTGCCATGGGCGCGGCGACATCGCCCCAACCATGCCGTTCCCAGTTGCGCTGGGCATCGGCAATGGGATCGCGGGGGAGTGGGGTGCCCATGGGCCTCCTTCGGTTGCGTGGTTGGCTAGTCTTTCAGATTCGGGAACTCTTCCTCGGTATATTCCACGCCCAGACCGGCAGGCAGCGGACCGTCGCCATGCCGGGCCACTTCCGTCCCGCGCAACTCCACGCGCCGTATTTTGCCCGAGATCGTCTTGGGCAGCTCACCGAATTCGAGCCGTCGGATGCGCTTGAACGGGGCCAGGTGTTCGCGGCAGTAGCGGAGGATGTCCTCTGCGACGCCGGGTCCGGGTTCGTAGCCGGCAGCCAGCACCACGAAGGCCTTGGGCACTGACAGCTTCACGGCGTCAGGCGAAGGCACGACGGCGGCTTCCGCCACTGCGGGGTGTTCGATCAGGACGCTTTCGAGTTCGAAAGGCGACAGGCGGTAGTCGGAGGACTTGAACACGTCATCGTCCCGGCCGACGTAGGTGATGACGCCGTCCGCGTCCCGGCTGGCCATGTCGCCGGTGTGATAGTAGCCGTCGCGGAAGGCATCGGCTGTTTTTGCTTCGTCGCCGAAGTAACTTTTCATGAGCCCCACGGGCCGGGGGTCCAAGCGCAAGCAGAGTTCGCCGTCGTCGGCTTCCTGCCCGGTGACCGGGTCCACCAGGACGACGTCGTACCCGGGCAGTGGCCGTCCCATGGAACCGATCTTCACGGCCTGGGCAGGCGTGTTGGCGATCTGGACGGTGGACTCGGTCTGGCCGAAACCATCGCGGATGGTGACACCCCATGCCTTTTCCACTTGGCCGATCACCTCGGCGTTCAGTGGCTCGCCAGCCGAAACCACCTTGGAGGGTGGGTTGGTGAGCTGCGTGAGGTCGGCTTGGATGAGCATCCGCCACACCGTTGGAGGAGCGCAGAAACTCGTGACGCCCTCGCGGCCCATCTGGTTCATGAGCGCGGCGGCGTCGAAGCGTTCGTAGTTGTAGATGAAGACGCAGGCCTCGGCAATCCAGGGCGTGAAGACATTGGACCAGGCGTGCTTGGCCCAGCCTGGGGAAGCGACGTTGAGGTGGACATCGCCGGGTTCCAGGCCAATCCAGTACATGGTGGACAGATGGCCCACCGGGTACGAGGTGTGGGTATGTTCCACCAGTTTGGCGCGCGAGGTGGTCCCGGACGTGAAGTAGAGGAGCAGCGTCTCATCGGCGCGGGTGGGGGCGTCGGGCGTGAAGTCGGTGCCGGCGTCGTACGAATCCGCGTACTGTTTTGCCTGCTGATTAGCGCTTTCCGCGCCGACCTCAATCAGGGTGTAATCGCCTTGCACGGAATCGAACTTGCCGATGTTGGCGCTGCCGACGGCGACCCAACCCGCCCCGCCGCGCTCCACCCGGTCCTGGAGGTCGCGGGCACCCATGAGGGTGGTGGTGGGAATCATGACGATGCCCAGCTTGATGCCGGCCAACATGATTTCCCAGAGTTCCACCTGGTTGCCGAGCATGATGATCATATGGTCGCCGCGCTTGACGCCCTGGCTCCGCAGCCAGTTGGCGACCTGGGACGACCGCTCCGAAAGGTCGCGGTAGGAGCGTCGGGTTGAGCTGCCGTCCTGTTCCGCGATCACCAGCGCCGGCTTGGTGCCCCTGGTCTCATCCGCAGCGACGTGATCGAACCAGTCGAGGGCGAAGTTGAAGTATTCAAAGCGCGGCCACTCGAATTCTGCATGCGCCAGTTTGTAGTCTTCGCGCAGTTCCAGCAGCCGGTCGCGGGCCGCACGGAAGTCTTCTGTGACTGTCATAGTCCGCCTTTCGCCTTCGGGTTGACCTGGCATCCTCGCCGAAGTCCCCGCCTAGTGATCCACATCACCTTGCAATATACTAGGACATCCAAGGGTTTGGAAGAGCCTGCACGGGACATGACGAAGGGGTCCAATGCTCGACGAAAAAGCTGCCGGCACCACTACAAGTGGCGCGGCAACAGAACACGTCCTCCCTCCCTATCCGGAGGCGGACCTGATGCACGTCATCGATCTACTGCCCGAAGGGGAGCGCGAGCGGTACCTCGAGATCCGGGAGTTCCTGCAGGAGCGCATTCGGGCGGCAAGCATCGACTACTGGAACCGCGAAGAATTCCCGTTCGGGTTGCTCGCCGACATGGCCAAGTACGGGCTCGGTGGGCTCCAGACCGACGGTTCCTCCAAGCTGTTCAAGGGCCTCATGTACACCGAGATTGCCCGGGCTGACGTGTCCCTCTCGGCCCTGGTGGGAATCCACAACGAACTCATCGTGGGCATGATCAACGAGCTCGGCTCCGACGAGCAGAAGCAGAAGTGGTTGCCCGGCCTCGAATCCTTTACCCAGTTGGGCGCCTTCGCGCTCACCGAACCGGACCACGGCTCCGACATCGCCGGAGGACTCTCGACGACGGCGCGGCGCGACGGCGGCGAATGGGTCATCAACGGTGCCAAGCGCTGGATCGGGGCAGCTACCATTGCCGACTTCGCGTTGGTCTGGGCCCGCGATGAGAGTGACGGGCACATCAAGGGTTTCATCGTGGAAACGGACCGGGCTGGCTTCACGGCCACCAAGATCTCCAACAAGATTGGCCTTCGCATCATGCAGAATGCGGACATCATGCTGGATGATGTCCGCATTCCTGAATCAAATCTCCTTCCCGGGGCCTCGGAATTTTCCCGGGCCAATGACCTCTTGCGTGATTCCCGGGCCTGGGTTGGCTGGCAGGCCGCGGGAATTCAGCTCGCTGCCTTCGATATTGCCCGTGCCTACGCGCTGGAACGCCGGCAGTTCGGCAAGGAACTGGCCAAGTTTCAGTTGGTGCAACAGCAGCTCGCGGACATCCTCGGCAACGCCAACGCGTCGCTGTCCATGATGGTGGAACTGGCCCGGATCCAGCAGGCCGGCAAGCTCGAAATGGTCCAGGCTGCCATGTGCAAGGCCACCACCACGCGGCTGGCACGCTCCTCGGTGGCCATGGGCCGCTCATTGCTGGGCGGGAACGGGATCACCACGGATTACGAGATGGGCAAGCTCTTCGGAGACGCCGAGATCCTGTATACCTATGAGGGTAGTTACGAGATCAACTCGCTCATTGTTGCCCGGGCAGTGACGGGAAAGTCGGCGTTCGTCTGAGGCTGCACGCTAGGAATTTTGGGCGACCACCAGGTCCGGGTCCGGGTCCGAGGATGGGGACTGCGATGGGGCCGCGGCTGCGTGTTCAGCCAGGACTCCGGTCCGGTGCCTGATGCGGAGGCGGTAGAGCAGTGTTCCGCCGATGACGACTGCCGCGACGAACATGACACCGCCCCATTGCAGGTACCACTCAAAGGGCGGCACCGAGTTGTAGATCTCCGGCCGTGGCCACACCAGGTTCAGTGTCATGGCCGCGCCCCAGAGCACGGCCAGGATGTTCACCGGCAGGCCCCATTTGCCCAGGCTGAATCCGGGTTCTGATCCGTCGTCCTTCAATGGCCACTTCTTGAGGAACCGGCGCCGCAGCATCGGTACCGTAACCAGCAGGTAGGAGAGGTAGATCAGGACGATGCTGATGCTGGAAAGGATGGTGAAGATGGCTGGCTGGGAGATGTTGACGAGCAGGGGAATCACAGCCACCACACCGATGACGATGGCCGCCACGGTGGGGGTTTTCCGGGTGGGGTGCACCCTGCTGAGCTGACGGCTGAAGGGCAGGTTGTTGTCCCTTGCCATAGCGAACATCATCCGGATGGCAGCGGCGTGGACGGCCAGCGTGCACACCACCACAGCCACGACGATGCACGCCAGGAACGCCTTGCCGAAAGGTCCGCCCAGCACCGAAAGCACTATGTACTGCAGGCCGCCGTCAGCAGCCCCAATCTTGGGATCGGAGAGATCCGGCGCGGCCAGTATTCCGCCCAGCAGGAGCAGGCCGCCCAAGAGGAAGGACGCCGTGACAGCGCGGAGGATAGCCTTGGGAGCCGTCTTCTTGGGGTCCTTGGTTTCTTCGCCCAGTGAGCTCGCCGTGTCGAATCCGTACATGACGTAACCGGAAGCCATGGCGGCAATCAGGAACACTCCGAAGAAGCCCAGGGGTTGCCCTTCGCCGAACCCGGCAGTGTCCAGGAGGACTTCCGGGCCCCGCACCGCGTGCCAGATGAGCGCCACGATGAGCAGGACGGCCGCAACGAGTTCCACGAACACACCAACGCTATTGATCATGGTCATGAGTTTCACGCCGAAAGCGTTGATGAGTGTGGAGATGCCGATCATGATGCTGGCAAGGATGACCCCGTTCACCGCGAAGTCGTAAGGGCCGGTTCCATCACCCACCAGTTGGAAGCCGCTCCAGATCTGCGGCAAGGTGATTTGGAGGGCCAGGGCGACGGACCCCAGGGCCATGATCGAGGAGAGCAGCAGCAGCCACCCCGCCAGCCAGGCCCACGTTCCGCTGGAGAGCCTCTTGGCCCAGTTGTAGACCGATCCGGCCACCGGATAGCGTCCGGCCAGTTCGGCAAAGCACAAGGCGACCATCAACTGGCCGACAAAGACGATGGGCCACGACCAGGCGTAGGCGGGTCCCGCCGTCGAAAATCCGAAGTAGAACAGTTGGAAAACGCCGGTGAGGATGGAGATGTAGCTGACGCCGGCCGCGAAGCTGGCGAACTTACCGATGCTGCGGTCAAGGGTTTGGGCGTAGCCAAACTCGTCCATGCCGCTTGCGTCGCTCTTGCGGGGTCCTAATTTGCTGGGTTCTGACATTCGAACTCCTAACTCAGACATGCGCGAATGGTGCTGACCTGCGGCCGCCATTGGACGCAGTCGAAATCAAAAGACCGGGCACCGCTTTGTGCCTCCGGCTGTTTTCCCCCAAGTTATTGCGTGGCTGGCTGGGGCAATCGAGGTATTCGAGGTCCAGGCCATGGCCGCCAAGCCCCAACCGTTCAGGTGTGGCGTGGGTCATAGAAGCAGGTTAGTTGAGTTTGAACATGCGTTCAAGACTTGCTTATGAACAAATGTTCAAGAATAATGCGGGGCCTTTTTTGGTCCCACCGGGCGTGTGAAAATGCGCGTGAGGGCACGGAAAACCGCGGCGGGGGTGCGGACACCCTCCACCGTGGTTTTCGCCCGACTTTCACCCCTGCTTAGGCAAGGGACAGGCTGAAGTCCGCCTCCGTCGTCGTGGTTTCCTCCGTCCTGCCGGCCCGAATGAGGTCTGCGCATCGCTCGCCAATCATCATGACCGTGATGTTGGGATTCACGGTGACGTGTTCGGGCATGACGGAGGCGTCGGCCACCCGCAGCCCGGTGACGCCCTTGACGCGGAGCTCGGGATCCAGTGGTGACATATCGTCGCCCACCGGACCCATGCGGACCGTTCCCACAGGGTGGTAGACGGTGTTGTGGGTCTTGCGGATGTAATCCTGCAGTTCCTCGTCGGTCTGGGCCTCGATACCAGGGGAAAGCTCCCGCCCGGTCCATTCGGACATGGCTGGCTGGGCGGCGATTTCCCGGGCCTTGCGGATGCCGGCGACCATGACCCGCATGTCATGCCCCTCAGGATCGGTGAAGTAGCGGGGATCCACCATGGGCTTGTCGCGGAAGTCCCGGCTACGCAAGCGGACGGTCCCGCGGGAACGGGCGTGGGTGACGTTGGGAGTGAGGCTGAAGCCGTTTTCGGTGGTGGGGTAGCCGTACCGCAGGGTGTTCATGTCGAAGGGCACGGAGCCGTAGTGCATCATCAGGTCCGGGCGGTCCAGGCCCTCCTCCGTGGGGGTGAAGATGCCGATCTCCCACCACTGCGTGGAAGTCTGCACCATGGGCTGCTTGGCCTCGAACTGCACGACGCCTTCGGGATGGTCCTGGAGGTGTTCGCCCACCCCGGGAGAATCCGCGATGACCTCGATGCCGTGTGAGAGCAGGTGCTCAGCCGGGCCGATGCCGGAGAGCATGAGGAGCTTGGGGGAATCGATCGCGCCAGTAGACAGGATGACCTCGCGATGCGCGTTCAGTCTGTGCGTCCGGCCGAACGCCGAGTCGACGACGTCGACGCCGGTGCAGCGCTTGTCAGCGTCGAACACCAGCTGGCGGGCCCGCAGGCCGGTCAGCAGCGTGAAGTTCCCACGCTCCATAATGGGGTGGATATAGGACACCGAGCTGGAGGAGCGGGTCCCGTCCGCGCGGCGGTTGATCTGGAAGAAGTTGGCGCCGTTGATGACGGTGGTTCCGTCATTGAACTTTGCGCGGGGAATGCCGGCTTGCTCGCAGGCATCCAGGAGTGCAACGCCGGCGGGGTCCGCCGGGGGCACGTTCATCAGGTGCACCGGTCCTGAGTCACCGTGGTGGGGAGCCCCCGGTCCGGCGTCCTCGTTGGTTTCCAGCCGCTGGTACAAGGGCCAGGCGGCGGCAGCGTTCCAGCCGGTGGCGCCGTACTTCGACTCCCACTCGTCCAGGTCCTCGCGGGGAGCCCAGAAAGCGATGCAGGAATTATGGCTGGAGCAGCCACCCATGACCTTGGCCCGGGCGTGGCGCATGAAGGAGTTGCCGTTCTCCTGGGGTTCCACCGGGTAGTCCCAGTCGTACCCTGACTCCAGCAGTTCCATCCAGCGGTCAAGCTGCAGGATCTCCGGAATTCCGCGGTCATCCGGGCCGGCTTCCACCAGCGCCACCGTGACGGCAGGGTCTTCGCTTAGCCTGGCGGCGACGGCAGCTCCGGCAGATCCGCCGCCAATGACGACGTAGTCGAACCCGCGTTCTTCGAGGCTCTCAATGTTGTCGATGTGCATCTAGTTCTCCTTGCCGTGGTCAGCAAACCAGCCGGTCACCTGCGGGCTGGTGTTCTGGTAGATGTGCTTGGCTTCCTGGTATTCGGCAAGCCCGGTGGGACCGAGCTCGCGGCCCACGCCGGACTGGCCGAAGCCGCCCCATTCGGCCTGCGGAAGGTAGGGGTGGTAATCGTTGATCCAGACCGTGCCGTGACGCAAACGGCCCGCTACCCGCTGGGCCTTGCCGGCGTCCTGGGTCCAGACGGCCCCGGCCAACCCGTAGATGGTGTCGTTGGCAGTGGCTACTGCTTCGTCTTCCGTGCGGAAGGTCTCCACCGTCACTACCGGGCCGAAGGCTTCGTCGACCACTACCGACATTCCCCGCTGGACGCGGTCCAGGATGGTGGGCTGGTAGTAGAACCCGGCGTCGAACTTCTCACCTTCAGGTGCCGCGCCACCGCACCGCAACCGCGCGCCCTCCGCCACGCCGCGCTGGACGTAGGCGTCCACCTTCTCGCGGTGTGCCGCGGAAATCAGCGGCCCGGTTTCGGCGGACTCGTCGAAAGGACCACCGAGGCGGATGTTGTTGGCCTTGCGGACCAGTTCGTCGACGAATCGCTCGGCGATGGATTCCTCCACCACCAGGCGCGCCCCGGCGGAGCAAACCTGTCCTGAGTGGACGAAGGCGCCGTTGAGCGCATTGTCGACGGCGGCGTCGAAGTCAGCGTCCGCAAACACGACGTTGGGGTTCTTGCCGCCGAGCTCCAGCGCCACCTTTTTGACGGTGCCGGCTGCGGCTGCTGCGATACGCTTGCCGGTCTCCAGGCCGCCCGTGAAGGAAACCAGGTCAATGTCGGGGTGCTCCGTAAGTGGCACGCCTGCCTTCGCACCGGGGCCGGTCACCAGGTTGGCGACGCCGTCCGGCAGGCCGAGGTCCTTCAGTAGCTGCATGGCAAGGATTGCGGTGGATGGGGTCAGCTCGGCGGGCTTCAGGACGAAGGTGCATCCAGCCGCCAGCGCGGGCGCGATCTTCCACGCTGCCTGCAGCAGCGGGTAGTTCCACGGCGTGATCAAGCCGCAAACGCCAACGGGTTCGTACACAATCCGGCTGACGACGTCGGGATTTCCGGCGTCCACTACACGGCCCGGCTGCTGGCCGGCGAGCCTTCCAAAGTATTCAAAGCAGGCAGCGATGTCGTCCATATCAATCCGGCTTTCGACAATGCGCTTGCCGGTGTCCAGGGATTCGGCGCGCGCGAACTTCTCCCGGCGCTCGCGAAGTTCAGCGGCGACCTTGAGCAGGAACGCGCCCCTGTCGGGAGCGGGGACCGAGGACCAAACTCCGGAATCGAACGCAGCGCGGGCTGCAGAGATGGCGCGCTCGGCATCTTCGCGTCCAGCTTCGGACACCGTGGCGACCAGTTCGCCGTCGGCCGGGTTGCGGATTTCGCGGACCGCGCCGGATGCTGCCGGCTGCCATGAGCCGTTGATGAAAAGAGTGGAGGCGGAATCGGAAAATGTGGCTTGGGTCATACGAAGCAGATTAGTGCACTTTGAACATCTGTTCAAGGAAAATTATGAACAGATGTTCAAAGTGACCCACCCATCCGTGCTCCCGGCCGCTACGAACCATTGACATGAAAAAGCTCGGAGACCGCACCAGAGGTACCCAAACCATGGCAGCGCTGGCAGGCGTGGTGTCGGCCGCCGTCGTGCTGGCCGTCGCCGAGCTGGTCGGCGCATTTTTCACCGCCAGGGCAACACCCTTGTTCGCACTGGGTTCGACGTTCATCGACTTCACGCCGCCGCCGCTGAAAGACTTTGCCATTGCCACGTTCGGCACCAACGACAAGGCTGCGCTGTTCGTGGGCATGGGCGTCACCATCGCCTTGCTGGCTTGCGTTTTGGGCATAGTGGCCTACCGGAAGTGGGCGCTGGGTGCCTTGGGCGTGCTCTTCATGGGCGCAGTGATCGTGGCTTGCGTCCTGACCCGTGCGGGTGTGGGCCCCGTCGACGCTATCCCTTCGGTCATCGGAACCATTGCCGGCCTCATCGTCCTTCGCCGCCTGATGGTGCCGTTGTGGGGATTGAAGTCGTGGCCTGAGGCTCCCGCCGATGTAGCAGCCGACGCCGACGCCCAGGTTGGCGGCGCCGGCGCCAGCCGCCGTCGTTTCTTTGCCGCCGCTGGGGTCACCGCTGTGGCCGCTGGAATAGCGGCGACCGGTGGACGGCTGCTGAGCGCAGCGCGCAACAACGTGGCCCAAGCCCGGGATGCCCTGCGGCTGCCGACACCTGCCAGGGCCGCTGCCCCGGTGCCGGCCGGCGTCCAGTCCCCCGTTTCGGGAGTCTTTCCCTGGTTGACCCCGAACAACGAGTTCTACCGGATTGATACTGCCTTGAGCGTCCCGGAAATCAACGTCAAGGATTGGGAGCTGCGGGTGCACGGAATGGTTGAACAGGAGGTCACCCTCACGTTCCAGGACCTGCTCGACGCCGATCTGATCGAATCGCACGTCACCCTCACCTGCGTATCCAACCCTGTGGGCGGAAAGCTTGCCGGCAACGCCAAGTGGCTGGGCTTCCCCATCCGCGAAGTCCTGAAAAGGGCCAAGCCCAAGGAGGGGGCGGACATGGTGCTCTCGAGGTCCATTGACGGCTTCAGCGCCTCCACCCCGCTGGAAGTGCTGCAGGATGACCGAGATGCCATGCTGGCAATTGGAATGAACGGGGAGCCGCTTCCGGTGGAACACGGATACCCGGTCCGGATGGTGGTTCCGGGGCTGTACGGGTTTGTCTCCGCCACTAAATGGGTGGTGGAGCTGGAAGTCACCCGCTTCGCGGACAGCAAGGCTTACTGGACCGAACGCGGCTGGTCAGAGCGTGGGCCCATCAAGACCATGGCACGTGTGGACGTCCCGAAGTCCTTCGCGAAGTTCCCGGCGGGGAAGGTCGCCGTCGGTGGCACCGCATGGGCCCAGACACGCGGCATCACCAAAGTGGAAGTCCAAATCGATGACGGCGAGTGGGTGGAGGCAAACCTGTCCACCGAAGCTTCCACCATTACGTGGCGCCAGTGGTCCTACGAATGGGACGCCACGCCCGGCATTCACTACGTCAAGGCCAGGGCCACAGACGGCACCGGCGAAATCCAGACGGAGAAGCGTGCCGATCCGGTGCCCGACGGAGCCTCGGGTTGGCCGTCGGTGATGGTGACGGTTGAGTAGTCCGCCACACCCTGGCTACTGCTCGTCGCCCCAGCGTGCAAGCGCGGCTATCGCCTCGCTCAAGGCGAGTCCGCGATCGGTCAGTGCATAGGCCCGGGTGTTGTGCCGGAGGGGCAAGCGGGACAGTACGCCCGCGGTCTCGAGTTCGCGCAAGCGGGTCGCGAGCATGTTGGTCGGCACTCCGAGGTCGCGCTGCAGATCGCCGTAACGCTGTGGCCCGTCAAGCAGCCGCTCCACGATGAGCAGGGCCCACCGCGATCCGACAATGTCGAGGGCCGCGGCGAGGTTGCTCACGCGGTCGGATCGGCGTCCGGCTTCATCCAAAACGGCGAGTAGTGATAACCGTCGGGGTCGTCGAACTGGCGCTGGTACATGAAGGGGTAGTCGTCGGTGTCACCGATCCGCCCGCCGGCGGCGCCGGCCCGTTCGGTGAGCTCGTCGACTGCCTCGCGGCTGCCGAGGTCGAACGAGACCGTGACTTTCGAGGGGGTGTCGGGTCCGCCGACCAACTCCTCGGCGCCGCCTACGCTTGCGTACATCTCGCGGCTACCGAGCATGACGTACTGCTCGGGCGCGATTTCGAAGCATGACACGTTGTGATCGGACATCTTGGTGTTGAGGGTCCAGCCGAGGGCTGTATAGAAGGTAGTCGCGCGTTCGACGCTCTCGACCGGGCAGGTTATGAAGAGGCTCATGCGGTCCATACTTGCAAAATGCAAGTATGGCGTCAACCCCCTGCCGGGTGTCACCCGGTAGGCTCTGGCGTGTGATTGCTCAAGTCCAGGGAGAAGGCCTTCCACTCGTCGTTATCCATGGATTCGGCGTCGATCATCGAATCATGCTGCCGTTGGAGGGCGCCCTCCATGAGACCGGATGGCAGCGAATCTATATCGACCTACCGTGGGCTGCGGGTGATGGTGATGCTGACACAAATGTCGCCAGCGCAAACGACGTCGCACAGGGGGCTCTGGACGATATCCATGAGCATTTAGGGGAGCGGCCTTTCGCGGTGATCGGCAACTCCTTCGGAGGCATGATTGCCCGGCACGTTGCCCATGTGCTTCGAGATCGGGTTCTTGGCCTGGCCACCCTCGCGGGCGTATTCGAGCCGATACATCAGGCTCGAAGCCTTCCCCGCAGGCACGTTGTCCGGGAGGACCCCTCGGTCCTGGCTTTGGCCGGGCAAATGAGGGACGAGTACGAGGAAATGACCGTCGTCCAGAGCGAAGCCACGCTCGAGGCATTCGCCCGATATGCCCTTCCCGGTATACGCGGAGCGAATCAAACTATTCTCGAACGGGTGTCATCGGCGTACGGGCTATCGGTCGAACCCGAGATTGCCCACCCGGCTCCATTCGAGGCACCCTCACTGCACCTTTTCGGGCGACAGGACCACGTAACGGGCTATGAGGACGGGTGGAAACTCCGCGACCACTACGTCCGCGGTACCTACGCCGTGCTCGACGCCGCAGGCCATAACGCTCACCTCGAACGTCCGGATCTCACTGCCGCGCTAGTAAGGGACTGGCTCGCCCGGACCATGGCGTCTGTCCTGTAGGGATATCTGCAAAGAGGCATAAGTGCGACTCAAAAGGGGACCCGCTTCGTCAGCCGAGGTTGTCGTGTTGCGGGGGCGCGAATGCAATCTCTTCCGTGCGCGCAATTCCCCTCTCGATGGCTGCTTTGTCTATGCCCAGCAGGGTGGTCAGCCACATGCCGTTTTGCACAACGACGATGTCGGCTGCCCGATCCTTGCATTCCTCAGGGGAGAGCCCGGGAACGGCGTTGCCGATCAGGGCCGCGAGCCCTTGAAGGTATCTGTCAAAGGCCGCGGCGTTGATCTGCGCAAAGTCCTCATTTGCTTGGGCGAGGGCCCACAGGTGAAGGCGAAGTGACAGATATGGCGTCGTCAGGAGTTTGGGGTCGGCGACCCGCCGAAGCGACTCCCGGAGTTGCTCGTCCGGGGTTGACGTGGGTGCCGGCTCTACCAGCAGGAGATCGTGCTCTTCAATCTGGTGGAGCACCGCGCTGATCAGGCTCGATTTGTCTTCGTAGTAGTAGTTCACAAGTCCCAGGGCGACACCGGCTTCACGCGCCACAGCACGCATGTTTATGCCCGAAATGCCGTGGCGGGACAGTAGTTCCAGGGCCGCTTCGAGGATGCGCGTCTGTCTGTCAGCCTGTTCGCCGGATTTAACGGTGCTTGTACCCATTCGGCCAGACTATTGCCAAACCGGAATCGGCGCATCCCGGTCGCCTAGAGGTTCTTCTCCGCGTAGAACCGCAGTGCATCCCGAACGAATGACGCTCCTGTCTCCCCGCCATAATTCGCGGCAAAACGGGGGTCCGCGACATACATTTCGCCGAGTCCCGTGACGTAACCTTTGACGTCTCCGCCGGGTACCGCCGTCGGGGTTCCCGGTATGCCGTGCAGCCACTCAAGGTGACGTCGGGCGAGGTCCTGCGCCTCAGCGCTCTCGGGCGAAACCCCGGATTCGGCTGCAGCAATCCAGTCGGCGCCCAGCTTCTGCAGGCGATCTTTCCACTGCTGCTTCTCGTCGGTGCTCATGCCTCGCCACCACGAATCACTGGCGGCGTACGCATCTTTACCCCAACGCTCCTCCACCTCGTCCTTGTACTGAGTGTGGTCGAAGCCATCAAACATGTCCTGTGCCATGTACTTTCCATCCCCTTTCAATGTGTCGATTGTTTGCCGGACGGAGGCGATCTGCCGGGTCAGCCGGTCCTGCTCGCTGGCGAGCCATTCCAGATGCCCACTCAACGCTTTGACGGTGTCCGTCTCGCGATTGAGCACTTCGGCGATAGCCGGCAGGCCGAGGCCCAGCTCCCGGAGCAGGAGGATGCGCTGGAGCTGAACCAGCGCCGGACCGTCATAATAGCGATAGCCGTTATGGCCGGTCCGGCTTGGTTTCAGTAGCCCGATGTCGTCGTAATGACGCAACGCGCGGCTGGTGGTTCCTGCCATTTTGGCGATTTCCTGGATTGACCAGTCCATCCGTCCCCCGTCCTGTGCTTGTACTTCGACAGTAGAGGTTGACGCTACGTCAAGGTCAAGGGGGTGGAGTCAGCCATTAGTCGGCCAGGATGAGGTAGAGCGCCCGGCGGGTCTCGTCCAGTTTTTCAATGGCGGCCTGGCGCTGTTCGTCAGTGGCTGCGGCCCGGAACTGGTGAATCACGCCCATGAGCTTTCCGACGCTCTGGTGGAACGCAGGCCCGGTGCCGTCTGCCTCGGTATTCCAGGCATTGGCCAGCTCTTCTTCATGCTCGGCGATGTAGGCCTTGCCGTCATCAGTGAGTGTGAACTCGGTGCGGCGGCCTTCGCCGACAGCCACGATCAGCTCTTCATCGACCAGTTGCTGCAGCGTCGGGTAAACCGAACCCGGGCTCGGGCGCCAGGCTCCGGAGGTCTTCTCGGCGATCGTCTTGATCAGGCCATAGCCATTTGAAGGTGCCTCGGCCAACAGCGAGAGAATCGCAGCGCGGACATCGCCGCGGTTGGCTCGGCGTGCACCTCCGGGGCCGAAACCCCTGGGACCGAAGCCGGGTCCGAAGCCCCCGGGCCCAAACCCGCCGGGGCCGAAGCCCGGACCAAATCCGCCTCCGCCGTGACCACCCGGGCCGCGACGCCCTTTGCCTCGATTGAAGCGGCCCCGGCCGTGTTCATGTTCGGGGTGACCGTGGCCGTGATCAGGGAATTCATTGTTGTGTTCGTTGATGCCTTTCATAGCAGCATCGTCCTTTCGGTTGTTGTTACGCCGAAGGAGTATCGGCGATAGTTAACGATATATCGGTAACTATCGTGACGTCAAGGGTTTGTGAGTGAGCGTTCGGGGGAAGCGGGTGGGATGTGAGAGGGGGTGCTTAAAGCACGACGGCGGGTGCGGACTTCCGTAAGGAAGCCGGCACCCGCCGTCGTGGTTCAGGCAGTTAGGAAAGCGGTGTGACGTATGCCCCCGAGATGCCGCCGTCCACCAGGAAGGTGGAGGCCGTGATGAACGAAGCATCGTCGCTGGCCAGGAAAGCCACTGCTGCGGCAAGTTCCTCGGGCTCGGCGAAGCGTCCCAACGGCACGTGGACCAAGCGGCGGGCCGCCTTCTCCGGATCTTTCGCGAAGAGTTCCTTCAACAGGGGAGTGTTGACTGGTCCCGGGCAGAGAGCGTTGATGCGGATGCCCTGACGCGCGAATTCCACGCCAAGTTCACGGCTCATGGAAAGCACGCCACCCTTGGAAGCGCTGTACGAAATCTGGGACGTCGCAGCCCCCATGACCGCCACGAACGAGGCCGTGTTGATGATGGAGCCCTTGCCCTGCTCCTGCATGTAAGGGATGGCGTACTTGCAGCAGTAATAGACGGAGGTCAGGTTCACTTCCTGGACCCTGCGCCAAGCGTCGATGCCGGTGTCAAGGATGGACGCGTCATCGGCGGGGGAGATGCCTGCGTTGTTGAAGGCGATATCGACGCTGCCGTAGGTCTCTTTCGTCTGCGCGTAAAGATTGCGGACTTCTTCCTCGCTGGTGACATCAACCTTCACGAACAAGCCCCCTACCTCGCTCGCGGCGGCAATGCCGGAGGTTGGTTCGATGTCCGCAATCACCACGTTGGCGCCCTCTGCGGCCATCCGGCGTGCTGTGGCCAAGCCGATGCCGCTGGCACCTCCGGTGATGACTGCGCTGCGGCCTGCGAGACGGTTCGAAACTACAGATTGCATGGTGCTCCTTAGTAACAGTTGGAAAGACTAAGCGGACTGGGTGGAGATGAAGACGTTCTTGACTTCGGTGAACGCGTCCAGGGCGTCGGGGCCGAGTTCGCGGCCAAGACCTGATTGTTTGAACCCGCCGAAAGGTGTGGAATAACGGACGGACGAATGCGAATTGACGGACAGGTTGCCGGACTCGACGCCGCGTGCCACTCGAAGCGCGCGATCCACCTTCGACGTCCAAATCGATCCGGACAGGCCGTATTCAGTGTTGTTGGCGATCCTGATGGCGTCAGCTTCGTCGTCGAACGGCACGACGGCGACTACCGGACCAAAGATTTCGTCCGTGAAGGACGGTGCATCCAGCTCCGGCGTCAGAACGGTGGGCGGGAACCAGAAACCAGGGCCTTCAGGCGCCTTCCCGCGGAAGGCGACCGGTGCGCCGTCGGGCACGAAGCCGGACACCGTACCCAACTGCTGGGCGGAGATGAGCGGCCCCATGGAGGTGGCCGGATCAGCGGGATCGCCTACGCGCATCCCCAGGACCTCGGGTTCCAGCAGTTCAAGGAAGCGATCGTAGACGGTCCGTTGGACCAGGATCCGGGAACGGGCGCAGCAGTCCTGGCCGGCGTTGTCGAAAGCCCCGCCCGGGGCGGCTGCTGCCGCCAGTTCAAGGTCGGCGTCGTCGAAAACGATATTGGCACTCTTGCCGCCTAGCTCCAGCGTCACCCGCTTCACTTGGTCCGCGCAGCCTGCCATGATCTGCTTGCCAACCCCGGTGGAGCCAGTGAAAACCACCTTGCGCACGGCTGGGTGGGTGACGAAGCGCTGCCCCACCACGGAGCCCTTGCCGGGGAGGACCTGGAAGACGCCTTCAGGAATACCCGCTTCAAGGGCCAGTTCGCCCAGGCGGATCGCGGTCAACGGCGTAACTTCCGCCGGCTTGAGCACTACGGTGTTGCCCGCTGCCAGGGCGGGAGCGAAGCCCCACCCGGCAATCGGCATCGGGAAGTTCCACGGGACAATCACGCCCACCACGCCCAAGGGCTCGTGGAACGTCATGTTGACGCCGCCGGCTACGGGGATCTGCCGACCGAAGTGCCGTTCCGGGGCTGCGGCGTAGTAATTGAGGACATCCCGGACGTTTCCCGCTTCCCAGCGTGCGTTGCCGATGGTGTGCCCGGCGTTGCGGACTTCCAGCTGGGCGAGGTTCTCCAGGTCATGGTCGACGGCGGCCGCGAACCTGCGCAGGAGCAACGCGCGGTCGGCGGGGGCAACCGCCCGCCAGGATTCGTAGGCGGCAGCCGCCTTCGCAATGGCTGCATCTGTTTCGGCCAACCCTGCCAGGGGCACGGTCTGGATGACTTCTTCGGTGGCCGGATTGATCACGTCAAAGACTGATGAGGTCATGCTGGGGACATCGCTTTCATTGTTGCGGTGTGGTCGGCTCGGTAATTGGCGGCTGCCTCCACGAAACCCTGGAAAAGCCGGAGATCGCCGGGGTTCTGTTCCGGGTGGAACTGGACGCCCAGCACCCAGCCGCCGTCGGTGGTTTCAACGGCCTGCACCATGCCGTCGCCGGACCGTGCCGTCACGTGCAGTGCGTTGGAAACAGAGTCCAGGGCCTGGTGGTGGTAGCAAGGCGACGTCGCTGAGTCACCCAGGAGATCGTGGATGATGCTGCCCTGCTTCGTCGTGAAATTGGCTTCCCCGAAAACGCCGGGGGCCGGTTGGCAGTTGGCGTCCGGATTGACGTCTGGAATGTGCTGGATCAGCGTTCCGCCCAGCACGACGTTCAGGAGCTGGGCGCCCCGGCAGATGGCGAACAGCGGCAGGCCGCGCTCCAGCGCTCCCTTCAGGAGCTGGCTGTCGTGGTGATCCCGCAGTGGTTGTGGCCGGGTAGTTGGATGCGGGTCCTGCCCGTAGAGGGAAGGATCGACGTCGGGTCCGCCCACCACGATCAGTCCGTCCACCAGGTCCAGCAGTGAAGGGTCGGTTCCCAGAGGGGGGAGCAGAAGCGGTGTAGCTCCGGCGGCGACGACTGCCTCCACGTACGTCGCCGGGAGGATGGCCGCCGTCGTGTTCCAAACACCCCAGAAGGCTTCCTGAAGGTAACTGGTGACCGCGATCCTGGGCCGGTACGTTTCTTTAGAGTCGTTCAAAGCCACGGGTCCGCTCCCAGTCGGTGATGGCGCTGTCATAGGCGGTGAGTTCCACGGTGGCGGCATGGACGTAGTGGTCCACGACGTCGTCGCCGAATGCCTTCCGTGCGATGCTGCTTTCGGCGAGGAGGTCGCGGGCGTCCCGCAGCGTTGTGGGCAGGCGCTCGGCGTCGGATTCGTATGCGTTGCCCTTGGTGATGGGAGGCAGCGGAACGTCGTTTTCGATGCCGTGGATTACCGCGGCAATCATCGCCGCAACGGCGAGGTAGGGGTTCACGTCACCACCACCGATCCTGTTTTCGGTGCGGAGGCCCTTGCCGTGTCCCACTACGCGCAGTGCGCAGCTGCGGTTGTCGAGTCCCCAGGCAACAGCCGTCGGCGCGAAGCTGCCTTCCACGTACCTCTTATAGGAGTTGATGTTCGGTGCCAGGAAATACGTCAGTTCACGCAGCGCCGTCAACTGTCCTGCCACGAAACGTTCCATGACGGGGCTGAAGCCGTGTTCGCCGTCGCCCGCCAGGACCGGATTCCCGTCCAGGTCGGTGAGGCTGAAGTGGATGTGGCAGGAGTTGCCTTCGCGTTCGTTGAACTTGGACATGAACGTGATGCTCTTGCCGTGCTGGTCCGCGATCTCCTTGGCGCCGTTCTTGTAGAACGTGTGCTTATCGCAGGCGGCCAGGGCCTGGTCGAAGCGGAAGGTGATCTCCTGCTGCCCCAGGTTGCACTCGCCCTTGGACGACTCCACAACCAGGCCGGCGGCCTCCATGTTGTTGCGGATGGAGCGGATCACAGGCTCCAGGCGGGCCGTAGCCAGAAGCGAGTAGTCCACGTTGTACTGGGTGGCCGGAGTGAGGCCGCTGTAGTTCTTCTCCCAGGCCTGGGCGTAGGAGTCGTCGAACATGATGAACTCCAACTCGGTCCCGGCGCAGGCCCGATAACCGAGCTTTTCGAGCCGTTCAATCTGCGCCTTCAGGATCTGGCGAGGTGAAGCGACAACCGGCGTACCGTCCGTCCACAGGACATCGCACTGCACCATCGCAGTGCCTTCCAGCCAAGGGACCCGACGCAGCGTGGAAACGTCAGGCATCATCACCATGTCTCCGTAGCCGGTCTCCCAGGAGGACATGGCGTACCCGTCAACAGTTGTCATATCAACGTCGACTGCCAGGAGGTAGTTGCAGCCTTCCGCCCCATGCCCCAGGACGTCCTCAAGGAACGAGCGTGCTCCGCAGCGCTTGCCCTGCAGCCGGCCGAGGGCATCGGTGATGGCGACGACGACTGTGTCTATCTCGCCGCTGCTTACGAGTTCCCGCAGTTGCTCGACGGTGAGCTGCTGGTCCGGGAATTGTTCTTTGTTTTGGTCGTTCATGGTGTCTCCGCAGTTCGTGTGTTGGACATTGATACTTGGCGCGGCTGTTACTTCAGCTCGGCTTCGGCCATGGCAAGTTGGGCGAACTCTTCTTCGGGTGCGCCCGCCACGATCCGGTGTCGGCTGTAAAGCCAGAAGTAGAGAAGGGCGGCGGCGAAAATGGCTGCCGTGATGGAGGCGGCAAAGACGTCGACGACGAACGTCGCCACGACTGCCACGGCGGAAAGAACCAGGGCGATCGACGTCGTGACGGTGCCGCCCGGTGTCCTGTAGCCGCGCTCAAGGTGGGGTTCCTTCTTGCGCAGGACGATGTGCGAGAGGTTGAGAAGTACGTAGGAAACCGTGGCTCCGAAGACTGCGATGTTGATCAGGAGGGCGCCATCGTGGGTGATCGCCGCCAACAGGAACCCGATGGTGCCGGGAACAATGAGGGCCCAATAGGGGGTCCGGCGGGAGCCTGTCAGGGAGAGCCAGCGGGGCAGGTAGCCCGCACGCGAGAGAGCAAACAACTGACGGGAGTAGGCGTAGATGATCGAGAAGAAGCTTGCCACCAAACCGGCCAACCCGGCGTAGTTGATGAAGTCGGCCAGGAAAGTGTTTCCGCCGTAGGCGATCCGCAGGGCCTCGGGGAGGGGATTGTCGGAACCGCTCATCGCCTGGGATCCTGCAGCGCCTGGGACGAGGACCAACATCAGTGCTCCGAAGACCACCAGGATGATCACTGCCACAATGATGCCGCGTGGCATGTCCCGCTTCGGGTTTGAGGTCTCCTCGGCTGCCAGGGGGACCCCTTCCACCGCAAGGAAGAACCAGATTCCGTACACCAGGGCGGCCAGGATCCCGCTAACTCCCATGGGGAGGAAAGCGCTGGAGCCCGCTGATCCATCCGGCACGATGTCGAAGAGTTTGGCAGGATCGAACTTGGGCAGGAGGCCAATCACTGCCGCCACCAAGGCGACGGCTGCCACGGCCGTGATGCCGAACATGATTTTCAATGCCTCACCGACGCCGCGGATATGGATTCCGATGAAAATGACGTAGGTGACAAGGTAGACCGGCCAGGAGTTCGTCAGGCCGAAGAGGCCCAAGGCTTCGACGTAGCCTCCTATGAAAGTAGCGATCGCTGCCGGGGCCACTGCGTACTCGATCAGCACAGCCATTCCGGTGGCGAAACCGCCCAGGGGCCCAAGGGCGCGGCGGGCGAAGGCATAGCCGGCACCCGCAGTTGGCAGCGTTGAGGAGAGTTCGGCAAGGCCAAAGACCATGCACGTATACATGACCGCCATAAGGACGAAGGCGATCAGCAAACCACCCCATCCTCCTTGGGCGAGTCCCAGGTTCCAGCCCGCGAAATCGCCGGAGATGACGTAGGCCACGCCCAAGCCAGCGAGCAGGACCCAGCCAGCCGCCCCTCGTTTGAGGCGCCGATGCTGCAAATACTCGTCCTCGCCACCGGACGGTTGTTCCACTGTTTCCATGCGTGTTCCTTACGTTTGAGGAATGCTTGTGGGAAAGTAATTGGGAGGATCTTCAAATCCTAAAGGACTGTTTTTAGTCCATTGCGTGCTTCATAGTCTGGACTGTGATGTGGCGCACGTCAACACTTTCCCGCAAAAGTGCCCCAAAAACGCCCTTTAGCCACACCAGTGGTCTCCGTAACAACCTTTGGATGGGGGCGTGGGTAGCATGAAGGCAGCAGCGTCGCCCTGGGGTGACGCGCTTTCCGGTGAAAGGAGATGCCGTGCCTGACCAAGCCTTTGGCCCGTCGTTCTCTATGCTGCGCCCCGTCCGGGGCGGCAACGCGTTCGAGGAAACCATCGAACACATCCTGCAAACCATCAAGCTGGGCATTTTTGCCCCGGCCGAAAAACTCCCGCCGGAGCGTGAACTTGCCGAGCAGCTAGGGGTTTCCCGGGCAACCCTGCGTGATGCCTTGGGCGAATTGCAGAGCGCGGGCTATCTCGAAGTGCAGCGGGGCAGGTATGGGGGAACCTACGTCTCCACGGACACTGTGCAGTCAAAGCCCGACGAAAGACCGCTGGACCCCGCCGAGGTTGAAGACGTCCTTTTGTTCCGCTCCATCATCGAACCTGCCGCCGCAGGATTGGCGGCAAAGGCGGATCTCTCAGCAGCGGCAAGAAGGCATTTGCAGCTTTGCTTGTCCGAGGTCTGCGCTTCGCCGGCAGCAGGCTATCGCCCCCGCGACTCGCGCTTCCATATCGCCATCGCCGAGATGTGCGGATCGGCGAGCCTTATTTCGGCCGTGGCGGAAACCCGGGCCCGGCTCAATGACTTGCTGGACCGGATTCCGCTGCTGGGAACAAACCTTGAGCACGCCAACCGCCAGCACACGGAGATCGCCGATGCCATCCTTCGCGGGGATGCACCTGCGGCCGAGCGGGCTGCCTTGGAACACCTGGAAGGCACAGCCTCGCTCCTGCGCGGGTTCCTCGCCTGAGTTTCTTTGCAACCGTCAGGACTTGGATGGCTCGCCGGCGTCGAACTCGTTGGTCTTGCATGCCAGGTACAACGCCAGGTACGCCACGGCTGTTCGTGCGGTCCAGCCTTGGAGTTGCTCAATCCTCTCGAGCCGATGAATAAGCGTGTTTCGATGGATATGAAGGCGGCGCGCAGCACCCACCAGGGAAAAGCCGCTTTCGCACCAGGCAATCACGGTGCTGCGCACGGTGCTCCAATCGCCCCCGGACACAAGTGGTGCGGCCACGGCTGCTGTGTAGCGCTGCCTGGCCCTGAGGCCGATGCCTGAAAGCAACTGTTCCATACGCACCTCGTCGATGGTGGTGACGCTTCGGCGGGTGATCCGGCGACCCAGATGCAGCGCATCAGCTGCGTCTTCGTAAGCGGTGCGCATTTGGGTGGGTCCGGCCCCTTCGGTTCCGATGCCAATTTCGACGTCGGCGCCTAAGTGTGCGCGGAACTGCTCGACGCAATGACCGGCTTGGGACAGGATTCCTGCCATTCCATCCGGCGTTGGGTGCGCGAAAACGACGTAACGATTTGCGCTGATGGAGGCAGCGATTGTCTGTCGGTGCTGAAAGCTTTCACGAAGCAGTACCAATGCGCGTGGTAGCCACTCCGTGGTGGTGGAAGGAGCGGGCGTGCGGCCGGGAAGGTGGACAACCACTGCGATCCGTCGGGCAGAGAGGTCCACCCCTTGGTCGTTGCCTTGGTCCAGCAGGGTTGAATCGTCCGTCAACTGCGGATCGAAGGCAAGAATGCTGCGTACAAGGTCCTCCAGCTCGCGCTCGCGCTGCAAAGAGGACCGGAGTAGCGAAGCTTGGTGAAGCAGGATTTCCGTCTGGCGTTCCACCATCAAACCAAAGCGCGTGACTTGGGCCGGAGCGCCCGTAATTCCGACCGTGCCCACCGCTTGGCCATTGAGCAGGATAGGCAGCGTTACCCCGGGCTTGACCCCCTCCAACGCTCGGGCTTGGGCGGCAGAATGGGTGGCCGATAAGCGCGTGCGGATCACTTCCAAAGACGCTTCGTGGAAGCTGCCAACGCGGCTCGTATCGCCGCTGCCGATCACCGTGCCGTGGGCATCGGTGATAAGGATGTTGAACCCTACGATTTCGCTGGTGTCCCCTGCGATTTGCTGGGCAAGTGCCGGAGTTAAAGGTCCTGCTCCGGTGCGGATGGTAATCACGGCCATGGGGATCACTTTCAGTTCTTTCGTACAACAAGCAAGCGTGGAATGGCTAAGAACATGGATGAATAGTCCAATGACTTTCGTCACACCCAAGCCTACGGTTGTTACTAAGCGGCGCAAAGCCGAAACAGCAGAGGCGTTCTGCATCAGCATTGAACCCATTGAAAGGCGACCACCATGTTTCGTCGCATTCCTAAACCAATTCGTACATCCGTCGTCGCTGTCCTCGGCGCCGTGACGTTGACACTGACAGCCTGTGGCGGCAACGGCGTCGCCAGTAATGCGGACGGTCTTGACACCATTGAAGCGGGCAAGCTCAAAGTAGCCATCCAGCCCTATATGCCGTACACGGCTATGAAGGACGGCCAGATGGTAGGCCTGGATGCCGAGATCCTTCAGGCTGCAGCGAAGAAGCTGAACCTGACCGTCGAACCCCAGGTTACCGATTTCAACGGCATGCTTGGTGGGGTACAAAGCCGTCGCGTCGACATCTCCATCGGAGGTATTGCCTGGACCAAAGAACGCGCGAAAGCCGGACTGTTCACCGATCCGCCGTACTACTCCCCGCCCGCGATGGCAGTCCAGGGCGACAAGGACGTCAAGACCCTCGCGGACCTCCGCGGGAAGAACCTGGGTACCGTCACTGGCTACGTTTGGGTGAAGTCCATCAAGGCCGTGCAGGATGCCAAACTCAGCTCGTTCCCTGACGCGAATGGCCTGTTCGCAGACGTCGGCTCGGGACGGGTGGACGTGGGGTTCGTGGATCCCCTGTTGATCTCCTACACCCAGGCCCAGCGTCCGGATTTGGGAATCCAGACCAAGTACCTGACCCCGCCTACGGATGAGGAAGTGCAGAAATCCCCTGATCTGGCCTACTTCCAGCCGTACATGACCAGCTTCTACGTACCAAAGGAAGAACCGAAGCTGGAGAAGGCAATCTCCAGCGTCATCCGGGAAATGTATGCCAACGGGGAACTTGCCGGCCTGATCACCAAGTACGGCGGCGACCCTGACCAGTACCTCAAGCCCTCGCCGTCGATGGCCGCGGACCGACAAGCTACTGACCGCCCGGCCGACTGGACCGCCCCTTCGAAGTGAAGGGGTCCAGGCGATCATCCCCAACGGACAGGATTAATCATGAACCCCGCACCCGGCATGTTTCAGGTTCCATGGCAGGAGTACCTGCCGGCACTCGCCGATGGTCTGCTGAGGTCCCTTGGCTACACAGCGGCTGGCTTTGCCGGCGCAGTGGTGATTGGACTCGGCGTCGCGCTCCTGCGCATCAGTTCCCGTCGGCTGCTGCGGCTACCCGCTGCCGTGTACACGGAACTGTTCAAGAACATCCCTTTGCTGGCCATCATATTCATTACGTACTTCGGCTTGGCTTCCATTGGCATCCGTCTCGATGCCTTCCAAGCAGGCACCCTCAGCCTGGTGATCTTCTACGGAGCGTACCTTTCGGAGATTTTCCGGGCTGCCCTCCTCGGTGTTCACCCGGGACAACGGGAAGCAGGCCAAGCCCTTGGCCTCGGGCCGACAGTGACTTTCACCGGCATCATCTTCCCGCAGGCACTCCGCCTCGCCCTGCCCGGAACCGGCACCATGTTGGTGGACCTTTTGAAGTCCACCTCCCTGCTTGTGGTGATTTCGGCGGCGGAACTTATGTCCCAGGCGCAATTGATCGCGAGCGAAACGTTCCGCGCCCTTGAGGTCTATATCGTCATTTCCGCCATCTACTTTGTGGTCTGCTACCCGCTCTCGCAATTGGTCCTCAGGCTCGAACGCCGCGTTCAGGCGGGCGCCCCCTTATCCCTCCGCCGACACCGCAGATTGGCCCAAGCACGCGCCCTCTTGGCAGCAGCGGAAACCACGTCATACTCGGAGGTAAAGCCATGACGATCGGAAGAATTGAAACCAAAGGTCAAACGGTGAACAACGCCCGTCCGGTGGTCGAAATCAAGTCCCTGGTGAAGTCCTTCTCCGGCCGCACCGTCCTGGACAACGTGGACTTCACCGTCAAGCCGGGGAACATTGTCAGCATCATCGGCCGAAGCGGCGGTGGCAAGACCACCTTGATGCGTTGCATTAACCTCCTTGAACAACCCGATTCAGGCACCATAGCGCTGCAAGGTGAGCCCGTGTTCGCGGGGAGGAAGACCGTCTGCAAGGATCTGGCCAAGCTGAGGCAGCGGGTTGGGATGGTCTTCCAGCGCTTCTACCTCTTTCCCCACCTGACAGCCGTGGAGAATGTCATGTTGGCCCAGATGAAGGGGCTTAAGATCCCTGAGAAGAAGGCCCTTCACACGGCCTTGGAGTTGCTCGCCGAAGTGGGGTTGTCGCACCGGGCCCTGGCATTTCCGGAACAGATGTCAGGAGGCGAACAGCAAAGGGTTGCGATTGCACGGGCCCTCGCACTGGGTCCCAGCCTCCTGTTGTTCGACGAGCCGACATCCGCGCTCGACCCCGAATCCACCCGGGACGTGCTGGCCGTCATGCGCCGCCTGGCACAGGCCGGCATGACCATGGTGATCGTCACGCACGAAGTGCCCTTTGCCAGGGAAATCTCCGACCAAATCGTCTTCATAGATGGTGGCCACATCATCGAACAAGGCCCTCCGTCCGAGGTCATCGACAAACCGCGCGAAGAACGCACCAAGGCGTTCCTCCGCTCCTACAACTCGGACAGCTGAGTTTCCCCCACCACCAGCGGCATCCATTCGGCGCAGTGTCTCCTTGTCACATCACGCTCATACCTGCCCAATTTCCTTGAGAGAGAACCATGACTCCAATTCAAAGCCCCGGCCGGACCGTTGACGTTGACGGCATCACAACCCAGGATTCGCCATATCCATCGGCCACGCGGGCAGGAGATACCGTCTACGTATCCGGCCAGGTTTCGTTTGGCAGCGACGGGTCGGTGGTAGGTGAAGGCGACATCGAGGCTCAGACGCAGTGTTCCTTGGAAAGGCTAGGCACTGTTCTCTCAACCTACGGCGCCACCCTGCGCGATGTGGTTTCCTGCACGGTCTATCTTCGTGACGCCGGACTCGCGGAGGCATTCAACAAAACCTGGGTCTCTGTCTTCGGCGAACATCGACCGTCCAGGGCCACGGTTGTTGCCCAATTACTGGACCCGCGGCTCCTTGTGGAAGTGCAGGCAATCGCCTGTCTGCCACTGAGCGGACCTGACCGGGCGGGGGCATGGAAATGAGACTCCTGATTGTCGGTGCTGGGATCATCGGGGTCACCACGGCCTACGAGTTGGCTCGACGGGGACACGACGTTGAAGTAGTGGACAGGGAGGCCGCTGAAACACTCGCCACCAGCGACGCTACGGCGGGCTTGATCGCGCCCGGGCACTCCTTCGCGTGGGCCTCGCCGTCCGCGCCCAAGGAATTGCTGAAATCCATCTTCAGTGCAGATACTTCCATTCGGGTAAAGCCCCGCCTCGATGCCGAGCTTGTATCTTGGGGCCTGAAGTTCCTGCGTGAGTGCACTGGCCCGCGGGCGCATCGGAACACGTTGGCAAAGCTACGCCTCGCCCAGCGGAGCCAACAGCTCTTCAACGCGATGATCGCAGGAAACGGCATGGACTTCCGGCCTTCAAACGGCGGCGTCCTCTATCTCTATCGGGATGCGGATGCCTTGGAGCGGGCGGTGGCACACGGCAGCATTATGCGGGAGAACGGCCAGGCCCAGCGGATCGTGTCCCGGGAGGAACTGCTGCAGCTCGAACCCGCGCTGGCCAAGAGCCACGTCAACTTTATCGGAGCTGTCCATGACGAAACTGATGCAACGGGAAATCCCGCCAAATTTGCCGCGGAAGTCCGAAAGCTCTGCGAGGAGTTGGGGGTGCGCTTCACCTTCGACACTGCCGTTGAGGGCATCAGATCAGGCAGTTCACGGTCCGCTGCTCCTCGTGTGACAGCACTCAGGAGCAGTCAAGGTGAGCTTGTCGCTGACCGGTTCATTCTTGCAGGTGGCCCTGAGAGCGCACGCCTGGCCAGAACCGCCGGTGTCCGCCTCCCGGTGTATCCGGCGAAGGGCTACAGCCTAACCGCTCCCATCAATGAAGGAGCTCTCGCTCCCGGCTTAGGCGGCATTGACGAGAGGTCCTTGGTGGCATGGTCAAGGTTTGGGGATCATTTGAGGATGTCCGCTACGGCAGAGTTCGCCGGTTACTCGCAGCAGTATGCCCAGAAGGACTTTGCAAACATCCTCAAAGCAGGCAAGGAACTCTTCCCAGGGGTGCTGGACCTCAGCAGGGCTACCTACAAAGTGGGACTTCGCCCCATGACTCCGGACGGACCGCCCATCATTGGCCGCGCAGGCGAAAGCAATCTCTACATCAACACGGGCCACGGGCACCTTGGCTGGACCATGGCCTGCGGGTCAGCAGAGATGCTGGCGGACCTGATCGACGGCAAACCTACGGCGCTCGCGGCCGCGCCTTACGCCGTTGGCCGGTAGCTCAGGCTATTTCCACCACGTGTCGAAGATCGTCACCGGAACCGTGCGCTTGTGGCGCGTGCGGAGGTACTTCTGTTCCAGCAGTTCGGCGACGTCATCGGGGACGTTGCGGCCCTCAAGGTAGTCGTCGATTTGGTCATAGGTGATGCCGAGCTCGTCCTCGTCGGTGCGGCCCGGCTTGTCGTCGAGGAGGTCGGCCGTGGGAACTTTTTCCCACACGCGGGAAGGGGCCCCGAGTTCGGCCAGGAGAGCACGGTTCTGTCGCTTGTTCAGGCCGAACAGCGGGAGGATGTCCGCGCCGCCGTCGCCGAATTTCGTGAAGAAGCCGGTGACGGACTCGGCGCCGTGGTCCGTGCCGATCACCAGGTAGTTGTGCTCGCCAGCCAACGCATACTGCGCGATCATGCGGGCGCGGGCCTTGGTATTGCCCTTGTGGAAGTCGGAGATGGGTGCACCCGTGGTCTTTTCGAACTCTTCCTCGAAGCCATCCACGGCCTGGGAGATGTTGTAGGTCCACTCGGTCTTGGCCTTGATGAAATCCAAGGCTGCCTGCGCGTCGTCTTCATCATGCTGGATGCCATAGGGGAGGCGGACCGCGACGAAGTTCGCGTCCACGCCCTCGGCTTCCAGTTCCTCCACGGCCAATTGGGCGAGGCGGCCGGCAAGCGAAGAGTCGATGCCCCCGGAGATACCTAAAACGAACCCTTTGGTGCCGGTGGCTTTCACGTAATCCTTCAGGAAAGCGACCCGCTTGCGGATCTCCTCCGCAGGATCGATCCGGGGCTGGACGCCCATTTCCTCAATGATCTTGGCCTGGAGTTCGCGCATGTGTTCCACACTAGTCAGCCCGGTCACAAAGGCTCAACCATATTGCGCCGTGATTCGGTCTATTTGGAGGGCGCCGGGCCAGTAGAGCCGCGGACGGTGAGGTGGGTGGGCATGACGGCCAAACGTCGGCTGGATCCTGCGTGGAGGGGGTCCAGCTGTGCAAGCAGCATGGAGACGGCCACCCGTCCGGCCTGTTCAATGGGTGAGGCCATGGTGGTCAAGGGTGGGTTGCAGAAGTCGGCGCCAAAAATATCGTCGCAACCCACAATGCTCATGTCTTCAGGAACCCGGATTCCGCGCTCGCGAAGCCGCTGGAGCATGCCTATGGCCAGAAGGTCGTTGAACACGATGCAGGCGGTGGCGCCTGTGCGGGCAGCGGCGTCGGCGGCTGCTGCTCCGGACGTTGTCTTAGGTGTGAAGGGGCCCACGCGGGACGTTGTGATTCCGCGCTCGCGGCTTTCGTCCTCGAAGGTCTTCCAGCGTTTGGCGTTAGACCAGGAGGATGCCGGTCCGCCGACGTAGCAAATCCTGGAGTGGCCCAGTGACGTCAGGTGTTCCAGTGCCTGGACGACGGCGCCCGGAGTGTCGATGACCACGGTGGGCGCGTTGGCAGAGGAGCGGTTGATGGTGACGATTGCCTGGGAGGATGCTGCTTCCAGTATCTGGGCGTCAGTAAGGCGGGAGGCCGCGAGGATGAAGCCGTCCGCCGTGCGCTGCATCTTCTGGAGGGCATCGGCTTCCATTTCACCCGACTCTTCGGTGTCCACCAGCAGCTGGGTGTAGCCGGCTGCTTTGAGCTGGTTCTGGGTGCCTCGGATGATGTCGAAGTAGAACGGGTTGGTGACGTCGGGAACCAAGAGTGCGATCGCATTGGTCCGGCCGGAGCTAAGGCTGCGGGCTTGCGAGCTGGGGACGTAATTGAGTTCGGCGGCCACTTTCTCGATCCGTTCACGGGTGGCCCTGTTGACGCGGTCCGGGTTGGAAAGGGCCCTGGAGACGGTGGATGTGGCCACTCCTGCCAAGGCGGCAACATCCCGGATGGTGGGTGCGGATCCCCGTGCGTTTGTCTCAGCCATAGAAAGATTGCACCATCCCATGGCAACTTTTGGCAACCGCTTGCCGCTCTGTTGCCGGACTCGTAGACTCGACGCCGAAGCCCCTGTGACGTAGACCACGATCGGGCTGTGTAACCAAGGAGGAAACAATGAGGTTTGCACCATCTGCCAAACTTGCCGCCGTCGCTTTGACCGCAGCATTGGCACTGACAGCATGTGGGGGAAGCAGCAGCACCACATCGGGCAGCAGCTCCGGGGGAGCGGTCGACGGGGCGGGCAAGACACTGAATGTCCTGACCGGCGTCAACAACCAGTATCCGGAAGAACAGAAGAAGTGGCAGAGCGACATCGCCGCCAAGTTCAAGGCAAAGACCGGCGCTGAGGTGAAGTTCGAGACCTTCGCCTCAGCCAACGATGAACTGACCCGTATTCAAACCTCCGTTGTTTCCGGCCAAGGCCCGGATGTTTACACCTTGGGAACCACTTTCACGCCCACCGCCTACGCCACCAAAGCCTTCGTGACTCTTTCCGACGACGACTGGAAGAAGGTAGGCGGGAAGGACCGTTTCAACCCCGCAGCCCTGGGCATTTCGGGCCCCGACTCCGAGCACCAGGCAGGTATCCCGTTCGTCAGCCGTCCGTTCGTCATGGCTTACAACAAGGACATCCTGGCAGCCGCGGGCATTGATAAGCCCGCCACAACCTGGGATGAGCTCGCCGAGCAAGCCAAGAAGATGACCAACGCCGGTGCGGGAACCTACGGCCTGGCCACCGGGTACAAGGACAACTTTGATCCTTGGAAGTTCATTTGGGCCATGTCCGTGCAGGCAGGCAACCCCCTGGTGGACGGCGACAAACTGAAGATGGACGACCCCACAGTGAAGAAGGCCTACGAAACCTACTTCGGCTGGCTCACCAAGGACAAGGTGGTGGATCCGGCAGCGATCGGCTGGAGCAACAGCAACGCGGTAGCCGCCTTCGCGTCCGGCAAGGCGGGATACCTGATGATGACCACCTCCAGCTCCATCCCCACCCTGGATAAGTCAGCCATCGCCGGCAAGTACGCCTACTCCCTGATGCCCACCACGGCTCCGGGCGAATCTTCCCCCAAGGGCGACGGCGACAAGGCCGCCAGCATCCTCTCCGGCGACAACGTCGTGGTCGCGGACTACTCCCAGCAGAAGGACCTGGCATTCGCCTATGTCGAGCTGATTACTTCCAAGGACGAGCAGCTGAACTACCAGAAGATCTTCGGTGAGCTTCCCGCAAACGCCGAGGCGCTCGCCACCCTGACCGATCCGAAGCTGAAGCCGATCGCCGATGCTGCCGGCAAGTCGAAGGCAACCCCCTTCACCGGCGCCTGGGGCGACATCCAGTTGGGCCTCCTGAACGTGACCGTCCAGTCCATCCCGGACCTGGCCAAGGGATCCGTTGACGAGAGCGCCCTGGAATCACGGCTGAAGGACGCACAGTCCAAGGGCCAGGCTTCCCTCGACCGGGCTGCGAAGTCCTAGGCAGGGTCTCCCATGTCCACTGATTCCTTCAGGGAAATGAAACCCGTGTCCGGTCCGGCTGCCCGCGGGCAGCTGGCCCGGACCGGGGCGACAGAACCAGCGCTCGACGCCGGGGCCTCACCGGCCGCAGGCACAGGAGCCACCCAACCGGCGGGCGGTGGCCGGAAACCTGTCCGCCGCAAGGGCCTGAGCGAGCGAAACCGTCCTTTGTGGATGCTGATCCCCGGCGGCTTGTTGATGTTCGTCATCATCGTGGTGCCGTTGTTCCTGGGCATCTACATGTCGACGCTCAACCTCGACCAGTACTCGCTGCGCAAGTGGGTCAGTGCACCGTTCATTGGTGTCGGGAACTTTGTGGAGGCCCTGACTGATTCTCCGCTGCTCCACTCGGTGTGGTTGAGCGTCAGCTATTCGCTGATCGCCATGGTCGTGACCTTGCCGTTGGGCATCGCAGCGGCTGTTGCCACACAGAACGCCTTCAAGGGACGTGCACTGGTCCGCTCGATTTTCCTGATCCCGTACGTGCTGCCCTCCTTCGTGGTGGCGACCGTGTGGCGGACCATGTTCCAGCCGGACGGGGTCATCAACTCGGCGCTGGGTGTGTTCGGCGTGGACGGTGGACTGTGGCTTAACGGACCCCAAACGTACTGGACGCTGATCCTGGTCCAGATTTGGGCATCCTGGCCGTTCATCTACCTGCTGGCCCTTTCCGGCCTGCAAGCGGTGGACCACGAAGTCCACGAGGCCTCGGCCCTGGACGGCGCCCTGTGGTGGAACAAGCTGCGCTATGTGGTCTTCCCGTATCTCAAGGGCCCGCTGTCCTTGGCTTTCCTGATCGGCATGCTGCACCACATCAATAACTTCACGCTCCCGTTCGTGCTGTTCGGCGTACCGGCCCCCTCCGACGTCGAAGTGCTTCCGATCCTCACCTACGTCACCAGCTTCCAGAGCTTCCGCTTCGGCCTCAGCGCCGCAATGGCGTTCGTGTCCCTGGTGCTGATCGCCATTCCGCTGTTCATCTACCTTCGCGCCGTCAAGTTGGACGACGCCGAGACGCCGGGAGGCAAGAAGTGAGCGCATCAACCACCTCGGTCCGCGGTACGTCCCGCGGAGGCCCGGCCGGGATAACGTTCCGGCCCGGTTCAAAGCGGCAGCACGAAGTCACCCGTCTCTTGCCCGGCCCGATGCTGGCCATCATCCTCACGGTCCTTAGCGCGATCGTGCTGATCCCCGTGGCGTACATATTCCTGGCATCGGTGAACTCAGACATCGGCGTGGCCAACGGCGAGTTCTGGCCGTCCAGCTTCTCGCTGGAGAACTACACCAAGATCTGGTCCAGCGTCGGCCTGGCCAAAGGCCTGGGAAACAGTGTCCTGGTAGCCGGCGCCACCGCGGTGGTTTCGGCCGCCATGTCCGTATCCATCGCCTACGTCCTGGTCCGCTACCAGTTCCGCGGGCGGCTCACCTTTCTCCGCGGCCTCCTTGCACTTCAATCTGTCCCGGGTACCTTGATGGTCCTTCCCGTATTCGTGCTCTTCTCCTCGGCCGCCAGCTACCTGGGTGTTCAGGTGATCGGTACACAGTGGGGGCTCTTCATTACCTACCTGACATTCGCGATGCCCTTCTCCACTTGGGTGATGGTCACCTACCTGCGTGGACTGCCGCGGGAACTGGAAGAGGCAGCAAAGATCGACGGCGCCAGCAACGTCGGCGTCCTGGTGCGGATTATCCTGCCGCTCAGCTGGCCCGGAATCGTGGTCTCGGGAATCTTCGCTTTCCTGCTCGGCTGGAACGACGTCCTTTTTGCCTCGGTAATGACCCGCCCCGAAAGCCAGACGGCAGCGGTAGCTCTTCAGATCTTCGGCGCTTCACAGGAGGGCGGAGCAATTCCCCTGTACGGCCAAATGATGGCGGCCTCGCTGGTATGCGCGGCGCCCGTCGTGATTCTCTACCTGATTTTCCAACGTTACCTAGTGGGCGGCCTGACCGCCGGAGGAGTTAAGTAGCAATGACCGGTCCAGCAACAGTCCAGTGGACGCTTTCGGGCTTCGGAGACGAGATCGACGACGACCCGGTCCTGCAGATCGCCGTACTCCAGGCCCTTGGAGCGAACCACATCGAAGTCCGCAGTGCATGGGGAACCAACATCGTGGATCTGTCGTCCGAGCAGTTGACCGAACTCAAGAAGCTCCTGGATACCGCGGGCATGGGCGTTTCAGCCATCGCCTCGCCCATCGGCAAAGTGGATGTCGCGCTGCCGGTGGAGCACGAGGTTGAGCGGCTCCGCCGGGCCGCCAACGCAGCCCGGGTTCTTGGGGCCAAGTACATCCGCATCTTCTCCTTCTACTACGGCGAAGGCGTGGCCGTGGACAGCATCCGGGACGACGTCATTGAGCGCATGCGTGCCCTGGCAGAGGTCGCAGAACAGTCCGGCGTGGTACTGCTCCACGAGAACGAGAAGGACATTTTCGGCGACACCCCTGATCGCGTGCTGGACATCATCGAGTCCGTGGACTCGCCGGCTTTGAAGGTCGCGTGGGATCCGGCCAACTTCGTCCAGGTGGGCGTAAAGCCCTTCGACGAGGGCTACGCCAAACTCCGTCCCCACCTCGAATACCTTCAGGTCAAGGACGCGCGGTTCGCGGACGGCGTCGTGGTTCCCGCCGGTGAGGGCGACGGCGATCTGCTCCGCACGGTAGAGGCGCTGAAAGAGGACGGCTTCGTAGGTTTCGCAAGCCTTGAACCGCATCTGGCCGGCGCCCACGGCTTGGGCGGATTCTCCGGACCGACCGCTTTCGGGATGGCAGCCCGTGCCTTTGCCAAAGTCGTTAACGAAGCAGGAGTGGAAACCAAGTGAGCAGCGAAACGTCCAAGCCCATCATCAACGTCGCCATTGCCGGTTGCGGATCCATCGGTCGCACTCACGCGGCGTCGGTTGCCGCAATCGATGACCTGCAGGTCACGGCCCTGGTGGATGAGATCACCGAAGCCGCAGATGCCCTGGCCCAGCACATCGAAGACCAAGGCGGCACCCGGCCTGCCACCTTCCGAAGCCTGGACAAAGCGTTCGCAAGTGCCGACGTCGATCTTGTCATCATCGCCACCCCCAGTGGACTGCACATCGAGCAGGCGCTGGAGGTGCTCAGCGCCGGTAAGCACGTGGTGATCGAAAAGCCGCTGGACGTGAACCTGAACCGCACGCACGAGATTCTGGCGGCAGCGAAAGAGGCAGAAGGAAAGGGCCTGGTGGCAAGTGTCATCAGCCAGCACCGCTTCGATCCTGCGTCCAGTGTGGTGGACGAGGCCCGCCGGGCCGGACGCTTTGGCCGGCTGACGTCGGCCATCGCCTCGGTGAGCTGGTACCGCAGCCAGGGCTACTACGACTCCGGCGCCTGGCGTGGAACCTGGGCCATGGACGGCGGCGGAGCGGTGATGAACCAGGGCGTTCACACCGTGGACCTCCTGCTGTGGTTCCTCGGCACACCCGTGGAAATCAGCGCCAAGACGGCCCTTCTGGCACACACGGGGGTTGAAGTCGAGGACACCGCAGTGGCCACCGTGACGTTCGAATCCGGTGCCCTCGCAGTTCTCCACGCCACCACCGCCGCCTATCCCGGCCTGAGCGTCAGGCTGCAGGTCATGGGCAGCAAGGGCTCGGCCGTGATTGACAGCGACAACCTCCAGTTCTTCCACGCTGCAGCGACTGAGGAAGAGACGCAGAGTGGGCCCATGGGGATGCCCGGGGCGAGCAACCAGGCCGAGGAGGAACTGGCCAAATTCGCTGAATCGGCACCGCAATTCAATCTGGACCCCACCGTCTATCCCGCGGGGCATATCAGGCAATACAGGGACGTTGTGGATGCGATCCGGAACGGCCGCCCTGCAGGCGTCACCATCGAGGACGCCGTTCGTGCGCTGGCCACCGTGCGTGCTCTCTACGTTTCTGCCACGCTCGGCCGCCCCGTGCTCATCGCCGATGTGGTTGCCGGCAAGTACAACGACGTTGAGGTTCACACCGGCAACGGCCACCTTGAGGAGGTCACCGCATGAAATTCTCGGTCTTCACGGCCTCGACGCCGGACTGGACACCGCAGGAGGCCGCCAGCGAACTGGCGGCACAAGGTTGGCATGGGATCGAATGGCGGGTCACCGACCAGGCTGATTCGCCGGAGCCAGGCTTCTGGGCGGGTAACAAAGCGACCTGGCCGATGACCGGCCTTGAGGATTCGCTGCCGGAGATTGCACGTCTCACCTCGGAGGCCGGCCTGGAATACTCGGGCCTTGGCGGGTATGCCCGCTGCGACAACCACGACGACGTAGAGCGCGTCCTCGCCGCCACAGCAGCCCTGGGTGCACGGCAGGTCCGGGTCAACGTCCTGCCTTTGGGCAACTCCACCATGGGCGGGGGAGAGCCCAGCGGCCTGTCCTACCCGGAGCTGTTTACGGCCACCCGGGAGCACTACGAGTGGGTTGCCGAACGCGCCGCCCACCATGGTGTCAAGGCACTCGTTGAGCTGCACCACGGAACGGTCACCGCATCCGCTTCGGCTGCCCGCCGCCTCTTGGAGGGCTTGGATCCCCGGCACGTGGGGGTCATCCACGACCTCGGCAACCTCTTGATTGAAGGCTGGGAATCTCCGCTGCCTGCACTTGAACTCCTGGGACCGTACCTGGCGCACGTCCATGTGAAGAATGCCCGCTGGGTACAGGTCCCGGATCGCGACGAGTCCGGAGCCGCAGTGTGGGTAAACGAGTGGGCTCCGCTGGCTGAAGGGCAGGGGAGTGTCCTGGCTTACTTCAAGGCGCTGGCCGAGGTTGGTTACGACGATTGGGTGACCGTGGAGGACTTCTCCACCGACCTCCCGCTCGCCGAGCGCACCGCCGGAAACCTCCTGTACTTGCGCCGGGTGGCAGAGCTGGCCGGATTGCAGGTTCCTGCCAGTGCCGATCTCTCCGCCGGTTCCACCCCGAAAGGCTGACTCATGTCCCAGTCCCTCGCCACCCACCCCGACCGCCTGCTTCCGGCGGATCCGGGGACGCGCAGCATCGCACGTGCCTTGCTGGAACGCGTCCAGGACCTGCCCATCATTTCGCCGCATGGCCACGTGGACGCGGCGGTGATTGAGCAAAACACGCCCTTCCCTGACCCTGCGGCGTTGCTGGTCACACCGGACCATTACGTCACCCGTTTGATCCACGCTTCCGGCGTTCCGTTGGACGCGCTTCAGCCGCAAGCGGGGGCGCGCAACGTCTGGCGAACCTTTTGCCAGGCGTGGCCATTGTTCTATGGCACCGCGTCCGGGTACTGGCTGCGCACCCAGTTCGAGTCGGTGTTCGGGTGGCAGGGGGAACTATCCGCGGAGTCAGCGGACGCCAGCTTCGATGCCATTTCGGCCAAGCTTGCGGAGCCGGGCTTCCGCCCGCGGGAGCTCTTCAAGGACTTCAACATTGAGGTCCTCGCCACCACGGATGATCCTTTGGACAGTTTGGACAGCCACCGCGCGCTGGCCGCTGACCCGTCATTCCACGGCAGGGTGGTGCCCACCTTCCGTCCCGACGCTTACGTCAACATCGCGCACCCGGAGTGGGCGGCCAACGTCGAACGGCTCATCACTGAAGCGTCCGACGGCGGCACGGGCTACCGGGGGTACGTCACCGCATTGGAGAACCGCCGCCGGTACTTCGTGGACCACGGGGCCGTGTCCGCAGACCATGGCGTGAGGACCCCGGCGACCCTGAAACTGGACCAGGCCGAGGCGGAGGCCCTGTTCAACAAGGCCCGGTCCGGCCAGGCAACGGCCCAGGACCGTGACGCGTTCGAGGCGCACATGATGTACCAGATGGCGCGGATGTCCGTTGAAGACGGGCTGGTGATGACCATCCATCCGGGTTCCTATCGCAACCACCACCAGCCCACCTTCGAAGCCTTCGGAGCTGACACCGGCCACGACATTCCCGTGGCCACGAACTACACCGAGGCAGTCCGGCCGTTGCTGCAGGATTTCGGCACCGCCAAGGACTTCCACCTGGTGCTGTTCACTCTCGATGAGACCGTCTTCTCACGGGAACTGGCGCCGCTTGCCGGTTTCTACCCTTCCGTTTACATCGGCGCCCCATGGTGGTTCCTGGACGCCCCGGATGCCATGCTCCGTTTCCGTTCCGCCGTCACCGAAACCGCCGGTTTCTCCCGGTCTTCGGGATTCATCGATGACACCCGGGCCTTCTGCTCCATCCCGGCACGCCACGACGCATCCCGCCGGATCGAAGCCTCGTTCCTTGCGCGGCTTGTTGCCGAGCACCGCATCAGCGAGGACCGCGCGCATGAGCTGATTGTCGACGTCGTCGATTCTTCGCCGCGAAGGGTTTTCAAACTGTGAGTGACCACCAGAGCCCGCGGCTGGACCGGAGCGCCGCGTTTGCCGGCCAGCCTGCGCCTCCGGTCCGGATGGTGCACCTGGGCCTGGGTGCGTTTCACCGCTCACACCAGGCCTGGTACACCCACCACGCCGGGGACGCTGCCGATTGGGGCATCGCAGCCTTCACCGGGCGGCGGCCCACCGTCGCGGAAATTCTTGCAGCCCAAGACGGCGTGTTCACTGTGGTGGAGCGGTCGGGTGCCGGAGACAGCTTTGAGGCAATCGGCAGCATTGTTGAAGCCGTCGATGGCGCCGACGTCGGCCGGTTGGCGGAGCTCCTGGCTGCACCGACCACCGCCGTGGTCACGCTGACCATCACCGAAGTCGCCTACGCGGCCACCGGCGACGAAACCCCGCTGGCACGCCTGGTAACGGCGCTCGCGGCCCGCAAGGACGCCGACGCGGGCCCGATCGCCGTCGTCAGTTGCGACAATCTCGCGGAGAACGGAACGGTTGCACGGAAGGCCGTACAGTCTATTGCGGATGCGGCGGACCCGGCCCTGGGTCAATGGATCCGCGCCAATGTGAGTTTCGTGGGCACCTCAGTGGACCGGATTACGCCACGGACCACTCCGGAGGACGTCCTGGAAGTGGCCGAACAATGCGGGTACCGGGACGAGGCCGTCGTAGTAGCCGAACCCTTCCACAACTGGATCCTGAGCGGCGACTTTCCTGGCGGGCGTCCCCGGTGGGAAGATGCCGGCGCCGTTTTCGTGGACGAGATTGAGCCCTACGAGAACCGCAAACTCTGGCTTCTGAACGGAGCGCACTCCATCCTTGCCTACTCGGGCCTGGTCCGGGGCCATGCGACCGTGGCCGAAGCTCTGGCCGACGACCTCTGCAGGGCCGCCGTCGAGGCGTTTTGGGATGAAGCGTCCCGTCATCTGAGTGGCGAAAGCCTGGATATTCCGGGGTACCGGCAGGCGTTGCTCGAACGGTTCGGCAATTCGAGGATCGCACACCATCTGACCCAGATTGCCATGGATGGAACCACGAAGCTGCGCATGCGTTCCGTCCCGGTCCTGACCGCCGAACGCGCACAGGGCCGATCCGGGAGCGGCGCCGCCCGCATGATCGCGGCGTGGATCGCGTACGTGTCCGCGACGGAAGAATGCCAGGACCCCTTGGCCCACGAGATCAAAACCGCAAAAACGCACGACGGCGAACACCGCACCGCTGCGCTGTTGGCGCTCGTCAGTCCCGGGCTGGCGGAGGACAGCGCTTTGGTTTCCCTGATACATGGGCAGCAAGAGGCCATCTCTGCTGCCCGCACCCACGCATAGGCCCTTGGAAGGATTGCCACATCATGAAAATCATTGCCGCTGAAGTCTTCGTGACCAGCCCGTCCCGCAACTTTGTCACCCTGCGCATCACCACGGAGGACGGTGTGACGGGCATCGGCGACGCCACCCTCAATGGCCGCGAACTCGCCGTCGCCGCGTACCTCAAGGAACACGTAGCGCAGCTGCTCATCGGCAAGGATCCGCACCGGATCGAGGACACCTGGCAGTTCCTTTACCGCAGCTCCTACTGGCGCCGGGGCCCGGTCACCATGGCGGCCATTGCCGCCGTCGACATGGCTTTGTGGGACATCAAAGGCAAGGTGGCCGGACTGCCGGTCTACCAGCTGCTGGGCGGCGCATCGCGCAACGGGCTCCGTGCCTACGGCCACGCCTCCGGGGCGGACATCCCGTCGCTGTTTGATTCCGTCCGGGAACACCTGGAACTGGGCTACAAGTCCATCCGCATCCAGACCGCCATTCCCGGCATCAAAGCCGTGTACGGTGTTGCCGCCCAGGCCCAGGCATCGGGTGAGCGCTACGACTACGAGCCCGCCGGACGGGGTACTTTCCCGCTCGAAGAGGACTGGGACACCCGCGCTTACCTCCGCCACCTGCCCACCGTGTTCGAAGCCGTCCGCAACGAGTTCGGCCCCGAAATCCCGCTGCTGCACGACGGCCACCACCGCATGACCCCCATCCAGGCGGCCAAACTCGGCAAGGCGCTGGAACCATACGACCTCTTCTGGCTGGAGGATTGCACTCCCGCTGAAAACCAGGAGGGCCTGCGCGTGGTCCGCCAGCACACCACCACCCCGTTGGCCATTGGCGAGATCTTCAATACCGTGTGGGACTTCCAGACCCTCATCAAGGAACAGCTGATCGATTACGTCCGCGCAGCGTCCACCCACTTCGGCGGCATCTCCCCGCTGAAGAAGGTCATGGATTTCGCCGCGCAGTACCAAATCAAGTCCGGCTTCCACGGGCCCACGGACATCTCCCCGGTGGGCTTCGCCGCCCAGTTGCACGTTGGCCTGGCCATCCACAACTACGGCATCCAGGAATACATGCAGCACTCGGACAAGACCAACGAGGTATTCCAGCAGTCCATGACCTTCAAGGACGGCTACCTGCACCCCGGCGACGAGCCGGGCATCGGCGTCGAGTTCAACGAGGAAGCCGCTGCCGCTTTCCCGTACCAGCAGGCTTACCTGCCCTACAACCGCCTCGTCGACGGCACCGTCCATGACTGGTAAACCGCACCGCATTGTGACGATGGAACCTCCCCGATGCGCCCATGGCCAGGACGGCCTTATCCGCCTCTGATTCCCTGTTCCCAGCAGGGGAGAGTTCCTCCTGCAGCACGGAGGAACGCCTGAACCCGGTACCGCCCACAAGGGGGTGCCGGGTTTTTGGCGTTCCGCGAAGAGTCGGACGCCAATTGTGAACGCTAACAACGTTTCAAGTCAAGGGTTGGGTACCCAGCAGTAGCTTGCAACCATTTCGTGATCTACAGCACTTGACCGACGGTATTGTTAGCGTTCACAATGGCAGTCGCACCACCTTGAAGTGGCATGTGCCGCCCCCAAGCCCACAGGCCCACCAAAGCGTTACCGTGCCGGACGCGCAGATGCTCCGGCTGCATCAGAGTTCGCGGCAATGCTGCCGCGGAAGGAGAGCAACGTGAGATTGAAGAAACTCCTGGGCGCCGTAGCGGTTGTCCTCACCTTGACCGTGGGAGCCACGGGCTGCGGCAGCCGTGGAGGCAGTGCCGAATCCAGCAGCACCGCGAAACCCGCCGATTCGCTGGTGGGCATTTCGATGCCGACCCAGACGTCCGAGCGCTGGATCGCTGACGGCGCCAACGTTGAGAAGTCCTTGAAGGACCTCGGATACAAGACCGACCTTCAGTTCGCCAACGATGACATTCCCACGCAGGTTTCCCAGATCGAGAACATGCTGACGAAGGGTGCCAAGGCACTCATCATCGCCGCGATCGATGGCACCACCCTGACCGACGTCCTGGCCAAGGCCAAGGAGCAGAACGTCAAGGTCATCGCGTATGACCGCCTCATCAACGGAACACCGAACGTGGACTACTACACCACCTTCGACAACTACACCGTGGGCGTCCAGCAGGCTACGTCCCTGCTGACCGGCCTGGGTCTTGTTGACGCAAGCGGCAAGAAGGTTGAAGGCAAGGGCCCGTTCAACGTTGAGCTCTTCGCCGGCAGCCCGGATGACAACAACGCCAACTTCTTCTGGACTGGCGCCATGGACACCCTCAAGCCCTACCTGGATGCAGGTACGTTGAAGGTTCCCAGTGGCCAGACCAAGTTCGAACAGGCAGCCATCCTCCGCTGGCAGGCACCCGTAGCCCAGAAGCGCATGGAAGACATCCTCACCTCGGCGTACAGCTCGGGCACCAAGCTCAACGGTGTGCTGTCCCCGTACGACGGCCTGTCCATCGGCATCATCTCCGCACTGACCAGCACCGGCGGCTACTCCACCGGAAGCCTGCCCGTAGTAACGGGCCAGGACGCAGAAAAGGGCTCAGTGAAGTCCATCATCGCCGGTGAGCAGTACTCCACGATCTTCAAGGACACTCGCCAGCTCGGCGCGCAGGCCGTGAAGATGGTTGACGCGGTCCTCAAGGGAACTGAGCCGGAAACCAACGACACCAAGACCTACAACAACAAGGTCAAGGTTGTCCCGGCCTTCCTCCTGAAGTCCGTCATCATCACCAAGGACAACTTCCAGAAGGAACTCATCGACTCGGGTTACTACAAGGAATCCGACGTCAAGTAGCACCCTGCGTGGCTCCGCCGTCCAGCAGTAGTGCGGCGGAGCCACGCCTCCCTTAGAGCCTGTCGAGTCCTCGGCCCGGCCAAGTTTCAACCAGTCAGCGGGAATTGACGATGAACGTACCCATTCTTCAAATGCGAGGAATCACCAAGACCTTCCCCGGGGTGAAAGCCCTTCAGGACGTCACCCTGGACGTCAACAGAGGTGAAGTCCACGCCATCTGTGGTGAGAACGGAGCCGGGAAGTCCACCCTCATGAAAGTGCTGTCCGGCGTCTACGCCCACAACACTTTCGACGGCGACATCCTCTTCGAGAACGAACCCTGCGATTTCTCCAGCATCACGGACAGCGAGAAGCGCGGCATCGTGATCATCCACCAGGAACTGGCCCTGAGCCCCTACCTCTCCATCGCAGAGAACATCTACCTCGGCAACGAGTTGGCCAACAACGGCTGGGTGGACTGGCGTAAAACCAACCTGGAAGCCGCAAAGCTGCTGGCCCGGGTAGGCCTAAGCGAAAACCCAGTTACCCCCATCCAGCACATCAGCGTTGGCAAGCAGCAGCTGGTTGAAATTGCCAAGGCGCTCTCCAAAGAGGTGAAGCTCCTCATCCTGGACGAGCCCACGGCGGCCCTGAACGATGAAGACTCGGACCACCTGCTGGACCTTATCCTGCACCTCAAGGGCCAGGGCGTCACCAGCATCATCATCAGCCACAAACTCAACGAAATCCGCAAGGTTGCCGACGCGGTCACCATCATCCGCGACGGCAAGTCTATCGAGACCCTGCGGCTCGACCAAGGCCAGATCACCCAGGAACGCATCATCCGGGGAATGGTGGGCCGCGACCTCGAAAGCCTCTATCCGGAACGGACTCCCAAGATCGGTGAGGAAGTCCTCCGTATTGAAGACTGGACTGTCCAGCACCCGCAGGACCACTCCCGCATGGTGGTCAACAACGCCAACCTCAGTGTCCGCAAGGGCGAGGTTGTTGGCTTGGCGGGACTGATGGGAGCAGGCCGAACAGAACTGGCCATGAGCGTCTTCGGCCGAACCTATGGCCGCGCCGTTTCGGGCAAGGTTTACAAGTACGGCAAGGAAATCAACACTTCCACAGTGTCCGACGCCATCGACAACGGTATTGCCTACGCCACCGAGGACCGGAAGCACTACGGTCTGAACCTGATCGAGGACATCAAGCGGAACATCTCCATGGCGTCGCTGGGCAAGCTCGCCAAGCGAGGCTGGGTGGACGGCAACAAAGAAACCACGGTAGCCAACCAGTACCGGAAGAGCATGAACATCAAAGCGCCTTCCGTTGCGGCCATCACGGGCAAGCTCTCGGGCGGCAACCAGCAGAAGGTGGTGCTGAGCAAATGGATGTTCTCGGACCCGGACGTCCTGATCCTGGACGAACCCACCCGCGGCATCGACGTCGGCGCCAAGTTCGAGATCTACACGATCATTGCCGAGCTTGCAGCGGCGGGTAAAGCCGTCATTGTGATCTCATCTGAGCTTCCGGAACTCCTGGGCATCTGCGACAGGATCTACACGCTGTCGGCAGGCCACATCACCGGCGAAGTCCCCATCGCCGAAGCCACCCAGGAAACCCTCATGCACTACATGACCAAAGAGAAGGAATAGCGAACATGTCCGCCCTACGAGAATCCCTTGGCTTCCTTACAAGCCGCCTCCGCCAGGTTGGCATCTTCGTCGCCCTGATCCTCATCGTCATCCTCTTCCAGGTCCTGACCAACGGCATCCTGCTGGAACCGCAGAACGTCACCAACCTGGTAGTACAGAACAGCTACATCCTGATCCTCGCCATTGGCATGGTGATGGTCATCATCGCCGGCCACATTGACCTTTCCGTGGGGTCCATCGCCGGCTTCATCGGTGCCGTTGCGGGCGTGATGATCGTGCACTGGGGCTGGGCGTGGTGGCTTGCCATCCCGGCCTGCCTCCTGGTGGGTGCACTGGTGGGAGCATGGCAGGGTTACTGGATCGCCTACGTGGGCATCCCGGCCTTCATCGTCACCCTGGCAGGCATGCTGATCTTCCGTGGCCTGACCCTGATCACCCTGAAGAACCAGCAGATCACCCCGTTCCCCAGCGAACTGCGGGCCCTCGGCGGTGGCTTCCTCCCGGACATTTCCGGTGGCACGTCCGTCCTGGAATGGTTGACGGTCATCCTGGGTGTCGGCGGTACGGCAGCCATCCTGTTCCAGGCCCTGAAGGAACGCCGGGTGCGCCGCAAGTTCAACCTGGAAAATGAGCCGATGGCCTGGTTTGCCGTCAAGAACGGGTTCATCGCAGTGCTGATGCTCATCATCACCTTCCTGCTGGCCAGCTACCGCGGAACCCCGATCGTCCTGATTGTCCTGGCAGTCCTGGTGATCCTCTACTCGGCGCTGATGAACAACAGCATTTTCGGGCGGCACACCTACGCGATCGGTGGCAACCTGCACGCAGCCGAACTCTCCGGCATCAAAACCAAAAAGGTCACCTTCCGGCTCTTCGTCAACATGGGCGTCCTCGCCGCACTGGCCGGCCTGGTGTTCACCGCACGCCTGAACTCAGCACAACCGGCAGGCGGCACCGGCTTCGAACTCGACTCCATCGCTGCAGCCTTCATTGGCGGGGCGGCAGTCCAGGGCGGCATCGGCACCGTGGCCGGAGCCATGATCGGCGGCCTGATCATGGGCGTCCTCAACAACGGCATGTCCATCCTTGGCCTTGGCACGGACTACCAGCAGCTCATCAAGGGCCTGGTGCTCCTGCTCGCCGTCGGCTTCGACATCTTCAACAAGAACCGGACCGGGGCCGGTGGAGGCTCCGGCATGGGCCGTCGCTTCAAATGGAAGACCACGCCCCCGGCCACCGAAGCTGCTCCGGCCCCCAAGGCCGAACCGGTCGGTGTCGACGCCAAATAGGTGCAGCGTTCAGGGTGGCCCGCGTTCCGTTCCGTGACCACGGAGCGGAACGCGGGCCACCCTGCTCCTTCAACGCAGAAGCGAGGTACGGATGTCTTCGGATGCGTCCCCCGGCCGGGCTCCCGTGATGGGCGACGTTGCCAGGATGGCCGGCGTCTCGCACCAAACCGTCTCCCGGGTCCTGAACAACCACCCCAACGTCAGCAGCAAGACCAAGGAACGCGTGGAATCCGCCATCGCGAACCTTGGCTACCGCCGCAACACGGCCGCACGCAGCCTGGTCACCAGGAGGTCCCGGACCATCGGAGTCCTGGCCTGCGAAACGGGCCAGTTCGGGCCCGCGAATACCCTCCTCGGAGTGGAGCAGGCCGGCAGGGAAGCGGGCTACTTCGTGAGCATCGCCAATCTCCGGGAGGTGACCAGCGAGAGCATCAACGACGCCATCGCACACTTCCGCAACCAATCCGTGGACGGCATAGTCATCCTGGTTCCGCACCCCGATGTCCTCGCCGTTATGCGCGACGTGTCGGTGCCCGTTCCGATTGTGGCGGCGGGCTCCGGCGCCGAAACCCAACTGGCTGGAGCTTCCCTCGATCAGCGCATGGGCGCCCGCCTCGCCGTTGAGCACCTGATAGGGCTGGGGCATCGTCGTATTGCGCACATCTCCGGACCGCCACACTGGATCGACGCCGCCGAACGCATCAAGGGATGGCAGGAAGCCCTTGGTAGTGCCGGCCTGGACGCCGCTGTGCTTCTCCAAGGCGGATGGGACGCTGCCTCGGGCTACCGCGCAGGCCTGGACCTGGTGGAACACCGCACGGTCACTGCCGTGTTCGTCGCCAACGACCAAATGGCGGTGGGTGTCCTCCGTGCAGTCCAGGAGGCCGGGCTTCGGGTACCCGGCGACATCAGCGTAGTGGGCTACGACGACCAGCCAGAGGCCGAGTTCTTCATGCCACCACTGACCACCGTCAAGCAGGACTTTGAAGAACTCGGCAGACGATGCATGGAGGCTGTGCTGGAACAGCTCGGCGGCGAAAGCGGCAGCGAAGCGCAAATCGTCAGCCCCCGGCTGGTGGTCCGTTCCACAACAGCTGCCCCGGGCCCCGACACCAAGCCGGGCCCCGACGTCGACCTGGCTCCGTCCCCACTAAACTAGGACCCATGACTTCCACGCCTGACACTGCCGCTGCCCGTGCCCGCCTTCTTGAACTCATCAAAGAGCTGGCGGTTGTCCGCGGCAAAGTGATCCTTTCCAGCGGAAAGGAAGCCGACTACTACATCGACCTGCGCCGCATCACGCTTCACCACGAAGCCTCCAAACTGGTGGGACAGGTCATGTTGGCGATGATCGACGACGCCGGCGTGGCAGTTGAGTGCGCTGGCGGGCTCACCATGGGTGCCGACCCCGTCGGTACCGCCGTCATGCACGCCGCCGCAGACGCCGGCCGCGCCGTGGACGCCTTCGTGGTCCGCAAGGCACAGAAGTCCTACGGCATGGGCCGCCAGGTGGAAGGACCCTCGGTTGAGGGACGCAACGTGGTTGTCCTCGAAGACACGTCCACCACGGGCGGGTCCGCACTGACCGCCGTCGAGGGTGTCCGGAAAGCAGGCGGCAACGTTGTAGCCGTCGCAGTGATCGTGGACCGCAATACCGGTGCCAAGGAGAAAATCGAAGCCGAAACCGGTGTGCCGTACCTCTTCGCTTTCGGCAAGGACGAGCTCGGTCTCGACTAAAGAATTTTTGTACAGCTAATGCCTTTATAGGGGCATCTTAGGGGCATTAGCTGTACACAATCCATGGGGCTGCAAGGCGGTGCCCGCGAAGCCTATGCTTGCTGCGTGGACGTTCAAGTAGGGAAGCTCCCGGCGCTGCCGGAGGTGAACGAAGACCTCCCGACGCCGGTGGCTCCGCAGCCGGAGAAAGTCGAGGATCCGGGCTCCTGGGCCCGGATCCTGCCTTACGCTGCCAGGCTCAAGAAGACGTCCCGCCGAAACTTCCTTGTGACGGCCGGGGTATCCGCCGCGCTCGCCGGGGACATGCTCTTTACCCGGCGTGTGCAGGCTGAGCGCCGCGCCACCAAGATCCTCCGCGTCCCCGATTCCTACTCGGACCTGTATTTCCCGAAGGCCAGTTGGATCCTCTTCCCTGGGTACAAGACCAGTTGGGAAGAGGCCCAATGGATCCTCAACTCGCTCCGCCCCGCACTTCACCAGCGCGGCCGGCTCGCGGCGATCGGATACTCCAACCTGGGCCTGGACGTGGACGAGATCGTCCGAGAACTCATCCTCCATGTCCGCGAGCTCGGGCTGGAGAAGCTGTATTTCTATGGCCACAGTTTCGGCGGTATGCTCGCCACCCAGGTGGCCGCCCGGCTGCTGGAGCTGCACGGCGTGGAAACTCAGCTGATCGTCCTGGATTCGAGCCCGTTCAGCCGTGCCGACGTGCTGGACCAGAGTTGGTTCGACGGTGTGGTGTTTCTTTACGAGAATGGCTTCCGCATTCCGTCGGTCCTGCGTGGTGGCTATGAGTTGGGGGAACGCGTGGCCCATAAGGACGAACGGACTTGGCGGCAGATCCTTGACCAAACCATGGAACAGTTGTCGCCAATCGCGCCGTCCAGCGTTCTTATCCAGACGGAGTCGGCCTATATTTACCACTTTGACGGGCTGCGGTTCGCGGGCAAGATCGGTGGAACCCGGATGGCTTTCCTGGGCAACTCCGACGACGGCACCGTGAACTACGAGTCGGCGCGTGCTGGCTGGAGCAAAGTGTTCGGAGCCAACATGGCACTGCCGACGCTCAGCACCGAGGGTGCACGGCCCGCGCACGCCAGCCCGCAATGGAACGGCGGCCTCTACCGGCCATTGCTGGAGCAAGTCCAGAACGAACTCGAGCCGCTGCCTCCTGAACCCGAGATACCGTCCTACAAGGAACCGAACGGCAAAGTCATCAGGCCCGCCTAGCCATTAGTGGCCGTTCCGGAGCGCTTGGACCTCGTCGGCGGTGAGACCGGCATGCTGCAGGAAACCGCGGACATCCCCGAACTCGCGCGTGAAGCCGGCCAGGAAGTGCCTCATGGCTGCCTCCGGACTTTGCAGGATCATGAGGTCCGGGCTGAAATAACTGGCAGGTGTTGAGGGCACGCTCAGGCGCCACGTTTCAGCCATGACCTCCAGGACTCCGGGCAGGTTGGCGGTGGTTGCCGTGTAGTCCGCCACCACTTGGTCCTCGGTGCCGCCCGTTGCCAGCAGGCCAATGGCGGACACCACTCCCGTCCTGTCCTTACCCAACGAACAATGCACCAGGGTGCGCTTGCCGCGGGCTACGGGCCGCAGCGCGTCGGCTACCCACTCCGGCCGCAACCGGACCCACCCCAGATACAGCTCACCGAGGTCCTCGGCCGTTTCAACAGCCTGCAGCGACCCGGCCACGGCATTCGGGTCCAGCGGATTGTTGATGAGCTCGACGTCGGGCGGGACGACGGCGGCAAGCCCACCGCCGTCGTCAGGCCCGGACGCATTCGGAGACGTGATGCTGCCCGAAGCAGTTCCGACACCACCCACGAGCCATGGGACCAGAGAGCGCTCAAGTTCGCTCCGCAGGTCCACGATGGCTTGGATGCCGTGCTCCGCCAGGAATCCGGACGTCGCTGCGGCATCCAACCCGAACGGCTGGCTGCCCCTGAGTATCCGGCCACCGGCCAGAGGACGCAGGTTGAGCACAGCCATTGTTGGTCTCCTTACTAGATTTGGCTCTTGAGATCGGCCACGGAGTTGAGGATCTGGTTTGGCCGGAACGGGAAGGACACGATTTCCTCGCGCTGGGTGATGCCGCTGAGCACCAGGACCGTGTGAAGGCCCGCTTCCATGCCCGCAACGATGTCTGTGTCCATGCGGTCACCGATCATTGCCGTGGTCTCGGAGTGTGCGTCGATCTGGTTCATTGCCGAGCGGAACATCATGGGGTTCGGCTTGCCAACAATGTACGGCTCACGCCCGGTGGCTTTGGTGATCATCGCCGCGATGGCTCCGGTTGCCGGCATGGGGCCGTCCTTGGAGGGGCCCGTAGCGTCCGGGTTGGTCGCAATGAAGCGGGCGCCGGCCAGGATGTGGCGAACGGCCATGGTGATCGCTTCGAAGGAGTAGGTGCGGGTCTCTCCGAGGACCACGAAATCGGGGTCGGTGTCGGTGAGGATGAACCCGGCCTCATGCAGCGCGGTGGTGAGGCCGGCCTCGCCGATGGTGTACGCGCGGTTGCCCGAGTCCGATGACTGGACCTGGTCCTTGAGGAACTGGGCGGTGGCCAGGGCCGACGTCCAGATGTTTTCCTCAGGTACTTCCAGTCCGGACGCCCGGAGGCGGGCTGCGAGGTCGCGCGGGGTGAAGATGGAGTTGTTGGTCAGGACCAGGAACCGCTTGGAGGTGTCGACCCAGCGCTGGATGAGCTCGGCTGCGCCGGGGATCGCCTGGTTTTCATGGACCAGGACGCCGTCCATGTCCGTGAGCCAACATTCGATCTCGTGACCGTTCCGGTAAACCGACGCGGACGTGTGGGGCGTGGATTCTTCTGCCATATTTGCCTCCGACTGGGGTTGTTCATGCACTGCGTCCCAGTCTTCCATCATTCCGGCAGACAGACATCCCGGGATGCCGCCTATGTGGATAGTTCTACCCATGTGGATAACGGCTGTGACTTGTGCTGCGCGCCCGGGACTGAACTACGCTTGGGTGCGGCGCAGGCGTGCTGCCACCGTGGGTCGGGGGATCGACACGGTGGATTCTGATGCCGCCCGCGCTACAGCAGGTCCCCTTTTTCCGGATTGTCCATCGGTTTCCCAGAACAAACCGATGTCCCACAGCATCTGAAAGGGCCAGCCATGAGCAACGACAACGGGGCACCACAGCCTCCCTACAACCCCAACGGCGTCCCTCAGCCACGCTACGGATCGGGCCAGGAACCCTACCGCCAGTACCAGCCGGGACAAACCCAGCCCATCTACCAGCCGGAAGCGCAGCAGCCAGGCCAGCCGCAACAGCCCCCGACGCAGGCTGTCCCGACTCAGGCTTTCCCCACGCAGGCCTTCCCCACCCAGCAGTATCCCGGGCAACCGGGCAACCCCGGCGGACCCAACCAAGGCCCCGGCGGACCCAGCCAAGGCCCCGGCGACCACAACAAGAAGTCCCTGTTCCTCATCCTCGGCGGGGTCGCCGTCGTCGTTATCATCGCCCTGGTAATCGCCTTCACGTGGCTGATTCCCTCCATGACCAAGCCGGTCGCGGAAAACACTCCGGCTCCCTCAGTGACCTCATCCGACGAGGCCTCGGAAGCAGCGGCCGAGCCGTCCGCGGAAGCTGAGCCGTCCGGTGACGCGTCGGCGTCCACCGACATGCCTGCCGGTGCCATCCCGCTCCCGGCAGTCTGGGAGCAGCTCGCCGGACCTTCGAACGTCCCGGCCGACGGTGACCCGCTGTTCAGCAAATGGGTCACTGGCGAATCCTCCTTCCAATACCTGGCCGAGTGGACGCACGACGAATCGTTCGGAATCACCAAGGACCCCACCACCGGTGAAGAGATCCAGAAGAGGGCGCAAGGCACCGTGGAGACCGACGCCGACGGAATCGCGCTCGCCTATGCGTTCTTCGCGGAGTCGGAGGAAGGCAAGTTCGGGAAGGATCCTGAGGACGTCAAAAAGGCGATCAAGGACATCGAAGCCCGCTACAAGGGCATGACCGCCACGGAGTTGCCGCAGAACCTCGTGGGCCACAAGTGTGCGTCGGATTTCAAGACCAGCATGCCGGAGGCGCGCGAGTTCCGACGTGGCGCGGCCGTGGTGGTTGGCTTCACCTGCAACAACGCCCGAGGCGAAGCGATCCAGGCCGTGAACCTGTTTTCCGTGACGCCGTGGGGCACACCGCAGATGCTGGGTGTCAGTGGGCACAAGGAATATTGGGATGCGCACCCGGGACTGTTCGAGCAGTTGGCCAACTCGTACCGCATCAACAAGTGGAAGATGGGCTAGGTCCGGCCGGACGGGTACACGGGCCGGGCTAAAGTTGAGGGGTGACTGACCTTCCCCCCAACACTGCCCTGCCCGCCCCTGCCGAGGACCCCACCGGGACGACGCATGATGGCGAGGCAGAAGCGAAACCGGAGGTCGGCGTCGGGCCCTGGGAAGGCGAGTTGCCCGAAGGTGAGCACTGGGATCCTGATCTGTTGAGGGACGGCGACCGGCGCAACGTGGTGGACCAGTACCGGTACTGGAAGCACGAAGCCATCGTCGCGGACCTCGATTCCAAGCGCCACGAATTCCACATCGCCATCGAGAACTGGCAGCACGACCTCAACATCGGCACAGTTGTGCGGACCGCCAACGCGTTCCTCGCCAAGGAGGTCCACATCATTGGACGACGCCGGTGGAACCGTCGCGGGGCCATGGTCACCGATCGCTACCAGCACGTCCGCCACCACCCCACCGTTGAGGATTTTGTCCAGTGGGCCGAGGGGGAGGGGCTGGCGGTCATCGGCATCGACATCTTCCCGGATTCCGTGCCGCTGGAAACCTACGACCTCCCCAAGAAGTGCGTCCTGGTGTTCGGACAGGAAGGCCCCGGCCTCACACCTGAGGTGCACGACGCCGCCGTCGCAACGCTGTCCATTGAGCAGTTCGGGTCCACACGTTCCATGAACGCGGCGTCGGCCGCGGCGATCGCCATGCACGCCTGGGTCCGCCGGCACGTGTTCCAGCAGCCGGTGTCCTGACTTACTCGGCGGAAGTGTTAAGAGCCTCAGTGACCCGAAACACGGCGTCCCGGCGGATATCGCTAGGATGGTGCTAGCCGTAAGCGGTCTACTCCATGGGTTACCAACCCACAGACGAATTCAGCATAGGAGTCACCATGCCCATTGCAACCCCAGAGATTTACTCCGAGATGATCGATCGTGCGAAGGCTGGCGGTTTCGCTTTCCCCGCGGTGAATGTGACGTCGTCGCAGACTCTGAACGCTGCGATCCGCGGTTTCGCTGAGGCCGAATCCGATGGCATCATCCAGGTTTCCACCGGTGGTGCGGCGTACTGGTCCGGTGCTTCGGTCAAGGACATGGTGGCCGGTTCACTCGGGTTCGCCGCGTTCGCCCGTGAAGTTGCGAAGAACTACAACGTCAACATTGCCCTCCACACGGACCACTGCCCGCAGGACAAGCTGGCGGACTTCGTCCTGCCGTTGCTGGCCGCGTCCGAGGAAGCCGTGAAGGCCGGCAAGGACCCGATCTTCAACTCGCACATGTGGGACGGTTCGCACGAGACCCTGGAAGAGAACCTGCGTATCGGCCGGGACCTTTTGCAGCGTGCTGCTGCTGCGAAGATCATCCTCGAGGTCGAGATCGGCACCGTCGGTGGCGAGGAAGACGGTGTGGAGAATGAGATCAACGAGAAGCTTTACACCACCACCGAGGATGCCCTGGCCACGATCGAGGCCCTGGGTGCCGGTGAGAACGGCCGCTACCTGACGGCTTTGACGTTCGGTAACGTGCACGGTGTGTACAAGCCGGGCAACGTCAAGCTCCGCCCGGAACTGCTCAAGCAGATCCAGTCCGAGGTGGGTGCGAAGATCGGCAAGGAAAACCCGTTCGATCTGGTGTTCCACGGCGGTTCGGGTTCCACCGAGCAGGAAATCGCTGACGCGGTGTCTTACGGTGTGATCAAGATGAACATCGACACCGACACCCAGTACGCGTTCACGCGCCCGGTGGCCGGGCACATGTTCTCCAACTACGACGGCGTGCTGAAGGTCGACGGCGAGATGGGCAACAAGAAGACCTATGACCCCCGCGTGTGGGGTGCTTCGGCCGAAGCCGGCATGGCCGCTCGGATTGTCGAAGCAGCACAGCAGCTCGGATCGGTCGGCAAGACCTTCTAATGTCCGACGAATTCCGTAAGAACCTGATGGGGCCGGAGCCCACGCTCCTGCCCGCCGAAAACGAGATCTACCAGCACCTGGCCCTCGGCAAGGAAGCACTGGACCTCGTAGCGCAGAACCCCACGTCGTCACTCCTGTGGGCCATCCTCGCGGAGGAAGCCTGGGCGGAGGGCCGGACCATCGAGTCCTACGCCTACGCCCGCGTCGGCTACCACCGCGGCCTGGATTCCCTGCGCCGCAACGGGTGGCGCGGCGTCGGACCCATCCCGTGGGAGCACGAGCCCAACCAGGGCTTCCTGCGTGCGCTCTACGCGCTGGGACGGGCCGCGTCGGCGATCGGCGAAGCTGAAGAGCCCGAGCGGATCGAGAAGTTCCTGAACGACTCGGACCCGAAGGCCAAGGCAGCGCTCGAAGCCCGCTAGGGCATCACAGCCAACAACGACGGCGGCCCCCACCGAAAGGTGGGGGCCGCCGTCGTCGTACGAAGGGTGTAACTAGGCCTTGCGCGGGATACCCGTGCGGGCCATGGCCTCGGCGTAGGCGCCGTGGATGGCGTCCAGGTATTCCTGCTGGCGTGCCGGGGTGCCGGCGAAGGAGCGGCCACCGAGCGAACGGACCTTGAAGGTCTTGAAGCCACGGCGGGCGATGCTGGCCGGTGCGGCCTTCATGAGCTGGTCGGCGAGGCGGTGGGCCTCATTGCCGTGCGCCACCAGCGCGGAGGTCCGCGGCAGGAGCTGGAGGAGGCGAAGCAGCGGCTTGAGTCCCTCGGTGATGTTGGCAGGCGTGAGCTTGCCCGGTTCCTCGTTGGGCTCGATCCACGGGTACGCGTTCCACGGCATCATGAGCTCGGGACGGAGACCCAGCTGCCACTGCATGCCGAGCATGCGCGTGGCTGCTTCCTCGTCGCCGGGGGTGATGAAACCCTCGCCGGAGGTGGTGCGCTGGTTGGAGAAAAGGCTGACGATGCGGCAGTCATCCATGCTGTGGGCGGGGTCGATGTAGAGGACCTCGCTGCCCGGCTTCTGCTCCTTGATGGCGTCGCAGAGCTCGTTGACCTCGGCGATGCGCGGTTCGTAGCGGCGGTTCCAGAGGATTTCTTCGGGTGATTCAGTCGCCAGTTCTTGCATCAGGGGTTAGGTCTCCTAGGTGTTACAGCGCACCGTTCCAAGGGGCCGCGGGCATGCCGCTGCCGAACCTCAAAGGGTGCTGTTGGGGGCTAACTAACCTTACCGGACTATGGGGGTGAACGGGTGCTGCTCCGGCGCGCCCCCGAATGAGACGCGGCGTGTTGCCCGGGAAACGTGTCGGGCGTCTCGATGGCATCGATTAACCCTTAAGTGCAGGTCTCGGCGAGCGCTTCCAGGGCAAGTGGATGATGGGTCGGAAAGGGGCAGCCTTGTTGAGACCCGTCGACGCCGACATTCATCTTGGGGGAACGATGTTCGCACAGGAAACAACCACATCGGAAACCGGCCAGCGCCGCAGGAAGGCGCCGAAAGTCAGGGCAATCCTGGCCGGTGGCCTGGTTCTTGGAGTGGGCGCGGCCATCACCCTGGCAGCCTGGAACGACTCCGAATTCGCCCAAGGCACCTTCACCGCCGGAGCTTTCAACCTTGAGGGCAGCACGGACGGATCCACTTACGGCGAGAACCCGGTGGCCACGCCCGCAACGCTTGGCTTCACGGCGAACCCTGTCAACCTGGCTCCGGGCGACGTCGTCACAGCCCCCTTCGCAGTAAGGCTTGACGACGCCACCACCAGCAACGCGACGGTTACCGTTTCCACCCAGTCCTCAACGGGCGGCCTGATAGGCCTGACATATTCACTCACGCGGTCGACGGCGTTCGGTTGCGGCGAGGCGGTAACAGGCACCCTGATTACGGCCGGCCAGGCTCTGGGCACGACGCCGGGCAGTGTCACCTTCGCGCTGACCCAAGGCGCGGGCACCGACCCGGGCGCACCAGTCAACCTATGCTTCCGGATCACGGCGGATGAGGACCTGGTCCAATCCCAAACCGGGAGCACCACCTGGGAATTCGCCGCGCAATCGCAGTAATCCATGGGTCGCCGACAAGCCGCAACCAAGCCGGGCACAGCCTTCTCCCGCCTCCGTGCGCTCCTTGCAGGGGCATTGGTGCTGGGAGTGGGCGCTTCCGTGACGTTGGCATCCTGGACTGACAGCGATTTCGCCGCGGGCTCTTTCGGCGCGAGCGTGTTCCAAACGGAGTCGAACGCCACCAAACCGTACGACGCCCTCGCAACCTGGAGTGCCAACGACGTCTCCCCAGGAGCCACGCTGGTTTTCACCGCCTCCGCCATGAGTCCCGGAGCAGTGGTCTACGCGCCCTTCGCCATCCGGACCAAAGCCGCGTCAGTTGCCGGCGAAGTGGTGCTCGGAACGCCTGCCGTGACCAGCAGCGGGACGGGAAACGCGGACTTGGGGGCGGCCCTTCGCTATCGGGTGGTCCGTTCGGCAACGTGCCAGGCGTCCGCTTTCACCGGAACGCCGGCCTTTGTGGTGGGCAGCGACGGCGCCAAGCCGTTGACGCAAGGGCAAGCGGCCGGCGTCGTGAATCCCCTCGCGGCGGCCTCGGCAACCCTCCCGGGCGTGCCGACCCAATTCTGCTTCGAGGTCACCCTGCCCGCGGGCGCCAACACCGCCCTCCAAGGCCAGACCGCCACGGCCATCTGGCAGTTCACGGCGACCTCCACCTCATGAGCCGCCACGATTTCCGGAGCCGCTCGCGGGAAGCCGTGCTTAATGTCGCGGCCGCCGGGGGTGCTGTGTGCATACTCGCGGTGGTCTGTGCGGTGCTGTTCAACATCACCCTGATCATGTTCAAGACGGGATCCATGGCGCCCTCCATCCCGGCAGGTTCGCTGGCTGTGGTGCGCGAGATCCCCGCGGGCGAGATCAAAGTTGGCGATGTAGTGACCGTGGACAGGCCCGGGAAGCTGCCCATCACCCACCGGGTGCAGGCCGTGGCTGCCGCTGACGGGGATGGGCGGACCATCACCATGAAGGGCGACGCCAATTCCGAAGCCGATCCCGCACCGTATGTGGTGGAACGCGTGCGACTGGTCCTCTGGTCGGCGCCCGGACTGGCGCGCCCCGTGGCCGCGGCCGCCAACCCGGTGGTTCTTGGCGCTACCACTGTTGCCGTGTCGGCTCTGGTGACGTGGGTCCTGTGGCCACGGGATGTCCGGCGCAAAAGCGGTCAGCATGTGGCAGCGTAGTTTGATCTTGGTGTCCGCGTTAGTGGGTGCGTCCGTGTTGGGCCCCGCTGCCGCGGTTGCGGACGGCGGGCCTTCCGGCTGGTTGGAGCTCGACGCCGGTCCGGCCGGCGAAGTGCATCGCCTCACCCCTGGCGGCAGCGCGGATTGGGAGGTGGACGTCCGGGTCCCTGGTGAACCCGCGCAATCGCTTCAACTCGGTCTGCAATCCGAGGCGGTCGCAGCCGGTTCCCTGCGGGATTTCCTGACCGTAGGGCTTCGCTCCTGCACCCAGCAATGGGTTGGGAACACATGCCCTGGTTCCCAACGCGTCCTGATGGAACCCGCAGCCCTGCCCACCGCGGAGGGCGTGCGGGTGGACCTCATGGAAGCCGGAAGCCTTGAGGCTGCCAGCGCCCACGTCCTGGTGACGGCAACGCTGGCCGAGGATGTGCCCGGCGAAGTCCAAGGTAGCCGCACGCACATCGTGGTGGGAGTTCACGGTTCCGGGGACGACGCCGGTGGAGCTGGCACAGGTGGTGACGGCTCGGGCGGGAACGCAGGTAACGGGACCTTCCCCGGAAAGCCAGCAGGGCCGACGTCGGGCGCCTTGGCTGACACTGGCGCCCGGCTTGGCGGGTTCGCGCTCCTGGCGTTGGTGGCGGTCGTCTCCGGCTTCGGGTTGGCACGGTTGCGGGGTGCCGGGACATGAGGCCGTCCACGGGGATCCGCGTGGGGTTGGCCCTCGCCGTGCCGCTTGCCGTGGTGCTGGCGGCGTCCAACCCTCCATCCGCCACCGAAGCGGGTTGGCAACGGGATGCGTACGGTGCCGGGACTTTTGGCACCATCATCATCCCCGCCCCTACCTTGAACGGGACGTGCACCTACAACCCGGGCATCGCTGGCATTGGTGCCTATGTGCGGATCTTTTGGAAGCCGCCGGCGGGCTACACCCTGGCCAATTCCGAGATGCAGGCCTCCACCAGCGGATTGGGTTCCTTGCTTGCGCCTCTGACGGGTTTCTCCATCACGTCCAACACCACGGGGTCGGCGGCCGCCGGCTACGTCACGGACGTTCCGGTCAACCTCCTGGGTGGCCTCCTGGGCCTCGGGACGGAGCTCCAACTGGCAATCGTCGTCAGGGACCCAGTGAACCTTTGGGTGTCAAAGCCGGCGTCCGTGGCCACGAACGCGGGGTTCATTGCCGGGTTGGGTGGCAGCTGCCGGAACCTGCCACCGGCCGCGTAGTGCCTGGGAGCGGTTTCACTGGGGAAAACTTCACGCGGTGGCCATTGAAGTCTCCTTGACACCAGAGAAAGCGTTGCCATCGGCTAAACTTGGCTGGTAAGAGCCCCGAACTCTTGCGCTGGTCACCGCCCGCGGTGAACTGCACCGGTTATGTCGGGGCATTCTCATGTACGGCGCCTGACTCTGGCGATCCAACCGGAGCGGGCCCGAAAGAATGGGGGAGGATCCCATGCCCGCTATCGTGATCGTCGGAGCCCAGTGGGGCGACGAAGGCAAAGGCAAAGCAACCGATCTGCTCGGTGGCCGCGTTGACTATGTGGTCAAGCCCAACGGCGGTAACAACGCCGGGCACACCGTGGTTGTCGGCGGTGAGAAGTATGAGCTCAAGCTCCTTCCCGCGGGCATCCTGAGCCCCAACGCAATTCCCATTATTGGCAACGGCTGCGTGGTGAACCTTGAAGCCCTGTTCCAGGAAATCGACGGGCTCGAAGCCCGCGGGGCGGACACTTCCCGCCTGCGCGTCTCGGCCAACGCCCACCTCGTAGCCCCGTACCACCAGGTACTGGACAAGGTCACCGAACGCTTCCTCGGCAGCCGCGCTATCGGCACCACCGGCCGCGGCATCGGCCCGGCGTACATGGACAAGGTGGCCCGCCTGGGCATCCGCGTCCAGGACGTCTTTGACGAATCGATCCTCCGCCAGAAGGTGGAAGGCTCGCTGCGCCAGAAGAACGAACTCCTGGTCAAGGTCTACAACCGCCGCGACATCATTGCGGACGAGATCGTGGAGTACTTCCTGTCCTTCGCCGAGCGCCTGCGTCCGCTGGTCATCGACAGCACGCTGGAGCTCAACAACGCCCTGGATGAGGGCAAGGTTGTGCTCATGGAAGGCGGCCAGGCAACGTTCCTGGACGTTGACCACGGCACCTACCCGTTCGTCACCTCCTCCAACCCCACGGCCGGCGGCGCATCAGTCGGTTCGGGCATCGGCCCCACCCGCATTTCGCGGTCCATCGGCATCATCAAGGCCTACACCACCCGTGTTGGCGCCGGGCCGTTCCCCACGGAACTGTTCGATGAGATGGGTGTTTACCTGCAAAAGACCGGTGGCGAATTCGGTGTGAACACCGGCCGTCCCCGCCGTTGCGGTTGGTACGACGCCGTCCTGGCCCGCCACGCTTCCCGCGTCAACGGCTTCACGGACTACTTCGTCACCAAGCTGGACGTCCTCACGGGCATCGAGCAGATCCCCGTATGCGTTGCCTACGACGTTGACGGTTTCCGCCATGACGAAATGCCCATGACGCAGACCGAGTTCCACCACGCAGTCCCGATCTTCGAGTACTTCGACGGCTGGACGGAGGACATCACCGGCGCCCGCACGCTGGAAGACCTTCCTGAGAATGCCCGCAACTACGTGCTGGCCCTCGAGAAGCTCTCCGGTACGCGCTTCTCGGCCATCGGCGTCGGCCCGGACCGCGACCAGACCATCGTGGTTCACGACCTGATCAACGACTGACTACTGCTGTGGCCGCGCCCGCGGCCAGCTGAAATTACGACGACGGCGGCTCGCCCCCGGTTCTTGGGAACGTTGGATTCCCGGGAACCTGAGGGGCGGGCCGCCGTCGTTTTTTGTTGGTTGTTCCGCCACCGGCGTCGAGCCTCAAATAAGTCCGGGACTAATCTGGCACCTCGCGCGGTTACGCCATGCGGGGACACGAACAGGTGAGGACGGAACGAGACCAGATGACAACAGAGACCACCGACGGCGTCGGATTCCGTTCCAAGCGGGGACCCATTCTGATTGCCCTGATGCTTTCCACGGGTCTGGTGGCGATCGACTCGACCATCGTTGCCACCGCGGTGCCTTCCATTGTGGAGGACATCGGCGGCTTCTCGTCCTTCCCCTGGCTGTTCTCGGCCTACCTATTGGCGCAAGCCGTCTCCGTACCCATCTACGCCAAACTGTCCGACATGGTTGGCCGCAAACCCCTCATTCTCTGGGGCATCGGCTTGTTCCTGCTGGGCTCCATCTTGTGTGGTCTGGCCTGGAGCATGCCCGCACTGATCGCGTTCCGCGTCCTGCAGGGTTTGGGGGCAGGTGCAGTGCAACCTGTATCAATCACCATCGCCGGTGATATTTACACCCTCGCGGAACGCGCCAAAGTCCAGGGCTACCTGGCCAGTGTGTGGGCAATCTCCTCGGTGGTCGGGCCAACCTTGGGCGGTGTTTTCTCATCCTTGGGGATCTGGCGCTGGATTTTCCTCATCAACATCCCGCTCTGCCTCTTGGCCGGGTGGATGCTGGTCCGCGCGTTCCACGAGGACGTTGAACGCACCAAGCACCGCGTGGATTATGCAGGCGCTGCCCTTCTGACGGTCTCCCTGAGCCTGCTGATCCTGGGCGCGTTGGAGGGTGGACAGGCCTGGGAATGGAACTCCGCCATCAGCATCGGAGTCTTTGTTGCGGGCGCGGTCCTGTTCGCGCTTTTCGTCCTGGTGGAGCGGAAGGCCGCCGAGCCCGTCCTTCCGCCGTGGGTAGTGTCCCGCAGGTTGCTCGCGACGACGGCCCTCGTCTCCTTCGGCGTGGGGGCGGTCCTGCTGGGCCTGACTTCCTACGTCCCCACCTTCCTCGAAGGGTCCATCAAAACCTCCCCGATCCTGGCTGGACTCGCGCTCGCAGCCCTGACCATTGGCTGGCCCATCAGTGCCTCCCAGGCGGGCCGGTTCTACCTTCGGATCGGTTTCCGGAGGACGGCCCTGATCGGTATCTCCATCACTGTGGTGGGTGCGTCAATCCTCGCCCTCACTGCCTCCTCGCCCAATGTTCTGTTGGTTGCCGTGTCCTGCTTCATCGTCGGTTTGGGGCTGGGACTTGTGGCGACGCCCACCCTCATCGCTGCCCAGTCAAGCGTGGAGTGGAATGAGCGCGGAGTGGTGACCGGAACCAACCTCTTTGCCCGTTCGATCGGCAGTGCCATTGGCGTGGCCGTGTTCGGTGCGGTGGCCAACGCCATCTACGCCAACGGTGCGGGTGCCTCGGACCCGCAAACCACTGTGTCGGCGTCCTCAGCCGTGTTCCTCGCTGTCCTGGTCAGTGCGGTGCTGACGGTGATTGCAGTGGTCGCCATGCCGGCCACGGACAAGAAACCAGGCGAATCTCCAGCCCCGGAAAAGACAGGTGCCGCAGCTGTGGAGGACTAGTCTCAAAACCATGGACAAAGCAACCGCCGCCACCCCGCCCATTGAAGGCAGCCTGGAAAAGCTGTTCGAAGGCACCGTCTGGGCCGAGGGCCCCGTCTGGGTTCCCGCCTCACAGACAGTTCGCTGGAGCGATATCCCCAACAACCGCATTCTGGAGTTCAACCCCGCCACCGGCGCCACACGCGAGTACGCCACCTCCGTCGAGTACACCAACGGCCGCACCCTTGACCGGGACGGCAGCGTGGTCCAGTGCAGCCACGGACGCAGGCGTATGGAACGGGATCACAACGGCACCGTGACGGCAATCGTGGACTCGTTCGGAGACCATCGGCTCAACTCTCCCAACGATGTGGTGGTGGCGTCCGACGGTACCGTGTGGTTCACGGATCCGCCTTATGGAATTTTGCCCGGGACCGTCGAGGGCCATGAGGGTGACCAGGAGTACGGCGGCTGCTATGTTTTCCGCTTCGACCCTGCGGTGGGCGAGCTGCGCCCCGTCATCACCGATCTGGTCCATCCCAACGGCCTGGCGTTCTCGCCGGATGAATCCTTGTTGTATGTCTCGGATACTGCGGGGCCTACCCGAGGGGTCCCGTTCCGCATCGCCGTGTTCCCGGTTGCCGGTGGTACGTGCGGAGCGGGCGAGACGTTCGTTGAGCTCGATGAGGACAGCGTTTCCGATGGCTTCCGGGTAGACACCGAAGGCCGGGTGTGGACATCCGCCGGAGCCTCCGTTCGCGTTTACGCCCCCGACGGCGGGTTGCTGGCCGCCGTCGACGTCCCCGAACGCGTGTCCAACCTGTGTTTCGGCGGGCCGGAGGGCCGGGACCTCTATCTGACGGCCACCACGTCCCTGTACCGGCTGCGGACTTCCGTGCAGGACGCCGCCTGGCGCGGCTGATGACGGCAACTTCGTAAGGTTGCTGTTGGTCTGGGGTGATGGTTCGATACGCTGGACCAAAGCATCACCACTGCAAACAGGGGAGTGAGCGTGTCAGGACCAAATCCGGATCCCTACGAGGACAAGATCACCGGCCTGGAACCCGGCGGTGGAGTTCCGCCCGGTGAGACGCCACCGGGCGAAGCTTCCACAGCAGGGCCGCAGGGCCACGATGAAGGTGGCCCGCGGAAAGGTACCCAGATTCTGTGGATGTCGATCATCGGCCTCGTTGTGCTGATGTCGATGCTCTACTTCATCGGATACATCGTGGGGTTCTTCGACTAGAGGAATAGGCCACCGCCACCCGCGGTTGTGCGAACAATGAAGGCAATCACTTACAGCGAATACGGCAACCCCGACGTCCTGGAACTCACCGATCAGCCCCTGCCCAAAGTTGGCCCGGGCATGGTGCTGGTAAAGATCAAAGCCACCTCCGTGAACCCCGTGGACTGGAAGATCATGGGCGGGCACCTGGATCCCCTCATGGACATCCAGTTCCCCGCCATCCCGGGCTGGGACGTGGCTGGTGTGGTGGAATCCGTGGGGATTGACGCCCCTCGGTTCCAACCCGGCGATGAAGTGATTTCCTACGCCCGCAAGGACTACGTCCACGGCGGCAGCTTTGCCGAGTACATCGCCCTCCCGGAGCGTCTCCTGGCCCGCAAACCCACCACGTTGGACTGGAATGAGTCCGCAGGGCTTCCGCTGACCGGACTCACGGCCTTCCAGGTCCTCAACCGGTTGGATGTCAAGAGCGGTGAAACGCTGTTGATCCACGGCGGCTCCGGTGGCGTGGGTTCCTTGGCGATCCAGATCGCGTCAGCGCGCGGCATTAGGGTCATTGCCACCGCCTCGGAGAAGAACCACGAGTTCCTGCGTTCACTGGGCGCCGAGCCCGTCACCTACGGAGACGGGCTGGCCGAACGCGTCCAGGCCATGGAGCCCGACGGCGTGGACGTCGTTGCCGATTTCGTCGGCGGCAACGTTGAAGTCACCTTGGCCGTGCTTAAGGACGGCGGCCGGCACGCCTCCATCGCTGATGGCGAGGTGGAAAAGCACGGCGGAACCTGGATGTGGGTCACCCCGGTCGGGCCAGAGCTTCAAGAGCTGTCCGAGCTGGTGGACCAGCACAAGCTGAAGGTGGAGGTGGCGGAAACCTTCCCGCTGGCCAAAGCCGCTGAGGCCTTCCGCCTCAACATGGAGGGCCACACCCGCGGCAAAGTTGTTGTAACGGTCAGCTAGTAGAGGGCATCGGATCCATCCGGAACACCGTGGGCACCCAGCGGCAAGCGCAGACCCGGGTGGCTGCCCGGCCGCGTCCGCGCAACCGCTGACTTTCCGGCCAACGCACGACGGCGGCAGGTAGCCTGCCGCCGTCGGGCGTTTAATGCTTGTCCTTACTTAGCCAGGAACCTCAGCAGGATCTCGTTGATCTCGGCGCCGTGCGTCCAGAGGAAGCCGTGCGGTGCGTCTTCGATTTCGACGTATTCAGCGGAGGGGAGTCGCTTGGTGAACTCGCGGCCGGTGGAGTCGATGGGCAGGATGCGGTCGCCGGTGCCGTGGACGATCAGGGACGGGACAGTGACCTTTTCGATGTCGGAGCGGAAATCGGTCAGCCAGGTGTCAACTACTGCGAAAGAGGCGTACCAGGACGATCCGGCGGCCACGTTCCAGGAGTTCCGCAGCGCTTCTTCGCTGAGCCGGTTTCCAAGGAAGTTGTCCGTGTTGTAGAAGTCGTTGTAGAAGTTGGTGAACCAGGAGTAGCGGTCCTCGATGGCGGCGTTGCGGATGCCGTCGAACACGGAGGACGGGACGCCGGCGGGGTTGTCGTCGGTCTGGAGGAGGAATGGCTCCAGCGATGCCAGGAACGCGGCTTTGGCGACGCGGGCTTCGCCGTAGGTGCCGATGTAGCGCCCGACTTCGCCGGTGCCCATGGAGAACCCGACCAGAACGGCGTCCTGCAGGTCCAGGGTTTCGAGGACCGTGTTGAGGTCTGCCGCGAACGTGTCGTAGTCGTAGCCGGTGGTGGGCTTGCTGGACTTGCCGAACCCGCGGCGGTCGTAGGTGATAACGCGGTAACCGGCGTTCAGGAGGGCGGCGGTCTGCTTCTCCCAGGAGGCGCCGTCGAGGGGGTAGCCGTGGATCAGGACAACAGGCTGGCCCGAGCCGTGGTCCTCGTAGTAGAGCTCGATGTCCGTGGTGTTTTCAGTTCCGACTTTGATAAAGCCCATGATTCTGTTCCCTTTTCTCGAAGTAGAGAACGACCGTTCTCTCTCTGGTTCAAATACTATAGAACGATCGTTCTCAATACAAGTAGTATGGGTACATGGATATTTCCGAAGTCCGTAGCCGCATAGTCGCCACAGCTGACGGGCTCTACAACGCCAAGGGCATTCAGTCCGTGGGCATGGATGAGTTGCGCACGGCGGCCGGCGTATCCCTCAAAAAGCTGTACCAGGAGTTCCCATCAAAAGGCAGCATCGTGATGGCCGTCCTGGAACGCCGGCACCAGTCCTGGACTGAAGGACTGGATGCCACGGTGAGCCAGGCCGCGGATCCGCGGGCCAAGCTCCTGGCCATCTTCGATTACCTTGCCGGCTGGTTCTGCCAGGACTCGTTCCGGGGCTGCGGATTCATCAACAGCTTCGCTGAGCTGGGAGCAGTCAGCCCTGACGTGGCCGAGTATGCGCGGAAGCACAAAGAATCATTCCAGGAGTATGTCGCAGCCCTCGCGGCTGACGCCGGTGCTCCACCATACTTGGCCCCGCAGCTTTCCATCCTCGCTGAGGGAGCGCAAACGACGGCGGCCATCGCCGGCACGCCCGACGCTGCCGGCCAAGCGAGGCAGGCAGCCGAAGTCCTGATCGCCGCAGCGGTGGGCCAGGCCGGGACCTGACCCGCCGTCGTCGTTCCTTCGCTGCTAGTTGGCCTCAAGGTCGTCGAGCGACTTGCCTTTGGTGTCCGAGGACATAAGGGTTGCGACGACTGAGACGAGGCAAATGCTCAGCGTCGTCATGCCGATGACCAGCGGGATGTTGGCTGATCCGGGGGGAGCTATGGCGGTGAACAGGCTGGGGAAGAATGAGGCGATCATGAGTCCGATGTTCTGGGAGACCGCGAAGCCCGTCACGCGCATCCGCATGGGGAACTGTTCCTGGAAGAAAGTGGCGAACGTGGCATTCCACATTTGGAAAAGGATGCCCTGAACAATTACGACACAGACGAACACCAGGGGCAGGCTTCCCTGCTGGATGGCCCAAAGATAGCCCATGGTCAGCAATCCGCCGGAGATTCCGCCGGCCACCATCAGTGACCGCCGGCCGATCCGGTCGGACAGGGCGCCGAAGACCGGGATGGTCAGCACTGCCGTCACGTTGGCCGCCATGGTCACCCATAGGAACTCGCTGCTGGAGAAGCCGATCCCGTAGCCCTTTTGGGTGGCGTACGAGACGCCGAAGATCAGGGTGGCCATGCCGATGACGTTGGTGAAGGTCATGGCGATGCAGCGGACCAGGACCCAGGGGTGGGTTCGCAGGAGGTCGGTCAGTGGGAACCGCCGCTTGGTGCTGGCTCCTTCGGATTGGGCCAGGTAGGCGGGAGGCTCCTGGACCCGGCGGCGAATGACGTAGCCCGCCAAAATCACTACGGCGCTGAGCAGGAACGGGAGCCGCCAGCCCCAGCTGTGGAATTCCTCGTCAGGCAGCAGGGCTGCGAGCGGAATCAGGACGGCGGTGGCCAAGATGGAGCCCACCTGTGTGCCCTGGAGGCTGAAGCTCGCAAAGAAGCCGCGCCGGGCATCGGGGGAGTGCTCCACGATCATCGCGCTAGCCCCGCCCAATTCACCGGCCACGGCAAAGCCCTGAATCAATCGGAGGATGACCAGGAGGACGGGTGCCAGGAGGCCAACCTGTCCGTAGGTGGGCAGGAGTCCGACTGCGAAAGTGGCGAAGCCCATGAGCAGCATTGCGAAAACGAGCACCTTCTTGCGCCCATGCCTATCGCCGTAGGCACCCAGCACCACGGCGCCGAGCGGCCGGGAGACATACCCGACGGCGTACGTCGCCAGGGAGGCGATGATGCCGACGGTGGGGTTCTCGGTGGGGAAGAAAATGGTGGGAAAGAGCAGCGTTGCCGCCAGTGAGTACAGGGCGAAGTCGTAGTACTCCAGGGCGCTTCCGATCCACCCGCTCATCGCGGCCTTCTTCGGGTCCTTGTGCGCGGCGTCGCCGTCGCTGATGGGGGTGGTTTCCCTCCGGTGCATGACTGTCACGTCGCTGTACTCCTCTGGCGTCGTTGGCAAAGATCAAGTGACGGGAACGGCAACTTGAATCGATTCATAAAGCATACGATGTGACGTGGAATACGTCAAAGGCCTTTGGGTGGCTACGGGCCGTGGAAGACTGGACGCATGCCTTTCCGTCCCGTGAGACCACGCCCGGAGTCCGACGCCGTTAAAAGCCTGACGCAGCCAAGGGAGCAGGCGCGCCATATCGCAATGCGGCTCGACGACGCGTGGCTGAGGTTCCAGACGAAGCTGGCCATCCGGCGGGGCCGGGTTGAAACCGTCATCCCCTACACCGGCTACGGCAGCACCTCCTGGATCAGGGTCCTCGCACGCGTGGTCCGCAGCGACCCACGCGATGCGGCCGGACATGCCAACCCCTTGCAGGAAAGCATGCGCGGTTGGCGCAATTTCACGAGTGCGCCGGTGGCAAACGCGGCCGTGCAAGTGACTGTCGCCGGCGAGGTGCACCATGTTGTTGCCGACCGCGGCGGCGTTGTGGACGCACGTATTCCCGTAGCTTTGAGCGCCGGCTGGCACACGATCACCCTGAAGTCGGGGGCATCCCGCACTGTGGAAGCGCCCGTGGAAGTGGTGGCGGACGACGCAGACTTCGGTGTGGTGTCCGATATTGACGACACCGTCATGGTGACCGCGCTGCCGCGCCCGTTCCTGGCGGCCTGGAACACTTTCGTCCTCAACGAGCACGCAAGGACTCCCACCCCGGGCATGGCTGTGCTCTACGAACGGATCGCGCGAACAGCCCCTTCCGCGCCCGTGCTGTATCTGTCCACCGGCGCCTGGAATGTTGCCCCCACGCTGTCCCGGTTCCTCTCCCGCAACCTCTACCCCGCCGGCCCCAAGCTCCTGACCGACTGGGGTCCCACCCCGGACCGCTGGTTCCGCAGCGGACAGGAACACAAGAAGAACTCCCTGGAACGCCTCGCGGGCGAATTCCCCACCATCAAGTGGTTGTTGGTTGGGGACGATGGACAACACGACGAAGCCATCTACTCCGAGTTTGCCCAGCGGCACCCCGAAAACGTCAAGGCAATCGCCATCCGCCAACTTTCCCCAGGGGAAGCCGTCCTAGCAGGTGGCCGGTCCAAGACCGGTGGCCAGCCCACCCCCGGCGTCCCCTGGATCTACGCCCCCGACGGTGCCGGCATGTCCGCGCGCCTTGAGGAATTGGGCATTATCCGGGGCGAAGTCAGGTCCGCGGACGACCCCGAAGAAGGCGACGTGGCCGGGGAGACAGCCTAGGCGCTGACCCCCGTTGGATCAGCTGCCCGCCTGGCTGAGAACGTGGGCATCCCTGGGTGCGCCGACAGAGCCGCGCATGATCAATCGGGCCACCAACTCCGGGCTTGGCGCAGGAGATTTCCGTCCCTCTATCTGCCGGATCAGCGCTGAGGCCGCGGCTATACCCATGTCGTACACAGGTTGTGCGATAACCGTTAGCGGGGGAGTGGTGAGTCGGGTCCAAGCGAAGTCGTCGTACATGAGGAACGAGACGTCATTGGGAATGGAGCGCCCGGATTGCTGGATGGCTTCCACAACGCTCAGGGCGATCAGGCCGTCGGAAGCGATGATGGCGGTTGCGGCGTCCGGTCCGCTCAGCAGGTCCTGGGTGATCCGCCCGATGGACCCGGCATCGCCGGCGTTGAGCCGAACCAGGTCCGTGGGCCGGGGGAGGCCTGCTTCGTCGAAAGCCCTGTGGATTCCGTCCAGTCGGTCTGAGATCTGCGAGGAGTCCAGCTTCATCCCGGCGACATAGGGGGACTCTGTCCGAACCGTGGAGACGAATGCGATCCGTCGATGTCCGGCCTCGATGAGGTGCTTGGTTGATTCGTAGGAGATGCCGCCCATGTCCACGGCGAAAGTGTCAACATCCAGCCCTTCCGCGGCGCGGTCCAACAGGACCAAGGGGCGGCCGGACTCGCGGACCTGCCGCAGATGCGAGGTTTCCACGGATGATGCCGGTGCCACGATGAGCCCGTCCACGCGCTTATCCAACAGCACCCGGACCGCGTCGACCTCCGCCGCCCTTTCCTCGTCTGTGTTGATGAGGATGACGTTGTAGCCGCTCTTCTTGGCGATGTCCGTGATGCCCCTCATGGCCAGTCCGAAGTGCGGATTTTCGATGTCGCCCACCACGACGCCGATGGTGTTCGATTTTCCGGTGTTCATGCTGCGGGCCAGTTCGTTGGGCCGGTACTCCAGCTCTTCTGCTGCCGCAAGGACGCGCTCGCGCACGTCATCGCTGACGGCACCGTAGTTGCCCAGCGCCCGTGCGGCCTGGGCTTTGGACACTTGTGCGGCTTTGGCGACGTCGGCAACCGTTACGTCCCGCCGTCGGGATCCGTCAGTGCTCATGTTCACCTTTCTGAAGGGGTGTTGACGCGGCTTTGTGAGATCCGCTACATTTCTTATCAATCGATGTGAGTCCGGTCTCAATCCTAGGGACTGAGACCGGACTCAGCAAGACCCTCGCATCGAGCAATATCTCCAGCGGCTCCTAACAGCACCGCTTTCCCTCCCACGATTGGACAACGCTGTGATCAAACTGAACTTCCGCCCGGCAGCGCTGGCAGCAGCGGCATTGGCGGCCATCCTCGCCCTTTCCGGCTGCGGTGGATCTTCCGCCGGAACCTCGCCCTCTGCCGAAAACCCTTATGGCCTGATCGAACCCGGAACCATCCGTGTGGCAAGCCTGGGTGACTCCAAGCCCTACACGTTCACGGACGGCTCGGGTAACTTCACGGGCTTTGACGTGGAGCTCTTCAAGGATGTGGCCCACCGCGCCGGCGTTGACAAGGTTGTCTTCACTGGACAGGACTTCTCCGGGCTGCTGGCGGCGGTGGCCAATGGCCAGTTCGACGTCGGCGTGGCAGCGATCGGCATCACGGACAAGCGCAAGCAAACCGTGGACTTCTCCGACGGTTACCTCGCGGGATACCTGACGGTCATCACCACCAAGACCTCCGGCATTACCGACGCTGACGCCCTGAACGGCAAGCGTCTTGGCGTGGTCCAGGGAACCCTGCAGGAAGCCTACGCAGTCAAGAACTTCACGTCCGCCCAGCTGGTCCGCTTCCCGGACAACAACACCGCGATTTCCGCAGTCAACAGTGGCTCCGTCGACGCCCACTTCCTGGACTACGAGGCAGCCAAGGAGTACCAGCAGCAGTTCGGGCTGGTCAGTGCTGCGGACATCCCATCCTTTGACGCCCCCGCCGGATTCGCCATTGCCAAGGACAAAGCCGCCTTCAAGGAAGCCCTGAACAAGGGCCTCGCCGAAGCGATGGAAGACGGCACCTGGAAGAAGCTCTACGAGAAGTGGTTCCCAGGCTCGCCGATGCCGGAACAGTACCTCCCGAAGGCCGAGCAAACTTCCAGCCCCGCGCCTACCGCCAGCAAGTAAGACACCAACCACTATCGTCTGAGAGCACCCAATGGATTGGCTCAATACCATCAGCCGCACATTCCTCGACTTTGATGCCATGGTCGAAGTGCTGCCGCAACTCCTCGGAGTTGGCCTCCTCAACACCCTGATCATCTCAATCGCAGCAACCATCCTCGGCGTAGTAATGGGCATGGTGGTAGCGGTCATGGGAATCTCGCGGTCCAAATGGCTGCGAATCCCGGCAAGGATCTACACGGACCTCTTCCGCGGGCTGCCCGCGATCCTTACCATCCTGCTGATCGGCCAGGGTTTTGCCCGGCTGAGCCAGTCCGTGTTCGGTCCCTCCCCTTACCCGCTGGGAATCATCGCGCTGAGCCTCATCGCCAGTGCCTACATCGGAGAGATCTTCCGCGCCGGCATCCTTAGCGTGGACAAGGGCCAGGGCGAAGCGTGCCGCGCCCTGGGCATGAGCTACACCAAGTCCATGGCACTCGTGGTGGTCCCGCAAGGAGTGCGCCGCGTGCTGCCTGCCTTGGTGAACCAGTTCATTGCCATCGTCAAGGATTCCTCGCTGGTCTACTTCCTGGGGCTCCTGGTCAGCGAGCGCGAACTGTTCCGGGTAGGGCAGGACGCAGCAGTGCTCTCCGGCAACCTTTCGCCCCTGGTCATGGCCGGTATCTTCTACCTGATCATCACCGTTCCCCTGACCCACCTGGTCAACTACTTCGACAACAAGTTCCGAACCGGCCGACGCCGTCCCACCGCACCAACCAGTGGGCTGAAGGAAGTCAAGGAACTCGACGCGGCTTCGCCGCTCATCACCGGGAGCAACACGTGAACCTCACAAGCAGCAGTGCGACCAGCACGAACAAGCCAAACCAGGACATCGAAAAGTTCCACGGTTCCAGCCTGGAACTGCAGGACCTGACCATGGCCTACGGGGATGTTGAAGTGCTGCGCAACGTCAGCCTCAGCGTGGCCCCGGGAACCACCACCTGCATCATCGGGCCGTCCGGGTCCGGGAAGTCCACACTCCTGCGGGGCGTCAACCGCCTGCACGAGCCCAAGAGCGGTGACGTGCTGTTGGCCGGTGAAAGTGCACTCAGGGTCAAGCCGGATATCCTGCGGGCACGCATTGGCATGGTCTTTCAGCACTTCAACCTCTTCCCCGACCACACCGCCCTGGAAAACGTGGCGCTCGCCCTGTGGAGCGTCAAGGGTATGTCCAAGGCCGAGGCCCGTGAACGCGCCCGGTGTCGGCTCGCCGAAGTGGGACTCGCCGAACGCGCAGACCACCGGCCCCGGGATCTGTCCGGCGGCCAGCAGCAACGCGTCGCCATTGCCCGCGCGCTCGCGATGGAGCCTGAAGTCATGCTGTTCGACGAAGCCACCAGCGCCCTGGATCCTGAACTCGTCAAAGGTGTCCTTAACCTCATGGCCGGCCTCGGCCGCCGCGGGATGACCATGCTGGTTGTTACCCACGAAATGGGTTTCGCCCGCAAAGTAGCGGATCAAGTGGTGTTCATGGACGAAGGTGAAGTGGTGGAAATCGGAACCCCCACCGAGCTGTTCGACAACCCGCGCAGCGAACGCCTTCAGCGCTTCCTTTCGGAAGTCCTCTGATGGGTCAGCTGGCACCGGCGCCCATCCGGACCGCCGTTGTGGGGTTTGGCGTCTCCGGCAGGGTGTTCCACGCCCCGCTGATCGCAGCAGATCCGAACTATTCGCTGGACGTCATTGTTACCGCGGATTCGCAGCGCGCCGCAGAGGCCGCGCGGCTCTACCCGGAAGCCCGGATTGTGCCCACGCCGGAGGCCATGTTCGCCTTGGCTGTGGACCTGGACCTGGCGATACTCGGAACCCCGCCGCTGACGCATCTCGAGTTGGGTGCCACTGCGATCAGTTGCGGCCTCAACGTTGTGGTGGACAAGCCTTTCGTCACCACAGTCGCCCATGGCGAGGAGTTGCTTGCCCGCGCATCCGACGCCGGTGTGCAGCTAACGGTTTTCCAGAACCGCCGGTGGGACGCCGACTTCCTGACGCTCCGAAAGCTGGTGCAGGACGGTGCGCTTGGGGAAGTGCGGACCTTTGAGTCCCGTTTTGAATGGTGGCGACCTGAGGGCTTTGGCAACTGGCGTGATTCGGCGACTCTGGCCGAAGGCGGAGGCATACTTCACGACCTCGGCGCGCATCTGATTGACCAAGCCATCCAACTTTTCGGACCTGTGGAGGAGAGCTACGGCGAGACCGCCAACCATGGGCCCCATCCGGAGGCTGCAGACACTGAGGCGTTCGTTTCATTGCTTCACGAATCGGGCGTTCGCTCACGGCTGTGGATGAACGGCATGGCGGCCCAGGTTGGCCCGCGGTTCCACGTCCTGGGCTCCAAAGCCGGATACACCAAGTGGGGGCTCGACGGACAAGAACCCGCGCTGGCAGCTGGAGTCACGCCGTCGGACGCTTCCTACGGCAGCGAACCCCAACAGTCCTGGGGCCTGCTGGGGGTTGACGGTTCAGCCGCCCCAGTTCCGGCGGAACGAGGCGCTTACCCCCGGTTCTACACAGAACTTGCAGCGTCAATTCGCGGCCTTGGACCGTTGCCCGTGCACCCGGCAGAAGCACTGGAAACCCTCAAAATTATCGAAAACATTCACGCCTTCGCTTAGATGGCGCACAGCGCGAGCACGCTCCACCCGCCAGAACCTGAAAGAGAGATCACGCATGTCTTCCACCGCTACCAAGCATGTCGCCGTCATTGGCGGCGGCATCCTTGGCGTATCCACCGCCGTCCACCTGCTCCGCCAAGGCGCTTCCGTTACCCTGTTGACCGAGCAGGGCCTCGCCAGTGAAGCCACCGGCCGTTCGTTGTCCTGGCTCAACTCTGCAGGGGAGCGCTCCACGCCTTATCACCAACTGCGCGTGGCCGGCGTCGACCGTTACCGCACACTCTTCGCCGCCGATCCCAACCGTGACTGGCTGCAGTTCGGGGGCGGGCTCATGTGGAGCGCCGCCGGTCAAAGCGCGGTCACCGAAGCCCGGCACGCCTATGAGAAGTCCATCGGCTACGACTCCAGGCTCTTGGCTCCGGAAGAAATTGCCTCGGTTACTCCCGGCATCGACGCCAGTGCCGTCCCGGAGAACGCAATCTTCAATCCCGGCGAGGGTTGGGTCAGCCTGCCGGACCTGGTGAACTTCCTGATGGAGGAATTCCACGCGCTGGGAGGCCAGTTGGTCCTCAACGCAGGCAAAGCCTCGGTAATGGTCGATGGCGGCCGGGCCACCGGCGTCGAAACCGCCACCGGTGAAACCTTCCCTGCGGACGCCGTGCTCGTAGCCTGCGGCGCCGCGACGCCCGCCGTCGTCAAACCGCTCGGTGTCGAGATACCAAACGGTTCCCCGGTCTCCATGCTGGTTGTTACCAAGCCGGTGGAGCACCAGGTCACCGCGGTAATGAATACGCCACGCGCTGCCGTGCGGCCCAACCCGGGCAACACTTTCGCCCTGGACCATGACTGGTACGAAGAGCACATAACGGAGCACGCGGACGGTTCGTTCACCATTCCGGATGACGTCGTCCAGGAATTGGCAGACGAATCATCCAAGCTGATCGAGGGAAACCCTGAGCTCAAGCCGGCATCGTGGAAGATCGGGTACAAGCCAATCCCTGGCGACGGCGAACCCGTCTTCGGCGAGCTCGGCCAGGTGCCGGGCTGCTTCGTAGCTTTCACCCACTCAGGTGCCACGCTGGGCCTCATCGCAGGCGAATTGCTCTCCGGGGAGATCCTGACGGGGGACAAGCATCCCATGTTCGCCACATTCCGCCCGGGCCGCTTCTCCTAGCCCGGACCCTTAAAAGGCCAACGGCCCCGATACGCCATCTGCATAAGCGTGTCAGGGCCGTTGGAGTTTGTGGATGCCGGCCGGAGTCAGCAGGTCAGCGTGCCCTTGAGGACCTTGCCCGTCCAGGTATTGCTGGTGCCCGGGACCTTGTAGTAGCCGCGGATTTCGTAGCTCCAGGTTCCAATGACTTCGTAGCCCGAGGTGTAGGTCTTGCCGCTTGCTTTGCTGAGGTCGCCGGTGAACTCGAGTGTCCCGGAGCGGTCGAAGATTTTGATGTCGTGGTAGTTCGCGTTGGTTACTGCCCCGAAGGAATTGACCGTAACCGTTGCGCGGATACCGAACGAGCAGCTCATGGACACGTTCGCGGTTGCGGGGGCGGCGAGGCTGGCGGTGGAGAACTGCGGGGCGCTGTGCTCGGTGTCGGTGAATGCGGCGAATGCCGCTGTTGGTGCTGCGATCAGGCCAAGAAGCACGACGGCGGCGATCACCAGGCTGCGCAGGACGCCGTTCCGCGTGGTCATGGTGGTCATCCTCCTTCTGGTGTTTCGCACCGGGCCTGATCGGGCTGGGGTTGGAGAATCCGATCAGTCCCGGCGGGGCTTGGGAACAACTTTGCCGGGCCACCCTCAAGAACCACTCCTGCAAACCCGCAACGGTTCCTCAGGAAAACCTCAAGACTGCCGCATCGGCAAGCGAGCAGGATCGGAGAAGCAGCGGGTGCGACCGGCGCCTACCGTTGGGGTATCTGCACAATGTCCAACAAATAAGGGGGCCGGCAAATGGCTGGGACAGGAACAGCTGACAGGACCAAGTCCTACGACGGATTCAGCGATGATGAACGCTCGGCAATGAAAGAGCGCGCGCAGGAACTGAAGAAGACCTCCAGGAAGAAGCCGTCCGACGCGGATGGGGAGGCGGACGTCCAGGCAAAGATCGCCGAAATGCCTGAGTCGGACCAGGCAATGGCCAAACGCCTCCACGCCATCGTCAAGGAACACGCGCCGGAACTGACACCCAAAACCTGGTACGGCATGCCGGCCTACGCCAAAGACGGGAAGAACATCGTCTTCTTCAAGAGCGCCGACAAATTCAAGAGCCGTTACGCGACGCTCGGCTTCGAAGAGAATGCCCGGCTCGACGACGGAGCCATGTGGCCCACATCTTTTGCCCTGAAGGAAATCACCCCGGACGTGGAAGCAAGGATCGTGGAACTCATCAAGAAGGCTGTCGCCTAAAGCGACTTAAACCCCGACGGCGGCTGGTTGCCCACACAGGCAACCAGTCGCCGTCGTACTTAAAGGAAGTCAGTAGGTGGGGTCCGGGTTCGGGTGCGGCGGCACGGGACCTGGGTCAGGAGTGGGCGTCGGGCCCGGTGTGGGATTGGGGTCCGGGATGGGGCTTGGCGGGAACGGCGTGGTGGGATCCGGCGGTGGCGGAACGGGTCCGGGATCCGGGGGAAACGGTTCGGGCTCGTGGGTTGGAGGAAGTGTCATGAACTCTCCTTTGCCTACTCAGGGGTATTGCTCCGGCAGATAAGTGCAGCCTACTCCGGGTTGCTCAGCGGCTACAGGCCCACCCGACGAGATTTGTAGGTCAATTGACCTATAATGAATTTATGACTGAACTCCTAGAACTTGATACCGCCGGTCCAGTGCTGATCGTGGGCGGCTACGGAACGGTGGGAACGGCCTTGACCCGGCTCGCCCCGAAAGAATGGACCTTGCTCCTCACAGGCAGAAACCCGGACCGCGGCAGCCACCTGGCCAGCGCGAACGTGACAGTCAGGAAGTGGGACCTCAACCAACCGGAACCCTTCGCGGCCAAGGTCAGGGCAGTAATCAGCACCGTTAACGACCCCGACGACAGGGTCCTTCGCGCAGCCATCAGTGCCGGAATTCCCTACGTGGATGTCACGCGTTGGACCAGCCGGGTCACCAGGGCAGTCACCCAAGCGACCCTCCTCCAGCCAACGGCCCCCGTATTGCTTAGTTCCGGATGGATGGGGGGAGTCACCAACATCGTCGCAGCAGCCCTGGCCCAGGAGACAGGCGGCGCGGACCAAATCGACGTAGCCATCCGTTACGACATCAACGACCAGGCCGGAGCCGACTCCGTGGACTTCATGGACCGGCTGGGACTGGACTTCGAAGTACGCAAACGCGGCCAGGCCGCCGTCGTCCGCCCTTTGACGGACGCGCGCTGGGTGGAGATTGCCGGGCACCGCACCAAAGTGGCGCGGCTGGACACCCCGGAGCAGTTCACCCTGCCCCTGACGATCGGCGCGGGCTCGGTGGCAACCAGGATCGGTTTCAGTTCAAACGCATCGACGACGGCGTTGCTCGCCGCCCGCGCGGTAGGACTGTTCCGCTGGGGAAGCGGTGAGCGGTGGGCGCCGATGCGTCGCTCCCTGCTGTATTCGCCCGGTGCAGGCGGAACCGCGCACATCCGCGTGGACGTGGAGGGCCCCGGCGGAACGCGAACTGCCGTCATATCCGACCCCCAGGGGCAAGCGCACCTCACGGCGTTGGGCGGCCTGTTGGGGATACAGGCTGTGCTTGCAGACGGCGCCCGGGCCGGTGTTTCCTTCCCGGAATCAGCGCCGGATCCGGCCTCCCTCCTGGCCGAGATGGAATCACACGGTGTGACAATATTGAGGTCATGACCGAAAGCAAGGGCGCCCTGCGGAAAGCGGCGCTGCTGGACGCTGCGGAAGAAGTCCTGGTCACCAAGGGCAACGCCAACGCCGCGATGCGGGACTTTGCCGCTGCCGCCGGCGTACGGATCGGGCACCTTCAGCACTACTTTCCTACCCGGGCCGACCTCATTCGGGCTGTCCTTGAGAGGACACTCGAGCGCTCGCTGCAGAGGCTAGCTGAGACGGCCGGAATTGAGCTCGGTCCCGGGGCAGGTGGCGGCCTGACCCGGGACGATTCCCACCGTCTTTTGACTGCGCTGCTCAACGAACATTCGGGTTTAGCTGACGTCAAGATGCACCTCGAGATCTGGGCCCTTGCTGCTTCGGATGAGCAGGCTGCCACCGCCCTCAGAGCCTTCTATGTGCAGTACAGAGATCACGTGCAAGGGGTGGTCCGGCGAGGCAGGCCCGACCTGCCGGAGCCGGAGGTGGAGGGCGTGGCCGCAGCGATCATCAGCCTTTTCGAGGGCGCTGCGGTCACACGCTCGGACATCGCAGGTCTCCGAACCGATGCCGGCGACCAAGCGATCATTCGCGCGGCACAGTGGATGATCCACGGACAGGGAACTGCCTGACCTACGTCGTGCCCGGCTCCTCAACCTCGACGTCGGACGTGACGGAACCCCTTTCCGGAATATGGGCTTCCACATCGTTGGTGCCCAGCCTGGGGCCTATTTTGTCGGTGCCTGCTGGGAGAGTGTTCTCATGGAGCAGGTACTGGGACAGCAAGCGGGTGGGGTAGCTATTGCTGCGCCGGTGCGTGCTGCTTCCGCAGCGCTTGCGGCAGGCCTCGACCGTGGGCCCGAAAGCACGGTCAGTAGTGATCTGATCCGGCAGTTGCGGGTGCTGGAGGATATGAAGTCGGCGATTTCGAGTTTGCAGGCCAAGATTGCTGTGGCTTTCGATTTGGCCCAGCGACAGGAACAAGCCCTGAACGGTGTCCCGGCTTCGGAGCGGGGCAAGGGTGTTGCGGCGCAGGTGGCGTTGGCCCGGCGGGAGTCCCCGAACAAGGGCTCCCGGCTGCTGGGCCTAGCGAAGGCCTTGGTCACGGAGATGCCGCACACCATGGCCGCCCTGGAATCCGGGCAGTTGAACGAGTGGCGGGCCACGCTGCTGGTGAAGGAAACCGCGTGCTTGTCCGTGGAGGACCGGGCCGCGGTGGATGCCGAACTTGCCCCCGATGCCGGAACGTTCGATGGTGCCGGGGACAAAGCCATCACCGCTGCCGTGAAAGCAGCCGCGTACCGGCGGGACCCCCGCTCGGTCACCGAACGCGCAGCGCACGCCGCGTCCGAGCGGTATGTCAGCCTCCGCCCGGCACCGGACACCATGACCTACCTGACCGCCCTGCTGCCCGTTGCCCAAGGAGTCGCAGCCTTCGCGGCACTCACCCGCGCCGCCGGAACGGCCCGGTCCGACGGTGATACCCGGTCCAAGGGCCAGGTCATGGCCGACACCCTGGTCGAACGGATCACCGGGACCGCGGCCGGGTATTCGGGAATCGACCTGCAACTCGTGATGACCGACCGGACCCTCCTGGCCGGGGACAGCGAACCGGCACGGCTGAACGGGTACGGGATCGTCCCCGCCGGGTGGGCCAGGGAACTCGTAGCAGCCGAACCCTCCGGCAGGGACCAGGACTACTACATCTGGCTACGCCGGCTCTACACCGCCCCGGGAAGCGGTGAACTGCTCGCCACCGACTCACGGGCACGCTTCTTCCCACCAGGAATACGACGCTTCATCGAAACACGCGACAACACCTGCCGCACCCCCTACTGCGACGCGCCCATCAAACACCTGGACCACATCAACCCGTGGCGTTCAGACGGTCCCACCACGGCCGGGAACGGCGCCGGACTCTGCGAAGCCTGCAACCACACCAAAGAACACCCCGGCTGGAAGGCGGCAACCGGCGCAGGAAGCCGGCACGCACTGAGAGTCACCACTCCCACCGGGCACAGCTACCAATCACAAGCACCCCCACTGCCCGGATACCGGCCTCATAGAACATAGTCATTGACCGGGAATGCACGGGCTTTGGAGCGCTCGAAAAAAGTTCCAAAAAAAGATTCGTACCCGGCGTAACCCTTTGGCGTCCCCCGACGATTACGTCATTGAAAGGGCCGAGCTGGAATTTGTCCCCCATCATGTTCCAGCTCGGCTCTTCTTTGCCCGGGGGAGTTTTCCTCAGGCAAAGCGGGTCTTCCCTACGGATGGTCCGGCAGAGCAGTTACCCTTGGTGGGGTTGTCCGTCGAGCAAAGGCGGGAGACCTGGCTCCACAACCACGGACCTGCCGCCGATCGAAAGTCCCAAATCCTGTGACCGACGCATTGACCGACGAAGCGCTTCAAGCACTCAAGGGCAATAACGCGGAACTGTTCAGCGCCGTCTACCAAGCCTATGCGGGCCAGGTACTTGGCTACCTGACAGCTAAAGGCGTGCCCGATCCTGAGGCAGTCACGCAGGATGTGTTCCTGGCGGTGCTGCCTCGACTGGACGACTTGAGCGGAGGCGCCAACGGCCTGCGGACTTTCCTTTTCTCGGTAGCCCACGCGCGCATGGTCGACGAGCATCGGAAGAAACTCCGGGCGCCCGATCACCACGAGTTCGAGCCTGATCGGGATACCCGCGAATCGAGTTCGGCAGAGGCGGAAGCCTTGGACCGGCTGGCGCCGTACGAGGTCATGGCGCTGTTGGACCACCTCGGCGAGGATCAACGGGAAGTCCTGACGCTGCGCATCGTGGCAGGCCTGACGGTGGAGCAGGTGGCCGACATCATGGGGAAATCCGCCGGGGCAGTGAAGCAGCTGCAACGACGGGCACTTATTACGCTCCGTGAGCACTCGGCAGTAAAGGAATACGTGGCGCCATGACATACAGGGATACAGAACGCGAAGCTATCGTGGACGGGCTCATGCTCGACGCGGAGCTCTCTGAAGCGTCGGATCTCCGGCAGGCGCTCCTTTCACTGGGTTCATTCGCCAACGTCCCGGCTCCCGCCCCTGGCGCCGAGCTCGCCGCGATGCTGGCCGGCCCGCACGACGAACTGTCCAAGCGCCGTTGGCGCCACAAGCACCGCACCGCCGTCGTCAGTGTTGCCGTCGTCGCTGCGATGGGACTGGGCGTCAGCGGTGTAGCCGCCGCGAGTTCGGGCTTCACCCGCAGCCCGTCCTTTGATGGGCTCCTGGGCAACTTCGCGCCGCGCTGGTCAGCATCCACGCCTGTGCTGCCCGCCCCGGATGCGCCCAAGGTCAGCACCGAGCCAGCACCCGCAGTAGATCCCGCGGCCCTCCCGCCCGCGACAACTGCGCCCTCGATCCTCGTACCGACGCCGGCTGTGCCCGACGCGGCGACGGGGCCCGCGCAGGACGCGGCGAACGCACCAGCGCAGGCCCCCGTCCCGGACGGTCCCTCACTGCATGTGCCCGGCGCGGCCAAGACCAAGCCGGACACTGCGAAAGACGTGCAGGAGAAGCCAACCCCAGGCAGCCCAAGCCAGGACAAGCCGCAGCGTCCCGATGCGCCCAAGCCTGATATGAACAAGGCCGAGGCGGACAAACCTGAGAAGCAGCCACCCGGCAAGCCCGGGAACAAAGGCCAGGCACTGCCGTCCTACCCCAAGCAGTGGTCCGGGGAGCAGGTCAACGAGATCACGGACAAACTGAAGCAGTGGAAAAAGCACGGCGGCAGCTGGACCCGCTAGCGTAGGGCTCCCGGGAGACCCGCTTAGGCGAGGACCTGGCGCTTGGAAGAAATGACTCCGGTGTCGAAGCCGGCCAGGTGGAGTCCGCCGTGGAAGCGGGCGTGCTCGATCTTCACGCAGCGGTCCATCACCACGTTGAGGCCCGCGGCTTCAGCATCGCGTGCAACCTCCTCGTGCCACGAACCCAGCTGAAGCCACAGGGTTTTGGCTCCGGCTGCGACGGCTTCGTCCAGGACTCCGGGGAGGTCGTCGTGTTTGCGGAAGACGTCAACGATGTCGGGGGACTCGGGTAGGTCGGCCAACGAAGCGTATGTCGGCTGGCCCAGGATTTCCTTGACCACGGGGTTCACGAAGTACACCTTGTAGCGCGTGGACGACTGCAGGTAGGTGGCCACGAAGTAGCTGGCGCGGGACGGCTTGTCCGAGGCGCCAACAATCGCGATGGACTTGGCCTGGCGCAGGAGCGACAAGCGCTCGGGAGCGGACGGGCCCTCCCAGTGACGTTCTGCGGTGCTCATGCTTTCGCTCCTACTACTGACGGGACTTCGACAGCTGCTTGCGCCTCCGTGAGTGCCTGGTCAAGGTCCCAAAGGATGTCATCCAGGTCCTCCAAACCCACGGAAATCCGGACCAGATCTTCCGGTACACCCGCGGACTCGAGCTGTGCAGCGCTGAGCTGCTGGTGGGTGGTGGAGCCCGGGTGGATGACAAGCGTCCGTGAATCCCCAACATTGGCCAGGTGGGACGCGAGCTGCAGCGACTCGATGAATTTCTGGCCAGCTGCGCGTCCACCGGCAACACCGAAAGAGAACACAGAGCCCGGACCCTTGGGCAAGTACTTCTGCGCTCGTTCAAAGTGCGGGTGGGACGGCAGGCCGGAGTAGTTCACGTAGGAAACCCGGGGATCGGCGTCGAGCCATTCCGCCACGGCCTGCGCGTTCTTCAAGTGCTCGTCCAAACGCTGGGGGAGTGTCTCCACACCCTGCAGGAGCTGGAAAGCGGAGAGCGGGGAGAGCGCCGGGCCAATGTCGCGGAGGTGCTCGCAGCGCAGCTTGGTCAGGAAGCCGTATTCCCCGAAGTTGCCCCACCAGGAGACGTTTCCGTAGGACGGCACGGGGTCGGTCATCATGGGGAACTTGCCGTTGCCCCAGTTGAAGCGGCCACTCTCCACGATCACACCGCCAAGGGTGGTGCCGTGTCCGCCGATGAACTTGGTGGCGGAGTGGATCACGATGTCGGCACCGTGCTCGATCGGCCGCACAAGGTAAGGCGTGCTCAAGGTGGCGTCGACCACCAGGGGGATGCCGGCGTCGTGCGCTACCTTGGCCAGCCCCGCAAGGTCCTGGACTTCCGACGACGGGTTGGCCACCACCTCAACGAACAGCGCCTTGGTGTTTTCCTGGATGGCAGCGGCGTAGTCCGCGGGGTAGGTTCCCGGCACGAAAGTGGTGTCCACACCGAAGCGGCGCAACGATACATCCAGCTGGGTGACGGTGCCGCCGTAGAGCTGGGACGCGGCTACGATGTGGTCACCGGACTGGGTCAGCGCAGCGAACGTGATGAACTCGGCAGCCATGCCCGACGCCGTTGCGACAGCCCCGATGCCGCCCTCGAGGGAGGCGATGCGCTCCTCAAAAGCGGCGACGGTGGGGTTGCCGATGCGCGAATAGATGTTGCCGTACTTCTGCAGGGCGAAGAGGTTTGCGGCGTCGTTGGTGTCCTTGAAGACGAAGGACGTGGTCTGGTAGATCGGCACGGCGCGGGCACCGTGTTCGGCGTCGGGGGTGCCTCCGGCGTGCAGGGCGCGGGTGCGGAACCCGAAAGTGCGGTCAGCCATCAGACTGCCACCGACTCAGCGACCGGCGTGGAGGAAAGGTCCAACTCAGTGCCGTTCTTCCGGGCAACGTCGGCCTCGAGTTCGCGCACGATCGGCAGGACCTCCTGGCCGAATGCGGCGATTTCTTCCTGGAAGTGCAGGTAGCCGGTGAGGAAAAGGTTCACGCCGATCTTCTTGTATTCCACGATCCGCTCGGCGATCTGCTCCGGGGTGCCGATGAGTTGGGTCTTGAAACCATCGTTGTACTGGACCAGGTCCTCGAACGTGGAGTCGGCCCACATGCCCTTGCCGTCCTTGGTGGACGCGCCGGCTTCCTGCACGGCGTCGCGGAAGCCCTGGACTGCCGGCTTGTGTGCCTTCTCGACGATCTCGCGGAGGGTGTCGCGGGCTTCCTTTTCGGATTCCCGGGCGATCACGAAGCCGTTGAGGCCGAAGCGCGGAGCAGCCAGCGCACCCTCTGTGCCGCGCTTCGTCTCGCCGGCGGCAGCTACAACACCGGCGATGTTCTCCTTGAAACCCTCAAGGTCCTTGCCGTTGGAGAAGTACCAGTCGGCAACGCGGCCAGCGGTGGCCTGGGCCGCCGTCGAGTTTCCACCGAAGAAGATTTCCGGGTGCGCCCGGCCGGGAACGTCCACTGGCGCCGGGTTCAGGGTGAAGTCGGTGATGTTGTAGTACTTGCCGTCCTGGCTGTAGCCCTGCTCGGTCCACAGGCCGCGGAGGACGTTGATGAATTCCTCGGTGCGGACGTAGCGTTCGTCGTGCTCCAGCCATTCGAGGCCGAAATTGGTGAACTCGTTCTTGAGCCAGCCGGAGACAATATTGACGGCGGCCCGGCCGTTGGAGATGTGGTCAGCCGTGATGATGTACTTCGCCAGCACGCCAGGGTGCCACATCCCCGGGTGGACGGCGGCGATGACCTTGAGGCGTTCGGTGGCTGCAAGGAGGGCCAGGCTGAAGGACGTGGCTTCGTGCTGCTTGTCGGCCCCGTAGGACGCGGCGTAACGGGTCTGCGTGAGGGCGTATTCGAAGCCGGAGTTCTCCGCGATCCGGGCGAGCTTCTTGTTGTAGTCGAAGTCCCAGCCGGTGCGCTGCTCGATGGTGGACACCACCAGGCCGCCGGACACGTTGGGCACCCAGTAGGCGAACTTGAGCGGCTCGGAGAGTCGTGCGACGTTGCTGATCTCGGTCATGAATTTTCCTTTACTAGGGCCCGCTCGCGCAGGACGTCCTGGATTCCGGCGATTGCCGGTTCGTTTTGGAGTGAGGTGGTGTCGCCCAAGGCGGTCCCCTCAAAGAGTTGGGTCAACAGCCGGCGCATGATCTTGCCGCTGCGGGTCTTGGGTACGTCTGCCACCACGACGACGTCGCGCGGCTTGGCGATGGGGCCGATCTCCTTGGCAACGTGGTTGCGCAGGTTGTGGGCGACTTCCGCTTCACGGTCACCTGAGCCGCTTCGGAGTACGACAAACGCGACAACGGCGTGCCCCGTGGTGGGATCGGCCACGGGACAGACCCCGGCTTCCACCACGTCCGGGTGCGCGACCAGCGCGGACTCGATCTCGATGGTGGACAGCAGATGTCCTGAGACATTGAGGGTGTCGTCCACGCGCCCAAGGATCCAAATGTCGCCGTCGGAATCGTATTTGGCGCCGTCGCCGGCGAGGAACCAGCCCTGCTCGGCGTACTGGCTCCAGTAGGAGTCGAAGTAGCGCCGCGGGTTGCCCCAAACGGTCCGCGCGATGGCGGGGCCGGGGCGGTCCACCACGATGAAGCCCTGCACGCCGGGCCCGGTGAGCCGACCCGCTTCATCCACCACGCGTGTGCTCACGCCGGGAAGGGCGCGAGCCGCGCAGCCCGGCTTGAAGGAAGTGTCTGTGGGCGAGGGGGACATGATGGTGGCACCCGTTTCGGACTGCCACCAGGTGTCCACCATGGGTGCCGTGCCACCGCCGATGTTGTCGCGCAGCCAGCGCCAGGCCTCGGGGTTCACGGCCTCGCCCACGGTTCCCAGCACCCGGATCGACGAGAAATCGTAGCTGTCCGGCACGCCGTCCGGGAACCAGCCCATGAGGGAGCGGACCAGTGTGGGCGCAGTGTAGTACTGCGTGACCTTGTAGCGTTCGATGATCTCGAAGTGCCTGCCAGGATGTGGGGTGTTGGGCGTGCCCTCGAAGATCACCTGGGTGGCGCCGTTGGAGAGCGGACCGTAGATCTCGTAGGTGTGGGCGGTGACCCAGGCCAGGTCCGCGGTGCACCAGTGGACGTCCTTGTCCCGCAGTGAGGCGTCAGGGTTACTGAACAGGTACTCGAAACTCCACGATGCCTGCGTCAGGTAGCCGCCGGACGTGTGGACCAGTCCCTTCGGCTTTCCCGTGGTTCCGGAGGTGTACATGATGAACAGCGGAGTCTCGGCGTCGAAGGCCTTGGGCTCGTGGACCTCGGAGGCTGTATCGACTAGGTCGTGCCACCAGACGTCCCGGCCGGCTTTCATGGGGACGGCACCCAGTTCAGCGGCGGGTGTGGTCCGGTTAATGACCAGCACGTGCTCAATCGCGTTGTCCCCGGCGACTGCGGCATCGGCGTTGTCCTTGACCGGCACGGCAATCCCGCGGCGGAACTGACCGTCGGTGGTGACCAGGAGTTTCGCCTGGGTGTCCTCTACCCGGAACCGCAATGCCTCGGCTGAGAACCCGCCAAAAACCAGGGAGTGGATCGCTCCGATGCGCGCCACGGCCAGGGTGATGATCACGGTCTCCGGAATGACCGGGAGGTAGATGACCACACGATCGCCTTTGGTGACTCCCAGCGAAAGCAGCGCGTTCGCGGCCTTGGACACCTCGCGTTGCAGTTCCGCGTAGGTGATTGCCCGGCGGTCACCGGGTTCGCCTTCGAAGTAGAGGGCAACCTTGTCACCCTTTCCGGCAAGCACGTGCCGGTCCACGCAGTTGTACGCAACGTTCAGCTTGCCGCCGTCGAACCATGAGATCTCCGGGCCCCGGCCCGCTTCAACGTCAACAGGAGTCCAGGTGTGCGCGGTGTGCCAGGGAGCTGCCCAGTGCAGGCGGCGGGCCTGCTCTTCCCAGAAGCCAACCGCTGACCCGTTCCGGTCAAAACTGCCGTCAAAACTGCCGTGACGCGCCCGCTCGCCGAGATCAGCGCCGTGCACTGCGCCGTCCGTGGGCTCGCTCGAGGACCATCCCGAAGAGCCGTGAAGGGAGCCGGGCGCGTCAAGCAGCCCTGCTTCAGAGGCCGTCGCGTCCGAAGTGGTGTGTGAAATTTTGGGGGTGGGTACGGCAGAAGTCATGGTTGCTCCTTGCCCGGAAGTGCAGGCTCAGTGCGAAGATGCGAAGCAAGGGATGGTCGCCCTCATCCGCGGGGATGGTCACTCCTCACTAAAGCCGATGGTCCATTCGGCTCAAAACCAGGGGTAGCGGTGCGTAATATTCGCCTGGATGGCCTGAAGTCCGCAAAATATGCAGATTATTCGGCAGACCGCTCGGTTGAGCGTCAGGAGTAGGCTTAGGCCATGATGCATGTCAACGATCCAGCCGTCGTGGAGCGGTTGATGCGAACAAAGGGCACGTGGGCCATTGTGGGGTTGAGTACCAACCAGTGGCGCTCGGCCTACGATGTTTCGCTCTACGTCCGGGACACGATGGGCATGGAGATCATCCCCATCAACCTCAAGGGCGAGGACGTGCATGGTGAAAAGGGGTACAAGTCCTTGGCTGATATTCCGCAGGCCAAGCACCCCATCGACGTGGTGGATTGCTTCGTGAACTCGCAACGCGTGGGGGCTGTGATCGACCAGGCGATTGCGATCGGCGCCAAGGCCGTTTGGCTGCAACTGGGCGTCTTTGATGACGAGGCAACGCAACGCGCCAGGGAAGCAGGACTCGAAGTGGTAGTGAACTCCTGCCCGGCGCGTGAAGGCTGGCATTACGGCCTATGATCCCGGGACATGTTCCTCTGCTAGATTGCTGCTGACTCATCTCTTTAGCCCCGGGGGACAGCCATGACTGGCGACCACTCTGCAATGCCATTTTCCTTGCCCAGCAGGCGGGCCCTCCTCGGTGTTGTGGGCGCCTCGGTGGTGGCCGGGCTCACGGCTTGCACTCCCGCTGAAGGGGCAGAAAGTACGACGACGGCGCTGACGCCGGATGCCGCCCTCGGCTCGCCGGAGGCCCCGGCTGCTACGGTGACCCCGACGCAAACCCCGACGCCAACTCTTACGGCGGCGAAGCGAATCCGCCGGAGTTTCATCCCGGACTACCAGTTGCCGCCGATCGTTGGCGGACTCGCACCGGTTATCACCAAGATCCCCACCAAGCACCCGATCGTGTTCCTGACCATCGATGACGGGAACATCAAGACCCCCGAATCCGTGAAGCTCATGGCGGAGTACGACTACCCTGCCTCACTGTTCCTCACCAGGAACACCATTGCGGACAACCCGGCGTTCTTCAACGCCTTCAAGGCCCAGGGCAGCCTGGTGGAAAACCACACAGTGACACACAACATCAACATGGTGCGGCAGTGGGGCTATCAGCAGCAGCTCAACGACATAGTGGGGATGCAGGAGTATGCGGTTCAACAGTATGGCCGCAAGCCCAAATTGTTCCGGCCGCCCGGCGGTGCTTACTCAAACGCGATGCGGCAGGCCGTGGCAGCTGCGGGCCTGAAAGCGGTGGTCACGTGGGAGGCGAAGGCGAACGCCGGAAAAATGGACTACCAGGTAGGGAATTCGCTACGCCCCGGGGACATTGTCCTGATGCATTTCCGGGCCGAGTTTGCCGCAGACCTTGCTGCGTTCCGCGCTGCCCAGCTGGCGGCAGGGCTGGAAGTGGTGCTGCTGGAGGATTTCCTGGGCGTGGCGTAGGGCTCGCCCCTTAGCCGTCCCCCAAGTAGGCTCACCTCCATGGATGTTTCCGGCTTGCGCGAGATTTGCCTGGGCTTTCCGGGCGCCTTCGAAGACTTTCCCTTCGGTCCGGAGACATCTGTCTTCAAGGTCCGGGCGGCTGTGGCCGGCGGTGCACGGCACGAGGCCAAAATGTTCGCACTCTCCGCGATGGACCCGGGCAACTGGTCTGTCAGCCTCAAATGCGAGCCGGCACTGGCCGAGCAGCTTCGGGCTGCCCATCCGGAAATCACCGGTGCCTGGCACATGAATAAGACCCACTGGAATGGTGTTCGGCTGGATGGCGCCCTGCCGGACGACATGATCAGGGACATGGTGGAGGACTCCTACGACCTGGTGGTGGCCACCCTCAGCCGCAAGCAACAGGAACAACTTGGGTGGGCCAGGCTGGCCGCTCCGCACGGGAAGTAACACCCTCATAACGGCCCTCCCCATGGCGCTGACATGGGGATAGATTGATACTGCATACCTAAAGACCACAGCCTTGGGCTGGTCAGGAGCGGTTTGATGCTGGATCAGAAGACACTGGACCAATTGTGGAACTTTGGCGATCCGGCGGCTTCCGAAGCCCGGTTCCGTGCCGCCATGGTCGAGGAAATGTACGACGTCGACGAGCGGGCCGAGCTCGCCACCCAACTTGGGCGGGCCATTGGCCTGCAGGGCCGCTTCGAGGAAGCTGACGCGCTCCTTGATGGAATCGACGACGACGAGCCAACAGTTGGGGTGCGGATCCTCCTTGAACGCGGTCGCGTCCTCAATGCGGGTGGCCGAGCCGCCATGGCCGTGCCGCTCCTTGAACAGGCAGCAGAGTTGGCGGACCACCTTGGTGAGGAATTCCTGGCGGTCGATGCACTCCATATGCTCTCCATCGCGGACGCCGGGAACGCCGAGGTTTGGATGCGGAGCGGCCTGGAATATGCGTCCTCCGCCCACGATGAGCGAACCAAGCGCTGGATGATTGCTTTGCACGCGGGCCTGGGGTCGTTTCTGCGCGGTAAAAACCGGCTCACGGAGGCCATGGTGGAGTTCCAATTGGCCGAACAATGGGCGGAACGACTGGGAACTGAGCGGCAGAAGGCGTTGGCTCGGGACGCGATCACGGAGTGCGGAAAGGCACTCGCGGAGGGTCCGTAGAAAGATCACGCTTTGACAAATGTTGATCGAAACTGCCGCGAAATATTGATTTTCGATCATTCGTGGTGAATTATGTCACAGAAGGTTGGTGCTGCCAGAGCGCCAACCCAGACTGTCTGACTGAACGGTTTCTGCCGCAACAGTCGACACTACGAGTCACTGGAGGGTTTAGAAATGAACGTTCAGCACCAGTCCGTTGGTCGCCGTGGATTCCTGCGCGGAGCACTCGCCGCAGCTGTCCTCGTTCCTATGGGGGGAACCATTGCTTCCTGTGCTGCGGGCGGCGGTGGAACATCCGCCGGTCCTACAGGAACGGTCTCAGACACCAACCCGTTCGGCATGGCTGACAAGGCCACCCTGGACGCCGTCATCTTCAAGGGCGGCTACGGCATCGACTACGTCGAGTTCGCAGGCAAGCTCTTCGAGAAGAACCACTCAGGTTCCACCGCCAAGATCGCGCCGTCCACCGACATCGCCCAGGAACTGCAGCCGCGCTTCGTCGGCGGCAACCCGCCGGACCTGATCGACAACTCCGGCGCCAAGGCCATCGGCTTCAGCACCATCCTCGGCCAGCTCGAGGACCTCACGCCCCTGGTTGAGGCCAAGAACCTCGAGGGCAAGGTCATCAAGGACACCCTGTACACCGGCGTACTGGCTCCAGGCACCTTCGACGGCAAGCTTGCTGCCCTCAACTACGTCCTGACGGTCTACGCCGTGTGGTACTCCGACTCCCTCCTGAAGGAGAACGGTTGGACCGTTCCGAAGACCTGGGATGAGATGTACACCCTCGGCGAGCAGGCCAAGGCAAAGGGCAAGTACCTCTTCGTCTGGGGCAAGGAAGCGGCCACGTACTACCAGGAACTGGCCATCGCGTCCGCCATCAAGGAAGGCGGCGACGAGGTCCGCCTCGCCCTGGAGAACCTCAAAGCCGACTGCTGGTCGCACCCGGCCATCCAGTCCGTCTTCACTGCCCTGGACAAGATCGTCAAGGCCGGCTTCTTCAAGCCGGGCGGTTCCGGCACGCAGTTCACCGCCGCGCAGGCACAGTGGAGCAACGCGCAGGAAGCCGTGTTCTACCCTTCGGGTTCCTGGATCGAAAACGAAATGAAGGACCAGACCAAGGCCGGCTTCAACATGATGGGCACCCCGGCCCCGTCAGTGAGCGCAAGCCCCAAGATGCCGCAGACCGCACTGCACAGTGCCGCAGGCGAACCGTTCATTGTCCCCTCCCAGGGCAAGAACGCAGCCGGCGGCAAGGAACTGCTCCGCATCATGCTCTCCAAGGAAGCAGCCACCAACTTCGCCAAGACCAAGCTGGCTCCCACCATCGTCAAGGACACTGTTCCGGCAGATGGCTTCGGTTCAACCGCCCTGGTTTCGCAGACGAAGATGCTCAGCGATGCCGGTGAGAACATCTACACCTGGAACTTCATCGACCTGTACGGCACCAACAAGGACCAGCTGGTTGTTTGGAACACCTTCCTGGATGGCAAGTCCGACGTCGCGACACTGACGTCCGCGCTCCAGAACATCACCGACAAGGTCCGTAACGACAGCTCGGTCAAGAAGATCGAAGTGAAGTGACTTCAGTGAAAACTCAGCAGAGCCGGAACGACGACGGCCTGGCCGCCGTCGTTCCGGCGACCGCCCCACAGCAGGTGATCAAGCGGCGGCGGAAGCCGTTGACGTGGGACAAGGTCAGTTTCTTCGCGGTCTTCCTCGGACTGCCGCTGGCGATCTACCTGTTGTTCGTGATTTGGCCCTTTATCCAGGCTTTTGGATACTCGTTGACGGACTGGTCGGGATTCTCGCCCAACCAGAACTTCATCGGACTCGAGAACTACGCCAAGATCTTCACGGACGACATCTTCATGAAGGCCATGGGGAACAACATCCTCCTGGTCATCTTCCTGCCGATCATTACCATCATCCTGAGCCTGGTGCTTGCCTCCCTGGTCACGGTTGGCGGCAGCAGCAAAGGCCAAATCAAGGGCCTGCGTAACTCCAGCTTCTACCGCGTGGTCTCGTTCTTCCCGTACACAATCCCCGCTATCGCGATCGGCATCATGTGGGGGCAGATCTACGATCCCTCGGGAGGTCTGCTGAATGGCATCCTCACCGGAGTGGGCCTGGACCAGTTCAAGGACTTCGCCTGGTTGGGCGATAAGAACACCGCCATGATTGCCACCATGTTCGTGATCGTTTGGGGCTTCGTGGGCTTCTACATGGTGCTGTTCGTGGCAGGCATCAAGGGCATCCCCGCCGAGCTTTTCGAAGCCGCGAGGATCGATGGCGCCGGTCGGTTCCGTACCGCAGTGTCCATCACCATCCCGCTGATCCGCGACAATATCCAGACGGCCTACATCTACATGGGCATCCTGGCTTTGGATGCGTTCGTTTACATGGCCGCGTTGAACTCTGGCGGCGGTCCGGACAACTCCACGCTGGTCATGGCGCAGCAACTGTTCTTCACCGCCTTCAGCAAGGGGCAGTTCGGACTCGCAAGCGCCATGGGCGTTGTGCTTGCCATCGCGACGCTGATCTTCTCCGGTTTGGTCTTCGCGGTCAACAAGCTCACCGGCGGCGATAAGGATGTGAGCCTGTAATGACTACCAAAGTTTCGACACCGGAAATGAAGTCACTGCACTTCCAACCCCGGACACCGGCAACCTCGACGGGCGACAAAGTGGTGGGAGCCGTCTCGCACACAGCTTTGACCATTTGGACGCTCATTGTCATCCTGCCGCTCCTGTGGACGTTCATGTCCTCCTTCAAGACGTCCAGCGAGATTTTCGCCTCACCGTTCTCCTTGCCGGCCGAATGGAAGCTGGACAACTACATCAAAGCCTGGAGCGAAGCCGGGATCGGCAGCGCGTTCCTGAACTCGGTGATTGTCGTCGCCGTGGCTTTGGTGATCGTGATGGTTCTGGGCGCCATGTGCGCCTACGTCCTGGCCCGCTACACCTTCCCGGGCAGCAGGGCCATCTACTACCTGATGCTCGCCGGCCTGACCTTCCCGATCTTCCTGGCCATGGTGCCGTTGTTCTTCGTCTTGAAGAACATGGGCCTGCTGAACACGTTGCCCGGGCTGATCCTGGTCTACGTTGGCTTCGCGCTTCCGTTCACGGTGTTCTTCCTGTTCTCGTTCTTCAAGTCGCTGCCCCACGAAATAACCGAGGCCGCAGCGCTTGATGGGGCAGGGGAGTGGCGGACGTTCTTCCAGGTCATGTTGCCGATGGCCAAGCCGGGGCTAGCCTCGGTTGCCATCTTCAACTTCCTGGGCCTGTGGAACCAGTTCCTCATTCCGGTGTCCATCAACGCTGCCGGCCCGCGCGTCCTTTCCCAGGAACTCGCGGCCTTCGCCGGCCAGATGGGCTACGCCGTGGACTACGGTGCACTGTTCGCGGCCGTCAGCGTCACCGTCATCCCGGTGCTCATTGTCTACGTGATCTTCCAGCGCCAGCTGCAGGGTTCCGTTTCGCAGGGCACGTCCAAGTAGTTCAACAAAGCTAAAAACAGCGTTCGACGGCGGTCCCCACCTCAAGGTGCGGGCCGCCGTCGGGCGTTAACTCTGGAAGGATGGAAACGGATTCCGTAGTGCAACGAAAGGCAGAACCCCGTGATCTTCATCGTCGTTAAGTTCAACGTCAAGCCTGAGTGGTCCGAGCGTTGGCTGGACCTCGTAGCCGACTTCACTAAGGCAACCCGCGAGGAGCCTGGCAACCTGTGGTTCGACTGGTCCCGCAGTGTGGAGAACCCGAATGAGTTTGTGCTGGTGGAAGCGTTCCAGGATGACGCTGCCGAGGCCCACGTCAACAGTGCACACTTCAAGAAGGCCATGGCGGACATGCCCCAGGCCCTGGTGGAGACTCCCCACATCATCAGCCGGCAGTTCGAAGGCAGCGGTTGGGACCGCATGGGCGAACTCACCATCGCGTAACCCGCCAGCCAACAGCAACGCGGGGTCACTTACGGCCCATCCTGAGGAGGATTATGGGCCGTAAGTGACCCCGCGTTGTTCTATGGGAACTCAGAACATCCAGGGGATCTCCGCGTGGCCGAAGTCGGAGAATGAGCCGAAGCGGCCTGCCTTGAAAGCGAGCACCTCGCCGTCCCGGTCCCGGCACGTGGTGACCTGGCCGAAGAAGACCTGGTGATCCCCGACGTCGTACTGCTGCACAACGGTGCAATCGGCCTGGGCGAGGGCGCCCTTGATAACCGGAAGACCGTTGTCAGTGATGTCGAAGTCGCCGTCACCGAAGCGATCGCCGCCCCGGACAGCGAAACGCCGGGCCACCGACTCCTGCTTGGCGCCGAGGATGGAAACCGCGAACTTGCCGCTCTCCATCAGGGCCTCGCCCGTCCGGGTCCCGAAGTTCAGCGAGATCATGAGGATGGGCGGTTCCAGGCTGATGGAGGTCAGCGAACTGATGGTCATCCCGTACTGCTCGTCCTCGTGCTGGGTGGTGACCACGGCGACGCCGGTGAGGAAACGGCCCATGGCGCGGCGCATCCCCATGGCATCGGGGATGGTGAAGGCTGGTGCCAGGCTCATGTCAGTTGCTCCGCTCGGCTGGTACGGAATCCGTGTAGTACCGGACCTCAAACATTTTGGCGCCATTCTCGGAAACCCACGGCCCGTGTTCCATTCCTGGAGGACGGGTGGCCCAGTCGCCTGCTTTGAAGGTCTTGCCGAGGCGCTGGTCCACGAAGGAACCCTCGAAGATGAAGACCTCTTCCCAGAAGTCGTGGGTCAGGACGCCGTTGGGCGAGGTGTCCGTGCCTGGCTCGAACTTCAGGATGCGCGTGACGCTGTCGTTGGCCGAATCCCGCGCCAGGATGGCCTCGGACAGGCCTTCGATGGGCGGGTTGCAGGGCGCGAAGTCCACCGAGGAGACGGGGGTGAACTCAAATTCGGGCTTTGCCATGGTTACTCTCCGTCCGTGCCGTTGACAGTGCTGTCGATGCTGTAGGAACCCAGGAAGGTGTCCAGCTCAGCGACGAGTGCGTCGTAGCCGTAGTTCCGGTAGGTGTAGGCGCCGCGGACCACGAACGGTGCGCCGGCATAGAACATCTCGTACTGCTGGTGGCGGCCGGCAAACTCGGAACCGATGATGTCCCAGGCAAGCTTGAACAGCTTCACGCGCTCCTCGCTGGTGACGCCGGGGGACTGGACGTAGCGTTCCATGTCCGGTCGGGTCACGCTGCTGGTCATGTCCGCGATGCTGGAAGGCAACTGCAGGACGCCGCCGCCCACCAGGTCGCGCAGGATCGAGATGACCCGCGGGTACGTTTCGGACTGCAGGCCCATGGCCCCGTAAAGGGCGCTCTTCCCGGGTATGCGCATGCCGGCGTCGTCCGTTGTTGCCGTGTATTCCGAGGCGAGGACGGCCGACTCAACCGATTGCACGATCGCGGCCAGCTCGCCGAGCTTCTCCTGGACCCCGGGGATCTTGTCCGTGCCGTTCACCTGGGTGACCTTGCGGGCCACGGAGGCGATGAACTTCAGCTTGGTGGAGAACCGGATCTGGGCCTGCCAGTTACCCAGGGCGTGGGCGCCGGTGTCGAAGAACTGGCGGCGCAGGGTGTCGATGTTCCGGTTGATGAACACGCGGTCCCACGGGATGAGGACGTCGTCGAACACCACCAAAGCATCCGGCTCGTCGTAGTGGCTGGTCAGCGGGTAGTCGAAATCGCTGGTGGCGGCCGGTGCGAAGGGGCGGCGGCAGTACAGCTTCAGGCCGTCAGTGGCAACCGGGATGGCGAAGCTGACGGCGAAGTCCACATCGTCCGGGCCCAGCGGCTTGATGCAGGTGACGAAGACTTCGTCGGCAATCGCCGCGCCGGTGGCGAGCATCTGCGAACCGCGGACAATGATTCCTTCCTCGGTTTCACGTACGACGCCGACCTGCAGGTATTCGCCTTCCCACCCTGACGCCGTGGTTGCGCGGGAGACCTGCGGGGGAATGATCGCGTAGGAAAGGTACAGGTTTTCGGACAGGATCTTCTTGTAGTACCGCTCGACGTTGCCGGCGAAGTCCCTGCTTTCGTCCGCGAAGACCTGCGGGTGGGAGCCGAAGGCGGCGAAGAACGTTCCCACGTGGTCGGGGCTGCGGCCGACCCAGCCGTGGGTGTGCTTGGCCCATTTTTCGATGGCCTGGCGGCGCAGGACCAGCTCTTCCTGGGTGCGGGGTGCGGCGAAGGTGCGGTTCGCGGGGCCGCCGATTTCCTCGGAATGGAACTGCATGCCGTTCGCGGGATCGGCCGCGATGTCGAACAGCTCGGACATGGTGTGGGCAACCTTCGCGAACGCCGGGTGTTCCAGGACGTTGCCGACCACCTCGCCGTCGAGGATCACAGTCCGGCCGTCATTCAGGGACTTCAGGTACTCTTTTCCGGTTCTCATCGAAGTGAGCCTTTCTTGATTTTGTAGTTATGTTCAATGGTGGTCCCATTCGGGAACGAGAGCTCCAACTTCCAGGAAGTTCCATCAACGAACTTCCCGTTCAGCAGGGGCAGGGTGCCGCCGAGGCACATGAAGTCGGCGTCGCCAATGTCGGTGCGGGCCAACAGGCGTTCGACGACGTCCGCCGGCTTGCGCAGGCCGCTCAACGGGCCTTCCTGGTACAACTCGCCATCCACCCAGGAGCGTGCAGTGCACTTGTCAAGGTCGAGGTTCTCCAGGGATTCGACGGCGATCACCTCACCGGCGACCGGTTTGGGGCACGCCCGCTTGGAATCGCCGATGTCCGTGGCTTCGATGTCACGGTCGGTGTGGTCGGATCCGATGCCCAGGTAGTACTTGCCCCCGTGGCGGATGTAGAGGGGTTCGATCTCACCGGAGGTCAGGTTCTCCGACGCGTCATGCTCGCCCGTGGTCTCGAACAGGTCAGAGTCCATGCGGTAGAACATGGGCACTTCCGGCGGTGGTGCTACTCCGATGGCTGCCAGTTCATCGATGTGGTGTTGGACTGCTTCAGGATCCCGGCCTGTGTAGCCGGCCACCACCCCGTGGAAATCCGTGAGAGTGATTGTTTTTTCTGTTCCCACCACTCTGAAAGTGAGTGGGACTTGCCTTGTTGTTTGCTGTGTTTGCATTTGTTTTCCTCTAGACAGTCAGGGTGTCGTATGCGGCGAGGCGGTCGCCGATGACGGGGAATTCGGTGCGGACTGCGTTCACTTGTTGTGGGTCGATGTCCACCATGAGCACGGCTTCTCCGGAGTCCGCTTCGGCGATGACTTTGCCTGCGGGGTCCACCACCCTGCTGTGGCCGCCCAGCTCGGCACCTTCCTGGCTGCCGGCGGCGTTGCAGGCAATCACGAAGATCTGGTGCTCCACGGCCCGTGCAGTGGTGAGCAGGCGCCAGTGTTCCCGCCGCGCTGCAGGCCAGGCTGCGGGGACGATGACGATCTCCGCGCCCCGGGTGCTCAGTTCCATCCACAATCCGGGGAAGCGGAGGTCGTAGCAGGTGATGCCCGCGACGGCACCGAACGGCAGCTGGACAACAGGCAGTGATGACCCTGCCGTGAGCAGGCTCGCCTCCTTGGACTTGTAGCCGAAGACGTGGACCTTCCGGTACGTGTGGACCACGCTGCCGTCCGGTCCCAGCAGGATGGAGGTGTTGCTGAGCCGGCCATCCTCGTGGGCTTCGATGATGCTGCCGAGGTGGAGGTGGACGCCCAGGTCTGCGGCCACCCGTGCGCACATGGACACAGTGGGCCCGGTGAGCGTTTCCGCCAGGGCCTGGTATTCATCGAAATGGAAGTAGCCGGCGCTCCAAAGTTCAGGAAGGACTATCAGCTCGGCGCCCTTGATGCCCCGCAGGATGGCTTCGACGCGGTCGATCCGGTCTTCGCGGGTTTCGGAGTCGGGGCTGGCTACCTGGACGAGTGCGATTTTCATGCGTGGTCCTCATCCAGGTCGCTGAGCCGCAGGCCCTTGGTTTCCTTGGCGAACATCACCGAGATCATGGAGATCAGGCCCATGGCGGCGAGGTAGATTCCGATCGCGTAACCGGTGCCGAAAGCGCTGTACAGGGCCAGGGCGATGATGGGGGACAACGAGCCGGCGATCAGCGAGGCAAGGTTGTAGGACACGGAGGTCCCGCTGTAGCGCACATCCGTGGGGAAGAGCTCGGAGAAGAAGGCTCCGATGACCGAGCTGTACGCGGCGAAGATCAGCAGACCACCTACTGCAGCGGCGATGATGCCCCACAGTTGCCCGGTGTTCAGCAGGAAGAAGAAGGCGAAAGCCCAGACCACGGTGGCAATGGAGGCGCCGATCAGGATTGGTTTGCGGCCTACTTTGTCCGCGTAAAGGGCCAGGATAGGAATGGCGACCACTGCCACGGCCTGGCCGATCATGACGGCGGTGAGACCTGTCTGCCTCTGCAGCCCCATGATCTGGGTGACGTACGTGATGATGAACAGGGAGTAGATGTAGAAGCCTGCGTTCTCGCCCATACGGCTGCCCGTGGCGATGAGGATTTCCCGCCAGTTGCGGCGGAACAGGATGGCCAGCGGCATCTTGCGTTCCGGGCTGCCTTCGGCTTCGCGCTTCCGCTGTGCTTCCTTGAACAGCGGAGTCTCCTGGACGTAGAGCCGCAGGACGAGGCCAATGATTACCAATAGTGCAGACAATCCGAAGGCGATGCGCCAGCCCCAGGCCAGGAATTCGCTCTCCGGCATGGTGGCGGCCAGTATGGCCAGAACACCGGCTGCCATGAGGTTGCCGAGGGGCGGTCCAATGTTCGGCCAGGAGGCCCAGAAGGCGCGACGCGCACTTTCGTTGCTGTGTTCGGAGACGAGGAGGACCGCGCCGCCCCATTCGCCACCGAGGGCAAATCCTTGAATCAGGCGGAGGAGCAGGAGGAGCAGTGGAGCGGCCACGCCGATCGCAGCGTAGGAGGGAATGAAGGCGATGAGGGTGGTGGCTACGCCCATGAGCATGAGGCTGGCCACCAGGGTGGCGCGGCGTCCGTACTTGTCGCCGAGGTGCCCCAGGACGATTGCTCCGATAGGCCGGGCCAGGAAGCCCGCCGCAAACGTTCCGAGGGCCAGCATGGTGCCCACCAGGGGATCACCCGTGGGAAAAAAGAGTTTGTTGAATACCAGTGCAGCGGCAGTTCCGTAGAGAAAGAAGTCGTACCACTCGACGGCGGTACCGGCCAGGCTCGAAGCAGCCACGACGGGCAGGCTGGAGTGCTTCTGCTGCCTCAGTTCTGCTTTCTTCAAATCGGTCATAGTGGGGATCCTTTTGCGGTTGGGACAGGTGGGCTCTGGGGAAACAAGCCCGGGAGGTCCCAGGAAATTGAGGGGTTCCGTACGTGAGCGGAGTCACTGGACACCGTCACTGAACAACACTGTAGACGGGCTGTATACAACCTGTCTATATTTAGGGGAGAAGTTTCTTGGAGGTATCAGGGACGGCCCTGAATGCAACTCGTATACTGGGCTTCGCGAGAAAGGCTCTGCATGATCCAGATGACCCCAGCTGCACAATCGCAGCCGGAAGTGGCGTACCAGTGGATGAAAAGCTACATCGCGGCCCTTCCCCGCGACGAGGAAACATTCCTCAACGAGGGAGTCCTGGCCAAGACCACCGGCACCTCCCGCACCCCGGTACGCGAAGCCCTGCTCCGGCTCGAAGCCGAAGGATTCGTCAAGCGCATCCCGCACAAGGGCGCCTATGTCCCACCGATCTCGGACCCGGACGTCCGCGCCATATTGCAGGCCAGGTCCGTGGTGGAGAAGTGGGCTGTCCAGTCGCTCGAATCCATGGCCGAAGCCCAAATCGACGCCTTCCAGGGCATCATCGACCAGCAGCGCGAAGCGAAGAAGGATCCCTCGAGGTTCATCGAGTTGGATACCGAGTTCCACACGCTCATGGTCCGTGCAGGTGGGAACCCCGTCCTCGCCGACTTCTACGCCTCGCTACGTCAAAAGCAACTTCGGATCGGCGTCAAGGCCGTCTCCCGGGGGACGGACCGCGCCGGCGATGTGCTCCGCGAGCATCAGCTCATAGTGGACGCCCTGCGCAGCCGGAGCCTCGAGGCAGCGCACCAGGCCATCGATTCCCACCTGGACTCCACGCGGCTGGCCGTCATCGGCTACTAGTCCTCGCTGTGCAGCTCCCGCTGGCGGGCGCTCAGCAGCTCAAACTCGGGCCGGGCAGCCACGAACCGTTCAACGGCGTCGAGCACTTGCTGGAGATGCGCGTGGTCCGGGGCCACCAGAGCGGCGCCAATCAGTGCGCGGCGGTGCTGGTCCTGGAACCCGGTCTCTGCGGCTGAAACCTCGAAACGCCGTTTTAATTCAGCCACCAGGGGTCGCACCAGCGAGCGCTTCTCCTTCAGGCTATGGATATCGCCCAAGAGGACATCGAATTCGATCCAACCGATCCACATGGTTCATTATCACCGCAGGTCAGCGGGATGGGACTACGAGGACTTGATGGAATCTTGAGGAAATGCAGTAATGCACCTTGAGTTGGGCTTGGCAGTGTCTATGAGGTTGGCCCAAAAGGCTGACGGACTCATTCGCTGCTAGTTACCAGGACTGACATCGTGCCCTTAACCCCTGCCCGAATCCGAACCAGACCCCAAACCCGTTCCCGAGCCGCGGCCGTGACCCTGGCCTGTGTTGCCTCTTTGGCACTGTTCGTCGCCGCCATTCCGTCGGCCGTCGCTGCGCCCTCCCAGGGATCCACCCTGCGGGCATCGTCCAGCGTTTCGGCCCTTGCCGGGCAGACGGAGCAGATGCTGGTGGTGCCGGTGACGGCGGGCCTGGAGCCCACTCGGATCAAGGGAACAATCGTGGTGTCCGGGAAGCCGGAGGGCACGGTCCGGGCAACGGTCAACGGGCGGGTAGTGCTCGAAGCCGGCGCTGCTGCCAGCATCCCCCTCGACGCGGCCGTCAGCAGCGCCGACGTGCTGGACCAACAACTGACAGTGGGCCTGCAGTTCGTCCCTGCAACCCAGACCATGTGTGTCCTCTCCAACGCCACGGCGACCCTGAACAACATGGTGGTCGACTTCAGCGGGACCGCCAAAGCACCCACGACGGTAGGGGAGTTCTTCCCGGCGTCCGTTCCCGCCGTCGTGCTTCCCGTCCCCGCCGATCCGGGCGCCGATGTGTCCGCGGCCATCATGACTGTCTCGGCCGCCATGTCGCACCGCTACCCGGACGCCGCCGTTGCGGTGGTTCCCGAAAGTGAACTTGCGGCACGCGTGGCAAACCTGCCAGCGGGCAGCCGGATACTCAGCGTCGTCGCCGACCCGGGCGAGGTGGGCACCAAGCTTGCCACCGCCACCGGACTGCCGCAGCTCATCCTTACCGGCCACGACGAAGAACTCCGCACCGCTGCCCGGGCCCTGGCCAGCGACAAGACAGCGCTCGCGGTAACGCCTTCGGTGACCGGCCTGACCTCTGCGCTGCCCGCCGCGCAGGGCCTGACCCAGAGCATCAAGGACCTCGGCAGCACCACGCTCAAGCTCTCGGGATATGGCACGCCGGAATCGTATGTTGGTGTTTCGCAATCACAGTTCGGCGGCCCTGTCTCCTCGGTGAAGGTCCAGCTCAAAGGAACACATACGGCCGTGCCGGATAACGCCCAGGCGCAGCTTTCCGTCTTCTGGAACGATTACCTGCTGAGTTCCAGGAACCTCGACGGCGGCGACACCTTCAGCGTGGACGCTGAGGTTCCAGCCGGGCAGCTTCAGGCGAAGAACGGCCTGCGTATCCGGTTGGCCGCCCTCCCCGCCGGCGGTGACTGCTCCGGACCGGCGGGCGTCATGCCCATGGAAGTCACACTGGATACGGCGGGCAGCACCGTGACCGCTGTTCGCGGCGACTCCACCGAAGCTGGCTTCGCGCGCTTCCCGCAGGTTCTGGGCCAGAGCGTCCCAGTGGCCTTCGGCGACATGAACGCCCAGGCAAACACCGTCAACGCGGCCACCTTGGTCGCTGCGCTCCAGCGGGACAGCGCCACGCTCCTGGACACCCGGGTTGTGGGTATCGATTCGCTGGCCGATTCGAGCGAGTCCGGCCTGGTGGTGGGTGCCACGGCAGAGGTGGCCAACAAGCTCTCGGCACCCCTGCGCTTGGCGGAGTTCCGCACTATCTCACCTGACGACGTCGAATATGGCGTGGGCGTATCGGCGCCGTATGGCGTGTTGGAAGCCTTTGAACAGGGCGGCCGGAACCTGCTCCTGCTGGGTGCGTGGGCCCCCGAAGGTGACGTCGCGGCAGCCGCCACGCTCCAAGGCTCGCTGGCCGCGCATGTGGGCGGGGTAGAAGGCGGTTGGGGTTCCCTGTCCCGCAACCTCCTGGTGACGCAACCCTCCGGTACGCCGGTGCTGTTGGAGAGCAACGTGGTTGTTCCGCAGAAGGCCGTCACCGATGACTACCGTCCCTACGCCTGGTGGATTGGCGGGGCCGTGCTGGTCCTCGGCCTCGCGTTTGCGCTGCGCACCGTGCTTATGCGGCGCCGCGCCAAGGAAGCGCAGGCCTACGTGGACGCTGAGCTGAAATCTTCCGAACCGGGTCATGGCAACTAGCCTCGCCACGCGCCGTGCCGGGCACCGCAAGGCGGCAGTACCTGCGGCCTTGGGGTTGCTGGCCCGGGCATGGGAACGGCTCGGCGCCCCGGTTGCCGGCCGCAAGGTTCCGGGCACCAGGATCGTTGCCGTCCTGTCCGCCGTGGTTGGCTACCTCGCTTGCCTGTACACGATCGGGCACGGCACCAACCTGGACTACTCCGACGCCCAGAGCCACCTGACCATCGCGCGCCGGATCTTCGACAGCAAGGCCCCGGGCTTCGAGCAGCTGGGAACTGTTTGGTTGCCCATGCCGCATCTGCTGCTGGCGCCGTTCGTGCTGAACATGTGGTTGTTCAGCACTGGCTGGGCGGCCGGGCTCCTGGGAATCCTGGCGTTGTCCGCCACCACCACCGGCCTGTACCTGATCGCAGCCCGCCTGGGGTTGGGCCGGGCCGGTCGGCTCGCCACCACGCTGGTTGTCCTGGCCAACCCCGCGGTCCTCTACGTCTACACCACCGCGCTCACCGAGCCCGTGCTGATCATGTGCATCGTCGGCGGCATGGCAGGCCTGGCGCACTGGGCAACCAGCCGACGTCGCATGAGCGCCGGCGAACTGGCTGTCTTCGCCGGCATCCCGTCAGCCGCCGCCGTGCTGTCGAGGTACGAAGGCTGGGCGCTGGTGATGACCGGGACCCTGTTCGTGCTCATCGTCGCCAAGCGCCGCACGGGCTCCTGGCGCGAAGCACTCACTATGGCCGGCGGGTACGTGATGATTCCGGCAGCCGCCGTGCTGTGGTGGATCTCCTACAACTGGGCCATCTACGGCAACCCGCTGGAGTTCATGTTCGGGCAATACTCCGCCTACGCGCAGCAGAAAAACATCACCGACGGCGGACTGTTGCCCACCAAGGGCAACTTGGGGCTCACGCTGACTACTTTCCATTGGTCGTTGCTGGAGACAGCAGGCGTCCTCGTCCTCGCTCTGGCGGCATGCGGCGCCGTCGTGCTTGTCTTCAGGAGGGGCTTCGCGAACAGCACCCTGCTGGTGGCGGTGACCGGCAGTGCTTATGCATTTGCGCTGCTGAGCCTGTTTCTGGGCCAGACCGCCATCAACAACGACCATTCGCTGCCGTCCACGTGGTGGAACAACCGCTTTGCACTGACCGCCCTGCCGCTGGTAGCTATCCTCGTTGCCGTGTTCGTCCAGGAAATCACGCGGACCCGGCGGTTCAAGCCCTGGCTCATCGGCGCTTTGCTGGCAGGACTCGTGGCGCAAAACATGTGGTGGCATGAGGACCCCACCGCGCGCCTTGCCGTCCTGGCAGAAGGCCGGATGTCCGCAGAATCCACCACGCATTCAACCGCTGCGGCCCGCTGGCTCAACGAGCATTACGAGTCAGGCGGGATCCTCATGGATGAAAGCGCCCGCGGCAATGCGGTCCTCCCTGTCATGGGTATCCCGCTCAAGGAGATCTACAACCGCGCATCCGGCGACTACTTTGGCCCGGCCCTGGAAGATCCCGCGAAATACGCCAAGTGGGTCTTCGTCAACGTGGAGGCAGGCTCGGGCGCCCGCGACTCCGGCCCCACCGACCTGGTGTACCAGGCGATGGTGAAGGACCCCGGTTTCAACGTCCGCTACTCGATCGCTTTCTCCACGCCAACACACCGGATCTATGAAAGGTCCTCAGACTGATGACACCTCCTTCCCACGTAGCGGACGCTCAGCTCAACCGGAAGTCGATCGGCCAGACCCTGCTCGAGGCCGGGCTGGTCACCCCCGGGCAGCTCCAGCGGGCACTGGACCGTGCCGCAAGTGAAGGCGGACTGCTGGGCCGGCACCTGATCCTGGAGGCGGGGCTGGACCGTCGTCGGATTTATGAAGTGCTGGCCGAGCAGTGGCAGGCTCCCTTGGTTGACCTGGTGGCTGAACCTGCCGACGACGCACTCATGGAGATGCTCGGTTACAGCGAGCTCGGTGAGCCGTTCTGGCTGCCGTGGCGGATGGAAGGCGATGTCCTCACCGTCGCCACCGCTGTAGCACCCACGGCCGCCATTGCCCATGAAGCGGCCCTGACGTTCGGGGCCAGCGACGTCGAGTTCCGCACCACCACCGACTGGGACATCAACCAATCCATCCAGCGGTCCTTCCGCCGCCACCTCCTCTACGAATCGGCCGAACGCCTTGCCGAAGAACGTCCGGGGGAGTCTGCGCGCACGGCCCTGACGCGCTGGCAGCGCTACCTGCCGGTGGTCCTCGTGGCAGGCATCGTGGCCGCGTTTGTGGTGTCGCCGCTGACCGCCGTCATCGTGCTGCTTGCTGCGGCCAACATCGTGTTCCTGGTCAGCATCGGCTTCAAGTCCCTCGCGAGCCTCCGCCGACCCTTCGACAGCTTGCACGAGGCCGCAGTCGCCAAGGCCAGGAACAGGGAACGGGCCAGTCGCGGCCTCCCACCCCTCGCGGAAGAACGGGTTCCCGACGCGGAGCTCCCCGTCTACACCATCCTGGTTCCGGTGTTCCGCGAGGCCAATATCATCGACAAACTGCTGACCAACCTTGGGCAGCTGGACTACCCGCGCTCCAAGCTTGACGTCCTTGTGCTCCTGGAGGAGGACGACGCCGAGACCATTGCCGCCGCAAAAGCTTCCAGGCCGCCGGAGTACGTGCGAATCCTCATCGTTCCCAAGGGCGACCCGCAAACCAAGCCCCGCGCGTGCAACTACGGGCTGACCTTCGCCCGCGGGGAGTACGTGGTGATCTACGACGCCGAAGACCGCCCGGACCCCGGCCAGTTGCGGGCATCCATCGCTGCGTTCAAGCAGGACGAGTTCGAGCGGCAACACCTCAACCCGAACCGCAAACCACTCATCTGCGTCCAGGCAGCCCTGAACTATTTCAACGCAGACCAAAACGTCCTCACCCGCATGTTCACCATCGAATACACCCACTGGTTCGACTCCATGCTTCCCGGCCTGGACAACTCCGGGATTCCCCTGCCGTTGGGCGGCACCTCCAACCACTTCGTCACGTCCTTGCTCAAGGAAGTCGGCGCGTGGGACCCATGGAACGTCACGGAAGACGCGGACCTGGGCCTCCGGGCCGCAGTGGAGGGATACCGGGTAGGCGTCATCGACTCCACCACCTGGGAGGAGGCCTGCTCGCAAGTCCCCGCATGGATCAAGCAACGCACCCGGTGGATCAAGGGCTACATGGTGACCTCCGCGGTCAACACCCGGAACTCGCTGCGCTACATCCGGAGCACCGGGATCGCGGGCACCATCGGCTTCCTCGGCCTGATCCTGGGAACACCGTTGGCGTTCCTCGCCTACCCGTTGGTGGTCGGGTTCACGGTGGTCACGTACATCGGCTACGACATCGTCGGATTGGTCCTGCCTCAATGGCTGCTGGTGGGAGGTGTGGTGTCCATGCTGTTCGGCAACGCCATGATGATCGTCGTCTCCGGTGTTGCCACACTGCGGCGCCATGGCTGGCGGATCGCCATTTTCGCGTTGCTCAACCCCTTCTACTGGGTGCTGCACTCGGTTGCGGCCTGGCGGGCCGCGTGGCAGATGCTGACGAGCCCCCACAAATGGGAGAAGACGCCACATGGGTTGGAAGCCGAATACCACGACGACGGCCACTGGGCCGGGTGAGATATTCTCCTCGAAGTAAGGGATCTTGAGTCAATCTTGAGGAAATGCCGCAGTGGGGTTGAGCGAGCAGCACCACACTGGGCTCAAAGGCCGAAGCATCACCAGCTGAGGGGGTTGGGCCATGGTTCTCGATGCATTCTCTGTACGGGTTGCCTTGGGCGTGGTCACGGTGACGCTCTTCGTTCTTTTCTGCGCTTCCTTCCAACGCACCCGCTCACCCTACGCAGGCTGGTGGAGCCTTGCACTGCTGGAATTCATGGTGGGCAACGCTGCGTTCCTCCTCAACGGCACCACCCATCAGCAATGGGCCAACCCGGTGGGCAACGTCCTGGTGGTGGCCGGCGCGTTCAGCGTCTGGGCCGGTGCGAGGTCGTTGCGGGACCTCAAAACAACGCCTTGGCAGTTGGCGGTGGGCCCCGGCATCACGGCTGTTGCTTCCGTTCTGGAGGGCCCCGGAACCAACGTGTGGTCCGGGGGCTTCGTTTACCTGGCCATGATGACGGTTGGCATTGCGCTGGCCGCCAAGGATCTCTGGTTCATCAAGGCCTCCCATTCCCAAGTGCACAAGGCACTCTCCCTGGCGTCGGGCCTTCTGGCCCTCTACTACCTGGGCCGTTGGGTCGTCTACGCCACGGAAGGTCCCACCAGCGCTACTTTCCGCACATACTTCGGGCCCGCACCATCCGGGCTGGTGTCCATGGTCCTGCTGGTCACAGTGTCCTTCAGCATGACGGCCCTGACCAGCGACCAGCTCATCAAGGGGCTCAAGGAACGGGCCGCCCGGGACCACCTGACAGGCCTGCTGAACCGGGGAACCTTCCTGGACCTTGCCACTGGCGAACTCAACCGCCTGCGGGCCACGGAGTCCGGCGTCGCGATTGTCCTGGCGGACCTGGACCATTTCAAAGCCGTCAACGACGAGTATGGACACGGCACCGGGGACGCCGCCCTCAAAGCCTTCGCCGCGGCGTGTACTGCCTCTGCCAGGTCCACCGACCTCATAGCCCGTTACGGTGGCGAGGAGTTCATCCTCTTCCTCCCGGGGGCCACGCAGGAACGGGCCGAGAGCATCGCCGGCGAAATCAGCCGCCGCATGGCTGCGACGGCCGTGCCGGAAGGTGTCACGTTTCCCACGATCAGCTACGGCGTAACGTCCAGTCCCCGTGCTGCGGCGGACCTCGCCTTCATGATCGAGGTGGCGGATGCGGCCCTTTACAGCGCCAAAGCACAAGGAAGAAACCGGATTGTTGGAGCAGACCGCCTCGAGGCGGCCGTTATCGCGGACGAGGCACGATCATGAATGAGCTCACCACCAGGATCCAGATCCAACACAACCACGAGTTGTCAGCTTTCAGGCAGGACATCACCAGCGCACCGTACCAAGGCGGACCACTCCCGTCCCTGAACGCCAGCCGCCGCTCAGTAAGGATGAGTCCGGTCCAGTCGGTCGAGGACGGAAATGCCAACCTGACCATAGTGGCCGACGTCGAAGGACTCGCCTGGTTCACGGCGGATAAGGGCCTGCTGGGCAGTTGCATCACGGTGTCCATCGCCGGGCACCGCCGGAATACAGGCACCCGCGTCCACCTGCCGCTGGCCGAATGTGACGCCTGGATCGAGGCCATCCTCGGCGGGTCCTGGATCACCCACGTGTACCGGGCCGGGAACAAGGTTGAACCGGATGGCCGTTTGGACATCGCCTCCTACCGGCTTTTCCTGGACGAGCGGAGGAACCCCGTTTCCAAACCCCAAGCCGTAGCCGACTCCACGTTGCGCCGCCTGGAAGAGTCGTGACCAGCACTGCGTCCGGCTCTCCAGCAGACCTCGACCCCAGGATCGGAAGGCTGGAACGGCACATCCAGGCCCTGATGGAGGAACTGCACCAGGCACGCTACGAACAGCACCGGGACACCCTGACCGATGCCCTGACAGGGCTGGGCAACCGCATGGCGCTGATCAACGCCTACATCGACGCTCAGGACGCGATGGCCCAAGGCGCCGCCCCGCCGGCGCTGCTCCTCCTGAACCTGGACGGCTTCAAGGCACTGAAGAACTCCGCCGGCCATGCCGCCGCGGACCAGATCCTGGTGACGGTCGCCATGCGCATCCGGTCGGCCGTCCGGGATAACGACGTCGTCACCCGCCTGGGTGGCGACGAGTTCGCGGTGCTGTTGCCGGCCACCCCGCAAACCCGGGCCACCGCCGTCGGAAACCGCATCCTTGCCGCGCTGGAACCAAACATCGACCTGGGAAACAATTCGGTCCGATGCGGGGCGAGCATGGGCCTGAGGATCGCCGAACCGCACCACAGCGCCGAGGACCTCCTCCAGGAAGCCGACCTGGCCATGGAGGAATCGAAAAGCGAGGGCCGGAACAAGCTCAAAGTGTTCGACCCCGGAACGTTGCATGCCAGGCAGCTTCAACGCCAGATCGTGGGAGAACTCCGCGACGCCATCCGTTCGGACCAGCTGGTCCTGTATTACCAGCCCATCGTGGAGCTTGCCACGGGACGGATCGAGGGATCCGAGGCACTGGTCCGCTGGAACCACCCCGTGCACGGCCTCATCATGCCGGACCAGTTCATCCCGGTTGCCGAAGCCACGGGCCTCATCGCGGAGTTGGGCCGGTGGGTCCTCCGGACGGCCGTGCGGCAGTTGCGCGAGTGGAGGGTCAATCCTGCAACCGCACAACATGACTTCTCCATGCGGATCAACGTCTCCGCCGCGGACCTGCAGAGCCTGGAATTCGTGGACGACGTCAGCGAGGCCCTCGCCGAGGAGTCCCTGGCGCCGGAATCCCTGGTGCTGGAGTTAACCGAAAGCGCCATCATCCACAACAACGAGCTGGACCGCTACACCCTGGCCAGTCTGCAGAGGCTGGGCGTGGGGCTGGAAATCGACGACTTCGGTGCGGGCTATTCGTCCATGGGCTACCTCCGGAAGCTCCCCGTAGACCGCGTGAAAGTGGACCGGCAATTCGTGAAGGATCTCGGCAAGGATTCCGCGCAGCTCGGCTTCCTCGCCGCCATCCAGCAGGTCATCCGCTCCTGCGGCCTCGATGGCATCTGGGAGGGAATCGAAACGGCGGAGCAGGCTGAAGCCCTTCGAAGCATTGGCTGCACCAGCGGCCAAGGCTACTACTTCGGCAGGCCGTTGCCAGAGGCGGAGTTCACCGCGCAGTTGGCCTCGCAGCAAACGTGGCCGGCTTAAACGAAAAACGCGGGACCACGTCCGTGGTCCCGCGTTTTTCCGTGTGACGCTTAGCCGAAGTACTTCGGCAGCGTACCTTCGTGCGCTTCGCTGAGGGCGTCCAGGGAGAGCTCGTCCACGCCGTTGATTTCCAGCTTTCCACCGGCAGCGTCAACAACGCCGATCCGGATGTGGGCGAAGCCGCGGGCCGTGCACATGTCCTTGAAGCGAACTTCCTCCGAACGCGGCACCGAAACGATCGCGCGGGCCTGGGATTCGGAGAAGAGGGCCGTGAACAGGTCCACGCCGTCACGTTCCATGAGTTCCTCAAGGGCAATGCGGGCGCCAACGCCGTAGCGCAGCGAGGACTCAACCAAGGCAGCCGCGAGGCCACCCTCGGAGAGGTCGTGGGCGGCGTCAACCATGCCGTCGCGGGAGGCGTTGATCAGGATCTGGCCCAATTCACGCTCGGCCGCAAGATCGACCTTAGGCGGCAAGCCACCGAGGTGTCCGCGCAGGTTGGACCATTCCGAACCGTCCAGCTCCGCTGCGGTGGTGCCCAGCAGGTAGATGGCCTGGCCGTCCTCGCGCCAGCCTGACGGCGTGCGGCGTGCGACGTCGTCGAGCTTGCCCAGGACTGCCACCACGGGGGAGGGATGGATGGGCGTGGTGCCGGTCTGGTTGTACAGGGAGACGTTGCCGCCCGTCACCGGGATGCCGAGCTCCATGCAGGCATCGGAGAGGCCACGGATGGCTTCGGCGAGCTGCCACATGACGTCCGGGTCCTCGGGGGAACCAAAGTTCAGGCAGTCACTGACGGCCATCGGAACGGCGCCGGAGGTGGCGACGTTGCGGTAGGCCTCAGCCAGTGCCAGCTGCGCACCCTGGTACGGCTCCAAGTAGGTGTAGCGGCCGTTGGCGTCGGTGGCCAGGGCAACGCCCAGGCCGGTCTTCTCGTCGACGCGGACCACGCCGGCGTCGTCAGGGAACGCCATGGCGGTGTTGCCGCCAACGTAGCGGTCGTACTGGTTGGTGATCCAGGACTTGCTGCACATGTTCGGCGATGCCACCAGCTCGGTGACCGCCGCAGCCAGCTCGGACGGAGCCGACGGACGGCCAGCGTCTTCGACGGAACCGGTGAACGTGTTGGCCTGGACCGAGTCCTGCCACTCCGGGCGGGCGAACGGACGGTCGTAGACCGGGCCGTCGTGCGCAACGGTGCGGGGATCGACGTCGACGATTACTTCGCCCTCCCAAGTGATGATGAGGCGACCAGTGTCGGTCACTTCACCCAGCCAGGAGTATTCCACGGCCCACTTGTCCATCACGGCTTCGAAAGCAGCGATGTTCTCAGGGGTGACCACGGCCATCATGCGTTCCTGCGACTCGGACATGAGGATCTCGCCCGGGGTCAGCGTGGGATCGCGCAGCAGGACGGAGGTCAGTTCGACCTCCATGCCGCCGTCACCGTTGGAGGCGAGCTCGGACGTGGCGCAGGAAATGCCTGCGGCGCCGAGGTCCTGGATACCTTCAACCAGCGAGCCCTTGAAGAGCTCAAGGCAGCATTCGATCAGGACCTTCTCAGCGAACGGGTCGCCCACCTGGACGGCCGGACGCTTGGAGGGCTTGGTGTCGTCGAAGGACTCCGAAGCGAGCACCGAAGCGCCGCCAATGCCGTCGCCGCCGGTGCGGGCACCGAACAGGACAACCTTGTTGCCCTTGCCGGACGCGTTGGCCAGGCGGATATCCTCGTGGCGCATGACGCCCACGGCCAGGGCGTTGACCAGCGGGTTGCCCTGGTAGACGGAGTCGAAGACCATTTCGCCGCCGATGTTCGGCAGGCCCAGGCAGTTGCCGTAGCCACCGATGCCGGCAACTGCACCGTGCATGACGCGGGCCGTGTCCGGGTGGTCGATGGCGCCGAAACGCAGCGGATCCATCACGGCAACCGGGCGTGCGCCCATGGAGATGATGTCGCGGACAATGCCGCCGATGCCGGTAGCGGCACCCTGGTACGGCTCAACGAACGACGGCGAGTTGTGCGACTCGATCTTGAACGTTACGGCCCAGCCGTCCCCGAGGTTGGTGACGCCGGCGTTTTCGCCGATGCCCACCAGCATGTCTTTCTTCATTTCCTCGGTGACCTTCTCGCCGAACTGGCGGAGGTGGTTCTTGGAGGACTTGTAGGAGCAGTGCTCGCTCCACATGACGGAGTACATGGCCAGTTCCGCGCCGGTGGGGCGGCGGCCGAGGACCTTGACGATCTCGTCGAATTCGTTCCGCTTCAAGCCCAGCTCGGCCCACGGAAGTTCCGTGTCCGGGGTCTTGGCAGCGTGCTCAACGGTGTCGATGTTGAACTTCTTGGTGGTTTCCGTGGTCACTTGGCGCCTCCCACAATCTTGGTCAGTACGGAGGTGAAGAAGCCCAGTCCGTCGGTGTCGCGGGGAGCGCCATCCAGTGACTCGGGGCCGAAGCCGGTCTCCACGGCGTGCTCGGGGTGCGGCATGAGGCCCACCACGTTGCCAGCGGCGTTGGAGATGCCGGCGATGTCGCGGCGGGAACCGTTCGGGTTGAAGCCCACATAGCGGAACACCACGCGGCCTTCGGCCTCAAGGGCATCCAGGGTCTTCTCGTCGGCGATGTACTGGCCATCCTGGTTCTTCAACGGCACGATGATTTCCTGGCCGCCGGTGTAGTCCACGGTCCAGGCGGTGTTGGCGTTTTCGACGCGCAGCGTCTGGTCCCGGCAGATGAACTTCAGGTGGTCGTTCTTGATCATGGAACCGGGCAGCAGGTGCGACTCGGTCAGGATCTGGAAGCCGTTGCAAATACCCAGCACGGGGAGCTTTGCGTCGGAGTTGGCTGCATCGATGATCTTTGACATCAGCGGCGCGAAACGAGAGATGGCGCCTGCGCGAAGGTAGTCGCCATAGGAGAATCCGCCAGGGATGATGACAGCGTCAACGTCGCCCAGTTCGGAATCGGCGTGCCAGAGCGGAACCGCCGTGGCGCCGGCGAGCCGTACTGCACGGGCGGCGTCGCGGTCGTCAAGGGTGCCGGGGAAGGTGACGACGCCAACCTTGGCGCCTGCGAGCCTGGGCTCGGCGGCGACGGCTACAGCCTCGCCAATCAGGGGGATCGACGTCATATCAGGCCTCAACGACCTCGACGTTGACAACATCCTCGATCACCGGGTTGGACAGGAGCGTCTCGGCAGCTTCGCGGGCCTGGGCCAGGATAGCGTCGGTCACCTCGCCGTCGACGGTCAGTTCAAAGCGCTTGCCTTGGCGGACTGCGCTGAAGCTGTTGAAGCCGAGGCGGGGCAATGCACCCACGATGGCCTTCCCCTGGGGGTCCAGAATCTCGGGTTTGGGCATGACGTCAACGACGATCCGGGGCATCCGGTAACTCCTGTGCGGTGAGTTGGGTGAACCTTAAATAAGGCTGCCGCGGAGATGCCGTCTCACGCCGTTCAGCCGCATCCAAACAGCGTGATGAACACAGGGTTAAACACGGTTGTGAACTGCAATGTTTGAACGGCATGGGGGCGCTCCGCGAGCTTGCACACCTATTCTACCGGGACTGGCGCACATACCCTATTCAGCCCGTTTCCGCGAGGACACCCCGCCGTCATGGCAGAAATGCCCCATTTGAAGGCCCGACGGCGGCTCCCGCCAAGGCCCGCAGGTTTCCCGGTGTGAAGGTTCGACGGCGGCGCTGGCCGCGGGTGGCCCGCATCACTAGGATTGCGGCATGGCTGAGAAACCGAAATCGATGGTGCTGGGCGTTGTGGCCGCGGCCGTTTTTGCCGGGCTTGGCCGGATGGTCATCCAAAAAATCCTGTCCGACAGGGCGGCGCGGGAGCGTCATCTCACGGCGCCGCTGGACCAGGAAACGCGGGCAAAGATCAGCGAAGCACTGCGTACACCCCGCAAATAGCCTCGTAATAGCGCACGCACAAATGCGCTAATGGTTCGGGTTCAACCGTGGAATTCCGGCGTAGCTTGGAGGTACACGCGGGGTTCGCCCCAGTACCATTCAGGATCCAGCCAGGAGGAACAATGACCGAACACATTGCCGAAGTATCCGCCTGTAGCGTGGGTAGTTGCGGCTTCAACCATGACGGCTGCACCGCTTTTGGAATCACCATCGGTGGCACCCAGGACCACGCTTCCTGTGCAACGTTCATCGACACCAACGCGATGGGCGGCCTTCCCAAGGTCCTCGCGCATGTGGGTGCTTGCCAGCGCTCCGAATGCGTCCACAACAACAACCTCATGTGCGAAGCGCACGACGTCAGGGTCGGCCCCGGCCGTGAAGCGGCTGACTGCCTGACCTACGAGCACGCCTGATTGTTCCGCGACAAGCGGGCCTGCCCTCTTCGGAGGGCAGGCCCGCTTTTCCTTTGTCCCGAATTGTCCTTAGCCGGCAACCTGGTTTGTGAGCGGACCGCCCGCCTTGACGGCATTGACATTGGTGAAGATCAGCTGGGATGAGCCTTTGGGGCGGTTGCCGGCCACATGCGGGGTGATGATCAGGTTCGGGGCAGCCCACAGCTCCGACCAGGCCGGGAGCGGCTCCTGCTTGGTCACGTCGAGGGCGGCCACGCGGAGCCTTCCTTCCTGCAGGGCGGCCAGCAGTGCATCCTCGTCGACAGTGGCACCGCGGCCTACGTTAACGAAAATAGCCCGGGCCGGGAGCTGCCGGAGGATGTCGTCATTCAGGGCATCGGCGGTGTCGGGGGTAGCGGGAAGAATGGAGATCAGCACATCGGTGGTGCCCAGGACGTGGGGGAGTTCCTCGGTTGAGACCACTGGGAAGCCGTAGCGCTCACCTTTGGAGTTGGCCACGCCGGTGACCTTCGCGCCCAGGGCTGCCAACAGGGGAGCGAGCCGCCCGGCGATCGAGCCGAAGCCCCAAATGGTGACCTTGGCGCCGTCGAGCGTGTAAAGCTGTTCGGTCGCGGGATCGGACTGTGCGGCGTTGAACTCAGTGTTCCAGGTGGTGTTCCGTTGGGCTTCCTGCAGGACGTCCAGGCGCCGAACCGCAGCAAGAACCAGCGCCAGTGCGTGCTCGGCGACGGGGCCATCGTGCAGCGAGCGGCCGGAGGTGACGGCCACATGGTCGGCGAAACCGGCCGCAAGCACGGAGTCGGGCCCGGCAGCCAGGGTCTGGACCAGCTTGAGGTTCGGCATTCCACTGGCCGCGTCCGCCAGGTTCTCCGGGGTGTTGCGCCACACAATGAGGACCTCAGCGTCACGGTGCCCGCTGGGGATGGGTTGGTCCACGGCGTAGGTGGCTACCTCGTCCCCAGCGCCGGTGAGTTCGGCGAGGTCCAGTTCGATGGTGTCCGGGGCAAGGATCTTCACGGCAACTCCAGGTTCATGAGTGGGACGGTTCGGTCTTGAGGCTACCGCTTTGCCCTCTTCGGAGCGGACGCCACTTAACCCTTGGCAATGTGACCGCCAACACATAGGGTGGTAGGACGTTCGACGTAGCACGTAGCATCCACTCGAAAGGACACTCGATTTGAGATCACCATCGCTCGCCCGTATCGCAGTTGCCGGCACGCTGAGTCTGGGCCTCCTGGCCGGTCTCGGCCTTCCCGCAACCGCCGCCCCCATCCCACCCACCAACCCAACGGCAACTCCGGGCACCTTCATGGAGGCCAACATCGGTGCGGACCGCACCGCCGCAAACTTCTTTCACCGGATCCCCGCCCTGACGTACCTGGGCAACAACGTGGTGCTTGCCGCGTGGGATGGCCGCCCCGGGTCGGCCGCGGATGCTCCGAACCCGAACTCGATAGTGCAACGCCGCAGCACCGATGGCGGACAAACGTGGGGGCCCGTCACGGTCATTGCCGCCGGACATGTTGCCGACGCCAGCGGACCCAAGTACGGATACAGCGACCCCTCCTACGTCTACGACGCCGAGACCGGCAAAGTCTTCGCCTTCTTCGTGTACTCCAAGGACCAGGGCTTCGGTGGCAGCCAATTCGGAAACAGCGACGCCGACCGGACAGTGATCTCCTCCGCGGTTATCGAATCCTCTGACAGCGGCGTCACGTGGAGCCAGCCGCGGCTCATCACCAACGTCACCAAACCCGGAACCAGCAAGACAAGCCCCGTGGCCGGGGACGTCCGTTCCAACTTTGCCTCGTCCGGCGAAGGCATCCAGCTCAAGTACGGCCAGTACAAAGGCCGTTTGATCCAGCAGTATGCCGGTGATGTCCGCCAGGCTGACGGCACCAACAAAATCCAGGCCTACTCTGTCTACTCCGATGACCATGGGGTCACCTGGAAGAAGGGCGCCAGTATCGGCGATCGGATGGACGAAAACAAGACCGTTGAACTCTCCGACGGTCGGGTGCTCCTGAACTCCCGCGACAACGCCAACCAGGGGTACCGCAAGGTGGCCATTTCCACCGACGGCGGGGTGACGTACGGTCCCGTCACGCAGGACACTGAGCTCCCGGACCCCGCCAACAACGGCTCCATATCGCGGATGTTCCCGGATGCGGCGCCCGGCTCGGCGGACGCCAAAAAGTTGATCTTCACCAACGCCAACTCCAAGACCGGCCGCGAAAACGTGTCCGCCCGCGTCTCGTGCGACGACGGCGCCACCTGGCCGGGCGTCCGCACCATCCGTTCGGGATTCTCTGCCTACTCCACTGTCACCCGGATGGCCGCGGGCACGTTCGGAGTCCTCTACGAGGGCAACTACACCGACAACATGCCCTTCGCTAAGTTCGATGACGCGTGGCTGAACTACGCCTGCGCCCCGCTGTCCGTTCCGGCCGTCACCCTGGCTCCGGGTGCCACCCAGCAGGTGCCAGTGACCGTCACCAACCAGGAAGCAGGCGCCCTGTCCGGCGCGACCGCTACTGTCTACACACCCAGCGGCTGGTCGGCCACCACGGTGAGCGTTCCTTCCCTGCAACCAGGAGCCTCAACCACCGTCAACGTAGCCCTCACCGCACCCGCCAACGCGAGCGGACCTCAGAACCTCAACGCGGCATTCACGACGACGGATGGCCGGGTTTCGCAGTTCACCTTCACCGCGACCGTGCCCGTGGCCCCGCAGGTGGGCCTGACCATCACCGGAACGGCGCCAAGCCGCGATGTCGTCGCCAACCCGTACCAGGTGGGTGAAGCGCTCAGCTACTCCTTCAACGTCAAGAGCACCGCCAACGTCACGGCCAACTCGGTACCCCTTTCCGGGACATTCGACTCCGGCTTCCTGCCGCCGTCGGCCCCCAACTGCCGGTACCTCAACCTGGCCGCGGGCGCGAGCTATAACTGCACCACTGCCAAGCACATCATCACGGCAGCCGACGTGGATCGCGGCTACTTCATACCGCAGGCGAGCTTCAGCATCACTGCCAGCGCGACGCCGTCGATCACCAAAACAGTCCCGTTCACGGGAGCTTCGTGGCCCTCCGCTGATGACGCAGCATGACCGGGCATGACCGCAACGGACTGCAGGAGATTTCCTGCAGTCCGTTGTGTTTGTTGTGTGACGGATCACCCTTTGCATGACAAGACAAATTTCCTGAAATGTGCTGTATGTCATATTGGCCTATCACTAGGTACTCTGTGACTCGACTGGTTGCGCGTGTTTGACAAGAACTGTCAAAGGTTCAACCAACTCAAAGTTGACAGGCCCCGGCGATGGAGCCCGGGCCTCCTCAGTGAAAGGTGCAACCACACGTGAAACCACAAGGAAAGAGCTTCGCCAGAAGCGGGAGCCTCCGGAAGGCCGCGGCGATCGCCGTCGGACTGCCGCTGCTGCTCTCGTCGATGGCGATGCCGGCCCAGGCCGCTCCCGCCCCGGAGACGCCCGGAAATGTCGCAGGCGTGGCCAAGAAGAACCTTGACCCCAACGCCTACAAGGACGGCCGTTACATGGTGGTCCTCGCCGAAAAGCCTGCGGCCACTTACGACGGCGGCACGGCTGGTCTCGCGCCCACCAAGCCGGAGGAGGGCAAAAAGCTCGACGCCGACAGCGCAGAGGTGAAGGAATACCAGTCGCACCTGCAGCAGAAGCAGCAGGAAGTCGCCAAGCAGGAAAACGTGAACATCAAGCGTGAGTTCACCACTGCCGTCAACGGTTTCAGCGCGAACCTCACCGCAGACCAGGCCATCAACCTTGCCAAGGACCCCAAGGTCCTCATGGTTGCACCAGACACGCAGTACGCACCGGACTACTCAACCAGCGACTTCCTCAAGCTCAGCGGCCCCAACGGAACCTGGGCCACCCAGTACGGCGGGCAGGAAAACGCCGGCAAGGGAACTGTTGTTGGCGTGATCGACACCGGCTACACCCCTTCCAACCCATTCTTCGCCGGCGAGCCCGTGGGCCCGCTGGTGGGCAACGCCCAGGTGGGCGTTCCTTACCGGACGGCAGATGGCAAGATCGCCATGCTCAAGGCCGACGGTGACACGTTCGTCGGCGAATGCCAGCCCGGAACTGGCACCGGTGCTGATTACGATGGCAGCGCCTGTAACTCCAAGGTCCTCAGCACCCACTACTTCGCCGATGCCTTCCTTGACACCGTGGCACCGGAAAACCGGGCTCCGGAAGAAGTCATTTCCGCAGTGGACGTTGCCAGCCACGGCACCCACACGGCAAGCACAGCCGCAGGTAACGCCAACGTTGACGCCGTGGTGGACGGGCGCAGCTTCGGAACCACCAGCGGCATCGCACCCGCTGCCAAGCTCTCCATCTACAAGGTCTGCTGGGAAGACACCGACCCCGCCACCGGCGGCTGCTACGGCTCCGCTTCCGTGGACGCGATCGAGCAGGCCATCCTGGATGGCGTGGACGTGCTGAACTACTCCATCTCCGGCTCAACCACCACCACTACGGACCCCGTCTCGCTGGCATTCCTGTCGGCAGCATCGGCAGGCATTTTCGTGGCCGCCTCGGCTGGTAACTCCGGTCCGACCGCCAGCACCGTGAACCACGGCGCACCATGGCTGACCACGGTTGCCGCTACCTCCTTCTCCCAGGAGCTCCAGGGCACGGTTGAATTCTCCGACGGCAGCAAGTACCGCGGAGCCAGCATCATGAACCGTGAGGTGACCGGGGCCGGCGTCGTGCTTTCCACCAGTGCCGCAAGCGGCCAAGGCGATGCTGCCCTCTGTGCCCCCGGCTCGCTTGACCCGGCAAAGGTTGCCGGCAAGGTTGTTGTCTGTGACCGCGGCGTGGTTGACCGAACGGCCAAGAGCGCTGAGGTCCTGCGTGGCGGTGGCGTCGGCATGATCCTGGTGAACCTGACCGATTCCTCGCTGGATACCGACAAGCACGCGATCCCCACCGTCCACGTGAACCCGCCCGCAACGCAGGCTATCAAGGACAAGATCAACGCCAACCCGGCCGTCACCGTGTCCCTGCTCAACCGCGATACCACGGGCTTGCCTGCCGAGGCCCAGCCGCAGATCGCCGGGTTCTCGTCCCGCGGTCCGCTCCTCGCCACCGACTCGGACCTGCTGAAGCCTGACGTTTCCGCTCCTGGTGTCGCCATTCTTGCCGGCGTTTCGCCGATCGGAACCGGCGGGGACAACTTCGGCTTCATGTCCGGAACGTCCATGGCCTCCCCGCACGTCGCCGGTTTCGGTGCCCTGATCCTGGGCAAGAACCCGAAGTGGTCCCCGGCCACCGTGAAGTCCGCCATGATGACCACCGCTGGACCGGTCAAGCTGGCCAACGGTGCCATCAACAAGGACGTCTTCGCTACCGGTGCCGGCCAGGTTGATCCTGCGAAGGTCCTCAGCCCCGGCCTCGTCTACGACGCAACCACGGAGGACTACCTGAAGTTCATCCAGGGCACCGGCATGGACCTGGGCATGGAAGGCCTCGGCACGACCGCGCCGCGCGACATGAACGTTCCATCGTTCGCGCTGGGCAACCTCGCAGGCAAGATCGAGGTCACCCGCACCGTAACCGCCCTGACGCCGGGTCTCTACCGGGCATCGGTCAACGTTCCGGGCGTCAACGTCAAGGTCACTCCGTCAGTGCTGAACTTCGGTGCTCCGGGTGAGAAGAAGACGTTCAAGGTGCAGTTCGAAAACAACAACGCAGCCCTGGGCAAGTTCGCCATGGGTTCGCTGAGCTGGACGGGTGCCAACAAGACCGTCACCTCGCCGATCGCCGTCCGCCCGCAGTCCGTCATTGCGGACAAGGCGCTGGCGTTCACGGGAACGGGCCCCAACGGCTCAGCGGCCATCAACATCACCTCCGGCACCAACCTTCCGGTGGGAGTGACCATTGATGGACTGTCCAAGGCCGATTCCTCGGCAGTGGAACTGGTTCCCGGCCCATTTGCGGGCGAGACCAACGCGTCCAACTTCGTGAAGAAGGTGACCGTGGGTGAGGGCAGTGCGCTGGCCAAGTTCTCGGTCATCTCATCCAACGACGCCGCGGACTTCGACATGCTGGTCCTGACGCCCTCCGGCCAGCAGTTGCCGGCAGCGACAGCCTCCGCCAGTGAAACACTGTCGGTTCCCAACCCGGCCGCGGGCGACTACTACGTCTTCGCCAACCTCTACGCAAGCCCCAACAACCAGGCCACCAAGGCCACTGTTGATGCCGCCGTACTGGGAGCGAACCAGGGCAACGCCACCGTAACGCCGAATCCGATCCGCCTCGCCAACGGCAAGACCGGCCAGGTTTCGCTGAACTGGAAGAACCTGGAGCCGGGCTCCTACATTGGCCGCCTGACCTTCGCCGGAACCAGCGAACCAAGCTTCGTCACCGTCCTGGTCAACCCGGGCGGAACCGTGGTGGTTCCTGACGATGAGGACCCGAAGAAGGACAAGAAAGACAAGAAGAACCACGGCAAGATCCGTGGAGACGAGCCGACACAGAGCAACAACGCAAGCTAGTCCGGCTTGATCCAATAAGCACAGTGGCCGGTGGGATTTCCCACCGGCCACTGTGGTCCTAAGCTCCAGCTGGATCCCACACGTTTTCCTGGAGCCACTCTCGCAATCCGGGACCCGTGTCCCCACGCTCCAAAGCGACAGTCATGACGGCTTTGAGATAGCTCAGCTTGTCGCCCGTGTCGAAACGCCGGCCACGGAAGACCACCCCGTACACGCCGGAGCCCGGACCCTCGGAGACTGCCAGGCTCTGGAGGGCATCTGTCAGCTGGATTTCCCCTCCACGTCCTGGAGGAGTTTGCTCAAGGACCTCAAAAACCCGCGGATGCAGGACATAACGGCCGATGATCGCAAGGTTCGACGGCGCGTGTTCAGGTTCGGGCTTTTCGACGAGGCCACGGATTCTGAACGCACCGTCCACATCACTGGAGGCAACGTCGGCGCAACCGTAGGAACTGATCTGCTCGGGCTCCACCTCCATCAAGGCCACCACTGAGCCCCCGGTACGTTCCTGGACCTGGGCCATGACATCCAAAATGCTGTCCTTCTCATCGATGAGGTCATCACCGAGCAGCACTGCGAACGGTTCATTGCCAACGTGTGCCTTCGCACGCAGGACCGCATGACCCAGTCCTTTCGGGTCGCCTTGGCGCAGGTAGTGCAGATCCGCCAACGACGACGACTCCTGGACGGCCGCCAGTTTTGCGTGATCCCCCTTGGCTATGAGGGTTTGCTCCAGGAAGGGCTCACGATCGAAGTGATCTTCCAAAGCCCGCTTGTTCCGGCCGGTGATCATAACGACGTCAGTAATGCCTGCCCGGACCGCTTCTTCCACGACGAACTGGATGGCGGGCTTGTCGACGACGGGGAGCATTTCCTTTGGCATCGCTTTGGTAGCCGGCAGGAACCGCGTTCCGAGCCCAGCCGCGGGAATAACTGCCTTACGCATGGGAATCCTTTGGTTTGAGGTTAATACCGGCGACAAAGTCCGCCGGGCAGCAGTCGGACATCTCCTCAAAAGCTGAGGAGGGGTCCCAATAATGGAATATGGCGCACGGGAAAGCATCCGCCAGAGTTGCGCGGCAACCGCGGTCGAAGGACTCCAGGGCGACGACGTCCCGGAACTGAGGGAACACGGCCCCCGGGATGCCATTGAGCCGCCGCGGAAGCGCCGAAGGAACTACAAGAAGGTCCGCTTCGGTCTCGCGGAGGTGCTGCCCCAGGCAGTCGTCAGTGAGTGATTCGTGGTGATTGATCAGGTCAACCGTTCCACCCGCGGCCAGGGCTGCCCACACATCGATCATGGACCCGGGGTCCACTGTTCCGGAGAGCCCAAGTACTGTACGCAGCGACAGGCTGAACCTCTTTTCGGCTCCTTGAAGAACATCCACAAACTGCTGGAGGCCCGCGGAGGGTATCCCGGCATCAGACCCCTGGTGAAGCCAAGCGGTGGATGGAATGGCCGATGCCGGCCCGGATGCGGTGGCAGGTTTGAAGTAGTCCCCTGAAGGGTGCATGAAGCCGGTAGCCTGCTCAAGGATTGCGTGGGCAGGCAACTTTCCTTCGGTGCTTGAACGGAGCGGAAGTCCTGAGGCCCCCAGTGCCCACAGCGCAGCGCATTCCACGATGGTTTCCGGGCCCGGTACTGCGCCAAAAGCCACGAGCTCACCGGCACGCACCCCTTTGAGCTGCATGGCCAGGGCACGTGTGTTGATCTGACCCTGCAGTGCAGCGTAAGGGTAATCATGGCAATCCCAGCGGAGTGCAACCTTGCCAGGGTGGTGCCTGGCAAGGTCATGAATGGCTGAAACGAGGGGATGCACTCGGTGCCCCTTCCTTGGCGGGCCGGGTGCCGTTGCTTCCGGAGGACGGGACGTCTCCGGGGAACAGTCGGGCAAAGGCGGGGGCGAGGAGCGAATTGGAGCGGATACGGTCCTCCAGGCGTGGAACGGGGCTGCTGATCATGAGTTCATCGACGCCCAGTTCTTCCGCCAAGGCGGCGAGTTGGTGCGCGACGTCGTCCGCGGCGCCGACGATCAGCCGGCTTTCGTTGTTTTCAATCCGGCGAAGCTCTTCTGCGGACCAACCTGCAAGACTGGCGTTGAGCGGGAAAGGCTCGTCCAGGCCGAGGTCTTTTCGTGCCCTCCAGAGCCTCACCGGGTTGGCGAGTTCTTGTGCCTCCATGTCGGTAGGGGCTGCGATGACCCGAACCGCAAGGAGTGCTTCCGGTTCCTTCCGTGCCGCACCGGGATGAAAGTCCTTCCGGTAGTGCTCCAGCGCGGTCCCGGCACTTCGGCTATTGAGGAAGTGGGCGTGGGCGTAACCTGCCCCGGTGGCCGCGGCCAAAGGTGCCGATCCGGTGCCGGCGCCCAGCAGCCAGATGTCCAGGTCATCCCGCCCTTCCGTTCCGGGCATCAGGCCGAGCCTTGCATGCAGTTCGATGATCTTCTCGTTGAAGGAACCCGTACCGCCGCTGCCGGCCCGGCCGACGCCAAGGTTCACGCGGCCCGGATGGAGGGCGGCAAGGATCTCGAAGGACTCCGCAACCTGCCACGGCTCATGAAGGCCCAGCAGGACCCCTCCGGACCCGACACTGATCCGGGTTGTGGCATCCAGGACTGCCATCGCCATGAGGGATGGGGTGGTGCCGGCGAAGCCCAGGGAGTCGTGGTGTTCGGCAAGCCAGAAACGGTGGTACCCGGCTTCCTCCGCTGCGCGGGCCAGCGCAATGGTTTCACCCAGGGCCCCGGCCCTGCTTTGGCTGGCAGCGATGGGGGACTGGTCGAGGACTGAGAGCTTCATCGCGTGGAGGTGGTGGTGCCGGGCTTTGAAGCCGGAACGATCGTAAAGTCGGCCAGGAAGACGAGGTTGTGGATCTCGGCCGAAGCGATGGCGCGCAGGATTGGCAGTTCCTGCGCTGCCTGCTCAGGGGTGAACACATTCAGCGGCCATTCTTTGACCGTCCCGCCCCGCAGGTGGGGGTGATGGAAACCCCGTCCGTAGTAGGCGTGAATGGTTATTGGGGGGATGCCTGCGGCGCGTTGTTCTGCCCACCCCAGCGTCCAGGAGCAGATGAGTCCAGTATCCGGCGACCGGCCAATGCCTGAGGATTCCACGGTTCCCTGCCCCAGCATGAGGACATCATTGACTTCATTGAGGGCCTGGAGTGCGTAGGGTCCCAGCAGGTCCACTGCAGATCGGAAGAGTGTCTCCTTGTCCTGCCTGCTCACGGCCTCTCCGTGGGTTCCATCGCGGAGGTCGGCGAAGTGCCTCAGCAACGCCTTGGTGTAGGCGGCGTCAGGGCTGGTGGTGGTGCTCATCTCATGCTCCTTCGGTTGTAGCTGGTTGGTTGTTCGGAGGACCCAGGCGGGTTTGGATCCATTGATGGACCGGGTTCCCGGCCGAGGGGTCGAGGAAGTGTCCGTGGGCAACCGCCGGGCTTACTTCGAGGTCCACAGGCACCGAGCACTTTTGGAGGCGTTGGGCGAACTGCTCGACGTCGTCGCGCACCGGATCGGCTGCGCCCACTATGAGGGAGACAGGACAGAGCCCGGTGAGTTTCGCGGCGTGGAGCGGCGAAAGGTACAGCCGTTCACGCAGGTCGATGTGGGAACCGGCGTACTCGCCCCACGCATCGAGGAGCAGCGACCTGGGCGGGAAGGACCTGCTGTTCCGGTAGGACGCGGCGGCGCACTCCGGATCCAGGGGTGGATAGGCGAGGACCTGCCCGTGCAGCGGCAGTCCATTGTCCCGGAACCAGAGGGCGACGCCTGCGGCCAGCGTTCCGCCCGCACTATCGCCACCAACCAAAACCTCGTGACGGTAGGTCTGTTGGGCCCAGAGGGTCGCGGCAGCAATGTCCATGACAGCGGTGGGGTGCAGCCATCGGGGAGCCAGCCGGTAGCCCACGCTGATAATCCTTGCGGTGCCCCGGGACGCGAGGGCAGCACAGGCGTCATGCCAGCCCTCAATCGATCCACGGGTCCAGCTGCCACCGTGCGCCCACACCAATGTTACGGAGGGGCGGCCTACGGGTTCATATACGCGCAAGCGGATGTCCGCACCGTCCGCCCCCTGCACAAAGACGTCCGACCACGGCCTTGGGGACCGTATTTCGCTAAAGCGCGGGGCGCCGGGCAGCGCAGAAGTATCTGAAGTCATGGTTTCATCCTTCACGCGATGAACGCTCCGCGCCTGTCCCTGTTTTGCCTATCACTCACAGGGGGTGGATAACTTTGCCTGGCACTGCCAATACTTGCTCCAGTGGGACAGTGTTGTGGCCTGGCGAAGGTTTCGCACCGTTCCACTTCTTTGTGCCGATCCGTAGGTGCGCAGAGATTGAATGATGACTCGGGGGTAATTGTGGGAACTGTCCTATTGGAAGAACTGTCCTTAAGCAGCGCGTTGACTCACGCGGTCGTGCTGCGGGATGCGCGGCAGTACGAGGTGACATCACCCGTCGTCGTAGTGAATCTGGCTGGTAGCGACGCGTTCATTGGTCACGGACAGTCAGCCGCATTACCGGCCTTCAGCTCCACGATTCTCCACGGCGGTTTCATCACGGGGGAGCTGCTCGCTGTGCTTTCCGTGGAGACGGTCCAGAACGGGGAGCAGCAGGCACGGGAACTGGGATGGGCCGACTTCTACGGTGCCGAACCAGGGCAACCGGTCCTGCTGCGCTCGGCGCAGGACACAGTGGGAACCGTGCTGCTGGACCCGGCCATGGTTTTGCGCCAGCCCGGACTTGCGCCGGGAAAGAAGGCCTTCACAGTAAAGGCCAACCTGTGGTTCAGCCCGGCCGGAACACACTGCGGAATTCACAACCGGCATGACTTCATCGAGGTCCACACCCAGATCTCCGGGCTCGGACGCATGCAGAAGTTCACTGCACAGGACCACGCGTCCCTTTACGAAGACCAGCTGTTGAGCCCCGGTAATACCAACCCTGTGCCCTTCTGTCTGGAGCAGGACGGCACCTTCATCTACCCGTGGCACCAGTACCTGGCCGACACGGACTGTATCTGGCTCGCGCTGGAATACCACCTCAGCTAATCACTCCGTCTTACATCCGCCGGCGACAACCGGCAGGTCCTTTACGCCCATTTTCAGGAGAGCAGCAATGAAAACCATTGGAATTGTCTTCGGCACACGGCCCGAAGCCGTGAAATTCGCCCCCATCATCCACGCATTGATCCAGGACCCCCGCTTCCGCCCGGTGCTGATTTCCACCGGCCAGCACCGTGAAATGCTCGACAGCACTCTGGAGGAATTCGGCATCACCCCCGATGTTGAGCTGCGCATCATGAAGGAGCAGCAAACCCTGTCCCAGGTGACTCACCGGATATTGGAAGGGCTTTGCTCCGGGGACCACATGGAAGGACTCGACGCCGTCATGGTCCACGGGGACACCGCCACCACCCTTGCCGGCGCCTTGGCTGCACTGCACCGCTCCGTGCCGATCATCCACGTCGAGGCCGGACTGCGGAGCGGGAACAATTACTCACCCTTCCCTGAGGAAGTGAACCGGAAACTGGTGGCGCAGATCGCCGCACTGCATCTGGCCCCCACTCCGGGAAACAGCGCCAACCTGATCCGTGAAGGCGTCCGGGAACACTCGATCGTGATCACCGGAAACACCATAGTTGACGCCCTGCAGTGGGGAATGAACAATCTGCGCGGCTACGGGGAACCGGCATTGGCGGATCTCGACGATGATCCCCGCAAAGTGATCCTTTCCACCACCCACCGACGTGAAAGCCATGGTCGGCCGATGCGCGAGATCGCCGCGGCACTGGCTGACATCGCCCGGGACCGGGAAGACGTCCGGATTGTTGTTCCACTGCACCTGAACCCGAAGGTACGCGAAGTCATGGTCCCGGTCCTGAATGGCATCCCCAACGTGGACATGGTGGACCCGCTTCCCTACCTGAGCTTCTGCAGGCTCTTGCAGCGCAGCGACCTGATCCTCTCGGACAGCTCGGGGGCCGAAGAAGAAGGCCCGGCGCTGGGGAAGCCCACGCTGGTGTTGCGCGAAATCACCGAACGCAGCGAATCGATCCTGACGGGAAGTTCGCGGCTGGTCAGTCGAAACCGCGGCCAGATCGTTCACGAGGTGGGACGGCTGCTCGATGATCCGGATGCCTACATGGAGATGGCCACCGCGATTAATCCCTATGGCGATGGCAGAGCCACTGAACGCACCATTGCAGCCGTGGCCCACTATTTCAAGTTGGGCCCGGCCGCCATGCCGTTCGTGCCGGGTGCGGATTTCGTGCCGGCACAGACACGAACCGCAGCATGACCAGGATGCCGTTGGGCCTCTTGGCCCTCGCAGTGGGAGGCTTCGGCATCGGCCTTACGGAGTTCGTCATCCTGGGCCTGTTGCCGGAGGTGGCCGCAGATTTCTCCGTGAGCATCCCCGTCGCCGGGCACTTGGTGTCCGGCTACGCGTTAAGCGTCGCCGTCGGAGGTGTGGTGGTGACCGCTGTGACTGCCTCCCTTCGTCCCAAGACAGTCCTGTGCGCCTTGATGGTGCTCTTCATCCTGGGAAACCTCCTGTCAGCCGTAGCGGGGGACTACGCCACCATGTTTGCCGGCCGGGTTGTGGCAGCCCTCTGCCACGGGGCCTTCTTCGGGATCGGTGCCGTGCTGGCTTCGAACCTGGTCACGCCGGATCGAAAAGCCAGGGCCATCTCCATCATGTTCGCCGGGCTGACCATCGCAAACGTCCTGGGCGTCCCGATGGGCACGTTCCTGGGCCAGCAGCTCGGCTGGAGGTCAACGTTCTGGGCCATCACCATTGTTGGGGCGATCGCCCTGGCCGGACTGATCGCCTACGTCCCCGCGCAAGACGCCGCCGAACGCGGACCAGGGCAGCTGCGCCGTGAGCTGGGGGCCTTCGCTTCCGGCCAGGTCTGGCTGTCAATACTCATCACCGTCTTCGGGTTCGGTGCCATGTTCGGTGCGTTTACCTACATAGCGCCGATGCTCACATCACTGGCGGGGATGCCGGCCGGGGCCGTGCCGTGGATGCTGGTCATCTTCGGTGCCGGCTTGTTCACCGGGAACATCATCGGCGGGAAGGCCGCCGACGGAAACCTGGACAAATCGCTGCTGGTCCTCCTGTCGGCGCTCACCGTCGTTCTCCTGGCGTTCACAGTTACCGTCCACAACCCGTGGGGTGCGGCGGCGACATTGTTCCTCCTCGGCGCTGTCGGGTTCGCGGCGGTGCCCGGCATGCAGGCCCGTGTCCTGTCCTTCGCCCACAGGGCGCCAACTCTGGCCTCCGGTGTCAATATCTCCGCCTTCAACCTCGGTAATGCGATCGGCGCCCACATCGGCGGGACAACCATTGCGGCAGGCTTTGGCCTGGCCTCGCCCATCTGGGTGGGCGCAGGCCTGGCCGTCATCGCAGTAGCCCTCATTGCGTCGGCTTCGCTGGCAGCACACCGAACGAAACCTTCGCCCTCCGGCGCCCCGGAAACCACACCCGCACCCACACGAAAGGTACTGTCATGACCTCAACGGCGCTCCCCAAGACCACACCCACCTTGGACGTCACCCAACCGGATTTCGGAACCGAAACAGTCACGGACTTCCTGCGCGACGGCTATTGGTTGGAAGCGGCCGACATCGACGGCGACGGCAAGCCCGACCTCGTCGGCTACGGCCTGAAAGTCGGTGAGATCTACTGGTACAAGAACCCCACCTGGGAAAAGAAGCTGGTGCTCGACAAGATCAAAGAACCTGTCGGGATGGACTTCGGTGACATCACCGGCGATGGCACCACGGACCTGGTGGTTTGCTACCAGCTTTACGGTCCCGGCGGAACGATCCACCACGCCGACCCCGAAGGCGGCAAGATCGACTGGCTGGAAAACCCGGGCAACCCGTCCGAAGCGACCGAAAACTGGAAGCGGCATTACGTTGGGCGCGCCATCGGCATGCACCGCCTGCGCGTCGGCCACTTTACGCGCACTGACAAGATCCAGATCATCGGGTTCCCCATAGTTGCGGTGGAGGATGTCCACGCAGTCCTGCCGGTGGTGCTGTTCACCCCCACTGATGATCCACGCGCCGAGTGGGACAAGGAAATCATCAGCGACTCGGACTTCCGGATGATCCACGGCGTCGCCAAGAAGGGTGGGCTGATCCCCGGTTCACCCCTGGACTCGATCCTCATGGCTTCCGACGAAGGCGTCACGTGGCTCTACTACGACCAGGAGAACCGCACTTGGTCGTGGGAGCACATCGGAGACGGCGAGGAAAGCCAATTCGAGAAGACCACGTTCAAGGGCAGCGGTGACGTCGACGGCGGACGCATCGGCGACGACCCCCTCGCCTACGTCGCAGCGATCGAACCTTTCCACGGCAACACCGTTGCCGTGTACGTGCGCAGTGGGGGAGACGCTGAGGCCGCGGGCTGGACACGGCACCTGTTGGACATTTACGGGGACCCGAACGAGAACGGTGAAGGCCCCGGCCACACCGTCATGTGCCGCGATTTCGACGGGGACGGAGATGACGAATTCCTGATCGGCCTGCGCGGTCCCGAGCCCTGGCAAGGAGCGTACTACTACAAAGCCGTCGACCTCGCCAAGGGCCTGTTCCTGAAATGGAAAGTCTCCGGGGAGTCCATCGCCCGGATCGTTGCCGGTGATTTCACCGGCAATGGCGCGGAAGATTTCGCCACCATCTCCTACTCGGTCCAGCACTATTTTGTTGCCCCCAAGGCCGAGATCACCCTGCACCCGAACAACACCGTCCAGCGCGGAGGATCGAACCGATGACAACCACCGAAAAGACCGGCGTTGGCAGACGCTTCTTCATGGCCGGTTCCGCCGGCACACTCGCGGCGGCCTCCTTGGCAGCGCTCGGAACCGCCAATGCTCCGCAAGCCAAAGCCGCTACGGGCTCCGCGGGAGTGCCCGACGGCTCGATCGTCACCGCCGGGGACTCCCGTTATGCGGACCTCATGACCGGCAACAACCAACGCTTCGTCTCCCATCCCGACTACGTCCGGCTCATCACCAGCACCAAGGACGCAGAGGATGCCGTCCGCGAAGCAGTCCGCACCGGCAAGAAGGTCTCGGTGCGAAGCGGCTGCCACTGCTTCGCTGATTTTGTCTGCAACCCTTCCGTCCAGGTGATCCTCGACGTGTCCCCGATGAACGCGGTGTACTACGACAAGAAGATGGGCGCTTTTGCGGTGGAACCCGGCGCCCGCCTCATGAACGTCTACGAAACGCTGTACAAGAATTGGGGCGTCACCGTTCCCGGAGGCATCTGCTACAGCGTGGGCGCCGGAGGGCACATCGCGGGCGGCGGCTACGGCCTGCTGTCACGCTCGCACGGCTTGGTGGTGGACCACCTCTACGCCGTCGAAGTGGTCACGGTGGATGCCCGCCGTAAGGTACGCACAGTGACCGCAACCCGGGACGACAAGGGCGAGCTCGGTGACCTGTGGTGGGCCCACACCGGTGGGGGAGGCGGGAACTGGGGCATCGTCACCAAATACTGGTTCCGGTCCCCGGGAACTCAGGACAAGAAGCCCGCAGACCAGCTGGTCAAGGCCCCCTCCACCGTTTTGGTCAGTGCCATCTCCATCCCCTGGGATCAACTCGATGACACCAAGTTCCGGCGCCTCATCACCAACTTCGGGACATGGCACGAGACATACCGCCAGCCGGGCACCCCTGAGTCACACCTCAGCAGCCTTTTCAACGTCAGCTCCAAAGCCCATGGCAGTCTGGGAATGTTCACCCAGATCGACGCAGCAGCCCCGGACGCCAAGGGCGTCATGGAACGCTATGTCCAAGCGATCCTGGATGGTGTCGCCATCACTCCCGAGCCCCTGGAGAAACCCAACGGCGAGATCCCGGCCATGCCCGAATTCTTCAAGACCCGGGAAATCCCGTGGCTGCAAGCCACCCGGCTGGTGGGGACCGACAACCCCGTCATCACCAATCCCACCAGCCGTGGGGCCCACAAATCGGCATACTTGAATCAGAAGTTCACCGATGACCAGATTGCGGTGCTCTATCGGCAGATGAGCAGGCCCGACTTCTCCAACCCGAATACCATGTTGGTGCTCTTCTCCTTCGGCGGGCAGGTCAACGCGGTCGCTCCCGATGCCACGGCAAACGTCCAACGCCAATCGGCGTTCAAATTCTGCCTCCAGACCTTTTGGTCCGATCCGGCAGAGGACGGGTTCTATCTGGGCTGGGAACGTGAAACCTATGAAGGCATGTTCAAAACCACAGGCGGCGTCCCTGTCCCTGGTGACCAGGTCGATGGCTGCTACATCAACTATCCGGACGTCGATGTTGCCAGCACGGATCACAACAGCTCCGGTGTTGGCTGGCAGACCCTGTACTTCAAAGGCAACTACCCCCGGCTGCAACGTGCCAAAGCCAGCTGGGACCCAACCAACTACTTCACCCACAGCCTCGGCATCGAACTCCCGGCAGGACGTGCATCATGACCGCTCCCGTTCCCGAGGCGGCCATCGCCCGTCCCCGGCTCAGTAAGCTGCCGTCCCTGACAGGATTGCGTTTCTTCGCTGCGCTGTTGGTGTTCTTCTTCCACATCACCTTGTCCAACTCACCCATACCGCCCAACGATCCCATCAACCCGTTTGCCGACGTCGAGCTCGGCTCAACCCTTGAATGGCTGGTCAGCAAAGCAGGGTACGTCGGGGTCTCATTCTTCTTTGTCCTCAGTGGCTTCCTGCTGGCATGGGCATCGAAGCCGGGGGAGCCGAAACGGCAGTTCTGGCGGCGCCGATTGCTGAAAATCTTCCCCAACCACCTGGTGATGTGGGTGCTGTCGATGATTCTGTTCGCAGCGGCCATCAATCCGCCGCTGGGATGGATCAGCAACCTTTTCCTGGTGAACTCCTTCATCCCGGACGCCTCCGTCTACGTGGCGGTCAACCCGCCGTCGTGGACGCTTAACAGTGAACTGCTTTTCTACATGCTGTTCCCTTTGCTGATGGTCCCGATCAGGAAAATTCCTGGCAACCGGCTCTGGGGGTGGGCATGGGCGACCGTCGCCGCCATGATTGCGGTGCAGTTGGTCACCACGTACCTCATTCCGGCCACACCGGTATCGGCCCTGACACCGATCTCCGAGTTGCAGTTCTGGTTCGGTTACATTTTCCCGCCTGCACGGTTGTTCGAATTCATTCTTGGCTCCATCCTGGCCCGGATCGTACTGTCGGGGCGCTGGGTTCCCTTGAAGATGTGGCACACGCTCCTTCTCTGCGCAGCCGGTTACGCCGTCGCGATGGTGGTCCCGTTCGTGTACTCCTTCAACGTGGCCACCATTATTCCGGTCGCCGCAATCATCTGCACCGTGGCCACGCGGGACATCGCAGGCCGCACCGGCTTCCTTGGCTCCAAGCCGATGGTCTGGCTGGGGAACATTTCGTTTGGCTTCTACCTGTGCCAGGGAGTGGTGATCTTCTACGGGCGGATCCTCCTGGGAAACGCGGTCTACCCAACCCCTGTCGCACTGCTGGTAGTAGCCGGATTCTTCGTAGCCACGCTACTGGGCGGATGGGCCCTGTACGCCCTGGTGGAAAAGCCGGTCATGGACCGATGGGCACGGCCCCGACCCAAGCAGGTCCAGCCTGAGCCTGCCCGGGCCACGGTGACAGTGGCGTAGGCGCGGAAGAGAAAGAAGGCCCGATCCTGGTGGATCGGGCCTTCTTTCGCGCACGCTGTGTGGCAACTACCTCGCCGCGATGCTTTGGGATTCCTCCACCACGTTGACATCGCTGGAGGTCAACAGTTGCAGGGCCTCGGCCGCAGGCGTGCCGGGATCAGCGGTGTACATCAGGATCCGGTGTCCCGATTCGTCGGGAGGGGTCAGGACCTCGAAGTTGAGCTCAATGTCGCCGACCTCGGGGTGATGCATGTACTTCAGACCGGACATGCAGTTCTCAACGGGGTGCCGTGCCCACAGGTTGGCGAACTCTTCGCTGTTCATGGTCAACTCGCCAACCAACGACGCGAGTTCCGGGTCATCGGTGGCGCGGCCTGCGACCAGTCGCAGCGAGGACACTGCACGGGTAGCCTCTTCGACCCATCGGCTGTAAAGCTCCCGTGTGTGGCGGTCCAGGAACAAGAGCCGCGTCATGTTGGGCCTCGTTGACGGCGTCTCCGGCGCGGCGAAATCCAAGTGGCCAGCCACAAGCCTGTGACCGATCCGGTTCCACGCGAGCACTTCGCTGCGGCGCCCCAGGACGACGGCGGGTGTGTTGGACATCGACTGGATGAGGCGCAACGTGCCGGGCCTTACTTTGTCCGGCTTGGTAAGGGTGCGCCTTTTGGTGGTCCCTGGCCGGGCGAGATTGAAAAGGTGGGCACGCTCGTCGGTGTTCAGGTTAAGAGCCCTGGCGATTGCATCGATGACCGCTTCGGAGGCGTTGTTGCTGAGGCCTTGCTCCAAGCGTGTGTAATACGTATTGCTGACGCCGGCCAGCATGGCCAGCTCTTCCCTGCGGAGGCCGGGTACGCGGCGGATGCCGTAATTCAGAAGGCCAACGTCCTCTGGCTGTAAGGCAGCTCTTCGGACGCGAAGGAACTCCCCAAGTTCACTTAGATTACTCATGGGCCCATTCTGCCGGTCTTGCGCAGCAATGTCCTGTCCCTGCCAGTGACACCCACGGGTGGCGTCGCACGAGTTCTTGTGACAAGACAAAGCCGTCCAAGCAGAGTATTGGACGTTCCCGCCTGTCACTGCCAGGGGTAGGCAGAAGGGGGTGTGGTTGATCCCCGGGCATTCCGTGAATGTGGAGTTGTGAAGATGCCGTCCGCGGACGGCGACCCCTCCAAAGAAGGAACACTCCCATGACCACGCAACCGGATGTCACCACAGGACCCGGCGTTCCACCCTTGATTGAAACCGAGGCGCCTGCCTCTTCGGGACGGATGAATGGCCGCCAAAGGCTGGCACTCATCGTCCTGCTCGCGGCGAGCTTTACCCTTGCCGTTGACTTCTCGATCCTCAACGTCGCGCTCCCTGCCATCGGGGCCGACGTCGGATTCAGCCTGGAGAACCTCCAGTGGATCGCGACGGCGTTCGCACTGTGCGCCGCCGGGTTGACCCTCTTGTTCGGGCGCGTCGCGGACATCGCGGGCCGCCGCCGGATGTTCATCATCGGCATGGCATTGCTGGGTGCAGCCTCCCTCGCTGGCGGCTTGGCTGCAGATCCTGCACTGTTGCTCATCGCCCGCGTCGGCCAGGGCATCGCGACGGCCATCGTCGTACCAGCCGCCCTGTCATTGCTGCTGGCGTCCTTCCCCGAAGGCCCTCTGCGCGACAAAGCCCTGGGCCTGAACGGTTCCCTGATGGCCGCCGGGTTCACCACGGGAGCAATCCTCGGCGGCCTGCTGACCGACCTGCTCAGCTGGCGCTGGGCGTTCTTCATCAACGTTCCGGTGGCCATTGCGGTGCTCATCATTGCCCCCATTGTCCTCGCCGAGAGCAAGCCCACCACCAAGTTGCGGCTGGACGTTCCGGGTGCCATCACGGTGACACTCGGCCTTCTGGCCCTGGTGTTCGGTTTGACGAACGCCGCAGAACACTCCTGGGCTGATCCGCTGACGTTGGGCAGCCTCGCAGCCGCTGTGGTGTTGTTCGTTGCTTTCGTGGCCGTCGAGCGGAAAGCCGCGACACCTTTGGTACCACTGGAGATCCTCAAGCGCTCCACGGTCGCGTGGGGAAACATTGCGGGCATCCTTGCCTTCGTCACCGAAACGTCCTTGGTGTTTCTGTTGACGCTGTACCTGCAGCAGGTCCTCGGCTACACCCCGCTCGGTGCCGGCCTGGCCTTCGCTGTCCTGGGTCTCGGAACCGTGTTGGGTGGTGTCCTTGGCCCCAAGGTCATCGGAAAAATCGGCAACAAGAAGGCGATCGTCTACGGATTCATCGTCCAGGCAATCGCCACTGGTTCCCTGGTCCTGCTCAGCGCAGACCCGGCGTCCATCGCCCTGCTGCTGGTTGCCACGTTTATTGGGGGCGTGGCAAACCTCGTGGTTATCGTCGGATTCATGGTGACCGCAACGTCCGGCCTGCCTGACGCCGAGCAAGGCCTTGCTACCGGGCTGGCAACCATGAGCCAGCAGGTCGGCATCACCATGGGTATCCCGATCATGAGCGCGATCTTCACCGCACAGATCCTCACCATCGGGAACAACGACGCCCCGGCCGTGCTCAGCGGCGTCACCACAGCCATCTGGGTGAATGCGGCCCTTTGCCTGCTCACAGCGCTGGTGGTGGGGTTGTTCCTCCGCAAGCCCGCGCCGGCCCTCACATAGGGGCAGCACACCTTAGCTGAGGCGGCAAACGCCGCTGCCAGGTCCCAGCCAGTCCGGCGATTTCCTCAAAGGACTGGCTGGGCACGTTGGACTGCCCAACCTATACCGCCCCGTTTGAGCCTCCTGTATTGCCCAGCAACGCCGCCACCGCTTTCCAACGCGCGATCTCGCAGCCGTCGGTCCTGCTGAAGTGGCTATGGACTTTCCGTCCGCGGAACCAGCCCTTAACAACGGCAACCTGCGGGCCACCGTACTGCTGGGTGCAGATCCTGTCCGGACGAGGTTCCGGGAAGAAGATTTCCTCCCCGAACTGCTCGACGGCGGCAAGCGCCGCAGGCGCGTCCGGCAGGTTCGAGTCCAGTGACTTCGGGTCGGGCGAGAGGACGCCGCCCGCGGACCGAAGGTGGAACTCCCTGTCCTCAGCGCCTGGTGCCTCTGTCAACGTGACTGTCAGGTCGACGTCGTACTCGCTCTTGCCTTCGTCAATGGTGTTGTCGGAAACCATGGTGACCTTTCGCTGGTGGCGTCGGGTGCTCAGGCAGCCAGGCCGCTCAGCTCGTCCAAGAGCGGCCCTACTGCGTCGAGCACACGGGTCCGCAACTCCTGGGATTCGGCCGCGAAAGCCCGCTGGTATTCAACGTACTCGGCCTTGCCCTGCGGTGTCTCGATCCTGATGGGTGGGTAGCCCCATTCTTCGAGATCGTACGGTGAGGCCTGCATGTCCATGGCCCGGATCCGCCACGACAACTCGAAGCAGTCCATCACCAGCTCACTTGGCAGCGCAGGCGTCAGCTTGTATGCCCATTTGTAGAGGTCCATGTTGGCGTGCAGGCAGCCCGGCTGTTCCATGGTCCGCTGGTTCTCGCGCGTGGGCGTGAGCTCGTTCAGGGGCAGGGCGTCCGGGGTGTAGAAGCGGAAGGCATCGAAATGGGAGCAGCGGATGCGGTTCTCTTCCACCACGGAGTCCGTGCCTTGGCCGCCGAGCCTCAGCTGGAGGTATTCATGCCGCAGCTCGAACTTCTCCTGACGGTAGACCATGGCCCACTCGTGCAAGCCAAAACAGCCGAATTGGGCCGGGCGCTTGGAGGTTCCCGCAAGGATGATTCCGGCGAACCTGACCGCCTCGGCGCGGTCCGCCAGGAAGCTGCCGTGGTCGAAGGCGACCGCAGGCGTTCCCGCGGGCAGACCCGCGGCGGCGAGTTCGTCGTCGTCGGCTGTCCGGTAGAACTTCCAGTTGGCGCGCTCAAGGGCGCGCTCGCCGCTGAGAACCACTGCCTGGCCGGGATGCCAGCGCAGCAACTGTCCCGGCTTCTGGGTGTAATACGTGAAGAGGTAATCCTCCACCGGGTGTTTCTTGCCAGCCGAACGCCGGGCCAGGTACGGGTCGGCGTAGCGCGCCACGCGGGCCTGATGGGCTGCCTCCAGCCCGAGCCATTGCTCCTGGGGGAGGTGTCGCAGGCTAGACGCCGCCATCTGAACCGAGAATACTCTTGGCGGCGTCCCACATGGCGATCTGGCAACCGTCCGTGCGGCTGAAGGCGGCCGTCACTTCCTTGCCGTCCACGGCGCCAGTCACCTTGGCTGTTGCCGGGCCGCCGTACTGCATGGTGCAGGCTTGGTCGGTCCGGGGTGGAGCGGGACTCAGGATGGCGGGGTTGTTCTTGATGGTGGCGCAGGCTTCAGCGGGGGACGGGTGCTTGCTTTCCGATGCGGGCTTTCCGTCAGTGCAAACAAGCGTGAAGGTCTTGGGCGCGGATTCCGGGGTTTCCATGAGCGTGATGGACAGTTCGGCGTTGCCGCTGCTGCTGCTTGTTGGAGCGCTGCTTGCAGGACTGCTGCTTGCAGGAGCGGACGACGACGGTGCCTGGGTTGCGCTGCCAGTGGAACCTGGGGTGGGGGTGCCCGCGCATGCCACAAGGCCGGCAACGGTCAACACGGTCAGTGCCGGTACCGCTATTAGGGGGCGAACGAATCGCATGCGCATGGGATCTCCTGGGTTTGCGTCCATTTTACGTGGCACTTTTGGTGCTTTACGCCGGTGTTCAATCCCAAGCAGAACACCGGTGCCCGGCGCTTGGCTAGGGGTTGCGCTGGGTAGTGGCTATCAACCCGATCATGGCCTGGTGAAGCTCCGCCACCTCTTCGCGGCTGAGTTGCAGGCGCTCGCGGATCTGCCCGGGGACCGCCGTGGCTTGTTCACGCAGGGCGGCGCCCTTCGGCGTCAGATTGATGGCCAGAGCACGTTCGTTGCCGGGCACGCGCTCGCGGGTGATGAGCTCGGCGTCCTCCAGCCTTTTCAGCAAAGGGGAGAGGGTGGCGGGCTCGTGGAGGAGGCTGTCGCTGATGTCCTTGAGCGTCCGGGGGCTTCGTTCCCAGAGGGCCAGCATCACCAGGTACTGGGGATGGGTAAGTCCCAGCTTCTCCAGGACAGGCTTGTAGATGCCGACGACGCTCCGGGACGCCACGGTCAGTGCGAAGCACAGCTGACGCTCCAGAAGGAGGTCATCGGTTTCCTCGGCGGTTTCGCTGACGCTGGTCATGTCTTTCCTTCCCGACACCCTGCGGATTAGTTAGTGCACTAATGATTAGCGTACTATGAAGGAGTTGAACCGTCTAAAAGAGGAGTCGATCAAGCGTGGCAAAGGAATCCCTAACCCGGAAGTTCATGCGCGCCACAGGGAAGTTCCGGATCATTTTCGGCCCGGCGCAGAGCAGTTCCCTCGACCACGAGATGACCGAGGCCAACCGGCAATTGCTCGCCCAGCGCCAGGCCGAGACCCAGCAGTGGGAAACCCTGCGCCGCCCCGACGGCAGCACCTACGTGGTGCCCCGCAATCCGGACGACAAGTCCCTGCGCTAAGCCCCCCACGACGGGTGATAGTTAGTGCCCTGGTTTTCGCGGAGCATTGCCAGTAGTCGGCAATTCGGCGGTGGGTGACGCGCCCAGGGCCACGGAAAAGTCCCTGGCAACCTTTGCTGCCAGAGCCCCGGCCTGGTCCAAGTGCCTGCCGAAGCGCTGCTTTGGCGCGCTGACATTGAAGGCAGCCACCACGCGCTGCTTGAAATCGTAAACGGGCGCCGAGACGCCCACGACGCCGAGCTCGAATTCTTCATCCACCACTGCGTAGCCCTGCCTCCGGATGAGATCAATCTCCGCGCGAAGGTCTTCGAACGTCTGGATCTTCGAAGTCAGGTCTCCAGCCGAGGGATTTTGTCCTGCCTGGAGCGCCAAGGGGGACAGGTCCTGGCGATCCGGCCGCGCCCCCGCTTTGGCCTCCGCTGTGTGCGAGTCGTACCAGTCCTTCAGTGCCACGTCGTCCCAGTCGCTGACGAGGACCCTGCCTGCGGATGTGCTCCAGGCATCAACGCTGACGCCTTCCCAGCCCAGTGCCCTGTAGGTGTGGTTGGACATCTCGCTCTTGAGGGTAAGGACAGTGCCGCCACGCAACACGCAGAGGTGCGTCGTTTCGTGAGTAGCCGCTGAGACCCGCTTGAGGTACTGGGCTGATGCGCTGACCATCCGGGCCTCGGTAGTCCTTGCGGCCAGGGCATAGAGGCTGTGGCCGAGGGTGTAGAGCAGGCTTTCGGGGTCCCTGCTTACCAGGCCTGCTTCCGCCAGTGTGGCTAGGGTCCTGGAGACCTGCGCCTTGTCCCGCCCCGTGATCTCGGAAACTTTGCTGACTCCGAGCCCGCCTGTAGCAACGGCCTCCGGGGAGCCCAGGATCTGAAGCAGCTCCAAATCCCTGCGCAGCCCGGAGGAATTGCGCCTGGGGTTGGGTGTTCCGTTCATGGCTGGCTCCTTGATATTTCCGGTCACGCTTCGACACTACCGGAATGGTGTTGACATTTCAACAACATGCATTGCGCAAAAGGGAACCGCCATTCTACGGTTGTGTCATGGCTCACGGAGAAGTGAGCGCCGATCCTTACCCCCAATGAAGTAAAAAGGAGGATCACGTTGAACGACTCTTTCCTGTCCGATCTTGGCCAGTTCCTCAGCAAGAGGTCGGCAGACATTGCCGAATCCGCCACCCAGCACCTGGTGGTTGTCCTGGTTTCCCTGCTCATTGCAACGGTCATCGGTGTGGGGGTCGGTGTCCTTGTTTGGAACAGGCCCATCAGCCGCTCGTTGGCTATCGCCGGTGCCGGCGTCGGACTGACCATTCCGTCCATGGCACTCCTGGCACTCCTCATCCCCGTGCTGGGGTTGGGCTGGACCCCCACCATCGTGGGTCTGGCCTTCTACGCCCTCCTTCCCATCATCCGCAACACGGTGGTGGGCCTGCGCGAAGTACCGGCAGCTGTGTCCGAATCCGCGCTGGGAATGGGCATGGGCAAGGTGAAGACGTTGTTCCGTGTCCAGCTGCCCATGGCCTGGCCGGTAGTCATTACAGGGGTGCGTGTCTCGGCCCAACTCTCCATGGGAATCGCAGCGATCGCTGCCTACGTGGGCGGGCCGGGCCTTGGGGAAATGATCTTCAAAGGTCTATCGAGCCTGGGATCCAAGAACGCCCTGAACTTCGCCGTCGTGGGAACCGTCGGTGTCATTGTCCTAGCCCTGCTGCTGGATGGAGCGTTCGTGCTCATCCGCCGCGTTACTACCTCAAGGGGACTTCGTGTCTGAAACAACAACCCCTCCGGCCGCCGGCGCCCGGATTGTCCTCAAAGACGTCACCAAGACGTATCCGGGCCAGGTGATTCCCGCCGTCGAGTCCTTCTCGATGGATATCGCTCCCGGTGAGCTGATCATGTTCGTAGGCCCCTCCGGCTGCGGTAAGACCACCACCATGAAGATGATCAACCGGATCATCGAACCGAGCACGGGCTCCATCACCATCGATGGTGAGGATGTCCTGTCCCTGAACCCCAACGAGCTTCGCCGGCGGATTGGCTACGTCATCCAGCAAATCGGCTTGTTCCCGCACATGACCATCGCAGAGAACATCTCTGTGGTCCCCAAGCTACTGGGCTGGGACAAGAAGCGGACGCGGGATCGGGTGGAGGAACTACTGGGCGTCGTCGAGCTTGATCCCAAAACGTTCGCCTCCCGCTACCCGCGTCAGCTCTCCGGTGGACAGCAGCAGCGTGTTGGCGTGGCGCGGGCTTTGGCGGCCGATCCGCCCGTGATGCTCATGGATGAGCCGTTTGGAGCCACCGACCCCATCACCCGCGAAAAGTTGCAGAGCGAATTCCTGCGCCTGCAGGAGAAGCTGAGCAAAACAATTGTGTTCGTCACCCACGACTTTGATGAAGCTGTCCGCCTGGGCGACCGGATTGCGGTGTTGTCCGAACGCTCTCAGATCGAGCAGTTCGACACCCCGGCGAACATCCTGGCCAACCCGGCCAACGATTACGTCTCGCAGTTCGTGGGACACGGAGCGGCGCTCAAGCGCCTGGGACTCATCCCGGTCGGCCACGCGACGCTGGGACCGGCAGCGACACCAACTGCCCTGAACGTGGGCGTGGAGAACTCCCTCCGCGATGCGTTGGATGCCCTGGTCCTGTCCGGCGGTGTTCCCGTTGCTGTGGTGGATCAGAACGGGCGGGCTGTGGGCTCCATCGATTTAGAGCGGATCTCCGCTGTCCTGGGAGCCGAGATCGTCCCGTCCGCCCTTGCCGTCGGAGTTCGGCCATGACTGCGCAGGCAACGCAGGATCTGGCGACGTCCTTCGGCACTGCCTCCAACCGCAAGGGCAAATACTTTTCCTTCAAACGCTTCGGAACACCCCTGATCATCGTCCTGGCGTTGCTGGCACTGCTGGCCTGGATCTCCTCGCTGACCCTCGATTCGATCGAGCTGCGGACCCTCAACTGGGACTACCTTGCGGACCGGACCAGGGAGCATCTCCTGCTGACGGTTACCGCATCCGCCATTGTGACCCTGATTGCGGTCCCTGCGGGCATCGCACTGAGCAGGGTGCATTCCAAAGCCGTGCACGCAGTGGTATTCGGTATTGCCAACGTGGGGCAGGCAACGCCGGCCATCGGCTTGGTGATCCTGTTGGCCATCGTGTGGAAGACCGGCTTCGAGGTGGCGCTGGTTGGCCTGGTGGCCTATTCGGTCCTCCCTGTTCTGCGGAACACCCTGGTGGGACTCCAACAGGTTGACTCCAGTCTCACGGAAGCCGCCCGGGGCATGGGCATGCGTCCGCTGGAAGTGCTGACCAAGATCGAACTTCCTTTGGCCGTCCCGGTCATCATCGCCGGCTTAAGGACTGCGCTGGTGTTCTGCGTCGGCGTAGCAACTGTGGCCACGTTCATCAATGCCGGGGGCCTGGGCGACATGATCGTCAACGGACTCAAGCTCCAGAGATGGCCGGTCCTCATCACAGGCGCCGTCGTCGTCTCCTGTATTGCCCTCACCATCGACTGGCTTGCAGGCCTCGCCGAAGACCTGCTCAAGCCCAAAGGCATCTGACTTTCCTACTTCTTAAGGACAACATCATGAAGAAACCCGCAATGACCCTCCTGGCCACCGGTATTGCCGTGGCACTGAGCCTCACAGCCTGCGGCGGCTCAGCTTCAAGCTCCAGCGCATCAAACAGCAAGGAACTGGAAGGCCTGACCGGTGTATTCGGTGCAAAGGACTTCTCCGAGCAGTTCATCCTGTCCCACATCACCAGCCAGGTCCTCAACGCCCACGGTGCGCAGACCACCACCAACACCAGCGTGGTGGGCTCGGCAAACGTCCGCACGGCGTTTGAGACTGGCCAGTTCGCCGGCTACTGGGAATACACCGGAACTTCCTGGATTACCTACAACAAGCAGACCACGCCCATCAAGGACAAGGCGGACATGTTCAAGGCAGTCAAGGACGCCGACGCCAAGAAAGGCATTGCCTGGCTGGACCCTGCACCACTGAACAACACCTACGCCTTCGCTATTCGTGAAGAAAAGGCCAAGGAGCTCGGTATTAAGAGCCTCTCGGATGTGGCCAAGCTCCCGGTCAGCGAGCAGACATTTTGCATGGAAAGCGAGTTCTCAACCCGCGACGACGGCTGGCCGGGACTGCGCAAAGAGTACGGTTTGAGCCCGGACGCCAAGGTGTCGATGCTGGACACCGGCGTCATTTACACGGCCACCCAGAAGGGCCAGGACTGCAACTTCGGCGAGGTCTTTGAAACGGACGGACGCATCCCCGCGCTGAAGCTCCAGGTCATGGAAGACGACAAGAGCTTCTTCCCGATCTACCAGGGAGCCCTGACCGTCAAGGCCGACATTCTGGCCAAATACCCGGCCATCGCCGACATCATGGCCAAGGTCTCGCCGAAGCTGACTACCGAGGTCATGCAGAAACTGAACGCCAAAGCCGATGTGGACGGCGAAGACCCCGAAGACATCGCCAAGGAATGGCTCGAATCCGAAGGGCTGGTCTAGGTATGACCGAGCAAATCCAAATTGGTGAGTCCTTCGTCGGGGACGGCGTGAACGCAGCGCACGTCAACACCGTCCTGGGACACCGGGATGGACCTGCAGGAACCGCTTGGGCCACGGCCCTGGCAACCCCGAGTGCAGGACACGTTCCGTTTGTGGCCGTCCTCCGACCCTCGCTCCCGGTAAAGCCGCTGACACTCTTCGTCACGAAGGCTGCTCCGGCCAATGACCACCACGGCAACCTCATCTGGGGCGCAGCGCAGGCTGGAATCGCCGCGGGCGTGGCAGATGCCGTAGCCGACGGCATCCTCACCGACGAACAGGCCGGTTCGCACGCGTTGATCGCTGCCGTATGGGTCAATCCCAACGCCGACGACGACGACGCCGTCTACCGCAATAACCGTGAGTCCGTCCGGACTGCTTTGGAGAACGGGGCCAAGAACCTCCCCTCCACGGCAGAAGTGATCGAGGCACGCAACTCCCCGTCCAACCCCTTCTTTACCCCACGAGGCTGACAGCAATGAAGATCACCGCAATCCGGCTGACCCGCATGGTTTTGCCCCTGGATCCGCCGTTCAACGCGGCGTGGGATCCGGAACCCCGCACTGCCTTTCCCGCCACTTTGGTGGAGGTGGAGACCGATGAGGGCGTCACCGGCGTTGGCTCCGGTGACACCATGGACGGGTTCGAAGCCTATGAGCACCTGTTCATCGGCACCGACCCCATGGCCATCCTCAACCAGGTCCGCCGGATTGAAACAATCAACTTCCATGGCGGCCGGTACTGGCCCCTCGAAGCCGCCCTGTGGGACATCATCGGCAAAGTTGCCGGACTGCCGGTAGCAACATTGTTTGGCGGTGCACAGGACAGGCTCGTGGCTTACGCTTCCTCGGGCGAACTCAAGGCCCCCGCAGCCCGGGCAGAATCCGCGCTGGCAGCCAAGGAACGTGGCTTCAAAGCCATGAAGATCCGTATCTCCCGTGATCACCTGGACGAAGGCGTTGAGTCCGTCCGCGCTGCCAGGGAAGCCGTGGGCAAGGATTTCGACCTGATGGTGGACCTCAACCAGATGTGGCGCATGAGCGGCGACATCGAACCCGCCTTGGAACTTGCCAAGGTGCACCGTCTGGCAGCGCAACTGGCGGAGTTGGATGTCCGCTGGCTAGAGGAGCCGCTGCCGCAGGCTGACATCAAGGGGGCGCAGCGAATCCGTGAACAGACCGGAATCCAGGTTTCGGGCGGCGAGATGGTCCGCAGCATGCCTGAGATGATGGCCCTCATCGAAGCCGATGCTTTCGACATCTACCAGCCAGACGTCGCCTTGGCGGTGGGCATGTACAGGGCACGCCAAGTGGCCGAAACGGCGAACCTGAAGCACCGCTTCTTCACGCCGCACACGTGGAGCAACGGCTTGGGCCTGCTGGCCAACTTGCACGTGGCCGCAGGCGTAGACGCGGGGCCATACTTGGAATTCCCCTATGACCCGCCGGGCTGGACTCCGGAGCGCCGCGACTTCTTCATGGAGCCGTTGGACATCGACGACGATGGCGCGCTCCGCGTACCCGATCTGCCGGGCCTCGGTGCAGTCATCGATTACGACGCCGTCAAAAAGTACTCGGTCTAAGGAACCCCGCCATGGCACTGACAAAGAATGACTGGATCCATCGGGCATCAGCCCAGCAGCCGGCCACGGGACTGTATATCAACGGCGGTTTCCGCGCCGCCCGAAGCGGCGAAACATTTCCCACGGTTTCGCCGCGGGATGGCTCCGTCACGGCTCACATAGCGGCGGCAGGGGATCAGGACGTTGATGACGCTGTCCGGGCTGCGCACCGCGCCTTCGAAGATGGCGTGTGGTCCCGAACGGACCGGCGCCACCGGCAAGCAGTTCTCACCCGGCTTTCGGATCTCATCCTGGAAAACCTTGAGGAACTTGCCCTCCTTGAGTCCAGGGACGCCGGTCACCCGATCAGCGACTCCCTGGCCGTGGACGTTCCCAGTTGTGCACGGACGTTCCGCTGGTACGCGGAGGCGCTGGATAAGGTCTACGACGACGTCGCACCCACCCCGCGCAACGCACTCGCCATCATTTCGCGTGAGCCACTGGGAGTCATCGGCGCAGTGGTGCCGTGGAATTACCCGCTGATCATCACCGCTTGGAAGGTAGCTCCTGCGCTCGCGGCCGGGAATTCGGTGGTGCTCAAGCCCTCTGAGCAGACCAGCCTGACGGCTTTGCGCCTTGCTGAGCTCGCCACAGAGGCTGGCCTGCCGGACGGCGTGTTCAATGTGGTCCCAGGGCTGGGTCATGTCGCCGGCGCGGCACTCGGTCGGCACGAACTCGTGGACAAGATCACTTTCACTGGCTCACCCGAAGTCGGCCGGTTCTTCCAGCGGTACGCATCCGAATCGAACGGCAAGCAGGTGGCCCTGGAGCTGGGCGGCAAATCGCCGCAGGTGGTTCTGCACGACGTCGGTGACATTGCCGCCTGTGCTTCGGCGGTGGCCTGGGGGATCTTCTACAACGCCGGGCAGACCTGTCACGGAGGTTCACGACTCCTGGTGGACGAGCGTGTCCACGATGAGTTGCTTGAAGAAGTCATCAAGGTGGGGCGCTCGCTGCAGCTTGGCGACCCCTTGGACCCTGCCACCCAGATCGGCGCAATCATTGATGACCGGCAGCTTGAGAGCATCCTCGGCTACTACGCCATCGCCGAAGGAGAGGGCATCGTGGTCGCGAACGGCGGCACCCAGGTGCACCCGGCCGGCGTCGAGAATGGCTACTATCTGGAGCCCACGGTCCTGGACCGCGTCAATAACGCCGGCCGCATCGGGCAGGAAGAGATCTTCGGGCCGGTGCTGGCAGTTTCAACGTTCCGCGGCGCCGCTGAGGGCATCCGAATGGCCAACGACACCAAGTATGGGCTGGCCGCGAGTGTGTGGACGCAGAACATCACCAAGGCCCACACCGCTGCCCGGGAACTGCGTGCAGGCACTGTCTGGGTGAACACTTTCGACGTCGCGGACATCATCACACCTTTTGGCGGCTTCAAGGAATCCGGCTTTGGCCGGGACCGTTCGCTGCATGCCCTGGACGCCTACTCCGCATTGAAAACGACCTGGATCAACCTCGGCGACGCCGCCCTGGACGACTGACCACCCAGCCTGAATTGAGACTCCCAATGACTGCAACAACGCACGTTTCCGCCACGGAAACAAAACCCCTCACGCCTGGTACCTCCCGAATCGGCTTTATCGGGCTCGGCAACATGGGCTCGGGCATGACCCGCAATCTCCAAGCCGCAGGATTCCAGTTGATCGTCAACGATGTCCGTCAAAAATCCGCCGCTGGGCTCCTCGCCAACGGCGCAGAGTGGGCAGACGATGCCGCGGGCGTCGCGGCCAGCTCCGACGTCGTCATCACCATGCTCCCTACGCCCAAGCACGTTGAGACGGTGGCCATGGGGCCCGGCGGCATCCTTGCCGGACTGCCCGACGGCGGCACCTGGGTGGACATGTCCACCTCGGTTCCGGAGGTGGCAAACAGGGTTCGTGAAGCGGGTACCACACGGGGTATCCGCGTCCTGGATGCGCCCGTCAGTGGCATGTCCGTGGGTGCCGCGAACGGCATGCTGCAGATCTTCATAGGTGGTGAGGCGATCGACGTCGAACGTCTTCGGCCCGTGTTCGAGGCGATGGGCGACCCTGAGCGGATCCTGCACGTGGGCGGCCACGGTGCAGGATACGCCGTGAAGCTCATGATCAACCAGCTGTGGTTCTCGCACCTCGTAGCCACTGCGGAAGTCCTGAGCACCGGAGTGAAGGCTGGAGTCGATCTGGAAACCCTGCGGCAGGCGCTTATTGCCAGCCCGGCAAACTCCAACTTCGTGCAGAACGATGTCCTGTCCATCCTCAACCACGGCGATTACGACGAAGGGTTCGCTATTGCGTTGGCCTGCAAGGACCTTGGATTGTCCGTGGACCTTGCCCGCTCAGTCGGTGTTCCCATGGAACTGTCCGGTCTGGTGGAGCAGCTCTACCGCAGGGCCAAAGCGCTCTACGGCGACAAAGCCGGCGAGATGACCCCCGTGAAACTTTACGAAGACGCGATTGGCGTGCAACTGCGGACGCCCGCACGCGCCGCTGGCATCGCAGCAGAAGGAGCTTGATCACCATGCAGACACGTATGCAGGTCCACGCCGAGCTGGCCTCGACGGAACTGACGCTCGATCCGAAGCCCACCGCTTACTTTGGGCGGGGTCGTGTAGAGGAAATAGGCGGGATTGTTGCCGGCCTTGGTGCCACATCCGCCCTGATCGTCACTGACCCTTTCCTTGCCACCACTGATGTGGTCGCGGCCGTGCGGGCTTCCTTGGAAGCTGCCGGGCTTACTGTTACCGTGTTCGACGGGGTCACCCCGAACCCCACCACCACGTGCGTCGATGCGGGTTCGGACCAGGCCCAGGCCTCCGGAGTCGATGTCCTTGTTCCGGTGGGCGGGGGATCGTCCATGGATGCCGCCAAGGGTATTTCCTTGGGCGCCGTGAACCCGGCCAGGGGAGCGGGGCTGGACTACAGCAACCACTTCGAGAACCCGGCACTGCCCATTGTTGCGGTACCCACTACCGCGGGCACCGGGGCCGAAGTCAACGCTTTCGGCGTGGTCACGGACGTGGACGCGCACCGGAAGTTCTATGTTGGCCATAAGTCCGCTCTGCCAAAGGCCGCCGTGCTGGATCCTGAACTAACCCTCGGACTCCCGCCGAAGGCCACCGCGGCCACCGGAATGGACGCGCTGACACACGCTATCGAGTCCTACTCATCCATCCGGCAGAACCCGTACTCGGACGGCATTGCCCTTCAAGTAGTCTCCATGGTTGCTGAGTTCCTTCCCCGCGCCGTGGCGGATGGCAGCGACATCGAGGCACGCTCCCAGCTTCTCCTTGCGTCCCACATTGCAGGCGTTGGCTTCTCCCACACCGGCTTGGGCCTGGTCCACGCCATCGCGCACCCACTGGGCGGCCGGTTCAACATTCCGCACGGCCTGGCGTTGTGTTTGGTGATCGAGGACGTCCTGCGCCTCAACCTCCGCAACCGGCTGGATCGGACGGCTCGGCTTGCCTTCGCCCTGGGTGTCGGCGACACCGCGGCGACCGTCGAGCAGAACGCTGATGCCGCGGTCGATGCCGTCGCCACCTTGGCGCGGGAAGTGGGCATGACGGCCCGACTGACCGGTTTCGGTGTCACCGAGGCCGACCTCGATTCCCTGGTTGAGGACACCCTGGCCGATTCGGTCATCAACAACACCCCGGTGCCGCCCACCGCCGTCGAAATCCGCACGATCCTCGAGAAAGCGCTCTAAGTGGAAACCTCTTTCGAATCCGATACCCTGACGGCCGCAGAGCAGGACTTCGTGGCTGGCCTGCCCACTCAGCTTTACCTCGACGGCCAGTGGACAGACGCGTCCGACGGCGGGACATCGGCTGTGGAGGACCCCTCCACTGGCGCAGTGCTTACCAGGATCGCTGACGCGTCCCCGACCGACGGAGAACGGGCCCTTGCAGCTGCTGCCCGGGTTCAGGATTCGTGGGCAGCAACGCCGCCCCGCGAGCGTGGCGAAATCCTTCGCCGTGCGTTTGAGCTGGTCACCGCCCGCGCCGAGGATTTCGCCTCGGTCATGACACTGGAGATGGGCAAGCCGCTGGCCGAGTCCCGCGGGGAAGTTGCCTACGGTGCGGAGTTCCTGCGGTGGTTTTCCGAGGAAGCCGTCCGTATTTCGGGCCGCTACTCGACGGCCCCGGACGGTAAGTCCCGCCTGCTTGTGACCAAGCGGCCCGTGGGTCCCTGCCTGTTCATCACGCCGTGGAACTTCCCCCTGGCCATGGCTACCCGAAAGATTGCCCCAGCCATTGCCGCCGGCTGCACGATGGTTCTTAAGCCAGCCAACCTCACCCCGCTGACCGCCTTGTTGTTCACGCAGGTCCTGGCGGAAGCGGGCCTTCCTGCGGGCGTGCTGAATGTCATTCCCACCACCCGCCCCGGCGACGTCACGGGTCCGCTGATCCGGGACAACCGCCTGCGAAAGCTCTCCTTCACCGGATCAACCGGTGTAGGGCAGCAGCTCATCGCAGACTCCGCGCACCAAGTTCTGCGGACCTCCATGGAGTTGGGCGGCAATGCGCCATTCCTGGTCTTTGAGGACGCGGACCTGGATGCGGCCATTGACGGTGCCATGGTGGCCAAGCTTCGGAACATGGGCGAGGCCTGCACAGCCGCTAACCGGTTCATCGTCCATGAATCCCTGGCTTCTGAATTCAGCGAGCGGTTGGCTGAACGGATGTCTTCCTTGGTGGTTGGACGGGGGTCCGCCGAAGGAACCAACATAGGTCCGCTGATTGACGCCAAGAGCCGCGCCAAGGTTGATGAACTCGTAGCGGACGCTGTTGGGGCCGGCGCAACTGTCTTGACGGGCGGTGCCTCCGCTGACGGCCCAGGGTACTTCTACCCGCCCACGGTCCTGACCAATGTGGCTGCCTCCGCCCGCATCCTGCACGAAGAGGTCTTCGGCCCGGTGGCACCGATAGTCAGCTTCACAACGGAGGACGAAGCCATAGCGCTGGCCAACGACACAGAGTACGGCTTGGTGGCCTACGCCTACACCCGGGACCTCAACCGCGGAATCCGCTTGTCCGAGAAAGTTGACGTCGGAATGTTCGGCCTCAACACGGGTATCGTTTCCAATCCGGCGGCGCCGTTTGGCGGTGTCAAGCAATCCGGCCTGGGCCGTGAAGGCGGCATTGAAGGCATCGAGGAGTTCCTGGAAACCCGTTACATCGGTATCGCGGATCCGTCCTGATGCTTCGGGTACTCGTCACGGGCGGCACCAGCGGAATTGGTGCCGCCCTGGTGCGTGAGTCCCTCCTGGCCGGTCATTCGGTGTTCACTACCGGCCGGGATCCTCAGAAGCTCGCTGCGTTCCTGGCTTCCTGTTCGGACTTGGGTCAAATGGGCGGCGTCGTTGCAGATGCCGGGGACTGGGAGCAGACCCGCGACGCCGTTTCAGCGGCCTGCGCGTTCCTGGGCGGGGTCGACGTCGCGGTGGCCAACGCGGGATTCTCGGCGCCCGGTGATCTCAGGGACGGTGACCCTGATCGCTGGCGGGACATGGTTCTCACCAACGTTTATGGGCCCGCCATTCTGGCCAAGGCAGCGCTCCCGGAACTCATCGCGAACCGGGGCCACATGGTATTAATCGGCAGCACCGCGGGCCGGAAGGTCTATCCAGGGAATCTGTACACCGCTACGAAATGGGCTGTCACCGGCTATGCGGAGTCTCTCCGGCAGCAACTCGTGGGCACCGGTGTGCGGGTGCTGCATATCGCGCCGGGCCATGTGGACACCCCACTGTGGAAGGAAGCGCCGGACGCGGCGATCGCGCCCGAGTCGGTGGCCGAGACCATGCTGTGGGCACTGACCCAGCCACCCGGCGTCGACGTTTCAGAGGTCATGGTCCGCGCCACCGGGCAGGCGTTCTAGCGCACGGCAGGCCAGAGCCTTTTCCCGGACGCAGGCGTAAAATTGCCTCACTGAACGGCACCGCGTCAGCCCTGCCGCGCTTCTCTCTCCTGTGGAAAGGGGGTGGAGATGATGGGACGCAGATTGGAAGGCTTCCAACACGTCACAGAGCGGCTGCAATACGTCTTTGGACCCGCGACGCACGGCGATACGGACAGTCCCGTGGTGCACAGGCACGATGACTTCGAGACTGCTTCGGAGGAAGACCTGAAGAACTTCGATGTCGAGACCGACTCTCAGGGGCATCACTACGCTGTACGCAACAACGATCCAGGTCCAACCAGCACCGACTACTCAATGAAGTAGGCACTGGTTCGCCCCACTTTAGTTACGCCCCTGTCCTCAAATAAGTAAGCATGCTTATGATGTTTACGAACGACATCAGGCGACGGGTAGGGGTCCAACCATGAGTTTCCAGGATGATGCAGCAAGAACTCCCGCCGGTTCTGAGCCGGGGGAGCGAGTCACCGCGCCCCCTGGGCAGCGGGTGGTTCAGCCACCGGCGGCAGGGCGGAGCCGTCCGACGCGCACCGCTGCCCTTTGGGTGGCGGTGGCAGTTGGACTGGTGGTCCTTGTGATGTTGATTGTCTTCTTTGTCCAGAACCAGGACATGATCACCGTCCGGTTCTTCGGGCTGGAAGGGACCCTGGCACTGGGCACCACGTTGTTCATCGCAGCGGTCGGTGGGGGCGTCCTTGTTGCCTTGGCCGGGGGAGCCAGGATCCTCCAGCTCAGGCTAAGCAACCACCGGCGCCAGAAAGCCATGACCGGGCCAGGAACGCCACAGTAGCCTGGCCTTAAGTGCGGAAGGACCGGAGCAATCGCTCCGGTCCTTCCGCAATTTAATCCCGACGGCGGCACTCCCTGACGACGTTCAGTCCGCCGGGGTGGTGGGTCGTCTTAGCCTTCGCAGTCAGTGCAGTAGGCGACGCCATCTTTTTCGCGGGCAATCTGCGAACGGTGGCGGACCAGGAAACAAGAGTTGCATGTGAACTCATCGCTTGCCTGCGGGATGACCTGGATAACCAGTTCTTCAGCGACGATTTCGCCGCCGGGGCCGTTGGCATCGAGGCCATCGGTTTCGTCCAGTTCAAGCACGACACTCTTGGCCGTGGGAGCGCTGGCGGATTGGAGAGCCTGGAGGGACTGCTCCTGGTTCTCTTTTACATCGGTACGGAGTTCGTCGTAATCGGCTGCCACTTTTTAATGCCTCTTCGTGTTAGGGGGTTACCGGGTATGCAACGTACAGCATGCCACGAAAATTCCATACCATACCCCAGTTCTACAGCTTGTGGCGAAAACCACGTGGGTGACGGCCCAAAAAAGCCGTCACCCAGCGCTTTTCAACACCGCATTACCGGAGTTCGATCTCCATCGACTGGAAGTCGTCCATGGCGTGGCGACCAACCAGGATACGGAACATACCCCGCTCAAACTGCCATCCGCCGTCGTAATGTGCAAACGCTTTGGCGGGGATGCGTATTTCCACGCTCTCGGTTCCGTTCGCGGCGAGGTGCGTTCCGGCGTAGCCGGCCAGCCAGCGGACAGGACGTTCGACGGCGGATTCGGCGCGGTCCAGGTAAACCTGCACCACTTCCCGGCCGGTACGGGTACCGGTGTTCTTGACCGGCACGTGGACCACCACGTCGTTCCCTGCCTGCACTGCCTGCGGGGCGTGGGCTGCGCCGAGTTCGAACGTGGTGTAGCCCAGTCCATAACCGAACGGCAGGGCAGGAGCCGCGCCGCCCTCGGCTTCCTGCTTCAACCACGCACGGTATCCGATGTGGATTCCTTCGGAGTAGGCAACCTTGCCGTCCACGGGCGTGGTGTTGAGGACAGGGACATCCTCCAGCGCGGCCGGCCAAGTGGTGGGCAGGCGTCCGCCTGGCTCTTCGAGGCCCAAAAGAATGTCCGCGATGGCATTGCCGAACTCCTGGCCGCCGAACCAGCCCAGCAGGACCGCGTCAACCGTGTCGAGCCAGGGCATCAGTACAGGCGAGCCGGAGTTGACCACCACGACCGTCCGGGGATTGGCCGCCGCGACAGCCTCCACCAGCAGGTTCTGGTAGCCGGGGAGGTCAAGGTCCTTACGGTCGAAGCCCTCCGATTCGATGGCGGCGTTGGTGCCCACCACAACCACGGCGACGTCGGAAGCCCGGGCAGCGGCCACGGCCGCGTCGATTTCGGCCCGCGGTTCGGCGACCACCGTTTCTTCACCCAGCAGGATCGCCGTGAACGGAATGACCTGTTCCCCGGGCAGCTGGTATTCGGCCTCGATCCGGACACTCTGGCCGGGGCTGGTTTCTATGGCGTGGACGGTCTTGGGGGGATCGAAGAGCGCCGCGCCAAGGACTTCGGTATCGTCCTCAAGTTCGCCGTTGAAGACCTCGGTGCCGTCCAGGACGAAGCGGATCCGGCCAACGGTCCCGACACCAAGGTGGTGGATGCCCGCTGTTTCGGCGGTCCAGTCCGCTTCCATGCGAATGGAGGCAGCGCCGTCGGGAATTCCGACGCCAAACCAGATCAGGTGCGAGGCAAGGCGGTCTTCACCGGAAATCTCCGTGCCGTCCTCCGCGAGGAAGGTCACCCGGATGCCGGGTACGCCGGACACAGGGTTCTGCAGGGATGTGCGGGGGAATGCCTGGATGCCCTCCGCTACCTTGGCGCCGCGCGCGTAGGTGACCTTCACGTCGTCGGGCAGTGCCTTCCGCAGCCCCGCCAACGGCGACACGGTGTACTTGGGCATCACCGTGGCGCTGCCGCCGCCCTGGGTGCGGGCTTCGTCGGCGTTGTGGCCAATCACGGCCACGCTGCTGAGCGACTTGGCGTCCAGGGGCAGCAGGCCCTTGTTGCGGACCAGTACCGCGCCGCGAACGGCGACTTCACGCGCGACGGCGGCACCGTCCAGTTGCGCGGGAAGCTCAGTGACCGCTGGCGTGAACCCTTCCAGAGAGCCCACGCGGGCTGCCAGGCGCAGGATGCGGGTCACCTTCTCCAGGATGGCTTCCCGGCTGACCCGTCCATCATTGACGGCGGCCAGCAGCTTGGGTCCCCAATGGCCTACCGGGCCCGGCATCTCCAGGTCCTGGTGGGCGTTGGCGGCGTCAATGGAGCGCACGCCGGTCCAATCGGAGACCACGACGCCGTCGAAGCCCCACTCGGAGGACAACGGCGTTTCCAGCAGCTTGTTCTCGCTGGCAGTGGTGCCGTTGATGGAGTTGTAGGAGCTCATCACCAACCAGGCGCGGGCCTCGGTGATAGCGTCTTCGAAGGCGGCGAGGTAGAGCTCGCGCAGGGGTCGCTCGTCCACCACGGAGTCCGCGGTGAAGCGCTCGGTTTCGGCCTCATTTGCCAGGTAGTGCTTGGGCGTCGCACCAACACCCATGGACTGGACGCCAGCGACGTACCCTGCGGCCATGGTTGCGGTGAGCCGGGGGTCCTCGCTCATGCACTCGAAGTGGCGGCCGCCCAGCGGGGAACGGTGCAGGTTGATGGTGGGGCCGAGGACGGCGTGCACACCCTTGCGTCGGGCTTCCTGGCCCAGGACCTGGCCGTAGCGGCGGGCGGTTTCGACGCTCCACGTTGCAGACAAGGCGGACGACGACGGGAGGGAGACGGAGTCATGGCGTTCATCGAAGTCCTCGCCGCGGACGCCGGCAGGGCCGTCGGACATCACGACGCGGGACAAGCCGATTTCCGGGATGGCGTGCGTGGACCAGACGTCAGCACCTGTGAGCAGTTGTACCTGCTGCTCCAGGGACAGGTTCCGGGCGATTTCCCGGATCTTGGCTTCCGCGTCCGGGCTTCCTGCTGCGGGGGCGGTGACGGCCGCCGACAGGGTGGGGTTCATTTACTTGACTCCTTTGATGCGGGTGACGAGAAGTGCTCCGATGATGCCAACCACGGCACCACCGAGGAACAGGGCGGGATAGCCACCCAGCGCGATGACAGGAAATGCGACGGCGGGGACCAAGGACTGTGGGAGGGCCTGGGCGATGTTGAAGACACCGAACGTCTTGGCGTTCTCGGATTGGTCCTTGGGCAACAGGTCCGTGATGAGGGCCACGTCAACCGCGCTGAAGACACCCAAGCCCAAACCGAGAATGCCCTGCCCAACCAATACCTGGCCGGCGCCGGTGCTGGAGGCGATAACAATGAGGCCAGCCATCATGATCAGCGCGGACATGATCACCATGGCCTTCCGCTTGCCGATGCGGTCGCTGATCCAGCCGCCGGCGAGGCTGGTGATGACCGTGCCTGCTGAGCTCACCAGCGTTGCTTGGAACACCAGGCTGGTGACCTGGCTTTCCGCGATGTGCAGGTGGTCCGTGAAGAAGTACGGCAGGTACAGCAGGCCCGCGCAGTAACCAACGTAGACCATGAACTTGGTCAGCCAAGCCCAGCCCAGTCCGGGGTAAGTTTTGGGGTTGAAGTAGAACGAGCCGAGGATCTCCTTGAAGTTCAGCGGAGCCGGCTTCTCCGTCAGGACGCGGTCCTTGAACGTGAAGGCGAAAGCGATTGCCACGGCCGTGCCCACGATTCCCGGGACGACGGCCATCTGCAGGGCGTTGTCGAACATCTGGGCAAAGAAGGCTGCGGCCACGAGGCCGATGGGAAGTGTCATGCCGATGAGCCCGGAGAGGCGCCCGCGCTCGGCGGGGCCAGCCTGGTCGGGAAGTGTGGCTACGAGGGCTGCCAGCGCGGCGTTAAAGCCCAGCTGTGCTACAACCCAGGCAACCAGGACGGTGCCCACTTCTGCGGCCGAACCCAGCAGGAACAGTGCTGCCAGGCCAACCAGGGAACCGCCGACGATCCAAGGCTTTCGCATGCCGAAGCGGGAAGTTGTTCGATCACTGAGGCGCCCGAAGAACGGGTTCGCCAGGAGGGCCACGGCCGCTCCGACTCCTGCCACAAGGCTGAGGGCGCCGGCCCTGGTATCCGGTGTGGTGATTTCTGAAACCTTGATGGCGAGGACCACCAGGGCTGGGGCGAGGACGGCCATCCAGAGGCCGGCGCTCGCGATCGGCATGCCGATGACGTAGGCGCGCGAAGCTGCTCGGGGTGCTCCGGGGATGGAATCGGTACTGGCGGCCGGAGCCTGCTGGGTGATATCGAGGGCCACATTGCCTCCTGTAAACGGCGACCCACCGTTGGGTCTCTGGAGAAGACTGTAGCGATAAAAATCTAGTATGACTAGGTTTTCATGGAAATGACGGTGAAATAGACTGACGCAATGCCTACTTCGAGGGCCCGCGGCCAGTACGCCAAGGGAGCGGAACGCCGCGAACAGATCATCCAGACAGCAACAGACGTCTTCGCGACGGAAGGCTTTGAAGGTACGGCACTCAAGCGCGTGGCCGAGCTGGTGGGAGTGAAGGAAGCCACCCTGTTCCACTACTTCAAGGGGAAACAGGAACTCCTCACGGCCGTCCTGGCCGAACGCGACCGCCGGTCCTTGGCCGGCAGCGGACAGGAAGACGTTGGTTTGGGCCTCATGGCCACCATTGCAGAGCGCAACCGCCGGGAGCCGGGGCTGACGACGCTCTATGCAGTTGCCTCAGCCACCGCCAACCACCCGGAACACGACTCGCACGGCTACTTCAAAGAGCGCTACGAGACAGTGGTGCGAGACATTGCCGCCGACGTTCAGCGGCGCCAGGCTGCCGGAGAAGTCCGCACCGACGTCGACCCCGTCATGCTGGCCCGGCTGACAGTTGCCGCTTTCGATGGACTCCAACTGCAGTGGCTCTACGACAAGGACGTCGACATGGCCGAAGGACTGCGGCAGCTCATCGATGTGCTGCTGCTGCCCCCGCAAGCATCTGACTGAGGAACAGATAACGCCGTTCTGAAGGACCAGAACGGCGTTATCTGTTGCTCTCTTGGGCCCCTGGCCCGAAGCGTTTCCTTAGCGGCCGGTGCCGCCGTAAACGGTAGCCTCGGCGTCGCCGTCGAGCTCGAAAGCGTTGTGGATGGCGCGGACGGCGTCATCCAGCGCATCAGCGCTGGTCACGACGGAGATGCGGATCTCCGAGGTGGAAATCATGTCGATGTTGATGCCGGCGTCGGAGAGGGCCTTGAAGAACGTGGCCGAGACACCGGGGTGCGAACGCATGCCCGCGCCGATCAGCGAAAGCTTGCCGACGTGCTCGTTGTATTCGATGCTTTCGAAGCCGATCTGGCCCTCAGCAGCGCGCAAGGCGGCCAGTGCGTCGGCGCCCTCAACGATGGGGAGGGTGAAGGAGATGTCCGTGCGGCCGGTGCCGTGCGTCGAGACGTTCTGGACGATCATGTCGATGTTCGAGTGCGCGTCGGCGATCACCTGGAAGATCGCAGCAGCCTTGCCGGGGATGTCCGGGACGCCCACAACGGTGACCTTGGCTTCGGACCGGTCGTGTGCAACGCCGGAGATGATTGGCTGCTCCAAGGCAACTCCCTCTTGAATCGTGAACTTTTCTTCGGCGCCCGGGATGACCCAGGTGCCCTCGTTCTGGCTGAATGACGAACGGACGTGCAGCGGCACACCGAAACGACGTGCATACTCCACGCAACGGAGGTGGAGGATCTTGGCGCCGGAAGCAGCCAACTCCAACATTTCTTCACTGGAAATACGGTCGATCTTCTGGGCGCTGGTCACTACGCGGGGGTCGGCAGTGTAAATGCCGTCCACATCCGTGTAGATTTCGCAGACGTCGGCTTCGAGGGCCGCCGCCAGGGCAACGGCAGTGGTGTCCGAGCCGCCCCGACCCAACGTGGTGATCTCATGGGTTGCCCGGCTCATGCCCTGGAAGCCCGCGACGATGGCGATGTGGCCCTTGTCCAGCGCAGTGCGAATGCGGTGGGGGTCGACGTCGATAATTCGCGCCTTGCCGTGAATGCCGTCCGTAATCATGCCGGCCTGAGAGCCCGTGAAGGACTGCGCCGAAGCACCGAACTTGTTGATAGCCATGGCAAGGAGGGCCATGGAAATACGTTCGCCGGCGGACAGCAACATGTCCATCTCACGGGCCGGAGCGGAGTCCGTGACCTGGCTCGCGAGGTCCAGGAGTTCATCGGTGGTGTCGCCCATCGCGGAGACAACAACCACAACCTCGTTGCCGGCCTTCTGCGCATCCACGACGCGCTGTGCGACCCGTTTGATGCCATCAGCATCGGCAACCGAGGAACCGCCGAACTTCTGAACGATCAGCTGCTTGGTAATGGCAGCCTCGTTGGAGAGCTCTTCGATCTTCACTTCGGTAGTGGGCATAGTCATGCGCGCACCCTCACTGCATCAATAGGGTTCGAACGCGGCGCGCTAATTTCCAATTCGAGCACGCCTGCGTAGCTTATTTGCCCAGTTTATCGCCGGGAACAGTGCTGGCAGGAATTGTGACCACATGGCGGCCGCTGGCGGTGGGAAGTGCTGCATCCCTGTGGGCATCGAGTCGCGGTTCTACTTGGCGGTGGGAGAGGCCCCGAAGTTTTCGGGATACAACTCTTTATAGATCGCGGTTTGGTCTCCTGCGATGCAGACGGTGTCCATTTCCAGGCCGGAGCCTTTGATGTTTGCGTAGTAGGACATGAGTTGTCCGCCGTTCTGATCGGCGTAGAGGCGGATGAGGCCGGGGTCTTTGGGGTTGGTTTCGGTGCGGGTGGTGAAGCCTTTGGATTCCCAGAACGTTTTGACGGCGCTGACCGAGGCTTCAAGGTCGACGGGGTCGGGGGTTTGGCTCAGGACGATGTAGTTCACGCCGTCTTCCCCGCCGGGTGTGCTGCAGGGGCCGTTTCGGAGGCCCTCGTCGACCCATTTTTGGGTTCCGATGACTTGTTGGGTTTCGGTTTTGAAGGCGTGGAGATCCGCGAGGGCTTGTTTGAGTTCTTCGACCTGGGCCTTGACGGTCGCGGGATCACTAGGATTGCTTGTTCCGGTCATGGGGTAATCCCTGGTGGCGGGTGTGCAGCCGCTCAGCGCCATGGCCGCGAAGAACAGTCCGGCGAGTATGCGGCTTACCCTTACCGGGGCCTTGGGTTCAAAGGGCATGAGCTTCAGCTTTTCTGCAACGTCTTCTACCTGAGGGTCTATTTGTCAGTAGTGGAGGGGCTGGGATTGGACGGGAGGCCGAAGTTTTCGGGATAGAGCTCTTTGTAGATCGCGGTTTGGTCTCCTGCGATGCAGGCGCTGTCCATTTCCAGGCCGGAGCCTTTGATGTTTGCGTAGTAGGACATGAGTTGTCCGCCGTTCTGATCGGCGTAGAGGCGGATGAGTCCCTGGTCTTTGGGGTTGGTTTCGGTGCGGGTGGTGAAGCCTTTGGATTCCCAGAACGTTTTGACGACGTTGACGGAGGCTTCAAGGTCGACTGGGTCGGGGGTTTGGCTCAGGATGCTGTAGTTCACGCCGTCTTGCCCGTCGGGTGTGCTGCAGGAACTGTTGGCAGGTTTGTCCGTGTCGGCCCATTTTTGAGGCCCGATAACTTTCTGGGTTTCGGTTTTGAAAGCGTGGAGGTCTGCGAGGGCTTGTTTGAGTTCTTGGACCTGGGCTTTGACGCTTGCGGGATCACTAGGATTGCTTGTTCCGGTCATGGGGTTCTCCGTGGGGGTGAGGGTGCAGGCGCTCAGCGCAAAGAGCATGCATAGCAAGCCGGTAAGGATATAGCGGGTCTTGGGACGGGCCGGGGGTTCACAGGACATGAGCTTCACCTTCTCGGCGATGTACTTACTTGGTGGTGGGTGGTGGACTGGCGATTGCTTCCTGCCTGTCCAGCTCTTCGTAAATCGAGCCGAGGTCTCCTGCGATGCAGGCGCTGTCCATTTCCAGGCCGGAGCCTTTGACATTTGCGAAATAGGACATGAGTCGTCCGCCGTTTTGATCGGCGTAGAGGCGGATGAGGCCCGGGTCTTTGGGGTTGGTCTCGGTGCGGGTGGTGAAGCCCCTGGATTCCCAGAAAGTTTTGACGACGTTGACTGAGGCTTCTAGGTCGACGGGGTCGGGGGTTTGGGTCAGGATGCTGTAGTTCACGCCGTCTTGCCCGTCGGTCGTGGTGCAGGAACTGTTGACAGGCATGTCCGTGTCGGCCCATTTTTGGGGTCCGATGGCCTTTTGGGTTTCGGTTTTGAAGGCGTGGACATCGGCGAGGGCTTGTTTGAGTTCTTCGACCTGGGCTTTGACGGTGGCAGGGTCGCTGGGGTTGTTTGGGCCCGGCATCGGTTTCTCCGTGGTGGTGGGTGTGCAGGCGCTCAGCGAAACAGCAGCAAAGAACATGGCGGCAAGAATACTGCAGGCCTTTAGACGGCCTTTGGGTTCATGAGGCATGCGGTTTACTCTTCCTGTGTTGTTCACCGGCCAGCAAATCCATGTGGAGCCGGCATGGGCCGCGCCGCTGGCAGGATTTGGTTTCCGTGGCCTGTAGTTGTGAGGGCCGCTTCGTACACGGCGGTGGTTCCTTTGTCCAGGTAGCCGTATCCGTCGCCGTCTTTTCTGTGTACCAGGGTGTTGTGTTCGGTGGTGCCGTGGTATTGGGTCCCGTCAATTGTGGCCGATTCCGAGGAAAACACTTTCGCGCCGAAGGATTCAATGCGCGGATCCTGGCGCAGGAAGCGGCCCATTTGGGCCAGCCCATCACCACTGGCGTGGCTGGCGTAGACCTGCCCGGGACGCACGTGGAGTTCACCGGCGTTTCGGATCTCCTTTTCGATGCCGGCGGAGCCGAGCATCGTGAAGGAAGCGACGTTCAATTCCGCGGCGGCAAGGGCGTCGGAGGTCACGGTGGTGCCGTAGGAATGAGCCAGCACGTTCAGTGTCTCCGGGGTCCTGTTGCCCAAGCTCTCACGGATGGCGTTGAACCCTTGAAGGTCTGCGATGAATCGGTCGGCGCCGGCACGAGCGGCATCGCCGCTGTTCACAGTCGGCACAGTGGGCGGTTCGTAATTGATCCACGCCACGACAGCGAAGGACTTGCCCCCAGATAGCAGTTGTTGCTGACGTTTCAGGTTTTTGGCGTTCGCTGCCCAGTCGTTGAAGCCGCTCTGCGGGGTGATGTTCATACCGGACACAGCGTAGGTCACGTTGTCAGCTGTGTCGGGGTTACCCGCAGAGACCTGGGCCTTGGGTGAGCCGTCGCTGAGATCGAAGCCGAGCAGGAAAGCACTGGTTCCGCCCGCGTTCCTAATGGCCTGACTAATGCCACTGAGGGCCTTTTGCTGGGTTTGCAGCCGTGTCCAAGCAGGGTTGGTCACGGACAGGCCTTGGCTGGCGGGCAGGAATTGAGGCGTTTTGGTGAGTTCGTCTTTGATGCGCTCGTCCTCGGTGGCGAGGCGTATGCGATTGGCCTTGTCCCGGGCAGTGGCGGTGACACCGTTCAGGTTCCCGATGACCCCGGGAAGGGTCTGGATCAGAAAAAGCTGGGCCTCGCCGGGTTCGATTTTCCCGCTGGCGACCGTCTGGCCGAGTCCGGCCCACCACTTGGCAATCATCACAGGGTCCAGCCCTGGTTTCTCGAGCAGCCCCTGAAGCCGTTCCTTGTTGGTTGGGGTGGCCAGCCACGCCTTTAGTTGTTCGGCGTTAAGGGCCCCGATGTCGGTCAAACTCACTTGGCGTGGCGGGGCGTACTGAATGAGAACGCTGTTGAGGATGGTGTCAGCCATGGAGCCGCTGCCAGCTGCTTCAAATGCTGCGGCGATGTGTTCGACCCACCCAGCATCAGCAGTGTTCTCACTGAGCAGCTGCTCGAAACCGGACACGAAGGTGACGCTGCCGCTGTTCACCCAGGAACAAGCAGCGGTGAAACTACCCCAGGCGTGGCGGACACGTCCGAGTTCACTGCTGAGGATGTTTGTGAAGGTTCGGGATTGGGACACGAAGTCGCGCAGCTTTCCCGGGTCCGCCGCGCTTGTTCCGGCTTCTGATCCACCGGCGAACCTTGCCCGCTCCCTTGGGGAGAATACTGCTGAAACCGTCGGTGCGGGCAACGGCCACTCCGCGGGCATTGGATCACCCAACGGGTTCAGGAAAGATTGGAAGTTCTGTTCACGGATGTCGGCGCGTTGCTGCCAGTCGGCGAGGTTCTTCAGCCGCGACTTCTCCCGCGCGGCCCGTAGTTTCGCTTCCTGGACGTCCTCCGCCAACGCGGCGAGAACACTGGCAAGGCGGACACGGTCATCAGCCCTGACGGCACAGGCCTGGAGGAACAAGCGGGCGTAGCCCCCTTTGAAATCCTCCATGACACGATCAATGGCTCCCGACAGGAACCCTCCCTCGGAGCGTAGAGCCTCATCCGCGGAATCGGCAGCACTGATTAGAGCATCGGCCGCGCCGTCATCCAAAGCAATCCCCATAACCGAATCCCCCGAACGAATGGTTTATCCATCGAATAGCATAACAGTTCAAGTGGCCTCCATTGACGCGTTCGCGGGGGGTGGCAGTGTTCGGGATCTCACCAGCCTGCGGAGCCGGGTTCACCCTTGAAAGGCCCCACAATGCGCCGAGTGATCCAACCCCCGTAGAAGCCGCCTGATTGCGCCGTTACTGATTCGCCGTCAATTTCGCATGACTCCATATGGCCCGGGTACAGGGCAACCCGTGTTCTGAGAGCCTCGAAACCCTGCGTGGGTTCCGGGTAGGTCCACCCGCCGCGGGATGCGACCACACCGTTTGCCACGACGTCGAAGTAATCCGCCATCCCCTTGAATTCGCAGAAAGTTCCGCCTTCCACCGGGATCAATACTCCGGCAGGGAACGCCTCGAAGGGCAGGTAGTAGACGGGAGGGTGGCTGGTTTCGAGGACCCTGACCGAATCCACGGTGTCCGCAATGATCCGGCCGCCAAGCCGGACCACAATCCTTTCCGAGCGGTGCTGCACCACCGGAGGCCTTGGATAATCCCACACCGACTCCTGCCAGCTCAGCGGGGTGACGGGCTGCGGACGTTTGGGGAAACGGGGGAGTTGGGCCATGAACTATGGTCCCACCTTCTTCCGGGAATCTCTGTTGATGCATGACGCCCAGGCGTACCATCCACGTCATGAGGATTGCGTGGCGCCTTGGTCGACGTTCCTGACTATTCGGGCAATCGGGGTGCCGGTGCAAACGAGCCGGAGTACGAGGTCATCGGCGGTGGATTGGTTGACGATCAGCCGCGGGTGACTTCATCCAGACGTGGTTCGGAACCACCGCCTGCGGCCGTCGTCAAAACTGCCCTGAAATTGGCTTGGCGGGATGCCCGGATTTCGTTGTCCTCCTGGTGGTTTTGGCTGGGCTGCTGTTGCGCCATCGCCTCTGCTGGTGGCGTTGCCGCTGCAATGGTTGCGTGGGTGCAATCGCTCGGCGGGTTCGACTCGGACGTCTCCAGTGCCACATACGTGTTCATGGCTGGATTCCTGGCGTTGGCGGCCGCGATGCTGGGTGCCCTTTGGGGCTTCCGGCATGCCCAGGCCAGCATTCTGGTCAGCTTCCTCGCGGCGACCATCAGCGGAGTCGTATTCGCTGCATCGTCATGTATGGTTCTGCTGATCGTGGGTCTCAACACGGGTGGGCCGCCAGCGCTGGCTGGCGCGGCCGCCGTCGTGATTGTCCTGGAGGTGGGACTATTCGGGCTGATGGGCGGAGGTGCGCGGGCGTGCTTTGCCTCAACGGTTCCGGCGGGCGTCCTGGCTGGGGTGGTGACGGTGTTCCTTTGCTTCGGGAATGGTCTGCTCACTGTGTTGCTGCTTGCCGGAACCAGTGAGATGGGCGGCGCGTCAGTGCCCGTGAACGTGGAGAGGGACGACGCGGGGAGGATCACTGCATACGAGTGTGTTGGCAGCCTGCACGAGGTGGAGGTGGTGCATACGGAACGCGTGGCATGGCTTGCGGCATCGAACCCTGCGCTGCTCCTGGGGAGTATTGGGGCCCAGTTTGTGCCCCCTGACCACACCGTCGGATGGATGTTGGCCGGCCTCCAGTACGCCGCCGATGGTCCATCCCGCGACGTCCCTTGCCTTGACGGAGAATCAAGTGACGGGCTCGCGCTGCAGGTGCCCGTGGCTTTCGTCGGCTTTGCAGTGCAGGCCGCATTTGCTGCGCTACTCACCATTTCGGGGCGGTGGCGGGCGGCGCGGAGAGCCGGTGTCTCCTGACTGCCCAGGTTTCTCCTTGACTTCTAAATCTATATAGCTAGATTAGAGCCATGGAAAGTTTGGGGCGGGTCACGCCGGCCACGGCGCTTGTTCTGGAGGCCTTGCTCTCCGCCGAAAGCGTGTGGGGGCTTCAGATAGTCAAAGACACCGGCAAAAAGCCCGGCACGGTCTATCCAATTTTGGAGCGGCTGGAAGGCGCTGGCTGGGTCCAGGGGGAATGGGAAACGGCGGAAGACCGAAAGGGACCTCGGCGACGCTATTACCGCCTCGTTGCAGAGGCACGTCCGCTGGCGCAGGAGTTCGTCAGGGCCCAAAGGTCCAAAGCGGTATCGGCGGCACGTCCGACCCCGGCTTTCAGCGAGGGTACCTGGAGGGCCACGTGAGGCTGAGCGCGGCGATCCTGACCGCCTGCCTGGCGCTGACGCCGGCGCACCTCCGGTCTGTACGGGAAGAGCAATGGAGGGCCGATCTCCTTGACGGACCGGGGAATGGGCATTTCCACTTCTGCGGTGCTTTTTGGGGCCGCGAGTTCGTCGGTGACGTCCAGGCTTCACGAGTTAAAACGTCGTGGCGGCATGATCATGTCACGCATTATCAAGGGGGAAAACATGAAACTGGTACTGGGTGCAGTGGGCACGGCCGTTGCGATGGCGGCAGTTGTCGCCGTCGGAATCCAAACGAACGCAACCACCGTTCAAGATGGCGTTTCCCAGTTCAAGGGGCCGGTGGCGGATCGGCCCATCGGGGGCTACGAAGGGTGGTGGAATTCAACGCATTTGGACGGCACTCCGGCGGGCCCGGCAGAGACCGTTGCGGTCAACACGAAAACCGGCAAGATCGTTGACTACTCCAACATGGCGAAGAACGCAGCCGGACAAGTGCTCACAGCCGCAGATGCCACCTACGTGGTGGTGCCGGACCCAACGTGGCCAGCCAGCTCCATCGTCATTATTGACACTGCCACGGACAAGGTGATCGAAGACTTCCCCGTGGACGAGAAGGGCCGGGTTATCTATACCCGCGAAGACGGCACCACTTTCGTCGGCTGACTACTGGCGGGCCACCGAAGCTACAACAGCGCGTTGCGCCTTCCCTCGAAGGCCCGGCCCAGCGTGACTTCGTCGGCATACTCGAGGTCGCCACCCACGGGAAGCCCGGAAGCCAGCCGCGTCACCGCGATCCCAATCGACTTCAACATGCGCGCCAGGTAGGTAGCCGTGGCTTCACCCTCAAGATTGGGGTCCGTGGCGATGATGATTTCCTGGATGGCGCCATCATTCAATCGGGTCAGGAGCTCGCGGATCCGCAACTGCTCCGGACCGATGCCCGCGATCGGATTGATGGCGCCACCCAGCACGTGGTACCGGCCACGGAAGGACCGGGTCCGCTCAACCGCCAGGACGTCTTTGGACTCCTCAACCACGCAGATGACCGACGGGTCCCTGCGCGGATCGCGGCAAATATTGCAGGTCTCCTGCTCGGTCACGTTGAAGCAGACCGAGCAGAACTTCACCCGTTCCTTGACCGTGGTGATGGCCGTAACCAGACGCTTCATGTCCTCTGGATCAGCCTCCAGGATGTGGAACGCCAGGCGCTGCGCTGATTTGGGGCCCACACCGGGAAGCCGGCCGAGCTCGTCAATCAGCTCCTGAACTGCACCTTCGTACACAATGTCCTCATTTGGTTGAAATCAATGCTGCAATCAGCGGTTGTGCAGGGGAGAACCGTCCAAGGCGCGCTCTTCGATCAGCTTTCCGCCCAGAATACGCTCCACCGCAGCCCGCCCAAAGACCCTCGATTCCTCGATGGTTTCGTCCTCCGGGCTGGGGATGTCCTCCGCACTCACCGTGGGGGTTGCCTGCGTCCTGGCGGGCGCCTGGACGCGACCAGCCTGTGCTTCAGGGCTGTTGGTCAGGCGCTGATACAGGCTCTGACGACCATTGGGACTGCCCGACGCCGGGCCCTCCTCGAGCGTGGCAACGGAACCATGCGCTTCAACCGGCTGCGCGGCCAGGGACGGCCACGTTGGGGGTGCGCTGCCGGTCGCCTGCGTCGCCGCGGCTTGCGTTGAGGGCCAGTTCGACGCCGGAGCGACGTCCCAGCTCGAGCCTGCGGCAGCGTCCGGTCCGGTTGGGTGGCCATACGTTCCGGCTGCAGCTTCAGGAACCTGGGCCGCGGCGGGCTCGTAGTCCGGGGTGTCCACTGCAACGGCAGCGGTCTCCTCCGTGGCCTGCGGCTGCCTGCCCACGTTCGACTCCGTGCCTACTACCCAAGTTCCCGGCGCCTGCTCGACCGCCCTGGACCAAGGGTCGTCGGAGGTGCCGGAGGGCGCCGCCGGAGTACTGGGTGCCGTGGCCGGTGAAGGCTTGGCCGGGGACGGTTCTCCAGCCGAAGTTGGTGCTGCAACCGGGGACGGTGCTGTGCCTGTACCTGTGCCAGGACGGCCATATCCGGACGGCGGCTCCCAGTCCGCTGGGGGCTCCTCATCCAGTGGAGGGGCATCCTCGTCGAGGGGTGGGCCCCAATCGTCGTCCGGGTAGGAGTAGTCGCCGGCCGAGGTGGAGGAGGCTTGAGTGGCTCCCTGCGTTGAGGGTTGCGGAGCGGCTTCGGCTGGCGACCCGGATGCAACCTGCGCCGTAGCTTCGGTTTTCACCGGGGTATCAGCCAGCCCCCGGGGGCTCGAAGCAGGCTCCGGCGTAGCTGGGCTCGCAGGGGGGCGTACGGGTTCTGGCGACGGGGCACCTGGCGATGCCTCCGACGCGGGAGCGGCGGCTGGCGCGAGACCCCACGCAGAGTCGACCGCTGACATCGCGGCGGATGGAGAGGCTCCCGCTGGTGCCGTTGCATCGGGCACCGGCGCAACACTTACTGCTGCACCGCCTGCCGACGCCGGGGTCTCCCGACTAGTAGGCGCTTTTGGGTTTGGCTCAGAGCTCGCTGAGCTGTTGCCGCCGGCCACCGCGACGATCTGGCAATCAATGCCCAGGGTCTTGTGGATTGCTTGGCGAAGGTTTTCGGAGTGGTCCGCACGCCCGAAGGCACCGGCCAACCCGCCGGTCGTGAACGCCAAAGTGAGCAGTTGGCCGTCGAACTGGGCCACTTGGGCGTTGGGCTCGACGAGCGCCCAGGTACTGCGCTTGATCTTTGTCAACGTTTGGAGAACGTCAGGCCAGGCGCGGCGAAGGGCCTCTACTTCCCCACCCCCTGAGGGAGCCGGTGCAGATTGTGGCGGAGCGGGAGCCGGCGCAGCCTGCGCAGGAGCAGCGGACTGCGGCGCAGGCGCTTGTTGCGCGACCGGGGCCGCGGGCTGAGCCTCTGGCGTTGGTTGAGGTGCGACAGCCTGCGGTGTGCGGCCGGCAGCCGACCGCTCCTCCACAGGCCAATCGTTGGTGGACACGCGTGGTGCCGTGATGGCGTCGCGGTTGGTGCCCGCGATGGCCGGCTCAGGAGCAGGAGCCGATGGCTGGGAGACCGCCGGCGCGACTGGGGCCGGCGCGACTGGAGCCGGGGTCGGTTCCTGCCGGGTCGGCTCCGGAGCAGCAACGACTGCAGGCGCGGACGGTGCACCCACCTCCGACGACGCCACGGCGGCCGGTGGGCCGCCAGCAACAGCTGGCGTTCCGGCGTCGCCCGCATAGTTGAGACGACGTTCCACGCGGTCGATGCGGGCAGCGATGCCCCGCTCGGTCTGCTCGGCGCTGGGCAGGAGGATGCGCGCGCACAGGAGTTCAAGGTGAAGCCGTGGCGAAGTAGCGCCGGTCATTTCCGTCAGTGCGGTGTTGGTGACGTCCGCCGCGCGGGAGAGTTCCGCTGCGCCAAGGTTGGTTGCCTGGTTGCGCATGCGGGCGATCTGGTCTGCGGGCATTCCGCGAAGAATTGCCTGCGCACTTTCGGGCATCGCCTGAACGATGATCAGGTCGCGGAAGCGTTCCAAAAGGTCTTCGACGAAACGCCGGGGATCGTGCCCGGTCTGGATGACGCGATCCACGGCGCGGAACACAGTGGCGGCGTCGGCCGCGGCAATGGCATCCACGATGTCGTCCAGCAGGGAAGCGTGCGTGTAGCCGAGCAGCGCGACGGCGAGCTCGTAGTCCAGGCCGTTGGGTCCGGCGCCGGCCATGAGTTGGTCCAGCACGGACAGGGTGTCACGGACTGAACCGCCACCCGCGCGGATGACCAGCGACAACACTCCCGGGGCTACGGGGACGTTCTCCTGCCGGCAGAGGAGCTCGAGGTATTTCATCAGCGGCTCGGGCGGCACCAGCCGGAAGGGGTAGTGGTGCGTCCGCGAACGGATGGTGCCAATGACCTTGTCCGGCTCCGTGGTGGCGAAGATGAACTTGATGTGTTCCGGCGGTTCTTCGACGATCTTCAGGAGGGCGTTGAAGCCGGCCGACGTGACCATGTGGGCTTCGTCGATGATGAAGATCTTGTAGCGGTCGCGGACCGGGGCGAAGGTTGCCCGTTCGCGGAGATCGCGGGCGTCGTCCACACCACCGTGGCTGGCGGCGTCGATCTCGATGACGTCGAGGGAACCTGATCCGCCGCGCGCCAGTTCGATGCAGCTGGGGCACTTGCCGCAGGGAGTGTCAGTGGGTCCTTCTGCACAGTTCAGGCAGCGGGCCAGGATGCGCGCTGACGTGGTCTTGCCACAGCCGCGGGGGCCGGAGAAGAGGTAGGCGTGGTTCACGCGGTTCTTGCGGAGCGCCGTCATCAGCGGCTCTGTGACGTGTTCCTGCCCGATAACGTCCGCGAAAGAGTCGGGCCGGTACCGTCGATACAGGGCAGTTGTAACAGTCACAAGTGAAACCTACCTATAGGGACTGACATTTAAATAAGAGACCCCTCATGCACCCGCCAGAGCCCATCTACCCTTGCTACCTTCCGGTCCTGGGGGAGTTCAACAGGATGACGCCACATGAGGGGCCGTCGACAAGCTTACCCGAACTCGGGGCGGGGTTCGAATCGGCCGCCGGGGGCTGTGGATGAGGCTCGACGGCGGGTGGCCGGTAGCCTGCCCATCATCGCCAACCGTTCACCGGCCACGTCATGAAGGCGGGTTCCTCATAAGGGTGCGATGCCCGCAAAGCCAGCACAACGCCGTCGAGAATTTCCTCCTGCACCGCGCACTCGACCCGAATTTCCGGCACCTGCTCTTCAATCCCAACGTCGCCAACGAACGGCCGCGCCCCCGGCAACGGTGTGAAGCGGCCTGTGCCCGGCGAGGTGAAAGCGCAGTGGGAGTAGTCGCCGATCCGACCCGCGCCGGCGTCTCCGATGGCCAGGAGAACTTCCTCAATATGCGTCTCAGGTACGTAAACCACCAGTGCATGAAGCTGCGTCATGCAGACATCTTGTCAGCAACTTCGGCTACAAACAGGTCTCAACCATTGCAAATCCGAGGTTCGCGGCGGACCATGGGTATGTACACCGATTGGGGCAATCTCAAGGTTGTGAGCTGCGGGGCCTGGGGGCGAGGGGCCGGACCCGGTAGCTCAACGGTGGTACCGCAAGAATGGGCGCGTTGGGGGCGTCCATTTTTCCGTTAAGCGGCACTTCGACAACCCTGTCCGAGAACGCCAGCCCGGGCCGATTACACGATGCCGAAATTCTCAGGTACAGTAGTATCTGCTTTCGAATCGGAAGCAAGGAGAATTCGCCTAGCGGCCTATGGCGCACGCCTGGAACGCGTGTTGGGTTAACGCCCTCGGGGGTTCAAATCCCCCATTCTCCGCGTTTGGCCCCAGTCCTCGGACTGGGGCCTTTTGCGTTTCCGGGAGTTACCCAGCGTCCGCCTGCTGTTCCGCGTCCAATTGTTGTGCCGCTGCGACGCGCTCCAGCACTTCACGGCACGCCGCGGTGGCTGGGTGGATGCGCCCGGCCGTTCGGGTGGAGGTGAACACGGTCCGCTTCGGCAGCCCGGGGAGGTCCAGCAACTGAACAGTCCGCGTTCGGCCCGTCCAGACCAGATCGGGCATGAGCGCTACAGCGTTTCCGGATTCGATGAGCCGGATTTGGGCTTGGAGATCGGCTGTTTCATACCGGACGTCGGGTTCGAAACCTGCGGACCGGCAGGCCTGCTCGGCCCAATGCCGGGAGGCCGCGCCGCGGGGCTCCATGACCCAGGGCATCGACGCTGTGTCCGCGAGGGTGGCTACGGTTTCGCCACCGAGCCCCACGGGGGGAGTAGCCAGCCTGATGGCGTCGCTGGTGAGGATGACGCGGTCCAGGCCGCTGTGGTGCGGGGCGGCATGGCCTGGGTATTGCTCGGCAACTACCAGGTCGAAGTCCCGGGCCCACGTTTCGTACAGGGCCGTTTCGGGTTCGCGCTGGGTCATTTCGACGCGGACCTCGGGGTACTCCTTACGCATGATGCTGAGGAAGTCCGGGAGCAGGGCCAGTGCGGCGGATTGGAATACGGCCAGGCGCACGGTTCCCGTCACCATCGACAATGAGGCGGCAAGGTCGGTTTCGGCCTTTTCCAGGGTCTCCAAAAGGGCGGCGGTATGGGCTACGAGGATCTCCGCCTGCGGGGTCAGCTGAACGCGGCGCCCGGCTTTGCGGAGCAGTTCGACCCCGGCCTCCTTCTCCAGGAGGGTCAGCTGCTGCGACACCGATGACGGGCTGTACTGCATCGCGTCGGCCACTTCGGCGAGCGTTCCGCGGATCTTCAACTCGTGCAGCAAACGGAGCCTGCGGACATCCAGCAAGTCGGCCTCCAAAAGATCGGAATGGATAACGAATATTCGTCGGAAAAGATCGCTTTTCCTAACGTGATTGTAGATCCATACTGATGGAAAGAAACAAACTTCTCTGCCTCAGAAGGAGCCCCCATGACCAGCACCATCCCGGATGCCACCGCCCCGAGCACCCAGGATTCCGGACAGTTCGATGATCTTGCCCAGGAAGCCATTGCCTTGGTCCGCCACTGGTTGACCGAAGCCAGCAAGATCCCCGTGGACGTCTCCGCCCAGCGCCTTGCCGGCGTCTTGAAAGACCCCAACGGCTTGGACTTCACGGTCGGATTCGTCGACGGCGTCATCCGCCCTGAGGATCTTTCCGTCGCCGGCCGTAAACTCGCCGAGCTGGCCCCGAAGGTCCCCAAGTTCCTGCCCTGGTACATGCGCAGCGCTGTCCGCGTGGGCGGCGTCATGGCTCCGATCCTCCCGCAGGTCGTTATCCCCATTGCCCGCCGCGTGCTCCGCGAAATGGTGGGCCACCTCATCGTCGACGCCACCGACGCAAAGCTCGGCCCGGCCATTGCGAAGATCCGCCAGGACGGCGTGCACCTGAACGTGAACCTCCTCGGCGAAGCCGTCCTGGGCGAACACGAAGCGCAGCGTCGCCTCGAAGGCACCCTCAAACTCCTGGCCCGCGAAGACGTGGACTACGTCTCCATCAAGGAATCCTCCACCGTGGCCCCGCACTCCCCATGGGCCTTCGACGAAGCCGTCGAGCACGTGGTGGAGAAGCTCACCCCGCTTTACCGCCTCGCCGCGTCCTTCCCCAAGCCCAAGTTCATCAACCTGGACATGGAGGAATACAAGGACCTCAGCATGACCATCGCGGTGTTCAAGCGCATCCTGGACATGCCCGAGTTCAAGAACCTGGAAGCCGGAATCGTCCTCCAGGCCTACCTTCCGGACGCCCTTGGCGCCATGCAGGAACTGCAGGAGTGGGCCACCGAACGCCGTGCCCAGGGCGGTGCTCCCATCAAGGTCCGCGTGGTCAAGGGCGCCAACCTTCCCATGGAGCAGGTCGAAGCCTCCCTGCACGACTGGCCGCTGGCCACCTGGGGCACCAAGCAGGACTCGGACACCAGCTACAAGAACGTCATCAACTACGCCCTCACCCCGGAGCACGTTGACGCTGTCCGAATCGGCGTTGCCGGCCACAACCTCTTTGATGTCGCGTTCGCGTGGTTGCTCGCCAAGCAGCGTGGGATTGCCGGTCAGGGGCAGAAAGCGATTGAGTTCGAAATGCTCCTGGGCATGGCAACCGGCCAGGCCACTGCGGTCCGCAAGGATGTCGGCAGCCTCCTGCTCTACACACCGGTGGTCCACCCGGGCGAGTTCGATGTCGCCATCGCGTACCTGATCCGCCGCCTTGAAGAGGGTGCAAGCCAGGAAAACTTCATGTCCGCCGTCTTCGAGCTCAGCGAAAACGAGGGCCTGTTCAAGCGCGAGCAGCAGCGCTTCCTGGACTCCCTGGCCAACATGAAGGACGAGGTCCCGGGCCCCAACCGCAAGCAGGACCGTCGCCTCCCCGCCGATCCGGCACCACTTGAGGGCTTCCGCAACACCCCTGACACGGACCCCGCGCTTCCGGCCAACCGCGCCTGGGGCCGCGACATCCTCAAGCGCATCCCCGGTTCCACCGCCGGCAACAAGATCGTCGAGTCCACCAAGGTCTCCGACGCAGCCGAACTGGACCGCATCATCGCCACCGCCGTGGATCACGGTAAGGCCTGGGGTGCACGTCCGGCCGCCGAGCGCGCAGCCATCCTGCACCGTGCCGGCGAGGTCCTGGAGGCCCGCCGCGCCGAACTCCTGGAAGTCATGGCTTCCGAGACCGGCAAGACCATCGACCAGGGCGACCCCGAGGTCAGCGAAGCAATCGACTTCGCGCACTACTACGCCGAGCGCGCCAAGGACCTGGAAACGGTCGACGGCGCCACGTTCGTCCCAGCGAACCTCACCGTGGTGACCCCGCCGTGGAACTTCCCTGTGGCGATCCCCGCAGGCTCCACCCTCGCAGCACTCGCCTCAGGGTCCGCCGTCGTGATCAAGCCTGCAAAGCAGGCCCGCCGCTCCGGTTCCGTTATGGTGGACGCCCTGTGGGAAGCCGGTGTTCCGCGTGAAGTGCTGGCACTCGTCCAGCTCGAAGAGCGTGAGCTTGGCACCCAGCTGGTCTCACACCCCAGCGTTGACCGCGTGATCCTCACAGGTGGCTACGAAACGGCTGAACTGTTCCGTTCCTTCCGCCAGGACCTGCCGCTGCTCGCGGAGACGTCCGGCAAGAACGCCATCATCGTCACCCCGAGTGCCGACCTGGACCTTGCCGCGAAGGACGTCGTGTACTCGGCATTCGGCCACGCCGGACAGAAGTGCTCTGCCGCGTCCTTGGTGATCCTGGTGGGCTCGGTGGCGAAGAGCGCCCGCTTCCACAACCAGCTCATCGACGCCGCCCGCTCGCTGACCGTCGGCTACCCGGAGGATGCCACCACCCAGATGGGGCCGATCATCGAACCGGCCAACGGCAAGCTCCTGAACGCGCTCACCACCCTGGGCGACGGCGAGACCTGGGCCATCAAGCCCGAGCGCCTCGACGAGACCGGCCGTTTGTGGTCCCCGGGTATCCGCTCGGGCGTCAAGCGTGGCTCCTACTTCCACCTGACCGAGTTCTTCGGCCCGGTGCTGGGTGTCATGACCGCCGAAACCCTTGAGGAAGCAATCGCCATCCAGAACGAGATCGAGTACGGCCTCACCGCCGGCCTGCACTCCCTGGACTCCGCCGAGATGGGCGTCTGGCTGGACACCATCCAGGCCGGCAACCTGTACGTCAACCGCGGCATCACCGGTGCGATCGTGCAGCGCCAGCCGTTCGGTGGCTGGAAGAAGTCGGCTGTTGGCGCCGGAACCAAGGCCGGTGGACCGAACTACCTGATCGGCCTGGGCAGTTGGCTCCCGGCCGAGGCAAAGGCCAAGCGCGGCACCGTCCTTCAGGGTGCGGCCTCGCAGATCCTTGCCGCTGCCAAGTCCGCTGACGTTACTGCCGGGGAACTCCAGACCCTCCAGCAGGCACTCTTCAGCGACGCCGCCGCCTGGGAATCCGAGTTCGGCACGCGCCAGGATGTTTCCGCCCTCTCCGCAGAGCGCAACGTCTTCCGCTACCGCTCCCTCCCTGTCACCATCCGTCTCTCCGAAGGCGAGCGACTCGCTGAGCTGCTCCGCGTCGTAGCAGCCGGTGCAGTGGCTGGCTCAAAGCTGACGGTGAGCTCCGCCGTCGTACTTCCCGACGCCGTGGTGACAGTGTTCGCGAACCTGGGCGTCAGCGTCCGGGTTGAGGACGACGCCGCGTGGCTGTCCCGTGCGGCAAAGTTCGACGGCGGCCGCATCCGCTTGATCGGTGGCGACTTCGCCGCGCTGAGCGCGGCCATGGGTGGCCGTCCGGACGTTGCGGTTTACCACGGCGCAGTGACGCAGGCCGGTCGGATCGAGATGTTGCCGTTCCTCCGCGAGCAGGCTGTATCCATCACGGCCCACCGCTTCGGTACCCCGAACCACCTGTCGGACGCGTTGATCTAGTTCCCTGAAGTCCGCAAAGAAGCCGGGCAGGACGCTGAAAAGTCGTCCTGCCCGGCTTTACGCGTTCCTCTAGGACTCCAGGACCAGCAGCTGGGCCTTATCCGAGTCCCAGCTGACCCACAGATCACCTGTTGAACGGGTGCCCGACTCGGAGCTCATTTCCCTCAGCATCAGATCGTGCCCACCCGCCGTGAGCCGGTACCGCACCGTAGCGCCAAGGTTGGTGGACGAGGTGATGACAGCCTGGCAACCGCCGGTCGCCGGCGGGGTTGAGCTGAACTTGAGGTGCTCGGGGCGAATGGAGACTGCATAGTCCGTCCCGGAAGCACCCTGGTCCGTCACACGTGCCACTCCCAAGCCACCCAGATCCACGCTGGCTTCCCTGCCGTTGCGCTCCAGCACTTTGCACGGAATGAGGTTTGTGTCGCCAAGGAAGCCGGCCACCCAGTCCGTGAGCGGGTGGTTGTACACCTCCTCCGGCGGCCCTGACTGCACGATGCGCCCGTCTTTCATCACCACGATCCTGTCCGACATCGCCATGGCTTCTTCCTGGTCATGGGTAACGAACAGAACGGAGATCCCCAGGCTCTTCTGGAGGGTCTTGATCTCTTCCTGCATCTGCTCGCGGAGCCGTTTGTCCAGGGCCGCCATGGGCTCATCCAGCAGCAGGGCCGCGGGGTTGAATACCAAGGCCCGTGCCAGCGCCACGCGTTGTTGCTGGCCACCGGAGAGCTGGCGCGGCTTGCGATCACCCAAGGCGCCAAGGCCCACGCGCTTCAGCGCTTCGCGTGCCCGCTGGCGCCGTTCCGCTACAGGTACCTTTCGCATGCGAAGTGCGAACTCCACATTCTCGAGGGCAGTCATGTGTGGAAAGAGGGCATAGTTCTGGAAGACGACGCCCAGATTCCGTTCCCGAGGGGGGAGTGTGTCTACCGGCTGGCCATCTATCAGGACTGATCCTGAGGTGTGTTCTTCGAACCCGGCCACCATCATCATGGTGGTGGTCTTGCCCGATCCACTGGGCCCGAGGAGGGTTACGAATTCGCCGGGCTGGACGGTCAGGTCCAACTGGTCGACGGCGACAAACTCGCCGTAGCTCTTGCGGACCTGCCGAAGCTCAAGCAGACCCTGGGCCTGGGCGGCCGACGCCGGAGGGGTTGCGGTGGAAGTCATGGATGCGGTCATCGTTGTTCCTTACGTTTGGGCGGAGACGGCCAGGGGCATCATCCGGGAGGTCGATCGGCGTTTCAGGACGAACATGACCTGGAGCAGGAGTCCAATGGTGGCCACGCTGACCAGCAGGGCCGAGGAAACGGCGATCTTTGGAGTCAGGTTGAACTGGATGTCGGTGAACATCTTCACGGGCAACGTGGTGGCGCCGGGGGACTGCATGAACAGGGACATCACGGTTTCGTCAATGGATACGGAGAAAGCAAACAATGCCCCTGAGATCAGGCCCGGAAGGATGACGGGCAGATACACGTGGCGGAAGATGGACAAGGCACCCGCTCCGAGGCTTTGCGCCGAACGCACCAATGCCGGGTTGAGCCCGGCGAGGCTGGCACGGGTTGTGAGGAACACGTAGGGCGTGGCGATAATGGCGTGCGCCAAACCGATGGGGATGATGCTCCCAACCATGCCAACGGAGATGAAGAACTGGTAGAAAGCAAGGGCCAGCACCACTGTGGGCACGATCATCGGCGCGAGTATCAGCCCTATCACCACCGACTTCCCTGGAAACTTGCGGCCGTGAAGTGCGACGGCCGCGCTGGAACCGATCAGGAGGCCGATGAGCACGGCTATGCCTGCTGACTGCAGGCTGGCCCACAGGGCGGATGTCCATGCCGGGTCTGCGAAGAAGCCGGCCACTGCGGCGAAGGACAGGCCCTCGGGCGGGAACGTGATGTAGCGGCTGTCATTGAGAGCCACGGGGACCACAATGAGGGTAGGCACCACCAGGAACAGGAAGATTGGCAGTGACACCAGGGGAACCAGGCGGTGCTGGGGGTTAGTTGTCTTCATGCTGGCCTCCGGCTTTGAGGACCCTTTGGTAGACCGCTACCAGGACGCTGACCAGGGCGGTGAGGATCACGGCCAAGGCCGCGGCGCCTGGGAAATCGGTCAACTGTCGCGCGTAGTAGTCAATCTGGTTGGCGATCATCATGTCGCCGGGGCCACCCATGACCACGGGTGTGATGAAGAATCCGGTACTCATGATGAAGACCAGCAGACCGGCCGCCGAGACGCCTGGAGCGCTAAGGGGAAGGGTGATGTGGCGGAAAATCGGGGCTTCTTTGGCGCCGAGCGACCGCGCCGCAAGCCCGAGGCGTTCATCGATGGCCGTCAAGGACGAAAAGATCGGGAAAACGGCGTAGGGCAACAGGCAATGAACCATGCCGATGATGACTGCGAAGCGGTTGTGGAGCAACTCGATCGGAGCGCTTGTCAGCCCGACGCCCTGGAGGAACGCGTTGATGATGCCGTTGTCCTGGAGCAAAACCGCCCAGGCGAAGTTCTTTACCAGGATGCCGGTCCAGAACGGAAGCAAGACCACGGCGAACAGGACTACCCGCAGGACGTTCCCTGCGCGCCAGAGGACCAGGGCAATGACATAGCCCAGAACCACAGTCACCACGGTGGATGCCAGGCTGATGGTCAGGGTGTTCACGAGCGAACGAATGACCAGTGGATCCTCCAATACGCGCTGGTACGCATTGTCTGAAAAGCTTGAACCTACCAACTTGCCCAGCGGAGTCAGGAATAGAACGACGTCGAATACCAGGACGGGTGCCAACAGCAACCACCACCCGCTTTTTCGTCGTCGTGGCTTTGCCGCGTGCGGATCCGGCGTCCCGCGGCCTTTCGCCTTGTGGCTTTGAAGAGTCGCTGCGCTCATGTCAGCTGGCCTGCCACAGCTTGAATTGCTGCTCGGTCTTCTTCAGGTTCTGGGACCACCATTTGTCGTCCCGGATCAGGATCTTGTCCGCAAGAAGCGGGCTGGTAGGCAGGGTGTCTGCAACCTCCTTGGGCAGTTTGGACAGTGCGGGAGTGTTCGCAAGGGTCAGGTTGGTGACGGAGTCGAACGCCGCTCCAGCCTCAGCATCGTTGGACATGAAGTTCATCAGTTTGAAAGCAGCTTCCTTGTTCTTTGCCCCCTTGGGAACCACAAAATAATCGCCCGCCAGGACCGCGTTCTCGGCTGTGAAGTTCAATTTCGCGCCGTCCTTGCGGGCGGCGTTGATCCTGTTGTTGAAGCTCGTGGACAGCGAGACCTCTCCCGAGGTCAGCTGCTGGATGGGCTCTTGGTTGGCCGAGTGGTAGAGGAGGCGGTCTTTGCCAGGATGGTGGCCAAGGACCCGCAGCGCCCGGTCAACGTCAAGCGGGTAGATCTTCTCGAACGGCACACCGTCAGCCAGCAAGGCTGCTTCCAGTACTGAGCTGTCGGACAACTGGTTGTACACGGAACGCTTGCCGGCGAACTTGTCCTGATCGAAGAACTGCGCCCAGTCTTTGGGTGCTTGGGCGTCCGGAATGGCGTTCTGGTCCCACGCCATGACGAACAGGAAGCTCAAGTATTTGATGCCGTACTCAGCCTTGGCGTAGCTGGGAAGGCCTTTATCGCTAATGATGTCGTAGTCGAACTTTTCCAGGAGTCCCTCGGCCACGGCCGTTTCGTATTCCGGTGCCGTGATTTCCACCAGGTCCCATTGCACGTCGCCGGACTGAACCTGGGCCTTGAGGGAGGCAAGGCTGGTGTTGGCCAGGAGCGTCGGCTGGATGCCCGTCTGCTTGGCGAAGGGATCCAGGATGGTCTGGGTGAATTGATCGTTGTAGGAGCCGCCGTAGGAAGTGACTGTGACGGTCTTGTTGGCTGCGGCACTCTCGGGGGCCTTGGAACTGCAACCGGATAGTGCCAGTCCGGCGAACGGCGTCAGTGCCGCTGCTTTGAGGATCTGCCGGCGGTCAAAAACGTGGGATCGGGATTCAGTCATGGCTTCATTGCCTTTCATTGACGCCAACGTCAAGGCTCCGTTTGACAAGACGGACCAAGGGGGAGACGGGCGTTGTGCTGGGGATACATCCCGAAGAATGCGCGGGTAGTTGTCGGCGGCGGGTTGCGCGCACCTTTCGCTCCGAAGCATTCGACGGGGAATTTGTCGGGCCGTCGTGGCCGTTGGGGTGCCGTAACTGTAACTGTGAGGTTGATCACCAGTCAACGGTTGTGTTGCATTAAGAAACATCTCGCTCAAAAGAAAAGCCCGCACTAGGCGGGCTTTCGAGGTGCGCGGTTATGTGGCGTACCCGAGTCTCTGCAACCGTCTCCGGGCTGCTTGTTCGCTGGGCCCGTGCGATCCGAGGGCCAACCGGACCATGCCCAGCACCGCCCTGGCAGCGGTGATGACTGGCAGGGGGATAGGCCCGAGCCGGGGCGCCCGGAGCCCAAGCATGTCGCGGTATCGGGGTTCAAGGCTTGCGACGGCGGCCGCGAACAGGATGCGGTAGCCCGGCTGGAGCATCGGGCTCAGGGGCGGATGGCGAATGAACCACACCGTCTCGGCCAGGCGTTCGTCGGCCCGCAAGACTCCTGAGGCATACCACTGCTCCAGTTCGTCATGGACCTGGGCTTCGGTGAGCGGGGGATTGTCCACGCCCATGAGCCTGCCGGCCGCGGCCCACTCACGGACGTAGGCATCGGCACCGCCGGGGATGGGCCGGCCCCAGATGCGGTTGGCAGTAATGAAGGAGTCAGCATAGGTGACGTGTACCCAGCGGAGGAGTTCGGGATCGTTCGCCGCGTATTCGCGCCGGACTCCGTTGCCGTCTACGTACGTCCCGCGGACGCGCTCGTGGATCTTCCGGACACGGGCCGTTGCGGCTTCGGCAGCTTCCGTGGATCCGTAGGTCACGGTGAAGATCCACCTGACGGTGTTGGCCAACCGTCCGAGCGGATCCTTCTGGAAACCGGAGTGCTCGTATACCCCAGCCAGCGCGCCGGGGTGCAGCGCCTGCATCAGCAGCACCCTGATCCCGGCCACGATCGTGGCCACGTGACCATGAACCGCCCAGACGGCCGACCCCGGCAGGTGATATCCGGCGTCGTTCCCTTCGGCCAGGCGCGGCACCCACTCAGGCGGCGTCCCCGACGTCCCCGTGAACGTGCGCTGGAGTTCGTGCCTGTACTCGGTGAGGTAATTCCTCATGGTCCATTCGACCTCGCAATCACGCCCGTGTACAGGGGAAAGACGCGAGGGCTAGGAGGTGACCCGGCGTCGGGAAGGCGCTGCTGCCACCAGCAAGGCGGCAATGGCGACGGCGGCACTCAGGATCAGTCCCGGACGGTACTGTTCCAGCATGGCCTGGGCGCTGACCGTACCCGAAGCGTGTCCGTGGCCGCTCACCAAGGCCGTGGTGACGGCCAGTACCAACGCGGCACCGACCTGGGTGCTGGTCTGGATCAGTCCTGCCGCGAGCCCTTGCTCGGAGTCGCGGATGCCGGCGGTGGCCTGGACATTGATGGATGGGAAGGCCAATGCGAAGCCAATGCCCAGCAGGACCACCGACGGAAGGATGTCCAGCGCGTAATTGGGCGTGGTTCCCACCCGCAGGAACAGGACGTAGCCCAGGCCGAGGGCCGTCAGGCCGGTGAGGATGAGTTGCGTGGCCCCGAACTTCTCGATGAGCCGGTCAGCGAACGGTGCGCTGGTGGCCACCAGCAAGCCCGCGGGCAGCAAAGCGAGTGCCATTCCCAAGGGCGTCCAACCCAGCACGGACTGCAGGAACATGGTGACGATGAACTGGAAGCTCAGGTAGGAACCGAACAGGCCCACTGCGCTCAGGTTCGCCCGGGCCACCCAGCCTTCCTTGAGGATGCCGAAGCGGATCAGCGGGTGCTTGACCTTGCGCTCGATGATTGCGAAGGCCACCAGCACGGCGACAGAAACTGCGAACCCGGCGATTGTTGCCACAGATCCCCAGCCGTGTTCAGGTGCTGAAACCAAGGTGTAGACGAGGCCGAGCATGCCCAGGGCGAGCGTCACGGCACCCCAGATATCGTGCCCGCTGTCTTCCACCGACGGCTTGTCCTTGGGAATGAACTTCATGCCCAGCAGGACCACGATCACGGCGATCGGCACCGAGACCAGGAACGTCCAGCGCCAGCTCAGGCTGGTCATCAGACCGCCAACCACCAGGCCCAGCGAGAAGCCGCTGGCACCGAAGGTGGTGAAGATGGACAGCGCCTTGTTGCGCTCGCGTCCCTCCGCAAAGTTGGTGGTGATGATGGAGAAGCCGGTGGGGGCGGTGAAGGCGGCGGCGAGGCCCTTGACGAACCGGGTAGCGATCAGGATGGCGGGATCGTCCACCAGTCCGCCAAGGAGCGACGCTGCCGCGAACACCGTCAAGGCGATGAGGAAGATTCGACGGCGGCCCAGCAGGTCGGCCAGGCGGCCACCAAGGAGCAGCAGGCTCCCGTAGCCGAGGACGTAAGCGGAAACGATCCACTGCAGGGAATCGGTACCCAGGTTGAGTTCATGTCCGATGGAGGGCAAAGCAACGCCAACCATGGAGACGTCCAGCCCGTCCAGGGCCAGGACGGTGCACACGACCATCAGGAGCAGCCACTGTGCCCGCGTCCAGCGGACGGCTGATGCCAGAGGCTCGGCAGACGTTTTGAGGGTGGTGGGTGATGTCATGATCAACAATGTATATGACGCGTCATTCAATGACAAGGAATATTATGACGTGGATTCTAAGTGCGTAATGAACTAGAATCAGGACATGGCAACGACGCGTGATCGCCAACTGGTTGAGCAGTGGCGAAGCATCCAGGACTCGTACTTCCGCACCGCAGCGGCGATCGACCGCGCCCTGGAAGCCAAGTTCGATATCGGCCTGAATGAGTTCGAAATCCTCGATCTCGTAGCCGACAGCGAAGAGTCTTCGTGCCGGATGAAGTCGCTGGGGGAGCGGACGCCCATGACCCAAAGTGCCGTCTCCAAGGTGGTGGACCGGCTGGAAAAAGCCGGCCTCGTTTCGCGCCAGACCTGCGCCGACGACCGCCGCTCGTTGTTCCTGGAACTGACCGAGGCTGGCCGCGCCCTGCACACCACCGCCGCGGTGGAACACCGGGCGCTGCTGAAGGAAAACCTGGGCTGAGGCCGGCCGTCTCTTTGCTCAAGACGCCTTGAGCAAAAACTGATGGAACCTTTCTCGCGCGAGGGCCCGGGAAGCCTTTATTTCTGCTGTGATTCCCGCAACAATGGTGCTTGCACGCCAGGCTGGGGTTTGGTGCCGCTGGCTTTGGGGAGTGTTTTGTGGGCAAGCATCATGATTCAAACCGGGCAGTAAAACTGATCCGTGCCATAGGCTTCCACCGCGTTCTTATCGCTGGAAGCCTCGCCATCCTGGCGTTTATCGCATTTGGCTTCCAGCCACTCACTTCCGTGCCGACCAGCAGCATTGGCGGTTCCCTGGCGCAGGGCGTTGTTGAACCGACGGCGTTGGGCACCCTGGTGGCGCCGGAGGCCGAGACTACCGTCATCGATCCGGCCCCCGAGCCCCCGGCACAACAAGCCGGAACGCCCATGGTGTACTTCGACCGGGCTGTGGTCCGGACCGTCAGCAAGGATGGTTCATCGGGCTTGACGGTCGCCTCAGCGGGTATGCCACGCCCGCCCGCGGGGAGCTTGTACGCGCCTCTTGAGGTCCTCAATCCGAGCTCGCCTTACGGTTACCGCTACAGTCCCTTGACCGGCCTCCCCGGTGAATTCCACTGGGGCCAGGATTACGCTGCAGCATGCGGCACCCGGGTGTACGCCGCCGATGCCGGCATTGTCCGGGCCGTCGGATGGCACATCTGGGGTGGCGGCAACCGTGTGGAAATTGAGCACGGCAACGGCCTGGTGACCACCTACAACCACCTGCAGGCGATCGGCGTCACGAAGGGCCAGTCGGTCCGCGTCGGCGAAGTCATTGCTGAGGTTGGCACCACTGGCTGGTCCACTGGCTGCCACCTCCACTTCGAGACGATCGTCAACGGACTGCACACCAATCCGAACGGCTGGATCTACTTGCCCATCAAGCAGGTTGATCCGTTGCAGCCCATCACCATGGTGAGCTACGAGCCAGGCGTCGGAACGGGCACCACGGCCACCCCGCAGTGGGCTGTACCAGTGGCCGATGGCACCAACCGCGCAGTCATCGGCGGCGAACACGAAGAACCCGTGGCACTGCCGGTAGTCGTTCCACCAGTGACCACCCCGCCGGCTACACCAAGCGCCCCAGGCACCAGCACGCCGCCCACCACGCAGACACCGGCACCGTCCGCGACGGCCACGCCGACGCCGACACCTACGCCGACGACGACGGTCACCCCCAAGCCGACGGTCACCCCGACGCCGACGCCGACACCTACGCCGACGCCGACGCCTACGGTCACTCCGACCCCGACGGTCACTCCGACCCCGACGACGCCCGCACCGACGACTGTGCCGCCCACAACAACTGTGCCGCCGACAACAACTGTTCCGTCCACGACTACCGTGGCGCCGACGGTGACGGTCCCAGTAGCCCCGGCGCCCGCCGTCGTCGTGCCTCCCGCAGTGCCCGCACCAGCGGCTCCTGCGCCGGCTCCAGCAGTCATCGCGCCAGCCCCGGCAGTGGTCGCCCCGGCACCAGCTCCAGTGGTGGCACCAGCCCCGGCCCCCGCGCCGGCCGCTCCCGTCGCGCCGGTGCCCACGCCGGCTGCCGTACTTCCAACGACGCTCCCGGCTGTGGTCCTTCCGCCTGGGTACATCCTGATCGGGACGGACAAGGTCCAGCGCCCGGACGGTGTGATCGTGCCGTTGTCCACGCTCATCATTCCAACGCCCTAGGTTTCGCCACCCGGCAAGCTCCCGTAAGCTCGATGGCGGCGATCCCGCCAGCCGACGACGTCAGGAAGCGAATCCCATGACCAGCCTGTACAGCATTCCCCTCACCTTCAACGACGGCTCCGACGCTGATTTCGGCCGCTTCGAAGGGAAAGCCGTGTTGGTAGTCAACGTCGCTTCCGAATGCGGCTTCACCAGGCAGTACGCGGGCCTGGAGGAGCTGTACGGCAAGTACCGGGAGCAGGGGCTGGAGATCCTGGGTGTGCCGTGCAACCAGTTCGGCGGCCAGGAACCGGGCGCGGACGAGGAGATCGCCGAGTTCTGCGAGCGTAACTTTGGCGTCTCCTTCCCGCTGACCAGCAAGGCAAACGTGCTGGGCAAGGAACAGCACCCCCTCTTCACCGAGCTGACCCGGGGCGCCGACGGTGAGCCCGTCAAAGTTAAGTGGAACTTCGAGAAGTTCGTCATCAACCGCGACGGAAAAGTCGTGGCACGATTCCCATCCGCAGTGGAGCCCGACTCCGAAGACCTGATAAAAGCAGTGGAAGAAGCGTTGGCGTAAAGCCACCAATTCCGAAGGGAGGAAAAGTAATTTTCCAACATTCCGCCGGAAATTAGCCAGATGTTGGCTTGTTGTCTGGTTGGATTGGCCCTACTGGATTGACACGGGAGGCGCCGCCTCCCACCAAACGCTAAGGCAAGCTATGGAGCTCATCGAGGCTGAATACCCCAAACCAGGTCATGTGCTGTTGCACCTGAGTGATCTTCACCTGGTGGGTGGTCCAAACACGCTCCACGGGTCCGTGGACAGTGCAGCCAGGCTCCAGGAAATCTGCGATCAGATCATCGCTTCCAGGATCAGGCCTGAGGCCATCATTTTCACTGGAGACCTCGCGGACAAGGGCGAGCTCCACGCTTACGAGCGGCTCCGCGAAATGATCGAACCCGTCTGCGACGCGCTCGGGGCCAAAGCCATCTGGGCCATGGGCAACCACGATAACCGGGCGAACTTCCGTGCAGCCTTCCGGGACGCTTCCGAGACCAGCAGGCCCCAGGACCCGGTTGACCGCAGCTACTTCGTGAACGGGCTCCGGATCATCACCTTGGACACCACGGTGCCCGGCCACCACTACGGCGAGCTGTCCGAATCCCAGCTCGATTGGCTGGCTGCCGAACTGGCCACCCCGGCCCCGGACGGCACCATCCTTGCGTTGCACCACCCGCCGGTTCCCTGCGTCCAGGACCTTGCTGTCTTGGTGGAGCTGCGCGGCCAAGCCGCGCTGGCCGCCGTCGTCCGCAATTCGGACGTTCGCACCATCCTGGGTGGCCACCTGCATTACTCCACGACGGCGGGCTTCGCCGGCATCCCGGTGTCAGTCGCCTCGGCCACCTGTTACACCCAGGACCTGGCAGTGCGTGCTGGCGGACAGCGTGGCCGCGATGGTGCTCAGTCGTACAACATGATCCATGTCTACGAGCACACGATCGTCCACTCAGTGGTTCCGATGTCCGGGGGCGTAACCGTTGGCGAGCCCGTGGATGCTGCAGAGGTGCAGCGGAGGCTGGCCGAAGCCGGCATCCGCATCCCGCACGAGTCCCGGGTGGGGGCGCACACTTCCCCTGGCACGCTGACCTCGTCCCTGCCGCTTATTTCTCCCAGGGTGCCTTGACCGGGAAGTACTTCTCCAGGAAATCGGTCACCAGTTCCGCACGTTCATCTGACGCGACCTCCGGGAAGCTGCCGTCGTTCAGGCAGAAGAAGTCCATGTGGCGCTTCGCCAACAGCTTGGGCAGGTAGTGCAGGCCCGCCCACATGGTGGTGTCCACGTACCTGACCTTGGCATTGGTTTGCGTCACTGCGCGGCCCGTGAGCAGGGCGTAGTAGTGGTAGAACGAGTTGGTCACGGAGATGTTGTCAGCTGCGCGGAAGCGGCTGCCGGCCGTCTTGGCGAATTCCGCGGGGAACTCTTTCTCCATCCGGGCCACGACGCTGCGGCGCAGCGGGGCAGCAGTGTGCTCCAGGTGCCGGGTGGTGATCCGGCCGAAGCGCTCCCAGAGCAGTTTGCGGTTAACGCGGGCCGCGTTCTCGAAGCCGCTGCGTTCGGCGTCGTTCTCGCCCAGGCCAATGCGGGTGTCCGCTTCGATGAACTTGGTGATGCCGCCAGGGGTGAAGAACATGTCCGGACCCACGGGACGGCCAAAGAACATGTCGTCGTTGGAGTACAGGAAGTGCTCGGACAAGCCCTCGATGTGGTGGAGCTGGCACTCCACGGCCTGCGAATTGTGCGTGGGAAGGACTGAGGGGTCGGCGAAGAACTCCTCGCTGCGCACCACGGTCACCGACGGGTGCTCTGCCAGCCACGCCGGGGCGGGCGAATCGGTGGCGATGAAGATCCTGCGGATCCACGGCGCAAACATGTGCACGGAGCGCAGCGCGTACTTCAGTTCGTTGATCTGGCGGAAGCGGGCTTCATGGTCATCGCCCTCTCCGAGCACGGCGCCGGCCTGCTGGGCGCGGCGCCGGGCAATGTACTCGGGGTCGCTGCCATCAACCCAGGAAAAGACGATGTCGACGTCGAAGTCGATGTCGCTTGCGTGGTCGGCAAACATGTTTTCGATGGTGGGCCAGGAGAGGCCGTGCCGCTGGACCGTGCCCCGCACGGCGTCCTGCCGGAGCATGGTGCGGCGGGTCAGGGAATTCTCCACCGGCAGCTCCAGGTGGTCGCCTTCGAACCTCCACAGCTCAAGCTGCACACCCAGTGCAGGTCCGTACCAGAGGCCGCCGCCGGTCTCGACCCGGGGGCGGTACAGCCTGAAGATGCGGGACTTCCGGTTGGTGGTCAGCTCGCCGTCGGCCACCAGCACTGAGGTCTTTTTCTTGGCGTCAACGGTCATGGAGTAGAACGGCTCGTTCCGGAACGCAGCAACCAGCGCCTCCCGGACCACCTTGCGGGACTCCCAATCGACGGCGATGACGGGCCGCTCGTCGTTTCCGCGGACCAGGATGAAGTCGACACCAGCGGCGTCCAAGGCAGCCCGGACGGCCAGGAGGTCGGACACCATGGCCTGCTGCGGGGTGAGGTCGCTGTTGACCAGGGCGTACCGCCCGCGGTGACGGACGACGTCGGACCTGTGCTTCAGGTGCGCGACGACGGCAGGCGAGACCGCCTCGGCGATCGTGTCTTCTTCAATGGAAGGGCTGCCGTGGTAGATCGGATCGACCTGTGCTTGTGTGATGGCTGTTCTCCGGAATCGTCTGGGTGGTGGAGCTAGATGGAAAGTGCTTCGCGCCAGCTGCGGAGGAAAGCGCCGCCGGCGTCGTCGTGGATCACGTCGTCCGCCAGTTCAAGGTCAGCGGCCGTCAGGATGGTGTAGGGCTTCACCGGTACGCCGTCTGCGGGCCGGACATCCACGTGTTTCACATCGTGGTCGTTGTGGTGAAGCCAGTCTGCCATGGCATAGTCCGTGCGGGAATCGCCAACGGTGCGCCATGACAGGGGAGTGATGCCCTGGGCCGCCAGCAGTTCGACGGCGCGGCTCGCTCCGAGGTCCTTGCCCAGCCGGACCGATTCGATGTCAGTGGAGATGATGGTGGGGTCCAGGCGGTAGTCCGCGGCGTCGTCGGATTCGGGGGCGTGGTGGTCCAAAATCGCGGCGCTCAGGCCGTGGCGGCCCATGATGTCCAGGGCGTCGGCGTCGAACAGTTTCTGTTCGGCCAGGTAGTCCTCGCTGGACACCTCCAGGTGCTGCTCCACGGAAACCATGGCCCGCTTGGTCTCGTCGAAGAACATGTGGGCGGAGTAGTCTTCCGCGACGAGCCTGCGGATGTCGTCACCGTAGGCCTTGGGTACCGCGAGTTCGTGGTCCACATGGATGGGACCGGGGCCTTCCGCCGTATAGCTGAACCACACGGCGCCCTTCTCGCAGATGGCATGGATCACGGTGTGTGCCGGCATCCCGGCGGCGATCATGGGCTTCATGACCTGCTCACTGATGAACGCGTCCGAGCGGCCTGTGTTGAAGATGACGGGAATGCCCGCCGAGGCCAGCGCCACCAGGTCCGCGATGATGTCCGGCTTGACGTCGCGCGTCACAGGGCTGGCGATGGGGCCGTCGACGTCCAGCAACAGCGCCACCTCGGGCGTGGCCAGGGCAGCGGTCCGGTCAGTACCTTGGAGCGGGTGTGTCATGCCCCTATTCTGTCAGTCCCCGCGCCCTGCATCACAGCTGTGACGCCCCACGAAGGATAGTCACCTTTTGGCCACAACCTGCCTGTGCTGCGGGTCACAAGTTCCGTTAGGGCGCCAAGTTCCATAGGCTTGCAGGGTGATCTTCAAAGCTGTGGGCGAGGGACGCCCGTACCCTGACCATGGATACTCCGCGCCACGCGACTGGGCTGCCCTGCCTCCGCGCCCGGTGCGCCTGGATGACCTTGTAACCACCAAACGGACCCTGGACCTGGAGGCATTGTTGGCAGAGGACTCCACATTCTTTGGCGATCTGTTCCCGCACGTCGTCCAATACCAGGGCGTCATGTACCTCGAGGACGGCCTGCACAGGGCGGTCCGTACCGCGCTTCACCAGAGGACGGCCATCCACGCCCGCGTATTGGTGATCGATGGCTAGGCCCGCCGCTTCGGACCAGGACACCCAGCGGCCAAAAAAACCTAAGCGTCCCAAGGATGTGACGCAACTGCACGGCCACCACGTGGTGACCGGACCGGAACTGCGGGCAACGTTTGCCGACGATGTCAGGGTTCCCAAGGGCAGCTTCGGCCGCCGGCTGTTCCATGGAATTGTCCTGGTCCTGCTGGTTGGCGTCATTGCCGCTGGTGCGGTGGGCGCATGGGCGATCATGAACGGCGTCATCAAGGTCCCCACGGCTATCGCAAGCAAGGCCCCCGCCAGCCTGTGCCCAACCACCACCTTCGACTACGTGCCCAACGAAACCGTGAACCTCAACGTCTTCAATGCGACGTCGCGCGGCGGCTTGGCTGGCACGGTCGCCGACGAATTCGCTGCCCGTGGGTTCAAGGTGGCATCGGTGGACAACAGCAACACAGCCTATTCAGGGGTGGGCGTGGTTGTCTCCGGCGTCAAGGGACAGGCGGCGGCGTTCAACGTCCAGCGGAACCTGGCGGGGACGGACTACTTCCAGGACAACCGCGAAGACGATTCCGTGGACGTGATCCTCACTCCCGGCTACGAAGGCCTGGTGGAACCGCAACTGGTGGACCAGACGCCCGGCAAGCTCCTTTGCCCGCGTGAGGACCTGCGGATCGCTGACAACTCCAAGTGGCCGGTGGTGCCTACCCTGCCGGCAGCGCAGTAGCTTCCTGCCCGGCGAGGACATCGAGGACCGGGCGCTCGAGGCGGACCGGGTTTCCGGTGTCGTCGAAGCGCGCTCCCGCTCCCAGTTGGATGAAGCGCACCGTTTGTTCCGTGTGCGCCTCTTGCGCGGCTGGAAGCTCGACGTCGGGGGCTGGGGCAGGCGCGGGGGTGTCGCCGTCGGGCGTTCGGTTGCGTCGTGCGGCGCTGGCCGAAAGCGTTCCGTGGATGAGCCGCGCCAGCTGTGCGACGTCGATGTCCGGAAGGTAGCCCTGCTGGACACCGTCCCGGAGGATGTCCTGGAGAAGGACGTTCAGGTCGCCCACGTGGTCTGCGAGCTTGGCAAAGGAGCCGGGCGACAGGACAGCGGCCATGGCAGGCCCCGGCGGCAGGTGGCGGCGGCTGAGGTCCTCCACCTGCGCCCGGACGTAGAGGGCGAGCTGGTCCACCGGGTTTTCCAGTGCGGCCAGTGAATCCCTCAAATCCACAATGAAGCGTTCGGTCTCGTCCAGGGCGTACGCGATGAGCAGTTGCTCCATGTCCGCGTAATAGTTGTAGACGGCGGTCCGGCCCACACCGGCATGCCTGGCGACGTCCGTCATGGTGAGCCCCGGAAGTCCGTGGGTGAAGAGCAGTTCGCCGAAGGCCGTCAGAATCCTACGTTGGGTCTCGGCGCGTTGGGCAGCGTTCGTGGCGGCCGTGATCCTGGGCATACAGACACTTTACAGCGATCTGTCACTAAGTAGTTCGGGTTTCTCTACACCTCATGCTTTTTTGGAGGCTTCTTAAGGCCATGAGGTGTACAAAAACTCGCGTAATATCGGGGGAACCGGACACTAATCTTCTAGGGGGACTGTTGCGGGCAACGGTCAAGGACGTAGCGCGCCGGGCAGGGGTTTCACCCAAGACGGTGTCGAACGTGATGAATGGAATCGTTCCAGTCAGTGCTCCCACCCGGCTCAGGGTTGAGCAGGCCATGGCGGAACTCGACTATGTCCCCAACCTCTCCGCGCGGGGCCTCCGCAACGGCCGCTCGGGTGTCATCGGGCTGGCGTTGCCCGATCTGGCCACTCCGTTCTCGGCGGAGATTTCCCAGAGCATCGTGGAAGTCGCCCACGAGCAAGGCTGGAGTGTGCAGATCGAGGAAACCGGCTCTGATCCCCACCGTGAGCAGGAATTGATGACTCGTGCGCGGGCCAACCTCATTGACGGGCTGATCCTCAATCCTGTGGTGCTCAAGGAGAGCGCAGTGCAGGTGGGTGTGGCGCTGCCTCCGGTGGTCCTCCTGGGTGAAGTCACGCAGCAGTTGGCCGACCGCGTCTTTGTGGACAGCTTTGCGGCGGCGCGTGACATGACCCTCGCTTTGGCCAGGCCCGGGCGCAGGCGTATCGCCGCGTTGGGAGTCAACCGTGGGAGGCAGTCCGCCACGGCGCTCCAGCGGGCTGGTGGGTACGAGGCAGCACTCCAGGCGCTGGGAATCGCCAGGGATGAGTCGTTGCTGATCTCGTGCGATAGTTGGACGCCTGCTTCGGCCGCCGAAGCGCTGGGGGAGTATCTGGACGCGCACCCATTGCCTGAGGCGCTGTTCTGTTTCACGGATTCCATGGCCATCGGCGCGCTGAACACGCTGTGGAAGAGGGGAGTGCGCGTTCCCGAGGACATTGCGGTCGCCGGCTTCGACGACGTCATTGATGGGCGGTTTGCGGTGCCGTCCCTGACCACCGTGTCCTTCGACAAACGTGCCATTGCCACCGAGGCCCTGCGCCTGCTGACCGAACGCATGTCTGACCGGTCCCATGCGCAGCAGCTCGTTGAAATCGAGTACCGCATTGTGGAGCGGGACAGCAGCAGGGGCTGAAACGAGAGCAGTCCCCTAAATTGTGTGCGCTAACAATTTTCTCTTGCCCTCGCTATTACATCGATGTAATGTGAGACCTGCGTCACCCCCGGGCCAACCTTTACCCGAGAGTGGGGACGCGCCGGAGCCGGATTTTGCGCAGCGAAGCAATGACCTTTCAGCGGACCCATCCAAAGGAGTGACGGGTGAAGCAGTTTGAATCTTTGACCGGGAAACAGTTGTCCCGGAGACAGTTATTGACAGGATCAGCCCTCCTTGGCGGAGGCCTCCTGGCCACCGGCCTCACGGGCTGTGGCGGAGCGGCCCAGGCCGCGGCAGTGCAGGACATCGATTTCTGGCACCTCTTGTCCGGCGGTGATGGCATCAAGATGCAGGCCATGATCAACAGTGCCAACCAAGCCAACCCCGGTTTCAAAGTCCACCCCACGGTGCTGGCTTGGGGGCCTCCGTACTACACCAAACTGGCCATGGCCTCGGCAGGAGGGCGGCCTCCCGAGGTTGCCATCATGCACGCCAGCAGGGTCCCGGGTTATGCACCGGGCGGCCTTATTGATCCTTGGGACCTGGACCTCCTCGCCGAGAACGGCGTGACGGCCTCTGATTTTGCCCCCAGGATCTGGGAGAAGAGCCAGTACGACGGCAAGGTCTTCTCCATCGCACTGGACTCCCACCCTTTCATCATGTTCTACAACACGGATGTCGCCGGCAAAGCAGGCGTCCTGGGGAGCAACGGCCAGCTCCAGGAGGTGGGCTCGCCGGAGGAATTCAAAGCCGTGGCCTTGGAAATGCAGAAGGTCACCAAGGCCCACGGCTTGTCCTTCGGATACCTGGGCAGTGGTTCGCAGATGTGGCGCCTGTTCTACACCCTCTACAAGCAGCACGGCGTGGACATGGTGCTGACGCCGGGCCAGCCCATGAAGGTGGACCGGGACGCGGCCATCGAATCCCTGGAGTTCATGGCATCGCTCTTCGATGACACCATCGCTGCCCAGGCCGGGGACATCAGTACAGGCATTGCCGAGTTCGCACGCGGCGGCTCGGGAATGCTGTTCAGCGGCGTCTGGGAACTGCCCACCATGAAGAAGGCCGGCATACCGGTCGATGCGGCCACCATCCCGACGCTGTACGGAACTCCGGCGTCGTACGCGGACTCCCACTCCTTCGTTCTCCCTCGCCAACTCTCCGTGAACGAGGACAAACGCCGGGATGTCTACAAGTTCGTCACGGACGTCCTCAAAGGATCACTGTCTTGGGCGGAGGCCGGACACATTCCCGGCTATCAGCCCGTGGTGCAATCAACGGCCTACCGGGAACTCACCCCGCAGATCCATTACGCCAACGCGGCGGACATCATCGCCTACGATCCCGAAGCCTGGTTCAGCGGCTCCGGCTCGGACTGGCAGACCTACTTCGCGGAGAACGTGCAGAACGTACTCCTTGGAAGGGACAAGGCATCCGTAGGTTGGGACGCCTTCGAGCAGCGCACCAACACCCTCCTCTCCCGTCCCAACCCCGTCTAGCCGGACCCAGCACACCGAGCGACAAAGGAGTCCTTTATGAGTACCTCTACGCTGTCCCGGCCGAGGCCGGAGAATCTCCGCAAATCACTGAGCCGCACCAACAACAACCTGAGCGGCTGGGCCTTCGCCACGCCATTCCTGGTGTTCTTCCTCATTTTCCTTGTCTGGCCCATCCTTTACGGCTTCTACATGAGCCTCACGGGCAAGTCCCTTACCGGCGCCAATGACAGCCTGATCGGCTTCGCCAACTATGCCGAGGCCCTTGCCGACGCGGACATGTGGCATTCCCTGGGCAACACCCTGTACTTCACGGTGATCAGCACTGTCCCACTGGTGCTTGTGGCCCTGGTGATGGCTGCGTTGCTGAACGTCGGACTGCCGGCGCAATGGCTGTGGCGCCTCTCCTACTTTGCCCCGTACCTCTTGGCATCAACTGTGGTCTCCCTGTTCTTCACCTGGATGTACAACCCGCAGCTCGGCTTGATCAACGAGTTCCTCACGGGCATCGGGCTCCCGCGCGTTGCTTGGCTCAATGACCCCAACGTGGCCATGTGGGCAATCGTCATCGCCACGCTCTGGTGGACCGTGGGCTTCAACTTCCTGCTCTACCTGGCCGCGATGCAGAACATTCCGGCCCAGCACTACGAGGCAGCTTCGCTGGACGGTGCCGGAGCCTGGCGCCAGTTCTTCTCCATCACCCTGCCGCAACTGACCCCCACCACGGTGATGATCGTGCTGCTCCAGATCCTGGCGTCGTTGAAGATCTTCGACCAGGTGTACCAGATGACTGCAGGCGGTCCCGCCGGATCAACCCGGCCCGTGGTGCAGTACATCTTCGAAACCGGCTTCACCGGCTACCGGCTGGGTTACTCCGCAGCCATCTCCTACATCTTCTTCGGACTGATCGTGGTTGTTTCGGTCATGCAGTTCGTCATCACCCGCCGCAGGAGTGCATAACCATGGCCACAGCAACGATCACCCGTCCCGCACCACAAACCACCCCCGCCAAGAAACCCAGGATCCGCCAGCCCCGCAAGAAGATGACGGTCGGCCGGATCGCAGCCATCGTCGTCGCAGGCTTCCTCGCGGTGCTGTGGCTGATCCCCTTCGCCTGGGCCACGGCCACCGCCTTCAAGACCGAGACGGATGCCGCGGCTCCGGACGTGACCTGGCTGCCGCCGTCGGGCTTCACGCCTGACGCGTTCGTCAAGGTGTTCCAGGACGGCAACATCCCGCTCTGGACGTGGAACTCGCTCTATACATCCGCGGCTATCACGGCCATCACCCTGGTGATCTCGGCACTGGTGGCGTACGCACTCTCCAGGATCGACTTCAAGGGCAAGAAGGTGCTGATGACGGTGATCATCGCGTCCATCATCATCCCGCCGCCCGTGCTGATCATCCCGCTGTTCTACCAAATGCTGGCGCTGAACCTGATCGATACCTCGTGGGCCATCATCCTGCCGCAGGTCATCCACCCGGCCATGGTGTTCGTGCTGAAGAAGTTCTTCGACCAGATCCCGCGCGAACTGGAGGAAGCGGCCGTGATGGACGGCGCAAGCCGTTTGCGCATCTTCACCCAGATCATCCTGCCGCTGTCCCGGCCCATCCTGGCCGCCGTCGCGATCTTCGTGTTCATCGGCGCGTGGAACAACTTCCTGTGGCCGTTCATCGCCACCAACGACGGCGGACTGCTGACCCTCCCGGTTGGCCTGCAGACCATCAAGAGCGCCTACGGCATCCAGTACGCGCAGAACATGGCGTCCGCGTTGCTTGCGGCGCTGCCACTGATCCTTGTCTTCCTGTTCTTCCAACGCCAGATCATCAAGGGCGTCGCGACGACGGGACTCGCCGGTACATAATCGGCGCCTTTTCGACCCAACACCAGACCTGAAACACAACCAAGGAGATACATGTCCCGCGCACGCATCACCCTCGACCGCGACTTCACCATTGGCGAGGTTCCCCGCCGACTGTTCGGCTCCTTCGTGGAGCACATGGGCCGCTGTGTCTACACCGGCATCTACGAGCCAGGCCACCCCGAAGCAGACGGGAACGGCTTCCGCCAGGACGTCCTGAAGCTCGTCAAAGAACTCGGAGCCACTGTCATCCGGTACCCGGGCGGCAACTTCGTCTCGGGCTACAACTGGGAAGACGGCATTGGCCCCCGCGAAAACAGGCCGCGCCGCCTGGACGGAGCTTGGCACACCGTGGAGACCAACGCCTTCGGCCTGCACGAGTTCGTGGACTGGTCCAAGCAGGCCGGCACCGAAATCATGGAAGCCATCAACCTGGGCACCAGGGGAGTGGACGCAGCCCGCGAAATCGTGGAATACGCCAACCACCCGGGCGGCACCTACTTGTCTGACTTGCGTGCCAAGAACGGCCACAAGGACCCGTTCAACATCAAGCTCTGGTGCCTCGGCAACGAGCTGGACGGGCCGTGGCAGATCGGCCACAAGACAGCCGACGAATACGGCCGCTTGGCGCAGGAAGCGGCCAAGGCCATGCGCTTCGTGGACCCCTCGCTCGAGTTGGTCGCATGCGGCAGCTCCAGCTCCAGCATGCCGACCTTCGGAGCCTGGGAGCAGACCGTCCTCACCCACACCTACGACGAGGTGGACTACGTGTCCCTCCACGCCTACTACCAGGAGCACGAAGGCGACGTCGGCAGCTTCCTGGCCTCCGCCGTCGACACCGATTACTTCATCGAGTCAGTGATCGCCACCGCGGATGCAGTGCGCGCCAAGGGCAAGCACAAGAAGCACATCAACCTGTCCTTCGACGAGTGGAACGTTTGGTACCAGCGCGGCCTGGACACCGAGGACCAGCCGCACAACGTGGCCAAGGCCGGATGGCGCGAGCACCCCCGCGTGATCGAGGACAAGTACAACGTGACTGACGCCGTGGTGGTTGGGACGCTGCTCAACTCGCTGCTGCGCCACGGCGACCGCGTGAAGATCGCCAACCAGGCCCAGCTGGTCAACGTGATCGCGCCGATCCTCTCCGAAGAGAATGGCCCGGCCTGGAAGCAGACCATCTTCCACCCGTTCGCGCGGATGGCCGAGCTCGCCAAGGGCCAGATCCTGCGGCTCTCCATCGACTCGGACAAGTACTCGAACGATCGCTTCGGTGACACGGACCTGGTGGATGTCAGCGGCACCTGGAACGAGGAAACGGGACGCGTGGCACTGTTCTTCGCGAACCGCGGCCTGGAAGAAGCGGCCGACGTCGAGGTGGCCCTTCGCGGCTTCGACGCCCGCCAGGTCCTTCGCGCCGAGGTGCTGGAGATTCCCGACGGCGGCGACCGCTTCACGATCAACTCACAGGACCAGCCGGGCCGCGTGGGCTTGAAGGCACTGGATGGTGTGAAGGCGACTGGTTCCGAGCTGCGCCTGACGCTGCCCGCCTTGTCCTGGGCCGTCGTCGAGCTTGATGTGGTGAAAGCCTAGCGGCCATTCACAAGCAACGCGGGGTCACTTACGGCCCATCCGGAAGGGATTTATGGTCCGTAAGTGACCCCGCGTTTGACTTAGTTGGTGCTGCAGCCGTCCGGGCCGCAGGCCTCGGCGTCGGAGGCGCCCACTGGGATAAGGGGGTTGGCTTCCTGCCACGCCTGGTTCAGGGCCTGGCTGAAAAGTTCGGCGGGCTGCGCGCCGGAAATGCCGTACTTGCGGTCGATCACGAAGAACGGGACGCCGGAAACGCCGATGGCGCGGGCTTCGTTGATGTCCTCGTTGACCTCGTCGATGTACTTGTCGGACGTGAACAGCTCGGCGACTTCCTCGGCCGGCAGTTCGAGGCGGGCGCCGAGCTCCGTGAGGTATTCGGTGTTGCCGATGTCCTTGCCGTGCTCAAAGTGGTCGCTCAGCAGTTGCTCCTTGGCGGCGTCCTGCCTGCCGTGGGCAGCGGCGAGGTGAATGAGCCGGTGCGCCGTGAAGCTGTTGGCCACCACCACCTTGTCGAAGTGGTAGTCCAGCCCTTCGCCCCTGGCAGTCTCCGTGACGTGGCCGAACATCTGCTTGACCTGCTCCGGCGCCATGCCCTTGCGCTTGCTCAAGTAGTCCAGTTCGGTGCCGTCATAGTGCTCAGGAACGGACGGATCCAGCTGATAGCTCTTCCACTCGATGTCCACAGATTCACGGTGCGGGAACTGCGCCAGGGCGGTCTCGAAACGGCGCTTGCCGATGTAGCACCACGGACACGCGACGTCTGACCAGATCTCAATCTTCATGATGGCTGCAACGCATCGGCGAGGGATGGCATTCCGGGAGCGTGCTGTTAGTTTCCTCACTCACGCCAAGAGTGTTGCCGGGCGGCCCTTCCAAGAATATGTTTAGAAGGAGGTTGTGCAGCCAGCCTTATTCACGGGGGGTTTACGTTTACACGGAGAGACCTCGTGCGAATCGGACTCATTGTTGGACCTTGGTTTACCGTCCCGCCCGAAAAGTACGGCGGAACCGAACGAGTCGTTGATGCCTTGGCGTGCGCACTCACGGATGCCGGCCACGATGTCCTGCTGGCAACAGCGTCGGACAGTACGTGCCCTGTGCCCCAGCTTCCGGGATTTGGTCCCAGCGAACCTGAGGACGTGGGCCTCAGCCTGAGCGAACTGGCCCATGTCATCAAGGCTTACAAGGGGCTGCGGGGCGTGGATATCATCCACGACCACACCCTTGCCGGCCCGCTCTACGCCCATCGGCCACCGAATATCCCCGTGGTCACCACCATCCACGGCCAACTGACCCCACGGTCCGCGGGACTCTACCGGGACATGGCCCGGGACACCGGCATCATCGCGATTTCCCACGACCAATGCAGCCGCGTCAAGGACCTCCAGGTTTCCGCCGTGATCCACCACGGGATCGACCTCTCCGCAGTGAGCGTCGGCAGTGGCACCGGTGGTTATGCCTGCTTTGTCGGACGGATGTGCCCGGACAAAGGACTGATGGAAGCGTTAACCATCGCACGGGAAGCCGGGGTGCCGCTCCGCATTGCGGCGAAGATGCAGGCTGCCGACGAGCAGGAGTATTTCCGTGATGTGGTGCAGCCCGCACTGGGCCCTGACGAAGAGTTCCTGGGCGAACTGTCCGACCCCGAAAAATACGAACTCATGGGCGACGCGACCGCGCTCCTGAACCCCATCCAGTGGGCAGAACCCTTCGGCCTGGTGATGATTGAATCGCTTGCCACCGGGACACCCGTACTGGCCACACCCATGGGTGCTGCGCCGGAAATCGTGAGCCACGGCGTCACCGGCTACGTGGCGCCGGCAGATGAGCTGGCCGGATTCATGGGATCGGCTGCGTCCCTGAGCCGTGCAGCCTGCCGCCAAAAAGTCGAGGAGTCCTTCAGCGCGGCAAGGATGGCCGCGGACCATCTGGAACTCTACGCCAGGGTGATCGAACAATTCGGGGAGCCAGGGCTTCCCGTCGGCGGGAACTTGCAAGAGAATCAGAGGCAAGCTCCCATCAACCTGTGATCGACAGCCAGGACGTTTGCGGAAGAAGGACGTGTGACCGCTTGGAACGAAGACACCGAGGCAGGAGCGTCCGAGCTCGGCGCCGTGACCGTCGTCGAAGGTTCATCTTTCTGTATCTCCTCGCACTCGGGTGACGTTCACGGAGGCGGTTCCCAGGGTGCGTACTACCAGGACACCCGGGTCGTTTCGCGGTGGGTGTTGCGCATCAACGGCGAGCCCCGCGAACCCCTGGTCGCCCGTAACCCCACGGCCTTCCAAGCCGAGTACGTGGGACGCGCGTGCACGGAGGATGGCCGGTTCGAGAGCCCCCTGCTGGTGCAGCATCAGCGCACGGTCGGTTCTGGCCTGCGGGACGACCTCACCATCCGGAACTACTCCGCCCAACCCACCACGTGCGCCATGGAACTGCTGATCGACGCGGACCTGGCCGACCTCTTCGACGTCAAGGGCGGGCGGGCAAGCAACGCCAGCGAGACCGTCAGGTGGGCCCAGGGCCCCGACCTCCACATAGAGTCCCTGCACGCCGATGGGCAGCGGCGCGGAGTCTCATTCCAAGCCCAAGGCGCTACGGCCACTGAGGAAGGGCTCACGTTCAACGTCACCATTCCGGCCCGCAGCCACTGGTCCACCACCGTAATCGCCCTGCCACTGATCAACGGTCAGGCGCCGGACAACCCATTCATCGCAGGCACGCCCCTGAGCCACAGCGTGGCCGCCCAACGCTACGTCCAATGGGAAGAGCACGTACCGCGTATCCGGCTGACGGACCAGAACGTAACCGACGTGTTGGACCAAAGCCAGCGCGACCTCGGCTCCCTCCGGATTTTCGACGACAACCATCCCGGCCGGGCCGCGATCGCAGCCGGGGCGCCCTGGTTCATGGCGTTGTTCGGGCGCGACTCCCTCCTGGCCTCGTACATGTCCCTCATGATCGACCCGAGCCTGGCTGCAGGGACTCTCCAAACCCTGGCCGGCCTGCAGGGCAGCAAAGTGGACATCGATTCCGAGGAAGAACCGGGCAGGATGCCCCACGAGGTCCGGTTGGGAGTGAGCGCCGGCCTGTCCCTGGGCGGCACTGCCTATTACGGGACAGCGGACGCAACACCCCTCTTCGTGTCGACGCTTGGCGAACTCAGCCGCTGGGGCCTGGGTGAAGACATCATCGAATCCCTCCTTCCCCACGCGGACCGGGCCATCGACTGGATGGAACAGTACGGGGATAAGGACGGGGACGGGTTCATCGAGTACCAGCGGGCCAACAAGCACGGGCTGGTGAACCAAGGGTGGAAGGACTCCTGGGACGGCATCAACTTCGCCGACGGCACTTTGGCTGAGACCCCAATCGCGCTCTGCGAGGTGCAGGCCTACGCTTATGCGGCCTACGTGGGCCGTTCGCTGTTGGCGCGCGCGGCGGGCGACACCGCCGTCGAACGTCGTTGCGCCGACCGGGCCGAAGCCCTGAAAGCTGCCTTCAACGAACGGTTCTGGCTCCCGGACCGCGGGTATTTCGCGCTCGCCCTGGACAAGGACAAGAAGCCCGTGGACTCGTGCACATCCAACATGGGCCACTGCCTGTGGGTGGGCATCGTGGACGAGGACAAAGCGCCGCAGGTTGCGGAACGCCTCATGTCGCCGGAGATGTTCACCGGCTGGGGCATCCGCACCCTGGGCTCGGACATGGGCGCCTACAACCCGGTCAGCTACCACAACGGCTCCGTCTGGCCGCACGACACCGCGCTCGCCGCCACCGGGCTCATGCGGTACGGCTTCGTGGAGGAGGCCAGCAAGGTAGCGGGTGGACTGTTCGACGCCGCCGAACACTTCGGCGGTCAGCTCCCCGAGCTTTTCTGCGGCTTCGACCGCGGCGACTTTACCAACCCGGTTCCGTATCCGACGGCGTGTTCCCCACAAGCGTGGGCGGCTGCGGCTCCGGTCCAACTCGCCCGGATCCTGCTGCGGTTCGATCCCGACTTCACCCGTAGTGTGCTCCATCTGGCACCGATCCTGCCGGCTTCGCTGGGGACCTTCAAGGCCGACAACGTGCTGCTGGGGCGTTCGCGGATCACCGTGGAGGCATCCGGATCTTCGGGTAGTGTCACCGGCCTCCCTGCCGGGCTGGAACTGAGGTCCGATCCGCGGCCGCCCCTGACCGGGGAGCTGTTCGGCTAATTCCCTAGAGTTCGTGTTCCATGACGAAATCGTGCTCTACGGTGTTGCCCAGTTTGAAGGACTTGGTGCCCACCTTCTGGAAACCGCTCTTCTCGTAGAAGCGGATGGCCTTGGCGTTCTCGCTGTTCACGCCAAGCCAGACACCGGCCGCGCCCTTGTCCGCGGCGTTGGCCAGGGAAGCGTGCATCAGCCTCGATGCCGCTCCGTGGCCATGGTAATCCGGGTGGACGTAGCACTTGCTCAGTTCCGTGGATGGCAGGAACGAGAGCACCGAGGCGACGTCGGGATCGCTGGCCGGCTTGGCAACCAGGAGGGTGTAACCGTTGAGTTGACCGTCGTCGTCGAGCACCAGGATGGTGATGTTCGCATCGGCGAAGTAATCCTGGAAGCTGGACTCGCTCAGCGTCTTGTTCAGGTGGGCCTGGATGTCCGCCGGCGACGAACCGGGCGGGCAGGCCAGCGGGAAGGTGATGGCTGCCAGTTCAGCCAGTTTCCCGGCGTCGTGCGCTGTTGCAGTGCGGATGGTCTCGGTCATGCGTTTCCCCCTCGGAGTTTCTTGGGCAGCTGATGCCCCTAAGAACGAATCTTAAGGGCATCAGCTGGGCGGAAGCCCCGGATCAGAGAGTGGGGGTGGCCCTGACGGCGTTGGTGCCCCTGTCCGCTACTACTTGCGTGTCAGTGCCGGAGTCGAGGATGGTGTTGCGCGCTGAGCCGGGATCCACCAGGACGGCGGTCACGGCCAGGTCCTCTACGTCATCAGTGGCCAGCAGGGCGTCAACCTGGGCTTCGAAGCAATCATCGCTCGTTGATGAGTGGACGTTCATGGCCACTACATGGTTGTTCGACACGAAGTTTCCGGCCCCCTCGCGCAACCGGACGATGACCGGCGTCGCGCCTTCCGGACGGACGCTCGCCGAGTCGATGATCTGCGAGAAATGGTTGCCGATCACGGAGTTGTTGCTGCCGCTGACCGCGAGGATCCCGTGCAGGTCGTCCAACCCGTTGTCGATCCCCAGGAACGGTGTCCACGGCTCGTGGTCGCGCAGGAAGTGGTTGGTGGCTACGAGGTTCTCCGAACTGTTGTCTGCAAGGACAACCATGCCCGGGTAGAAGGAATGCAGGCGGTTGTTGGTGACGCTCGAACGGGTGACGCCGCTGAAGTTGACGCTGCTCGCCCCGCGGGGGAAGACGTTGTTCGCCGTGACCAGCAGCCCGCCATGGTTCTCGGCGAAGATCGAGTGGCCTTTGAAGCCTGCCCCGATCAGGTTGTCCGTGATCTTGGAGGCCTGACCCCAGCCGCGAAGTTCGATGCAGCTTCCACACTCGGCAATGAAGTTGTTGTGGATGGAGAGGGCGTCCGCGTTGTGGATGGTCAGCGCGTGTTCAAGGTAGATGAAGCCCATTTCGTTGATGCGGAAGGAATCGTTGGCGCTGGCCACGTGGATGCCGGTCTTGCCGTTGACGTAGGTGTTTTCCGCGGGCAGGTCCGAGCCGTCCGGGGTGAAGTGCAGTCCGTCGATGCAGAAGTTGGCGAACTCCACCGAACTGATCCGGGGGCTGCCGGCCCGCTCCACACGGAACGCAGCTCCACTCGCCGGGTCCGCGCTGTCAGCAGCGGGAAGGTCAACCAGGACACGGCTTCCCCCGGGCCACAGTTCGTGCAGATCGGGCCATTCGTCTTCTGGAACGTTGAACCTGATGCTTGAGGACGTAAAGCCGTGTCCCGAGCCCTGGATCCTGAGGAAGCTGATGTCTATCAAAACCTGTGTCCGCAGACGGTAGTCGCCGGGCGGGAGGTAAATCACGGCTCCCGGCTTGCCGCCGTCGTTCACGTTTGAGGCGGTCTGGCGTTCCTTGATGTCGGCGATGATGCTGTTGATGACCTCGCCGACGTCTTCGGAGGGATTGCCGACGTGCCAGCTGGTCACGTCGTAGTAGTTGCTGCTGGACATGGTGTGGATCCTCTTGGAGTGGTGGAGGTGGTCAGATGGCGGGTTGGTGTTCGGGCAGTTCGGCCAACAGCTCGTCCGACGTCGGCGGGTTGGCGCCCGCGCGCCGAACCGTGATGGCCGCGGCTTTGGTGGCCAAACGCCCCAACGACTCCAGGGCTTCGGGCCCCAGCCATTCGGCTTCCCTTGCCAGGAGCCCGTAGATCAGGGCGGCCATGTAGGAGTCGCCGGCGCCAATGGTGTCCACCACTACAGACTTCACGGACGGAACCAGAACCTGCGCTCCCGGGGTTGAGAGCAGCGATCCATCCGAACCCTTGGTGACAACGGCCAGGCCGGCCCCCAGGTGCAGGATGCGTTGCGCAATGTCTTCCAGTGCCAACCCCGGATAGAGCCACCGGGCGTCCTCGTCGCTGAGTTTGACCACCTCGGTGAAGGGGATGAGGTCCTCGAAAATTCCCTTCGCTTCGGCCTGGCTGCCCAGGAGCGCGGGACGGATGTTGGGGTCGTAGGTCACCACGCAGCGCTGGTGCGACTGCTCCAGGAGGGTCCGGACGGCCGCTGCTCCGGGTGACAGGAAGGTGGCGATCGATCCGGTGTGCAGAACCTTGGGAAGGGTCATCGGTGCGGTGGCGGGCAGGTCCCAAGCGATATCGAAGTCGTAATGGGCTGAACCGTCGGATGCCAGGGTGGCGGTTGCCGTGGCGGTTCGGTCCCGTTTTCCGGGAGCAGCCAGGAGTTCGACGCCGGCACTGGCCAGGTGCCGCTGGATGGCGGCGCCGTGGTGGTCGTCTCCGATCGACGTCATCAAGGCGGTGCGGACGCCCAGCCGCCCAAGTCCGTAGGCGACGTTTGCCGGGGATCCACCGGGGTGCTCCACAGTACCGCCGGGGGCGACGACAATATCCACCAGGGCTTCGCCAACAACGACAACGTCGGGGTCTGTTCCAGGGAGGGCAGGTTTTGCTTCGTGCATTCCGGGCTTTTCCTTAGGCAATTGATGAGACGGCGAGCTTGCGGACGGTTGCTGTGCCACCCTCGGCTGACAACCAGTTTTGGAGGCTGTTGGCTTCGGGAAAAACGAGATCTGTCAGGACCACTTTGCCGTCCTGCGCGAAGACTTCCACGGAGCATTGGTCCACGACGATGAGCAGTTTAAGGATGCCGTCCTCCAGAGCGGCCGGGGCCGATTCCACTGATGCGAACTTCCCGTGGAACTGGGTATCTCCCGACTGCCTGCGGTCCAGGGTGAGCCGCCCGCTGCCCGTGTTGTAGCCCAGCACCGTGCGCTGGCTCCCGTCGGTGCTGCCAAGCAGGCTGAACTCAACGCGTTCGGCGCTTCCCGGAACAATCTCGGCTTCGATGACCTGTGCGGTGCCGGGAACGGCGTCGGCCAGTCGAAGGGCAGTGCCGCCCACATTGAACGGTGCCGGACTTACCGCTGGGCTTACCTCCACCCGCTGGTCGGGAAGGACCGGGTGCTGGATCAGGCGGAGGGAGCCGTTGACTGAACTGAGCCGGAGTTCCCGTGCCAGGGTCATGGAGGACCGCCAGGGGGCCGTGGGCAATTGGTTGGCGTAGTCCCAGTTGTTCATCCAGCCGATGGTGATGCGCCGGTTGTCAGGGACGTTGCTGAAGGACACGGAGGCGTAGCAGTCGCGGCCCCAGTCCAGCCAGAGGCACTGCTGCATCGCCGCCTTGGCCGCATCCTTGTCGGGAAAGGACGACAGCCCGGCGGGAGCGGCGAGCGAGCCCGCGTCCGGGACGAAACGGACGCCGTCGAAGTTCCCTACGAAGTACTGGCCGCCCGAACCGCCGGCCACGGCACCCGGGTTGACGTTGACGATCAGCACCCATTTGGTGTTGTCCGGGTCGCCGTCTACCTCCAACGGGAACAGGTCGGGGCATTCCCATTCACCGGCGTCGGCGTTGGCCGGGCCAAAGTCGCTAAGGAAGTCCCAGGATTTGAGGTCCTGGGAACGGTACAGGACCACTGTCTGGTGCTGGGCTTCAACTGCGACCATCACCCAGAAGGACCCTTCTGCGCCCTCGTAGCGGAACACTTTGGGATCCCGGAAGTGCGCTGAGTTCCTGGTGAGGACAGGGTTTTCATCGTATTTGAGCCACGTCATTCCGCCATCGGTGCTGTACGCGAGGGACTGGGCCTGTGTGCCGCTGTACGGTGAGGCGGCCTTGAAGGCGCTGGTGTAGACAGCCACCAAGGCTGGGGAGTCGACCGTTCCGAACCCTGACGTGTTGCCGTGGTCCACAACGACGCTTCCGGAGAAGATGTCCTCAACCTCGTCGCCGGCAATAGCGACGGGGTGCTCAGCCCAGTGGAGGAGGTCGGGGGACGTGGCATGGCCCCAGGACATGTTGCCCCAGACGTTTCCGTACGGGTTGTTCTGGAAGAAGAGGTGGTACAAACCGTCGTGGAACACCAGGCCGTTGGGGTCATTCAGCCACGTGTCGCTTGCCGTGAAATGGATGGCAGGGCGAAACCGGGGGGTTACGGCCGGGGCTGTTTCCGGGCGTGCGGCATCAAGGCTACTGGACATGTGGTGCGTTCCTTTTGGGACGTTGAAGTGGCTGGCTGGGCTCTACCGCGGAGCGGCGACGGAATCGCGGGTGACCAACGGACAGCCCAGGATGGTGGGGTGGAGTGCCATTAAGGACAAGTCGTCCTTGCCCTCTATGGCGTCAATAAGGTGTTCGGTGGCCCAGGCCCCCATCTCGTAGTGGGGGAGGGCGACTGTGGTGAGGCCGGGGTAGAGGTTGGCGGCGATCAGTTCCTGGTCGTCAAAGCCCACGACGGAAAGGTCGCGGGGAATGCTGAGCCCCAGTTCGGCAGCCGCCCGGTAGGCGCCCATGGCCATGCGGTCGTTGTAGCAGAACAGTGCCGTAGGCCTCTCCGTCCGCGAGAGAATCCGTTTCGCTGCCTCATAGCCGCCATGCACCTCGGAAACCTCGGACTCAACAGGTGCCGCGTCGCCGTCGAGCCCTGCTTCGTTGAGCATGGCCCGGAAGGCTTGGAGCCGCTCGCGGGTTGCTGGCACATCATCGGTGTTGTTGATGAAGCCCACCCGGGTATGGCCGGCGTCGAGGAGGGCTCCGACTGCGGCGCGGGCGCCGCCATCCTCGTCCGGTACGACTGCCGTGATGCTCCCGCCAATGGCAACGGAGTCCACCAGGACCGATGGGACGCTGGCCAGGTTCTCCGGGAGTTCCACGTTGCGGTGGTACATGGTGGCGTAAAGGATCCCGTCCACACGGCGCTCCAGGAGGGCCTGCACGTCGGCTTGCCTTGATTCGAGGCTGGCCGAGCCCGGGGTGTTGATGATCATGAGGTTGTATCCCCGGGCTTTGGCGGCCTCATCGGCGCCAAGGATGATCCTGCCCGCGTGGGGCGTGGTGGCGATTTCCTCGCTGACCAGCCCCAGCATGCCGGTCCTTTGCGTGCGGAGGGCCTGGGCCAGGCGGTTGGGGCCGTAACCGAGTTCTTCGGCGGCCATCCTGACTTTGTCCCGCGTTTCGGTGCTGATCCGAGCATAGGAAACCTCGTTGAGGACATGGGACACGGTGGTGACGGACACGCCGGCAGCGACGGCTACGTCCTTGATACCGATGTTCTTGCTGCTCATTGACTCCCACGTCCTTATGGTTGGTGACGCCCCGGAGGGGCTATCAGTAGGCTACTCGTTGATGGTGGCGCTAGCCCTTGACCGCACCCAGCGTCATGCCCGCCACGATCTTTCGCTGCAGCAGGAGCGTTAGCAGGATGACCGGGATCGAGTACACCGCGGCGAGGGCCGTCATGGAACCCCAGTCCAGGCCGAACTGCGTTTGGAAGTTCGCGATCACCACTGGCGTTGTCTGGGAGCGGATCGCTGTCATCAGAAGTGCGAACAGGAATTCGTTCCAGGAAGCCAGGAAAGCGAAGATCGCTGTGACGGCGATACCGCCGGACACCACGGGGATGACCACCCGCCACAGGGCACCGAGCCTGCTGCATCCGTCCACGGTTGCTGCTTCTTCCAGGTCCCGGGGGACGGATTCGAAGAAGCTGGACATCAGCCAAATGGAGAGCGGCAGCGAGATGGTGGTGTGCGCAATGGACAGGGCTATGGGGGTGTCGGCCAAGCCTGCGGAGGACATCATGGACGCCAGCGGAATGCCGATGGCCACCGGCGGGACCATGCGGGTCACCAGTGCGGCCATGATGAACACGCGGCCGCTGGGGGTCTTGTACCTGGTGATGCCGTAGGCGGCCGGCACTGCCAGGACCAGTGACAACAGCGTGCTGATGACCGCTGTTTGGATGCTGTTGATGAAGGACGCCACCACGCCGCTGCGACCCAGGGCATTGGTGTAGTTCTCCAGCGTCCACTCGCGGGGCAGGATGGTAGGCGGGACAGCGATGGTGTCGATCGGCGTCTTGAACGACGTGAACAGCAGGTACAGGAACGGGAAACCGTACAGCACCATGGCTACCGCCAGCAGGATCCACAGGATGGTCCGTGTGCTGCGCCGGCCGGCTTCGAGCCCTTCACGGTTGACCCCGCGTCGCCGGAGCACTTGTGGTTCGCTAAGGCCCGACGGCGGCGGCCCGGCTTTGGTGGTTACGCTCGCGGTGCTCATCAGTTGTCCTTTCCTGGCCGCCAGATGGTGGCCACCGCGACGAAGGCAATGGCCAGCATGGCGATGAGGTAAATGGTGCCCATGGCGCTGGCCAGGCCAGGGTCGCCGAAGCGGATCATGGTGCGGTAGATCAGCAGGCTCATCGTTTCCGATGCCGACTGGGGCCCGCCGTTGGTTTGGATCAGGATGGTGTCAAAAGCCCTCGCAGCGTCGATTCCGCGGACCACCAATGCAACAGCGATCACGGGGCGAAGCAGCGGAAGGATGATCCGGAACAGGAGCGCCGGAGCACGAGCGCCGTCAAGGCGGGCGGCTTCGAGAAGATCGCCGGGGATGTTCTGGAGGCCGGCGAAGAGCACCAGGCACATGAAGGACGTAGTGAGCCAGATGTCTGGAATGGCCACCGAGAACAACACAATGTTGGGGTCGGACAACCACCCGATCTGGTTGGGGTCCGACAGAATGCCGGCTTGGTGGAGGAGCGTTCCGATGAGGCCGAAGTTATCGATCATCAGGAACTTCCACAGGAGGCCCGCAACGATCGGGGCAATCATCAGGGGGTAGAGGAACACTGTCCGCCAGATCTGGGACTTCTTGCCGAGGGCGGTGAAGAGCAATGCCATGCCGAGGCCGAGGGTGAACTCCAGTGCTACTACCACCACCGTGTAGCCCAAGGTTCGCCATCCGGCGCTGGTGAAGGCCTCGGAGGTGAATGCGGTGACGTAGTTTTGGAACCCCACAAAATCGCGGGGCCCGCCGGCGATGGGGGAGATCTTGAAGAAGCTGTCTGCCACCAGGCGGAAGAGCGGGTAGGCCACGAATACGGCCAGGAACAGAGCCGCGGGCGTCATCAGATAGAGGGCGAAGCGGCGATCGGAGATACGCACGGTTTTCTTTTCTGCTGGTTGGGACCGCGGCCGGCACTGTCATTTGAGTGCTGATGGTGCCGGCCGCGGAGTCTTTACTTCAGGAGGTCCTGGATCTGCTTCTTGGCATCGGCCAGCAGCGCGGAGGTGTCGCCACCGGCCACGGCCTTCTGCAGCAACGGGATCAGGACGGTGTCAACGATCTGCTGCCACTTGGCGGTAGCGGGTCGGGTGGCCGTCGCCTGGCCGTTGAGGGTCTCGATGAGCGGCTTGAAGCTCTCGTAACCGGGCTGGTCCTGATACTTCTGGAAGGCGCTGATCCGCGATGCCAGGCCAAGCTTGGATTCGATTCCCTTGTCGTTGTAGTCGTAGGCGCACTTGACGAACTTCTTGGCAGCGTCAGCGTTCTTGGTTGCCTTGGGAACGGAGAGGTACCACGGTCCCGGTACGCCTGCGACGCCGGCGCTGCCGCCGATCATCGCTGCCGCGCCCACTTTTCCTGCCACGGGAGCATCGGCGGGAATCTGGCGGTAGGCGTGGGCCCAGAAGCGGGTCATGGCGGTCTTGCCCTGGTTGAACAGGTTCTGTGCTGCTGCCCAGTCAACCTGTGCTGCCCCACTCGGGGCGTCCTTGGCCAAGCTCACGTAGAAGTCCAGGGCTTCCTTGTGGGCGGCGTTGTCGATGACCACGTTGTTGTCCTTGTCCAGGACCATGGGGGAGCCGGCCTGGAGGACGTGGGCCAGCCATTCGGTTTCAACTGCGCCCTTGACGTCCGTGCCGTACATGCCGTCCTTGGTGAAGAACTCCGAAATGTCCTGGTATTGCTTCCAGGTCTTGGGCGCGGCGAGCTCGTAGCCGTACTTGGCCTGGAAATCGGCCTTGTTCTTGGCGTCCTCAAACAGGTCCTTGCGGTACAGGATGATCTCGGCGTTGGTCCAGGCCGGCATGCCGATGAAGTGGCCATCCACGTTGGCTTCCTTGACGAGCGCGGGGAAGATGTCCTTCTTGGCGTCGTCGGTGAAGAGCTCGTCGATGGGTTGGACGGCGTCCTTGAAGCTGGGCAACCAGACCGAGTCCAGGGCTGCTACGTCGAAGGACACGTTGCCGGAGGAGAACTCGCTGGAAAGGCGGTTGAACATGCCGTCGTAGGGGAGTTCGACGAAGTTCACGTCGACGCCTGCGTTCTTCTTGCACTGTTCGGCGACGCCCGTGAGTTCGGCGTGGCCTCCGGCTTCGACCAAAACGTTGATGGAGGTGGACCCGCCGGATCCGCCGGACGAGGGGGCGGGGCCTCCGGCGCCGCAACCGGTGGCCACGAGGGCAACGGCGGTGCACAGTCCGCCGAGGGTGACGAGCTTGGAGATGGTTTTTCGAGTGGACATCGCTGTCGACTCACTTTCTCTTGAACGGAAATTGCAGAGAGACGGTTGGGGATTGCTGTTGGCTTGAAAAATCGTTTTGCCAAAACGACTTGGCATTGACATTAGGGCCGTGCCCGGGGGTGTGTCAACTGGTTTCCACGAAACTTTTCGGACTCTTGACGGCGGGGAACGGATAGCCATAAAGTGATCCGCGCCACCGGACAAATCGTTTTGGCATATTTTGGCTGATTTGGCAATTGTTTGGCACCCGATCGGGCACTGCCCTGCTCAGACCTGCCACCGAACGAATCAGCCACACGAGTTCAAAGGAGAACCATGGATCCATCCCCGTCCCTGAGCCGAAGGAGCATCCTCCGGCTCATTCCGGCAGCGGCCGTCGCGGGCGCCGTCGTCGTGCTGTCCGCTAAGAAAGCCCCCGCAACGGAACCAGCCACGCAGGCAGTTACCGCTGAAAACGCCGCAACGCCGGGCCATCGCGCAATCATCGGCGTGCTCTAAGGCCACCCGGCAACACCCGGCAATGAAGCAAGGCCACTCAAGCAGTACCCCCAACGATGTGAGGAGAACACGCTGTGACCACTGTCTACGACGTCACCACCTGGTCTGTCCCCGGAAACCCGTCCGCCACGCCCTACAACGACATTGGGCTCATCATCAACAGCATCATTGCCGATGTGAAATCCCAGCAGACCAACCAGGCATCCAAACCCGGCGCCGTCGTCTATATCCCGCCAGGAGATTACTCGCTCAAGACCCGGGTCAACGTTGACATCAGCTTCGTGACCATTCGCGGATCCGGCCACGGCTTCACGTCCAGCAGCATCCGCTACAACGCCGGCAACACGTCAAGCTGGCATGAGATCAACCCCGGAGGCAGCCGGATCCGGGTGGAAAACACAGACGGAAACACCGACGCCTTCCGGGTGTACCGGAGCGGAGATCCGAGGCTCAGTTCCATCGTGTTCCAGAACTTCTGCCTGGACGGAGTCTCGTTCAACTCCAACCAGAATTCGTACGTCAACGGCAAGACCGGCATCCGCTTCGATTCCGCGAACGACTCCTGCCGCTTGGAAGGCATGGGTATGGTGTACCTGGAACATGGGCTGGTGGTCCGGGACACCGACGCCCTGAGCGTGAGCGGCAACTTCCTGGCCGAATGCGGTAGCTGCGTGGAACTCACCGGATCCGGGCAGGCCTCCAAAGTCACCGATAACCTCATCGGTGCAGGGTACGTGGGCTTCTCCATCTATGCGGAGGGCCACATGGGTTTGCTGGTCAGCGCCAACAACGTCTTCCCGCGGGGCAAGAGCAGTGTGCACTTCAAGAACTGCACCCGCTCCACCATCACCAGCAACCGCTTCCACGCCTTCTACCCGGGCATGGTGAACTTCGAGGGTAATTGCACGGAAAACCTGGTGGGAGCAAACCACTTCCTGCGGCAAATGGAGCCTTTCGATCCCCTCAAGCCCTACAACAACGGCTTGGACGACCTGTTCGGCCTGGTTCATCTGGCAGGCAGCGGGAACACTCTGACGGGCAACCACTTCAGCTACGACGTCCCTTCCGCTTCAGTGAGCCCTTCCGGCCAAAAACCCACCATCATCCTGGTGGCGTCCGGTGCCAATAACTACATCGCTGCAAACAACACCATCTCCTCGGTGGCGACGAACACGGTGGTGCTGGATGGTTCAACCACCGGGACCAAGGTGCTGGACAGCGGCGGAGCTGGCGAGTTCGTCCACTACACCAACTCCTACTCGTTCCGGGCGACCCCCTAGCGCCGGGCTGAGAAGGAAGGTCTGTCAATGATGACAAGACGCACCAAACCGCCGGTGGTCGCCTCGGTGATTGCCGCCGTCGTGGTATCCCTGTCCTTGGCGGCGACAAGCGCTCCGGCGCACGCCACCGATCCTGACCCCGCAACCCAGCAGTACCGTCCCGCTGTGCACTACACCCCGCTGAAGAACTGGATGAACGATCCCAACGGGCTGGTCTACAACAACGGGACCTACCACATGTACTACCAGTACAACCCTTACGGAACGACGTGGGGAAACATGAGTTGGGGGCACGCGACCTCCACGGACCTGCTGCATTGGTCCGAGAAGCCGTTGGCCATCGCGCAAACCTTCAACAGCAGCGGGCAGGCAACAGAAGACATCTTCTCCGGTTCCATCGTGGTGGACTCCCAGAACACCAGTGGCCTGGGAACAGCGCAGAACCCGCCCATGGTTGCCGTTTACACCAGCAATTTCACCGGCAACAATCCCCTGTACCCGGGCAAGCAGGCCCAATCACTGGCGTACAGCACGGACAGCGGCCAGACGTGGACCAAGTACTCGGGGAATCCTGTGCTGAGCAGGAACACCACGGACTTCCGGGACCCGAAAGTGTTCTGGTACCAAGGTTCCGCCGGTTCCTACTGGGTGATGTCGGCCGTGGAAGCGAACGAGCACCGGGTCCTTTTCTACAAGAGCAGCGACCTGAAAAGCTGGACGTACCTGGACGACTTCAAGCCGGCCAACGCCACGGGCGGGCAATGGGAATGCCCGGACCTTTTCCCCTTGGCCGTGGATGGCAATACGAACAACACCAAATGGGTCCTGGTGGTGAATATCAATCCGGGCGCGGTGGCTGGAGGCAGCGGAGGCCAGTACTTCGTAGGGAGTTTTGACGGCACTACCTTCACGTCCGAAACCACTGATCCGGTGGATGTTGCCCCACCGGGGAACCTGATAGCAGGGTTCAACGGCGGGGGCTACAGCGGCTGGAACGTGGGGAATGACCCGGCCAACCCCGCAGGACCTTGGGGAGGCGCCCCGGCCAGCGGAACGCTGACGGGACAGCAAACCGTCGCGGGCTCCATCGGTGCCGGCATGGTGAACAGTTTCAACGGCGGGGATGCTCCAACGGGCACGCTGGAATCGGCGCCCTTCACGGTCACCAAGGACTACATCAATTTCCTGGCCGGCGGCGGAAACCACCCGCGGCAACCCGGGGAGCAACCCGGCAACGCCCCGCCGCCGGGCTACCTCCTGTTCGACGGCTTCGACTACCCGGGAACACTCAGTGCTGCCGGATGGCAGCTGACCGGAGACTTCGAAGCAGCCAGAAACCCGTCCACTGCGGGCGGCGAGTACGCGATCGGCAAACGCATCAACACCTTTGAAGGGGGGCCCAACGCGGACAACAACACAGGCACCATCACGTCACCGGAGTTCTACCTGACCAACACCAACATCGGGTTCCTCCTGGGTGGTGGCAACCGGAGGGACGGCACACTCCAGGTGGAACTCCTGGTAGGGGGCGTTCCAGTCCGGAGCACCACGGGCAGCAACTCGGGCGACTTGAACTGGAAGAACTGGGATGTCTCCCAGTATTACGGCCAGATCGCACGGATCCGGATCGTGGACAATGCGACCGGACCGTGGGGTCACCTGACACTGGACAACATGGTTTTGGGCTCACAGCCGGCACAGCCGCGAAGCAGCGAGACTGCGGTCAACCTGATGGTCAACGGACAAGCCGTCCGCACCACCACCGGCTCCGATTCCGAGCACCTGGACTGGAAAACCTGGGACGTCAGCGCCTACAAGGGAAGCCAGGCCACCATTCTGATCGTGGACAACAACCGCGGTGGGTGGGGACACATTCTTGCGGACGAGTTTGTGGCCTCCGACATCACCCGCCTGGAACAGCATGACTGGTTGGACTGGGGGCGGGACTACTATGCGGCCGTCTCGTTCAACAACGCCCCGAACGGCAAGCGGATCATGCTCGGCTGGATGAACAACTGGGATTATGGACAATCCACTCCAACCTCCACGTGGCGGGGAACCATGGCACTGCCGCGGGAAGTCCTGTTAACGCAAACCAGCCAGGGCCCCAGGCTCACCCAGAAAGCTGTCCAGCAGGTGGATAGCCTGAAGAACACGGGCGCTGCCTATACGGCCCCCGCCCAGGACGTCCCGGCCGGGACCAGCAGTCTCCCAGTCTCTGGGGACGTCATGCAGATCGATGCGCAGTTTTCACCGGGAACGGCTACAGCGTTCGGGCTGAAGGTCCTTGGTGACGGCACCGAGGCCACCAGGATCGGCTACACAACGGCCTCCGGGCGGGCGTTCATTGACAGGACCGCGTCCGGAAACGAGGGCTTCCACCCGGCCTTCGCATCGCTGGACGACGCTCCGGTCCAACTCGTCAACGGAAAGCTCAGCCTGCGGATCTACGTCGATAAGGCCGCCGTGGAGGTGTTCGCCCAGGATGGCCTGGCGACGCTCACGGACCAGGTCTTCCCTTCGGCGGGCGCCAACTCCCTGTCCCTGTTCTCGGAGGGAGGTACGGCCCGTCTTGAGAGCCTGACCGTCACGCCGCTCAACAGGGCCATGTGGTAACCGGTTGTTAAGCACGACGGCGACCGGTCACCGCGAGGTGACCAGCCGCCGTCGTGCTTCCCGAACCTTAGTCCGCCTTGACCGCCAGCACCGGGCAGTCGGCCTCCAGCAGGATCCGCTGGGAAACGCTGCCCATGATGAGCTTGCCCACCGGGCTGCGGCGGCGGAGGCCGATCACGATCAGTCCCGCGTCATGCTCATCAGCTGCGTCCAGTACTTCGGCTGCTGCGTCGTGGCCGCGGATGGGCTGCTTGATGACGTGCTGCACGCCCTGCGAAGCAAGCCGTTCCTCGATGCTCTGGATGTCCGGCTCTTGGGCGTAGCGATTGTCCACCAGGGCGTCGCCCTTGGAGGAGTTGATGACAAGAAGGGTGTCATTGCTCTTCTTGGCCTCGGCGATGGCCTGGGTCAGCGCCGCTTCGCCTTCGGGTGTGGGGACGTATCCCACCACGATGGTCATGGTTTCTCCTGTTTCCGATGGGTTGGGATGGTGGCTTCCGTGGTGGTTGACGGCGGGACGGACGCAACGGGATGTTCCGTGGTGGGTTCAGCGTCGTCGTAGCCAGCGGGGAGGGCCTTCGCCGGGCGGTTGCGCCGGATGAGCTTGAGGACCAGCGGCCACGCCAGGATGATGCCGATGATCACATAAATTCCGACGGCGATCGGCTCACTGAAGAGGCCGGCCGGGTCGCCGGCACTGAGCTGCAGGGTCTTGCGGAGCTGGCCTTCCAAGCGAGGGCCAAGGATGACACCCAGGATGAGCGGCAGGACGGGGAGCCCGAACCGCCGCATCATGAAGCCAAGTGCTCCGAGGACCAGCAGGATCACCAGGTCGAACGCCTGCAGGTTCACCGAGTAGGCGCCCAACGTGGCGAAGAACAGGATGCCCGCGTACAGGTACGGGCGGGGGAGCTGCAGGAGCTTGGCCCACAGCGGCGCCAGCGGAAGGTTGATCAGCAGGAGCAGGAGGTTGCCAATGAAGAGGCTGGCAATCAACGCCCAGACCAACGGTCCCTGGCTGGAGAAGAGCTGCGGACCAGGCTGGATGCCGTAGGACGTGAACGCGGCAAGCATGACGGCGGCTGTTGCGTTGGTGGGCAGTCCCAGGGCCAGCATGGGGGTGAGCGTTCCGGCCGCCGCTGCGTTGTTGGCGGCTTCCGGCCCGGCCACGCCTTCTATTGCACCGTGTCCGAATTCTTCGGGGTGCTTGCTGAGGCGCTTTTCCGTGACGTAGGAGAGGAAGGTGGGGATCTCGGCGCCACCTGCGGGCAGTGCGCCGAACGGGAAGCCAAACACTGTGCCGCGAAGCCACGGCTTCCAGGAACGCTGCCAGTCTTTCTTGCCCATCCACGGACGGCCTACCGGAATGATGTGCAACGGGGTACGGCGCAGGTGTGCGGCTACCCAGAGTGCCTCGCCCACGGCGAAGATGGCGACTGCCACCACCACAATGTCCAGTCCGTCGGACAACAACGGAATACCGAACGTGAGGCGGCTCTGACCCGTGACGGAGTCCAAACCAACCAGGCCGATGGCCAGGCCCAGGCCCAATGAGGCAAAGCCGCGGAGACGCGACTTGCCCAGGACTGCGGTGACGGCCAGGAGAGCCAGCATCATGATCGCGAAGTAGCTGGGAGAGCCCAGGCTGACGGCGAACTTCACAACGATCGGCGCGCAGACTGCAAGGAGGGTGGTGCCGATGGTGCCCGCCACGAACGAGCCGATGGCCGCCGTCGCAAGTGCTTGGGCGGCGCGTCCCGCCTTGGCCATCTTGTTGCCTTCAATGGCCGTCACCACCGACGACGATTCACCCGGGGTGTTCAACAGAATGGAAGTGGTGGAGCCGCCGTACATGCCGCCGTAGTAGATGCCGGCAAACATGATGAACGCGCTGGTGGGTTCAAGGGCATAAGTGACAGGGAGGAGCAGAGCCACGGTCATGGCCGGGCCCAGCCCGGGGAGGACACCAACGGCGGTGCCCAAGATGACGCCGATCATGGCGTACATGAGGTTCAGGGGAGTCAGGGCGGTGGAGAAACCGTCCATCAAGGAGGACCAGACGTCCATCAGAGGATTCCTTCCAGGAGCCCGGCCGGCAAAGCGATGCCCAAGCCGAGGTAAAAGCCGTAGAAGGTGAGCAGGGAGAGCGCCACGGAGATGATTCCGTCGCGGATGTACCGGCGGCTGCCCAAGGCGAGGACGCTGCCCCAGAACAGGACGGTGCCGGAGATGACCCATCCGGCCCAGTCGATCAGAAGGATGTTCAGGAGGAACGCGCCGGCCAGCGGAAGGATGGTCTTCCAGTCCGCGGGGTGGGTCAGGTCCACATCCTCGCCTTCTTCGGCTTCACCTTTACCGCCACGGAGGACGTTAATGGCCAGCATCACGGCGCAGATCAGGAGGATTCCGGCAACAATGAAGGGGACCGTTTTGGGGCCAACCGGGTCTGACTTGGAGTACGGGGTTACCAGGCCGTTGGCGTCGAGGAAAACAAGGACGCCAACCACGCCGAGCAGGAGGGCTACCCCCAGCTCGGCGCGGCCTTTCAAGCCTGTTACTGCAGAGCTCACGCCAGACCAAGCTTGGTGAGGACGTCCGCCACCCGCTTGTCCTGGTCAGTCAGGAAGGTCTTGAACTCATCGCCGGTGACAAAAGCGTCAGTCCAGCTGTGGGTCTTCAGCGCCTGCTTCCAGCCTTCAGAAGCGTGCATCTTCTCCAGTGCGGCAATCAGGGACTGCTTGTCGGCGTCGCTGATGCCCGGAGGGGCCACCACGCCACGCCAGTTGCTGAACACCAGGTCAATGTTGGATTCCTTCAGCGTGGGTGCGTCCACGCCGTCCAGCCGCTTTTCACCGCTGGTGGCAAGTACGCGGACTTCGCCGGACTTGATCTGCTCCAGGTATTCCCCTGCGCCGGAGGCTGCAAAGCCGAGCTTGTTGCCCAGGATAGCGGGCAGCAGGTCGCCACCGCCGTCGTAGGAAACGAAGTTGACCTTGGTGGCGTCGATGCCAACGGCACCGGCCAGCTGCATCGGCAGCAGGTGGTCAGGGCCGCCGGGGGAAGAGCCGCCGCCAACCGAAATCGATCCCGGATCGGCCTTCCAGGCCTTCACAAGATCGTCGATGGTCTTGTAGGGGGAGTCCTTGCTGACCATGATGGCGCCCGGCTCTTCAATAAGCTTTGCCAGGGGCGTGGTGTCCGTCAGTTTGGACTGCGACTTGTTGGTGTAGCTGGCACCCACGACGCCCAGGCCCATCAACATGGCGAGGTCGCCGTTGCCCTTCTCATTGACCACACGGGCCAGGCCGACAGTACCGCCGGCACCGGCGAGGTTGAAGACCTCGGTGTTGTTGGCGATCTTCTCGTCATCAAGGACCTTGGCAGCTGCGCGGGCCGTGGTGTCATAGCCGCCGCCGGGAGTGTTCGGCACCATGATCTGGAGCCCGGTGATGGGTCCGGCTGCTGCGCCGGAGGTTTCCGAACCGGTGGAGCTCTTGCCTGTGGCACCGCAACCTGTAGCCATCAGGGCGAGGCCGGCAGCGACGGCGGCAACTCGCAATGCGCGGATCTGGCGCATGGTGTTCCTCTTCTCAGTTATGAATTCTGTCCAGGGCGGTCAACGTTGAGCCCCGTGAACTGATGCTAGACGGGGGCGTGACGGCGATCACTCTTGTGTTCGCAGTGATCTTTAAGTTCATTGCGTTCACGGACCGGAAAGGTCCCGGAAGGGTCTGGGGTATAGTTCCCGTACGCCACGCGGAGCATCCCCAGCCAGCTCCGATCACCGGCACCACCAAAGGAACCGCACCGTGACTCGACGCAGAGGCATGTCCCTTGCAGGGCAGTACCTTGTACTGCAGTTGCTCATAGTGTTGGCCGTCCTTGTAGCCGTTGTGGCAATCTCCCTGGCCCAATCGGCCGCCGCTTTCGAACGGACCGAGGGGCGCCGGGCGTTGTCCGCCGCCGAAGCCCTGGGCAACAACCCCACCGTACGGGCACTCCTGCCCACGGCAGAACCACGTGGCGGTTCAGCCCTTCCGGCAGTAGCCGAGTCCGTCCGCACAGTGTCCGGATCAGCGCACGTTGCCTTGGCCAAGCTGGACGGCACCGTCATCACTGCCTCCGACCCCGGACTCATCGGCCGCAAGCTTCCCTTGGGCGAAAGCAGGGTCATGGAAGGCCGTGCATGGACCGGTGTACTCAACGCCAACAACAGCGAAGTCCTTTCCGCCCACGTGCCGGTCATTGACGACTCCGGAACCATGATCGGTATCGCCTCCATCAGCCGCAACTATCCCTCCACACTGGAACGCCTGGGCGACGCCGTCCCCAACCTGCTCACTTACCTGGGCGTTGCAAGCATCCTGGGAGTGGCGGGCTCGCTCCTGTTGTCCCGACGCGTCAAACGCCAGACACTGGGCATGGAACCCCGGGAAATCACCGGTTTGGTGGAGAACCGCGAGGCCATGCTGCAGGGTTTGAAGGAAGGCGTCGTGGCGCTCGACCCGCACGAACGCATCACCGTAGCCAACCAAAGCGCCCGGCAGCTCCTGGGCCTTCCACCGGACTGCGTCGGCAAGAAGCTCCGGTCCCTCACCGTGGACCCCGCGCTGAAGACCGTCCTGACCCGCGATCAAGCAGACCCGGACCAGCTGGTGCTGGTGGGCGAACGGCTGGTGGTGATGAACCGCGTGGCCCTCCACTCGCACGGCCGTGACATCGGCTCCGTGACAACCCTGAGGGACCGGACAGAACTGTCCTCCCTGGAAAGCGAACTGGGCGCCACCCGCACAGTCACCAACACCTTACGGGCGCAAGCGCACGAGTTCGCCAACCAACTCCACGTCATCTCAGGCCTGATCCAGATCGGCGAATACGACTCCGTGGTGCAGTTCGTCAACGGCGCCACAGTGGAACGCACCCGGCTCAACGACGACGTCACCAGCCGCATCCAAGACCCGGCGCTCGCCGCCCTGCTCATCGCCAAGGCCAGCCTGGCCTCTGAACGCGGGGTGGACGTGCAACTGGACCCTGAATCCACTCTCGCGCCGGTGCCCGAGGAACTCTCCCGGGACGTCACCACCGTGGTGGGGAACCTGGTGGATAACGCGTTCGACGCCGTCACCGGGCTTGCTGGGGCAGCGGTCACCGTTCTGGTGGCCGACTCGGTGGACGGCGTCACTGTCACCGTGCGGGACAACGGCCCGGGCGTGCCCTCCGATTCCGCAGAAGACATTTTCCGGCAGGGCTTCTCCACCAAGGACCCGGGCCCCGGCGACGCGCGGGGCTTCGGCCTGGCGCTCTCGCGGGTGATTTGCCGCCGCAGCGGAGGGGACCTGACGGTGGCCAACAACGGGGGTGCCGTCTTCACCGCCCGGTTCGCAAAACAGGATTCACACGCAAAGAAAGAGGCAGCGCAGCCGTGATCAAGGTCCTGATCGTCGATGATGACTTCATGGTGGCCAAAGTGCACGCCGGGTTCATCCAGAGAACACCCCACTTTGAAGTGGTGGGAGTGGCCCACACCGGAGCCCGTGCCGTGATCGAAACCGAACGCCTTCAACCCGACCTGGTGCTATTGGACATCCACCTTCCGGACATCAGCGGCCTGGACCTGATGCACCAACTCCGGGACGTGGCCCCGGACCTGGACGTACTGGTGATCAGTGCCGCCCGGGAAGTGGAGACAGTGCGGAAGGCCCTGCGTGGAGGGATTGTTCATTACCTGATCAAGCCTTTCTCCCAGGCGGACCTGCAGGAAAGGCTGGAGCACTATCTCAGCGCATACCAGGGGCTGGATTCGTCGAAGAACCAGGCTGAACAGGCCGATGTTAATCGGGTGTTCGGTGTCAGCGTCTCCGAGCGGTCACTGCCCAAGGGCTGCAGCGTCGAGACCCTCGAACTGGTCGAATCAGCGCTGAAATCCGCGCCCGGTGACCTTTCCGCGGCTGAGGTCGCAGAACAGTTGGGAACTTCCCGCGTGAGCGCCCGCCGGTACCTTGAGTACCTCCACGACGAAGGTGCCTTGGACGTCCGACTCAAGTACGGCGTCGGACGTCCTGAACGGCGATACGTGTTGAAGGGGCGCTGACCGGTATCCCTGCTTAGCCGAACAGGACGGCAGCTTCGTCATAGCGGTCCTGCGGAACTGTCTTGAGCCTCCCGAGAGCCTCATCAAAGCTCACACTCTGTATTTCCGTTCCTTTGAGCGCCACCATGGTGCCCCAGCGACGCTCGGCGACGGAGTGGATTGCCGCCATGCCCAAGCGGGTGGCCAGCACCCGGTCAAAGGCGGTAGGCACTCCACCGCGCTGGATATGGCCGAGGATCGCAGTCCGGGTTTCCATACCCGTGATCGCTTCCAACTGCGGAGCCAACTGATCCGCAATGCCCCCCATGCGGGGACGGCCGAAGGTGTCCAGGCCCCGCTGGGAATGCGGGGTCTCCATGTATTCGGGGACGAAGCCTTCAGCTACTGCCAGCAAGGGTGCCCTGCCGCGGGCATACGCTGCCAGCATCCACTGGCCGATTCGCTCCACACTGACCTTTTGCTCAGGGATCAGGATGGCATGCGCGCCGGCGGCCATGCCCGCGTGGAGGGCGATCCAGCCCACGTGCCGTCCCATGACTTCGGCGATCATGCAGCGGTGGTGCGATTCGCCGGTGGTACGTAGCCGGTCCATCGCTTCGGTAGCGATATGCACCGCGGTATCGAAACCGAAGCTGTAATCCGTGGCGTCGAGATCGTTGTCCACGGTCTTGGGAACGCCCACGATGTTGAGCCCGGCATCCGTGAGCCGTTTGGCGGCTGCGAGGGTGCCCTCGCCGCCGATCGCGATGATCGCATCAATGCCGAGGCGTTCCAGGTGTGCTTTGATGACGTCCGGGCCACCACCATCGCCGAAAGGGTTGGTGCGCGATGTCCCTAAGATGGTGCCGCCTTGCTTGGCGATACCCCGGACCATGGAACGCGGGATATCGATCACGTCGCCTTCCACCACTCCGCGCCATCCGTCACGGAAGCCTACGAACTCGTGTCCTTGGATGGCAATGCCCTTCAGGACGGCACCGCGGATCACCGCATTCAAGCCGGGGCAGTCCCCACCACTGGTCAGGATTCCAATTTTCATGCGTCGGCTCGCTTTGTTGGGGCTGGGTTTTGGACGGCCATCAGGAGTCCGCGGCTGCCAGCACGGACAAGGCTTCCTCCACCACGTTCGCCACGGGGTAGGACGGCCGGTGCACGCCTGCCATTTCTTCCATGACCCGGATCACCTGGCATGAGTAGCCGAATTCGTTGTCGTACCAGACGTAGAGAACCAGGTTCTTGCCGTTCGAGATGGTGGCCAGCCCATCAACAATCCCTGTATGCCGGGAACCCACGAAGTCCGTGGAAACAACTTCCGGAGAGTCGACGTAATCGATCTGCTGCCGAAGGTCCGAATGCAGCGCCATTCCGCGCAGGTACGTGTTGACGTCGTCCTTAGTGGTGCCGCGCTCAAGGTTCAGGTTCAGTATGGCCATGGACACGTCAGGGGTGGGCACCCGGATGGCGCTTCCGCTGAGCTTGCCCTGCAACTCGGGCAGCGCCTTCGCCACGGCCCTGGCAGCCCCGGTTTCGGTGATGACCATGTTGAGCGCTGCGGAACGGCCCCGGCGGTTGCCCTGGTGAAAGTTGTCTATGAGGTTCTGGTCGTTCGTGAACGAGTGGACCGTTTCCACGTGGCCCTGGACTATTCCGTACTTGTCGTTGATGGCTTGCAGGATCGGTGTGATGGCGTTGGTGGTGCAGGACGCCGCGGTGACGATCGTGTCGTCGTCGTTGAGGTCCCGGTGGTTGATGCCGTGCACGATGTTCTTCAGCCCACCCTTGCCCGGTGCGGTCAGCAAAACACGGGCGGCACCTTGACTCAGGAGGTGCTGCGAGAGGCCTTCTGCGTCCCGCCACCGTCCGGTGTTGTCAACAATCAAGGCGTCCCTGATCCCGTACGCCGTGTAATCGACTGTGGCGGGGTTGTCCGAGTAGATGACCTGGATGCGGACGCCGTTGGCCGTAATGGTGTTGGCCTCGAGGTCTACCTTGATGGACCCTTCGAAGGGACCATGGACCGAGTCCCGACGCAGCAGGCTGGCGCGCTTGGTGAGGTCGTTCTCCGCGCCTTTGCGAACAACGACCGCCCGAAGCCGCAGGCCATGGCCGCCGGCCGCCTGTTCCACCAAAAGCCGCGTCACCAGGCGTCCAATACGGCCAAAACCATAAAGCACGACGTCGGTGCTGCCGCCGGCCCTGCCGCCGCGCTTGCCTGCTACTCCCGCGAGTTCGGTGCGGAGGAATTCCTCCACGCCCGTGCCAGTGCCCTTGTCCTTGAACTTCTGGTTCAGGCGGGCGATGTCGACTGTGGCCGGTCCGAGTTGTAGTTGGGCCAATGCGTTGACCAAGGGCGCGGTCTCCTCGAGGAGGAGTTCCTCCTTGCTGATTCGGCGGGCGAAACGATGGGCCTTGAGGATGCTCGTAGTGGACTGATTGACCAGGCTGCGTCCGTGGATGGTGGTGACCACGTTGTTTTCCCGGTAGAGCCGGCCTATGACGGGAATCATGGCCTCGGCGAGGGCCTCCCGCCCCATCCATTCGGCAAGGCAAGTATCTGAAGTAAGCATCGGTCTGCCTTTCCGGAGGAGCGCGGGGAACGGGTTCACCTGGGGCAACGAATGCGGCAGGGCCTGGCTTCCATCGTCCTTCGGGCGCAGAGAACCCGAAACGCTAATTCGGGATGGTCTTTACCACCCCTTTGGGTGGGCTGAGCTTTTTGAGGGTCGGCCGCTTTTCTGAGCGCGCCGCGGCTGAAGGCCTTATTTAGCGACTTCGCTGGGACTGGGCATAGTCGAGGGTGAGCTTTGTATCGATCAGGTGGAACACGTTCCGCCTGATATGTTCCTGCACCAAGGCCTGGGCCGTGCCGGGTTGGTCCTGTGCAATTGCGCGGACCAGTCCAAGGTGTTCGGCGGTGGCAGTAGCGGGATCGAATGGCACCGCGAGGGGAGTCCATAACTGCTGGACGGTCTCCTCTTGGAGCCTGATCTCGGCGTTGGTGAGCCGCGGTGACCGGGCTGCGACGGCAAGTTGGACGTGGAATCGGCTGTCGGCAGCGGCACGGACTTCAGGTGACGCAGCATGATCCAGTGCCCGGGCCAGTGCCTGCAGGCGCTCGAAGTCATGGGATTCTGCGCGTTCGCAGGCAAGGCGGACAGTCGCCGTGGCGATGGCAGCGTGCTCTTCACCGATGTCCCGTATTTCCGGGATGGACGTTGCGAGGAACCACGCCCGCATCTTATCGGCATCGGATCGGGGGTAGCTGACGACGAATGATCCGCCGCTTCGCCCCCTGCGGGTCTCCACGATTCCCCGGGCGCGCAGTTCAGTCAGCGCTTCGCGAAGAGTCGAGCCGCCAACACCGAACATTTCGGACAGCGCGGTCTCCGCTGGCAGGCGTTCTCCGACTTTGAGCAATCCCAACGCTATGGCCGTAGAGATTCTGTCGACGATTGCATCGGCCCGCTCGATTTCCGGCAATGACCGGTAGATCTGCGACTCGAACGAGGAAGGCGCTGCCAAGTGTCTGTGCTCCCAAGAACGGCTACCAGGTGGCTCCAATACTACCTAGCGCGGTTGCGCAGGGTGGGCTGCGGGTTGGCGCACCAATCCTTAAGGGTAGGAAGAACCGTCAGAAAACAGTGTTACCCCATCCCTTGTGTTTCGGAAGCATAGTCAACAACCGAACATCACTCCGAACGCCTGCACGGGCCGAGGACCGAATCGAAGGGACAAACGATTGTGAATCCGGCAGCGAATGCAACGAGTGCAGCTCCGACCACGACACCGTCCGACATTGCCCGCAACATCTCCCTCGTCCTTGACGAGATGTCGGGGACGGTCGTCAAGATTGATGAACAGCAGATGGCCCGCATTGCAAGCCACCTCGTACACCCTGGACGAATCTTCGTGGCGGGAGCCGGTCGCAGCGGCCTGGTCCTTCGGATGGCCGGCATGCGATTGATGCATTTGGGCCTGGCTGTCCACATCGCCGGCGATGTCACCACTCCGGCCATTTCCTCCGGCGACCTCCTTCTGGTTGCCTCGGGATCGGGCACCACCTCGGGTGTGGTCAAGTCCGCGGAAACTGCCGCCAAAGCCGGAGCCCGCATCGCAGCGTTCACCACCAACCCGGACTCGCCGCTCGCTGGGCTTGCTGATGCATTGGTGATCATTCCAGCAGCCCAGAAGACCGACCACGGATCGTCGAAGACCCGTCAGTACTCCGGCTCGCTGTTTGAGCAGGCCCTGTTCGTGGCCACGGAAGCCATCTTCCAGTCCCTCTGGGACAACGATCCGCAGCCTGCCGAAGAGCTGTGGCTGCGGCACGCGAACCTCGAGTAATCCAGCCATCGTTTTTGCACACCCAGATCAGTTCTCAACAGAAAGAAGTATCGTCATGAAACTCCAAGTTGCCATCGACCTCCTCACCACCGAAGCCGCCCTTGAGCTGGCTGGCCAGGTCGCCGAATACGTCGACATCATTGAGCTGGGCACTCCGTTGATCAAGGCTGAAGGGCTGTCCGTGATCACGGCAGTCAAGGACGCGCACCCGGACAAGATCGTCTTCGCAGACCTCAAGACCATGGACGCCGGCGAGCTCGAGGCCGACATCGCTTTCAAGGCCGGCGCTGACTTGGTGACCGTGCTCGGTGCCGCTGACGACTCCACCATTGCTGGGGCAGTCAAGGCAGCGAAAGCGCACAACAAGGGCGTTGTTGTTGACCTCATCGGCATCTCGGACAAGGTGACCCGCGCCAAGGAAGTCCGTGCCCTGGGTGCAAAGTTCGTGGAAATGCACGCTGGCCTGGACGAGCAGGCCAAACCCGGCTTTGACCTGACCGGTCTCTTGCGTGCCGGTGCAGAAGCCCGCGTTCCGTTCTCAGTGGCTGGCGGCGTCAAGGTTGCCACCATCGGAGACGTCCAGAAAGCCGGCGCCGACGTCGCTGTGGCCGGCGGCGCCATCTACGGTGCCGAGGACCCGGCACTGGCTGCCAAGGCTCTCCGCGCAGCTATCTCCTAGCCATCGGATCGAAGGTGGTGTCCCGCAGGCGACCAGCCGTGGGGCACCACCTTTTTCGATGTACGCATCAATCGCTTCTACTACTCTTTCGAGTAGTTTCACCGCTACTGCCGCATTCCGTGGCTGTGGGCCAGTGCGATCGCCTCGGTGCGCGAACCGACGTCGAGCTTCTTGAAAAGGTTCCGCACATGGAACTTGACCGTGTTCTCGCTGATGCCCATGGCCGAGGCGATGGTGCGGTTGCGGTGCCCGGAAGCCAAGTGCTGAAGGACCTCCAGCTCGCGCGCGGCCAGGTTCCAGCCAGCGACATCGCCCGTGGGGCGGGCCGGAAGGTCAAGCGGCAATGACACGAAGACGTCGGCACCCCAGCCGGACATGACGTCCATCCGCAGCTGTCCAGTGAGCGCCTGGACCCTGCGGTCCAGTCGGCTGATATTGGGATCCTTGACGGTCAACGCCCCGCCGCCGTCGTCGCGCACGTTGATCAGCAGGTTCTCGCCGTCACAATCCCAATGGGTTCGGATCCGGCTGACCTCGGGCTGCTCCATCATGACCAAAACCAGCCCGCGAACAATGGCGCGCGCAGCGTGCGCAACTTCCCCGGGGAGGGCCCGGCCGTTCAACGGCGGTTCGATGAACTGGACCTCGATGCCGCTGAAACTGGTGAGCGGCCGCAGGTCCTCGCGCAGGCGTTCAAACGCCTTGGCTACCGGTTCTTCGACCAGATCAGTGGTGCGGTCGCTGTGCGTGCGGAGCCCTACCAAAGCCCTTGCGGCAAGGTCAGTGACGGTGGAGCGGGCCGTGGCGTCGTCCAAGGACGATGACCGCAAGGCGGCCAGGAGGGTCTCCAAGGTTGTGGAGTGCAGGTCGGTCAGCTCGGCTGTGACGCGCAGGCGCTCCGCCGAGGCCGCCCGCGATTCAAGCAGGTACGACGGCGGCGCATCAGCGACTTTTTCTTGTATCCGCCGTGCCGCCAGGTTCCAAAGGAACCGCAGGAGGTCCATCCCCGCTTCGTTGTCCTGCTCCGTGGGACGCGGATCGGTGATCACCAGGAGGGCATTGCTGGGGGCATGCTTCAGGGCCAGCGCGTGCCTTGGTTTGCCGGCGAGTACGGCATCGCCGAACCACGGCTCCTCATCCGGCAGCTCGGCACGAAGTACGTCAAGCTCGGCAATCGAGACCTTGGAGATGATGTCTTCCGCGCCCGCCTTTTTCTGCGGGCGCCCCGTGCAGTCCTCCGTGAAGATGACCAACGCACTGCTCCCAAAGGACGGGAGTACGGCTTCGCGGAGCCGCTCGGCTATGTGGGACAGCGGGGCATCAGCGAGGGCGGCCACGGAGTTCAACAGCGGCCAGGGGAGGTCAGAAAGGGTCATGGCTGCATCCTCGTGCGCTCACTAAGGGTGCGCCGCGGTGCGCACCCAGTAGGGCAAAGTTCTTGCCCATCCGAAAGTGTAGTCAAAAACTGTCAGAAAACAGTGTTATCTCCCACTCCTTGTTTAGGAAGTATGAGTAGCAACCAAAAGATGACGTTTCGGCCCCCTTTTTTATGGTGGCCACCAGATCAAAGGGGATTCATCGTGAACCAAACAGCAAATACGGCGATTACATTCAGCGACACAGACCCCGCGACGGCGACATTGAACTGGACCGCCGAGGATCAGCGGGCAGTTGACACCGCCCGCGTGCTGGCCGCCGACGCCGTGGAGAAGGTCGGTAACGGCCACCCCGGTACGGCAATGAGCTTGGCTCCGGCAGCGTACCTGCTGTTCCAGAAGCTGATGAGGCACGACCCCCGCGATCCGGACTGGATTGGCCGTGACCGTTTCATCCTGTCACCGGGCCACTCTTCACTGACCCTGTACATCCAGCTCTTCCTCTCCGGCTATGGCCTGGAACTGAAGGATCTTGAGGCGCTGCGCACGTGGGGTTCGCTCACCCCGGGCCACCCCGAGTACAAGCACACCGCCGGTGTGGAGATCACCACAGGGCCGCTCGGCCAGGGCCTCGCATCTTCCGTCGGGTTCGCCTACTCACAGCGTCGCCAACGCGGCCTGTTCGACGCCGATGCTCCCGCCGGCGAATCACCGTTCGACCACACCATCTGGGTTATCGCATCCGACGGCGACATCCAGGAAGGCGTCACGTCAGAGGCGTCTTCGCTGGCCGGCCACCAGGAACTGGGCAATCTCGTAGTGATCTACGACGAGAACCACATCTCCATCGAAGACGACACCGACATCTCGTTCACTGAGGACGTCCTCAAGCGCTACGAAGCCTACGGCTGGCACACCCAGCGTGTGGACTGGACCCGCACGGGCGAGTATGTCGAAGACGTCCAGGAACTCTACGTGGCTTTGCTCGCTGCCAAGGCTGAAACGAACAAGCCGTCCATCATTTCGCTGCGCACCATCATCGGCTACCCGGCACCGAAGAAGCAGAACACCGGCAAGATCCACGGCTCCGCACTCGGTGCCGAGGAAGTGGCCGGGCTCAAAGGGGTCCTTGGCTTTGACCCAGGGAAGTCGTTCGACGTAGATCAAGCTGTTCTGGCGCACGCCCGCAAAGTTGTTGAGCGCGGCGCAGCTTCCCGTGATCAGTGGGATGCGACGTTCAGTGCCTGGCAAACTTCGCATCCGGAGGCTGCAGCCCTATTGGAACGCATCGAGGCCAAGCAGCTTCCGGCCCATCTTGGCGATTTTTTGCCGGTGTTCGAGGCCGGCAAGGACGTTTCCACCCGTGCAGCCTCGGGCAAGGTCCTGAACGCGATCGGCCCGGTCCTGCCCGAACTCTGGGGCGGCTCCGCCGACCTTGCCGAGTCGAACAACACCACCATCGAGGGCTCGCCGTCGTTCATTCCGACGTCGCGTTCCACGGACGCCTGGAAGGGCAACCCGTACGGACGTGTCCTGCACTTCGGTATCCGTGAGCACGCTGCCGCGTCGATCGTGAACGGGATCTCCCTGCACGGCCGTACCCGCGCCTTTTCCGGCACGTTCCTGATCTTCAGCGACTACCAGAAGCCAGCCATTCGGTTGTCTGCCTTGATGGGCGTCCCCTCCATCTACGTGTGGTCGCACGACTCCATCGGCCTGGGCGAAGACGGACCCACCCACCAGCCCGTGGAGCAGCTCGCGACCCTCCGCGCCATCCCGGGCCTGGACGTCGTCCGCCCCGGCGACGCCAACGAGGTGGGTATCGCCTGGCAAACCATATTGGAGAATCACCAGAACCCGGCCGGCATTGTGCTGACCCGCCAGAACGTGCCGGTCTTTGACCGTGGTGAGGGCCAAGCCACCGGCGATACATTCGCTTCCCCTGCTGGCGTGGCCAAGGGTGGCTACGTCCTGGCGGAGGCTTCCCGCGAGGGCAAGACGGTAGACGCCCAGGTCATCCTGATCGGCACCGGTTCAGAGGTCCAGCTCGCCGTCGCTGCCCGCGAAGCCCTCCAGGCCGAAGGCATCGCCGCCCGCGTGGTTTCCATGCCCTGCGTTGAATGGTTCAACAAGCAGGACGAGGCCTACCGCGAGTCCGTGCTCCCCGCCGCGGTGAAGGCACGTGTCTCAGTCGAAGCCGGCCTGGCACTGGGCTGGAAGGAATTCGTCGGCGACGCAGGCCGCTCCATCTCCTTGGAGCGCTTCGGCGCCTCGGCTGACTACAAGCGGCTCTTCAACGAATTCGGCATCACCGCCGAAGCCGTCACTGCAGCAGCCAAAGACTCCCTCGCCGGCTTGACTGCCTAATCATCGAATACAGGAGAATCACCATGTCCACTACTCCCACGCAGCAACTTTCCGACGCCGGGCTCTCCATCTGGCTGGACGACCTTTCCCGCCAGAGGCTCTCAAGCGGCAGCCTGCAAGAGCTCATCGACCAGAAAAACGTGGTGGGTGTGACCACCAATCCCTCCATCTTCCAGGCCGCCATCACATCCAGCACGGACTACGACGACGCGATCACTGCCCAGGCCGCAGCAGGGGCCAGTGTTGAAGAAACGATCTTCGAGCTCACCACAACCGACGTCGCAGACGCCTGTGACCTTTTCGCTCCGATCGCGGCAGCCACCGGGGGAGTTGATGGCCGGGTCTCCATCGAAGTGGACCCCAGGCTCGCTTGGGACACGGCCGGCACCATCGCCGAAGCCAAAGAGCTGTACAAGAAGGTCAACAAGGAGAACGTCCTGATCAAGATCCCGGCCACCCGTGAAGGACTGGGAGCCATCAGCGCGGTTCTTGCGGAAGGCATCAGCGTCAATGTCACGCTCATCTTCTCGCTCTCCCGATATCGGGACGTGATTGGGGCCTTCCAGTCGGGTATCAAGCGGGCCATGGAGAACGGCCATGACCTCTCCAAAATCCACTCAGTGGCATCGTTCTTCGTCTCGCGCGTGGACACGGAAATCGATCAGCGCCTTGATGCCATCGGCACAGACGAAGCCAAGGCACTCAAAGGGAGGGCCGGTTTGGCCAATGCCCGTATCGCCTATCACGTCTACGAAGAGCTCTTTTCCACCGAGCGCTGGGCTGTCCTGGCCGCTGCGGGGGCGCGACCACAACGTCCTCTCTGGGCTTCAACCGGCGTCAAGGACCCGGCCTACCCGGACACCCTCTACGTCACAGAGCTGGTTGCGGCGGGCGTAGTGAACACCATGCCGGAAAAGACGCTGGACGCCACCTTTGACCACGGCATCGTAAAAGGGGACACCATCGCGGGCACCTACGACGAAGCGAGTGCGGTCCTCAGCTCACTCCGAAACCTTGGCATCACCTACAACGATGTGGTCGAACAGTTGGAAACCGAGGACTCAACAAGTTCGTCGCCAGCTGGAACGACCTGCTTTCCGACGTCGAAGGCGCCCTCACAGCGGCGCGCAATGCGGCGTGACCACCCGGCAATGCCAGCTCTGACCCTCACCGAAAGGCAGGCACCATGTCCTCCTCGCCCCTGACTTGCTGCATAAACCCCAGTATCCTCTCGGCTGACTTCGCCAACCTCGAATCCGAGCTGGCCCGGATCAGCAACGCCGACGCCGTTCATGTAGATGTCATGGACAACCGCTTCGTGCCCAACCTGACCATCGGTCTGCCCGTCGTCGAGCGGTTGCAAAAGGTCAGTCCGGTCCCGTTGGATGCCCATCTGATGATTGCCGAACCGGACAGGTGGGCTCCGCAGTTCGCCGATGCCGGTCTCTCCTCGGTCACCTTCCACGTGGAAGCCGCGATGGCTCCGATCAAGCTCGCACGCGAACTCCGGGCCAGGGGGGCCAAAGCGGGCATGGCGCTGCGCCCGGCCACTCCAGTGGAGCCGTACCTTGACATGCTTTCGGAACTTGACATGCTGCTGCTCATGACCGTGGAACCCGGCTTTGGTGGCCAGGCGTTCCTGGACGTGGTGCTGCCAAAGATCCGGCGTGCCCGTGAGGCGGTCGACGGTTCCGGAGTGAACGTGGCCATCCAGGTTGACGGTGGCATTACGGAGGAAACCATCCTCCGTGCAGCGGAGGCCGGCGCCAATGTCGTCGTGGCGGGTTCGGCCGTTTACGGGAAGCCTTCACCATCTGAGGCGATTGAGGCGCTGCGGGCCAACGGACAGCTGGCATTCGCCTCCAACAATCCACGGAAAGCCTGAGGCCACGCATGCGTGTTCACATAGCGACAGACCATGCCGGGCTCGAACTCAGCTCGCACCTCATCACGGCGTTGACGGCCAGCGGCTACGACTTGGTGGACCACGGACCCACGTCCTTTGACCCGGACGACGATTACCCGGCGTTCTGCATTAAGGCAGCGACCGCCGTCGTCAATGACCAGGAAGCGGGCGTGGATGCGCTGGGCATCGTGCTGGGCGGGTCCGGCAACGGCGAGCAGATATCCGCGAAGAAGGTCAAGGGCGTGCGCGCAGCGCTGGTGTGGAACGTGGACACCGCTGTCCTGGCCCGGCAACACAACGACGCAAACGTGGTCGCTGTGGGTGGACGCCAACACAGCGTGGAGGAAGCCACGGAATTGATCAAAGCGTTCCTTGCCGAACCGTTCAGCAACGCCGAACGCCACGAGCGTCGAATCGGCAAAATCACCGCATACGAGACCGACGGGGAGATTTCCGAGTAGCCATGCCCACTGCAAACCCAGAGATTTACTCCGAGATGATCGACCGCGCGAAGGCTGGCGGATTCGCTTTCCCCGCGGTGAATGTGACGTCGTCGCAGACTCTGAACGCTGCGATCCGCGGTTTCGCTGAGGCCGAATCCGATGGCATCATCCAGGTTTCCACCGGTGGTGCGGCGTACTGGTCCGGTGCTTCGGTCAAGGACATGGTGGCCGGTTCACTCGGGTTCGCCGCGTTTGCCCGTGAAGTTGCGAAGAACTACAACGTCAACATTGCCCTCCACACGGACCACTGCCCGCAGGACAAGCTGGCGGACTTCGTCCTGCCGTTGCTGGCCGCGTCCGAGGAAGCCGTGAAGGCCGGTAAGGACCCGATCTTCAACTCGCACATGTGGGACGGTTCGCACGAGACCCTCGAAGAGAACCTGCGTATCGGCCGGGACCTTTTGCAGCGTGCTGCTGCTGCGAAGATCATCCTCGAGGTCGAGATCGGCACCGTCGGTGGCGAGGAAGACGGTGTGGAGAACGAGATCAACGAGAAGCTTTACACCACCACCGAGGATGCCCTGGCCACGATCGAGGCCCTGGGTGCCGGTGAGAACGGCCGCTACCTCACCGCGCTGACCTTCGGTAACGTGCACGGCGTGTACAAGCCGGGCAACGTCAAGCTCCGCCCGGAACTGCTCAAGCAGATCCAGTCCGAGGTTGGCGCGAAGATCGGCAAGGAAAACCCGTTCGACCTCGTGTTCCACGGCGGTTCGGGTTCCACCGAGCAGGAAATCGCTGACGCGGTGTCCTACGGTGTGATCAAGATGAACATCGACACCGACACCCAGTACGCGTTCACCCGCCCGGTGGCCGGGCACATGTTCTCCAACTACGACGGCGTGCTGAAGGTCGACGGCGAGATGGGCAACAAGAAGACCTATGACCCGCGCGTGTGGGGTGCTTCGGCCGAAGCCGGCATGGCCGCGCGCATCGTCGAAGCAGCCCAGCAGCTCGGATCTGTCGGCAAGACGTTGTGACTGCTCAACAGCACCTGATCATCGACGGCCACAACGACATGCTGTGGAAGCACCACGAACTCGCGGGCCTGGACTTCGGCGTTCTCGACCCTGCCCAGGAGCAGCAACAACTGCACACCGATTTGGTACGCCTGAAACGCGGCGGCGTGGGGGCACAATTTTGGTCCATCTGGGTCCCGTCCGATTCCGATCCGGCCGAAACAGCTGCCCTTACCTTTGCGCAGGTCGAGGCCGTCCACCGTCTATGCGAGACCTATCCCCACCTCACGGCCCTCGCGCGGTCCGCGGATGACATCGAGCGCTGCTTCTCCGAAGGGAGGATTGCCTCGTTGATGGGCTTGGAGGGAGGGCACCAGATACTCGATTCCCTCGACGTGTTGCGCTTCCTCTACCGCAGCGGGGTCAGGTATATGACCCTGACGCACAACAGGAACACGGCATGGGCTGACAGTGCCACGGATAGTCCAGGGGTGGGTGGCCTGAACTCCTTCGGCGAATCCGTGGTGGAAACGATGAACGAGCTTGGCATGTTGATCGACCTGTCGCATTGCGCAGACTCAACTATCGAGCACGTCGCACGTCTCAGCGACGCTCCGTTGTTTTTTCGCACTCCGGCGCCCGTGCCCTGTCCGACCATCCCCGTAACGTCACTGACGGCATGTTGGACGCCGTCAGGTCCAGCCGGGGGATTGTCATGGTGGTATTCCTCCCGGAGTTCCTTTCCGAGGAATACCGGCAATGGTCTGCAGCGCGCCAATCCGTGCAAGGAGACTGGAAGGGGCCGGAGGCGACGGCGCAGGAAACCGCCTGGCGCAAAGAGAACCCCAAGCCTCCCTGCGGCATTCGGGAGATCTGCAACCATATAGAGCACATTCGCGACGTCGCCGGGATAGGGCACGTCGGAATAGGCAGCGACTTCGACGGGATGACCCCGCCCGACGACATGGCTTCGGTGGACCGCTTCCCGGCCCTCCTCGGGGAGCTTAAGCGCCGCGGATGGTCAGATCCTGAGCTTGCAGCCCTGACACACGGCAATCTGATCCGCGTCTTGAGGGACACCGAAACATCCGCGGTAACGCGCACCCCACGGCGCCGCGAGTGACGCCTTTGCCACCAATGTCTTAAGCTCACCCGTCCGTGTCCCCGTCCATGCGGACGCGTCCTGGCTTGAGGGGGGGCGCTGCCGCGAACGGCGGTTTCGGACGCGTGAACGGCATGCTCCGGGAGTCCGGCGGTAGCCGCTGTTCGGGGGGTTTTGGCGGGCATAGGTTAGCTCTCAGTTCCCACCGTTCGTCACCAAACAGAGTCCTTCGAGGCTCCTGCTGAAGGAGTAACTATGTCTGGAAGCCCCGACGCCCATGTGGACCTTACATACGATCAGACCCTTGCAGCGCATCGACCGCCTGGCAAAAGGAATTGTCCGGTGGCGGGCGGCCACCCACGCGACGAAAGGCCTCCCCGGCTCGACCTGAGGTGCCTTGCCAGGCCCAGTCGCGCCGCTGATCCAATGGGCGATGGTTTTGACTACGCCAAAGAGTTTCTTTCGGTGGACCTTGACGAGTTAGCCCGGGATGTCGATCAGGTACTGACTACATCCCAGGACTGGTGGCCGGCCGACTTCGGACATTACGGGCCGCTTGTCTTGCGCATGGCCTGGCACAGCGCCGGTACTTACCGTGTGGGTGACGGGAGGGGAGGGGCAGGCGCCGGGATGCAACGCTTTGCACCCCTCAGCGGCTGGCCCGACAACCGCAACCTCGACAAGGCGCGCAGACTCCTCTGGCCGGTGAAGCAAAAGTACGGCTACAAGGTTTCCTGGGCGGATTTGATGATCTTCGCAGGTAACAGGGCCCTGGAATCCATGGGCTTCAAAACTTTCGGGTTTGCGGGTGGACGCGAAGACGCCTGGGAAGCTGACGAGACGTACTGGGGACCGGAGGACACCTGGTTCGCGGACGAGCGCCACAGCGGCATCCGGGATCTGAACGAGCCCCTGGCTGCCAGCGAAATGGGCCTGATCTACGTTGACCCCCAAGGGCCAGCCACGGTCCCTGACCCGATTGCCGCAGCCCGGGACATTCGTCAAACATTCCGGCGCATGGGGATGGACGACCAGGAAACTGTCGCCTTGGTGGCTGGTGGCCACACGTTCGGTAAGACCCACGGAGTTGCACACCCCGCCACCCATCTGGGCGCCGAGCCAGGCCTCGGAGAATACGAACTGCAGGGCTTGGGCTGGCCGAATTCGTTCGGAACAGGCAACGGCGCCGACACCATCACCAGTGGGCTGGAAGGCATCTGGACGCCCACCCCGACCAGGTGGGACAACAGCTTCCTGGAGACACTCTTTGCCTATGAATGGGATGTGACCCTAAGCCCAGCAGGTCTCTGGCAATGGGTTCCGAGCGACGGCGAAGGGGCCGGCACAGTTCCCGACGCCCACGACCCGTCCAAGAGCCACGTCCCCACAGTCCTCACCACGGACCTTGCCCTGAAGGAAGACCGAAAATACGGCCTGATTGCGCGGCAATTCCTGGAGAATCCGGAGCAAATGGCGGATGCCTTTGCCCGTGCATGGTTCAAACTCACGCATTTGGATATGGGACCCGTCAGCCGATATCTGGGCCCGCTGGTCCCGTGTGAACCCCTGATCTGGCAGGACCCGATACCCGAACTCGACCACGAGCTGGTCGGCGCCGACGACATCGACGCGCTGAAGAGCCAAGTGCTCCAATCAGGTCTGTCCGTGGGACAACTGGTTTCGACTGCGTGGGCCTCGGCGTCCACGTTCCGAAACAGTGACAAGCGTGGAGGAGCCAACGGAGCGCGCATTCGCCTCGCCCCACAGCGGGGTTGGGAAGCCAACGACCCTGAGTCCTTGGCCAAAGTACTGGACACCCTTGAAGCGATCCGAGAGCAGTTCAACAGTTCCCAGCCTGGTACGAAAAGGATATCCATGGCGGACCTGATCGTGCTGGGTGGATGCGCAGCGGTGGAACACGCCGCAGCCATGGGAGGCCACGACGTCGAGGTCCCGTTCCGGCCGGGCCGCACGGATGCCACGCAGCAGTGGACCGATCCCGACTGGTTCGCCGTGCTGGAACCCACGGCGGATGCCTTCCGCAATTATGTGGGACCAGGCAACCGCCTCCCGTCAGAAGTCCTATTGGTGGAGCGCGCCCATCAACTGACATTGTCTGCCCCCGAGATGACTGTCCTCCTCGGTGGGCTCCGGGTGCTGGGTGCCAACCACAAGGGTTCACCACTTGGCGTACTGACCTTGACCCCGGGAGTCCTGACCAACGATTACTTCGTCAACCTGCTCGACATCGACACCGTCTGGACGCAGACAACGGCGGCCGGCCCGGGAGAAGCGACGTACGAAGGAAAGGACCGCGAGAGCGGGCAACCCAAGTGGGTCGCAAGCCGCACTGACCTCGTCTTTGCGGGTAATACCGAACTGCGTGCCCTATCGGAGCTCTATGCGAGCCGGCATGCCCAATCAAAGTTCATCAACGATTTCGTCTTCGCGTGGCAGAAGGTCATGGACCTCGACAGGTTTGTTCGATAGCGATGCAGCAGCCTTCCACCGGTGACAAGAACCGGCAACACCAACTAAAGGAGTAAATGGATGTCTCTCGGAATAGTCTTCCTTTCCGAATTATTCGGAACAGCAATGCTTACCCTCTTGGGCTGCGGCGTGGTGGCGAACGTTACGCTCAAAGGCACTAAAGGAAACAATGGCGGATTCCTGATGGTGACCTGGGGGTGGGGTATCGCCGTTTTCGCCGGCGTTTTTGTCGCCGTGAAGTCCGGCGCGCACCTCAACCCAGCAGTTACCCTGGGCCTGCTGATCAATGGCAAGGCGGAGTACGCTGCGGGCGTCAAGGTGGACTTCGCGTCCACCCTCACCTATTTCGGCGGTGAAATGGTGGGTGCGATCCTGGGTGCCGTGGTCATGTGGGCTGCCCACAAACAGCATTTCGATGCGGAGCCTGAGCCCACAAGCAAGCTCGGCGTTTTCGCTACAGGCCCGGCCATAAGGTCCACTCCCTGGAACCTGGTCACCGAGATTATCGGCACGTTCGTCCTTGTCTTCGGGATCCTCACATTTGGTGGCACTCCCTCGGGCCTTGGTCCCCTCGCCGTCGCCCTTCTCGTGGTTGGCATTGGTGTCTCGCTCGGTGGACCGACCGGTTATGCCATCAACCCGGCCAGGGATCTTGGGCCCAGGATCGCCCATGCCCTTCTTCCCATCAAGGGCAAGGGATCCAGCGATTGGGGCTACAGCTGGATCCCCGTTGTGGGCCCACTCGTCGGAGGAGCCCTGGCCGGAGTGGTCGCTGCGGTTGTGCCGATAGTCGCGTCCTGAAGAAAGCAGACCATCATGAAACTCCAAGTCGCCATCGACCTCCTTACTACCGACGCAGCCTTGGAACTCGCGGGGAAGGTGGCCGAATACGTGGACATCCTGGGGCTCGGGGCTCCGTTGATCAAGTCTGAAGGTCTCCCGGTTGTCAGCGCCGTCAAGAAGGCGCACCCCGACAAACAGGTCCTGGCGGACCTGCAGACCATGGATGCTGGAGAGCTTGAAGCAAACCTTGCCTTCGCGGCAGGCGCTGACCTGGTGACGGTGCTGGGTGTTGCTGACGACTCGACCATTGCGGGTGCGATTAAGGCGGCAGCTGAATGCGACAAGGGAGTGATCGTCGACCTCCTTGGCGTGGAGGACAAGGTGGGCCGCGCCCGTGAGGTCCGAGCCTTGGGCGCCAAATACGCGGGGATGCATGCTGGATTGGACGAGCAAGCCCAGCCGGGGTTCGACTTGGCGCGGCTGCTCCGTTCGGGCAAAGAAGCAGGCGTTCCGTTCTCTGTTGCAGGTGGGGTAAAGCTGACCACGATTACAGACATTCAGCAGGCCGGCGCGGACGTGGCCGTCGTCGGAGGTTCCATTTATGGCGCCGCGGACCCCGCCCAGGCGGCGCGGAAGCTTCGAGGTGCTGTCATGTGGCTCCCCGTGCCGCGGACGTGACCACGGATGCGTAGCTCAATCACCAAAGCCTGGCGCCGGCTGTTGCAGGCGATGTCCTATCTGCACCCGCTTCCGCCCGGGCAGGAACCCGTCAGTTGCGTGGTGTGCGGGCACAGGGAACCCGGAGACGACGCCGACCAGCTGGACTGGTTCGTCGTCGCCACCGGGTTCTTGCCGAGCTGCATCAACTGCGCCCTTAAAACGTGATGCGGCTACCTCATATCAGGAGGGCCGGGTCGATGAAATCTGTTCTCGGGTCCGCGACAGCTTCCGGGTCTTTCCTGCGGAAAGTTGCGGGAATGCCGATCGCTACGGAGCGCGGCGGAACGTCACGAACGACAACGGCATTCGCGCCTACGGCAGAGTCTTCGCCGATCGTGATGGGACCCAGTATCTTTGCGCCCGCGCCGAGCATGACGCGATTTCCGATGGTGGGGTGCCGTTTAGTCTTGCTCAATGCCCGGCCGCCCAGCGTGACGCCTTGGTACATGAGGACGTCGTCACCGATTTCAGCCGTTTCCCCCACGACAATACCCGTTCCATGGTCGATGAAAAGTCGTCGCCCGATTCTGGCTCCTGGGTGAATGTCGATCCCTGTGAGGGTCTTGGTCGCTTGGGATATCAGCCTCGCCAAACCTTGCAGGTGCCGTTTCTGCCAGAGGGCGTGCGCCAGACGGTGGCTCCAGATTGCGTGAACCCCTGAATAGGCTAGGGCGACCTCGAAGAGGTTGGACGCCGCTGGGTCTTGCGTCTTGGCGGCCTGCAAGTCTTCCTTGAGGAGGCTCAGAATACGCAGGTCCGCGGCCGCCTCGCAGTTCATGGCGTTAAGGCGTTTTTCCGTGTTGGTGGACTTCGCACGGGCAATACATGTTCCGGCACGTGTAGCAGGCGGGCATCATCTTGCACCGTTGGCAGACCTGGCAGTCCACCGGCTCAACGTGCCGACCCGATCCTGCTGACGTATACGGCTCGCCGCAGTGATAGCAGGGCGGACGCGTCGGGTCATCCTCATGGCCGCGAATTCCGTTGTTCTCCATCAGTCGCCATCCGTATCGGCGATGCCCTCGTCAATGATGTCTATGCCCAGGAGCATGAGGCACGCCATGACCAGGAGGACTATCCCTGTCAGCAGGTCCATGCGGAGGCGGGGCAGGAAACGGGGTAGGAAGCTGGCGATCGTTCGGCCGATTTGGTGTCCCGCGACTGACATCACGAACGTGGTCAGGGCGAAAAGGGCTGGAGCAAGCCACGGCGAATGGCCCGCCAGTCCAAGGGTGGCACCGGCTGCGACGTTGTCGAAGCTTAGGGGCAGGGGCAGCCAACGCCGTGCCGTTTTCATGTCGAGATCGGCATGTTCGGGAAACCTCAGCGCCTTGATGATGAGCCACAGGCTGTAGGCGCCCAAGCCGATCGCACCGATGACTCCTGCCATGCCTTCAATCTTTGTGCTCAGATATGCGCCGATCAGGATCCCTGCCACCGGTGCCATGCCATCCCACGCAGCAAAGACCAGTGACGTCCTTACTGACGTGCGCCAGTTGGGTTTGAGGCCGCCAAGCACAATGGACGTCCGAAAGTTGTCCAGGCCAAGGGCAAACCCCAGCCCCACCAGGGCGATCATGGTTTGTCCCTGAGAATGGTGGGGGACAGCTGGACGGGTGTGCCTGTGGTCCTTCGCGGGGTCACCGTCATTGTCCGGTTGGGGCGACCCATCGCTGCGCGGGGGATCAGTATCCCGCCCGCGGGCCGGGATGGATCGTTCGCCGTCGCCACGGCAGCTTCAATGAGGCCGTGGTCAGGGGAAAGATGGCAGACCGGGTCAGCCCGGGCGGCATCGCCGGTCAGGGCAAAGGCCTGGCAGCGGCAGCCGCCGAAGTCGATTTCCTTGCGCTCGCAACTGCGGCACGGGTCGGGCATCCACGCGTCACCGCGGAATTGCTGGAAGAGTGGAGCCTCTTCCCAGATCCACCCCAAGGAGTGGTCGCGGACATTGGCCGAAGGGATTCCGTGGCCGATCGTCAATTCGTGGGCGGCTGGACACGGCAGTGCATCGCCGTTGGGCACTACGGTGAACTGCCGGCTGGCCCACCCGTCCATGCAGGGTTTTGGATACTTGCTGTAGTAGTCCGGGATGACGTAGATGATCTCCATGGATCCCTCCAGACGTTCCCGTGCCTCGCGAACCACCACTTCGGCGTGGTCGAGCTGATCCCGGCTCGGAAGTAATTCGGGCTGGTTAATCCCCGCCCAGCCTGCGTATTGCGTATTTGCCAACTCGATGCGGTCGGCGTTCATCGCTTCAGCCATGGCGATGATGCCGGCGATCCGATCGATGTTCAGCCGATGCAGGACGACGTTGAGGGTGAGCGGCCAGCCCAGATCCTTCACTTGCTGGGCGACCACCTGCTTGCGGGCAAACGAGGGAGTGCCAGCGATGAGATCGGAGAGTGGTTGTTCGTCTGACTGAATGCTGAGCTGCACATGGTCCAGGCCGGCCTCGCGAAGCTCCGCCGCACGGCTCCTTGATAAGCCAAGCCCGCTGGTGATCAGGTTGGTGTAGAGGCCCAGTTGGTTGGCGGAGCGCACCAACTCGACAATGTCGTGGCGCTGGAGTGGCTCGCCGCCGGATAGATGCAATTGCAGGACGCCCAGGTCTGCGGCTTCGGCGAATACCCGTTTCCACTCCTCCGTGCTCAGCTCATCGCGGTAGTCGTCGAGTTGAAGCGGGTTTGAGCAGTAGCCGCATTTGAGCGGGCAGGCATAGGTGAGCTCAGCGAGCAGTCCGTAGGGCTTATCCATGTTCTACCTCCATGCCGTGCTTGGTGACGAGCCCCGCCACGAAGCGTTGGATGTCGCCGAATGCGACCTGGTCGTACTGGCCGCGCAGTTCGGCCTCGATCTCTGCGAGAGTCCTGGTGGAGTCGCATAGCTCCACAATCGCGGCGCCGGTGGCGTTGATGGTCCAAATGGTCTCGGGTGAGAGCAACGCGTACTCTCCGCGCGCGGCGTTGAAGACCAGCCGAACGTGGGGGGACAGCCTTGGCCGGTCTGTTGCATCAACGATTTCCATAGCCCTGCTCAATCGCATCGAGCATGCTCCACAGGACATCGCATTTGAAGGACAAGGCGGCGACGGCGGCGGCTTGTGTTTCCGGGGTGACGCAGTACTTTCGTACGATCTCCAAACCGTGTTCGGAGTCGCGGGGGGCCTGGGAGATGCGGGCGCGGAAATAGGCGAGGCCTTCCGGGGCGATCCAGGTGTAATAGCGTTCGAAGGCCGAGAGCCGTTCCGCCATCAGGTCCGGGGCAAACAACTCGGTCAGGGACGATGCGACGGACTCCACCCAGGGCTTGGTGCGGGTGAAGGTGACATACGCATCTACGGCGAACCTCACCCCGGGAAGCAGGTGCCGCGAGTCCTCCACCTCTTCGCGCATCAGGCCGACAGCTTCACTCAACCGCAGCCAGGACTCGATTCCGCCGGTTCCCTCCGTGACACCGTCGTGGTCGATAATCCGCTGCACCCAGCGTCGCCGGACGTCGCTGTCCGGGCAGTGGCTGAGGATCGCCCCATCTTTGCGGGGGATATTCATTTGGTAGTAGAAGCGGTTCGCCACCCAGCCCCGGAGTTCCTCCGGGGTGGACTGGCCTGCGTTCATGCGCCGATGAAAGGGATGCTCGCTGTGATACTGCTTGGCGTGGGCACGGAGGGACTCTTCGAGCTCATCCGGCGTGAGTATTGCTGTCATAGCTGCTCCTTAGATTTCCAACTCGAGCCCGTCCACGGCGACCTCCATGCCATGCCGGTCGAGGTGCAGGCGTTCTTGTGAGTCGTCGAGCAGGATGGGGTTGGTGTTGTTGATATGGACGTAGATCTTGCGCCGGATCCCGAGGGCCGACAACGCTTCGAGGCTGCCGCCCGGCCCAGTGATGGGAACGTGTCCCATGTCCCGTGAAGTCTTGTCAGCCAGGTTGAGCCTGGCCATTTCGTCGTCGCGCCAGAAGCTGCCGTCGATCAGGAGGGCGGAGCAATCCTGGAATTCCTCGAGGATGTCCGGGGTGAGTCGCTGCACGCCGGGAAGGTAGACCAAGGATCTGTCCGTGGTGGTGTCAGTGACCCGATAGCCCACCACGCGGCCATAGGAAGCTGTGCCTTCGAAGCGCGTGCGCTTGCTGGTGGGGACGTTGAAAGCGCGGTAGGACAGCCCTGGCCCAAGCTGCGTCTCCACACCCGGTATCACGGGTTTCCACTTGACGGGGCAATATTGTTCGAGCGTTCGCAGAATGCCGCTACCGGAGGTGAGTGTTCCGTGCACTGACTCTGTGGCATGCACTTCGAGGCCACCGCCCTCGCGCATCAGCAGCAGCCCCAGGGAATGATCAAGCTCAGCATCCGTGAGCAGGACGGCCTGTACTTGGGTTCCTTGGCCTGCTACTGGATGCAGCTCTTCGAAGGATTCCATTTGTGATCGGATGTCCGGCGAGCAGTTGACAAGGAACCATTGCCGACGGTCAGCGCTGACCGCGATGGACGATTGAAGGCGCGGAACACAAGGACGTGATCCGTCCCTTGCCGCACTGCACGAAGGGCAGGCGCAGTTCCACTGCGGAAAGCCTCCTCCAGCTGCTGATCCCAGTACGCGTACCCACATCTCTGATGACGCCTTTCGTTGCGGTGGAGGTGTTATGGGCGGAGGTATGCCGGCTATGGTTGCCGGCATACCTCCGGACCACTACTTGGTTGCCACGTAAGCGGTTACTTCTGCCGATACGCGGATTTCCGCGAGCGTGGGAGCCTCCCAGCTCTTCTTCGTGCTTTGCTCAGTCATGTTCCTTCTCCTTTCATTTATGGATGGGTTTGCAGGGGACGATTCAGTCGGGGAGGGCGAAGGCGATGACAGCGCTGCCGTGACCTTGGCCAAGGAGACCCGGAACGATCCCTTCCAGCCAACCGCCCCAACCGACGGGCACCACGACATACTGCTTACCGTCGACGCTGTACGTCGAGGGACTGCTGTGGTGTCCGCTTCCGCACTGGAATTCCCAGAGCTTTTCACCGGTGCGGGCGTCCAGTGCTACGAATTCGCCGGTAGGGGTGCCAGCGAACACCAGGTCCCCGGCCGTGGCCAGCACGGACGCGGCCATGGGGTAGTCGATGCGCCAGCGCCATTTCTCTTCACCGTAGGTGTCGAACGCACTGACTGATCCGGCCATGTTGTCGATGTCCACTTGGACACCGGCGCCCCAGTACGGGATGCCTTCCTTGAACTCCCGTCGACGACGCGTCGCGGTAGCACCGACGTCGGCCACTGGCACATAGAACAGCTCAGTTTTCTGGCTGTACGCGGCATGCGTCCATTCCTTCGCACCGGCCGGGCCGGGGTAGAAGTGAACCGGTTCGCCTTCTTTGTCGGGATACTTGCGCGGCGTTACTTTCCCATCCCGGGTGATAACGCCCCAGTCGATCCGGTCCACAAAAGGAGTTACGTGCTGCAGCTCGCCGTTGGTCCGGTCGAGGACGAAGAAGTAGCCGTTCTTGTCGAAATGGCCGAGCAACTTCTTTCCATCACGTTCAAACAGGGTCATCTCCATAGTGGAGTCGTAGTCCCACAGGTCGTGCGGCGTGAACTGGTAGTGCCATTTGATTTCCCCGGTGTCGACATCCATCGCGACGACACTGTCGGTGTAGAGGTTGTCCCCTTCACGGACGCCGCCATCGAAGTCCGGCGCAGGGTTGCCGGTACCGGCGTAGTACAGATTCAGCTCCGGATCATAGGTTCCGGTAACCCAGTGGTTTCCGCCACCGCGCTGCCAGGCCTCGCCGTCGTCGGGCCAGGTCTCCGAGCCCGGTTCGCCGGGCTTGGGCACCGTATAAGTGCGCCAGCGCTGCTCGCCCGTTTCAAGGTCCCAGCAGTCGATGTGGCCACGGACCCCGAACTCGCCGCCAGCGCTGCCGGTGATGAGCGTGTCCTTGATGACAGTTGGGGCAATTGAGGCACTTTCACCTGCGCGTACATCCCCAATGGTCTTCTGCCACACCACATCCCCATTTGTTGCGTCCAGCGCCAACAGTTGGGCATTCGGGGTCACGAAGAAGACCTTCCCCTTCGCTACCGCACAACCCCGGTTGACGTTGCTGCAACAGAGCGAGACGTCAAAAGGCACAGCATGCTTGTAGCGCCACAGCTCCTTGCCGGTCACCGCGTCCAACGCCCAGAACCAGCCGTCCCAGCCGGTGACGTACATGACGCCGTCGACCACCAGCGGGCAGGCTTCGAAAGCATAGGTCGAGGTGGCGGCCATCTGGCCGGACTGCCCAGCCTGGAAGATCCATGCGGGGCTGAGCTTGCTCACGTTCCCGGCATTGATTTGGTCCAGCAGGCTGTAGCGCTGTCCGTCATAGGCGCCGTAGTACGTCAGCCAGTTCTGTGATTCCGAACGCGCCTTCAGGAGGCGCTCGGAGTCGATGTCGTTTGTCACGGCGGGCGCGATCCTCGCCATGCTGCTCAACGCACTGTGGTTGATAGCCTCGCCGGCGTCCACATACTCAACAGTCATCTGTCTGTTCCTTTCTATGAGCGGGGTTGGGTGGGACGATCGAGTCGGGCTTCAGGGGGCACTTCACCCTGCACGACGATCGCGGCGGTGAGGCCGCGTCCTTCGTCGTTGCCTCCCGGCGAGCTGTACCAGTAGTAGCCCGGGCCATCCAGGCGGATTGTCGCTTTGCCCCTCGAATGGTTCACCAGCCAAAGGAACTTCTGGTCGCCGTTGCTCGGCAACAGACAGGCGTGGGTGTTCTTGTCGTCATTGATGACCGTCAGTTCGAGATCACCACCATGCGGCAGAACCAGAATCGCTGGCTCCCAGCAAACCTCGTCTTCCTTGATCCGGATGGTCGCCTCCATAGTGCCGTCGGCACGCTCCGTCGCCTCCGCGATGGAACCTGTGGCCAATACCCGGCCCATGGATGCTTTGTTCTGCCCGTCCAAACCAAGCCTGGCCAGCAACTCTGATCGTTCCTCAGTAATGTGTTCTTCAGCAATCGTCACCAGACATCACCTCCTCGTGAAATCACATACGAATTACGCGAACCTGCATGCGTAACAGCCAGCTCGTCCGAGCAGCTGAGAGCTAACCGTATGCCCGCCCAAACCCGCCGAACAGCCACTACCGCCGGCCCCCCGGAGCGCGCCGTTCACCCCTCCGAAGGTGCCGTTCACAGCCGCTTCCACAGTGCGTGGACCAGATTTCCGGCATGGGTTTGCGCGGCACGAAAATAGTGCCCGCCAAAGCAAATGTGTGAACTACGTCACGAAATCCACCAAGCCGCCACTAATGGCTATAGACGCAGGCCATGGGTTGGCCTTTGGTCCAAAACGCGTTCCTTGACGGGCGCCAAGGAGGTTTCCATGCCAAATGAGCAACGATCACAACCGGCTGCCGTTCACTCAAACAGAACCGCCGTATTGCAAGCGTGGGAACGCTTTGTGGGCGGTGAGGATGACGTCCACGGGGTAAGGCCCGAAGTCGCGATATCGTGGCAACGCTCCCGGGATGTCTACCGCATAGACCCCTTTTTGACGGAGGCGCCAAATGCCGTGTCGGATGCCACCCACTCCCTGGACCAGGACACCGTCTTCGCGGAGCTGGGGTTTTGCGCTGCTGCGATGGCGCACGAGGTAGCAAAGGTGGGCGGTGTCGCGACGATCGCCGACGCCAATGGCCGGATAGTTGCCGCATGGGGCGACAGGAACACACGCACGATCGCTTCCGAGGGTGGGCTTGCGCCCTTTTTCAGTTGGTCGGAGAGTTCGGTTGGAACCAACAGCATGGGAACCGCGCTCGAAACCCGGCGCGCAGTGATGATCAGGCAATCCGAGCACTGGCTGCAGGCGTTCCATGACTGGTCCTGCGGTGCGATCGCGGTGCGGGAGTTGGTGGGTGGAGAGCCCATCGCAGTCCTCAATATCTCCTGCTGGGGCAGCGAACTGCCGGCCTCCGCACGGAAATGGCTGGAGACCTCCGCCGCCCGGACCCAACACGTCCTGAGGGGGAGGGCCTACGATAGCGGCAATGAGCTGCTTGCGGTTTTTACCCAGGCGCGGGGACGCTCAACCGATCCGCTCGTCGCCGTTGACACTGAGGGCGGAGTGGTGATTGCCGACGACAGGGCGAGCATTATCCTGGGCATACCGGGCAATGCACCCGCGGTGGATCCGGTGGTCCGCTGGACTCCGCAACTCCCCCCATTTATCCATGCCGCACGTTATGCCACCAAGAGGGCTGCCATAGACTCCGGGTGGACCGGGTCAACCCAAATCTTTACGCGTTTCACCGACGAACCGACGTCAATCGGTATTCGCCCGGTGTTCCTCCACAACAATCTGATCGGCCATTTGATATCTTTCGGGGCCTTCGCCGGCGAGCACTTTCCCCAGGCCGAAACAGGCGGGATCCTGCTGGGAGGATCGCGGCGGGTTGTAGCCCTCCGTGAGGAGAACAGGATGGTGCTGTTGAGAACCTCCGAAGTGGCGGTGGCGGAAGCCGAGGGAAACGAAGTGTGGCTGCTGACCGACGAAGGCAAGCTACGGGCTGCTTTGTCCGGCCTGGACAAGCTCGAAACTGACCTCTCGGATACGGGGAGCTTCCTGCGTGTGCACCGACAGTACCTGGTCAATCTCAGCCGCATTCGCGAGGTGGAACGCCGGGAAAAGGGCGAATGGGTTCTCATCATGGACAACGCCGAGAACACGATGGTTCCCGTTTCGCGAAGGAACACCCGCACGGTGCGCCGCGCACTGAACATCTAAGCCCACCGACTGAGTTGCGGGTCAGCCGACCGTCTTCAAGTAGTTCCGGATCCCGTCCACCACCAGTTGGTGGTCGTCATCGGATGACAACCCGGACACTGTGATCGCCCCAATGACGCCAACCCCACGGACCCGGATGGGGAATGAGCCCCCTGCCAAGGTGTAGTCCTCCGGCGCAAGCCATCCGCCGCCCAGGGGGTCGCGTTCGGCAAACTGCTCAGTCAGCAGGGCCGTGCTGTTTTCAAACCGCAGCACTGAAGCGGACTTCCGGCGGATCCACTCTTCCTGGTCGGATGTGGCACCCGGCAGGACGCATCGGAAGAGCACTATGTTGTGCCGCCGGATATCGATGGCGACACCGAGGCCGGCGGACAGGGCGTGGTTGGCGATCAGCGATCCCAACCGCCAGGCGTCGTGGTGATCGAATGCTGCGAAAACCAGTTCCTCTTCCTGCTGGCGGAGTTCTGCGAGGAGGGGTGAGTCGCTCATGCGGCACCCGCCCCGTTGGAAGCGCCGTCGGCGTCGTAGCTCAGGCCGATCTGGCTGCGGATCTCGTCCATGGCCGCCATGATGGCAACAGTTTCTTCCGGCGGAAGGATAGTTCCGGCAGTGTCACCGGCACGGACCAAGCGTTCAAGTTCTGCTGCCTGGTACTGCATGCCCCGGCTGGTGACGGGCTGCTCATACCGTTCAATAACCGCACCATCGGCACCCCAAACGGTGAAGGGCACGGGGTTGTACCAAGTGTGTTCGATGTCGATCCAACCCTCGCTGCCGATCACCATGGCCCGGTTGGCGCTCGCAGCGTCCAGTTCGCAGTCCACCAAAGCCTGCGCGCCGCCGTCGTAATCAAAAATCGCCGCCGTCTGTCGGTCCACACCGGTGGCCGTCATGGAAGCGCTTGCCCGGATCGCGGCGGGCGTGCCCAGGATGTCGAAAGCGAAAGAGATGGGGTAGATGCCCAGGTCCAGCAGGGCCCCACCACCCAGTGCGGGATCGTTCAAGCGGTGGGAAGGATCCGTGGGAAGGCTTTGGTTGTGGCTGGCCACCACTTTCCGGACCTCGCCGATGGTGCCGGCCGCGATGACCTCGCGCACACGGATCATGTGCGGAAGGAACCTCGTCCACATGGCTTCCAAGGCCACGAGCCCTTTCGATGCGGCCAGGTCAATGATGTCCTGGGCTTCGCGGGCGTTCATGGTGAACGACTTTTCCACCAACACGTGCTTACCCGCATTCAGGGCCAACAAAGCGTTCGCGTGGTGGAACGGGTGCGGTGTGGCGATGTACACCACGTCTACCAGGGGGTCGGCAACGAGGTCCTCGTAGCTGGCGTGCGCGGTGGCGACACCGTGCTGTTCGGCGAATGCCTTGCTCGATTCCAGCGACCGTGATCCGACCGCCTGGACCGTGAAACCGTTGTCATTGAGGTCCTGCGTTTGCAGCCCGGCGATGAAGCCGGTGCCGAGAACTCCCCAGCGGATGGTGCCGTCTGAAGTGCCATTGCTGAGGGTCACGGGCTTAGTCCTTTGGTGAGTCGTTGAGCGGGTATGCCACAAACGCAAAGCGCGTCGAATCCGGCGACCAGCTGTTGACGTTGAGGGTACCTTGGCCGCCGAAAAGTGGCCACGTCTGGAGGGGAGTGGTCCAGTCTTCGGTCGAAACAAGTACGACGGCGACCGGCAAGTCGGCAGGATGGCCTTCGGTGCCGCTGGGGAACCGGATATACGTCGCGAAGCGGCCGTCAGGGGAAAGGTGCGGGAACCAGTCCACGGATCCCGAGGTCAGAAGCTGCTCGAATCCGCTCCCGTCACTGCGGACCCGGGCCAGTTGGGCGTGGCCGGGAGCAGAAGTGAAGGACTCGGTATTGAGGTAGATCCACTTGCCGTCCGGCGAGTACTCCGGCCCGTCGCAGTGACCGCGCCCGACAACAACCCGGGCGGTAGCGCCGCCGTCGGACGCTATGGTCATGAGGCGACCGGGCTGTGTAAAGTCGCCCGCTTCGATACCCACGTAGGCCAACTCCTTGCCGTCGGGACTGACGCCGTGGAGGAAGTGGAATGTGCCGTCCTCGGCCGTGATCCGCTGGGCAGGACCGCCACCCAATGATGCCCGGTAGATGTGGCCGTCGTTGGCTGAAAGGTAGATGCCGGCGCCGTCGGGCGCGAGGACGTGATCGTTGTTCAGGTCCGGGACGCCGGTCAGCGGAACCGCGGTGAGCTCCGCGGAATCGACGTCCAGGGTCCACAACTTGCCGTCCCCGTTGAGGACCAGTGCCGTCCCGTCGAGGGTCCAATTCGGTGCCTCAAACAGGACGTCAGTGGAGGTGAACAGCAGCTCGGCCTGACCGCTGACCGACGCGACCCACACCTCGCAACGCTGACCGGGTCGAAGGGTGCGGATCGCGTCGGCCATGGGCTAGTCCTGGCTGAAGGCGGCGTCGAACGAGGTCTGCGACGCGGGGAAGTCGAACTTCTTCAGGGCGGCGAGGGCTTCGGGGGCGCCGTGGAGGCGGTCCATTCCGGCGTCTTCCCATTCCACGGAGATGGGTCCGTTGTAGCCGATCGCGGTGAGGGCGCGGAAGGAGGATTCCCACGGCACATCGCCGCGTCCGGCGGAGACGAAGTCCCAGCCACGGCGGGGGTCGCCCCAGGGCAGGTGCGAGCCCATGACGGTGTTGCGGCCGGTGGGACGGAGCTTGGTGTCCTTGCAGTCCACGTGGTAGATCCGGTCCTTGAAGTCCCAGATGAAGGAGACGGGGTCGATGCCCTGCCACATGAAGTGGGACGGGTCCCAGTTCAGCCCGAACGCCGGCCGGTGGCCGATCGCTTCGAGGGTGCGCACAGTGGTCCAGTAGTCGTAGGCGATTTCGGAGGGGTGCACTTCGTGGGCGAAACGGACACCGCATTCGTCGAAGACGTCCAGGATGGGGTTCCAACGGTCGGCGAAGTCCTGGTAGCCGGCCTCGATGACTTTCTCCGGGACGGGCGGGAACATCGCCACGTACTGCCAGATCGAGGAGCCGGTGAACCCGACGACGGTGTCCACTCCGAGGGCCTTGGCGAGGCGGGCGGTGTGCTTCATTTCCTCGGCTGCGCGTTGGCGGACGCCTTCGGGGTCGCCGTCGCCCCAGACTTTGGAGCCGACGATGGCTTCGTGGCGGAAGTCGATGGGGTCATCGCAGACGGCCTGGCCTTTGAGGTGGTTGGAGATGGCCCAGACCTTGAGGTTGTACTTTTCCAGGACAGCGAGCTTGGACTCGACGTAGCCGGGTTCGTCCCAGCGCCAGGCGTCCAGGTGGTCTCCGGAGACGGCGATTTCCAGGCCGTCGTAGCCCCAGCCCGAGGCGAGCTTGGCGACTTCCTCGAAGGGGAGGTCGGCCCACTGGCCGGTGAACAGGGTGTACGGGCGGGGCATGTCAGGCTCCTTTAATAGGGGTTGCGTTGAGTTGGATCAGTGAGCTTTTGGCGGCTGCGGACTCCTCCACGGCGGCCAGTATGTGTTGGACGTTGAGCCCTTCTTCGAACGACGGCGATGGCTGGCTTCCGTCGCGAATGGCGAGAAGGAAGTCGCGGATTTGGTGCGTGAAGGTGTGTTCCCAGCCGATGATGTGGCCCTGCGGCCACCACGCTTCCAGGTACGGGTGTTCGGGCTCGTTGACCAGGATCCGACGGAAACCCTGTTCCCGGACCGGCACGGTCGCATCCAGGAAACCCAGTTCATTGAGGGCCTCCAGATCGAACAGGATGGTGCCTTTGTCGCCGTAGATTTCGAGTTTGAGGGAGTTCTTCTGGCCCGTCGCCACCCTGCTGACTTCCACCGAGGCGATTGCTCCGGAGGCAAGGGTCAGGGTGGCCCAGGCGGCGTCGTCGACCGTTACATCTTCCAGGCCGTCCGCTCCGGGGCGCCGGTCCACGAAGGTGTGCAGGCGGCCGGAGACCTCGGTGACCGCATCGCCCAACAGGTAGAGGACCTGGTCGATGGCGTGTGATGCGATGTCCCCCAATGCACCGGAGCCGGCGGTTTCTTTCCGGAGCCGCCAGGTCATGGGAGACTCTGCGTCGGAGAGCCAGTCCTGGAGGTAGGCGGCGCGGATGTGGCGGACGGTGCCGAGGCGGCCTTCGGCGATGAGCTCTTTGGCCAAGGCCAGGGCGGGGACGCGGCGGTAGTTGAAGCCGATCATGGACTGGACTCCGCGTTTGCGTGCCTTCGCCGCGGCGGCGGTCATGAGTTCGGCTTCCGCCAGGGTGTTGGCGAGCGGCTTTTCCACCAGCACGTGCTTGCCCGCTTCGAGCGCAGCGATGGCGATTTCGGCGTGCATCCAACCCGGGGCGCAGATGTCAATGATGTGGATGTCGTCCCGTTCAATGACCGAACGCCAGTCGGTGGCGGATTCGGCCCAGCCATACTTGGCGGCGGCCTCGGCCACTTGCGTGGCGTCCCGGCCCACGAGGACTTTCTGCTCGAAGGCCGGGACGTCGAAGAAACTAGCCACGTTCCGCCACGCATTCGAGTGGGCCTTCCCCATGAAGGCGTAGCCGATGGCGGCCACGCCGAGAGGCTGGTTGGAAGGCAGGGACGAGTGTGTGGGCGTGCTCATGGTTCGATTCCTCGCTGGGTTCGCTGCGGATTTCTAGAGGGTTGCGGTTTCCGGCGCCCAGTCCTCGGGCAGGGCAGCCGAGGTGGGGGCGTTGCTGGTGACATCCACGAACGAGCCCGACTCCACGGATTCGGCGATGGAAACCATGCTGTCCAGCACGTGGTAGGCGAGGTCGCCAGTGGCGCGGTGCGGGGTGCCGGCTCGCAGGGCGCGGGCCATGTCCAGCACGCCGAGCCCACGGCCATTGGCGGGCCCGGTCGCGGCGATGATCTCGGGTTCTTCCGCGCCCGGACGCCAGAGCTTCAGGTCGCCGTCGAAATAGTTCGGGTCCGGCAGCGAGAGCGTCGCCTCCGAGCCGGTGATTTCCACGAAGCCCATGCGTTGGCGCGGCGACTCGAAGGAGAACACACTGTGTGAGGACTGGCCGCCCTCGAACTGAGCCATGGCCGAAACGTGCGTGGGGACCTCGACGGCGAATTCCTCGCCGGCCTTGGGACCGGAACCGATCACGCGGGTCGCCTTCGCGGAGGAGCCGACGGCGGCCACCTTGCGGATCGATCCGAACGTCTGGATCAGTGCGGTGAGGTAGTACGGGCCCATGTCGAACAGGGGTCCGGCGCCGTGCTGGAACAAGAACGCAGGGTTCGGGTGCCAGGATTCCGGTCCGGGGGTCTGGAACGTGGTCATGCCGGTCAGCGGCGTACCGATGTCGCCGCGCTCGATGATCCGTCGCGCGGTCTGCAGGCCCGCACCAAGGAACGTGTCCGGTGCGGTGCCCAAGCGGATGCCCGCGGCGTCGGCTGCCTTGAGCAGGCCCAGCCCGGACTCGCGGTCCAGGGAAAACGGCTTCTCGGTCCAAACATGCTTGCCCGCGTTGACCGCGGCCGTCGCCACCTCGACGTGAGCCGCCGGGATGGTCAGGTTCACGATGATCTCGACGTCGGGATGGTTCAGCGCCAGCTCCGGGGCACCCCACTCGGGGATCCCGTATTCCTCGGCACGGGCCTTGGCGGCCTCTTCGAACAGGTCGGCGATCACCAGGACCTTGACGTCCGGGAAGGTGGTGAGGTTGTCCAGGTACTGCTTGCTGATGTTGCCCGCACCGATGACTGCTACGCCTACGGCGCCTTTGCGGGTGGAAGGTGTCAAGCTCATGCCTTGGCACCTGTCGATTCTGCGTTGAGGAATGCGAGCGATTCCGTGATGCCCTGGAAGATGTCGCCGGAGTAGTCGTCGAACTCAACGACGCCAACTTCCAAGGACTTCGCTGCGGCGATGACGTCCAGCACGGGGATGGTGCCTTGGCCTGCGGGCTGCTGGGCCTTGGTGTCGGTGTTGCCCGGGCCGTCCTTGATGTGGATCAGCTTCACGCGGTCACCCAAACGGGCCAGGAGTTCCACGGGGTCCTGGCCGCCCACGGCAACCCAGTAGGTGTCCACCTCGAGGACGAGTTCCGGATCCAACAGGCCCTCGAAGTACTCCAGCGCGGTCTTGCCCTCGATGGTGGACTCCAGCTCCCAGGCGTGGTTGTGGTACCCCACGCGGATGCCGTACTCAGCACCCTTCTTGGCCGCGGCGTTGAGCTTGGCCGCCGTACTCTGGATGGTTTCCGCGTCCTGCCAGTGCTCAGCCGGGAGGAACGGGTCGATCACGGTGGTAATGCCCAGTTCCTTGGCAGCGGCGAAGATCTCATCCTGGTCGGCCGACAGAAGCGGCGCGTGTCCTGAAGGAGCGGTCAGGCCGTTTTCCTTCAGGGCAGCCCCGAGCTCGGCTGCGGTGGCCACGAAGTTGTACGGCTCAACTTGCGTGAAACCGATCTCGGCGACCTTTTTGATGGTTCCAGGCAGATCCTCCTGGATGGCATTGCGGAGGGTGTACAGCTGGAGTGAGTACGACATTGTTTTCCTTTGCGGGAGTGGTTTATGCAGGGAATTCAGGCGTTGGCGCCAGTCTAGTTAGCGCCCGGCGAGGGAGCCACCGATTCCGCCAACGCTGAAGTACTTGTTCAACGTGGCGAAGACGATGATCGGGGGAAGCATCATGACGACGGCCAGCGCCATCACGGAGGTCCAGTCTGTGGCGTTCTGCTGGAAGAAGGATTGGACACCCATGGGGAGGGTGAAGATCTCATTGGAGCGGAGGAAGACGATTGCCACGAGGTAGTCGTTCCATGCGAGCAGGAAGGCGAAGATCGCCGTGGAGAGGATGCCCGGCAAGGAGTTGCGCAGCACCACCTTGGTGAACGACCCGAAGACCGAGCACCCATCGATCCACGATGCTTCTTCAAGGCTGATGGGGATCGAATCGAAGTACGCGGCCATCATCCAGGTTGCGACTGTCATGGTGGAACCGACGTAGATGATGGTGATGCCCAGCAGGTTGTCCACCAGTCCCATCCCTGCGAAGAGGATGAACAGCGGAACCACCGAGGTGATGATCGGCAGGGACTGCATGACGAACAGGAGCAGCGAGTAGCCGGAGACTGCCTTGGACCGCCCGCGGGAGAGGACATAGCCGGCAGGTGCTGCCACGGCTACGGACACCACAACCGTGGAGAGCGTGGTGACCAGGCTGTTCTGCAGCCACGTCGCAGCCAGTGTTCCGTTGAAGACGTTGGCCAGGTTTTCGAAGGTGAACCCGGTCGCGGTGCTGTTGGGGCCTGGTGTAAACGCCAGGACCACGGTGACCATGATGGGAACCAGGACGATCACGGTGATGGCCAGGATCAGGACAAACCGCCACCAGCGTCCGCGCATGCCGGCTTCGGAGAGGACCCGGCGGGTTTTGCCCGTTTCGCTGATGCCGAGGGCCGGGCCGGATTCGGGGTGGGCGTGGAGTACAGCGCTCATTATTCGACGCTCGACTTTCGGATCTGGCGGTACAGGATGACTGAGATGACCACCAGGGTCATGGTCATGAGGAAGGCGATGGCAACGCCTGGCCCGGTGGCGAAGTCCTGGAAGACGGTCCGGTAGGCCAGGACCACCAGCGAGGTGGTGGCGCTGACAGGTCCGCCGCCGGTGAGGAGGTAGATGGTGGGGAAGTCATTGACGCAGAAGATCGTCATGAGGATCCACGAGATGTACGTGGAACGGGCGATCAGCGGCAAGGTGATTTGGGTGAACTGCTGCCAACGGCTGGCACCATCCATGCTCGCGGCTTCGTAGACGGTGGTGTCCACCGAGGCCAGGGCCGCGGAGATCATCATCATCATGAAGGGGAAGGAAACCCAGACCTTGAACACCATGACAGTGATGGACGCGAGGGTCGGATCGGCCAGGAACAGTGGGGTTCCCAGGCCGAGGCCCCGGAAGATCGACGGGATCAGGCTGTCAGGTGTGGCAACCAGCCAGTTCCACGCGGTGGAGGAGACCACGATCGGCACCACCCACGGCAGGAGCAAGAGGACCTTGAAGGTATTGCCTGCGGGGATTTTGGTCCGCAGCAGCAGGGCCAGTCCCAGGCCAACAAGCCAGGAGCCGAACACGCCAACAATCGTGAACCACAGGGTGAACTGTGCAGCCTTCCAGAACGCCGGCGAGGACAGGACGTTGGCGAAGTTTTCCCCACCAACGAAGTTTCCCGTCTGGAGCAGGTCGCCGTCGTGGGTAGCCTGGACCGCGGCGTGGATCAGCGGATAGCCGTGGATCAGGACCAGCAGGACCACGGAAGGCAACAGGAGCCAGAAGAAGGTCTTGGTGGTTTGCGCGCTCAGTTTGCTCTTGCGTTTACCAGGGGAGGCCCCCGGCCCGCCGGGGGCGAGCCCCCGGCGGGCCCGGGACAAGCCCGAAGGTGCGGTGGTGGATGTCATGGCTGGACCCGTTCTACTTCTTCAGGACGGATTCGAGGCCGGACTGGAACGTCTGCAGGGCGCTCTTGGCGTCCTTTGCCTGGCCGGTCAGGATGGACTGGCTGAACTGGTTGAGGGCCTGGCCGCCGTCGAGGGCTGCGAGGTTGGCGTTGAGGGTGCTGCCCTGGGAGGCGAACGTCTTGGCGATGGGCTGCCAGTCCTTGACGATCTTGACGTTGTTGGGATCGTTGGCGAACTCGGGCGTTTCGGTGATCGACTTGAACACCGGAAGCGCGGACATGAGCTTCTGCTTCCACAGTTCCTTGAGCTGGCCCATGTAGTAGACAAGGAACTCTTCGGAGGCCTCCTGCGAGGGGGTGTTCTTGTACATCATGATGTTGTTCGGGAAGACGATGGTGGCTTTGTCGCCGTGCGGGCCGGTGATGGGGTCGGCCACGAGCAGGTCGCCGGAAGTGTCGCCCACGCGCTGCGGAACGTTGACCTGGAACAGGCCGAATCCTGCCTTGCCGTCCTTCCACTGGGCCGACATGTTGTCCGTGGTGTAGCTGACCGCGGCTGGATCGATGATGCCATTGGAGACAAGCTCCAGGACGAATTCCATGGCTTCGACGTTGCGGTCGTTGAGGAGGTCCAGTTCGCCGGCCTTGTTCCAGACGCCGCCGCCGTTGTTGACCATCATCATGATCATGGAGTGGTTGCCGTAGTTGTTGCCCGAACCGGCGCCTGTGGCGAAGCCGAACGCGCCAACCTTCTTCAGTGCCTTGCCGGCTTCGAGCAGGGATGGCCAGTCGGTGGGGAGCGAGACTCCGGCTTTCTCGAACAGCGACTTGCGGTACCAGAACACGCGCATGTCCAGCTGCCACGGTACTGCGACGTAGCCCTTGTCCGACTTGAACGGATCGAGCACTCCGGGAAGGAAGTCGTCGAACTGGCCGTTGGACTTCATCTTCTCAATGACTTTGTCTGCGTACGCGATCTGACCCTGCTGATCAAACTGGAACGCCTGGAAGCCACCACCAGTGGAAACAGCGGGACCGGTTTTGGACGCGATGGCCGAGGAGAACGTCTGGTAGAAGTTGTTCCACTGGATGATCTGGTAGTTGGCCTTGGCGTTGTTGGCGCCGGAGAAGCCCTCAGCGATCTTCTTGGCGGAATCGTTGTAGGCCGGTGTTGCCCACGGCATATCCCAGAACTTGATGGTGCCACCGGCACCGCCGCCACCGCCGCCCTGGCTGGCTGAGCCGCCTCCGCAGGCGGCGAGCAGCGGCACTGAGGCCGCGGCGGCGGTCAGGCCGAGAAAGCCGCGGCGGGAGAATGCTTTGTTGGCTGTGGACTGAACATTCATAGTGATTCCTTTCGGGACCGGCAACGCGGAGTCCGCGTCGATACGCCGGTCCAGCTCAACTTTGAGTAGGGCAAACGGATACTGAATGGCTGGTACTGCTTTGTGTTGCGGTGGTTCAGGTGAGGTTGGAAACGGATTCGGACAGTTCCGCGAAGCGGCGCAGATCTGAGGGGACGGTGCCGGCGTCGAGGTGTTCCTTGAGTCGACGCCAAGTGGCGCGGTGGGCGGATTCGTACAGGGTGGGCAGAAGCAGTTCGCCGTGCGGGTCGGTGACCTTGACCGTGGCCGGCCACGCCGCGGACGGTTCAGGCAGCGTGAGGTCGACGCCGCCGTCGTCCGTCAGCATGCTGAGCTGCAGGGCCGCGGGCCGGGCGTCGGTCAGCACGCCCTGCAAGGCGACCGGGGCGCCGTTGGCCAGCGTCGCGGACACCGTGTAGCCGGTGTCGCGGTGGCCCACGGTCCGCAGCTTGCCCAACGGACCCGTGACACGCACGACGGCGGCAAGATGGTCCGCGAGCAGCTCACCGGAGTTGGTGCCGGCCGGGGCGGTTGCGACGGTGTCGACCATCGCGGCACGTCCGGCGAGGGAGCGGACTGCGTCCTCGGCTGCGGGCATTGCGGGGTTGGATGCCCAGCGCTGGTCCAGGACCACTGCGGTGTTGCTGCGTCCGGCGGCTGCCGCGAGGGAGTCGGTGTTTTCCGGTGCCGGGTTGACCACCACAATGCCGCGCGCACCGTCGTCGATGGCCGTGGCCGCCTCGGCGGTCCAGCCTGGCCGGCCGGCAATGACGTGTACGTGGGCCTTTGCTTCGGTAGCGGGACCGAACGATTCGGGTAGGGACGCGACCACCAACGCCACGGCACCGGCGACCTGGGCCTCGGGCGCGGCTTTGACTGTGTACTTGTGGCTCATGCGCGGATTCCTTCGGCTACGGCGCGCTGCGTCTCGAGGGTGGCTACCGTAGCGTCGGCGATGTCCAACGCGAAGGTCAGGTCGTCAATCAGGGTTTGCGCGGTGGGCGGCTGCTTCGCTCCCGTGGCGAGGGCAGCAAGTTCGCGCCACTCGCCTTCGTAGCCGTTGTGGTCGAAGGGGCCGAGCACTGTGGTCGTGGTGCCCCGCGTCAAGGCGGCGGTGGCGGAACCGGCCTGCACGTACGACGGTGTGAAGTCGATGTGCAGGGCAGCGTCGTCTGAGATGGCTTCGAAGGTCCATTCCGGCTTCCACGTGTTGTTCATGGCCGCGCGGAGTTCGATGGTCCGGGTGGGGGTGCGGAGTGAGATGACGTAGCCGAACGGGCGGACGTGGCGTGCCTCGAGCACCTCGATGTCCTTGAAATCGGGGGTGAACCGGCGGATCAGCGGGAGGTCGTGGATGGCCAGGCCCATGATGCCGCCGCGGAGTGCGCCCTTGATTACCTCAGGGTCCGAGTAGTCGGGTGTGCCCCCAACGGGGCGCGTGATGATCTCGGTGGCGAAGTCCTCGAACCGGGCGTTGGGTGGGAGGACGATCGAGGAACGGATGGTGTGCGTGGTCTCGGGGAGGTCGGTCCAGTTCTCCTGGGCGGGAAGCCAGCCGGGATCAAAGGTGTGCATGGCACCGACGATGATCGGCACTCCGGTTTCCGCGCTGACCGCTGAGATCCGTGCCGCTTCCCCGGCGTTCATGGCGAAGGGCTTCTCGCAGAGGACGGCCTTCTTGCCGGCGCGGCAGGCAGCGATGACCTGCTCGGCATGGAACTGGTGGGGGCTGCAGATGGCGACAATCTCGACGGCGGGATCGCTGAGGAGGGCGTCGACGCTGGTGCTGTGGGTGGCGCCGACGCGGGCGGCGACAGATTCGGCGACGGAGGGGTCCACGTCCATGATGTGGCGGACGGTGAGGATGTCGCCGAGCCGGGCGAGGGACGGCAAGTGGATGGCCTGGGTGACAGGGCCGGCGCCGAGGATGCCAACACCCAAAGGGCGGGTGGCGTCTGTGTGGCTGGACAAGTTCAGTTACCTCTTCGTAAGCGGACTTCTGGAGGTGAATCGATGGGGGAGATGGTGAGAATCGATCGCCTTGATGTGCTGCTCATCACAACCTAGGGGGACTTTTGCCGAGCGTCAAGCAAAAGTTGAAATAAGGCCGACATACTTCTGCTGCATGACACGCATAAGCAATCGTGCTTCACTAAAGACATGACTTCAGCCAGCGCAAACGACGCCGGAAATGCCTCCGTGGTGGAGGTCGGCAACCTTTCGCGCGCTGGCGATCTGTTCCAACTTCTCCGCGACGGCCAAGCCCGCACCCGAGCTGAACTTGCCGTCACCACAGGGCTCGCCCGTTCAACAGTTGCGTCCCGCATCGATGCCCTGATTCATTCCGGCCTTGTCGGTCCGGCAGGGGAGGCGAGCTCCAGCGGCGGCAGGCCGCCGTCGCGCTTTGCCTTCAATCCCGCCGCGCGCGTGGTCCTGGCGGTCGACGTCGGCGCAACCCACGTGATTGTTGCCGTCACCGACCTCAGCGGCAGCATCCTCGCTGAGCGGCGGCTGGGCCAGGAAGTCGCCGACGGGCCCGAAGCGGTCCTGGGCCGTTTGGTTTCCGCGGGACGTGAGCTCCTCGCCGAGGCAGGTCGGGAGCTCGGGGACCTCGCCGGAATGGGCATCGGATTGCCGGGGCCGGTTGAGCACGCCACCGGGCGGCCCGTGAAGCCGCCCATCATGCCCGGTTGGGACGGGTTCGACGTCGTCACTTACGTTCAGCGATTGCTGCCCGTTCCCGTTTTGGTGGACAACGACGTCAACATCATGGCCCTCGGCGAACGGACCGCATTTTGGCCCGACCACGATAACTTCCTGTTCATCAAGGTCGCCACCGGCATCGGCGCAGGCATCATCAGCAGTGGCGAACTGCAACGCGGCGCCAACGGCACGGCCGGCGACCTCGGCCACGTCCGTGTTCCGCGCGGCGACGACGTCCTCTGCCGATGCGGCAACCACGGCTGCCTCGAAGCGCTGGCCTCAGGTCCCGCCGTCGCCCGTCAGCTCAAGGCGCAGGGGCTCGAAGCCTCCACTGGCGGGGACGTGTTGCGGCTCGTGGGCGAGGGAAACCTGCAAGCCATCCAGGCGCTGCGGCAGGCCGGTCGCGACGTCGGCGACGTACTGGCCACCGTGGTCAACCTGCTCAATCCGTCCATGATCATTATCGGCGGCAGCGTGGGGGAAGCCGGCGAGCACCTCGTAGCGGGCATCCGCGAAGTGGTCTACCGGCGGTCCCTGCCACTGGCCACCACCCACCTGCGCATCGGTATCTCCATGGCCGGCGACCGTGCAGCCATCCTGGGCGCCAGCCAAATGGTCACACAACACGTTCTTTCGCCGGCCGTGATTGAAGCCACGCTGCAAGCTGCAGGCTGAGCCCCGTTGGGTGCCGTTCGCCGGGTGGCGGCGTGATAGCAATGAAAGTGATGTCTATTTTCTTTCCTTCCCGGTGCGTCCAATGAGCCAATTCCTTGCCAAAGTCCCGCGCGGCTGGCTGATCCTCGCGTGTATTGGGCTCATTGCCCTGAACATGCGCGGGCCTTTCGTCGCGGTGGCGCCCGTGGTGGACTCCCTGCGGCAGGACCTCGGGTTCTCGCCGGTGGAACTCGGGCTGCTGACCGGCATTCCCGTGCTCTGCTTCTCCTTGGCGTCCCCTCTGGCTTCGTTGGCCGGGCGGCGGCTCGGAGCCGAGTTCGCGGTGATGCTCACCCTGCTTGGGGTATTGGCCGGTGTGGTGATCCGCTCCAGCGGCGGTGGTGCCCTGGTCATGGCCGGCACGGTCATCATTGGCCTGGCCATCACCATCGGCAACATCGCGGTGCCGCTCATCATCCGGCGTGACTTCGCACCCCGGCGCCAAGCCACTGCCATGGGCGTCTACACGGCTGCGCTCAACATCGGCTCGTTCCTCACATCCGTGGCGACGGCGCCGTTGGCTGAGCTCGTCGGCTGGCGTCTGGCCCTGGCCGCGAGTGCACTATTGGCGTTGGCCGCCATCGTGTTCTGGGTGCCCACTGTTGGTGCACGGCGGGCTTTCGTCCCTGCCGCTGTTCCCACCCCCGCTGCTTCCGGCGCTGGCCAGGTGGCCGGCGTCGGCTGGCTGACAGTTGGCCTGACGCTCGGCTTTGCCGGCCAGGCCTTCTCCTACTACGGCGTCACCGCCTGGCTGCCCAGCTTCCTCGCTGATGAGCTCGCCATGGGCACCGCCGAAGCCGGTGCCGGCTCCTCGCTCTTCCAGATCTTCGCGATTGTTGGCGGCCTGGGCGTGCCACTCCTGGCCCGCTTCGCCAGTACGACGACGGTGGCGGTCACCTTGAGCGCGCTCTGGCTGGCCGTTCCCGTGGGCCTGTTACTGGCGCCTGGGTTCTGGTGGCTGTGGTCTTCGATGGGCGGTATTGCCCAGGGTGGCGGCATCACGGTCATCTTCATTGCCATCATCAAGTTCGCACACTCGCAAGCGTCCGCCGGGAAGATGTCCGCAGTGGTGCAAGGGGTTGGCTACTGCTTCGCGGCGCTGGCTCCCACCATTGTTGGCTACGTCCACAGTGCCTCTGACGGCTGGACTGTTCCGCTCTTCGTGATCCTCGGCTCCGTGCTCACGTTCTGCGTGTGCACCACGTTGTCCGTGCGCTGGGTGGCGCGGCAACGCTAGGCGCGTCGGGCTGGCGGGGTGAGTGCCGCCGGGCGGGGTGAGTGCCGCCGTCGTTAACCCAAGTAGCCCCGTTGCTGGGCTGCCTCCCCGACCATCGGGGTCACTTGTTGCGAAGAGTGCAGGCAGCCCAGCGTCGGGGCGTGGTGTCCGCGACGTGTGTCGCGGGGCTTGGTGGCGCTTCCTTAGGCGGCGACGAGTTCCTCTTCCGTGGCCTCTTCACGGGCCTCGGTGAGGAATCGGGCGTAAGCGGGGATGGTCAGGAAGGTGGGGAACTCTTCGGCGAGGGTGACTTCTTCGAAGATGGCGCGGGCGTCAGCGAAGCGGTCTCCGTCGAAGCGTTCCAGGCGGGCGAATTCCTCATCCAGCATGTCCTCCACCCATTCGCGGGTGATGATGTCGCCGTGGTCGGTAATGGCGTGGGAGTGGATCCACTGCCAGAGCTGGGAGCGTGAGATCTCTGCGGTGGCGGCGTCTTCCATGAGGTTGTGGATGGCCACGGCCCCGTTGCCCCTGAGCCAGGACTCGATGTAGCGGATGCCTACCTCGATGTTCAAGCGCACACCGCCCTCGGTGATGGTGCCCTCGGTGCTGGCGATGTCGATCAGTGCACGGTCATCGGGGGTGACGTCCTCGCGGGACTTGCCCAGCTGGTTCGGCTTGTCGCCCAGAACCTTGTCAAAGACTTCGCGTGCCACGGGTACCAGGTCCGGGTGCGCCACCCAGGAGCCGTCGAAACCGTCATTGGCCTCGCGGGTCTTGTCGGCACGAACCTTCTCAAAGGAAGCCTGGTTGGCTGCCTCGTCCTTGCGGTTCGGGACAGCAGCTGCCATGCCCCCAATTGCCATGGCACCTCGCCGGTGGCAAGCGCGGACAAGCTGCTCGGTGTAGGCCCGCATGAACGGCTGGGTCATGGTCACCTGGCCGCGGTCCGGAAGCACGAAACGCGGACCGCGGGTACGGAAGTTCTTGATCAGCGAGAAGATGTAGTCCCAGCGGCCGGCATTCAAACCGCTCGCGTGGTCGCGCAGCTCGTACAGGATCTCTTCCATCTCGAACGCAGCCGTGATGGTTTCGATCAGCACGGTGGCGCGGATGGTGCCCTGCGGGATGCCGAGCAGGTCCTGGGCCAACACAAAAATGTCGTTCCAGAGCCGGGCTTCCAGGTGGTTCTCGATCTTCGGCAGGTAGAAGTACGGGCCCTTGCCCTGTGCCAGCAGGCGGCGGGCGTTGTGGAAGAAGTACAGGCCGAAGTCCACGATCCCGCCGGCGATCGGCTTGCCGTCGATCAGCATGTGCTTTTCCGGCAGGTGCCAGCCGCGGGGACGAACCACGATGGTAGGCAGGTCCTCGGCGGACTTGAGCTTGTATTCCTTGCCCTCGGGGGACGTGAAATCAATCCGGCGCTCCAAGGCATCCGTCAGGTTCAGCTGGCCCTGGATCACGTTCCGCCACGTCGGCGTGGAAGAGTCTTCCATATCCGCCAGCCAGACCTTCGCTCCCGAGTTCAGGGCGTTGATGGTCATTTTCTTGTCCACCGGTCCCGTGATCTCCACGCGGCGGTCCTCCAAACCAGGGGCCGGGGGAGCGACGCGCCAGGACGGATCATTGCGGATGCCCTCGGTCTCCGGCAGGAAACGTGGATCCTGGCCACTGGAGATCTGGTTACGCCGTGCGTGCCGTGCCTGCATCAGCTCCTGGCGACGATCGCTCGTGGCTCGGTGCAGCTTGCCGACGAACTCAAGCGCATCCGGCGTCAATACCTCGTTCTGCCGGCAAATGGGCTGCGCGGTCAACGTAATGCCATTAATAGTGAAGTTGTCGGTGAAGCTGTTCATTTCAAGACTCCTAAGAAAATGTTCGACGGCGGCACTCGGCTGGCTGGGTTGGCTTGGCGGGGAAACCCTCCGCGTGCTATTCCCCATCCCGGCCGCTTGGCCTCGCGGGGCTCGGCCGGCGTCCGGGACAGGGCCCCTTTTACGCACGCTGCCGGGTTCCCCCTCCAAGCCGCTGCGTCACCCGCGGTGAGTGCCGCCGTCGTGCCTTCCGGTGAGCGAAAGCTCACCTTGGGCGTTTTTGGTTAGTGGAACTGGCCCTCTTCGGTCGATCCGACCAGTGCGAGGGTGGATGCGTTCGGGTTGAGCGCGGTGGCGATGTCGTCGAAGTAGCCGGTACCGACTTCGCGCTGGTGCTTGGTGGCGGTGTAGCCGCGGGACTCGGAGGCGAATTCCTTTTCCTGGAGTTCGACGTAGGCGCTCATGCCTTCACGGGCGTAGCCGTGGGCGAGATCGAACATCGAGTAGTTCAGGGCGTGGAATCCGGCCAGGGTGATGAACTGGAACGTGAAGCCCATGGCGCCGAGTTCGCGCTGGAACTTGGCGATGGTGGTGTCGTCCAGGTGTTTGCGCCAGTTGAAGGACGGGGAGCAGTTGTAGGAGAGCATCTGGTCCGGGAACTCGGCCTTGACCGATTCGGCGAACTTGCGGGCCAACTCCAGGTCCGGGGTGCCGGTTTCCATCCAGATGAGGTCGGAGTACGGTGCGTAGGCTTTGGCACGGGCGATGCAGGGTTCGATGCCGTTGCGGACCTTGTAGAAGCCCTCAGCAGTACGTTCGCCGGTGATGAATTCCTGGTCGCGCTCGTCCACGTCCGAAGTGATCAGGGTTGCTGCTTCGGCGTCGGTCCGGGCAATGACGACGGTCGGGGTTCCGGCGACGTCGGCTGCCAGGCGGGCTGCGTTGAGGGTCCGGATGTGCTGCTGGGTGGGGATTAGGACCTTGCCGCCAAGGTGGCCACACTTCTTCTCGGAGGCGAGCTGGTCTTCCCAGTGAACGCCCGAGGCGCCGGCGGTGATCATGGACTTCATGAGCTCGTAGGCGTTCAGGGGCCCACCAAAGCCGGCTTCGGCGTCGGCGACGATCGGGACCAGCCAGTCCTCAACACTCTTGACGCCCTCGGCGTACTCGATCTGGTCAGCGCGGAGCAGGGCGTTGTTGATGCGGCGGACAACCTGCGGAACTGAGTTGGCCGGGTACAGCGACTGGTCCGGGTACGTCTGTCCCGAGAGGTTGGCGTCGGCGGCCACCTGCCAGCCCGAAAGGTAGATCGCCCGGAGGCCGGCCTTGACCTGCTGCACAGCCTGGTTACCGGTCAGTGCACCCAAAGCGTTGGTGTATCCGCCGGTGGGAGCTTCCTCGGTGAGCTGCTTCCAGAGCTTCTCCGAGCCGCGGCGGGCCAGGGTGTGCTCTTCGGAGACGCGGCCGCGGAGGCGGACGACGTCGGTTGCCGAGTAATCGCGGGTGACGCCTTCCCAACGCGGGTTGGCGGACCATTCAAGTTCCAGCGCTGCGGCTTGCTGCTCTGCACTCTGCTCTGCTGGTTCAAATGAAGCGGTCATTTCTGTCTCCTTATATCCAAGCGGGGCTTGCCCGGGCCCGGCCTTTGCTGCGTCTTTGCGGCATCGGCCGGGTTGTCCGGGGTCTGTATTTCTTTTTCGTAAGACCTACTTTTCTGCACTTCCAAGAGTCTTTCTAGAGGAAAACTATGGAAAGAAATGCACTTCTTCGCGTATTCTCAAGAAATGTCGCCTGTGAGCTGGAATCGCGAAGTAGTGTCGCCGTCGTCGTCCCCTGCCGCCCCGGAACTGGACGTCATCAGCCTTGGGCGCCGCGTGCGCCACCTGCGCAAGCAGGCCGGGCTGACGCTGGACGACCTGAGTGCCGCCGTCGGGACCGCACCAAGCCAGTTGAGCCTGATCGAAAACGGGAAGCGCGAGCCCAAATTGGGGCTGCTGCAGCAGCTGGCGGCGTCACTCAACGTGAGCATCGACCAGTTGCTCGGCGCGGAGCCGCCGAGCCGTCGTGCCGCCCTCGAAATCGAGCTTGAACGGTACCAGCGCGGACCCCTGTACGAGTCGCTGAATCTCCCGAAAATCCGCATCAGTTCGCGGCTTCCACTGGAAGTCCTGGAGTCCCAGGTGGGGCTGCTTCAGGAGCTCGAACGCAAACTCAATGAGCAAGCCGCGACGCCGGAGGAAGCCCGCCGCGCGAACGGCGAGTTGCGTGCCATGATGCGCGAGCGCGGGAACTATTTCCCCGAGTATGAGGCGGAAGCGCAGAAGGTCCTCAAAGGGGTCGGTTACACCACCGGTCCGCTGAGCCAGCACGTCATTGCGGACATCGCCGAGAACCTCGGTTTCACGCTGCACCACGTGGGCGACCTGCCGCATTCCACGCGTTCCGTGACCGATTTGAAGAACCGCAGAATTTATCTCACCCAGAACCAGCGGCAGGATCACGATCCACGATCTGTTTTGCTCCAGGCCCTGGGGCATTATGTTTTGGGGCACGAGACTCCGCGGAACTACGGGGATTTTTTGGCACAGCGCGTGGCGACCAACTACTTCGCCGCCGCGCTTCTGCTGCCGGAGCACGCAACGGTGGAGTTCTTGCAGAAGGCCAAGGCTGCGAAGGAAATTGCCGTGGAAGACATCCGCGATGCGTTTGCGGTGTCGTATGAGACGGCCGCGCACCGCTTCACCAACCTCGCCACCAAGCACCTCGGCATCACCACGCACTTCCAGAAAACCCACCAGTCCGGGATCATTTACAAGGCCTACGAGAACGATGGAGTGACCTTCCCGCAGGACCATACCGGGGCCATCGAGGGGCAGCCGTCGTGCAAGGCATGGACCTCGCGGGCGGTGTTCGACGTGCCGGACAAGTTCAGTGCCTACAGCCAGTACACGGATACACCCTCGGGCACTTACTGGTGCACGGCGCGGACTGAGCGCTCGGCGGCCGGTGAGTTCTCGCTGAGCATCGGCGTCCCTTACCAGCACGTCAAGTGGTTCCGTGGGCGGGAAACCATGGCCCGCGCAACGTCCAACTGCCCGGACCCAAACTGCTGCAAACGTCCGCCGGCTGCGTTGGCCGACGAATGGGCCGGCAACGCCTGGCCCTCCGCCCGGGCACACTCCCACCTCCTAGCCGCCATGCCTCCCGGAGCGTTCCCCGGCGTGGACGAAACCGAGGTGTACTCCTTCCTGGCGGCGCACTCCGAACGCTAACCCCCAACGCTCTCTCACGTTCCGCCCGGTTGGGGTGGACGCTCTCTCACGTCCCGCCCGGTTGGGGCGGACGCTCTCTCACGTCCCGCCTGGTTGGGGTGGACGCTCTCTCACGTTCCGGCTGGCGATCCCCGGAACGGCGGGGTCTTACGCACACGCTAGATTCGACCGGCGGGGACCAGCTAGTCTGCGCGATTGGTTTCGGTCCGCGGCACGCTGCGTGAAGGAAGCTCGGCGAACGCGGCGGCTTGAGCGCGCTGGGTGCGTAACGCTTGAGGATTCAGGTCGGAGCACCATGCGGGATAGACGCGGAAGCCGCGCTTGCCTGGATGGAGTTCGGAAGTAACATAGCCAAGCGAGATCAGGTGCGAGGGAGTGAAGCGGAAGACCCCGAACCGGTCCCGGTCTTCTATGAAAACCATCAGTCCCGACATCGACTCGCCAGCCGTAAATGGCCTGGTTGATCCGCCTTCGCCGCGCTTCCAGACCGCAACAAAGGCGCCCGGTTTCGTCGGTGTGATCCGAGCCGTGCGGATCCGCCACCGCTCTTTCCCGAACCGTACGACCCCGGATTCATAGTCGCCGTTCTGCTCTTCTGCCTTGATGATGGGTTGCGGATCATCCGAAGCCTGGACGCAGTCGGCAAAATATTTGAGTGCACTGAAACTCACTCCCGAATCTTACTCGTTGAAGAATAGAGACTGCTCCGCGGCTATTGCCATCGACTACCGTGCCAAGGTCGACCCCGCTGGCTACCGCTTGCTACCGGAATTTGCCCTCGGGATCCTGCGCGCATCGAGTGTTGCCGCCGAGGGTGGTTCCGAAGCTGCTCGTTCCAAGCTGCATGGATAACTTGCCATCCCCAAAACCAGTGGTCGTCTGGTCTCGGTTCGCCCCCGAAGGCTGTGTTTGTACAACGCTCAGGCCGTTGCTTTCAAAAACTTCCTTTACCGACTTATGTATCGCTTTAGCCTGATCTTCTGAGATCGCGCCCTGCGTACTGTCGTAATTGAACCGAGTGCCCTCGGTCCCGTCCGGCAGGGGGCATGCCATGCCGGGTTTATCTGGTGTAATTTTCGTCCCGTCGCCAGGGGCGAGCCCCTGAATTTGTGTGAAGATGTCGAGGTATTCCGTGCGGGCTTGTTCTGGTCCCATAGTCTGCTCCGCGGCGTTGGTGGGTGGGGTGGTGCTCGGCGTTGTTCCACACCCCGTGAGGGCAACGAGGATGGCAACGACAAGGCCTTGGATGAGGGATCTTCGCGAAGACATGGTGGTCATCGTTTCACATTCGTAAGTTGGTCACTCAAGCCCAAGGCGGTCTTGGCTTGATTGCTGCTTGACTCGGTGTCACGATCAAAATATCCATAGACGCCGTCCTTGCCGCCGGTCTGTCCGTCGTGGGTTTTGGTGGGGTTCTCAACGGTGCCATCGGGCGCGGTGGTGCCGTCTGCGCCGAAGGTGACGGCACCGAATCCGGGGTCTTCGGTGCTTTTACGCTGCCAGCCGAGCCCATGCCCGACCTCGGCTATGCGGTCCCAGTCGTAGGTTCCCCGGTAACGGTGCCGCCGGGGTTCAGGTGGAGATCTCTTACGGAGGTCACGTTGTCAGGGGCTCCAACGTCCCCTAATGAGAACGAGGTTATCGACCGGTAGCTCAGATTTTGCTGCCTCCATGGCGCCAAGGGGCCCGAGAAGGCAGATCGGCAACGTTTGGCCGCGAATCGGGATGCTCCTTGGAGGCTGATATTAGTGCTGGTTTGCTGAACATGTCGAGAACGGTGGCGGCGCCGAAAGTTAGTGATTGAGCCAACGCCCCGTCACTGGAGATCCGCTGAGTCGAGTCACTATAGGGCGACAGAAACCAGCGAACATCAACGGCTGGAGCAACCTAGCCGACCAGTCGCTGCACCAGCACCGCCGCAGCTTCAACCACGGCGTCGGCCTCACGCTTGGTGGCGCTCAGGGCAACTTCCTGCCCCGACACCGTAACGATGTCCGTGATTACCGCGACTGTGAGCCTGCCAAGGGTGTCATCGCTGGTGCCGAGGAGCACCGAGTTCTGGCGAACCCATTCCCGTCCACGTTCCCGCCTGAGCAATTCGAAGCCCGGGGGAGTGTCGCCCTCGATGAACACCCGTTCCAAGTCCCGGTGCTTCCAGGTGTAGTCGAAGTAGCTGCGGCTGCCCACATTGAACAGTGTCAGGGGATCGCCCTCGCCGGCTTTCCGCGCTTTCGCGACGGCGGCTGCGACGACTCTTTCGTGTTCGTTCTGGTAGTCGTTCCAGAGGGCGAGGAAGAGCTCGGTCTTTCCGCCAAAGTGGTGGTAAAGGCTGCCCACACTGGATCCGGCACGTGCCACGATGTCCGTGATGCCAGCATCGGTGAAGCCGTGTTCGATGAAGACCCCGGCCGCCGCATCCAACAAGTTGCGCTGGGTGGCCGCCGTGCGGGTCCATTGCCACGAGCCCGCGTTACTGGCAACTTCGGACGTCTTGCGAACCATGCAGGGCTCCTTCCGCGGGCAGAACGACCACCGGAGTGTCGACCGGCTATTTTTTGGAATCCTATCCCCGAAAGAATCCACATAGCCAGCCACAAGCCTTGACTGACCACTAAGGCACGGGAAATAATTTTGGAAGTCTGTTCTAGAAATACACATTGCGGCATGTATCCGAATGCTGCGATTTTTGACGTCGAACGCCCCGAAACCCGGGTGCCGTTTTCACCGTCGGGCTGCAACTGGTTGAATCGCTATATAGCGCCAACTGGTCGCAGCCAAACAAGCCAGAGAGGAACGCGGCCTGATGTCCGTTTCAAGCAAGTCGTCCGGGATCACGTCGAACAGGTGGTTCAAACCCGTCGCCGTCACCGCAGGAGCTTTGGTGGTGGCCCTGATCCTGGTCCTGGTGGCACAGTGGCTCCGGACCCTTCAGCCGGTCCAGCAATTCCTGACGGACTACCCCGGGCACTCGGCCATCCCCGAAGGCACTCCTACTGGCTTCCCCGCATGGCTTGGCTGGCAGCACTTCCTGAACATGTTCTTCATTGTCCTGATCATCCGTTCGGGGTGGCAGGTGCGCACCACCACGCGGCCGGCAGCCAACTGGACCAGGAACAACAAGGGCTTCATCAAAACCAAGAACCCGCCTACCAAGATCAGCCTGGACCTCTGGTTCCACCTGACCCTGGATGCGCTCTGGGTCTTGAACGGCATCATTTTCATCGTGTTGCTCGTCGCCACCGGCCAATGGTTGCGGATCGTCCCCACCAACTGGGACGTCTTCCCGAACGCTGTCTCCGCCGGCCTGCAGTACGCCTCGCTGAACTGGCCCGTTGAAAATGGCTGGAACAACTACAACAGCCTCCAGCTCCTGACCTACTTCGTCACGGTCTTCATTGCGGCGCCGCTGGCAATCATCACCGGCATCCGGATGTCCGGCGCATGGCCCAAGAAGGCTGCGATCAACAAGTTCTACCCGATCGAGCTGGCCCGCAAGATCCACTTCCCGGTAATGATCTACTTCGTTGCCTTCGTGATCGTCCACGTAACCTTGGTGCTGGCTACCGGCGCGCTGAACAATTTGAACCATATGTACGCGTCCAACAACGACTACAGCTGGTGGGGCTTCGGCATCTTCGCGGCTTCCATCGTCTTCACGGCGGCGGCCTGGTTCCTGGCCCGCCCACTGTTCCTGCGTCCCATCGCCTCGCTCATGGGCAAGGTCTCACGCTAAAGCTCACGGCTCAAAGCTCACGCAAAAAAGCAGCCGCCTCGGAACACTCCGCGGCGGCTGCTTTCGTATAAGACCTAGGACAACGCCCCGCCCTGCCACAGCGCGTCAAAGGGAGCGCCGGAGGACACACGGTTCTTGATCCCTTCGGTGACAAAAGCCTTGGCAGTGCGTGCGGCTTCCAGCGGTGTCGCGCCCTTGGCCAGCTCAGCGGTTACGGCAGCGGCCAGCGAGCAGCCCGCACCTGACACAGCAACATCGCCCACCTTCGGAGCGCGCAGGACTTCCAGCGTCTCGCCGTCGTAATAGACGTCGACGGCGTCCGGGCCTTCCAGCCGCACCCCGCCTTTGGCGAGGACTGCTGCGCCGCTGATCTCGTGGATGCGGATCGCGGCAGCCTTGAGGGACTCTTCATCGGTAATCGTGAGCCCGGACAAGGACTCGGCTTCGAAGTGGTTCGGTGTGACGAAGGTAGCCAGCGGCAGGATCTGGGCCTTCAGCGCCTGGTCGGTGTCCAGGGCGTGGCCCGGCTCCTGGCCCTTGCAGATCAAAACAGGATCCAAAACCACATTTGCGAAAGCACCATCAGTCAGCGCCTTTTCCACTATGCTGATGGTCGCCGGGCTGCCGAGCATGCCGATCTTCACTGTGTCCAAAACGGAAGGCGCGCCGGAAGCGGCACCGTAGGCCGCCGTCGTGGCTTCGAGTTGGTCCGCGATGACCTGCTGGTCCACCGGCACAAAGCGGTGGTTCCAGTTGTCCTGCGGGTTGAAGGAAACGATGCACGTGAGGTTCGCGATGCCGAACACTCCGAGTTCCTGAAAGGTCTTGAGGTCCGCTTGCGCGCCGGCGCCACCGGTCGCTTCGGAACCGGCGATGGTCAGGGCAATGGCAGGGGCAACGGCTGAAGTCATGGTTTCCATTTTGGCAGTTGCTCCGGTCCCGCTCCTAAACGGGCCTAGCCGTGCAGCGTCCGGTATGCCGCCTCCGCGGCAGGGTGCAAGGGGACGCCCGCGGTGTTGATCAGGGTTTCCGGGCTGAGGAATTGCACACCGGTGCTCGACTTCGGAACCAAGTCCTGGGCTTGTTCCACCAGCAGTTCCACGGTCTGACGAACAACGTGGTCGGCAAGGTCCCTGCGGCACAGGAGGAGGTTGGCGACGCCGACCGTCCACACAGCGGGCGCGTCACCGTAACTGTTGGCTGGAATGAGGACGCGGTCGTAGAACGGTCCAAACTGCGAGCGCGTTGCGTTGATGAGGTCCGATAGGTCCACCAGGCGGAGGCCAACGTCCTTGGCAGTGGACGCGATGGCTGCGGTGGGCACACCTCCGGACCAGAACAGGGCATCGATGGTCCGGTTCTGCAGTGCCGCGAGCCCTTGGTTCAGCCCCAGATTCACTTGGGTGAGCGCGGGACCGGTTTTTGCGGATGACAGGCTGGAGGCCTCGATGATCCTGGGAGCCGTGAGGGATGTCCCAGACCCCACTTCCCCCACGCCCGCGGTTTTGCCCGCGAGGTCGGCAAAGTTCCGGATGCCACTGTCCTTCCGCACGATGCAATGGACGTAGTTCTGGTAGACCTTGCCGAGAGCCACGAGGTCTGCGGGCAGCGGCGGCCGATCCCCGGGGCTTGACTGCTGGGCTGCCGCATCTGCAAGTGCGACGGCGATCGTCGCCTCGCCGGCCACCACCCGCCTGATGTTCTCCAGGCTTCCGCCGGTAACCAAAGGTTCAGCCGTTTCGGCTACGCCTTCTCTCTGGAGCAAGGCTGCGAGCAATGTGGCGAATTCCAGGTAGAAGCCGCCCGGTTCGCCACCGGCCACCGTGAGTTTCCGAGGGCGTTCGCCCGGGGTGCAGGCTGCTGTTGCGGGAAGGAAAAGACCAGCCACACCCACGGCCAGCCCGGCCTTAATCACAGAACGCCGGGGCATCACCTTCGACTCAGGCATCTTGCGCGTCCTCTGGTTTCGCGAACTCGAGCCGTGCCGCCAGCCCATGCGGCACGCGCGGCTCAATGACGAGCCGGCCGCCGTTTGCTTGGGCCAGACGATCCACGATGGTCATGCCCAAACCGTTGCCAGGGATTTTGCTGTGCTGCGGCGCCCGCCAGAACCTGGTGGTGGAAGCGGCACGCTGCTCGGCTGGGAGGCCGGGACCGTCGTCGGAAATTACGACGGCGGTCCCGCCTTCCGTCTGCTGCGTGGCCACGGTGATGTCAGCTCCGGGGGCGTACTTGATGGCGTTGGCAATGAGTTCTCCCACCATGTGGGCAAGTTCGTCGGGGTCGCAGTTGATCTGGTTTTCCTGTGCGGGGCCTTCCAACATCAGCCGGGATCCCGCCCGTTGAGCGGCAGGTACGGCCCGTTCTACTTCGCCCTGCAGGATGGGGAAGGGATCGATGACGGCTTGCCGCTGGTGCTCTGCGGCTTGGTCCGGGCGGGTAGACCCCTCGAAGGCGCGGTGTTCCGCCGTCGCCAGCTTCAGCACGCCGTCGAGCATTTCCTCAACCCGCTCAAGTTCCGCCACAACGCCAGCTGCCGCGGCCTTTTCCTGCTGCCCTTTGAGTTCCAGCTGCAGCAAATCGATCCGCAGCCGAAGCGCCCCAACAGGGTTTCTGAGTTGATGCGAGGTGTCTGCGATCAGCCGGCGCTGGGACTCCATGCTCTCCGCGACGGTGTCCGCCATGGCGGTGAAGGAGCGGCTGAGTTCGCGCAGTTCGGGCGGTCCGGCGTCGGGAAGTTGGCTTGTTTTGCCCGTGGTTTCGAGCTCGTGAACTGCTCTGCTGAGCCGGTTGACCGGGCGCAGGACCCACCCGGTGATCCGCGCTGCGGCGAGCAGGAGCAAAGCTGCCAACGCCAGCGCCGCGAATCCGACCACCAGCCATCGCTCGCGCAGCTTTTGCCGGGCGGCATCGAGGTTGACTTCCACAACAGCCTCGCCGAGGACTTGGCTGGCCGTGCCGAACGACCTGGAAATGATGTCGTTGCCGGTCCCGAAAGCACTGATGGGGTTCAGGGTGGTATCGCTCAGGTTGAGGCTCGCCCGGTTCAGCGCATCCTGGACGTCGGGCCGCTCTTCGCTGAGTCCGCCGGAACGGACGGTTCCGTCCTGTGTCCGGATCAGGATTCCCTCGCCGTAAAGCTCGGAGTAGCGGTCCATTTCGCGCTGTAACTGGTTGGTGTCTTTGTCTTGGGCGGCGTCGCTGGCCAGTTGCGCGAAGCGGTTGAGGGCAGCGACGCGGTTGATCTGCAGATCCTGGGTGAGCTCCCGGCTGGCCGAGGTCAGGATCACGCTGGAGACCGTCACCACGATGATGACCACCAGCAAGCTCAAGATGCTGAGAACACGGGCTTTCACGGTTGCTCTACCCGGTAGCCGACGCCCCGGACGTTGATGATGAACCCGGGCAGCTGCAGCTTGGACCGCAGGCCTGTGAGGTGCACGTCCAAAGACCTGGAATGCGTCACGAACGCGTCGCCCCAGAGTGCGTCCAGGATCTGCTCGCGGGTCACCACCGAGCCCGCGTTCCTGACGAGGAGGCTGAGGAGGTCGAACTCGGTTGCCGTCAGGGCGAGTTTCCGTTGGTCGACGGCGGCCACGCGGCGGTCGAGGTCGACCTCGAGTTCGCCCAGGACGATGGCGTGCGGAGCTTCCTGGCCGCCGCGGTTGGTGCGACGCGTGACGGCTTCGATCCGGGCCAGCAATTCCACGAGCTTCACGGGCTTCACCAGGTAGTCATCTGCTCCGGACCTGAGACCCAATACCACGCTCCGCTCGTCATCCCGGGCCGTCAGGATGAGGATCGGAACTGCGCTCACTTGGCGCAGCTTGCGCAGCACATCCAAGCCATCCAAATCCGGAAGGCCAAGGTCCAACAGGATCACCTGGTGCTCCCGATGAACCAGCAGCGCATCCTCGCCGCGGGACACGCGGGTGTGTGTATGTCCGGCCGAAGCGACGGCAGCGCTCAAGGCCGACGCCATGGCGTCGTCATCCTCGACGATGAGCACGTGCACTGTCTGGTCCTTTGGATTGGGGCTGGTTTCGCTGGCTGGTCCGCTGTCAGCTGGTTCGCTGTCGGCTGGTTCGCTACTAGAGCTTAACGTTGTGAGGCCCGCTCTGCGCCCTTCGGAGTACCCAAAGTGCGCAGAGCGGGCCTAACAAGGCAGGAAGGTCAGGCGTCGACGCGATCCTTCGTGCCGTCGTCGTCCTTCGCGGAGCCCTTCGCCACGAACGCGTGGCCTTGCTCCGTATCCAAGTGGGTGGACTTCTTGTTCTTCAGCGCGAAGATGTACACCAGCAGCGAGATGAAGATCGCCGCGGTGACGTAGGTGAAGAACAGGTTCTCCTGCCCGGTCTTCTGCAGCGCGGCACCGATCAATGGAACCGTCCCGCCAAACAGTGAGTTGGCGATCGCGTAGCCGAGGCCAACCCCCAGAGCGCGGATGGACGCCGGGAAAAGTTCTGCTTTCACCAAGGCATTGATCGAGGTGTAACCGCCCACCATCAGCAGGCCACCCATCATGAGCAGGAACGCTGTGAAGGGGTCCTTGGTACCCGCGAGCGCGGAGAGCAGCGGCCAGGTGAACAGTACGCCGGTCACGCCAAACCAGATCAGCAGGGGCTTGCGGCCCACCTTGTCCGAGATCATGCCGTACACAGGCTGGAGGAGCATGAAGATGAACAGTGCCCAGAAGTTGATGATGGAGGTATCGGTCTTTGCGATGCCCGATGTATCGTTCATGAACTTCAGGATGAAGTTGGTGTAGGTGTAGAACGCGACCGTCCCGCCGAGGGTAATGCCGATGCAGATGAGCAGTGGCTTCCAGTGCTTGGTGACCAGCAGCTTCATGGTTCCAGGTTGCGCTTCGCCTTCCACCTTCACGTGTGCGGCACGGAGCTGATCGGCGGAGATCGTTTCCTCCATGGAGCGGCGAAGCCAGAGCACCACCAGCGCAGCGACGCCCCCAACAGCGAACGGTATACGCCAGCCCCAGGCCGTGAGATCTTCCTTGCTCATGGTGTTCTGCAGGATCACCAGCACCAGGAGGGCCAGCATCTGGCCGCCAATCAGGGTCACGTACTGGAAGCTCGAGAAGAAGCCGCGGCGTTTGGCCGTCGCAGCCTCGGACATGTACGTGGCACTGGTGCCGTACTCGCCGCCCACCGAGAAGCCCTGCACAACGCGGACGAAGACCAGCAGAATCAGTGCCCACAAGCCGATGACGTCCTGCGTTGGCAGGATCGCAATGGCGAAGGAGCCCGCGGACATCATGGTCACGCTGAGAGTCAGCGCAGCTTTGCGGCCCTTCCGGTCGGCGTAGCGGCCGAAGAACCAGCTGCCGATGGGACGCATCAGGAACGACGTCGAGAAGACCGCCATCGCCTCAAGCCCAGCTTGGAGATCGTCCGAGGAGTTGAAGAAGTGCGACTGGAAATACGCCGCAAACGCGGTGTAAACGTAAACATCGAACCACTCCACGAGGTTGCCCGCGGAGCCCTTGAGGATGTTGCTCACGGCCCTGCGTGTCTGGGCGGCTTCGCTCAGGGGTGCAGCTTGTTGGGTGCTCATCAATGAACCTTCCTGGACGGCTGCGTTTTGCCGCAGCCGTGTCTTGCATGAGTTCGTTCCGTCCATGAAGCCCGTGCTCATGGCGTCCTTGCGCATGGCTGGTCGTCGACTAAGAAAGGTCCTCCAAGGTGAAGAGGACGTATTCCAAACTATGGGTGATGCACGGCACAGCCATAGCCCGCGGGGCATTTCCTAACACTTCCTTAGGATTCGGGTTGCGTGGCTTGGTTGGGGACGGTGGCCGCACCTTACGCCCGACGACGGCTGCTCACCTATCAACGCTCCCTCGTGTGAGTGGGGGATTCTGATTGATCCGGACCAGTTTCCACACAGCCAGACGGCCCGCGCCGGCCGCGACGGCGATCGACAAGGAGAAAAGAAGCGGACCCGTCGGTGAAAGTCCACCGAAGCGGCCACACATGAGTAAAGCTCCGGCGAAAAAGGCGACAACGTGAACCCATTGGTTCCGGACGCGACGCAGAGCCAAGCCGAGAAGTGACCCGGCCGCAGCACCAACAGCCCAAACCGGAAGGAGGCTGTAAATGAAAAAGATGACTGCCCACTCCGGCCCTTGGATGCTGAGGAGAACGCAGAATGTCAGATGGGCTACGGCGATTCCAACTGCAAGTCCCTTGGTGCCCAGCACCACTCGGTCCTTTGGTCCGTAGCACCATCCTCTGGACGGACCCTTGGTTGCCAGAGCGTACTCATCTTCGTCAGTCCATGGTTCCTGGCTCATGGCTACCTTTCTGAACGTGGTGAGGGAGGGATCGCTGGAAGGGGCGTTTATGTGAGGGAGGGTTTGGGGGCTGGTTTGGCGATGTCGTTCAGCGCGTCGGCCAGGTTTGGGTGCGCAAACGTGAACCCCGCGTCGAGGAGTTTCCGGGGCTCCACCCAGCGGCTCTTGAGCACCAACTCGGTCTGTGTCCGGATCAGAACGGCTCCGGCTTCCAGGAGCCAGGCCGGTGTAGGAATGCCAAAAGGGACACCCATGCTCTGCCGAACCAGCGACAGCAGCTCCCGGTTGTCCACCGGGTACGGCGTTGCCGCGTTCACTGGACCGGTCAGCTCCGCGTGCTCGTGGACGAACAGCACCACACGGAACAAGTCCTCCACATGGATCCAGCTGAATTTCTGCGTACCCGGACCCATGTGCCCACCCAGGCCAAGCCGGGCAAGGTTCCGGAGGGGACTCATGACACCACCGGCTCCCAGCGCGATCGCAATCCGCAGGGCCACCTTCCGAGTGTCCGGCGCAACGGCAGCCGCCAACTCGTCTTCCCATGCGCGGGCCACGTCGACGGAGAACCCAGTGCCCAACTCGCCGGAGGCCTCCGATTGTGGGTGGTCGTCCGCGTGCCGGTAGATGGTCCCGGTGCTCGAGTTGATCCAGGTTCGGGGAGGTTCGGCACACGCAGCAACCGCCCGGCCCAACGCACGTGTCGTTAAAACCCGGGAATCCATGATCTCGCGCCGGTGCCGCTCGTCGTAACGGCAATTCACGGATCGTCCGGCGAGATTCACCAGCAGTTCGGCGCCGTTCAGCGCCTTGGCGATGCCGCCGTCGTCGTGCCATTGGGCGTCAGCTGAGACATCCCGCCCGACTGTCCGGACCTGCCAGCCTTCTTCGAGGAACCGCCGCGTGAAGTAGCTGCCAATGAACCCGCTGGCACCGGCGATCACCACAGTCCGCGGCATCATGAATCTTCCTTGACGCTGCGTACGAGTCCCAAAACGTCGTCGAAGACCTTGCTGACTCCGGGAATCTTTGCCAGAGACAGACCGCGAGCCACAAGAGGGGCGGCACCGTCGACGAGCTTGCGGGTGCGTCGCTGTCCCTCCGAGCGGTCGTAGACCCAGAACAGTGCGACGCCCATGTATGCCAGCCACAGCAGTTCGGGCAGCTCCCCGCGCAGCTTCTTCGCGACGGCGGGAGAGGAGCCCTCGACGGCGGAACGGAAGATCGCGAGCGAAGCCTCGCGGGCGGCGGTGGATGCCTCGCCGAACGGGTTGACGGGCGACGTCGGCCGGATCGCCGTCGCGATGAAGTCGGAACCGAACTGGTGGTACGGCGCCATGACGTCGACGCCGGTGTGCAGCACTGCTTTCAGACGCCCGGCGAGATCCTGAACGCCTTTCAGGGCCTGTGCCGCGACCACTGCATGCTCATCCTGAACCTGGACGTACAGCTCCTGAACCAGTTCATCCTTGGAGGCGAAGTAGTAGTAGGCGTTCCCCACGGAGACGCCGGCTTCCTGCGCTATGGCACGCATGGTGGTCTTTTCGAAGCCGATTTCGCGGAACATCTTCAGTGCGACGTCTGCCACGAGTTGCCGGGTCTGTTCGCTCTTTGCTGCCACCTGAGCCTCCTTGATCAAGGTTTTGAACGTGTTCAAGATTGAGTATGGCACAGTTTCTGAACGCGTTCAAAAGCAGGGAATGAGGGAGGGTTGGCGGGAAGGGGGTGGGATGTGAGGGAGGGTTGGCCGGAAGGGGGTGGGATGTGGGAGAGGGGTGGCCGGAAGGGGGTGGGATGTGAGAGAGGATCGGCGGTGGGACAATGGAACCGGTGCCGGGCCAGATGCCCCACCACCACAGTGCTAATACAGCGGGGCAGCCAGATGCGGCGGCCTGCGCGAACCACTACGAAATGGATGACCCATGTCTTCGCCCTCCGGCTCCAGCACGCTGAGCAAGCCTGCACCCCGCTTCGCCTCGATCGGTTCCCCGTACTTCGGCATCATGTTGGCCGTCATGGCCGTGGTGCTGATCCTGTCCAACATCGGCGCTTCCAAGGGTGTGGAGCTCGGGCCGATCATCACCGATGGAGGGTTCTTCCTCTTCCCGTTGGCCTACATCCTGGGCGACGTCATGACTGAGGTCTACGGCTTCAAAGTGGCCCGCAAAGCCATCGTCACCTCGTTCGCCCTGAGTGTGTTCGCCTCTCTTTGCTACTGGGTGATCATCATCCTGCCCGGTTTCAATGATGACTACGGAACCGCCAAGCAGGCCGCCATCGAGGGTGCCCTGGGGCCCGTGCCGCAGATCGTCCTTGCCTCGCTGCTCGCCTTCCTGGCAGGACAGACCATCAACTCCTGGATCCTGGTTAAGATGAAGCAGCGCACGGGCGAGAAATCCCTGTGGGCACGCCTCATGGGTTCTTCCGTGGTGGGCGAATTCGTCGACACCCTGATCTTCTGCAGCATCGCGGCATCCGTCATCGGGATCTCGGACGCTGGCTCGTTCGTCAACTACGTCCTGGTGGGCTTCGTCTACAAGACCGCCGTCGAGTTCCTGTTCGTTCCGATCACGGTGCTGGTTGTTGGCTGGATCAAGAAGCGCGAGCCCAGCTACGGAACAGTCGCAGCCTAGGACCAGGGCCTAGAACTCGAGGGCCTAGGAGTAATACCGCCCCAGCGTTTCAGCCTTGAACTCGAAGAAGTCCCCGGATTCGATGGCCAGCCGGGCATCGTCCACCATCTTCACCACGAAGCGCTCGTTGTGGATGGAGATCAGCGTCGCGGAGAGCATCTCCTTGGCCTTGAACAAGTGGTGGATGTACGCCCGCGAGTAGTTGACGCAGGTGTAGCAGTCGCAGCCGTCCTGAAGGGGCCCGAAATCGGTTTTGTAGCGCGCGCCTGACAGGTTGAACCGGCCGAAGGGCGTGTAGAACGCTGAGTTCCTGGCAACCCGGGTGGGGGAGACACAGTCGAACGTGTCGGCGCCGTTCTCGATTGCCGTGAAGATGTCGTCCGGTTCGGAGATGCCGAGCAGGTGCCTGGGCTTGTCCTCGGGGAGTTCCTCGTTGCACCAACGCACAATGGTGCCCAGGTTTTCCTTCTCCAACGCACCGCCGATCCCATACCCGTCAAAGGGCATGGCACCCAGGTCCTGGCAGGCTTTGCGGCGCAGGTCCTCGTACTGGGCTCCCTGGATCACCCCGAACAACGCCTGATACGGCTTGCCCACCCGGGAAGAAGTCAACGAGGCATGTTCCGCCAGGCACCGCAGCGCCCACAAGCGGGTGCGCTCCAGCGACTCCTCTTGGTAAGCCCGCGAATTCTGCAGGGTAGTGAGCTCGTCGAAGGCGAACATGATGTCCGCGCCGATCTGGTGTTGGACCCGCATGGAGATCTCGGGCGAGAAACGGTGCCGGTCCCCGTTGAGGTGCGACTTGAACCAGACGCCGTCATCGTCGATGTGGGCCAGCCGTTCCTTGCCCGGTGCTACGGCGTCATCGGGGCCGGACGAATCGACGTTCTTCATGTCGATAACCTTCTTGAACCCCGAGCCCAGGCTCATCACCTGAAACCCACCGGAGTCGGTGAAAGTGGGCCCGGGCCAGTTCATGAACGCACCCAGCCCACCCGCGGCGTCGAGGATTTCGGGCCCCGGCTGCAGGTACAGGTGGTAGGCGTTGGCCAGCACAGCCTGCGCGCCAAACCCGGCGATCGACTCGGGCAGCACGGCCTTGACGGTCGCTTTGGTTCCGACGGCGATGAACGCGGGCGTCTGGATGGTTCCGTGCGGCGTAGTGATGGTTCCAGTCCGGCCAAGGAAGGCGCCGCCGTTGGCATCCACTTGGGCGTCCGGCGGCGAGCACGCTTCAGTCAGGCGGGTGCCCACCGTCAACGAGAACTCGGATTGCCGGGCGGATAACCCCGGCAACTCGGGCAGGGCGGGAGCTGGGGAGGAAAAAGGCGCGGAAACAGGAACGGAAGCTGGCACCTACCTAGTGTGCCAGCTTTACCGTGGGTAACCAGCGGAGGAAGCCCTACGACCCGTAGTTTTCAGCCTTCCAGTTGTCCCACGAGGACCGGATATCCGCCAACGTGTGGGCCCCCAAATCGTAGGTGGAGGCAATCACCATGGAGCCGCCGTCGGGCCTTTTCTCCGGAATCGGTAACTGCTCAGCGACGATCAGCAGGCCTTCCCCATGTTCGGCGTAGCTGTGGACGGTGAGGCCAACCTGGTGCCGGCTCTTGAACCAGATCTTGCCGGAGATCTTCTCGCCGGTAGCAAGGGTGAGCGAGTATTCCTCCCCAACGGGCGGCAGATCCCCTAGTCCCAACTTCTCGATCGCCGGACCGCCCTTGCCGGGGAGGGAGACGAAATGTGTCCGTCGGTGCCCGTGCGGATGGCGCTCAAGGGCGAACCTCAGTTGGTGCAGGAAGGTGAGCCAGCCTTGGGTGATGTCTTCGTCCCAGTCGGCCCACTCGGAATCGTGGTCCAGGGCAACCCTGGTGATCCGCACTTCGGTGCCGCCGGAGACAGGGTGGAGCTCAAAGATGTCGCCGCCATTGACCGTCAGGCTGGTGTGATCGGGGCCTTCAACGACGTCTGTATTGAAGTAGATCTGTTTGATTTCATCGTTCAGGTCGTCGGCCTCCCAGCCGTGCCATTGGGCGACCAACGACGGTTCACGCAGCATTGTCCAAACCTGCTGCGCATCGGCATTAACCACAACGCTCAGATTGTTCGTCATGGCCCCGAATCTACCGCCGTTCGACCCGGCATAACAGGCCCGGAACCTGTCAGGCCCGCACCGATTCCAGTTCGTTGCCGATCCGCCGGGCCAGCTCTTCCTCGCCGATGGTCTTCGAGCCGCCGTGGGCACGCAGGAACATGAGGGCCTCCAAGCGGAGGAACCGCCATTCGCGCTCTGCCTCGTGGTTGCCGTTATCGATTGCGCGGAAGATTTCCTTGTCGTACAGGTTGGGTTCGTTGAGCGAACGCTGGCGGACCCTCGCGTTGATCCGGGCCTTGAACGGGTCCTCTTCCTGGGACTCGGGCGCGCGGAGCAGCTTCTCGTAGACGGCAGCCCGTTCGGACTGGCCGGCCTCGCGGCAAATGAAACTGGACAGTGCCAGGGCGCGTTCGATTGACGCCCACCGGTCCAGGTTCCCATCGAAAGGCAGGACGTTCAGCAGGTCCGCGACCGCCAGCGCGTGGTCCGGATCGCGAAGCACGATGCACAGATCGAAGGCGAGGTCGCTGAGGTCCCGGAGGCAGCTTCCGGACTTGGTGTTGATGCCCTTCGCCAGCCGCTCCGCCAGCACCTGGACACCGTTCTTGCCCTTGTGATCGGCGGCTGCGGCACGCACCACCGCTTCGGGGGTGCCGTCGGGTTCGGGTATCAGGGCAAGTTCTTCGGCGCTGGGCCCGGTATATGTTGGCGGGGTTTCCGGACGCGGAGGCACGACGACGGCGGGTCCAGCGGGCGCGTCGGCCTCGGCGTCGGCGGGGGTGCTGGAGTCCGGTTCGGCTTCGGCTGGGGCGTCCACTGGTGATTCGGCACCGGGGCCGGCAGGAACTCCGTCACCCACAGGGACGCTGGACCCGACGGCGATCCTGATGGTGCCGCCGTCGACCGTTGTCACCAGCAGCAGCGCGGGCACACCGTAATCGTCGTTCTGCACCTCGACGGCGCGGATTTCTTCGGCCGGCCCGTCGCCGGGCGGGAACACAAAATCTCCGGGCTGCAGGTCCCCAGCCTGCTTTTCTTTGTACTGCTGTGTGGCTGGGCTGTGAGTCATCGGAAGTCCTTTGGTTCTCTTGGGGTCCGCCGTCCAGTCTACAAAGACCGGCCGCCGCAGGGGCCGGGACCCGCTAGAGGACGATGCCCGAGAAAGCCAGCGCCTGCCGCACGAGGTTGCCTCGACCGCCGTCGAATTCCTGCTGGACGTTCTCGCTCAGTACCTCTTGGGGCGTCATCCAGGTGAGTTCCAGGGCGTCTTGGCGTGGTTCGCATTCGCCGGTCACCGGGATCACGTAGGCCAGTGAAACGGCGTGCTGTCGGTCGTCCGTGAAACCCGTTTGCGAGGGCGCCGGGAAGTACTCGGCCACGGTGAACGGGACAGGGCTGATGGGGAGCTGCGGGAAAGCCAGGGGACCGAGGTCCTTTTCCATGTGCCGCAGGAGGGCTGCCCGGATGGTCTCGCGGTAGAGGACACGGCCGGAGACAAGGTATCGGACCATGTTGCCGTCGGCGTCACCCTGCAGCAGCGTGCCGACTTCGTTGACATACCCGAGCGGATCCAACCTGACCGGAACAGCTTCCACATAAACCATGGGGAGGCGGCCGCGGGCTTCGAAGAGGTCTTCATCTGAAAGCCAGCCTGGATACGGGTCGGGTGTACGTACGCTCATGGTTAAGTTCTACCCCATCCCCGGTGCAACTTCCGTGGAGGCCCTGCCGGGTACAGGGCCGTTACGCTCTCGGCTGTATTCCGGGGCGGGGGATTGACTCCAACCTTTGGCGGTAGGAATCACTGCGGATTGTGGTCTGGAAAAAGATTATTCGTCCGCAATGTAACCGGCAGACCAGACCCGGAAACAACATGTTCGAGCAAGCAAATCTGCTCAACGACTCCGTGGGGGAAGGAACCCAGAAATGAACTACCGCCGAACCGGACACGCCAAGTACGCGACCCTTGTATCGCTGGCTTTGGCGTTGACGCTTACTGCCTGCACGCCGGCGTCGCCCGAGCCCGGCGGCGCACCAACGGAGCGTCCTGCCGCGTCCCCGCAGGAAGTGCTCGCTGAGCCGGTGGCGGAGGTCGATGCCCCTGTTGCGGACGCTGCCCCCGTCGCTCCGATCCCAGCCGCCGAGGCCGCCCCGTTGGTGGTTCCGGAGCCCGTGGTGGTTCCTGTCGTTGCCCAGCCTGCGAGTGAAGCACCCGCCCCGGCACCCACGGAAACGGTTGCGCCTGCACCTGCAGTGACGGTTCCGCCCTCCGCACCTGCAGTGACGGTTCCGGCTCCGGAACCGGTGGTGACCCCGATTACCCCTCTTGAGCCCTCAACGCCGCATGTATCTCCGAACTACCCGGAAATCGGGACTTACACCTTCCCGGACGGACACATCTCCTTCGAGGTACCGTCCGGTTGGGGAATGCAAGCCGAAGTTCCGGTTGTTGCGCCCGGGGACGACTACCCTTACGACGATCACTTCGCCATTGCCCACATCTTCGATGAAAACGGGCACAACGTGGTGGACATTACCAGCGGAGGTGTCGGCGGAGTGGTGGCCGGGCCCGTCAACCGCACCATTCTGGACTCGCAGAAGCTCAGCTCTTTTGACGACCGGGACGGGGCATCCTACTTTGCGGTCTTCCGGGACGTTTACCCCTTCGACACCGCGGAAACCAGGTACTTCGTGGGCATCGTCCCGGAAATGCTGATGACCGAAGGTCCTGACAGCACCTCTGCTGCAAGCTTCCTGATCATGGGCAACGGCGCTGCCACCGCCCAGGTGAACATCGACCCGTACATGAAGCAGGAGGCCGCGGAGGCCTGGATGCAGTCCGAGCAGTACAGCAAGCTCAAGGGACTGCTTACCAGCCTCCGATACGCACAGTAGGACCGCGGGCGGGCGCCCGTTCCGCTTAGGCGGGCGCCCGTTCCACGACGATCGACGCCGGTGCGGCGCCACCCGCGGCATCGGGGTTGGCGACGTACAGGATGCCTTCGCTGATCCGGGCCTCGGTGCCCGCTTCGGTGAGCCGTGCCAGCAGTGGTTCCAGTTCGCCGTCGTACTCGAACGCAAGCACACCGCTGGTTCCGTCCGCCCCGTGGATGATCTGGAGAATGCCGCCGTTCTTGGTGGTGAAGGTGGCTGATTCGTCGTCCGACGTCCGGGGCCGGGCGCCGATGCCGCGGAGCACGCCAGCCGACAACTCCACCAGTGGGCTCACCCAGGTGGCCACGACGGACAGTGCCGAATCGGCCCCGGGGGAGGTGGCCCACGTGCCATCAGCCGCCCGGGTCGCGGGGAAAGCGAAGAACTCGAAGCCATCGTCGGCTGAGATGCGGGCAGTGGTGGCATCAGGGGTTTCGTGGATCTCGGCTTGGGTGCCGGCTTCCTCGGTTCGTCGCACGAACTCGTCCACGTCCCCCACTTCGACGCTAAAAAGCGTAGACCCATCCAAGGGATGGCCGTGCTCCACATGCCCCAATGCGAGGCGACCCGAACCGGCGTCGAACTCCCGCCACTCACCGTCGTCAACGGTCTTCACCAAACCCAACGCGTGCAGGATGGCGGCCCAGTCTTCCGGGCGGGAGGTGTAGTGGATGGGGCGGGCTCGCAACATGGGGTCTCCTGGTGGGTTTCGGGATCCTCGTCCAAGCCTATGCTGGGGCCATGCCCATTGAATTGGAAGAACTACTGGTCAAAGACGGCAACGCGTGGCGGGCCTGGTTGGCCGCCCATGCCGCCGAAAGCCCCGGGGTTTGGCTGATCCTGCACAAGAAGGGCGGCACCGTCACCGAACTGGATTACGATGCCGCGCTGGACGAAGCGTTGTGCTTTGGCTGGATCGATGGCCAGTCCAGGAGCCGCGACGCCGAAAGCTACTTCCAGCGCATGACGCCCCGGGGGCGCCGCAGCATCTGGTCCGCACGGAACGTGGGGCATATTGCCCGGCTCGAAGCGGAAGGCAGGATGACCGACGCCGGCCGTTCCGCGGTCGAGGCCGCCAAGGCAGACGGCCGTTGGGAGGCGGCCTACGCCGGGCCCGCCGATTCGGTGGTGCCGGCGGATCTCGCAGCGGCCATCGCAGCCGTGCCGGAGGCGCAGGCTATGTTCGACGTGCTCACATCGCAGAACCGCTTCGCCCTCATCCACCGCACCAACCTGGTCAAAAGGGCCGACACGCGGGAGCGGAAGATCGCAGGCTTCGTGGAAATGCTGGCCCGCCACGAAGCCCCATATCCGCAACGCAAAAAGCCCTAGCCGGGCTCACTCACCGAAGGGGAAAGCCACCCCCTCGCCAACCACGCGCAGGCACAATTCCGTCCCCGGCTTGGTGATGGAGGCGTTCCAGTGGCGGATGGTAATGATTTCGCCGCCCCCGGGGTAACGATAGCTGTTGCCCGAAGCGCTGCCGTCCGGCGCGGTGTACTCGCCGAGTTTGATGCGGACAGTGGTCTCCGGGCCGAAATAGTCCGTGTCCACCACCACGCCGCGGATCGGGCCGTCGGACGCGATCCGGATCTGCTCCGGGCGCAGCATGAGCTGGACCTTGCCCTGGGCCGGTGGCCGCCGGACGGGTATGCCGCCCAGGGAGCAGGTGGCCAACGAGCCTTCCATCCATGCATCCAGGATCACTGCGTCGCCCAGGAACTCGGCGGTGGCGCGGTCAGCCGGGCGTGTGTAGACGACGAACGGGTTACCGATCTGGGCCAGTTTCCCGCCGCGCATGATTGCCACCTGGTCAGCAAAGGACAAGGCCTCCGCTTGGTCGTGGGTCACCAGGATGGTGGTTACGCCTGCAGCATTGAGCACCTTCGCCACGGCCCTGCGGGTAGCCACACGGAGGCCGGCGTCGAGGGCTGAGAACGGCTCGTCCAGCAGCATGAGCTCAGGTTCCCGCGCCAGAGCACGGGCAAGGGCCACGCGTTGTTGCTGTCCGCCGGACAACTGATGCGGCCGCCGCTTGGCCATGGACGCGTCAAGGGACACCATCTCCAGCAGTTCCTGGACACGCGCCCGCACCCCGCGCCGACCGCCGTCGAGCTTTCCCGAATCGAGGCCGAAGGCCACGTTCTGCCCCACCGTCAGGTGCGGAAAGAGCGCGCCGTCCTGGGCGACGTAGCCTACCTGCCGCCTGTGTGCCGGCACCCAGAGGCCCTCGCCGGCCACCGGTGAGCCGTTGAGGCTAATGGTCCCGGTATCCGGATGTTCGAAACCGGCTATCAGGCGCAGCAAGGTGGTCTTGCCCGAACCCGACGGCCCCACAATTGCGGTGGTGCCGCCCTTGGCCACCGACAAGTTCACGCCCTTCAGGACAGCCTGGGAACCGAAGTTCTTGGTGACTTCGGCGATGTCCAGGTGGGCGTTGGTGGAGGTGGCCACTGAGGGTGCTACCCGGGGTGCAGGAAGCCTGGAAGGGGATTGTTCGGTCACTGTCCGGCTACTTTCTTGGACTGTTGGAAAAGCAAGTACGTCATGGGGGCCGAGAGCAGGATCATCAGCAAGGCGTAGGGCGCTGCGCCTGCGTAGTCGATCTCGCTGCTCTTGCTCCAGAACTCCGTGGCCAGCGTCCGGGTGCCGTTCGGCGAGAGGAGCAACGTAGCCGTGAGTTCGTTGACGATGGCAAGGAACACCAGCGCTGCACCGCCCGCAGCTGCCGGTGCCGTCAGCCGCAACGTGACCCGGAAGAAGGACGTCAAAGGGGTCTTGCCCAGTGATTGGGCGGCCTCGTCGAGTTCCTTGGGCGCCTGCGCCAAGCCGGAACGGATGTTGACCAACGCCCGCGGCAGGAAGAGCAGGACATAGGCTGCGATCAGCACACCGGCCGTCTGGTAAACACCGGGGACCACCCGAATGCTGACGGTAACGAACGCCAGACCCACCACGATGCCGGGGAGCGAACTGGTGACGTAGTTGGAGAGTTCCAGCATCTTGCTGAACCAGCTGGGGCGCCTCACAGCGAGGTAGGCCATGGGGAACGCCACCACCGTGGTGACCACAGCGCCTGCCGCCCCGTACAGGAGGGTCTGGATCAGGGCCGGCATGAACTCCTCCGCCGCCCAAACCTCCGTACCACCGGCAAACAGCCACTTCAGCACGAACCACAGGGGCAGTCCGAACGCCAGGGCTGTCAGGGCCAGGAGCGCCAGCTGGGCGGGGACCTGGAAAACGCCAAGGGGCAGCCTGGTGGCTTTGGCTTGCGCGCCGGAGCCGATGCGTGCGTAACGGGCGGTGCCGCGGCTCCTGACTTCGGCCAGCAACAGGATTAGGCACAGGAGAACAAGGACACTGGCCAGCATGTTGCCCGCGGTTCCGTTGAACGTTGACTGGAACTGGACCATGATGGCGGTGGTAAACGTGTCAAAGCGGATCATGGCGAAGGCGCCGTATTCAGCCAACAAGTGCAAGGAAACCAGCAAAGCGCCGCCGGTCATGGCGATGCGCAGCTGCGGCAGCACCACCCGGAAAAAGACTGCCCACGAGCCCAGCCCCAACGAGGCCGCGGATTGTTCAATGGCTGGATCCAAGCGGCCCAAGGTGGCTGCTGCGGGGATATAGACCAACGGGAAATAGGAGAGCGTGGCAATCAGGACACCCGACCCGAGGCCCGCCATCGACGGAACAGCGGACACCCAGGCATAGCTGTTCACGAAAGCCGGAATGGCCAGGGGTGCCGCCAACGCAACCGCCCACCAACGGTGCCCGCGCAGCTGGGTCCGTTCCACCAACCAGGCCCCACCCACGCCCAGGATCAAACAGAGCGGCACCGTGAACACCGTGAGGAGGACAGTGTTCAGCAGCAGCTCGCCCACCCTGGGACGCACGATGAGGCTGACGGCCGTCTCCCATCCAGTGGTGGCCGTCATGTACACCACGTAGCCCAGCGGAATCAGGGAAAACAGGGCTATGAGCACGGCCAACAGGGACACTGTAGAAACGCCGAAAGGCGGGCGGGGGCGCTTGCCCCTGCCCGCCGTCGTCGTGCTTCCCTGGGAACGTGGAACGTTGGGAGCCGATAGATCAGTGGTCACAGAACTAGAGGAGTCCTGCCTTGGTCATCAGGTCGGTGACCTTGGTGGAGTTCAGCTTGGCCGGGTCCACCGTGGGAGCCTGCAGTTCCTTGATGGGAACCAGCTTGGCGTTGGAATCAACCTGCGAGGCAATGGCGTATTCGAAGGACGTGCCATCCTTGAGGATTTCCTGGCCCTTTTTGCCCGTGATGAACTTCAGGAACGCCTGGGCGTCAGCAGCCTTCTTGGAGGACTTGAGGACGCCGCCGCCGGACACGGAAACGAATGCGCCCGGGTCCTGGTTCTTGAAGTAGTACGGCGTGACGTTCTTGGAGTTCTCGCCCGTCTTGGCCTGGTCTCCGTAGTAGTAATAGTGGTAGATCAGGGCAGCGTCCACTTCGCCGGCGTTGACGGCCTTCATGGCGGTGCTGTTGCCCTTGTAGGCCTTGAAGTTCTCCTTCATGCCCTTGAGCCATTCCTCAGTGGCGGCTTCGCCCTTGAGTTCCAGCAGGGCGGAGACGATCGCCTGGAAGTCGGCGCCGGAGGGCGACGCGGCCCACTTGCCCTTCCACTCAGGCTTGGCCAAGTCCAGCATGGACTTGGGCAGCTTGTCTTCGCTGATCTTGTTCTTGTCGTACACCAGCACGGTTGAACGGGCGGCGATGCCGGTCCACTTGCCCGTGGAGGGGCGGAATTCTGCGGGAACCTGGTCCAGGGTGGCCTTGTCTACGTCGGCGAAGAGGCCCGCGTTCTCAACCTGCGCCATTGCAGGGGAGTTTTCGGTGAGGAACACATCGGCCGGTGAGGCTGCGCCTTCCTGGACGATCTGGTTGGACATTTCGGTGTCGTCGCCCTGGCGGACGGTGACTTTGATGCCGGTTTCCTTGGTGAAAGCGTCGATCCATTCCTTGGTGAGGCTTTCGTGCTGGGCGTTGTAGACCGTAATCCCGTCGCCAGCAGCGGCTGGTTCGGAGGAGTTCGGAGCTGTGCTGGCGTTGGAGCCGCAGGCGCTGAGGCCAAGCGCGGCCGATGCGAGGAGCGCGATTCCCGCCAGGGCTTTCTTGGGAAAGTTCATGAGGGCTTCTTTCTGGGAACACGACACGGAGTCAATGGAGGTGGGTTTGGCCCGTGCTGGCGGGAAGGTTGGGGACCCGCTCTAAAAAGGGTAGGTTAGCCAACCCTTCTTAACACCATCCACACCGGTAAATGTGACAGGGGTCACCACAATTACGGAAGTATTGCGTGCCGTAATTGTTAGGGCAGTGTGGCTGCGGCCTCGAAAGCCATCCACGCCTGCAATTGCGTTGAAAGCTCGACGGCGGTACCTAGGGGATACGTTTCGCCCGCCGGCCGCGGGGGATCGAAGGAGAACAGCAGGGAAGGGGAGTCCTCCCGGCGCTCGGCGCGGCCTGCCCAGAACGCCTCGGCCGTGTCCCGGACCAAGGATGCTGCGGCCCTCCTGGTAGGTTCCGGCAGCCGGTCATCGCGGGCAGCCAACGCGAGGTACCGGAGCAGGATGCCGGTGAACAGGCCGCCGTCGCCCGTGCCGTCGCCGCGGACCACGTTCGTGCCGGGGTGGGTCAACTCGCGGGCAACCGCTTCAACCAACTCGGCAGCCCGGCCAAGGTTGCGCTCCCCACCGAGTTCCAGCAGTGCTCCCAGCACTGGCCCCTGGTTGTAGGTGTAGACAGCATCATCGACGCGTAATTGGCCGTCGCTGATCCTCACCCCGTCCAGGTAAACGCCACGCTCGGGGTGGATAAGCTTGCTGTTGAGCCAGTCCACTAAGGACTGCGCTTTGGTGCGGTGACCCGTCCGGGAGTAGTACAGGGCGACCGGTGCTGTGGCCGGGGTGTTCTTGAAATCCCGCTTGGTGCTCCAAAACGTTCCTCCGCCCATGTGGTCCGTGGATGCGGAATCGAACTGCAGGGTGAGTCTCCTGCGGATGTACGCGTTGCGGCGGCGGCCCGGATTCCTGGACTCCTCCGCGAGCTTTTCGAGCCGGAGTGTTGCAAGGGCAAGCCACGCCATGTCGTCGTAGTAGTGGTTCTCGAAGCGCAGCAGATTCCTCAGCCGGATGGTGGTGACCAGCCGCGAAGCCAGCTTTCCCGCGCTCGGGCGGGAGTCGCCGTCGAACTTCACCCTGGTGGCCAGCTCGCGGCGACCGGCGTCCACCAGGCAGTCCACATAGTGTGCCTGCCACCAGTAATGCCATGGGCCCAGACGGCTCTTGAGGCCGGCAGTGGGGAGGCTTACCGCCGCGATGTGGGTGCCGGGCAGGAAGAACAGCCGGCGGCCGAAACCGTGGGTGACCGATCGTGCCGCCTGGTCTGCGCGCGCAGCCCATTCCGTGGCGTCCGCGGTGGAAGCGGGAAGGCTGTCCGGGTGGTCGTGGGTTGGCATGCCACCAGCCTAGCGGGACGGTCCGAGGTGCGCTGGCTCACAATTCCAGTTAACATGCATTAACGGATTCAGGTTCTGCATCAAGGAGGATGGATGGACATCAAGGGCACGGTCGCGCTGGTCACCGGCGGGGCGTCAGGGTTGGGGGCCGCCACCGCGAAGCGCTTGTTCGACGCCGGAGCGTCAGTGGTGCTGGTGGACCTGCCACAGTCGGCTGGCGAGGATTACGCGGCGCAACTCAACTCCGGTGGAAGCGGTGCCCGGGCCGTCTTCGCTCCCGCTGACGTCACCAACGAAGCCCAGGTCCAAGCCGCCGTCGATGCTGCGGTGTCGTTGGGACCACTCCGCATCGTCGTCAACTGCGCGGGGATAGCCACGCCCGGGAAAGTCCTGGGCCGCGAGGGTGTGCTGCCCCTAGAGACCTTCAACAAAGTCATCCAGATCAACCTCGTCGGCACCTTCAACGTGATCCGGCTCGCCGCCGCAGCCATGGTGGAAACCGAACCAGTCACCACCGAACTGGGAGGCCCGGAACGCGGGGTCATCATCAACACCGCCTCCGTCGCCGCGTTCGAAGGACAGATCGGACAGCCAGCCTACGCAGCGTCCAAAGGCGCCGTAGCCGCCATGACCCTGCCCCTGGCCCGCGAGTTTGCCCGGTCGCTGATCCGGGTAGCGACCATTGCGCCCGGCATCTTCGAAACACCCATGATGGCTGGACTTCCCCAAGCCGCCCAGGAATCCCTGGGACAGCAGGTCCCGCATCCGGCCCGCCTGGGACGGGCAGCAGAATACGCCAACCTGGCTGCCCACATCGTGGAGAACGCGATGCTCAACGGCGAAACCATCCGGCTGGACGGCGCCATCCGCATGGGACTCAAATGATGGGCGACTACAGCAGTCAAGGCGCTGCCCCGTCCGCAGGAGCACGCCCTGCGACCTCCACTGGCACCCTCCCACCCTCCATAGCAGGGCTGCCCACGGCCGACTTTTTCGACTTCGAATCGCTGTTGAGCGTCCAGGAACAGCGGAAACTCAACGAACTGCGGGCATTCCTCGACTCGGAGATAGCTCCCTACGCCGGGCAATGGTGGGAAAAAGCCGAATTTCCGGAACACATCCTGCCCAAACTCGCGGCATTGCGCCTCAGCGCCCCCGCGCAGCGCGGTTACACGCACCTCTTCGCGGGTCTGGTGATCGCGGAGATGACACGGGTTGACACCTCGATCGCGACTTTCTTCATGGTTCACCACGATCTGTTCGTTGAATCGCTGTACGACTTCGGCAGCGACGCGCAACAGGACCGCTACCTTGACGATGCGTCCAACCTCCGGACCACGGGCGCCTTCGCCCTCACCGAACCGGACCACGGCTCCGACGTCGCCGGCGGCATGCAGACAACCGCGCGGAAAGTCCAGCGTGCAGAGTCCGACGGCGGCAACTACTGGGTGATTAACGGCGCCAAGCGCTGGATCGGGAACGGGACGTTCTGCGATTACATGCTGGTGTGGGCCAAAGATGAAGCCGATGGCTCTGTGCTCGCGTTCATTGTGGACGCAACATTGCCGGGGATCACCCGCAGCCGCATCGAAAACAAGATTGCACTGCGAACCGTTCAAAACGCAGACATCGTGCTCCGGGACGTCGAAGTGGCGGAGGCGGACCGCTTTGCCGGCATCAGCAGTTTCGCGGACACCAACCACTTGCTGCGTGGCTCCCGAATCATGGTCGCCTGGCAGGCAGTAGGCCAGCAACTGGCGGCGTTCGACGTCGCCCGGCAGTACGCCGTCGAACGTTTCCAGTTCGGCAAGCCGCTGGCAAAGTTCCAGCTGATCCAACAGCACCTGGTGGACATGCTTGGAAACGCGGTGGCCAGCATGGGCATGATGGTTCGCATAGCGCAACTGCAGGAGGGCATCTCCACGGATGCGCACGGCGTGCGGCACGGGGGCGCAGACATGGCCCAAGTAGCACTCGCGAAAGCCTACTGCAGTGCCAGGATGCGAGAGACAGTCGCCCTGGGACGGTCGATCCTTGGCGGGAACGGCATCGTCACCGACTATCGGATGGCGAAAATCTTTGCCGATGCCGAAGCCATTTACACCTACGAGGGCTCCTACGAAATCAACTCCCTCATCGTCGGCCGTGCGGTGACGGGCGTGTCCGCCATCGCCTAGACTCCCTGCCTCACCCGTGGTGCTGGCGGCTCAGTCCTGGGGGAGTTTTTCGCCTGCCTCCACGCGGACATCAATCGAATTGCCGCGGACCGGCATGGGGCACGTGCCGTACGGCGAAAAAGCGCTGGGGTAGTTGATGGTGCGGTTGAAGTCGATGACAACCGACCCGTCCGGGCGGGGACGCGGGATGAAGACCTTTCGCCACTCATCCGTGGAATCCCCGTTGGTCTCATCATGGAAGGTCACGTTCAGGGCCCCAAGCTTCTCTCCCTCGGCATGAAGGCGAATGTCGTGGGGGACGCCCGGAACCCGGAAGACCACCTCGCCCACCGACCGGTGGACACCGTCAACCAACGGGTTCGCAGTGCCGATGGGGACGTCCACCGGCTCCGGGTAAGCCTCGAATTTGCCCTCGATAACCCAACCGGGGTTGTAGTCGTAGGTAGGAACGCCCTTGAACTCCGTCAGCACGGGAGAGCTGTTGTCCCGGGTACGGATCGCATACTTGTCCGCCCGCATGGCAAGTTCCACCACGACCTGGCGGCCATCTGCCCCGCCAAACTGGACCCACATCAGCGATTCTTCATCCTGCAGCTCCGCGCTGACCGTACCGTCAACCGGCTCTCCGGTTTCAACGAATGAAAGGCCCTCGGCAGCGCTCGCCGTAAGGAATGCTGTTGTGCCGTCCGTGGACCAGAGACCTGGCACCAGTTCCAGTTCCGAGGGCTCTGGCTGCAGCCACTGGAATGACGTGAGCGTCAGCCAGCCATGGTCAGTGGCCAGCGCCGCATTTCGGCCCGAACGAAACCGCTCCCAACGGGCAAGTTGGGCATCAGTGGCGGTGGTGGGCGAGCTCATTGTTCTCCTTGGCTGGATTCGCATCGGTTGCACTTCCCTCAACTATGCGCTGAACGGCTGCATTCCCGGAATAGACCGCCTTGGAGCGACTCGCGCTGGCCCCCAACCCATGCCAGCGCGAGCCGCGATTGAAGGGACCACGCCGGCAGGTCGCAGCATGTGCCTGCCCGCCGACGTGGCCTCGCCCCGAAGGGCCTAGCGACGTTCTTTTGATCGTTCGACTAGTTGGTCCGCCGCCCCTTTCGCCGGGCACTGGCGAAGGCCAGCAAAGATCCCACGGCCAGCAAGGCTGCGGCGACGAAGATGAACGCCGTTCCCTGCGCACCCGTGCTGGCCAACTGATCCGGGCCCTCTGTCTCCGCGGGCCCCGACGGCTGGTCCGTGGGCACTACGAGGATTGGGCTGGATGTGCTGGCGACGGGAGCTGAAGGCACTGCGGGTGCCGGTGCAGGCATAGCTGTGGTCGCCGTGGGTGTGGGTGTTGGTGTTGCTGTGGCTGTGGGTGTTGCACTCGGCGTAGGCGTTGCCGTGGTTGCGCTCGGGCTTGGTGTGGGCGTTGTGCTCGGCGTTGGCGTTGCGCTCGGCGTAGGCGTTGCCGTGGTTGCGCTCGGGGTTGGTGTGGGCGTTGCAGTGGTGGCAGTGGGTGTAGGAGTAGGTACTGCGGTTCCATCGCCCGTGCCGCCTGCCTCGGTTCGCCGAAGCTGGGCGACCACCGGGCTCTCCGTCCCGGCGATTGTCACTGTGCCCGTGTTCTCGTAGACAGCCAAGGACGGGTCAGTCACCCGCGTTACGACGAACAGTTCAACGCGCTCGCCCTCGGGAAGGCCGGTCCACGTCACTGTGGCTTTCTCGGGGGTGCAGTCGATGGCCGCGGGGTACTGGTCGTTATCGTAGGGTTCCACGATGGCGCCATCACTGCCCACCACTTGACCGATGCGTGGCCTGACCCGGGCGCAGTCGATTTCCATGCCCGCCGCAGGGGTATCGGTGACAACAACATCATTGGTGTCTGCGGTCATGGCAGGCATGGTGAAAACCGACCGGAGTTCAGTCTGGGCTGGATCGACCCAGCTCATGGATTTACCCGCAGCGGTTGGCACTTCCGGGCCACAGTCTTTCTGGCACGGTTCGACGGCTACCGGCACGCGGACGACGCTGGATCCTACGGTGAACGTCAGTTCCTGGGTGTCGCCACCTGCGGGTACCTGGGAGTACTGGGTGCTGAAAGAACATGTTCCGCCTACGTTTAGGGGGTGGGTCTTCACGAAATCGCTGAGCGTGAAGACCACCAAGCCGGCGTCGTTCGCGACCGCCGTGGCGACGGTGTCACCGTTTGAGTTATCCAAGTCAAAGGACGCCTTGCCAAACCAACGGAGCTGGGGCGGGAGTTGGACACTGAAGGTGTCGCCGGGCTGTGAGTGGTCCGGGACGGACCACTCACAGCTCAGATCCACCTGGTCCCATTGGCTGGACACGACTGATTCTGTTTTGAGGGTGATTTCCGCGTCCGGCAGGGTTGCGGCATTGGCTGGCAACGCCGTCATGCCCAGTCCCAGGACAGCCATGGCAATGGCCAGGACAGCGGCCACTATCGACACGGTTCTTAGATGGATCTGGTTATTCATTTGCTGGATGGTCCTTAAATCCGTGGTGAAAATGTTCCGTCAGAGAATGAGTGGCCGCATCATGAAGTTCGTGACGCCTTGGGCCCGGAGCCCGGCGCACTGTGCTTCGCAGACGCGTCGTGCGGCGTAATTGTCGTCGTGGCTGCAGTCGCCGCCAATGCTGAGGACAACGGGTACAACTTCATGCGTGCCGGACTGAGGGCGCCGTCTCCCAGTGCTTCCATTGCCGCTTTGCACTCGACCAGCCTGGACAGGTTGCCCTCGTTGAGTGGGAAAAGAACATGGACGGCGGAGTCTTGGTACATGGCCAGAGCCCCTGTTCCGTGCAGCTGCCCTTTGACGGCTTCGCCCATCCTGGCCAGGAGGGTCCAGCAGTGTGTCCGGCTTTCGTTGGGCCTTGGCACTGAGATAACGGCGACGGCGTGCTGCCGTGGGTTGTCGGCTCCGAAGGTTGAGACCTCGTGCACGCGGCGCTGGAAGTGTGCCTGAGTGGCCAAACCCGTATAGACATCCGTGCACGAAATGGCAGGGGCCAGCTCGGCGACCTCGGCCCACCCTTCTGCCAGTGATTGGAGTGCGTCGACGTCGAGGGACTGCTCAGCGGCTTCGAAGAGGGCCCGGAAGTCAGTCATTGTTTCGCTGATGCTGACGCCGTTCCTGGCGCGCGCAGCACCCAGCGATTTAGCTGCCGGCGCGGGGACGATGGAGCTTGTGGCGAGGCATCTGACAACTGTTCGGACTTCGGGCAGGAACCAATCTGCGCGGAAGCGCCAACCTGCCCTATAACTGGTCGTCTGCCATCTACGCAGCAAAAGGTGGCGCGAGAACGCGCATTCTGCGAATGATTTTGTCCGAAACGATGTCATATCCGAATAGTGCTGCGGAGCTGTCTTTCATGACGAAGCGATAGCCGATTCTCTTCAGCTAAAGACCTTGGACAAATTGCGTCATGAGTCGGGGGCTAGGGCCACTTCTTATATATGGGCACGATTTATGACGTTGTTGGGGGGCCGTAAGTGGCTGCCAGGACAAGTATGGGCAGTATTTCGCAGGATGGAATCGAGAGCGACGGTCACCTGATCGAACTGGTCCGCAGCGGAGACATGGCTGCGTTTGACGCGCTGTATGAGCGGCATATTTCCATCGCATCGACGGTCGCCAAGCGCAATGTGGACAACCCGAGCGATGCCGAGGATGTCGTGGCAGATGCCTTCCAGTCCGTCCTGCAGAGTTTGGTGGCTGGGAAGGGGCCGGATACCTTTTTTCGGGCGTATCTGCTGTCCACTGTGACCAGGCTGTCCCATCAGCGGAATCGAAAGGCCGGAAAGGTCTTGCCCAGTGGAGACGACGCTGTTTTGGACCAGACGTTGGGTGAGGCTGACTCCGCCATAAGCGCTTTTGAATCCCACACAGTTTCCAAAGCCTTCCGCGCCCTGCCGGAGCGTTGGCAGGCAGTGCTCTGGTATCTGGACGTGGAACGCATGAAACCGGCAGTTGTCGCACCAATCCTCGGCTTGTCTCCAAACGCCGTTTCCGCGCTCGCCCTGCGTGCGCGCGAAGGACTAAGGCGGCACTACCTGCAGTTCCACATCGCCGAGCAGCCTGACAGCAGGTGTGCCGAGTTCGCCTCCAAACTCGGAAATTATGTCCGGGGTGGACTTTCCGCAGCCGCCGAAAGGAAAGTTCGGGAGCACCTGCGGGGTTGCTCTAAATGCACCGCTGCCTTGGCTGAACTCAAAGACGTGCAGGGGAGCATGAGGGCGGTTCTCCTCCCCCTGGTGACCGGCATCCCCCTGGCAATGTGGGCCGGTAAGGGTACTGGATTGGGCGTCTTGGGCGGGGCGCTGCCGGCAAAGGCGGCTCTCGCCGTTCCCGCGCTGGCGCAGCCAGCCGTGATGGTCGTCATCGCCGCGGCCGGGGTGGGACTTGTCCTGGGTGCAGTGGGCATCGTGGACCTTTTGACTCCGGATGCCTACATGGAGCAGCGGGCCGTCGAAACCACCGGCAGGCAACCGCAAACGGAGCCGCTCGTGACCACCCCCGCGCACTCGGCACCAAGTTCCCCGGCGGCGGCCATCCCTCCATCCGTAGTTGCGCCACCGCCCGCACCGACACCCGTCGCACCCGAGCCGGAACCATCGCAGGAGCCCACAGCGCCCACCGTGCCGGTGCCCCCACCCGTCGCGGCCCCTGTGCCTTCGCCTTCGGTGGTTCCCTCCGCCGCGCCGCCGGTGCAGGTCACAGGGTCCGCGGAGCGGATCAGGGACCGCGGCGCCAATGGCACGGCGTTGCGCATCGACTTCAAGGCTTCCGGGTCCGCGCCCTTGGGTGGTGGCAAAGCTGTCTTTTCAGTGGGGCAGAATGCCTGGATTGAAGCAGGTACGGTCCGCGCTCCGGAAGGGTGGACGTGCACCTTGGAGAGCAGGAGCGTCGTTAGTTGCTCCACGCCGACAATACGGCGCGGTGGGCTTCAGTTCGATGTCACGGCTGTCTCCAAGCGGGGGCGGGAAGAGAAGGTCCTGACGTACTCGCTCGAAGGCACCGGCATCGCCCCGAACCAGTTTTCCTACAGCTACTAAGGTGCGTTCACTTCGTGGAGATCACTGACGCGCCCGAAAGGTGAAACCAAAATCTGAGACGCATTCCGTGAGGGGAGTTTCGTGCGGGTAAGATCCCGTAGGAAACATTAGTAATCCGGCTCACAGTATCCAGCGCAGTGTACGGGCCTCACTAGATCCCGAAGGTATGTATCTATGGTTCACACTGCCCATCAAGACACTGATCTCGCCGCTGAACTGCGGGCTGACGTTCGCCGGGTTTCCACCCTGCTTGGCGAGTCCTTGGTACGGCAACACGGCCCCGAGCTGCTCCAGCTGGTGGAGCAGGTGCGCCTGCTGACCAAGGAATCCAAGGAAGCCGCCCGTGGCGGCGCTGACGCCACCGGTCCGTGGAGCGCGCACGACGTCGTTGCCCAGGTCCGCGAACTGCTCGCCTCCCTGCCGCTTGAGCAGGCAACCGACCTTGTCCGGGCTTTTGCCTTCTACTTCCACCTCAGCAACGCGGCAGAGCAGGTGCATCGCGTCCGGGGCCTCCGCACCCGGCAGGAAAAGGACGGTTGGCTCGCGAAGGCGGTTTCCGAAATCGCCGGGCAAGCGGGCCCACAGGTCCTGCAGGACGTGATCAATGAACTCGACGTGAGGCCCATCTTCACGGCACACCCGACTGAAGCATCCCGTCGCTCCGTGCTGGACAAGGTCCGTAAGCTCTCGGATGTCCTCGCGGAGCCGACCCAGGAGGGAACCTCTTCCCGCCGACGCCAGGACCGCCAACTGGCAGAGATCATCGACCAGATGTGGCAGACGGACGAGCTGCGACAGGTCCGTCCCACCCCGGTGGACGAGGCCCGGAACGCCATTTACTACCTGAACAGCATTCTGACCGATGCCATGCCGGAAATGCTGACGGACCTCTCGGAACTCCTGGCCGAGCACGGCGTGGCCTTGCCTGCCGGAGCGGCGCCCATCCGTTTTGGTTCCTGGATCGGAGGGGACAGGGACGGCAATCCGAATGTCACCGCCGCCGTTACCCGGGAAATCCTGCAGCTGCAGAACCAGAACGCAGTTCGAATCGGCATCGCGTTGATAGACGAACTGATCTCGGTCCTCTCGAACTCAACCGCGCTGTTTGGGGCCGACCAGGAGTTGCTGGATTCGATTGCCGTGGACTTGAAGAACCTTCCCGGACTGGACAAACGCATCCTGGAATTGAATGCGCAGGAGCCGTACAGGCTCAAGCTCACGTGCATCAAGGCCAAACTCATCAACACCGGCCGGCGTATTGCCGCCTCGACCTATCACGAGCCAGGCCGCGACTACGCCACGACACCTGAGCTCCTGGCCGAGTTCAGCCTGCTGGAAGATTCGTTGCGCAACCATTCAGCGGCCCTGGTGGCTGATGGTGCTTTGGCCCGCGTTCGGCGCGCAATTGCCGCATTCGGCCTGCACCTTGCGACGCTGGATATTCGCGAACATGCCGACTACCACCACGATGCCGTCGGGCAACTTGTGGACAGGCTGGGTGCCGCGAAGCCTTACGGCGAGTTGAGCCGGGAGGAGCGTTTCGCATTCCTTGGCGCCGAACTTGCTTCACGGCGTCCGCTGTCCGGCCACCCCATAAAGCTCGAAGGTACTGCCGACGGCACCTACGATGTCTTCCGCAGCATCCGCCAGGCCCTCCACACCTATGGCCCTGATGTGGTGGAGACGTACATCATCTCCATGACCCGTGGCGCCGATGACGTCCTGGCCGCGGCCGTCCTTGCTCGCGAGGCCGGGCTGATTGATCTCTTCAGCGGCAAGCCACACGCCAAGATCGGCTTCGCTCCTCTCCTGGAAACCGTGGAAGAGCTCCGCGCATCTGCGGAGATCGTGGATCAGCTCCTGTCCGATCCGTCCTACCGTGAACTCGTTCGACTCCGGGGCGACATCCAGGAGGTCATGCTGGGCTACTCCGATTCCAACAAGGAATCCGGCGTGATGACCAGCCAATGGGAAATCCATAAGACCCAGCGCAAGCTGCGGGATGTTGCGGCCAAGCACGGCGTCCGGGTCCGTCTTTTCCACGGCCGTGGAGGTTCCGTGGGCCGCGGTGGCGGACCGACGTACGACGCCATCATGGCCCAGCCGAATGGCGTGCTCGAGGGCGAAATCAAGTTCACGGAGCAGGGCGAAGTCATTTCGGACAAGTACTCGCTCCCGGAACTCGCCCGGGAAAACCTTGAGTTGTCCCTGGCAGCCGTGATGCAGGGTTCGGCCCTGCACCGGACTCCGCGCACCTCGGAGGACGAACGCGAGCGTTATGCCAACGTCATGGAAACCATTTCCGACGCCGCGTTCGCCCGGTACCGCACGTTGATCGACGACCCCCAACTGCCCGCCTACTTCCTTGCCTCCACCCCGGTGGAGCAGCTGGGTTCGTTGAACATTGGATCGCGCCCCTCCAAGCGCCCGGATTCCGGTGCAGGACTTGGCGGCCTCCGTGCCATCCCGTGGGTTTTCGGTTGGACCCAGTCCCGCCAGATCGTCCCCGGTTGGTTCGGGGTCGGTTCGGGCCTGAAGGCCGCCCGTGAGGAAGGAAACACGGAACAGCTCCTGGAGATGATGGACCGTTGGCACTTCTTCCGTTCGGTCATCTCCAATGTGGAAATGACGCTGGCCAAGACGGACATGGAGATTGCGGGCCACTACGTTTCTTCGCTGGTCCCGGGCGAACTGCACAGGTTGTTCCATATGATCCGTGATGAGTACGAACTCACAGTGGCTGAAATTGAAAGGCTCACGGGCGAGACCGAGTTGCTGGATGCCCAGCCGACGCTGAAGCGCTCCCTGGAAATCCGGGACCAATACCTGGATCCCATCAGCTATCTTCAGGTGGAACTGCTGCGCCGTGTGCGTGAGGAGTCGGTGTCCGGGGCCGAGATTGACGAGCGGCTCCAGCGGGCCATGCTCATTACGGTCAACGGCGTGGCCGCCGGACTGCGCAACACCGGCTAGCAGACCCTCCTCCACATCCCTACGGATTCAACGGATCCCTCCCTCACCCAGTGCGGGAGGGATCCGCTCAAGGGGGTGGGATGTGGGAGAGCGTTAGGGTTATGGGATGCCTTCGTTCCAGACCAAGTTGAAGATCACTGGCCTCAAACCGGGCAACGCGCCCGAGTCCGTCATGGCCGCGGCTGTCGAAGCCTTGGAAACCCGCCACCATGTGGAATCGAACCAGCTGGACATCGTGGGCGGCGTACCCCAACTCAGCCTTCGCTTTACGGTTGGCGACCGGGACTATGCAGGTGAGAACGACGAAGCCCGGACGTCGGCCGCCATGATGCGTGACGCCGTCGAACGCGTGGCCCTTACCGGAAGCCTGTACGTGTTGCGTCGCAGCCGCGGGCGCTGGTCGCCCATCTAGGGCCTGGGGCGCTACTCGGGCCGGGGCGCGTCGCCGTCGTATGGCTCGTCCACGGGGGAGCGGTTGCCGCGGCGACGGGTGACGATCAGGCCAACCACCACTCCGATGACCAACCCAACGCCGACGCCGATCAATGAGCTCGCCCAGAACGGCAGCTTGGTGGTGGAACCGGTGAAATAGCCCAGGCCCACCTGCCAGACGGCCCAAAACATGGCGCCCATGGCGGCGCAGAGGCTGAACCCGCGCACCGACACATTCGCGATCCCGGCCGCCGAGGAGGTCGCGAGCCTGCCCCCGGGTACGAAACGCCCGCCGATGATGGCCCCGTACGTTGAGGACCGGCCGGCTTTGGCAATGGCTGCGTGGATTCCGCGGTGGACGTGGCGGCCCCATGACCAACGGTCGAGCACGTGGCTGATGCGGCGCTTGAACAACAGGAACACCGCCATGTCGCCAAGCCATGATGCGAAGGCGGCCAGGAGGAGGATCAGCCAGAAGTTGGCGTGGCCGTCGGCCGCGAGCGCGCCGCCGGTGATGACCACCATTTCGGACGGGATCGGCGGAAAGATGGCGTCGCCCACCACAATGGGTACGATCCACAGGTAGATCGCGGATCCCCACGTCTCAGGGGCGGTGATGTCCATGGCCACAAGGTACCGCACTTGCTGCCGGTGCCGCTCTGGGCGAGACTGGCGCCATGCGAATCGACATCCTGCGTGGCGACCTCACGACGCGTCCTGTGGACGCGATTGTCAATGCCGCCAACTCGTCCCTGCTCGGTGGAGGGGGAGTGGACGGTGCCATCCACCGGGCCGCGGGACCTGAACTTCTTGAAGCGTGCCGCGAGCTCTGTCGGGCGGACTTGCCGGCCGGCTTGCCGGTTGGCGCGGCGGTTGCGACGCCAGGCTTCAAGCTTCCCGCCCGCTGGGTGATCCACACGGTAGGTCCCAACCGGCATGCAGGCCAGACCGATCCGGCGCTGCTCGCGTCATGTTTCCGCGAAAGCCTGAAGGTGGCGGCGGGCTTGGGTGCCCGCTCGGTTGCCTTTCCTGCGATCAGCGCCGGGATTTACGGCTGGGATGCCAGTCAGGTGGCCGAGGTGGCGTTCGACGCCGTGGGGTCCTTCGCATCGTCAGCGTCGGCAGGAGCCGCTTCGGGCAGCCCGCTTGAGTTGGTGGAGTTTGTACTGTTCTCCGAAGAGACGACGGCGGTCTTCCGGGCCGTTTTTGAATCATCACCGGGGCCTGGTTCCCCGGACGTGCGCGCTTAGCCGTGCGCTTCGCTGAGCTCCAACTGGCTCCGGTATTCCACGGGCTTCCTGCTGATGGGGTCCACGAAGGTGATGCCGCGGGCCAGTAGCTGGAGGGGCTTGGCGTAGTTGTCCGGCGCTTTGTCCAGGAGGTCCGGGTAGAAGGCGTCGTTGACGATTCCGAGTCCGAGTGAGGCCATGTGCACGCGCAGTTGGTGGGTCTTTCCGGTGTGCGGTTCCAACCGGTACAGCGCGCGCTGGTGGGTGCCGGCGTCGAACGTTCTTGTCTTTTCGATCCGGGTTTCGGCGTTTGGTTCGCCGTCGATGACTTCGGCGAGCAGGTAGCTGCGGGACTTGGTCATGCGGTTGCGGACTACTGCGGGGAAGTCGACGGCGGGAAAGCCGGGGGCGGGCGTCGCGGCGGACACGCACTCGTATTCCTTCTGGACCTGGCGCTTCTCGAAGAGCACCTGGTACCTGCCTCGCGTCTCCGGGTTGGTGGAGAGCAGCAGGAGGCCGGCGGTCATTCGGTCCAGGCGGTGCATGGGGATGAGGTCCGGGAGGTCCAGCAGGTTGCGGAGCCGGACCAGCGCGGATTCCTGGATGTAGGTGCCGCCGGGCGTGGTGGGGAGGAAGTGTGGCTTGTCGACCACGAGGATGTGCTCGTCCTGATGGAGGATGTTGATTTCCACTGGGAGCCGGGTCTCCGGAGGGAGCGTGCGGTAGTACCAGATGAAGGTGTGATCCTCGAGCCTGGTGCTGCGGTCCAGGGGGACGCCGCCTTCGCCCACGATCTCGCCGGCGTCGAAGCGGTCCTCGATGCCTTGGGGGTCGATGTGTCCCCAGCGATGCATCATGTAGTCCATCGCAGTGCTCCAGGGGCCCTCGTCCGGGAGGCGGAGGCGGGTTGCGTTCACGCCGTCGCGTACGGGGAGGGGGGATTGCATCACTGGACAATTCTACCGGTGCTGCGTTGTGGGGCCCGCTCTGCATGGTTTCCGGCCGCGGAAGCATGCGTAGCGGGCCTCGCAACACCGAACATAAAAAAGTTCTTGACAAGAAAAGTTGTCGGTGAACATACTTGAAGCATGTTGGACATCGAAGTGATCGAGGACCCGGCCGCGGCGGAAGCATCGCTGGACCCGATCCGCACACGCATCCTCCAGAAGCTCGTTGAGCCCGCGTCGGCCACGCAGTTGGCCGGCAGGGTTGGGCTGCCACGGCAGAAGGTGAACTACCACCTCAAAGCCCTCGAAAGGCATGGGCTGGTGGAGTTGGTGGAGGAACGCCGCAAGGGCAATGTCACCGAACGGGTGTTGCGAGCCACCGCTGCCTCCTACCTCATCTCGCCCGCCGCACTGGCCTCCGTGGCACCGGATCCACGGCGTTTCGCTGACCGGTTTTCGGCGTTCTGGCTGCTTTCGCTTGCCGCGCGCACAGTCCAGGAAATGGGCAAGCTCATCGCCGGGGCTGCCGTGGCCAGGAAGAAGCTGGCCAGCTTCGCCATCGACGGCGAGATCACCTTCCGCTCGGCCGCAGAACGCGCAGCGTTCGCTGAAGAGCTCGGCGTAGCGGTGACCCGGCTTGTGGATAAGTACCACGACGGCGGTGCTGCCGCCGCGGCGGGCGGGGCACGCAAGCATCGGCTCGTCGTCGTGCTCCATCCCGCACTCAAGACCCCCTCAACGGAACAAGCAGCCTCCGGGCAAACAGCAGAAAAGGACCAAGGCAATGACTGACAACCGGAAATTCGAAATCGTGGCGGACGCCGAGCTGCCCGGCACGCCGGAGCGGGTATGGAACGCCGTTACTGCGGATACCCCAGCCTGGATGTTCCCCACGGACCAGTGGCCGGCCGTGAAAACGGTGGAGGAGTACCCCAACCACCTTGTTTCCCGGATGGATGGACCGGACGGCTGGTTCAACCAGTTGGAACATGTCCTTGAACCCCTCGAAGGCGGCCGCGCCAAGCTGCACTACGTCCACAGCGGCATCTTCGCGGACAACTGGGACGAGCAGTATGACGGTGCCAGCAAGCACACCGAGTTCTACCTGCACACCCTGGGCCAGTACCTCCAGCACTTCGACGGCAGGCCCGTGGTGTTCACGGACATCCAGGGCCCGGCGTCTTCCCAGGTTCCCGACGGCTTTGTGCAACTGAAGAAGGCGCTTGGGGTGGACGATGTTGTTGCCGGTTCACGTTTCGACGTGGACGTCGACGGCGTTGGCCGCTTGAGCGGCGAGGTGGACTTCGCCAACCAAAACTTCCTGGGCCTGCGGACCGCGGACACCATGTATCGCTTCTTCGGCCGGAATGCCTTTGGTGCTCCCGTCGGCATGACGGTGCACGACTTCAGCGCTACCGGGGACTCCGAACTTACGGCCAAGGCCTGGGGCGGATTCCTGGAAAAGGTGTACGCGTAAAGGCGGCTTAGGCGGCCCAGGCGCGGGCCACGGACGCGAGTGCGGTTTCGTAGATTCCGGGCCAGTCGGTGGCGGGGTCGTTCATCTGGGCCAGTTCCAGGCTGACCAGCCCATGGACCTGGCCCCAGATGGCCATCGCAACTACTGCAGGGTCTTCGGCTCGGAGCCTCCCCGCTGCCTGCGCCTCGGTGACCGCTTCCACCAGGGGGAGCATCGAATCCGAGGCGACATCCGGCGTCGGCTTGCACTCCACATAGGCGGCCAGCGCGCCACCGAACATGAGTCGGTAAAGGGCCGGGTGCTCAAGAGCCCACGCGCGGTAGGCCCGGCCGAGCGCCAGAAGGCCGCCGTGGGCGGCTTCGCGTTGGGACTCCCCGAAGGTGCGGAAACCGTCGTCGACGGCGGCTGTCAGCAGTTGGGCTTTTCCGCCGAAGAGGGAGTAGATCGCGGTGGTTGACGTGTCTGCTGCGGCGGCGACGTCCCGGAGGGTCACGCGGGCCGGACCTTCGCGGTCCACGAGTTCTGCGGTGACCGCCAGTAGCCGCTGCCGGACCTGGAGATCATGAACAATGGGTCTTGCCATGCCTCCAAGTGTTTCATAACATTGTTTCATAACGACGTTATGGAACTGGAAAAGTTGTTATGAAACCAGGAATCTGACAGTGGGGTTCCTCAACCGAAGGAATTCACATGGCACAGGAAATCTTCCCCGGCCGTTTCACCGCGGACGTCGGGCGCGACACGGTCACTGTCTTCCTCATCGGGATGCGCGCCAACAGGTGGTGGAAGGTGGGCCGTGTTGCCCGGGTGGCGTCAGCCATGACCGCCATGCTGCAACACCTGGCCGCGAATCCTGAGGCAGGCTTGCTCAGCAGCGAGCAGTGGCTCGGACGGACCACTATGCTGCTCAGTTATTGGGAAAGCCCTGAGCACCTGCGGCGTTTTGCCGCCGACAGGGAGTCGCCGCACCTGGCTCCCTGGCGGAAGTTCATGAAGGAAATGTCCGGCAACGGAGACGTGGGCGTGTGGCACGAGACCTACCAGGTTCCGGCGTCAGGCATTGAAGTGGTCTACAACGGCATGCCCCGGTTCGGCCTCGCAAAAGCTACGTCGCATGTACCCGTGGGGCCTGGCAGCAACACGGCTAAGCAGCGTATGGGCTCAGGGGCCGCCCGAACAGGGGCCGCCCAAACAGGGGCCGCCCGAACAGAAGGCTAGGCCACTGCCTCCGCCGTGGGACGTTCAGACTTGAGGGACCTACGAAGGTGGGGCGAGGAGTCCAGCTTGTCCTGGGCTCCACGCAGGGCGAGGACGGCGAACTCCAACTGCTCAGGCGGCAAGGTGTAGGGGACGCGAAGGAAATGTTCGAAGGCTCCGCCCACGCCAAACCTGGGGCCGGCCGCCAAACGAAGCCCGAAGTCCGGGGCAAGAATGGTCAGCGCCGTGCTGCAGGGACTGGGCAGGCGGCACCAAACGGTGAGTCCGCCCCGCGGCCGCTCCACTTCCCACGCCGGCAGGTGTTCAGCCAGCAAGTCGAGGAGTGATTCCCGGTTGTGCCGCAGCTCCTCCAACCTGACGTCCAGGGGTTCGGCGAAGGACCGTACCAGCCGGGCCGCCGCCAGTTGCTCAACAACAGGACCGCCCAGATCCATGACGGTCCTCGTTGCCACAAACCGGGAAATCAGGGCCTCGTCCGCGCGAATCCACCCGGTCCTGAGGCCCGCCCAATGGGATTTGCTCAGCGACCCTATGGACACCACGGCGGGACCGAAGGCCGACATCGGCGCGGTCCGGACGCCGTCGAGGTTTAATCCCCGGAGCGTTTCATCCACCACCAGGACTGTCCCCGAGGCCCCGGCTGCGCGCACCAGGCGCCGACGTTGCAGATCGGACATGATGCGACCCGTCGGATTGTGGAAATCCGGGACGAGGTACGCCATCGCAGGTCGTTGCTGGTTCATGGTGGCCACCATGGCATCGATGTCCCAGGCTGGTGAGGTCCCCGCCGGCAAAGCGACGGGAAGCGGCTTGCACCCAGCGGCCCGGATGGCGTCCAAGGCATTGGGGTACGTGGGGTGCTCCACCAAGACCCGGTCCTGCTTGCCGGCCAGGGTGCGCAGCACAACGTTGAGGGCGTGCTGGGCGCCGGAAGTGACAAGGATCTGGCCCGGCCTGGTGGGCACTCCGTCTGCTGTGTACTTCTCCGCGATGGCTTCGCGAAGCGCCGGAACTCCCATGGCGTCGTACCCAAAGCCGGGAAGGAGCGCGGGCAGTTCGGTCAGGGCGTCGGCGAAGGCCCGATGCACTACTTCACCGGCAGCCGACAGGGAGGCGTAGGCAAGATCGAGGAGGCCGTCGGGTACTTCCAGGCCGGGCGCACTCGCGGGGGCGGTGCGGTGGGGGATGCACGTCCGGCCCCGGCTTCCCTGGCCCGCGGTAAGGAACCCTTGCTCGCGGAGGTTCGCGTACGCGGCTGTGACGGTGGTCCGGCTCAGGCCAAGGGTTTGGGCCAGTGCCCGCTCGCTGGGCAGCGCGACGTCCAGCGGGATGCGCCCGTCCATCACCAGCAAACGCACGACGTCGGCCAGCTCGCGGTAGGCGGGCAGGGAACCGGAGTTCCAAGAGCCGAGGAGCCGAACGAGGGCGGTGGGGTTCAGTGAGCCGGACATAAGACCAGTATTGCAAACTGGCTATGGAATACAAGGCCAGTTTTCCGCGACGATGTATTGCATGATGACCCGAAGAATCACTCAACTCCTGATCGGCCTCGCACTGTATGGCATCTCCCTGGCCATTTTCATCCGGGCCGGCCTTGGCTTGGACCCTTGGGACGTTTTCCACCAGGGCGTGGCCACCAAGACCGGTTTCAGCATTGGCGTGGTGGTCATCGCAGTCAGCTTTATTGTTCTCCTCCTGTGGATCCCGCTGCGGCAGATGCCCGGGATTGGTACCATTGCCAACGCCGTCTTGGTGGGCCTGTTCGCTGACCTGGGACTCTGGCTCATCCCGGCGGTTTCACACCTGGGCGGGCAGATCGCCATGCTGGCCGGAGCCGTGATCCTGAATGGCATCGCTTCTGCCTGCTACATCGGAGCACGTTTGGGTCCCGGTGCCCGAGACGGCCTGATGACCGGCCTGGTTCGTCGCACCGGCTGGTCGGTGCGCCTGGTCCGCACCGGCATCGAAGTCACTGTCCTGGCTGTGGGCCTCCTGCTGGGCGGCTCCGTGGGCGTGGGTACCGTTGTCTACGCCCTGGCCATCGGGCCGATCGTCCAAGTGTTGCTTCCCAGGTTCATGGTGCCCGAGCCCCTTCCGGCCCGAGGCTCGGATCCAGGCAAGGAAACAGCCACCACGGAAGCCGCTCCCGCCGCCTAGCGGCACGCCTCCAAATCCTCGCCGTACCGCAACCAGTCCGGCAGGTCCTGGGTCAGCGCGTCACGGATGGCGGGCGATCCAGCGCTCCGCCAGTCGACGTCGTCGTTGATCTCAATCTCGTACTTCTTCCACTCGAACCAATTGATCATCTTCAACTGCGGATACTTTTGGTGCGTTTCGGCGGAAAAGACCTGGCGCCACCAAGCACGCTTGACGTCCAACTCGGAGGCCCCGCCGCGCGCAGGCGTGAAGATCGCGGCGGTCTCCGGGATGGCCACCGGCCGGTTGTGGTCCACGCCGTACACCTGGTAGAAATCCGGCACGGAACTGTCGTCGCCCGCCGTGCCGTTGTAGGTTCCGTTGAGCATGGCCAGGAACTTGCCCGGTTCGGCAATGTCGTTGTTTCCCCAAGGGCGCTGGTTGCCCCAGTGGTACAGCGAGACTCCCACCCAGTCCACCGCGTCATCCCCCGGATAGTAGGGCGCATACGTGTCATCGGCCATGGTGAGGGTGCCGTCATGGTCAGTATCAAGGGCGGCGAAGTCCGGGGTGCCCGGACGGGCCGCGTACTGGCCACCGGTGAACGGATAGCCGCCCCCATAATTCGGCGCCCACATCATGGACGTGCCCGGCGCCTGGCTGTGCACCGCCGCCGCTACCTTACGGAAAACCTCCACATAGCGCGTCGGCTGCTGGCCCCAGGAATACCAGGAACCGTTCATCTCATGGGCAAAACGTACGACGACGGGCGTCCCCTGATCGTTGATGGCACGTAGGTCGGTGGCCAACTTGGCGATTACCTCATCGCTCATGGTCGCTAAGCCGCCGTGCGGCTCCAGTGTCAGGAGCAGCACCCCGCCCGTCGCCCGGACCTGCGTGACGGCATTGGTGGTGTGCGCCCATGTTTCGTCGTCGTAGGGAATGTCGGAGAACTGCACCACCACTGCGGGGTCGTGCCCCAGATTGGCCCGGTGTTCGGCCAGGGTTTCGGTGTCCCAATCCAGGTTCACCCCGAGGAGCACGCCATCTTTGGGGATGATCGATGCCGCGTCGCCGGCCTTGCACAACGACAACGCCTGCACGATGGGAACCACCTCCTTGGAAGCGAAACCCAGCCCGGTAGCCGCCAACGCCGTCACCAGCAGGGGAGCAACCAGGCTGGCTCGCCTCCGTTTGCGGTCCGGGTGGCCGGTGAAAGTGGGGGGACTTGGCTTCTGCCGTGGCGGCCGCGGCACTACCGCGGTTGCGCGGGCCATGTCAGCCCCAACCCAGGGTACGACGCCGTCGGGCGAAGAGGTTGGGCCACCGGAACCCGGGCGCCTGGTGGCGTGCGCGCTCGAGTCTCTGGCCGCCGTCGACCGCTTCCTCCCGGGTGCCATAAATGCGGGCCACTTGCCCCAGATGAGCCTGGAGGCGGGTAGTTTCCAACGCTGCGGAGCTTCCGAAAAGGCGTAGGTCACCGCCGCGGGCGCGCAGGAGGTGCAACACCTCAAGAAGGCCAACGACGCCGGAAGCGCCAACGGTTGTCACTGCTGCCACATCCAGCAGGACCAGGACGGGACCGTCAGTTGCGGCCTTTGCGGAGTCTTGACGAATGGCAAGGACGGTTGCTGCGTCCAAGGCGCCGGTGAGGGTCAGGTCGAAGGATGACAGGGACGTGGGCGTGGTGTTTGAGGCATGGGAAAGTGTGGACATGATGGTCGCTCCTGGCTGGGGGTTGGAACGGCGTTATGGGGGATGTGAGTGATCAGCGCCTGGCAGGCGGAGGGGTGAGCGCAGTTGTCCCGAGGATGCTGGTGAGCTCATCGGGGGTGGGCATGGGATCCACCTGCTCCACTCCCGGGCCCCGGTACCTTGCGGCGCCGATGACCACGCTGAGCAAGGCAAGGTCCAAGGCCACCCAGGCGAGCGTGATGAGCGTCGGGTAAAGCGGTGCCGCGCCAGCGGCTGCGCGGGCTATGCCGATGCCCGACGAGATCACCAGCACGGCCATCGCCACCAGCTGAAGCCGGACGTGGTGGAAACCGCGTCCTGCCGCCTGCTTGCTCTTGGCCGTAACGGAGAACGTCAGGTGCCTGCCAAGGAAGACCGCCGCAGCACCTGAACAGGTGGCCGCGATCCAGGTGGGGAAGAGCGCGAAGGACCACTGCTGGCCGCGCCACAAACCCTTGGACCCGTTGCCCGCAACCTGGAACAAGAGCTGGCATGAAAGGAAGAACGGCAGGAACAGGCAGAAGAACAGCACCGGACTCGCCGTGAGGGGATAGGTGCCGGCCACCAGGAAAACCACCGGCGCCGCAATGTAGCTCAGGGCGGCGAAACCGTTCAGGTAACTGGTCATGGTGCCCAAATACATGAGGCGCTGTGCCAGCGTGAGCCCACTCAGGAACAGCGGATTGTCGTTGAAAAACACCTGCATGGTGCCTGCTGCCCAGCGGTGGCGCTGGGACAACATGGTGGACACATCCTCCGGGGCCAACCCGTGGACCAGGATTTCATGGTGGTAAACGCTGCCCCACCCCATGGCGTGAAGGTGCATGGCCGTAGCCATGTCCTCCGTGATTGTGGTGGTGTCCATCGGGTGGATGGCCAACGCCTGGTCGGAGTGGGCAACATCCACCGACTCCAGGACAGCGTCGAGTTCCGGCACCACGTCCTCCATGGCCTCCGGGGCAGCCAAAGCGGCCGCATGGAAGGAAACCCGGAGCTCGAACGTGATCTCCGCCAGTACATCGCCCCTGCGGAGCTGTTGTTCGGCCCGGGTAACCGCTGCCATGGCCTGTTCCACCACCGGCATGGCGGCCGGATGACGACGGCCCAGCTCCCCGAGGAGGTCCTGCAGCCGGGACCGGCCCCTGCGCAGGGCACTCCAGGTGTGCTCGGTGGCGGTCCGGGTGTAGCGCGTCAGGCCCAAGGCCATGAGGGCTTCCCTGCGCAGGACAGCATTCGAACCGCAGAAGAACGCTGCGTCCCAACCGTCCTTGCCCTGCTGGATGGGTCCGTAGAACAGTTCGGCCTGGCTGCCCAGGGGGTCCCGGTCCGGAACATTCCAGAAGTGTTGCGGGGTCTGGACGAAGGCCACTTCCTCGGCATCGAAGTAGCCGAGGACCCGGTCCAGGAACCGTGGTTCCGGGACTTGGTCCGCGTCCAGGATGGCCACGAATTCACCCGTGGTCATGGACAGCGCGTTGTTGACATTGCCCGCCTTCGCGAACCGCTGCCGGCCGTCCCACTCGGGACCACGGGTAATGTAGCCGACGCCGATCTGCCGGGCTGCGCTCGCGAACCCGCTGCGGTTCCCGTCGTCCAGGATCCATGTTTCGTGGGGATACTCCATGTCCCTGGCCGCGATCGCGGTCTTGAGGACAAGCTCAAGTGGCTCGTTGTAGGTGGCGATGAAAACGTCCACGGTCCGGCCCGGCAGGGCAGGCGGGGGCGGTGGCCGCCGTCGTGCGTTCCACATGGTGACGGCGTACAGCGTCGACTCGCCCAGGCTGTAGGTTTCCGCGGCCACGAGCGGCAGGGAGATCCACCACGCGTCCCACGCAACGGTGCCCGACCAGCGCCAACTGATGTAGATCAATCCAAACGAAACCACGAGGACCGCAAGGATCCTTACCAATATCTGCTTGTGAATGCCCATGTTTAGCCTCCGGGTAACTGCTGGGGAAAAGGCAAAGGCGCGGCAGGCTGTCCCTACGCCCTGCAGGCGAAGTTGGGAGGACACGGCTGACGCGCCTGGAGCATGCATCGTTGATGCTCAGAGGAAGGAATTCAGTTGCGAACGGAATTTCCCTAAGCCACGGACTTGTTGGGCCAAGTCGATGGTTCCTCTTTCCACTTTCTCCCGCCTACATTTCGTCGCCGTTACGGGACTGATAAGTACTTTCGCGTTGATTATTTCCGCGCAGTGACATTTTGCGTGTCCCACCCAAAAGCCTTGCGCGGCGAATAACAAGGCAGTCAGAGTTGCCTTCATGAAGCGAAGACTCACGCCCTGGGTGATGGTCATCGTCGGATTTACCCTCATAGCGACACTCATCGCTCCTGAGCCTCCGGCGCTGGCGTCAGCCGGCATGCCCGCCCCTGGTGCGCTGGTGTGGAGCGACGAGTTCAACGGGCCCGCCGGAAGCGCCCCGGACAACAGCAAATGGCTCCACGACACAGGAGGGTCGGGGTGGGGCAATGGCGAACTGCAGTACTACACCAGCAGTACGCGGAACGCTGCCATGGACGGCCGCGGAAACATGGCCATCACGGCACGCCGCGAGAATCCCGACAACTACACCTGCCACTACGGAACGTGCCAGTACACCTCCGCCCGGCTCCTGACTGCGGGGAAGTTCAGCCGGAACCAAGGACGCTTCGAAGCGCGTCTCAAGCTACCCAAGGGACAAGGAATGTGGCCCGCGTTCTGGATGCTGGGCGACAACGTCTTCACAGACGGCTGGCCCAACAGCGGAGAACTCGACGTGATGGAGAACGTCGGCAAAGAACCCGGAACCATTTGGGGAAGCATCCACGGCCCAGGCTATTCCGGCGCCAACTCGGTCAACGCCAGCTACACCCTGCCCAACGGCAAAGCCCTGGGGGACGGATTCCACACCTTCACCGTGGACTGGGGGCCGGAGTCCATCACCTGGTACATCGACGGCATTCCGTACTCGCATAAGACCAAAGCCAGCGTTTCAGGGCCCTGGGTTTTCGACCACAACTTCTTCCTTCTGCTCAACCTCGCCGTCGGCGGCAATTGGCCCGGAGCGCCGGACCCAGGGACAGTGTTACCGCAATCCCTGTTGGTGGACTACGTGCGCGTTTACGAACTCGCGGCCGCGCCGTCGCCACCGGCCGCCGCAGCCAGCGTCCGGATCCAAGGTTATGCGGCGAAATGCATCGACATCGCCGGACGCCAGGCCATCGACGGTTCCCAACTCCAGTTGTGGGACTGCGATTCTGCTGCCTCCGAACAATGGACTTTTGCGGGCAACGGGACCGTGCGGGCATTGGGCAAATGCATGGACGTGGCGTGGGGCTCCACCTCCAACGGCGCCCGGATCCAGCTGACTGCATGCAACGGAAGCGCGGCGCAGCAGTTCGTCCTTAACTCCGCCGGGGATTTAGTGAACCCACAGGCCAACAAATGCGTGGACGTCGCGGACTGGTCATCTGCGAATGGTGCACGCCTGCAATTATGGGATTGCGCCGGTTCCGCCAACCAAAAATGGTGGCGGACGGTGTAGAAAAGCGTCCGACGGCGGCGCGCACGTAGCGCGGGTCCGGCGACTATTGCTGGGGCGGCTGGGGAGCTTCCTGGAGTAGTCGGCGGGGCCTTTGCACGAAGTGCGCCGCCGTCGCGGCGGTTACCGATGAGCCCGGCCGGGACGGTGCCCGGCCGGGCCGCGGTTTCTGATGCTGGGCGGGCTACAGTATTTGGTGCTGGGCCGGCTACGGCGCCGGCTGGCAGCGCGGACAGAAATAGATGTCCCGTTCCTCGGTTCCGTCAGGGCCGGCCAAGAGACCGCGCCGAACCGTGGTGCCGCAACGCCTGCACGGTTGGCGCTCCCTGCCGTAGACCCAGTAGCCGGGACGCAACGCGCGGGGCCCTAAAGTAGTCCGGCGGCCAGGTCCAAGGTTTTCACCCAGGAGACGTTTGGCGTCGTTGACTGTCTTGGCCAGGTCAGGCACTTCACCGATCGGGAGTGCCGGGTGGATGCCGGAGAGGAAACATGCTTCACATCGGTAGATGTTGCCGATCCCTGCAAGCTTCCTCTGGTCCAACAGGGCGAAACCCACCGTAACGTCCGGTTCGGCCCGAAGCCTGCGTAGTGCTTCTTCTTCATCCCAGTCCGGACCAAGGAGATCCGGCCCGAGATGTCCAACGATCTTTTCTTCCTCCGCCGTCGGCACCACTTCCAGGATGCCCAGGGAGAACCCCACCGCGTCAGCCGCGGCCGTGCGCAGGACGCACCGTGCCGTGTGCCCGGGCTTGGTCCAACGACCACCCGGTGGGTAGATCATCCAGTTGCCCTCCATCTTGAGGTGGGAATGGATGGTCAGTTCCCGGGGCTTCCTGCTGGCACCGGGCGCCTCGTCAGCGGGCCCAACCAGGCGCATGAGCAGGTGCTTGCCCCGGGGGACCACTTCCTTCATGGTCCAGCCCGACAAGTTGAGGGTGGCGAAGCGTGGCACACGGAAGTCCGACGCTGTGATGATTTGTCCGGCCAAAGCTTCGTTCAACCGTGACGCGGCCCGCCAAATGGAATCGCCTTCAGGCACGGATCCGCAGTCCCTTCGGAGTTGAGTACGCGCCCGCCGCCGCCAGTGCAACCGCGATGGGGGTTTCCAGGAGATCGTGGCCATTGACCTTCTCCATGAAGAGCTTGTCCACTGCTCCGCGCCGCACCACGTCCACCAACGCTTGGGCGGCGACGGTCAGCACAAGCTCATCCTGGCTGAAAGTGAGTAGCGTCTTACCGCCGCGTTCCACGTAAAGGACCAGCGCGCCGTCGACCATGACCACCAGCGCCCCTGCTTTACGCCCCGGGCGGTGGCCGGACCCGGCGTCGACGGACAGCGCAGGCCAGGGGAGCGCGGCACCGTAGGGGTTGGCCGGGTCCGTGGCGGCGAGTGCCAACGCGGACGGTTCCGCCTTGGAAATGCGGGCATCCTCCGTGAACGACCGGAGACGGTCCACGGTTGCGGGGACGGCGAACTGGGCAGCCCCCAAATGCTCGATGAAGTACCCGCGCCGGCATCGTCCGGCTTCCTCAAGCCGTGCAAGGACCTTATACATGAGCCCAAAGCCGCCCAGAATGTTCTCAGCCATCACCGAACCGCGGGTTACGACGCCGTACCTGTCCAGCAGCAGCTCAGCGGTGCCCCGGGCGTGGATGGTGGGGTCCAATTCCGGCGCAGGCAACGCGGACCAGCGGCCGACGGCTGAAGGCGGCGCGGGTGCAACACCACCCGTGACGGAGCCATAGCGGCCACCGGTGAGTCCGGGTGATCCCAGCAGCCCTGTCCCGTGGGAACGGCCGAGCCTGCTCATGCGCGGTGCACGTGCCCTCGGCGCCTTGGCGACCTGGCGGTGGGCTGTTTTCCCGCCGGCAATCATGGCACGGACGGGGGCGAAAGTATCGCCAGTGACCCGACCCGCCCAAACGAGGTCCCACAGCGCCGTCACCACGGCGTCATCACTGAGCACCGTATCCATGCCACCAGCCACGTCCGTCAGTTGCCGGAAGAAGTAGCCGCCGCCCGCGCTGAAGTGCTCAAGGAGCCGCTGTTGGGCATCCCCCGGTTCGAAGTCGGGAGAAGGATTGAGGGTCAGCTCCGCGGAGTCGGCTACGTGGAGGCTGATCCAGCCGTCGTTCCCGGGCAGGGACCCGGCCCCGGACCAGAGGAGCTCCCCGGCAGCCATCAGTTCGTCCAGCATGGCCGGCTTGTAATCCGCCACCCGGCTCGCGAGTACCAACGGTTCCCATGCTGATGCCGGGATCGGCACGCCGGACAGTTGGTCCACGGCTGTGATGATTCCGTCCAGCCCGCGCAATGCCTGGCTCCGGGATTTGCCCGGTGCAGTCACGTTTTGCCACTCGGGAAGGAACCGCCCATAAGCGGCAGTGTCCACAGGTTCTACTTCGGCCCGCAGCGCAGCCAGCGAGCGACGCCGCAGCTTCCGCAGGACCTCGGCATCACACCATTCACTGGCGGGAGGGGCGTCAACGGACATGAGCCCGGGGTCCGTTGCTTCGGCGGTTTGCGGCTCGGCCACTGCATGCGGACGGAACTCGCCTTCCACCACGCGCCCATCGCCGGCCAGCCGCTTCAGCGCGCCATTGACGACGGCGACGCCCAGCCCCAGCCTGGTGGCAGCCTCGGCTGCAGTAAACGGTCCGTGGGTGCGGGCATACCGTGAAACGAGGTCGCCCAGGGGATCGTAGACCGGCTCAATGAACGCGAGGGGCACGCCCATGGGCAACGGGACGCCAATAGCGTCGCGCAGCCTGGCCGCGTCCTCCACCGCAGCAAAGCGTTCGACGCCGCCAATAGTCACCTTCAGCGCGCGATTTGCTTTCTGGAGTGCGGCGAGGTGATGGCCGGCGTCAGCAACACTGCCGTGTGGTGCTGCCGCGGGGACTTCTTCGATGTGGTCCGGATCCTCGGGGTCCGTTGGCTGGTCGAGAGCCGGTTGCAGGGAGGGTTCGGCCTGTTCCTGTCCTTGCAGCCGTTCCGCTACTTCCTCAACGCTGAGCGGGCCAAGCAGGCGCAAAAGGTCAGCGACGCCTTCCATGGCACGAACCCGCCTGTCAGGCAGGAGCCTTTGCAACTCCAGCTCGGTCCGGTCAATGACAGCCGCGTCCAGGAGTTCACGGAGTTCAACCCGCCCCAGGAGTTCGTTGAGGAGTGTGGAGTCCAGTGCCAGGGCAGCGGCCCGCCGTTCGGCGAGCGGCGAATCGCCCTCGTAAAGGAACTGGGCCACGTAGCCAAACAGGAGGGACTTGGCGAACGGCGAAGGCTGCTGCGTGGTGGTTTCCACGATCCTGAGCTCGCGGCGCTCCACCGATGCGGCAATGTCTTTGAGCGCGGGCAGATCGTAAACATCCTGCAGGCACTCGCGGACTGCTTCGAGCACGATAGGGAAGGAAGGGTACTTCTTGGCGACGTCCAGCAACTGGGCAGAGCGCTGGCGCTGCTGCCAGAGTGGTTGCCGTTTGCCGGGGTTCTGGCGGGGCAACAGCAGTGCCCGGGCTGCGCATTCCCGGAACCGGGAAGCGAACAGGGCGCTGCCTCCCACTTCAGTTGTGACTATCTGCTCGAGTTCCTCGGGATCGAAAAGAAACAGGTCAGCGCCGGGCGGCTCGTCTTCCATCATGGGGACGCGCAGCACAATGCCGTCGTCCGCTGCCATGGCCGAACCATCCAGGCCGTAACGCTGCTGCAGGCGCTGGCCCACGGCGAGTGCCCAGGGGGCATGAACGGGCATCCCGAACGGGCTGTGGAGGACTACGCGCCAGTCTCCAAGTTCGTCATGGAAGCGTTCCACCACCAACGTGCGGTCGCTGGGGACGATCTCCGTGGCTTCCTTCTGCTCCCTCAAGTACTGCAGCAGGTTGCTGGCAGCGAAGGCATCCAGCCCGCTGGCCTGGCAACGCTCCATGGCGGGTGCTTCGTCAGCGGCAGAAAGTTCCCGTATGAAGGCCCCCAAAGCGCGGCCCAGATCCACGGGCCGGCCCAGCGAATCGCCCTTCCAAAAGGGCAGCTTGCCGGGCTGTCCAAAGGCTGGCGAGACTAGGACGCGGTCGTGGGTGATGTCCTCGATCTTCCAACTGGTGGCGCCCAGGGCGAAGACGTCGCCCACCCGGGATTCGTAAACCATCTCTTCGTCGAGTTCCCCGACGCGACGTCCGCCCTTCGCAGCACGGGCCGAAGCGGTGGGCTCACTCCCATCCGAACTGCTTGGAGAGGATGACCCTTCAACCTCGGTGCCGATGATGTACACGCCGAACAGCCCGCGGTCCGGAATGGTGCCACCTGAAGTGACCGCGAGGCGCTGGGCGCCGGGCCGTCCCTCAATGGTCCCGGCGTGACGGTCCCAAATGATGCGCGGCCGGAGTTCGGCAAATTCGTCCGAGGGATAACGCCCAGCCAACAAGTCCAATGTTGCTTCAAAAGCGGAGCGGGGAAGGCTCGCGAACGGCGCGGACCGGCGCACTGTGCTGAACCAGTCCTCCACGTCGATACTGCCCAGGGCGGTGGCGGCAACAGTCTGCTGGGCGAGGATGTCGAGCGGGTTGGCCGGAATGCTCAAGCGCTCGATCTGGCCACTGAGCATACGTTCCACTGTGACGCTGGTATGCAGGAGGTCGGCGCGGTGCTTGGGGAATAGCACGCCCTCGGAAATTTCGCCTACCTGGTGTCCGGCGCGGCCGACACGCTGGAGGCCACTGGCCACCGAGGGGGGTGACTCAACCTGGATGACCAGGTCCACGGCCCCCATGTCGATGCCAAGTTCCAGCGACGACGTGGCCACAACGCAGCGCAGCCTCCCGGATTTGAGGTCGTCCTCGATCATGGCCCGCTGGTCCTTGGACACCGAGCCGTGGTGTGCCCTGGCCAGGACGGGGTCCGCGCCGGTGGTACTGCCTGCCTGCGCCATCATGTGCGCTGGGGTCGCTGTGGATGCCGGCACTCCTGGGTTGTCATCCGGTGCTGCCCACGCTCCGCCTCCCACTGCCATGAGCTGGCGTTCGGCATAGATCTCGTTCAGCCGGGCCGTTAGCCGCTCCGACAGCCTGCGGGAATTGGCAAACACAATGGTGGACTGCTTGGACAGGACCAGATCCACGATCTGTTCCTCCACGTGCGGCCAGATGGAGGCCTGTGGTTGCAAACCCGAGGCCGGACCCGAGTCGAACGCCCCTGCGGCACCCTGGAGGTCCGACATGTCCTCGACAGGCACAGTGACTGTCAGGTTCCAGTTTTTCTTGGACGGAGGTGCGACGATCTCCACGGGCGCCTGGCCCGCCAGGAACTGTGCCACCAACTCGCGGGGTTGGACCGTCGCGGAGAGGCCAATGCGCTGTGCGGGCTTGGGCAGGAGCGCATCCAGCCGTTCAAGCGATACCGCCAAGTGTGCACCCCGCTTGGTGCCGGCTACAGCGTGAACCTCGTCAATGATGATGGTGTCCACTTCGCTGAGCGTTTCCCTGGCCCGGGACGTCAGCATGAGGAAGAGGGATTCCGGAGTGGTGATAAGGATGTCCGGCGGGTTGGTCAGCAGCGTTCGGCGATCTGCCGCCGTTGTATCTCCGGAGCGGACCCCGAGAGTCACCAGCGGTGCCGGTAGGCCCAGCCTCTTGGCGGTTTGGGTGATGCCGATCAGCGGTGCGCGGAGGTTGCGCTCCACGTCCACGCCCAAGGCCTTGAGCGGTGAGATGTAGAGGACGCGGGTCTTGGTTTTGGGGCGCTTGGCCCGGCCTTTGCCGTTGGCGGGAACCGTTTCGAGTCCGGGCAGCGTATCCGTTGGAGTGGCATGCAGACGGTCCAACGCCCAGAGGAAGGCGGCGAGGGTCTTGCCGGAGCCCGTAGGCGCCACCACAAGGGCATGGGAGCCGGAGGAGATCGCATTCCAAGCGCCATCCTGCGCGGGCGTGGGCTCGGAAAAGGCGCCTAGGAACCATTCCCTGGTTGCCTGGCTGAAACGGCTGATGGCGCCCTCCGACGCCTGCGGCTCCTGCATTCCTCCATCATGCCCCACGGCTCCGACAGAATTAGCCGCAGCCGTGGGGGAGACGGTTAGACGGCCTGGAAGGCAGTGACGGTCAGGAGCTTGATCCCGGCATTGCTGCACGCATCGTGGGGTTCGGCAACAAACAGCGAAGCCGTGTCATTCGGCGGGTAAATTCGGAATCCTGCTGCGGAAACACGCGCGCAGTCGCCGTAGTTTCCGGCCTGCGTGTAGCGGATTTGAGCCCAGGCAGACTTGCCCGGCGCCAGCTCGATCTTGGTAACGGGTGTGGTGGTTTCGCGCGTTGCCGGCTCGCCGATCGGTTCACCGGTGGCGTCCGCAGTCAGCGAAACACCTGCAAAACCTTCCAGGACGCAAGCGGCCGTGCCGGAGTTCGTCAGGATCAGCTTTTCGTAGACACTGCCTGCTGCTCCGCCGCCCGTTGCGTCGGTTGCTGCCGTCAGCGATGCTGCCTTGCACAGCGCGGGGGCTGCGGGTGCGGCGGACGTGGCTGTCGCAGAGGGCGACGGCGTCATCGTGGCCGTTTGGGAGGGCGTGGACGAAGCCGACGCCGACGCCGACGGTGTCGTGCTGGTGGGCGGGGCGCTGCTGGATCCCGCAGGGCTGGGGCTGGGCCCACAGGCCGCAAGGAGCAGCAATGAGGCTGCTGCCGTCGTCGTCACAAGTCCGGTTTTGATGCGCTGAGTCCACATGGGCACCAGCCTTGCTTTGGCCGCGACATGAGTCAATTCAGCCACGGCCAAGAGCACGGATTGGCGCCCGGATCGTGATCTTCCGGACGCCAATCCGCGGTGTTGTTACTTGGTGCCTGCCCGGGCCACAGCCGGCTTGGCTGAACGGCTGCGGAAGAAGGCAGCGCCGCCCAGGCCAAGTCCGGCGATGCCTGCGATCAGGCCCGCCCAGCTGCGGGCCTGGGAACCGTCGTCGGTCACCACCGATGCTTGCTCGGTGGAGACGGCGGTTGCGGCGTGGTGGTCTCCCGCTGCGTCAGCGGCAGTGATGGTGACAGAGGGGGCCGGTGCTTTGAGATCGTGCTCATCCTGGCCCTCCTTGGCAATTTCGGACCAGTCAGTTTGACCCTGCTCACAGGTTTGGAGGGTGGGGAAATAGATCGTCTTGCCTGCTGCATCCGGCAATTTCACTGAGAGGACCAGAGCGTCACGCAGGTGCGGGTCCAGCGGGGTCTTGGCCGTGTACACGATCTGGCTTGTGCGTTTGGTGATGGTGGTACCGTCGTCCAGCTTCTTGGGTTCGGCGAGGGTTTCGCTGACCTTTTCGACCGTCCAGTTGGGGTTGACCGTCGGCTGGGCGTCGGTCAATTCCTGAGGCAGGTTGATGGTCACCTTGGTGGTGGGCGAGGTGTCACAACCGTGCGGAATACCGAACGTCACCAGCGCATACGAGTTGGCTGCGGTCTTGTTCGGATCGGCCGAAACGTGTGCGGATGCTCCCGCCAGGCCGGCCATCATCAGGGCGGCGGTTCCACCGGCTACGGCGGTTGCGGACAGGGTACGACGGATCGAGGACGTCTTCATGGGAATGCCTTTCGGGTGCGCTGATTACGGCGCGGGGGTACGGGTATGGAGCCCGTCACCATGCAAGGCTTGTGCACGCATTGCAGCGTTGGTGCCGGGCGGAACTAGGAAAGTACGACGACGGCGGGCGGCCCGCGTCGGCTGTCTTGCCTGAGGTTCCGCCAAGGGCGGGGGATGAAGACGTTAAGTGCGCCGACGGCGGTTGGTGACGCTCCGGCGTCGGGCCTGAACACCAAAGTGGGCAGGGCGAGCAGCGGCCGCAGCCAGGAGGCCAGCTGCCAGAGCGCGTCCTCGCCCTTGGCCAGCAGAACAGCAGAGCCTACGACGGCAATAGCGTGTGCCATCAGCATCAGGGCACCAAACGTGCCGCTGAGTTCATGGACATGGGCTGAAGCAATGTCCAAGGCTGGGGGCGGGGTTTCCGCGCCCAGGTGGTGGCTGGTTCCGGGTGCTGCGGCCACGATCGGTCCAAGGGCGGTGAATGCCTCGTGGAGTGCGATTTGGCCCGCGCCCAAAAGCGTGACCAGGGTGACGACGTTGAGCTTGAAGCGGGTGGCCAACGTGCTGGCCAACGCTGTCAGTGCCATAAGCGCGATCAGGACCGGGGCCGTGGGAAGCTCTCCGCCACCTGCGACGTGCGCTCCAGCTGCCAGGAGAACAATGACCAGCGAGACGCTGGCAGACCGCAAAGCATGAAAGGGCGCCCGGGCCTGCGATATGCGCACGGGTCCACCCCTAACTCTTGTGTCGGCGTCTCTTGTGTTGCTGGTTGATCAGCGTCTTGATTCTATCGGGAGTTCGGAACGGGTCCGGCCTCGGATGGGTAGCTATGTGGACAACCGCGCCGGGAGCTAACCCCTCGCGCGCCTAACAAAAGTGGGTTTGGGAGGTTCGGGTATGTCCCTGGCCTGGCCGGAACGACGACGGCGGAGCTCCAGTTTCAGGCTCTCTTCGCCGCGCGCCATGGCCCAGTGATGGTTCGCCGAGAACGCCGGTTTGAGGAGCCAACTGAGCCGTCGAAGAAGCGGCTTGGCTGTGCTGACCCGCCAGTCGTAGGTGATGACAACTTCCGGTCCGTCGGTCTCGAAGGTCCAGCGGCCGGTGCCATTGAGGTCTCCCGCGGCGGTGAGGGCGAAGCCGTCGATCGTGACTGGTTCGGTAACAGTGAGCCGCCAACGCAGCGTGTAGGGGAGCCAGCCCTTGGTGTGGAGATCGAACGAGGCTCCAACGCCGTCGGGTCCCCCCGGAATCAACGGCGTCACCGTGAGGTAGACAGCGGGCCACCATTGTTTGAGCGTCGCTGCGTTGCCGAGGACGTCAACTACTTCCTCGCGGGTTCCCGCCACCCGCCAGACTGTGACGAACTCGTAGTCAGTGCTTTTGCTTGTTCGTTGCGGTGACTTGGCCATGGTTGCCTCCACTTCCCATGGTACCGAGGGGTTGGATCCCGTGGCATTAAGGTGCTTGAAAGTCGCGAAAGCCAACCCCTCGGCGTCGCAAGCTAGTCCCCGGCGTTCTCCCGCGACGTGATGCCGAATGGCGCGGACTGGAGTTCAGTGAAGTTTCCAACGCTGGCCCGCACGGTGCACTGGGGCGTGATCTGCAGGGCCGTGACGGTGAGCCCCGAACTGTCTACTGCCAACGCCCCGCCGCAACCATCGGCGAATCGCAGACCCTTCTCGCCTCCCGTCACGGCGGCGAGCATTTGTGACGGTTTGCCCGACGAGGGGCTGACGTAGAGCGGGTTCAACTCGTCGGCACCGCCCGCCCACACAGGAACCAAAGTGATCTTCAGGGGGCTGGGCGTCACAACCCGGGCAGGCGTACGCACCTCCACGCCCTTCAGGCGTTGTACGGGGTAGGCCGTTCCCTTGACTGCCGGGTCCTGGGTTGCGGCTTTGGTTGCCTCGGAGCCTGAGCGCAGCCACGCATCGAGTGACTTTTGGTCCGCGGGTGCCACCGGTACCTTGACGGTTGCCTGGATGGACCCGCCTGCGGGGATCTCCACGCCCGAAAGCTTCCACCCGCACTCAACGTCCACGCCGCTGATGGAGGCCTGGTTCCGGCTCGCGGCAGCACCATCCCACGTGGCAGCCGGGCAGGTATCTCCCTCTGCCAGCCCCGGGATGACCTCAAGGAATTCACCGGACAGAGGTGCTTTCTGCGCCGAGTAGGACACCGTCAAACGGACCTGCCCGGAGGACGGTTCATACGTGGCGCTTCGTGAAATGGTGAGGCCGGTCGGCAGCGCCGGGTCCTGCAGCTGAGCGGAGAGCTGTTGGCCTTGAACCGCAGGTGCTGCCTGCTGGGCTGTGGGGGATAGGAGGAAGAAACCAGCCACCATCGCCACGATCAAAAGGACTGCGCCACCTGCAAGAAGCAGCGCTTTGCGGGTCCGCCAGAAAGGAGTCGCGTCAGGGGCCTCGGACCGTTCGACGGCGGTGGACGGCACCTCGTCACGACGGGGCATGGACCGGACGATGGTCGCATTGCCCGCTTGGCCGAGTTCCGGGGGTGCGGCATCGAGGCTGGAGGGAGGCGCAGTTGCCAAGGCTTCAAGATCGTCATCGGTAAATGCCCCACGCACCACCGTGGCGTGGCGTTCGACGTCGTCGAATTCCTCGGGTGCCTCCCCGCGGGGGATCGGTTTGATTCCGCTAAGGCGCGGCGCCAGGCGTCGGAGGGTCGCAGCGGCCTCGTGGGCGGTTGGGCGCTGCTCGGGATCCTTGGCCAGCAACCTCTCAAGGGCGCCCCACAAGGCATCCTCCACCGGAATCCGGGGCGGCCGCGATGAGACGTGACGGTACGCCACGCTGAAGTCCGTACCAGGACCGGCGAATGGAGTCCGGCCCGCAAGGAGTTCGTAGAGCAGAACGCCAGCGGAGTAGACATCGCCAAGAGGACCGGAACGGCCTTGGCTAATGAGTTCGGGAGGCATGTACTGGGGTGTGCCGATCAGGCCCGTCGTTTGACGGATCTTCTCGCCCACGACGTCGGATATGCCGAAGTCGGAAACCCGCACATCCCCGGACCCGCACTCGGACCACGGCTTGGTGAGAAGCACATTGTCAGGCTTGATATCCCGGTGCGTCACACCTCGTGAGTGGGCAAATGCCAGGGCATCGAAGATCTCGGCTGCGACGTTCACGGCGTCTTGGGGAGGCAGCGGTCCGGCGTCCTTGACTACGTCGCGCAGCGAGCCGCCAGCGACGTAGTCCATGACGATGGCAAGCCGTTCACCTTCAACCACCATGTCGCGGACCGTGACGATGTGTGAGTCCTGAAGGCCGAGCAACACCGATCGCTCGCGGACGAACCGCTCCACCAGGGACGGGTCATCGGCGTGCTCGGGGCGCAGCACCTTGGCTGCCAAGGTCCGCCCGTCCGTGGAGGTGACCGTCCAGACCTCGCCCACCGCGCCGGAGCCCACCCGCTCGCCGAAGCGGTAGGAGGCTCCCAACGCCTGACCAGTTTGTGCCATCTGCATGTCCGTACCCTCCCTAGCTGCCCGGGCTTATCGACTGGATCAGCGACATCTGCCCGCCCACCCCTAAGTACCCGCGTCCGGCGGTCAAGGCCACAGGTGCCTTCCGCGGAAGAGTGGCACCCAGCAGTTCGCCGTCGTAATTGACGTCGGGCTGGAGCAGAACGCCCAACCGTGACTTTCGGATGGACTTGCTCCAGTGGCTGTACAGTCCGCGGAGGTCAGCGGCACGTCCTGAAGCAACGATGCAGAGCCCCGGAGGTCCGGAAGCCACGATTCCCGCAATGGACTGATCGGTGTCTTCAAAGCGTTCGGCGTCGTCGATCAACAAAAACACAGGGCCGCGCTCGATCCGCAGCGAGGCCAGCAACGCTGGAACCTCGTCCACGCCCACGGCTATGCGGTCCAGATCAGCAGTGGCCAACGGTGAGCGGCGGTCGCAGATGCCCCAGACCTGCGCGGGTCCCCGGGAGGTGGCCGCGCCCCGGACAGCATCGGCCAAGGCAAGGAGCAACGTGGATTTTCCCGAACGGGCCGGCCCTGCGATCAGGGCATGCTCACCCTCGTAGATTTCCAGGAAGGCAGGGGCCAGGTCCGTTTCGCGGATTCCCACCGGGATGTGCCACGGCTCGGTCTCCAGCTGTGGCTTCACGCCCAAATCCGCCATGGTGACGTCGGTGGGCAGGCTCCTGATCGCCGTGGTCTTGGCGGGTGCGTCCCCCCAGATCTGCCGCACACGGTCCACAGCCGCCCGGAGGCCGATTCCGGGCGTTGCAACATGCATTTGCAAGGACGTACGAGGATCCACGCACCGTCCGGGGAGCGCCGCGGGAACGTTCTTCGCCCGGACACCCAGCGAGGAGTAGTCGTAGTTGTCGGCGAGCCGGAACAGCCACTTCTGCAGGGTCACCTCGTTCATGACAGAGGGAACAGCCTTGGCGCGGGTGGTGGTGACAGCGAAGGACAGGCCCAGGGCGGGCCCGTCCGCATACGCCCGGTACAACAGGCCCAGGAGCTGCTGCCCTTCAAAGTCCTGGAACTCATCGCGCAGGGACGCCAGGCCGTCAAGCAGCACCACGGTCCGGCGATGCGTACCCGGCGCTGCCCTTCGACTTTCCAACTCGGTATTCAGGTGCCGCAGGAAGCGCGCTTGTTGCTCCTTGGCACCGGCACCGGTTCCCACATATGCCACGGTGTGGGGCAGGCGCTTAAGCGTTTCGAGGTCCCCCGAACCCATGTCCAGGATCATCAGATCGAGATCGGCTGGGTCCGCATCCTTGGCAAGGGCAAGGGCGATGGACGCAAGAGTGGTGCTGGTACCGGAGCCGGCAACGCCCATCAGCATCAGGTTCCCAACGGACATGTCCCACCCGGCCGCGGACTGACGTTGCAGCTCCGGCTCATCAAGAAGGGTGACCAGGACGCTGGAGCCTTGCACCTGCCCGACCCTTGGAAGGTCAACGGTTCCCGTGCCTGCCGTAGCGGTGTCCGCCATAAAGCCATCCAGCTCCACGCGTTCGCCCAATGCCTCCGGCCAGACCTGGCGGGGAGGGGCGTAGCCGGCCTCCGCGTTGGCTTCGACGACGGCGTCGATGAGGAGGTCCAGGTCGTTCTCGTCCGCAGCAGCGGACCGGGCAAGTGCCGGTGCGGGCGCGGGGACGCCGAACTGCCGGATGTCCCGGACGTCGACGGCGGGACCGCCGTCGAGCTGCGCCTGTCCGGTGACCAGCGCGGTCTGGACGGGCGTGATGTCGTCCTGGCCAAGCTTCACGAAGGCGCGGCCCATCTGTGCCCGGCCAATGGCAGACGCAGCGGGTACTCCGATGACGTTGTTGGAGTCATCGCGGCTCTGGACACGCAACGCCACGCGGAGGTTGGTGTTAGCGAGGATGTCATCGCTCACCACACCGGCCGGACGCTGAGTGGCCAGGATCATGTGGACTCCCAAGGTGCGTCCCACTGCGCCAATGCTGACAAGCGCAGTGAGCACATCCGGGAATTCCTTGGCCAGCATCGCGAACTCATCGACTACCAGCAGCAGGCGCGGCATCGGCTCGGCGGGGTTCGTCGCCAGGTAGGCACTGAGGTTGTCGATTCCCTCGCCTGCCTCCGCGAATACCCGTTGGCGGCGCTCCATCTCTGCCTCCAAGGCGATCAGGGCCCGGTCTGCGAGTTGCTCATCCAGGTTGGAGATGGTTCCGATGGTGTGGGGGAGGAGCTCGCAGGCTTTGAAGGCGGCTCCACCCTTGAAGTCGACCAGGATGAAGTTCAATCGAGTTGGATCGTTGCGGGCAGCGAGGCCGGCTACGAGGGAGCGCAGGAATTCGGACTTGCCGGAGCCGGTGGTGCCGCCCACCAGGCCGTGCGGGCCGTCCTTGACGAGGTCCAGGGTCAATGGCCCGTTTTCCCCGGTGCCGATAGGTGTGGAAACGCCGGAGGGTGCCTGCCACAGGCGGCGGACCGTGGCTGCGTCGGGGCGTTCGTAACCCAGGAGCCCGGGCAGCCGGACCAGCGAGGGCAGAGAGGCGCCGGGGACGCTGAGCTCGGGGTCGTCAAAATGTGCCAAGCGCGTGGCGCAACGCAGGGCCTCTTCCTGGTCGAGGCCCGCCAAAATGACGTCCTCCACGCGGGTCAGGTCCTCGGGCTGGTCCACCGTGGCGGCGGCGTCGGCACCTACCCTGATGATGGTGGTGCAGGAGGCAGGCAGTTGCTCCTCGGATGTTGCGATGACGATTCCAGCCACGCGGGGTGGGCGCTTCTGCGGGTTGACGTGGCCGCCGGGAACGGAGCGGCCCATGCCGAGCAACGCACGGGCCGGAGCATCCCTGCCCTCGGTAAGGACATCGGAATCCAGGACCACCATGAGCGCCGGGGTGGGCAGTTCTTCCACGGAATCCTTGAGTGTCCGCAACATGGCAAGGCTGCTTTCACGGTGCGCTGACATCCAGCGCTCGCCGGTGCTGCTGCCTGTTTGGCGGTTGTGCGGGAGCCACGAGGCCCATTCCCATTCGTCGGCCCGCCCGGCGTCGCAGAACACACCTATCGTCAGGTCTGCCGGACCAACATGGACCGCGGCCTGGGCCACCAGGGAGCGGGCCAACGCTAGTGCTCCCTCCCGTGAACCAACAATGCCCACCACACCGGCGTCGGTCAGGTCCACCAGCACAGGGGCGGCCAAAAGTCTGGCTGCCGAGAGTGTTTCCTTGACCTTTTCGTCCGGGCGCGAGCCCGCTGCCCGGTCAACCTCCGGCTTCCACGGCACGTCACCCGTACCTGCATGCAAGGCCAGGAAGTCCTCCGAGTCCGCACGGCGCTGCCACAGTGACGTGGCCGGAAGGGCCGGACGCCGGACCACTGTTGCAGGATCGGGAACCATCCTGTGGCGTCGGGCAGTTTCCACTTCTGCGGCTTTGCGGATCTGCTGCTCAAACTCCTTGAGCGCACCATCGAAACGCTCTGCCTCTTCCTTGAGGCCGCGGGCGTGGCGGCGCTTCTGCTCAAACCACATGCCCACCGCCATCACCGGGCTGAGCATTGCGAACATGGCGAAGCGCATGTCCCTGAGGATCATGACCATCGCAACCGCCATGACCAACGGAGCCAGCACAGTGATGTAACTGAACTTGTTCGCTGGCGGAACATCCTTGCGGGCCGGGGGAACCAACGGATCGCCGGCCGGAGCGCGCCCGGGAAGCGGTGGCCTGTTGAAGGGGGCTGTGGATGCGGGCGTCAGGTTATGCAGGCTGCCGGGGGCGGGAGCAGGCGTCTCTTCCAACGCCGGGCGGAGGAGCAGGACCGTTCCGCCTGCCGTGATGGTGGCCGTCTGCGTGACAAGGACTCCGTCCTCGCCTACAGGTTCCCCATTGACCAATGTGCCGTTGGTGGAGCCGCCATCCAGCACACGAAGCGCGTCATCTTCGCGGTGGATCCGGAAGTGATCCCACGACGCGCTTTCGGTGGGGAGGCTGAGATCCGCGTGGGGCGACCTGCCGATCAGCATGTCCCGGTTCCGGGGAACGTCCACCACACCACCCGTCCGCTGACCGCCGGCCAGCGTCAGGGTCCAGCCGCGGACACGCTGCGGCACCGGCCACGGCGCCCGGGAGATCCGACTACCTTCCAGCAGAATCAGCTCGGACAGCGGCGTCGCACCACGCACCTCTGTTTCATTGACAAACACCGGCTCATCAGGAGCAACCCGCGGTCCGCCGGCGGCCTCCACGAGGTCGGACAACGTGGTGGCGGGCGCGGCACGGGCAACCTCGCACTCGAATCGACGGTCGTCCAGGTCGATCAGCACACGCACCGGGAGCTCCTACTGTAGTGGTTGGTTAAGGGTTGGCTGGTGCCGGTACCCAGACGAGCCGCGGCGCCTTCTCGTCCGCCGGACGAAGACCCAGATCCTGGGGAGAGGCGTAGACCGGAGCTGGTTCAGCGGTCAGCGCCTGGGATCGCGTGAAGTCCAGGTCTGGTCCGGCGAGCCCTTCGCCGGGACCGAAGGACAGAGTGCGCAGTGACGCTGCGACCCTCGACGGTTCCTTGCTCCCGGCCAGTGCAGCTGCGCGGACCAGGGCCACTACGGCGTCATGGCTGCGGGCGTCGGCGGCCCAGGCGTCTGCTGAGAACGGGGTATCGTCCGTCAGGTTTTTGATCGCCGGATTCCCGGTGGCCAACCTGATGCCTGAAAGGAAAGCGGACATTCCGCGTCCCTGGGCGTCCTGCTGGAGGGCGATTGCATCGCCCGTCGCTGCAGCAATGCTGATCAGCTGACCGGAAGCTGTGCCGTCCAGCTCGGAAAGCGAGGACGCGAACGCGGGGCTGGTGGCGCCGTCGGGAAGCACCAGCGGCACTGACACGTCACGTGACTGCAGGGCCTGGACCAGCTTCGCCAAGCGCTGCGGCGTTGCCGCTGACACCACGACGGCGTCCGCCGGGTTGGCTGTCCGGATGCCTTCGGCGTCCGCCGGCGCATCCTTGGCCGGCGGACGGAGCTGGTCGCCTGTACGGATCGCCGCTTCCTGGGCCAGGCCAGCCACATCGGAGAAGCCCTCCAGCGCCAGCGTGTCGGCGATCGTGACGGACGCGGGGACCGGTCCGCCGTCGTTGACCAACAACACCCGGTTCTTGCCACTCAAGGCTTTTTGGAGGGCGCCGTCCACCGAGGCTCCTGTTGGGCCGGTGGTCCAGGTGGCTTGCCCCGGTTCTGACGGCTGGGCGTACGGCAGGATCACCGGGACACCTCGCTCCTCGGCTGCTTTTGCGGCCGCAACGGACTGCGGACCTGTGCTGGCCACGACGATGCCGGACACTCCCTGCTCCGCCAACGCCGCGACGGCGGCGCGGGCGCCGTCTTCCGTGCCGCGGTCGTTCTGGGTTGGGAGGGCGACTTTTGCGCCACCTTGGCCGAAACGCTGAGCTGCAACCACCGCGCCCTGTGCTGCGCGGTTGTATTCGGTGCCGGGCTCGCCGGACTGGCCGAAGGTCATGACGACGCCGATCGAAAAGTCTGACGGCAGGCCGTCAGCCTTCAGCGCTACGGGAACCGTGGCGGCAACGGGATCGGGCCGCGGCGCCTCCGCAGGGCGGTTCAGCGTCAGGGTCAGGACCACGGCGGCAGCAACCACGACGGCGACTCCCGCAGCGATCAGGGCGAAGAGACGGTTCCGGGGGCTCATGCCGCGCCGCCGATCTTCAGCGTGTACAGGGTCTGGGAGGTCGCACCTGCGGGAACCTCGAGTTTGAACGGTGGCAGTTCGTCCATGGCAGTGAGCGAGGCTTTGAACTGTGCCTGCCGAAGCAGGAGGCCCGCGACATCGCGTGAACGGATGTTGGCGTAGCCTTCTGCGTTCTGGGATGCCAGGGCCAACTGGAAGTCTGCGGTGTCCGCTTTCGCCGCGCTGGTGGCCATGGAGCCGAGCAAACCTGATCCGTTTACGGAGCGGTCGCCAAGATCCAGCATCACTTTGTTGAGGCTTGAGGCCAGCAGGGCGCTGGCGCCCTCAACGTCGCGGGTGGAGCCTGACGTGCTGGAGGCGATGTTGTCCAAGGAGGCCTGGGTGCTCTTGGACACGGCGGCCGCCAGGTCACCGCTCTGTCCCAACAACTCGTCCCGCTGTTTGTTGACGGTTCCCTCGGCATCCTTCACAACGTCATCCGAGGTGGACTTCAGTCCTGAGATGGACCGGTTGAAAGCGGTCGTAACTGCCTCGGAGCTGGCGTCGCCGATCTCGGCAACCTGGCGCACTTGTTCGCCCACGGTCTTGTAGACCTCTGCGGCGGTTTCAGCCGAAACGTCGCGGAGAGATTCCTTGATCTTGTCGCCGAGCATGTCTTGCTGCTCTTTCAGCTTCGCGAGTGCCGTTGTCACTGTGCCGGAGGAGTCGATCGCTTTGGCGAGGGCAGCGTCCAGGGACTCAAGTCCCTTTTTGGTGCCGTTGACGCTTCCTGTTGCGGCGCCGTCGAGCGTCTTGACTGCTGACCTAACCGCTTCGAGCTTGGTATCGGCATCGTCGAAGGTGGTCCCCAGGGCTGTGAATGCCTGGCCAATCGCCTGGTCAGCAGCGGTGGTATCGGTGGCTGCAAGGACTTCGTCCCAGGCAGCTGACTGGCCCTCCAGCCGGACGTCAAGGGGTTCCTTGAAGCCCGGGGGCGTGTTCAGCTGGGGTGAAGGATTGCCGTTTGCATCGGTCGGTTCGCAGGGAACCGAAGTGAGGTAAGAGCGCAGGCGCTCAACGTCCTTGGCAGAGAGCTTGCCCTTGCCGGGGATGAGGCCGTTGTCGGACAGTTTGCAGAGTTCATCAGCCAGTTTTTGGTTCTGCTGGAGCATGGAGCCGTTCAGCCACGATCCTTGGCCCAATTCGCCCTTGGCCGTCTTGGCACGCGTGGCGATGGCGAGCAATTTTTGCCTGAGGGTATCAACGCTGTTTTGGGCCGCTGTCGCGGCTTTACGGGTCGCGGTTGCAGAGTCAGTGGACGACTTGATCGCCGCCTCCAGCGCTGCGAGTGCCTTGCTGTAATCCTGGGACGTCCCGGAGCCGTCAAGCATCGCACCGAGGTCGGCGCGCACCTTTTCAAGTGCGACGGCGGAACTCGCCTGGTCTTTGATCGCACCTTCAATGACCTGCGGCTGAAGGCCGGAAACGAGTTCGTCGCCCTTCTGCACCAAGCCCAGAAGCGCACCTGTGACAGTGACAGCCGAACCGTAGAGTGAACACGTCATGGAACCCTGGGCTGCGCACTCCGCCTGGCTCGGGTTTTCGGGACCCATGGTGGCTTTGAGGGCGCTGGCTACCGTGTCCCGGCAACTTGCGCTGACTTTCGCGTAGGCATCCAGTTGTGAGGACATGGTGAGGACGCTGGAGTACACCGTGGCCGCGGGCGCCGCTTTGGCCACCTCGGCGGTGCAACCGTCACCGGTGATGGGAGCTATCGGGGGTGTGGCGGAGGTGTCACCAAGCATCGCGTCTACCGCGGAGACCGTTAGCTTCAGCTGGGACATGGTGGTGGATTGGGTGGCGTTTGTTGATGCCTCCAAGTCCGAACCCAGAACCTTCAGTTGCTGCTTCAGGTCCTTCATTGTCCCGGCCAGGGCCTGTGAGTTGTCGCGGAGCTCGCCTGCGGTCTTGGCTCCAAGGGTTTGGGACGTTGCCTGCAGGTTGCGGCGGACCTCGGTGATGGTGGATCCGGCCTTCGCCAGGACCGTGTTGACGTCCGATACCACGGAGATGGTGCGCCGTTGAAGTTCCATCTCCGAACCCGAGCCCGAGGAAAACGCGCTGGCAAGTACTCCGTTGGCACTGAGGTCCGTGTTCAGGCCCGGCTGCACGGCCACATCGATTTCGGGAACCTGGAAGTCCTTCACGTCCGCGGCGAGACGCAGCGTGGTGCTGGCACCGGAGCGTGGGGGAGCCAGCACGGTGGCCCATTGGACGACGGTGGCGCCATCCTCGGTGCTGCTCAGGACACCGTTGGTTCCTGTGGTGCCATCGGCAGAGCCCGGAGTGACGTCGTCCGCCCGGAGGCCCGGCAGTTTCGTCGATGCGGCGACGGTCAGTGGCGCGCCCACCAGGGCGGTGTCGGAACGGGCCTGGCCTGCGGCGTCGTACTGGATGGTCTGTGGCTTGACGGTGAGGTTCTCGAGCGTCAGGTTGATCTCCACCGGACCGGTATGGCCTTTGAGCTCGGCGAGGTCGGAGCCCGACTTCTCTCCGGCGCGGTATTGCAGGCTCACACGGACCGGCAGTTCGCCCACTACTTGGGCGGCGTCGTAAGTGGTGTTCTCCGCAGAGGATTCGCCCGCTGCAGAGACCGAGATGGTGGTGCCTTCCACCGTGTGCACTCCGGCGGCCGAGGACAGGCCTACGCGGACGCTCTGCAGGAGTTTGACGGGGTTCTCTACCGGCTCGGGCTTGGGTGTCGGGGTGCATGACGTCGTCGCGACCATTCCCAGTGCAACCAATGCGATACCAAGAGCGCGACCCGGAGGGATGCGACGCCCCGGGTTGTACTGGTTAAAACTAGCCTGCCTGGGCATGGATCGTCCCCCTCATTCCGTTCACGGTGCCTTGAGTATCATACGGGGTTGCGCTGACGAATGGACTAATCGGGCTCCTTGGGCATCCCTCAGGTCACACGACCCTACTCTTTTCCACAGGTTGTTTGTCTGTTTGTTGGATTTATTGGGTGGTGTTGGTAGTTTAAGGGGCGTTCGGTTGCCTGGGTTTTTTGGCTTGGGTGTTGCGATTGTTCTTATTGGGAGGAAAGTTCTATGTCGCGTGTGTTGTCTACTGAGCAGGCCAAGGCTGCTATTGGTCAGGTGCAGTCGATTATTACTGGTGGTTTTACGGATCAGATTTCGGCGTTGGATGCGCAGGGTCGTGTGTTGTCGGATCCGAATGTGTGGGATGGTCCGTTGGCTGCTGAGTTCCGTGGTTCGACGTGGCCGGAGACGAAGGCTGCGTTGGATAAGGCCAAAGAGGAGTTGGAGCAGTTGCGGGGTCAGTTGCAGAAGATTTCGCAGGATATTTTCTCGGCTGGTGGTGGGGCTTGATTCGTTTGTTGGTGTGAGTGTGGTGGCCGGGTGATCGTGCCGCGCTGAGGGTGCGGCACGGTCACCTGGCCGTTGCGCTGTGGTGGTGCGGTTTGGTGGGTTTGTTGGTTGTGTTCGCGTTCTTGTTCTGTGGGGGGGGGCTGTGGTTGTGACCGAGTTCGTTGAGATGCCGTTGTTGCCTGATTCCGGTGCTGGTCATGGTGGCCGGTTTGTGTATGGGGTTGCCGAGTCGGTGAAGGGTGCTTTTGAGTCCGCAGCGTCGCGGGTTTTGGAGCATTCGGGCTCACGGGGCCCGTTGGTTTCGGGTGCGGGGGAGGATTTCCGGGGGCATTTCTCGGAAGTGTTCGCCGCGAACGCGGCCACCGCTGCCCGGGATGCTGAGTCTTTGGCGGCGGCGTTGCGGACGGTCGCGGGGTATGTGGGGACCATGATCGACGCGGCGCGGGAGGAGGATGCCCGGCGGCGGGAGAATAACGAGTGGGTGCGCCGGCATAACAACCGCAATCTTTTCGAGCTGATCGGGGATGCGTGGGGTGGTGAGGCGCCGCGTCCGAATATGGAGCCGGGCAGTGCGCCGTCGTTCCCTTCCGAGTCCCCGGTACCGGGGTCCCGGCAGACTCCTGCCCCGGGTGGCGGGTTCGGGGGCGGGACGTCTTCGGCCCGTCCGGAGTCGTTGCGTTCGTTCGCGGCTGCCTCGCGTGGCCTGGATGAGGCGGTGGCGTCGGTTCCGGGGTCCTTGGAGGGGGAGTTGTCCTCGTTCGCGGGGCAGTGTTCCTGGGGCCGGATCGACGCGGCGGGTGTAATTACGGCGTTCCGGCAGTATCTGGTGGCGAATGAGGCGGACGCGGCGTGGGCGGTGGTGGTCGCGGACGCGTTCGCTGCTGCCGGCGGTGAGGGCGCGGTTTCGACCCTGTCGGACGCGGCGGTGGGTGAGGCGTTGGCCGCGGCGGGGGTGTCCGGGACCCGGACCGGGTTGGTCATTGACCCGCCCACGGCGGCCGGGGCGATGCCCACCAGTGGGTATGCGAACGATCCGGTGAACACGGCCACGGGGAACTTCATCGAACCCGAAACCGATCTCGGGTTCGCCGGGGCGGCCGCTGATCTGGCGGTGACCCGGATGTATAACTCCCTGGGCTCCGGCCTGGACACCCCCGGGGTGTTTGGTCCGGGTTGGGTGTCGGTGCTGGACCAGCACCTGGTCTTCTCGGATGAACGGTGCCGGTGGCTGATGGCCGACGGCAGGGCGGTGGACTTCCCCCGCGAGGGTACCGGGTGGGCCCGCGCGGTCGGGGAGAACTTTTGGCTCACCCGCCACTCGGCCGGCGCGCCGCGCCTGGCGGAGCTGACCTCCATCCCTGCGGGTGTGTCTGAGGTGTTGGTCGTGGCCGATAACCAGGGCACCTGGTGGGCTTACACGACCGGCGGGGTGTGGCTCGGGACCGGGGCCGGACCCGGCCGGACCATCTCCGCCCACCGCAGTGACGGTCTCGATGACGGCGGGCCAGGGGTGGTTGACCGGTTGGTGCATGTGCGGGGCCGGTTCGTGGAGATCGATTACGTCGACGGTGTGGTTGGTGTGGTGCGTTCCTCGGACGGGCGCCGGGTCCAGTACGGGTACGACGCCGAGGGCCGCCTGACCAGTGTGGGCACGGAGACCGGCACTCGCACGTATGAGTGGAACGAGGCCGGTCTGATCTCCTCGGTGGTTTCTGCTGCGGGTGTGGTGGAGGCCGAGAATAGCTATGACGGGGCCGGGCGGGTGGTTTTGCAGGTCACGGCGCATGGGCGGCGGACACGGTTCGCGTATTTGCCGGGCCGGGTCACGGTGGTCTCGGATGAGGACGGGTCCCGGTCGAATTCGTGGGTTGCTGATTCCAAGGGCCGCCTGGTGGGGGTCCTGGATGCGGAGGACCGGCGCCAGTCCATGGCCTATGACGGGCACGGGAACCTGGTGTCCTTGACCGAGCGTGACGGTGCGGTCACGGTCCACGGGTATGACGCCCGGGGCCGGAAGACCCGCACGGTGACCCCGGAGGGCGCGGACCTGACATACGGTTGGGACGCCCAGGACCGCCTGACCACTTTGGTGACTGCTACCGGCGCGACCGTGACGTACGAGTACGCTGATGAGCTGTCCCGGGACCCGTCCGCGGTGGTGGACCCGCTGGGTGGCCGGACCGTACTGGGGTGGCGGGACGGGCTCCTGACCCAGGTCACCGACCCGGCCGGGGTCACGATCGGGTTCGAGTACGACGACTTCGGGGACTTGACCGCGACGCGCAACGCCGCCGGCGATGTGGCCCGGATCGTCCGGGACCAGGCCGGGCGCCCGGTGACCGCGGTGAGCCCGTCGGGGGCGGAGACCCGGTTCAGTTATGACGCTGCCGGGGTGTTGGTGCGGTGGGTGGACCCGGACGGGGCGGTGGTCTCGTTTGAGCATGACACCGCGGGCCGGATCACCGCGGTGATCGCCCCGGACGGGGGCCGGACCGTGTTCGGGTACGGGCCCCACGGTGAACTGGTGAGCACCACGGACCCGCTCGGTCGGGTCGTGGAGCGGGTGTTTGATGAGCTCGGGAACCTCACGGCCGCGGTGTTGCCGGACGGGGGTCGGTGGGGGTTCACCCACGACGACCTTTCCCGGCTGGTGGGTATCACGGATCCGGGCGGGCATGACTGGGTGCGGGAGTACGACACGGTCGGTGCGCTGACCGCCGTCGTGGATCCGACCGGGGTCCGGACCGGGGCGGTGACGGACCGGAGGGCCGGGACCGCGTCCCTGACCGACGCCTTCACCACCACCGCGTTCAGTTTTGATGAGTACGGGCGCCCGACGCGGGTTGAGTCCGTGGACGGGTCTGCGGAGCTGGTGTCCTATGACGCGGCGGGGAACCCGGTCGAGTTGGTCGATGGGGAGGGCGGGTTGACGGTCCTGGGCCGCGACTCGGCGGGAAAGATCACCTCGATCACCTCCCCGGCCGGGGCGGTGACCCGGTACGAGTACGACCACTGCGGCCGGCCGTTCCGCAGTATTGACCCGGTCGGGGCGGTCACGGAACTGTCCTACGACGTCGATCAGCGCCTCACGGCGAGGACACTGCCGAGCGGGGAGGTCGAAACGTTCGCCTACGACGCGTGCGGGCGGTTGACCGCGAAGCACACTCCGGGGGAGGGCACGGCCCGGTACGGGTACGACAAGTGCGGGCGGTTGAGTTTTTCCCAGGATCCCTGGTACGGGACCCGCCGCTTCACCTACAACACCGCCGGGGAACTGGTGGCCACGACGAACGGGGTCGGGGGCAGGACCCGGTTCGAGTACGACACCCGCGGCCGCCTCACGAAGATCACGGACCCCACAGGTGGGGTGACCACCCGCACGTACACGGCCACGGACCAGGTCGAGACCGTCACTGACTCGCTCGGCCGTGTCACGACGGCCAGGTATGACCCGGCCGGGCGGCAGATCTCCCAAACGGACCCGGACGGGCACACGACCACCTGGACCTACGACCCGGCCGGGCGGGAAGCGTCCATCTCGGTGGACGGGTCCCTGATCACCGCCATCGAACGCGACCTTCCCGCCCGCAGGATGGTTATCACCGACCACACGGGCGGGGCCGGGTACGCGGTCGAACACGAACTGTGCTTCGACCGCCGCGGCCTCCTCACCCGCCGCACCACCGGTGACCAGACCCTGACGTGGGAGTACGACGGGGACGGGAACCGGACCGGTTTCACCACCGGTGCCGGGACCACCCGCTACACCCGCGACCGCGCCGGCAGGGTCACGGCCGTGTCGAACCCGTTGCTCGGGGACGCCACCTTCACCCATGACCCCTCCGGCCGGGTCACGTCCGCGACCGCCGGGAAATACTCACAGGAATGGGTGTACCGGGATGGGGCACTGGTCGAGCACACCCGCACCCACGCCGATGACCCGGGGTCTGCTGATGTGACCCTGATCGGCCGGGAGGACGGCGGCAGGATTACTGCCCTGTCCCGGGGCGGGGTCACCACCCGGTACGGGTACGACACCGCCGGGCAACTCACCACCGCCTCCACCACCGCCGCTGCTGGAACGGGAACCACTTCTGCGGTGGTGGGTTGGGAGTACGACGCCGGGGGCCGGCTGCTCCGCGAAACCACCCCCGCCGGGGCCCGCACGTTTGAGTACGACGCCGCAGGGCAGCTTCTTGCGGTGACGGAACCTGACGGTTCTGTCACCGAGTACGTGTATGACGGGTTGGGGCGCCGGGTGCGGGTGATCGGGCCGGACGGGTCCTGGACCGAATACGCCTGGGGTCCCACCGGCTACCTCACCGGCACCCTCGAAAAGGACCGGGACGGGGCCGAACAAGCCCGGCACCGGTTGCACGTGGACGCGCTCGGTGAACTCGCCACCGTGGACGGGGCACCGTTGTGGTGGGACACCGCAGCACCCGTCCCGACCCTCGCCGGTGCCAACAGCACCCAGGTGCTCTCCCTGCCCGGCGGCGTCACCGGCATCGGTGACGCTTTCACCGCGCCCGGGTGGCGTGCCGCCCGACCCACCGACCAACACGACCCCTGGGCAGCCCTCGGCACCCCCACCAACCCCACCCCCGGTAGCCCCGCAACAAACGGTGCCGGGCTGGGTGGTCTGTTGCCCGCCGGGATCGCCTTGACCGCCGGTGGCGGGATCGACATCGCCGGACTCGAATGGCTCGGCGCCCGCGCCTACGACCCGACCACCCGGGGGTTCCTCTCCACCGACCCCCTCGCCCCCGTCCTCGGCGCGGGCTGGGACGGAAACCCCTACGCCTACGCCGGAAACAACCCCCTCAACACCACCGACCCCACCGGCCTGCGGCCCCTGACCGACGCGGACCTGAAAGCCTACGACGGCTCCTCCCGCGGCGCCCTCGCCGCAGCAGGAGACTGGTGGAAAGATAACTGGGAATACGTCGCCGCGGGGGCCGCGATTGCCGTGGGGGTGGGGCTGATGTTCACCGGAGTCGGTGGACCCGTTGGAATGGCCCTCGTCGGAGCGGCTGCGGGGGCCCTGACATCGGGCGGAGCTTCAGTGATTGTGCAGAAGGCTTCTTCCGGAAAAGTCGACATGGACAAGGTATGGAAGGATGCCGCAATTGGCGCCGTCGCGGGGGGGCTTGGTGGGGCCGCCGGCGGTCTGTTGGCCCGTGCGGCGAACGCAACCCGTGTTGCGACGTCCATGGGCTCAACGTCGAACTTCGTGACTAGGGCAAACACCGTGCTGGGGAGCACGACCCTTCGGAGTACATTGTCAGCTGGTACGGGTGGGTCGGGTAGCAATGTCGTGGCTTATGCACTTGACGATAAAGAAGATCAGACGATCGGAGGTTACTTCGCTACCGCCGGAACCGGATTCTTGACAGGCGCAGGAGGATCCTGGGTTGTCGGAAAGGCGGGAGCGTCATGGGCCGATGACGTGGCCGCCCGCTTGCCTAATTGGACAGGCCCAATCTCCAGCGGCGCTCACAGCGGGGCGCCCTACAATTGGGGTTCGGTCGTGACTGAGCAGGTGGTCAATCGGATCGGTGGTGGAATAGTGGGTGCAGTCAATACAGAGCTGCAGCCGGGTACTGCGACCACGAGTGACCTTATAAACGGCGCCGTTCAAGGATTTGCCAACGGCGCAACAGGCCCACTGAGCGGACGTCGTGCAAGTGGTTGGTGAGGAACAGGAAAATGATGCCGGAGAACAGTAACGACGCTTCACACCAGCAAATCGGCAACCGCAGATCTAGGCGATTTTGGAAACTTACGGGCGTCTTTATTTTGATTACTGGTTTATTCGTTCTGCTCATTCCCGTTTGGGACTCGATTGCTGTCGAGAGCCTTCGTTGTCATGTGGTATCTGCATCGCCGAATACGAATTCTGGGGGTTCTAGAGGATCTGCCTCGAGCGCCGGCGTTTTGGTCGAAACGTCGAACTGTGGAACGATCTCCGTGTCAAACGGTGTATCTTTCGAAAATCAACAGGAAATCGCATCCTCTTTCAGAGTCGGCACTGATTATGAGTTTGATATTGGCTGGTTCTCTCGTGTTGTGATGAAGGACCTCAGGAACGGCATTCCCTCGGCTCGCGACTACCGATTGGTTCGCTGACCTCACCGGGACGCTTCTCACGCACCAGGTGCCCCCGGAACTGAGCCCCGACAAGGGATGAATGACCTACAGCACGGCAGTGTTAGGTGGGGCGCATGCCGGGGCTATCGTTGAATGCGTGAAATTTGTGGGCAATGGAGCTGTAAAGCAAGGAACAGGGGCGCCACTGTGGAAGATGACGAGGATGGTGCAAATGGGAATTCCGAGGCAAAGGATTATTTCACGGGTGAAGATTTGCGACTCGGAAGGAAAGCCTGTAGATATATAGACATACTTTGCGTGATTGTCACACTGCTTTGTGTGGTTATCGCAGTGTTTGTTTTCACCCACGTCCCTTGGGACACGCGAATGCCCTACGACGGAAGGTTTGATCGCTCTGGCAACGGGATTCCAATGCAGATGGCCATGCTCATTGTGTTTCTTGTGCTCTTCCTCTTTTGGCGGTCCGGTAGAGAGCCCGATGCGCACCGGATGCGAAAGGGATCTCGCATCGGGACATACATTCTAGGAACAGTCATGATCATGGCATGTCTTGCTGGCCAGTGGGTCATGGCTCAGTCCATCCTTACTGCAGGCGGTTACTTCGGAACTTAGTATTTCTTCCGTTCTGTGGTGGCGTGAATTTTCCGGTCTTGGGTGGAGGCGACATCTCGTTAAGGTCTCTTTCCGGGTTTGGCATGGGGCGCGCTGCTAAGTCCGCCTCTACTGCCGGGAGCGATCCACTCAACACTCCTGACCCGACCGGATTGCCGCCCCCGAACGACGCGGACCTGAAAGCAACGACGGCCCATCCCGCGGCGGCCTCGTCGCAGCAGGATGAGTACTGAAGTGTTGAACGGAGCGATTGGTTTGAGCGCAAATGCCGTTGTTGACGAATTGTGGAAGTGAACTAAATTAGTGTCGAAGCGAAGGGCGTATGTGCCAACTAAACGGGTAGCCCCCGGATGGTACTACTGGTTGGGGGTTCTATTTCCGGTTGTTCTGGTCCTAATTACATGTATTAGAAGAATGCCAGAGTTTGGGCTTTCCGTCTGGGTGGCAAACATTGTCGTCTTTATGGTCGCCGTATTATGTGTGGGCGGGCTGACCTACTTGAAATCAAACTTTGTTTCCGCGGTTGCTTTTGGCGTCGTAATCATAGGAGGAAGCTTGGCTATCGCCGGACTCTCCCATGTTGTCCCGGTCATCGTAGTCGCTTACGGATCGTTATGGGCGGGTGCTGCAGCCGGTCTGTTGGTTGGACTGACACTGACCGCTGGAGAAGAGCGATAGCGCTCAGCTGGTGACTGTATTTGTGTTCGGGGCCCATGCGTCGGGTGCGGCCAGGGCAGGATCAGCTGTGTCGGCTGTGGGTTCGCGTGTTGGGACTGCGGTTACTGCGGGGGTTGTCCCGTGTCAGTACAGGGGCGGGGAGTTACTTATCCCAGTTGTCGGCCCAGCAGATGGGCCGGGCGGCACTGACGAATGGGATATCGGGGGGACTGGGCAACACAGGCATGTATTTCGTGACAAATCGTCGGGCGGATCTCTAGTTGGCGGCTCGGTGGACCACCGAATCAGCGGCGAAAAATACGGCATCTATGAAGTGTTTTTTGACGGTACAGCAGGCGCGGTCAGTTCGCGCTTCCCCGGGGCCTCCAATCTGGACTCTAATCCAGGCTGGATGACGCACCCTTTGGCAGCGTGCGGCGGTGCGCATGTTAGGGATATCGTTGAGAGTGCTAAATCTGTGAGCGGAGAGCTTATCGAAAGAGGAATCGAGTAGAAGCGTGGTAAACGATAATGTCAATTCAGACGCAGGAGAAGGGGGCAATGACAGTCGTTTCACGAAGGAAGAGTTGGAACTAGGAAAAAAAGCGACCAAAGTGTTTCGCATTTGTTCGTTAATTGCAATTTTCATCTGCATCGGAGTTGCATTTTTCGTTTTTGCAAATGTCCCATGGGATACCCGAATGCCCTATGACGGAAAGTATAATCGGAGCGGAAGCGGCATTCCCATGCAGATTGCAATGATTCCATGTCTACTAGTGCTGCTCGGACTGTGGAGTGCAGGAAAGAAGCCTGACGCACATCATATGGGTTGAGGCGGCCGTTTGCAGTGTACGTATTCGGAATAGCAATGGTTCTTGCCTGCCTCATTGGACAGCTCATAATGGCGCAAGGAATACTTGTGGCTGGTGGCTACTTACCTGGGTAGCATTCTAAAAAGGGTTATAGACAGCTGCCTGTGCCTTAGATTTCGGAAGTAAGTGCCAGCAATCAGGAAGGCTGCCCCATAGCCAGCTCGCTCGGGCTTGAGCGCAAATGTCATTGTTGACGAGTTGTGGAAGCGAACTAAGATAATCTCGAAGCAAAGAGTGTATGTGCCAACTAAACGAGTCGCTCCGGAATGGTACTACTGGAGCGGCGTCGTTATACCGGGAATTCTCATGCTGGTTTTGTGTGTCAATAGGACTGAAGAATATGGAATATCCGTATGGATTGCTAACGCTATTGTCGTTATTGCTACTGCCCTTGGCGTTGGATGTGTGACGTATTGGAAATCCAACTTCGCCGCAACGTTATCGTTTAGTGCCACCATCATCTTAGGCAGCTTAGCCTTCGCAGTTCTTTCCCATGTTATCTCGGTGATCGGCTTGACGGGCGGTGCGCTGTGGACGGGATGCCCTCTCGGCCTATTGATTGGTGTGACACTGACTGCAGGCGAACGTCGTTAGCTTTTGACTGGTGACTGTGTTTCATGTTCAGTGCACCAGATAGCTTGAGATGCCAAAACAGGGCGGGTTCGCGGGGCGGTCTAATTTGTGAGGGTTTCCACTTCTGATCGGTGGTTTATTAGTATTGCTCATGCGTATCATCTTCTACAGATGAGATTATTGCGGCGCGGAACGATTGCATGTGGAAGATAGTTGTATGTTGGTTTCTATAGATAATTTCTGGGAAGGACATGAACACAGATGGATATGAAGACTGTTGATTCTGCAGGCGGAGGCGTTGCGGGGGTTACGGGTTCGGGCGAGCTGGCTGGTCCTCTATATGGAGCGTCGTTTGGTAAGTCGGTGAAGCGGTTCTTTGCCAAGTATGCGAAGTTCGCTGGTCGCGCCTCGCGGAGTGAGTTCTGGTGGAGTCAGCTTTTCGTTTTTCTGGTGATGGTGGTCCCATACCTCATGATGACCATCGGGTTCGTGGCCAGCACCGCCTGGGCTCAGCAGAACCCTAAGGTGCAATCCATGGGTTTCGATCCGGCCACCGGGAAAGAAGTGTTCTATGAGGCCGCTCCTGGTATTGTGAACGCCCCGACTGGAGGCCTCATGGTGGCAGGTTTCATTCTCGTCGTCGTTCTGGGGCTGGCCATTGTGGTGCCTCAGCTGTCGTTGCTTTGGCGGCGTTTGCATGATGCAAATCTTGCGGGTCCGCTTGCGTTCGTTGGGCTTGTTCCGATGGTCGGCGGACTGGCTGTTTTGATTCTGGCGCTTATGCCGTCCAAGGCGGAAGGCCGGCGCTTCGACCCCCGCTGACGGGCGACGGCAATACTCATCACTGCGTGAATGGCGCCAGATCGATGCGTTCCGGTGCAATCTTCGGAACAGCTAGGTGCACCTAACCCAGCACCATCCAGTTACTGGCATCGGTGTGACAGGAAGACGATGTCCAAAAGAGATATGCCTTCTGAAGGCGAGGCTCCCAGGCGGAAGTTTCAGAGGCTCTGGCAGGTAGCAGGAGTCCCCATACTCCTCGCGGGTATCTTCGTTCTCCTCATTCCAGTATGGGACTCCATTGCCGTAGAAAGTATCCGATGCGAGGTGGTTTCGGCTGAGCCGCGCACGAGTTCAGGCGGATCGAGGGGGGCAGCATCTACTGCCGGTGTTTTAGTGCAGACTTCTAATTGCGGAAGCATTTCGGTGTCCCAAGGAGTAACTTTCGAAAACGAAGGGAAGATTGCATCGTCTTTCACAAAAGGCAGCGTGTTCGAGTTCGATCTGGGTTGGTTCTCGCGCGTCGTGATGAAGGATCTGGGGAGCGGAATCCCGTCAGCGCGAGGCTACCGCTTGGCGGGATAACTTCGGGTTCACTGGTGCGGCACAGAACAGGAAAAGAAGCGATGATGAGAGGCGGCGGTCGGAATCACCCTTCCGGCCGAGCAAAATTGAAGTGGTTTTGGAAGTGGCCCGGTATCGCACTTCTGGCAATTACCGCACTTTACTTGATGATGCCGGCACTTGATTCCATCGCTGTGGAGAGTCTGCGATGCAAGATAGTCTCCGCAGACGCTAAATCCAGTTCAGGAGGGACCCGAGGATCGGCCTCCACAGCGGGCGTTCTCATCGAGACATCAAACTGCGGAAAGATTTATATATCCCGTGGCGTGACTTTCGATTCACAGGTTGCGATCGCGTCATCGTTCAGCGTGGGTAGTGAATACGACTTCGATCTCGGCTGGTTTTCGCGGGTTGAGACCAAAGACCTCAGAAAGGGTATCCCTACTGCACGGGAGTACAGATTAGTACGGTAATGCCTGCCCGACTTGTCCGGAGGTGATCTTGACTGGTGATCAGGCGAGCGTGATCTCTCGTAGGAGGTACCTGTCTGGGACGCGGTGTGTCTGGATTCGACCCTTCCGGCTTTGCCGTCCGGTTTCCCGCTCCAGCACCGGCACCCGTCGTCACGTTCGCTTCAGTCGCACGCATGGGCGCCCTCGGATGGTCGAAGCCCTGGTCGCTGTGACCAAGCAAAAGGCCCCGCCTCCCTCATAAACACAGGGAAGCAGGGCCTTTCTCATTGGCGGTGACGGTGGGATTTGAACCCACGTTGGCTTTTACACCAAACAACATTTCGAGTGTTGCACCTTCGGCCGCTCGGACACGTCACCAACTGAAATAGGGTACCGGAGTTGGGCCCGGTTCCCCAAAACGGCCCGGACGCGAGCCCGGGAACACGCGCCAACTTCCGTCCGCAGCTCCACACCGATAGATTCGTAAGCATCATGACTATCTCGCGCGAACAGGAACACGAACCAGGCCTCCAAGCCCACGCCTATTGGGTCACCAAAACGGGCGACGGTGAAATGCGCACCGAAACGATCGCGGCGCCGAAAGAAGGCGAAGCCCTGGTCAGGACCCTCTACACAGGCGTAAGCCGGGGCACCGAGCGCGTGGTCCACGAAGGCCGCGTCCCGGAACGGGTGGCTGACCTGATGCAGGCACCGCACCAGGAAGGCGACTTCCCCGGCCCTGTGAAGTACGGCTACCTGAGCGTCGGCACGGTAGAGCAAGGCCCGGAGGAATGGATCGGCAAAACAGTCTTCAGCCTCCACCCGCACCAGGACCTCTACGTTGTTCCCACCAGCAACCTCACCGTCATGCCTGAGGATGTCCCGGCCAAGCGTGCCGTTCTCACAGGCATCGTCGAAGTCGCCATCAACGCCCTCTGGGAAGCGGGGCCGCGCCTGGGTGACCGTGTCGCCGTCGTCGGTGGTGGTTTGGTGGGCGGCGTCCTGGCGACGCTCCTGCGGAAGTACCCGCTCGATCGCCTGCAAATGGTTGACGCGGACCCGGAAAAGCAAAAACTCGCGCAAACACTCGGCATCGATTTCGCCCTCCCCGAAAACGCACAAGCCGACAACGACATCGTCTTCCACTGCTCGGCCTCCAACGAGGGCCTCAAACTGAGCCTCCAACTTGCCGGAGACGATTCGGACGTCATCGAACTCTCTTGGTTCGCGGACAAGGAAGTGACCCTCCCACTCGGCGAGGACTTCCACGCCCGCAGGCTCAACATTCGCTCCAGCCAAGTCGGCGCCGTGGCCCTCCCAAGAAGGCACCGCCGAACCAACGCACAGCGCCTGCAGGAAGCGGCGAACCAGTTGAAAGATCCGCTGTTCGACACGTTCCTGACCAGCGAATGCCAGTTCCGGAACCTGCCCGCCACTCTCGCTAAATTATTCGAACAGCCCGGTGGCTTCTGCCATGTGGTCGCATACCCCAACCCGGAGGATTAACACATGTTCAGCCTGACCGTCCGACGCCACTTCATGGTCGCCCACAGCCTTCCCCGCGAGGCCTTCGGCCCAGCGCAAGGTCTCCATGGGGCCACGTTTGTTGCCGAAGTCAGCTTCCGCCGCCCGGACCTCAACGACGACGCGATCGTTCTGGACATCGGTGCGGCCGGCGGCATCCTGGAAGAAATCCTGGCGGACCTGAACTACAAGAACCTCGACGAGCACCCGGCCTTCAAAGGCAAGCTCTCCACGACCGAGGCACTTGCCAAGCACATCGCCGACGCCATGGCCGCCCGGATCCAGGACACTGAAGACGGTCCGGCGCTCAGCGGCATCGACGTCGTCCTCCGCGAAAACCCCGACGCTTGGGCCGGCTATTCGCTGGAGCTCCCGGCCAAGTAGATGCACGTCCGCTTCCTGGTCCCGGGGAACGTCCGCCACGGCTCCGGCGGCAACAAGTACAACGCCAAACTGGCGGAGCACCTGACCGCCTTGGGCGCGGACGTTGAGACTGTAAGGGTCGACGGCGATTGGCCGGTTGGCAGCCCAGCGGACAGGCAGCGGTTCGCGGAAGCGCTCGACGGCGGTACGACAGTGATTGCCGACGGCCTCGTGGCGAGTGGGGCCCCGGATGAGGTTGCACGCGCAGTGGGTGATGGAACCAGGGTCTGGATCCTGTCCCACATGGCTTTGCCGGAGCACGGCGACCTCGAAGCCAAGGCGTTGGCTGCAGCAACGGGCATCATCTGCCCCAGCGCCCATTCAGCCGCGGAATTGGTGGCCAAGCACGGGGCACTGGATGTGGTGGTGGCGACGCCGGGAGCAGCATCGGCCGATGCCAGTGCCGGATCCGTACCGAAGCACATCGTCTTGGTGGCCGCATTGCTTCCCAACAAGAGCCAAACCCTCTTGGTCGAGGCCCTCAGCCAGTTGCAAGACCTGGAATGGACCGCGTCCGTGATCGGCTCCCACGACGCCGACCCGGCGTACGCAGCAAAGGTGAGGGACGCCGTCGAACATCACCGGCTGCAGCATCGCATCACCTTGACCGGCGAGCTGACGGGCCAGGAACTTGAGGACCAATGGCACACAGCCGACCTCAGCGTCCTCCTGTCGCAGTCGGAGTCGTTCGGCATGGTGGTGACGGAATCGTTGGCCCATGGCATCCCGGTGATCGTCCGTCAGGGGACTGGTGCGGTCGAAGCCTTGGGCGGCACCGGCGCTGGTGCGGCGCTGGACCTCAGCGACCCCAACAACCTGGCGATGACTCTCCGGAACTGGCTGACCGACCCAGCCCTTCAGCAGCGCTGGCGCAGCAACGCGCTCCAGGCCCGGGAGCACCTCCCGAGCTGGGACACCACGGCCGCGACGGTCCTGAAAGCCATCACGTAGCAGCGTCTGACTGTGCAGAATGGGCGGATGACCACCAGCGCTCCTCCCGCAGCAACCCTCACGCCCGAGCGCCTCCGCGCCTGGGCCTGGCACAAGCAAGGCCTCGACGGATCACTGCAAGGAAAGACGTCCGGGGAAGTCCTGGACCACGCAGGCTGGGCTCGTTCGGTGGGTGGTGCCAACCCTTATCTCACGCTCTTTGCGCGGGCGGGCATCAGCCGCGAGCAGGCGGACAGGGACGTCAAAGCACTGAGGATCCACGAACTCCCCACCGCCCGCGGATGCACGTATGTCTTGGGCCAAAGCGACTACCCGTGGGCCCTTCAGATCGGCCGCGACGCCGCCATAGCGCCCTTCAAGGTGCTCGCCCGGCTGGGCGTTGACCGTGCTGAGATCACCCTCCTGGAGGACCAGGTGGAGCACGTACTTCAGGAATCCAGCGAGCCCATGGACCCCAAGCAGCTCCGGGACGTCCTCGGCGATTCCGTCCGCAGCCTGGGGGAGGAAGGCAAGAAGAAGGGGGCCTCCACCACACTGCCAACTGCCCTCGGGCTGCTGCAGGCGGATGGCCGTATCCGCCGCGTGCCCATCAACGGCCGCCTCGATCAACAGCGCTACGCCTACACCGGTTGGGGCCTTCAGCCCAGCGGGATGGACGACGACGGCGCCCGCCGCCTGCTGATCGAACGGTACCTGCGGTGGACTGGGGGAGCGACGCTCAAACAGAGTCAGTGGTTCACTGGCTTCACGGTCGCCCAAAGCAAGGCTGCGCTCGCCGCTGTTGGCGCCGTTGAGGTGCCAACAGCAACTGGCGACGTGCTGTGGATGCTGCCCGCCGACGTCGACCGTTTGGCTGGCTTCGAAGAGCCGGGCGACGAGCAGATCCAGCTGCTGGCAGGCACCGATTCACTGGTCCTCCACAGGAGGAACTCTGCGGACATGTTCGACGACGAGGACAAGGGCAAGAAAGTACTGGACACCACCCTGGCGCTCCAGGCCGACCTCCCGGACCACCCCATCCTGGACCGCGGAAGGATCATCGGCCTGTGGCAGTACGATCCCGGCAAAGAACGCATCGCAGCGTGGACCTTCGCCAAGCCCACGCCGGCGGTCAGCAAACGGATCGCGGAAGTGGAAACCTGGATCCGGGAGGAGCTGGGTGACTTCCGGTCGTTCAGCCTGGACTCGCCGGCATCACGCCAGGTGCGGATCGACGCCCTGGACGAGGCCGCAGGACGCTGAGTACACCAGATCCAAGTAAACAGTGACAAAAAGGGCTTAGAAGGGGCGCTGCTCCCCGCCGGGCACGCGATGCGAAGCGAAGAAATCCTTCAGCAGGGCCGCGCATTCTTCCTCGCGGACGCCCGCGTAGACCTCCACCCAGTGGTTGAGCCGGCGCTCGCGGAGGATGTCGAACACTGACCCCACAGCCCCGGCCTTCTCGTCCCAGGCGCCAAAAACCACGCGCGGAATCCGGGCCAGGACGATGGCCCCGGCACACATGGCGCACGGTTCAAGGGTCACCACCAAGGTGCAGTCCTCAAGTCGCCAACCATCACCGGAGGCACCGGTCTTGGCTGCCCGGCGACGCAAAGAAGCAGCCGCCTCGCGGATGGCCACCACCTCCGCGTGCGCGGTCGGGTCCCCGTGCGCTTCCCGTTCGTTGCGTCCGGAACCCAGCACGCCGCCGTCGGGCCCTAACACCACTGCGCCAATAGGTACGTCGTCCGTTTTCAGCGCCAACCGGGCCTCGTCCAGGGCAAGGCCCATCCAGGCCATGTGGTCTGCGTGATACGGCTCGGTGGCGCTCATGTCTCAATGATAGTTTTGGGGGATGCGCACACTCGTCGTGGACCACCCGCTGGTCGCTCACAAGCTCACCGTTCTGCGGGATAAGAACACCCCTTCACCGGTCTTCCGGCAACTCACTGAAGAACTCGTCACCCTCCTGGCCTACGAAGCCACCCGCGAGGTCAAGACGCAGCCGGTCGAGATCGAGACCCCCGTCACCAAGACCATTGGCACGGCCTTCACCAAGCCGACGCCGCTGGTTGTCCCCATCCTTCGCGCAGGCCTCGGCATGCTCGAGGGCATGACCAAGCTGGTCCCTACGGCCGAGGTTGGTTTCCTGGGAATGGCCCGCGACGAAGAAACCCTGGACATCATCACCTACGCCGAGCGCCTCCCCGAGGACCTTACCGGCCGCCAGATCTTCGTCCTGGACCCCATGCTTGCTACTGGCGGCACCCTTCGCGAGGCCATCAAGTTCCTCTTCAAGCGTGGAGCGTCGGACGTCACCTGCATCTGCCTGCTTGCTGCTCCTGAGGGACTGGCGAAGCTGGAAGAAGAGCTTTCCGACGCCAACGTCAACATTGTCCTGGCGTCCATTGACGAGAAGCTCAATGAGAAGTCGTACATCGTGCCCGGCCTGGGCGACGCCGGCGACCGCCTCTACGGCGTGGCCGGCTAAGGGGACACCCCTACCGGTTTCCGGTCCGCGCCGCTAGCCTGTGGCGCATGGACTGGAAACTTGAACTGGTATTTGTCCCTGTCTCCGACGTCGATCGTGCGAAGGATTTCTACGTCAACAAGGTTGGTTTCAACGCCGACTACGACGAGCGTCCCTCGGAGAACATCCGTTTCGTGCAACTGACACCGCCGGGCTCGGCATGCTCCATCTGCATTGGAGAGGGCCTGAACGATGCCCCTCCGGGAACAGCTCCAAGCCTGCAGATCGTGGTCAGCGACATCAACAAGGCCCACCAGCAGCTCAAGGACAACGGAGTGGACGTCAGCGACATCGACATCCAGGCCTGGGGCCACTTCGTGTACTTCGCGGATCCGGACGGCAACAAATGGGCGCTGCAGTACCTCCCGCAGCGGCCCAACGGCTGACATCGCGTGAGCGTGCGGCAGGATGGAACAATGAGCCATCCTGCCGAAGCCGCCCAGAACCCAACCCTGACCGTCCGCGCCGTCCTCTTCGACATGGACGGGACGTTGGTTGACTCGACAGCGATCGTCGAGCAGGTGTGGCTAGAGTTCGCTGAACGGTACGGCTTGGACTTTGACGAAATCCTCCGCACCTCACACGGCGTCCAGGCCGGCGACACGGTGCGGCGGTACGCGCCGGCCGGGTCCGACTTCGCAGCGTTGACGGCAGAACTTGGCGAGATGGAACGGTCCCGGACAGATGGCGTGATTGCCCTTCCCGGTGCTGAAGCCCTTCTGAAAGCACTTCCGGACGACGCCGTTGCGTTGGTTACCTCTGCTGACAGCATCCTGGCCGAAATCCGCATGCGGGCAGCCGGACTCACCATGCCGTCCACTACCGTGACCGCCGAGTCCGTCACCCGCGGCAAGCCCCACCCGGAGGGATACCTCAAAGCCGCCGCGCTGCTGGGAGCCGACCCGGCCGACGTCGTGGTCTTCGAAGACGCACCCGCCGGCATTGCGGCAGCCCGCGCTGCCGGGATGCGAACCGTGGTGGTGGGCAAGGCCGCTGCCAGGCACAATGCGGAGCTGGAGCCAGGCATGTGGAGGATCGCGGACTACTCGGCCGTGACTGTCACCGCTGTTAGGGACGACGACGGCGGTCACCTCCTCACTCTGACCCTCTAGCACTGTTCGGCCCGGCTTGCCGGGAGTAGGCTGTGCGCATGTCTGCGATGCCGGAGGCGTACGGTGCTGCATTGGGGCGGGCCATGGCGCACGCCGGAGATTGGCTCGCGTCGGTGCCCACCCGCCCTGTCCGCCCATCCGCCGATGCCGACCAAGTCGCGAAGAGCATCATCCCGCGCCTGCCTGATGAAGCCACCGATGCCGCGGAAGTAGTGGATGAGCTCGCCGCCTTGGCCGAACCCGGGCTGATGGCCATCCAGTCCGGCAGGTTCTTCGGCTGGGTTATGGGTGGAACCCTGCCAGTTGCCATGGCCGCAGATTGGCTTGTCTCGGCCTGGGATCAAAATACCGGGCTCCGCTTCGCCACTCCTGCCGCCGCCGCGATCGAGGAATCAGCTGCGGCTTGGCTTTTGGACCTTTTGCACCTTCCCGCAACCGCCGACGTCGGATTCACCACGGGTGCCACCACCGCGAACTTTGTGGGGCTGGCGGCTGGCCGTCAGTATCTGATGGACGAGGCCGGCTGGGACCTCGAAGCGCTGGGACTCAACGGCGGCCCCCGGATCACCACGTTTGCGGGGCGGGAACGCCACGCCGCCGTGGACCTGGCGTTGCGGTACCTGGGCTTGGGAGCCTGTGTCCCGGTGGACGCTGACCGCGAAGGGCGGATTATTCCGGAAGCATTGGCCGAAGCCATGAATGAGCAACCGGGGCCGACACTGGTGTGCTTGCAAGCGGGCAATCTGCATTCGGGCGCGTTTGATCCCATGACGGAAGCCATCGCCGTGGCGCACGACCGCGGCGCGTGGGTCCATGTGGACGGGGCGTTCGGCTTATGGGCAGCCATCAGCCCCACCCTGCGTGAACGGCTTGCCGGTGTGGAGGAGGCCGATTCCTGGGCCACGGACGCCCACAAGACGTTGAACGTCCCGTACGACTGCGGGCTCGCCATAGTTTCCCGACCCGAGTCCCTGAGGAGGGCCTTCAGCGTCCACACCAGCTACCTGATTGCCACCGAAACGGGGCTGGGGGACCCTTTGGAGAAGGTGCCGGAGATGTCCCGGCGCGCCCGCGGCATCCCGGTATGGGCGGCCTTACGCCAGCTGGGGCGCAACGGAGTGATCGCCATGGTGGAACGGCTGGCGGCAAACGCACGGGCACTGGCTGAAGGACTCGCCGATATTCCTGGCGTCGAAGTCCTCAACGACGTCGTGTTCACGCAGGTCTCTGTGAGCTTCGGCAGCGACGACCGGACGCACCGCATCACCCAGCGATTGATGGCTGAGGGGGCGGTGTGGATGTCGGGGTCGTCCTGGCGCGGGCGTGAAATTCTTCGGATTTCGGTGAGCAACTGGTCCACCGACGCCGGGGACGTCGCCGCGTCCATTGCTGCAGTGCGGGGCGCAGTGGCGGCCGAGCCGGAAGCGTAGACCTCGGAGGCCTCTGCCATGAGCCGCAACGCGCGTGGCATTCCGTTCATCGGACCTGCCCTTCCCATGGCTTTAGAGTGTCAGCATGGACAGTTTGCTGGTTGGTTTAGCCGTTGTTGTGGCCTTGATCCTCGCATTGGTCATCGGGGCAGCCATACGGCCAAGCAGGCCTGGCCGTCACAAGGGTGCCTATATTCCGGCCAAGGATCGCCCGACATATCCTGAGGCAACCAACCACAGCGCCACCACAGATGCCACTGGACCTCGCTCCAAGAGATTCCCTGACTTGGAGCGGCGGTAGAACGCAATCATTGGGCACCGACCCTCGGCAGCCACCACGCTAAATCCTCACGTCACGTAAGGTTCAAGTCCTGCGGGCACTAATTCCGACCACGGCGGCGGCGAGGGCAGCACCCACTACAACTGCCCCCTCAAGCCAGCGGTCCGGCGTCGTAATGAGGGGCAAAAGCAAAAGCGCACCGGAGCTGACCGCTAGCCCAGTCACCAAGCCGGGCAACCCCAAGCTCGGATGTACGGCCCAGGTAGCGAGGAATAGGCCGAGGACGTTCGCCACAAACACGTTCAGATAGCCGGTGCAGGCCAGGAAGATTCCGGCGTAAGCCAAGCTCCACGCCACAACCGGGACGACTCGTCCCAGAATGCTGTCCCGGGGAGAAGAAGCAGGTCCGGCAGACAGGGCGGTGCGAAGTTCGCGGACAGGAACGCGCCCGCGCCGCAGGTCCCGGGTCAGCCGGCCGATGCCGCGCAGGTCCGCAATGGCGGTTCGTACGACGTCGACACTTGAGTTTGGGTCCTGGGTCCAGTCGACGGGGACTTCATGAATGCGCAGGCCGGAGCGCTCGGCGATGATCAGCAGCTCAGTGTCGAAAAACCAGGCCTCGTCTTTGACATGGGGCAGTAGCTGGTGGGCCACGTCCGCACGGATAGCTTTGAAGCCGCACTGGGCATCGGAGAAACCGGCCCCCAGGACGGTGCGCAACAGTGAGTTGTAGCTGCAGGCAACCAACTGGTGCCGGGGGCTGCGCGTAACGCGGGATGCCGGTGCCAGTCGGGTGCCGATGGCGAGATCCGAATGGCCCGAAATGAGCGGTGCAAGCAGGGGAGCCACAGCGGCCAGATCCGTGGACAAGTCTGCTTCCATGTAGGCAAGCACAGGCGACGGCGACGCGAGCCAAACCTGTCGGAGTGCGTTTCCGCGTCCCCTTTGCTCAAACCGGACAACAACCACTTCAGGAAGTTCGCGGGCCAGCCGCTCGGCAATCCGCAAGGTGTTGTCCGTGCTGGCGTTGTCCGCAACGGTGATCCGGAAAGCGTGGGGAAAGGTTTCTTTGAGATATCCGTGGAGCCTGCGCAGATTCACTTCCAGACAGGCTTCATCATTGAAGGCGGGAATGGTGATGTCCAGGACCGGGGTGGGCGTCCGGGTTTCGACGGGGGAGCGCCGGGACCGCTGGGCGGGCTCTGGCGTCATCGCCAAATTCATGCCGTGGATCGCGTGATGGGATGCGCAGGTCGAAGGATCAGTGAGCGTCATGTACCCAGCATGCCGCCGCCGATTATGAGGGCTTTAGGCGGAAGCTGTGACGTCACTGTGAACCGTGGGCCGCTCCTGTGAAACGGACTCGGCCGGCGTTAAACGGCAAGGCCGCGCCCGTTACCGCTTTTCGCTCCAGTGGGTACTGGTGCGAACGGCGGCTTCGGGCGCGGCAGTCAAGCAGTCTGGCTTAGTACCAGTTGTTGGCCAAGTGGAAGGCCAGGGCAGCGGACGGGGATCCGTAGCGTTCCTTGATGTAGTTCAGGCCCCACTTGATCTGGGTCTGGTAGTTGGTTTGCCAGTCCGCACCGGCAGAAGCCATTTTGCCGGCCGGAAGCGACTGGACAATACCGTACGCACCGCTGGAAGCGTTGGTGGCAGTGGTCCGCCAGCCTGATTCCTTCTCCCACAGCGTGTTCAGGGCGGTCATTTCGCCCGCGCTCCAGCCATAGCTGCCAAGGATGCTGGCGGCGTAGGCCTTTGCACCGGCGGGATCGTCAACTGCCTTCGGGGCGGCAGCAGCGGCTGCAGCTTCCGCAGCGGCGGCGGCAGCAGCGGCGTCGGCGGCCTGCTTGGCGGCAGCGTCAGCAGCAGCCTTTTCGGCAGCGGCTTGATCTGCCGCTGCCTTGTCGGCGGCAGCCTGCGCGGCAGCGGCCTGATCGGCGGCGAGCTTGTCGGCTGCGGCCTTGTCGGCGGCTGCCTTGTCAGCAGCAGCCCGGTCGGCTGCGCCCTTGGCTGCGGCGGCGTCCATCGAAGCGGAGACTTCAGCGGACTTGTTGGTGCTGACCTGGGCGGCGGCCTGGGTGTCGGCTACGCGGCTTGCCTCGGGGAGGTTCAACGCTGCGTTTGCGGCGGTTCCGAGCGATGCAACGCCCAGTGCAGCGGCGATGACGCCGGCAACAACAGGCATGCGCTTGCCGGACTTGCCGTCACGGGCGGCCTTTTTGAGGACGGTCTGCGACTTGGTCAACTGGGTGTCGTTCTGGTCGCGGTGACGCGCGGAAGGGCGCGTCTGATCATTAAATTCAGACATTGTGATTACCTCTCAGCGCCTGCGGAGTTAGCTGTCGGGTTCGGATGAGGTCATCCGGCCGCGCATCACGCTGCGGCTTCACCCCAAGGGCCGGCAAAAAGCCTGGGCCCGGAGACTCTGGGTCCCCCGTCTCTGCCTCGGAGAAAGATCGGACTCCGGGAAGTGGCAGAGCTCGGCGCATCCCGGATGTGGGCCGGTTAGGGGCAACCCACCCTTTCGACGGTACAGGAGGTTTCCGCAGAAGTCACATTTAGGTAACAGAGATCACGAAAGCGGTGAGTCGTCTTGCCGGATTCGTTACATGCGTTCGGTGTTGGTGGTCGGGAGTCGCAGGGCAAATTCGGTGCGCCCCGGCCTGGAGGTCACTTCAACACTGCCACCGTGCGCCGCAACGATGGAATCGACAATGGAGAGACCCAGCCCCGAGGTGCCCTCCGACCCCGATCTTGCGGCGTCAGCACGGGCAAATCGGGAGAAAATGCGGCTCTGGAAGTCCTGGGGAATGCCCGGACCGTTGTCCGTCACAGTCACCACTGCGCTGCCATCCGCTGAGAGCATGACTCCGGTGACCACCGTCGTTCCCGGGTCGGTGTGCTTGCGGGCGTTCGAGAGCAGGTTCGCCAGCACCTGATGCAATTGCGTGGCGTCGCCACGTACCGTGATGGGCTCCCCGGGAAGTTGGAGTTGCCAGATGTGGTCCGGTGCCATGACCTTTTCGTCGCTGACGGTCTCGATCACCAACTGGGTGAGGTCCACGTCCGTGACCTTCACGGGCTGACCCTCGTCCAGCCTTGCCAGCAACAGGAGATCTTCCACCAGGGTGGTCATGCGTTCGGACTGGCTTTGGACGCGGGCCAATGACTTCCTGCCGTCCTCCGTGAAATTCTCGGTCATCCGCAGCAGCTCCGTATAGCCGCGAATGGCAGTCAGCGGGGTCCGCAGTTCGTGCGAAGCATCCGCCACGAACTGGCGCACCTTGGTTTCGCTTTCCTGACGGGCCTCCAATGCGCTGGAGACGTTGTTCAGCATCTGGTTCAGCGCATGGCCAACGCTGCCAACTTCCGTCCCAGGATGGGAGGCCGACGGCGGGACGCGCACCGCAAGGGCCACCTCACCGGCGTCGAGGGGCAGTTTCGATACTTTCGTGGCAACTTCGGACAGCTGCTCCAAGGGCCGCATGGTGCGCCGGATGATGACGGTTCCCGCGAGCCCGATCAGGACCAGGCCGCCAAGGGAAACCAGCACCATGGTCCATACCAGCGAGGCCTCGGCGTTCTGCTTGTCCGCCAAGGGCAGGCCAGTCACGATGACGTCGCCGTAGGGCTTGTCGACGGCCACCAGACGGTACGCGCCATTGGAGAGCGAGCGGTCCACGGGCATGTTGTCCGTGGGGAGCGACACCAGGATCTTTTCATCGTCCGCGGACAGTGATACGCGGTTTCCTTGGGCGTCGATGAGTCCTGAACTCCGGACAGTGGAGCCGTCGATCCGGGCGTTGAGCGTTCCCGCGGCCTGGCCCCGCGCCTCCAGGGGGTCGGGCCTTCCGGACGGGGAAGTGGGGAAGTTCGACGGCGCCCTGCCGAAGTCATTCGCGCGGCTGGACGCCTGCTCCAACTGCCTGTCGAGCTGCTTGTTGAAGACCGCGTCCATGGAGGCGTAGCTGACGATGCCTACCGCACCGCAGATCGCCACCAACAGGGCCATGGCCACCAGGACCAATCGGGTACGCAGATGCCAGGTGGACGGGTTGAGCCAACTCCGCCGGGACGTTTTGGCCACTCCGGAAAGTGTGCTCAATGGCTAGTCCGCTGGCTTGATGACGTACCCGGCACCGCGAACGGTGTGGATCATGGGCGGGTGGTCCGCTTCGATTTTCTTGCGCAGGTAGGAGATGTAGAGCTCCACGATGTTGGCCTGTCCGCCGAAGTCGTAGTCCCACACGCGGTCGAGGATCTGGGCTTTGCTGACAACCCTTTTGGGATTCTCCATGAGGTAGCGCAGAAGTTCGAACTGCGTTGCGGTCAGCGGAATATCCTGCCCGGCCCGTGTCACCTCGCGGGTATCGACATTCAGGGTCAGGTCTCCCACCACCAGCTCGGCCGTGTCCATGGCCGCTACCCCGGACCGCTGGACCAGCCGGTGCAGGCGCAGGAGGACTTCTTCCATGCTGAACGGCTTTGTCACATAGTCGTCGCCGCCGGCAGCCAGGCCCACGATCCTGTCCTGCACCGCGTCCTTGGCGGTAAGGAACAGCGCGGGAACTTCGGGAGCGAAAGCGCGGACGCGGTTGAGCACTTCGACGCCATCGAATCCGGGCAGCATGACATCAAGCACCAGTACGTCGGGACGGAAATCCTTGGCCAGCTTCACTGCGGCCGGACCGTCGCCGGCTACGGCCACAGACCAGCCTGCCATGCGCAGGCCCATGCTCATGAGCTCGGCGAGGCTGGGTTCGTCATCCACCACCAAAGCCCGGATGGGGGAGCCGTCCGGGTGGGAAAGCTGGGGGAGGTTGTTGGTCATGGAGTGCGAGGAGGCCATGGGACAAGTCTCCGTTCTGCTGGTTAGCCAGCGCTTTGCCCGTCCTGTGAGGACGCTGTGAAGTCAACATTAGCGAGGTGGGAGCCGGCTGCAACCCAGTGTTTCTACGGCTTGTAGCAGATTTGGAGCAAAAAATTATCGAAGGAGGCCACGGTCGATTGGACAACAACTGTTTCAGATCGTGAGATTCCGCGTGGACGTGGTTGGCGGCAAGCGGGATCCGCATCATGCCTCATTGGCCGAAGATAATTCACCAAAAGGCCTATATTTCTCCGTTGTGCCGAATGAAATGCCGTTCATTTCCAGCACCCCATGAATTGTGATTTACGGCACAATAGACCCGGACGTCTCAAAATGTGGACGGTTCGGCGCTTTGTTACTTGCGTGTTGCCATTGTTACGTTGCACACTTCCAATGTGAACAAGAACTCAACAGCACCTGCAGCCGCAGCAACCTGGCCCAGCGCACCCGCTGGCCATGATGACCGCTGTTGTCGAATGCAAGCCTAACTTTCCACCCCAAGAAGTTTCAGGCATTCGCCCCCTAGCCCAGCGTTGGGCGCCCCTCCCCAAACTCATTGCGGGGACCACCAGCATTCGAAGCCGCGATGACGGCTATTCACTTTTGAGGTAAGCACTCCATGTCAGTTGCATCTGGATACGTCCACATCTCCGTCCGTAACGCCAACAAGGCCGCGTCAAACGCAGGGCTTCGCCCCGGGTTCGGCAACCGTCCGGGCTATTCTCCGGCCCCGCAGGGTGCCGGCCAGCAGGCTCCCGGCTACGTCCCGCAGGGCTACAACCCCAACTCCTATGGCCAGCTGCGTGCCGTGCCCACCACGGAGCCTGCACCCATGACGGCTCCCACGCCGGTGATTGCCCAGTCCGACCGGCTGCGCCCCGTTGCCAACGACAATGTAGCCCGCGGGTTCGTGCTTTACATGGGCATCGACGAAGAAACGGCAGCCGCTGCTGGAACTTCCATTGCCAAGCTTGCCCAGGAGATCCGCGCCTATGCGCAGTCCCTGGTGACCGGCGCCGAGAGCTACGCCGCCGTCGCAGTTGCCCCCGCCGGGGCACCCGGGTCCGCACTCGACGTCGTGCGTTCCACCTTCGGTGACCCCACGGTTGCCTCACGGCAGCGCGCCGAAGCTGCCCGCCCCGCGCCGCAACAGGAGTCCCGTCCCTCTGGTGTGCTGATCGACCTCGCCCGCCGTGAAGTTCACCTGGACGGCGAATCGCTGAACCTGACATTCAAGGAATTCGAGCTCCTCAACTACCTCGTTGAGAACGGCACCCGCACCGTGGGTCGCGACGAACTGCTCGAAGGCCTCTGGCGTAACGCCGAGGAAGTGCCGAACGAGCGCACCATCGACGTTCACATCCGCCGGCTGCGCTCCAAGCTGGGCCGCCTTGCCAACACCGTTCGCACGGTTCGCGGCCAAGGCTACCGCTTCTACGAGCACCCCGAAGTCATCGTGTGGGCCGCTCCGGAATACTCCATCTGATCTTTTGACTGCCGAAAGGCGGCACATCCCTCTGCGCCTGCGCTCGTTCCTCCCCTCCGCCTCCCTGCCCTCGCAAGCTCGGTCAGGGAACCCGGGCGGAGTGGGCCCAGCAACAACGGCGCTATCGGGACATGCCGCCTTTCCGCTCGTCCGAGCAGTGGGCATGTGCCTTCGCGGCTATAGGGTTGTTGCATGAGCGACCATCACCTTAAGCGCCTTGTGATCATGCGGCATGCCAAGGCGGACTGGCCGGTGGGCGTTACCGATCATGAGCGTCCTTTGGAGGAGCGCGGCCACCGTGAGGCGCCGTTGGCCGGTCAGTGGTTGCTCAAGCACGGGGTTGTTCCGGATTTCATCCTGTGCTCTTCCGCCCTTAGGACCCGCCAGACGTGCACCTGGGTGTGCAACGAACTGGGGGAGAAAGCTCCGACGCCGAAGCTCGAGGACGGCTTGTATGCCGCCTCAGCCAACCGCATGTTGACGGTGATCAATCATGTTCCGGACACCGTGACCACGCTGATGGTTATTTCGCATATGCCCGGAGTGCAGGATCTGGCCATGCATTTGGCGTCCCGCGATTCTGATCACGACGCCTACATGGATGCCGCCACACGCTACCCCACCAGTGCGTTGACGGTGTTGGAGACGGAAAAGTCGTGGGCTGAGCTGGACGGGCAGGACGCCCGGTTGACGCAGTTTAAGGTGCCTCGCCACTAGGAAGCTGTTCCGCAGCGACTTCCCGCAGCATGTGTACGGACAAGCGGATGTTGGGGCTCGCTGTCATCGTCTTGCGATACACCACTCCCACGGAGCGCTGCTGAACGGGGTTCATCACCGGAATGGCAACCACGCCTGCGGGGAGTGGCGGCCTGCCAAGCCGTGGAACCAGTGCCACGGCCACCCCCTGCTCCACCATGGCGATGTGCGTGGAAAAGTCGGGGTCGTACACGCGGATATCAGGCACCCGCCCCAGTCCTGCGAAAATCTGCAGGAGGGCTTCGTTGCAGATTGCGCCCGCCGGGGTGCTGATCCAGGTCTCATCCAGCAGGTCTTCACGCTCGACGGCGGTTCTCGCCGCCAGCGCGTGGGCGCTGTTGATGAGGACATCGGCCTGGTCCACGCAGAGGTCCTCGTGCACCAGGTTCTCGGGGATGACCAAAGGCACGGAGTTCCAGTTGTGGACCACTGCGAGCTCAGCTTCTCCGGAGGCCACCCTCTGCACGGCTTCGCGGGGATCCTCTGCCAGCACAGTGATGTCCAGGGCGGGGTGGGAGGCTGCCACTCGCCCCAGCATGGGTCCCACAAGCCCGCGGCAGGCGGTAGAGAACGCCACCATCCTCAGCAGTCCCGTGGGTTTGGCGGGATCGGCGAGCAGGGTGGCCTGCAATTCCTCGAGCTCGCCCATGATGCGACGCCCGTAGCCTGCCAGCGCCAGCCCCCGCTCCGTCAGGAGCACGCCGCGGCCATTGCGTTCCAGCACGGCAACGCCTGTCTGTTTCTCCAGCTTCTTGATCTGCTGGGACACCGCGGATGGGCTGTAGCCCATCACGTCGGAGGCGGCCACCACCGATCCATGTTGTTCCACGGCAACCAGGGCCCTCAGGGCTGAGATATCGATCATGAAGCAAATCTACGTGGTTCCATGCGGAAATCAATGCTGGTGCTTCAGGGTTAGGGGGTTCAGAGTGTACTTGTGAACCTTCGCCATTCTGCCCTCGCCGTCCTGGTAGCCGTCCTCTGGGGCATCAACTTCGTCGCTATTGACCTCGGCCTGCACGCGAACGGCCGGGACGTGCCGCCGCTGCTCTTCGTCGCCATGCGCTTTCTCCTGGTCGTGTTCCCCTTCATCTTGTTCATCCGCAAACCCGACGTGGGCTGGAAGGCGATTGTCGGCGTCGGGCTCTTCATGAGCGCCGGTCAGTTCGGGCTCCTGTACCTCGGTATGGCACTTGGGATGCCAGCTGGGTTGGCCTCGCTGGTCCTCCAGGCGCAGGTGTTGTTCACCATCCTGCTTGCCTCAAGATTCCTGGGCGAAAGGCCCAGCCGCCGCCAACTGGCCGGGGTGGTGCTTGGCATTGCAGGGTTGGGGGTGGTGGCGTTGGGGCGCAGTGCAGTGGCCCCGGTGCTGCCGCTCATGATCGTGCTTGCCGCGGCGTTGTCCTGGGCGGTGGGCAATGTGGTGGCGCGGCATTCGAAGGCCAAGTCCGGGCTTGGCCTGGTGGTGTGGTCCGGCGCGGTGGTGCCCGTTCCGTTGGCGGGCTTGTCGCTGGTGGTGGACGGCCCGGACACTGTTTGGGCGACACTTTCCGACCTTCAACCGGCCACCATCCTGAGCGCGATCTACACCGCGGTGTTCGCCTCGCTGGTGGGCTACGGCATCTGGAACCGTCTATTGTCGCTCTACCCGAGTTCCGACGTCGTGCCCTTCACGCTGCTGGTCCAGGTGGTGGGCATGACGGCGGCTTGGCTGGTCCTGAACGAGATTCCCACACCAGCCGAAATCCTGGGCGGGCTGATCCTGCTGCTGGGCGTGGCCACCGCAGTCCTGGGCGCCTCGCGGAAACGCACCGAAACCCCCGTTGCGGGGCCCGCTTTGCGCGTTAAGCTCCCGCGATAGCGCGCAGAGCGGGCCCCGCAACGGGAGGGGATCAGCGCAAGGCGAAGATCGTGCGGTGCCAGTCCTTCTCAGCCAGGCCATCCAGCTCGAACATCACGTGCTTCACCTGGGTGTATTCCTCGAACGAGTAGGCGGACATGTCCTTCCCGAAACCTGACTGCTTGAACCCACCGTGGGGCATCTCGGAGATGATCGGGACGTGGTCATTGACCCAGACGCAGCCTGCCTTGATCTCGCGGGTGGCCCGCAGCGCCCGCTGAAGGTTGTTGGTCCAAGCTGATGCCGCGAGGCCGTAAACGGTGTCGTTGGCCAAGCGGATGCCTTCGTCATCCGTGTCGAAGGGGATGACAACCAGGACAGGACCGAAAACTTCGTCCTTCACGATTTCCGAATCTGGAGCGGCGTCGACAACCAGCGTGGGCCGGTAGAAGGCGCCCCTGCCAAGGCTCCCATCGCTGGGGGCGAAGCCGCCCGCCATGATCTTGCTGTAGCCGCGGGCGCGTTCCACCATCCCGGCCACGTGGTCACGCTGCTTGAAGGAAACCAGGGGGCCGAGGTCCGCTTCGGTGTCGTCCGGGGCGCCGAGGATGATCGAATCGAAGCGCGCCGAGACCTTGGCCACGAACTCGTCGTAAACGCTTCGGTGGACTATGGCCCGCGTGGCTGCCGTGCAGTCCTGGCCAGTGTTGATGAGCGAGCCCGCCACAGCGCCGTGCACCGCAGCGTCCACGGTGGCGTCGTCGAACACCACAAAAGGTGCCTTTCCGCCCAACTCAAGGTGCACGCGTTTGGCGTTGACGGCGGCCGCTTCCAGCACTGTCCGGCCAACAGAGGTGGACCCCGTGAAGGAGACCATGTCCACATCGGGGTGCCGCATGAGTGCCGCCCCAACCGTGTGGCCTTCGCCCACCACCACGTTCACCACGCCGTCGGGCAGCCCCGCGTCCGTGAGCGCCTGCGCGAACATCAGCGATGTGAGGGGCGTGATTTCGGCAGGCTTGAGGACAACGGTGTTGCCCGCGGCGATGGCCGGCAGGATCTTCCACGCCGCCATCTGCAAGGGGTAGTTCCACGGCGCGATGGACCCGACGACGCCGATGGCCTCGCGCCGGATGGACGAGGTGTGCTGCGGGGAGTATTCCGCAGTGGCTTTGCCTTCGAGGTGCCGGGCGGCGCCTGCGAAGAAGTCGATGTTATCGATGGTGCCGGGAACGTCGAACTCCCGGGTCAAGCGCAATGGCTTGCCCGTCTGGGAACTCTCTACGCGGGAGAATTCGTCCGCGCGTTCCTCCATGATCCTGGCGAACTTCTGCAGGATTCCGGCGCGCTCGCCCGGCGCGGTCCGGGACCACGACGGGAAGGCCGCGCGGGCCGCGGCCACGGCCACCTCGAGGTCCGCGAGGGAAGCCAGGCCTACGTTCGCCACCACCTCGGAGGTGGCCGGATTGATGACGTCGATGCTCTTTCCTGAAGTGCCGGTGAACGGTTGTCCGCTGATGAACTGGTGCATGGTGCCGTGCTTTCCCTGCCGGACGGCGGTGTCCGGGCAGTGCTGAATGAACGACGCCCGAGGGTGTCGTTGTGCGGTTGGGTTTCAGTTGCGCTGGGCGCAGGGCCCGTTAGGGCCCGTTAGGCCTGCTTGCTTTCGCGTTCGGCGCTGTCCAGGATCGCCGTAAGGCCCGCCTGGAACGCTTTGAGTGAATCGAGGTTTTGCAACGCTGCGTGGTGTTTCTCAAGGAGTGGATGTCCGGTAATGCGGGTGAAGACCCGGGGGTTGATCCAGGGATCGTGGCCTTCGGAATCGGGAAGTCGCTGGATTTCCACAGCGATCCCCGCGCCCAAGGCCAGGGTGTAGCTTTCGAGTGCTGCGTAGTAGTGCACCACGCGATCCTCTTCCAGCCCTGCGTCGGTGAGGCATTGCAGGACGAACTCGATGGCCTTCAACTCGCCGGGGCCGTAGGTGTCCGTGGCGAACGACTCGCTGCCAAGCGATGGGTGCTGCATGAAGACCCTGAGGAGTTCGTCGAGGTAGGCCTCAAGCCGGGCACGCCAGTTGTGGTCGCGTGCCGAGGCCAGGGTGCGCTCCACCGACATCATGAACAACTGGTCCAGCGCTGCCCGGACGATCGCGTCCCGGTTCCGGAAATGCCGGTAGACAGCGGTCGCGTCAACCTCAAGTTCCTGGCCCAGCCTCCGGACGGTCAGCCGCTCGCCGGGTTCCTCGCTGGAAATCCGCAGGACTGCGTCAATGATGGTGCCGGGGTCCAGGCGCGTTCGGCGGTCCGTCGACTGTGCTGGCTGCACCATCAGTTGTCCGCCTTCCACGCGATCCGGGTTGATATTCAACCTACATGATTCATGGCTGCCTCCTTCCACGGATAAGTCAAAGACTTTGTCAGCACTGATGTCAACACTGTTGACTTTACTGTGATCCGGCTCATAGTGTGTGCCGAAGAGTTGAATTTCCATGAAAGGACTCGACAGTGCACGCAGAGATTTTGTTTGAGAACGGATGGGTTTACACCGGCAACGACGCCGGACCCGTTCGTGCGGACCTGGCCGTGGCAGCAGGCCGGATCATCGCCGTCGGAAGACCCGAGGACCTCACCGGGACAGTCACCTCGGAGACCCGCAGGGTGGACTTGGACGGGCAGCTGGTGGTCCCCGGCTTCCAGGATGCGCACATCCACCCCATATTCGCCGGGATCGAAATGCTTCAGTGCGACCTCACCGAGGCTGCCAACGCAGAAGAAGCCGTGGCGCTGGTTGCCGGCTACGCCGCCGCGAACCCCGATACTCCGTGGATCGTAGGCGCCGGTTGGTCCATGGACTTCTTCCCCGGTGGAACCCCGACGCGGGACCTCCTGGACGCTGTGGTGCCGGACCGGCCGGTGTATCTGGTGAACAGGGACCACCACGGAGCCTGGGCCAACACTGCTGCGTTCACAGCGGCGGGGATCACCCGGGAAACCCCGGATCCAGCGGGCGGGCGCCTGGAACGCGAGCCCGACGGCACCCCTGCCGGCACCATCCACGAGGGCGCCATGGATCTGTTCAATGACGTCAAGCCTGCGGTGCCCTACGAGCTGGCGTACCAAGGGCTGCTCGCCTCCCAGCAGCTGTTGCTGTCACAGGGAATCACAGCCTGGCAGGATGCCTGGGTGCCCATCCCTGAGGGCGGACATGCCGACCATCTGGACGTCTACGTGGACGCGGCCAAGGCTGGAGACCTCAAAGTCCGGGTCACTGCATGCCAGTGGTGGGACCGGACGGCGGGCATGTCGCAGCTGGACCAGATCGTGAAGAGGCGGCAGCGCGTCGCTGAATCGAGTGACCCGCTCCTGCTCAACGCCAATACGGTCAAAGTCATGGTGGACGGTGTGGCGGAGAACTTCACTGCTGCCATGCACCACGTCTACCTGGACCACCACGGCCACCACACGGAGAACCGGGGCATCGAGTTCTTCGAAACGGGTGAGCTGCAGGAATTCGTCACAGCGATCGACGCCTCCGGCATGCAACTCCACTTCCATGCCTTGGGTGACCGTGCGGTGACCGACGCCCTGGACGCACTCCAGGCAGCACGCGACGCCAATGGCTCCAACGATCAGCGCCACCACCTCGCCCACCTCCAAGTGGTCCGCAGCGAGGACATTCCCCGTTTCGCGGAACTCGGAGCCGCGGCCAATGTGCAGGCACTCTGGGCCTGCCACGAGGAACAGCTGGACACCTTGACCCTGCCTTTCCTGGAACCCGGCGCAGAGGACAGGCACTACCCCTTTGGCGAACTCGCAGCGGCAGGTGCCCGCCTGGTTGCCGGCAGCGACTGGCCCGTCTCCACGGCAGACCCCATCGCCGCCATCCACGTAGCCGTTAACCGCACGGCACCGGGGGAGGACCTGCCGGCGCTTGGCCCCGAATCGCAGAAACTCAGCCTCAAGCAGATCATGGACGCCTACACCCAGGGCACAGCCTGGATCAACCATCTGGACCCGGACACCGGCACGTTGGAACCCGGCAAATTCGCCGACCTCGCTGTGCTTGACGTCAACATTTTCGACGTCCCCGCCGAGGAACTGCACCGGGCGGTGGTGACGCAGACGTGGATTGGGGGCGAGTGCGTCTACAACCGTTCAACTGACGCCACGGACCAGGACCGGAAGACCCGGGTACTGCAATGAGGCCGCAACCAGCGCGGGGTGCGGTGCGACCCAAACAGCGGACGACGCCGTCGCGCATCACAGCGATCGGTGCCGCAGCCGTCGTGGCCGGCTTGGTCCTGGCCGGCTGCGGTGCCCGGCCGGCCAGCGTGACTGAAGCCGGCGGGGGTCCCAAGTTCACGCTGTCCGACTCAACGCCGGCACCTGCCAAGGAAATCGACAACTTCACCTGGGCCATGTATGCGGAGCCGTTCTCGCTGGACTATGCCTACGCCTTCGACTACCCGGACAACACTGTCCTGTCCAACGTCTGCGAGTCGCTCTTCCGCTGGAACGCGGACCTGTCCACCTCGCCCGGACTGGCAACCGGCGTGGAGAACCCGGACCCCTTGACGTGGATCTACACCATCCGGCAAGGCGTGAAATTCCACGACGGAAGCGAGATGACAGCGGATGATGTGGTGGCCTCCCTCAGCCGACACCTGAACCCCGAGGTGGGCTCTTTCTGGGCCTCGTCCTACCAGAATGTGGAGTCGATCGAAAAGACCGGCGAGTACCAGGTAACGGTCACCACCACGCGGCCGGACTACGTGTTCAATGCTTCGTTGGTGGGCGCACCGGGTGTGGTGGAATCTGCCAAGACACTGGAAGCCGCAGGCAAGGACTATGGCAACTCCAGCACCGGCGTGAACTGCACAGGGCCGTTCAGTTTCGACGCATGGGAGCCCGGCGAAAGCATCACCCTCAAGCGCTTCGACGACTACTGGGATCCGGACCTCAAAGCCAAGTCCCGGCAGGTCACGTTCACCATGCTCCCGGACGCAACGTCGCGCATCAACGCCTTCCAGACCGGCGAGATCGACGGCGGTTTCGCGATTCCCTCCAACGCCATGGACATCCTGAAAGCCAACAGGGACGCAGGATCTGTCTACTTCGGCAAAGACACGTCAGTGCAGAGCATGGTCTTCACCAACCTCGCCGGCACCTTCAAGGACGTCAAGGTTCGGAAGGCGCTCATGATGGCCATCAACCGTGAAGCCCTGATCAAGGCCGCGGAACAAGGCTACGCAAGCAAGACGGACGCACTGACCACCCGCAACGTGTGGAAGGACGCCTCCCAGGAGACCACAGACGAAGCTTTCAACGGATTGCTCGCCACACCCTATGACGTGGCGGAAGCCAAAAAGCTGGTCAAGGAAGCAGGAGCGGAAGGAAGCAAGTTTGTCTTCGCCACCGCGTCATTGAACGCAGCCTTCGACATCACAGCCCGGGCCATCGCCTCCGCTGCCAAGGAAATCGGCCTGGACCCGGAAATCCAAACCATGTCCAACGACAAATACACCACCCTCTTCTCCGACCCCGAAGCCCGCAAGAACGTGGACCTGCTGGTGACCTCCTGGTACCTGTCCAGCACCGAACCCCTGGAAATGTACAGCGTGCTGCGAACCGGGGACTTCAGCAACTACGGCGGTTGGAGCAACCCGGAATTCGACGAGCTCGTCAACACCGCCTACGGAGTGCAGGACCCCGACGCCCGCGGCAAGCTCACCGGGCAGGCAGCCAGGATCGCCAGTGAAGACGTCGTCTGGGGCCCGCTCTACGAAACTGTCACCACCATGTGGCTGGGCAAGCGCATCACCGGCGCCGATCCGTCCATCAACTACATGTACTTCCCGTGGGCAGCCAAGATCGGAGGTCTCTGATATGACCGTTGTGGATCAAGCAATGGCACCCGCGCCACCCCTGAAACCGGTAGGCAAAAGGAGCAGGGCAAACCGTCCGGTGGTCTTCATCGCCAAGAAGGTGCTGGCCCTGGTGGCCACCCTGTTTGTCGCCTCACTGGCCGTGTTCTTCTCGCGATTCCTGGTGCCGGGTGACCCGGCCCGCTTCCTCCTCAGGGGCCGCAGCCCCAAGCCCGAGGCCCTCGAAGAGATCACCCGGCAGTTCGGCCTCGACAAGCCGGCCTGGGAACAGTACCTGAACTGGCTCGGCGGCATCCTCCACGGCGACTGGGGCCGTTCGCTGACCTACCGGCAGGACGTCTCGGACGTGTTGCTTGGACGGTTGCCCACCACCCTTCAACTCGTGGCTCTCGCCGCGGTGTTTATCACCATCCTGGGCCTGTTCGCGGGCATCGTGGCAAGCCTGAACAAAGGCTTCGGCGACCGTTTCATCCTCATCACCCTGACCGCGGCCGGAGCCGTGCCGCCCTTCGTTGCGGCCATCGCCCTGGTGGCCCTCTTCTCCGTGGGACTGGGCTGGTTTCCCTCCTTCGGAAGCGGCGACGGCGGATGGGACCGGATCTGGCACCTCACCCTCCCGGCGCTCGCCTTGGGCATAACCTACATCGCCATGGTTGCCCGGGTAACCCGCTCCTCCATGAATGAACAGCTGCTCCGCGAGCACGTGGAAGTGGCAACAAGCCGTGGCCTCACCCGCGGCTCGGTGGTGGCACGCCACGTGCTCCGCAACGCGCTGGGCCCAATCCTCACGGTGAGCGGTGTCCTGGTGGCAGGGTTGCTGGTTTCAAGCGCCATCATCGAACGGACCTTCGGCCTGTCAGGTATCGGCCAGCTCCTGGTGCAATCCATCGACAGGCTCGACTTCGCCGTGGTCCAGGCAATCGTCATGGTGGTGGTCACCGCCTTCGTCCTTGTGAACACCGTGGTGGACCTGGTCCAGCCCCTCATTGATCCGCGTATCGCGGCCGGAACGGAGTCCCGATGACCCTGGCGATGCAACTGCCACAGGCGGGTCTACGCCGTTACGGCAGCCTCCTGTCACCGATGGCGTGGGCGGCGCTCGCCGTTGCCGCCGCCGTCGTGCTTCTCTCGGTCTTCGCCCCGGTCCTGGCGCCATACGACCCCGACTATGTGGACCTCAACAACGTCCTGGCCGGTCCCGGCGCGCAACATCTGCTCGGCACGGACGCGCTGGGCCGGGACCTCCTCAGCCGGCTGATGCACGGCGGCCGGACATCACTGCTGGGACCCACCATAGTGGTGATCGGATCAACGGTGCTGGGCTTGCTGCTGGGCTTGGTTGCCGGCTGGTCCGAGGGTTGGCTGGGCAAGGTCCTGGGCCGGCTTTTCGACCTTCTCTTTGCTTTCCCTGCGCTCCTGATGGCCATGCTGGCAATCGCCCTCTTCGGCAAGGGACTCTTTGCCCCCATCCTCGCCATGACCATCGCCTACGTGCCCTACGTCGCCAGGCTGGCCCAGTCCCTGGTGGTGGCCGAGCGTGGCCGGCCCTACGTCCAGGCGTACCGGGTCCTCGGATTCCGGACACCCTGGGTGGTGCTGGGGCGGGTCCTGCCCAACCTCATTCCCACAGTGGGTGCGCAATCGACGTTGAACTTCGGCTACGTACTGGCCGACCTCGCCGCGCTCTCCTTCATCGGACTCGGAGTCCAGCCGCCCACCAGCGACTGGGGCGCCATGATCGAGGAATCCCGGGGCGCGCTGCTGGGCGGCTACGTCCTGCCCGCGTTCTGGCCCGCACTGGTGGTGGTCCTGGTGGTGGTGGCCGTCAACATCATCGGCGAAGAACTTTCAGACCGCATCGGAGGAAAACTGTCATGAGCCAGCTCCTGAAGATTGAAGACTTCACCCTCGGCTTCCCGGACAGGCCACCCCTCCTGGACAGCGTCAGCCTCCACGTGGACGACGGCGAAGCCGTCGCCTTGGTGGGGGAGTCAGGCTCGGGGAAGTCCCTGACAACCCGGGCCGCCCTGGGGTTGTTCCCCGGAGGCACGCGGTACTCAGGAACCGTGTCCGTTAAAGATCTCGATACCCTGACGGCCAGCAAACAACGCCTTATGGAGCTCCGGCGCGGCCACGCGTCCATGATCTTCCAGGACCCCAGGGCAGGCATCAACCCCGTCCGGACGGTGGGGGACTTCCTTACCGAGACGCTGCTGCGGTTCGACGGGCTGTCCCGTGCCGAAGCTACCGAACGGGCCGTGAAGCAACTCGAGCAGGTTGGACTGCGCCGGGCCAAGGAGCTCATGGACCAGCACCCGCACCAGCTCTCGGGCGGGATGCTCCAGCGCGTGATGATCGCCGCGGCACTGCTCAATTCTCCCGACCTCCTGCTGTGCGACGAGCCCACCACTGCCTTGGATGTCACGACCCAGGCCGGAATAGTGCGGCTCCTCCGCGAAGAGCAGCAGTCACGGGGGATGGGCATGTTGTTCATTACCCACGACCTGAATCTCGCGGCCAGCCTCTGCGAACGCGTCTACGTGCTCCGTCGCGGCAAGGTGGTGGAGCAGGGTCCTACCCGGACGGTGTTCCAGATGCCGCAGCAGGAGTACACCCGGCAACTAGTGGAGGCGACGCCCGTCATCGAGTTGGGCGACATCCCCGAACCACAGGCTGGGGCGTCGGCTTTGCTTGATGTCTCCGGGCTGACCAAGAGCTACGAATTGCCCGGTGGCGAAGTCATTACCGCTTTGGACAACGCACGTTTCAGTCTCCCCGAAGGCGGTTCCTTGGGCGTGGTGGGGGAGTCGGGCTCCGGTAAATCCACCCTGGCCCGCCTTGTGGTGGCACTCGAAACCGCCACCGACGGCGAGCTCACACTGGGCGGTGTCCACAGGCCCCGGCGGTCACTCAAAGCCTCCGAGCGCAAGATCCTGGCCAAGGATGTCCAGATCGTCTTCCAGGACCCTTACCTGTCCCTGGATCCGCGGATTCCCGTGGGCAACGCTGTGGCCGATGTGTTCCGCCTCCACCAGGGGCAAGGACGCAAGCAAGCCAAGGCCAGCGCCGCGGAACTCCTGGGCAGAGTGGGAATCGGACCTGAACGGTTGGATGCGCGGCCGCGGGCTCTTTCGGGTGGCCAGCGGCAGCGCGTCGCCTTGGCCAAGGCGCTCGCAGCACGTCCCCGGCTCCTGGTTCTGGACGAAGCCACAAGTGCCCTGGATGTCTCCGTCCAAGCTCAGGTACTGGAACTCGTGGAGGAACTGCGGGACCAGTTTGGGCTGACCATCCTGTTCGTCACCCATGACCTGGCGGTGGTCTCGCGCCTATGCTCCCAGCTGCTCGTGATGCACCAGGGACGGATCGTGGAGCAAGGGCCCACGGTACGGATCCTGGAAGACCCTGGCGACGACTACACCAAGAACCTCATCGCCTCACGTCCCCGGCCCTTGTGGGACGCCGAGCCGGTCACTGCCTGAGCAGCGTATCGCCTGAGCAGGTCACTGCCTGAGCATGCCGGCCAAGAACCTACCCCAGAAACAGGAGAGTTTTCCGTGAATACCACCGTTTTCGAACGGAATGTCCCGCAGGCCGACGTCGTAGCCGCCGCGCTGCAGGGTGCCGCGCACCGGCCCTTTTGGATCGACGACATGAAGGACAAAGCAACGCACTACCCGCAGCTCGACGGCGATGCTGCCGCCGACCTGGTGATTGTTGGCGGCGGTTACACCGGGCTGTGGACAGCCCTGCGAGCCAAGGAACGAGACCCCGGCCGAACCGTGATCCTGCTCGAAGCCGAGCGGGTGGCGTGGGCGGCGTCGGGCCGCAACGGCGGTTTCTGCGAGGCCAGCCTCACCCACGGCCATGAGAACGGCAGGAACCGGTGGCCGGACGAATTGGACACCTTGGACCGGCTGGGAATGCAGAACCTGGACCGCATGCAGGAGTCCGTGGAGAAGTACGCCATGAACTGCGAGTGGGAGCGCACGGGCGAACTCAACGTGGCCGTTGAACCGCATCAGGTTGCCTGGCTCCGCGAGGACGATAGTCCCGGGAGCGTCTTCCTGGACCGGGACGCCATCCGGGCCGAGGTCAACTCACCCACCTACCTCGCAGGCCGTTGGCACCAGGACTCCGTGGCCATGGTCCACCCGTACAAACTCGGACTCGAATTGGCGCGCGTGGTCACGGACTTGGGCGTCCAGATCCATGAGGGTACCCGCGTCAGGGAGCTCAACGACCACGATCACGGCGTCACCGTCGTCACGGAGCGCGGCAACGTCGAAGCCGGTCAGGTGGTCCTGGGCACCAACGTGTTTCCGTCGTTGCTCAAGCGCAACCAGCTGATGACCGTGCCCGTGTACGACTATGCGCTCATGACCGAGCCCCTCAACGCCGAACAGCTGGCATCCATCGGCTGGACCAAGCGCCAAGGCATTGGGGACGTCGCCAACCAGTTCCACTACTACCGGATCACCAAGGACCACCGGATCCTTTTCGGTGGCTACGATGCCCTCTACTTCTGGGGCCGCCGCGTGGACCAGCGGCACGAGCACCAGCCCGCCACATGGGAGAAGATCGCATCCCACTTCTTCACCACGTTCCCCCAGCTCGAAGGCCTGAAGTTCACGCACAAGTGGGCCGGGCCCATCGATTCGAGCACGCAGTTCTGCGCCTTCTTCGGCACCGCCCGCAAGAACAGGGTGGCGTACGCGGCCGGCTTCACAGGGCTCGGAGTTGGTGCAACGGCGTTCGCGGCCGACGTCCTCCTGGACTTGTTGGCTGGCTTGGACACGGAGCGCACGCGCGTGGAAATGGTCAGGAAACGGCCACTGCCCTTCCCGCCCGAACCGCTGGCTTCCTTGGGCATCAACCTGACCCGATGGTCCATGGACAGGGCAGACCACAACCAGGGCAAACGGAACCTCATCCTCAAAGCGCTCGACGCCGTGGGGTTGGGTTTCGACTCCTGACCCACCCGTTGTGAGGCCCGCTTTGCACGTTTAGACCACCCGATAGCGTGTAGAGCGGGCCCCGCAACGCAGGGCTTAGCGTTTGGGTGCCGGCCTGCGTTGGGAAGAAGAGCTCGACGCCGGTCGCTTGGCTGCCGCTGCAGGGGTCCGGGGTGCCGCGGGACGCTTTGCGGCAGCGGGGTTGGAGGTTCCGGCGCCTCGTGGAGCCGTCGTAGCCGGGCGTTTGGCAGGCGTACCAGGACGAGCAACAGTCGTAACCGGGCGCGCCGCGGGCTTGCGTGGAGCGGGACTGCGCTTGGCCGCGGATGCCGGTCGCTTAGCGGGAGCAGGTGCCCGCGATCCGAAGGACGGCACCACGGCTCCGAGGAACATCACGGCCAAGGTGCCAACACCGGCCACGGCGGCAAGGTAGAAGTAGATGTCCGAGTCTTCGGTGCTGACGGCACTTCCCATGGCGTTGGCGTCCTGGTTGAACGCCAGCCCCCACATCCGCAGGAAGGCGATGCTGAAGCCAATGAACAGGCTGGTCCCCACCGCGCCGAGAAGGACCACCAGGTACCTGCGGCGGTTGAAGAGCTGGACGATGCAGGCCAGATAACAAACCAGCACGGCGCCAAGGAAGAGGTACAGGACCAGTTCCTCAAGGACGACGGCGGCGAGCACCAAGAGCCCGAGGGATACGAAGGCGGCAATGACCGCTAGCTTTCCGCTGTTCCCCATGTGACGCATGGGGTTAATCATCTCCGACCAAGTGGCCACGCCACGCCGTAGTACATTGCAGTTGGATACCGTTGTGGGGCCCGCTCAACAGGCTTAGGGCACGCAATACCCCTCAAAGCGGGCCTCGCAACGTGTGTGAGGCTACTTGATCACGTAGCCGTGCATGATGGTCATCACAGCGGCGACGCTCTGCTCGCGGGTGCGCTCGGGGTTGTAGGTTTGCCGGTCGAGGCCCACGACGAAGATCGCGCCGAAGATGGCCGCTTCGAGGCTTCCGCGGGCGATCGACTCGTCCACTGTGTACCCTTCCGCGACACGCGCCACCGCCGAGCCAATGACAGCCAGGAGTTCTGCACGGAGTTCCGCGAACACCGCACTCCATTCGCCAGGCGTCCGCCAGTTTTCACTGACCCAGAGTCTGGCGAACGACGGGTAGTCGTCCATGAACTCCATCGCCTGGCCCACCATGTTCTTCATGGATTCGAGCGGGTCGCTGCTTTGTCCTTGAACGTCCTGGAGCCGGACCAGCATGATGTCCACGCCATGCCGCAACAGCTGGGCGATGAGGTCGGACTTGCTGCCGAAGTTGTAATAGACCGTTCCCTTGGAAACCCCGGCCGCGGCGGCGATTTCGTCAACTGTCACTCCGGCAGCGCCGCGTTCGCCGATCAGCTCCATGGATGCTTCGAACAATCGTTGCTTGGTGGCGTTGGTTCGTTCGGGGCGAAGCTTCTTGCCCCCGCCCATCGCGGAATCGGAAGCGAGCGGCTCGGTGGTGCTCATACTGCGATCTCCGGCTTCAGGGTCTTCAGGGTCCACATCTTGTGCTTGCGGACGGCGAGGGTGGACAGCGCCGCTCCCAGCAAAGTGTACCCAAGCAGGCCCAATACTGTGGGCCAGATCATGCTGAGCTCACCGCCGTAGATCAGGTGCCGCATGCCGGTGACGACGTAGCCCATCGGCAGGATTTCATGCACCACGTGCAACGGCATCGGGGTGGTCTGCCACGGGAACGTGCCACCGGACGACACCAGCTGCAGGACCAGCAGGACCAGCACCACGAACTTGCCGGGCGTTCCCATCAGCGCCACGATCCCCTGGATGATCGCGCTGAACGCCATCACCGCGGCCAGCATGAACAGCCACATCCCGATCGGGTGGGCAGGGTTCAAGCCGAGCCCCAAATCCACCACCAGTGTCAGGATGGTCGCCTGCAGCACGGAGACCACGAAGAACGGCAGCCAGCCTCCGACGGCGATTTTCCAGGCTGGGGCGTTCGACGCCAGGGCCCGCTGGGTGATGGGCCGCATGGCCTGGACCAGCATGAACACACCGATCCAGAGCGCCAACGTCAGGAAGAACGGAGCCAGGCCTGCGCCATAGGAGCCCGCCTTGGCCTGTGACACGTTCTCCACTGCGACCGGATCAGCGATCACCTTGGACACGCTGCTCTTTTGCTCGTCGTTCGGGTTGGGGATATCTCCCGCTCCCTTGGCCAGTTCGGAGGCCAGGGTGTGCGAACCATCGGAGGCGGTCGCTGCACCGCTTGCGAGCTGCCCGGCGCCGTCGTCCAGTTGGCGGGCGCCGTCGTCGATCTTTACCGCCCCGTCAAGCGCCGACTGTTGGCCGGCGGCGAGGGTGGCTGCGCCGGTTTGGAGCTGCCCGGCGCCGGCGGCCGCCTTCGCGATGGCGTCCGTGAGCGTCGGTGTGGCGGCTGCAAGCTTTGAGGCCCCGGCGCTCACAGCGGCCGAGCCGTCAGAGAGTTGCTGGATCTTGGCAGCATCGCCGGAGATCTTCGCCTTGGCGTCCGTGACCGGGCTTGATGCAGCGGCGGCATCGAAATCGGCCAGGACCTTGTCGGCCTGCTCCTGCGTCAGAACACCGGATGTCACCAGCCGTGCGTTGGACTCCACAACCCGGGTGCGCAGACCCTTGTCCGCGGCTTCCAGCTGACCCACGACGTCCTGGACTTTCGCGTTCAACTGGGCGTTTCCGGCGGCAACCTGCGCGGCGCCGTCGGCCAGTTTTTGGGAGTCTGCGGGCAGGGTGGAGGTCTTGTTCTTGAGCTCTGTCAGGCCGGAACTCAGCTGGCTGGCGCCGGTGTTGAGCTGTACCGCGCCGTCGCGCAGTTTGGTTTGGCCGGCCACCAGTTGGTCGGCGCCGGTGACCAGTTGGGTGGTGCCGTCATGCAGCGTCGCGGCACCGTCGCTGAGTTTGCCGACACCGTCAGCGAGTTGTCCTGCGCCGTCCGCTGCTTTGACGATTGAAGCATGGATGGTGCCGAAACCGGTGAGCAGCTGGTTGGCTGTCTCTTCGCCCACCTCTTTAGCGACCGTGGAGTGCACCGCGGTGGTGAGTTTGTCCACGATGGTGCTCAGCAAGTAGTTGTTGGCGTCGTTGGTGGTGACGTGGAGCATGGCCTGGTTGGCGGCGTCGAAGCTGCCGGGGGAGACCAGATTGGCGGAGAAGTCCTTGGGGATGCGCAGCGCGAAGGCGTACTCGCCCGTTTTGACGCCGGCGTCCGCATCCTCGGCACTGGCCACCTGCTTCCAGTTGAAGACATGGCCTTCCACCAGGCTGTCGGCCACCTTCTTGCCTGCCTGAAGTTCGCTGCCGTCCTTGGAGGTGGCACCCGTGTCCTCCACCACCAGGGCGGCGTCGATCTGGTTCAGGTTGCCGTACGGATCCCAGTTCGCGTAGAGGTACACGGCGCCGTACAGCAACGGAACCATGGTCAGGGCGAGGATGGTCAGCTTGGGCAACAGCCCGCCGGTCATGCGCTTGAGTTCGGAGCGGGCGAGCCGCAGAACAGTCACTTTGCAGTCCTTTGGAGGTTTTGGGTATCAGGTTCGGCGGCGGGTTCGGCCGCTTCGGGTGCGTCGGGTTCCGCTTCGGCGGCGTGCTTGGCGTGGGGCTCGGGGGCCGGCTGGGCGGCCGGCTGAGGCTCGACGGCTGTCTCCGGTTCGGGGGCCGAGTCCAACTCAGGGGCTGAGGGGGTGGGTTCCAGTTCCGGTTCGGGCGGGTGCGAGACTGAGTTGCCGATCACCGCAGCGGCGCCGGTCCAGTTGTCCGGGAGGGCGCCGACGACGGCCACCACGGCAAGCGGCCGACCGGCGTCGGACGCCAATGCCTGCAAACGAGGCAACCACGCGGCAGGATCGGCACTATGCCGATCGGGGGAGTCGACCACCAGGAGGTCGGTGGCAGGATCCGCCAGGGCGAGCGCGGACAGGAGTTCGAGGCGTCGGCCCGCAGGTAGCTGTTCGATCCAGAGGCCGGCGATGTCTTCAAAGCTGTTGACCTTCAGCCAGGGCTTGCTCAGGAGAGCGCCCCGGTAGCGGCGTGGGATGAGCGAGAGGTCCTCGGTGACGAGGTCGCGCACGCTGAGGTGTTGCTCCGGCTCGTTGACGCCGGGGGAATCCACCAAGGCGCTCGCGAGGCGGATCTTCTTGGTCTTGGTGGTGTTGTCCCAGCTAAGGACGCCATTGCTGGGCTTCATGCGGCCGCTCAGGGCCAACGCCAAAGCTGTCCGTTGGTCTTGGCCCTCGCCGGCGACCAGCAGGAGTTCACCGCGGCTTACGGTGAGGGATGTTGCCGGAAGGAGATCGCCCCGGCGGCCTTTGATCTGGAGTTGCTGTACGGACAGCACAATGAAGCCTTTCGCAGAAATGGTGTCTGCGAAAAGTCTAACTGAACTGACTGGTCAGTTCAAATAGGTTCTAGAGTCCGTACTTCTCGAGCAGGCGCAGCCAGATCTCGCTGATGGTCGGATACGACGGAACCGCGTGCCACAGCCTGTCCAAGGGGACTTCGCCCACGATCGCGATGGTGGCGGAGTGAAGCAGCTCAGCCACGCCCGGCCCGACGAAGGTTGCTCCAAGGATGACCTTCCGGTCCTCGTCCACCACCATCTGCGCCCAGCCCTTGTAGTCGGGGGAGTGCAACTGGGAACCGGACACGTTGATGGGCAACTCAACGCCCGTGACGTTCTTTCCCTGCAAAAGGGCCTGCTCGAGGCTTAGCCCCACGGAAGCAACTTCGGGATCAGTGAACACGACGCTGGGTACGGCGTGGTCGTTGGCCGTGTGGGCCCAAGGACTCCATGGCTGCGGGGTGCCCTTGAGCTTGCCGTTGGCCCTGGCGACGATTGCATCCCCTGTAGCGCGGGCCTCGTACTTGCCCTGGTGGGTCAGGAGCACCTTGCCGGCGGCATCACCGGCAGCGTAAAGCCACAGCCCACTGGTGCCATCGCTGGCGGGGCCCTCGACGAGGCCACTCGCGTCCGTGGTGAGCTTGAGCGGTTTGCCGTTCGGTGCTTCGACGCCCACGCTCTCCAAGCCCAGGTTGGCCAAGGACGGGTGCCTTCCGGAAGCGACCAGGAGTTGATCGGCCTGGAGTGTCCCGCCGTCGAGCGTTACGGTCACCGAGCCGTCGTCGTTCTCCTCCACTTTCTCCACGTCGGTGTGGACCCGGACGTCGATCCCGTCAGCGCGAAGGCCCGCCAGCACAAGGTTGGCCGCTTCCTCCGGGTAGCTGCTCAAGAGGCGACCCCGGGCGACGACCGCCACATCGGATCCAAGCCGCGCAAACGCCTGCGCCATTTCCACGCCAGCCACCCCACCGCCCAGGACGACGAGGCGTTTGGGGATCTCCTTGGCTGCTGTGGCGCCGCGTGTCGTCCAGAACGGGACGTCCTTCAGGCCAGCAATTCCCGGGATGGTCGGCGTGGAACCCGTTGCCACCACCACGGCATGGTGTGCCTTCAAGGCGTAGCTGTTTCCGTCCAGGCCGTCCACCTGGACCTCCCGCGGACCCGTGATCCGGCCGCGCCCACGGATGAGGTCGATGCCGGCGCTGTCCAGCCATTCGACCTGGCTGCTGTCTTCCCAGTTGTTGGTGAACCAGTCGCGGTGCTTCAGGGCGGCCTCGGCGTCGACCACTCCGGTGACAGCCTCGGAAGCACCGGGGATGACCTGCGCCGCGTGCAGCACACTCCCCGGGCGGAGGAGCGCTTTGGAGGGAATGCAGGCCCAATAGGAACACTCGCCGCCCACCAACTCGTTTTCCACGATCACCGCCGACAGGCCGCCCCGGACCACCCGGTCCGCCACGTTTTCCCCAACGGCGCCTGCGCCGATCACTATTACGTCGTACTCGCGGGAGCTCTCGGCAGTCATGGGGAAAGCCTACAACTGCACTCCGGTGCGTTGTGAGGCCTGGTGTGCAGGGTTTGGGGGCGCTTTAGGGTGCAGAGTGGGCCTCGCATGTGTGGGTGGTGTCCAGATGTTGGGATGCGTGTCTCAAAATATGGATCTACTGCCTAGGCTGCAAATATGAATGATGACCTGAAGCCTTTTGTCGACTGGAGTTGGTGCGCGAATAATCGCGGGAGCATTGTCTTGGCCGATGCCAGGTGGTACCTCGACGGCGCCTCAGGGAAGGACGCCTACGACGCCGGACACATCCCGGGCGCCGTGTTCATGGACTTGGATCGCTGGCTATCGGGACCGGCTTCACCTGAGGCTGGAAGGAACCCGCTGCCCGATCCCGAAGTTTTCGCCGAAGGTATGCGGGAATCAGGCATCAGCGATGCCGACACCGTAGTTGCCTACGACGACGCAGGAGGAGTGATCGCGGCCAGACTCGTCTGGATGCTGCGATCCACGGGGCACAAGGCGTCGATCCTCAACGGCGGAATCGCCAGCTATCCAGGGGATCTATCCAGGGAAGCGCCAACTCCCTCCAGGGGGCGCTTCACAACACGAGAGTGGCCGGCGCATGTCATTGCCGACATCGCGGAGGCGTCTTCCGGCGGCAACACCACAGTGGATGCCAGAAACGCTGACCGTTTTGCGGGCAGGCAGGACCCCATCGACCCCCGTCCCGGGCACATTCCTGGAGCCGTTAGTGTCCCCTGCCGGGAGAACCTGGACCCCACGGGTCGACTGCTCCCGGAAATGCAGATTCGCGCCAACTTCGAGCGTGCCGGCATCGTGTCCGCGAATGACACCATTTCCTACTGCGGCTCTGGAGTGACCGCGTGCCACAACGTGCTGACGATGGAGCATGTGGGCATGGGCCAAGGGAAGCTCTTCGTCGGCGGGTGGTCCCAATACGGGCACGCGACGGACAGGGGTGTCGAGACGGGTTAGGCCAACCGTCCGTTGTGAGGCCTGGTGTGCAGGGTTTGGGGGCGCTTTAGCGTGCAGAGCGGGCCTCGCAACGCAGGGCTAGGCGTGCATCGCGCCCTTGAACCAGCCCGTAATCGACGCCGGGTGTGTGATCGCTGTGCCAACAACCACGGCGAACGCGCCGGCGTCGAGGGCCTGACGGGCATGAGCGGGGGTGTGGATCCGGCCCTCGGCGATGAGGGGCTTCCCTAGCTCAGCGGCTGCTATCGAGGACAGCAACTCCAAGTCCGGGCCATCCGTCTTGGGGCGCTCGCCTGTGTAGCCGGCAAGCGTGGTTCCGATCAGGTCCGCCCCTGCCTCCACGGCGGCAACGGCGTCATCGAACGAGCCACAATCGGCCATGACCAGAGCATGAGATTCTGCGTGGATACCGGCAACGGTGGCGGACAAGGACAGCCCATCCGGCCGCGAACGCCGCGTGCCGTCGATGGCCACAACATGCGCTCCGGCATTCGCCACGGCAAGGGCATGGCGAAGGGTAGGAGTGATGAAAACGCCGTCATGGCCGTCCTTCCACAGTCCGATGACAGGGACCTCGACGGCGGTGCGCGTGAACTGCACGTCGGCCAACCCTTGGACGCGGATCGCCGCAGCCCCGCCGATGACGGCCGAAGCCGCCACTTGGCCGGTGGTCCGGGGATCACGCATGGGCTCACCCGGGTAGGCCTGGCAGGAGACAATCAGCTGGGAGCGGAGAGCTTCGAGGTTTTCGGGGGTGAGGATCATGAATGTCTCCCTTAAAGAAGGACGAGTTTTGCGGCGCCAATAATGGCAGCGGAGTTGCCCAGGGACGCCTTGAGCACGGGGACTGCAGCCAAGGGTGCCAAGAGTTCCCGGCGCAGGGCAGCTTCCATGGGTTTCCACCAGAGTTCGCCGGCATCGGCCAGACCTCCGGAGATCACCACGGTTTCTGGGTCAAGGATGTTGATGAGGCCGCCCACGGCCTGGCCGGCTGCGGCAGCACCGGCGTCGACGGCGTGCACAGCGGCGTCGCGGCTGACCGCAAAGGAGGCACCGCCGTCGAGCGCGTCAGCACCGGAAGCCGCAAGCGCGAACACGCCGCGCGTGTCCGCGGCCAAGGAATCAGAGCCACCACACCGCAGGTACGACTCGTAGATGGCGGGCCCGGAAGCAACAGCCTCAACGTGCCCGGCAGATCCGCAGACGCAGGGCAGCGGGACCCCGTCAAACGCAGCGTAAGGCGAAGCAAAATGCCCCACATGCCCGCCCACAAACCGGTGCCCAAGGACAGGGGCCCCGTCCAGCACGAAACTGCCGCCAACGCCTGTGCCGAAGGCGACCATCAGTGAGCTGGCCGAACCGGCTGACGCGCCAAGCCAAGCTTCGCCTAGGGCGTGCGCGTGGACGTCGTTGACTGCCCGAACGGAAAGCCCCGATCGCGCAGAAAGTCCGGAAACTAGTGCAGTCCCCGCCCAGCCCAGAATCGCATCCGTAGCGGAGACCACCGACCCAATAACAGCGTCGATGACCCCAGCGGAGCCGACGCCGACGCCGGACACTGAGTGCCCGGCGTCGGCAGCGCGCTCCACCAGACCCGTGATCAGCGCTGCGGTGGCGTCGAGGATTGCTTCGCCGCCGGCCCGGTTCAACGTCGGAATGGTCTCCGTCATTAAAACTTCGCCAGAAGGGGAGACAACCCCGGCGGCGGTCTTGGTGCCGCCGAGGTCAACGCCGATCACGTGGGTCATGGAGGGGGTCATTGAAACCTAGACCAGCCCGTTGCGTTCCAGGATCGAACGGATCGCAGCGGTTTCGGAATCATTCAGGGAGAGCATGGGCGAGCTCATGGTGTTCGACTCAATGACGCCCATGACCTGCAGTGCGGTCTTGAACGCACCCAGTCCTGCGGCACCACCGGAGACGCGTCCGTTGGGGGCGTAGACGATCTCGAAGACGTCGGCCAAGCGATCCTGTTCGCGTGCGGCACCAGCCCAATCGCCGGCCTGAGCTGCGTCGAACAGGCGGCGGTAGCCGGCCGGGTCAACGTTGCCGAGGCCCGGAACAACGCCCTGCGCGCCACCCAGGAGGGCGCCGTCCACCACAACTTCGTGACCGGTGAAGATGTCGAAATTGGGGATGTCCTTGGCTGCGAGGAGCAGCTGGCGGAAGGAGACGTCGTCACCGGAGGAGTCCTTGACGCCGGCGATCACACCGTCGCGTCCCAGACGAACCAAGAGGTCCGTGGGCAGCTTGAAGTGGGTGCGGACGGGGACGTCGTAGGCGAAGATCGGTTTCTCGATGGCGGCGTGGATGTCGCGGAAATGGGTCTCCGTCTCCGCCGCGTTGCCGATTGCGTAGTACATGGAGGTAACCACGATCGCGTCCGCACCGAGGTCCACCACCTTGCGGGCTTCCTCGATGACGCGGGTGGTGGTCTGCTCGTTGGCGCCCACGATCAGCGGGACGGCTCCTGCGTTGGCGTCGGCGATGGTGGAGACCACCAGCTCACGCTCGTCGTTGGTCAGGTAGGGGACTTCGCCGGAGGAGCCCAGGACGAAAAGGCCGGACACACCGCCGTCGATCAGGTGCTTGGTGACGTTCTTCAGCGACGCGGTGTCGATGCTGCCGTCGGCGTGGCGGGGGGTGATGACCGGGGGAATGACGCCCTGGAATTGAGTGGACACAGAAATCTCCGTTGTTTGTAGCTTGTGAAGGGAAAAACTAGATGTGAAGAAGGCTCGGGGCGGCGCCCAGCAGTTTCTTGGTGTAGTCGTTGCTCGGGTTATCAAAGACCTGCGCTGCCGAGCCTTGCTCGACGATCTTGCCGAAGTACATGACACAGATCCGGTCCGAGACGTAGCGGACGGTCTGGATGTCGTGCGAGATGAACACCATGCCGAGGTTCAGTTGGGTCTTCAGGTCGGAGAGCAGGTTCAGGACCTGGGCGCGGACCGAAACGTCCAGGGCCGACGTCGGTTCGTCCGCCACGATGATGTCCGGGTCCAGGGCCAACGCGCGGGCAATCGCCACGCGCTGGCGCTGGCCACCGGAAACCTGCGACGGCGTCACTTCGGCCGCCGATTGCGGCAGGCCTACCAGCGCCAACAGTTCCTTGACCTTGGCAGCGCGTGATGACGCGTTGCCGATGCCGTGGATTTGCAGCGGATCAGTGAGGATGTCCTGGATGGTCATGCGCGGGTTCAGCGCCGTGGCCGGGTCCTGGAAGACCACGGAGACGGAGCGTCCAAACTGTTTGCGCATGGCCGCGTTCCGCTTGATGGCGGGCTTTCCGTGGAACAAAACCTTGCCCGACGTCGGCGGCTGGAGTCCCACAAGCACTGAAGCAAGCGTGGACTTGCCGCAGCCGGACTCACCAACGATGCCGACGGTTTCGCCGCGGCTGATGGTGAAGTCCACGCCGTCCACGGCTTTGACGATGTTCGGACGGAACAGGCCGCCGGTCCGTGCATGGTGGTAGACCTTGACGTCTTGGAGTTCGATGACCGGTTTTGTATCTTGTCCGACTGATTCACTCATTTCGCGTCCTCCTTCAGGTGGCTGGCCCAGTAGTGGTCGGCATCATCACCATTGGCACCGGAAACCGCGGTGAGGACCAGTTTCTGGTGGGGGTCGGCGTCGGCACGCAGTGAACGTGCCGCGAAGCGGTCGCCCGTGGCGAAGTCGCGGGGTGACGGGACCGTGCCGGGGATCTGGTGCAGGCGGACGGCGTCGGCTTCGATGGAAAGCACTGCGCCGAGCAGGCCACGGGTGTACTCGTGGTGGGGATTCTGCAGGAGTTCGGATGCCTGCGCGGATTCCACCACTTGGCCGGCGTACATGACCGTGATCCGGTGGGCCAAGGACGCCACCAAGGCGAGGTCGTGGCTGACGAAGACCATGGCGAAGCCGAGCTGTTCGCGAAGCTCGTTGAGCAGATCCACAACCTGCTTCTGGACGGTGACATCCAAGGCAGTGGTGGGTTCGTCCGCCACCACGATCTTCGGCGAACGGGACAACGCCATGGCTATCAGTACGCGTTGGCGCTGGCCACCGGAAAGCTCGTGCGGGTAGCTGGCCAGTGTGCGGACGGGATCAAGCTTGACCATTTCCAGCAGCTCGGCGGGAGTCTTGCGACCCCCACGTTTGGTGAGCTGCTCCATCTGTTCCTTGATTTTCATGGACGGGTTAAGGGAGCTCAGTGCGTCCTGGTAGACCATCGCGATCTGTTCGCCGCGGAGGCCCACATAGGCCTTGGGATTGCTGTGCTTGGTGTTCGGATCCAGGAGTTCCTTGCCATCGAACTTGATGGAGCCGGTGACTTGGGCGGTCTTGGGCAGCAGCCCCATGACAGCCAGTGACGTGATCGACTTGCCGCAACCGGACTCGCCCACCAGGCCCATCGTTTCGCCTTCTCGGACGGTGAAGGACACATTGTCCACGATCGCGATGTCGCCGAAGCGCCCAGGGAACCGGATGGACAGGTTCTTCACTTCAAGGACGTTGCGTGCTTGTGGAGAAACCTGGGGGAGTCGGTCGGTGCGGGTCGCTTCGATCCGGGCCAGGAGTTCCAGTTCGCGGTCCAACAGGAGGTGCGGGTTGGCGGCGGCGAGCTTCACATCGGTGAGGACGGCTGAGGCGCCCCCCTCGGAAGTGAGGCCGTCAGCGGAAGCCGCCCGGACGCCGTCGAGCTCGTGTTCCTCAACCACCGAGGGCTGGGCCACGGACGTACCAACTTCGGTGTCCACGGCAATGACTGCCGCCGAACCGTCGTCGTCCTTTACTACGGGCCCACGGCGGAGCTTCGGGTTCACCATGGCGTCGGTGAGGCCCTCAGCAAGGATGTTGAGGGACAGCACCGTCAGGAGGATGGTCACACCGGCGAAGGTGGTGGCCCACCAACCGCCGGACAGGACCAGGTTGCGGCCGTAGGAAATCACGTTGCCCCAGGAAGGCGCGGGGTCCTGGACTCCGGCGCCAAGGAAGGACAGCGAGGCTTCGAGGATGATGGCGTCGGCCACCATGACCGTTGCGAACACCAGCACCGGAGCGGCAGTGTTGCGGACGATGTGCTTGACCAGGATGTAGAAACGGCCTGCACCGATCACGCGTTCGGCACGGACGTAGTCTTCGCCGTATTGTGCGAGCACGTTGGCGCGCACCACGCGGGCCAGTTGCGGCGTGTAGATGATGGCGATCGCGATGATGATGGTGGGCACCGAGTTGCCGAAGGCCGCCAGCAACACTGCGGCCAGGGCGATACCGGGGAACGCCATCAGTATGTCCATGAGCCGCATGATGATCTCGTTCACGGACTTGCTGGAGGTTGCCGCGAAGGAACCAAGGAGCGCACCGGCAAGGATGGCCAGGGCAACCGCGCCAAGGCCGATCATCAGCGACGACTGAGCGCCGAAGAGGAGGCGCGAGAAGATGTCGCGGCCAAGGCGGTCAGTACCGAAGAAGTGCTCGGCGCCCGGCGGCGTGGCCGGGATGAACGTCTCCAGGGGATCGTGCGGTGCGATGACCGGCGCGAAGATGGCCGCGACCACGATCAAGATGAGGAAAAGCAGGGCGATACGGGAGCCCCAGGGCAGGGCCTTGAAACGAATGCCCGGGGCACTTAGCCGTTCTGCGAGCTTGCTGCGCATGAGCTATACCGTCCTGATTCGGGGGTTGATGAGCAGGTAGAGAAGGTCCACCACGATGTTCACCAGAACAAAGGTGACCGAGATGGTGAGCACCACGCCCTGGACCAGGTTGACGTCCAGGTTGGTGATGCCGTTGAGGATCAGTTGGCCCATGCCGGGCAGGGCGAAAATCATTTCAATCACGACGGCGCCACCCAGCAGGTAGCCGACGCGGAGTCCCAGCACGGTCACCGGGGTGACGAGCGCGTTGCGGAGGACGTTCTTGGAGACGACTTCGCGGTAGGGCACACCGTTGCCGATGGCGGTCCGGACGTAGTCGCGGTCCAGTTCTTCAACCATCGAGGTACGGACCACCCGGATCAGCGACGCCGAGACAGGGATGCCGAGCGCCAGGGCCGGGAGGGCCATCGAGTTGAGCCAGCCGCCAAAGCCGGACTCCGGCGTCGCAATTCCACCCGAGGGGAACATCGGGTTCTCACCCAGGGCGAACCACTGGATCAGCAGGATGCCGAGCCAGAACGACGGGGTGGCGATCGCGGCGATCGAGAAGACGCGGACCAACTGGTCCTGCCACTTGTCGCGGTACAGGGCGCCGAGGATGCCGAACGCCAGCGACAGCACAATGGCGATGAGTACGCCGAGGAAAGTGAGTTGCAGCGTCAAAGGGAACGCTGAGGCAATCATGGAAGCCACCGACTTGGCCGGCGGGGTGGTGGTGCCGAGGTCGAACTGCAGGAGCTTGCCGAGGAAGCGGAAGTACTGCAGGACCAAGGGGTCGTTCAGGCCATTGTCCTGGCGGTATTGCTGCTTGGCTTCTTCGCTGGCGCCGTCACCGAGGGCGGAACTTGCCTGGTCGCCGGGAGCGGCCTGCAGGACGAGGAAGACGAGCAACGTGATGCCCAGGATCATCAATGGCAATGCTGCTAGCCTGCGGCCGAGCAGACGCAATATCGTGACCAATTTGTTCTCCGGTGTGTTTCTGGTTGTGGGGCCCGCTCTGCGGGGTATTTTGGGGTTCAACCCTGCAGAGCGGGCCCCGCAACTTGAAGGGTGCTTAGGCAGTTCGTCCGACGCCGACGAATGAGAGGCCGGTGGTGGGGAGGGGCTGGAAGCCGTTGAGCTTCTTTTCGTCCCAAGCGCTGGGAAGCTGGCGGTGGAAGACAGGGTAGAGCGGCACTTCATCAGAGACCATGTCCACGATTTCGCCTACGATCTTCTTGGCGTCATCGCCCGAGGCCTGTGAGCCCTTGTTCATCAGTTCCTGCAGTTTGGTGCGTTCCGGAGTGGTCCAGAAAGCACGCTTGTCCATCCAGGTGGCGCCCGAGTAGAACCAGCTCAGGAGAAGGTCTGCATCGTTACCGAAGACGGAGGGATCGCCCGGGGCCGCGACGACGGAGTAGTCACCCTTGCCAACACGGTCGCTGTACAAGGCGCCGGACTGGAGGCTCTTCACGGTGACCTTGACGCCCGGGATCTTGTTCCAGGATTCGAGGATCAGCGGAGCGACGTCTTTGACCCAGGCAGTGTCCGTGGTGAGGAGTTCGAACTCCAGGGTGGTGACACCAGCCTGCTTCAGCAGATCCTCGGCCTTTGACGTATCGAAGCCGTAGACGTTCTTGGCCTTGACGTAGTCCGGGTGGCCTTCCTGGAAATAGGAGGTGGCGGCCTTGGCGTTGCCGAACAGTGCCTTCTTGATGATGGCTTCCTTGTCCAGGCCGTAGTGCAGTGCCTGGCGGACAAGCTTGTTGTCGAACGGCGCCTTGGCGCAGTTGAACATGAGGAACAGCAGGCCGAAGGACTGGACGGATTCGACCTTCACCTTGGACTTCAGCCCATCGACGTCCAGGTAGGGAACGTCTTCGATGGCCTGGACACGGCCGGACTGGACTGCGGTGACGCGGGCTGCAGCATCAGAGAGCAGCAGCCAGGTCATGCCTTTGGCCAGTGCAGGCTTGGGGCCGTTGTAGTCGGCAAATGCCTCGAAGACGATCTTGTCGTCCTTGACTGCGGAGATGAGTTTGTATGGTCCGGAGCCGACTGGCTTGGCGTCGAACGCCTTCAGGTCGGTAGCGAGTGCCTTGGGGACGATCTTGACCACGGAGATGCGGGGTCCGAAGCCGGGGAAGGCGTACTTGAGGGTGAATTCCACCGTCTTGGCATCGACAGGCTTGACGTCCTGGATGAAGGGGATGAACTGCGAGAAGAGCGACTTGTTTGCCGGGTCCATCACGCGGGTGAAGGAGAAGGCGACGTCCTCGGTGGTGACGGGGGAGCCGTCGTGGAATTTGGCGCCGTCGCGGATGGTCACCTGGTAGGTGGTGTCGTTGATCTTTTTGGGGTCCGCTGCGGCGAGGGCGTTGTAAGGCTCGCGGGTGGCCGGGTGCAGTTCGATGAGGCCTTCGAAGATGTGCAGGTTGGCGGCCATCGGCGTTGCGCCCGAGGAGCTCAGCGGGTCGAAGCCTGTGGAGAGCGCGTAGGAAATGCCTGCCTCGATGGTGAGGTCCTTGTTGACGGCGGCCGTGTTGGTGCCGGCACCGGTGGTGGTGCTGGCAGCGCCGCCGCACGCGGAGAGTGTTGCCGTGAAGGCGGCTGCTGCACCAACTGCGCCGCTTAGCTTCAGGAAGTTCCGGCGGCTGGCGTCATTGACCAGCGGCAGGCTGTGGATCGTCTTGCTCATAGAGTGCCTCACCATTCGCGTTTCGTGGGTTATCGGATGTAGGACGTCCGATGCTCGTATGGAAACTGTAAGGGCGGTCACAACGGAACGTCAAGTGAGAATTGGCGCCTTGGCTTGGTCCGCGCGCCGTGCGGTCCGCCGGCTACGGCCGGTCCTTGGGGGAAATCTCAGCGAAATCCCTGAACATACTTATCAAGGAGATGGGACATCCGATATTGTATGTTGTGAGTCACTCAATCTGCGGTGGGCACTAAGCTCGCCTCAATATTAACACCGCATCGCCCAGGCTTCCGGGGTGGTGCAGCGGCAAGGAGAAAGCCATGACAACTTCCGGTGTAGTTCCGCAGGCGCGGTTCAGTGCACAGGCCCGGCTGCGTGCTTTGCAGTCGGACATTATGGAATTGATCCTCGAGCGCGAGCTTGAGGCGGGCGATCCGTTGCCGACGGAGAGCGAGCTGTCCGTGGCGCTCGGAGTGGGGCGCAATACGCTGCGCGAATCACTCAAGGTCCTGCAGGCCCTGGGTGTCATCGAGATCCGCCATGGCTTCGGCATGTTCGTGGCCCCGAGCAATTTCGACGCCCTCGCCGACGGGCTCACCTTCAGGGGCCGGTTGTCGCTGCGGCACCAGGGACTCGAGGCGCTGCAACTCGTCGATGTGCGTCAGGCCCTGGAATCCGGCCTGATTGGCTCTTCCATGGACGTTATGACACCCGAGCAGCTGGCCTTCATTGAAGAAGCCGTGAAGCAGATGGAAGAACTCGCCGCCGCCGGCGAAAACTTCGTGGCCGCGGATGCCGAATTTCACCGCAGGCTTTTCGAACCGCTCAACAACGAGCTCCTTATCAACCTCATGGGTGTTTTCTGGAAGGTGTACCGGAAGATCCACGTAGAGATTGGCCCGGGCAATGAGGACCTCAAGAAGACCGCCGCCATGCACCGCAGCATCTACGCCGCTGTCGCTGCCGGTGACAAGGCATCAGCCTCCGAGCTGCTCAACCGGCACTTCGACGGAATCCGCCGCCGGATCGGCGAGGCCGTGGGCGACTGAACCTCCACGCGCAACGTGACGGGCCGCCGTCGTACTTCACCTGAAGTACGACGGCGGCCCTTTCCGTTTCTGCGTGGGTGGCCCGGGCATAACAAAAGACCCGCACCGGCGAACCGGTGCGGGTCTTGATTTGTGCGCCCAAAGGGATTCGAACCCCTGACCTTCTGTTCCGTAGACAGACGCTCTATCCAGCTGAGCTATGGGCGCATTTCGTGTGATTCTCGGCGGTCTGTTTCTCTGACCCCCTCGAACCTCAATAAACTTTACAGAAGTTCATGTGAAGTTCCAAATCGAAAAGCTGTAATCTAGGCAACTAGACCGGTCTACGTGACCTTAGTCACTTAAATCGCCTTCCTGAAACCCCTCCCCCCTGATTTCTAGGCGTTTTTGCTTTTCGGAGCCGTAGTTGTCCGATGTCTGACAACGGAATGGTCTGGTCCGCGGCCCCTATCGTTTAGGACACACCACTGAACCCGAGGAAGGGAACCGCAATGGGCGATCTGGCGCGACTGCCGCTGCTTGAGAAGGCACCTACTACGCATGCACGCCTGCTGGCTTGGGTAGAGGAAGTTGCCGAGCTGACCCAGCCGGACCGCATCCACTGGGTCGATGGCAGCGAAGCAGAAAACAAGAAACTCACCGACGAACTGGTCGAGGCCGGCACGCTCAAGCGTCTGAACCCGGAGACGTTCCCGAATTCGTTCGCGGCATTCTCTGACCCGGCTGACGTTGCCCGTGTGGAAGAGCAGACCTTCATCTGCTCCGAAAACGAGCGCGACGCAGGCTTTACCAACAACTGGATGGCCCCGGCCGAGATGAAGCAGAAGCTGCGCGGACTGTTCGCCGGCTCCATGCGCGGCCGCACCATGTACGTCATTCCGTTCGTCATGGGCCACCTGGATGCTGAAGACCCCAAGTTTGGCGTCGAGATCACCGACTCCGCCTACGTTGTTGCCTCCATGCGCATCATGGCCCGCATTGGCACTGACGTCCTGGACCGCATCACCGAAACCGATGCCTTCTTCGTCCCGGCCCTGCACTCACTCGGTGCCCCGCTGGAAGCCGGCCAGGCCGACGTCGCATGGCCCTGCAACCCGGACAAGTGGATTGTCCACTTCCCCGAAGAGCGCTCCATCTGGTCCTTCGGCTCCGGCTACGGCGGCAACGCCCTCCTCGGCAAGAAGTGCTACGCACTCCGCATCGCTTCCGTCATGGCACGCGACGAAGGCTGGCTGGCCGAGCACATGCTCATCCTCAAGCTGACCTCCCCGGAGCAGAAGACTTACTACGTCTCCGCTGCGTTCCCGTCCGCTTGCGGCAAGACCAACCTCGCGTTGCTCGACCCCACCATCAAGGGCTGGAAGGTGGAGACCCTCGGCGACGACATCACCTGGATGCGCTTCGGTAAGGAAGGCGAGCTCCGCGCCGTCAACCCCGAAGCCGGCCTGTTCGGCGTCGCTCCCGGCACCGGTTGGGGAACCAACCCCAACGCCATGCGTGCCATCGCCAAGGGCAACAGCATCTTCACCAACGTTGCACTGACCGATGACGGTGGCGTCTGGTGGGAAGGTATGACCGAGGAAACCCCGGCACACCTCACCGACTGGCGCGGCGAGTCCTGGACACCGGACTCCGACGCCCCGGCCGCGCACCCGAACTCCCGCTTCTGCACGCCGATCGACCAGATCGACATGCTGGCCGAAGAGTACTTCAGCCCGGAAGGCGTGGAGCTGTCCGCCATCCTGTTCGGTGGCCGCCGCAAGACCACCATTCCGCTGGTTACCGAGGCCCGCAACTGGTCCAACGGCATCTTCATGGGCTCCACGCTGTCCTCGGAAACCACGGCTGCTGCCGCCGGTGCCGTCGGTGTTGTCCGCCGCGACCCCATGGCCATGCTGCCGTTCATCGGCTACGACGCAGGCGACTACCTGAACCACTGGGTCAACCTGTCAGCCAAGGCCAACCCGGAGCGCCTGCCCAAGATCTTCCTGGTCAACTGGTTCCGTCGCACGGCTGAGGGCGGCTTCGCATGGCCTGGCTTCGGAGACAACGCCCGTGTCCTGAAGTGGGCCATCGAACGCCTCGAAGGCAAGGCTGACGCTGTGGAGACTCCGATCGGCTTCGTACCGACCGGCGAATCCATCGACCTTGAAGGGCTGGACATGACCCCGGCCGAGGTCGAGGCGGCTGTGCGCGTCGATCCTGACGAGTGGGCAACCGAACTGGCGTCCATCGAGGAATGGTTCGCCAACTTCGGCGAATCCCTCCCGGCGGCACTCCAGTCCGAGCTGGACGGACTCAAGACCCGTCTGGGCTAGACCTCTTAGGAACAACGGCGTTCTTAAGTGAACGACGACGGCCCGTCACCTTTCGTTGGAAAGGTGGCGGGCCGCCGTCGTTCTTCGCGCGGGAGCTGAACGGTTTCGTTCGGCGCGCGGTCAAGCCTGTTGGACAGGTGTCCTGAACTCCGGACGGAGCCCGATGGATTGAAACACCGGGTTCATCTGGCGCGGATGGGGAAGGGCCGAAATGACCACGGAATCGAGCTCGCGGTAAAAGGCTTCCCTGGCGCGGGTCATGGCGTGGCGGAGTTCGCACTCGGTGATGAGCGGGCAATTCTTGGTGGGGGACTGGCACTCGGCCGGATCCTGCCGGCTGTCGAGGTGGCGCAGGACCTCGCCGACAGTGGCACGCCGACCGTGTTCGCTGAGCCGCGAACCGCCCAGCCGGCCACGCTCGACATCGATGAAACCCAAAGCACGGAGCCGGACCATTGCCTTGCTGACGTGGTTGTATGGCGTCCCCACGGCGTCGGCCACCGCCTGCGTGGTCAACAACATGCCCTCGGGAGCCGCGGCCAACACCATGATGGCGCGGAGGCTAACGTCTGCGAACGCGTTGATTTTCATGGGATCAGCTCATATGAGTAGGGTCTAGTCCACCCAGATGGATGGCTCGTGGGTATCGGGCTCCATGGGACGGAAGGCAAAACCCTCCGCAGTGGGGGAGTACGGGATGATTGCTGCCCGGACTTCGCCGTTCCTGTGTTCGGCGGCACCATGGATGCCGTCCGAACCATGGTCCGGCAACGTGACGTCGCTGACAAGGGCCACGGCTTTGAAGTCGTCGCGGCCTTGGCGCAGGAGGTGGTGGATGTCGGTCAGCATCTGCCCGGCATCGACGTCGCCATTTTCGTCCGGTTCGCCTGGCGCGATCATCACGATCCGGAATTCGCCATCATTCGAGAGCGTAACGCCGAACGGAAAGAATCCGCCGTTCTGCTGGATGTGCTCCTGCGCGGTCCCCAACGCAGTGCCCAGTGTCTCCCGGAGCTCACGGTCCTGGGTGGATTCTTCTGGCAATGTTTCGCCAGTGGACTGGTCGGTCATGGCTTGGCCTAGGCCCGGACCAGAGCCAGGACGCGGTCGCGGATCTTTTCCATGGTGGGCTGGTCCTTGGCTTCTGCGTTCAGGCGCAGGAACGGTTCAGTGTTCGAAGGCCGCAGGTTGAACCACCAGCTGCCGTCCTTTGCCGTGAACGTGGAGCCGTCCATGTGGTCGATGTCCACGTCTTCGGATTCGAAGTCCACGCGGACGCGCTCGACCGCCCCGGCTTTGTCTTCGATCTCGGAGTTGATTTCGCCGGAAGAGACGTAGGGCTCGTATTGGCGCCCGAGCTCGGAGAGCGGGCCGTCCTGCTCTCCAAGGGCAGCGAGGACGTGCATTGCAGCGAGCATGCCTGTGTCAGCGTTCCAGAAGTCCCGGAAGTAGAAGTGCGCGGAGTGCTCCCCGCCGAAGACGGCGCCTTCTTCGGCCATGACCGCCTTGATGAAGGAGTGGCCCACACGGGTGCGTACGGCACGGCCGCCGTCCTTGGCCACCAGCTCCGGTACGGCCTTGGAGGTGAGGAGGTTGTGGATGATCACGGGGGTTTCCTCGCCTGCTGCCTGCGCACGGGCGATTTCACGCCGGGCAACCATGCCGGTGATGGCGGACGGGGAGACGGGCTCGCCCTTCTCGTCGATCACGAAGCAACGGTCAGCGTCACCATCGAATGCCAGGCCGATGTCGGCGCCGTGCTTGACCACGGCGGCCTGCAGGTCGCGGAGGTTTTCCGGCTCGAGGGGGTTGGCGGGGTGGTTCGGGAACGAGCCGTCGAGTTCGAAATAGAGCGGAACGATGTCGAAAGGCAAGGCAGGGAGCAGTTTATCGCCGAGAACTGCCGGGGTAGTCAGGCCGGCCATGCCATTGCCTGCGTCCACCACGATCTTCAGGGGTCGCGAGCCGGAGAGATCTACAAGCTGACGCAGGTATTCGGAGTAGTCCTTCAGGACGTCATGGACACTGATCTCACCGCGGGTTTCGGCTGCGGGTATGACGCCAGTGTTGAGGTATTCCTCGGCCAGGCCCTGGATTTCCTTCAGGCCCGACTCGGATGAGATGGGCTGCGCGCCGGCTTTGGCCATCTTGATGCCGTTGTATTCGGCTGGGTTGTGACTGGCCGTGAACGTGGCACCGGCTGCGTTCAGCGCCCCGCAAGCGTAGTAGAGCTCGTCGGTGGAGATCAGGTCCAGCAATCGGACGTTGGCGCCGCGGGTGGCTGCCCCGTTGGCGAAGGCCTGGCTGAACTCAGGGGAGGAAGGGCGCATGTCGCCGCCCACCAGAACGGTCCCGCCTTCAAGGCCCAGGACGTCGATGAACGCAGCGCCTACGGCCTCGACGATTTCAGCCGTGATGGATTCACCCACGATTCCCCGGACGTCATACGCCTTGAAGGATGCCGAGAGGTCGAATGTCTTGTTCTGCTCGCTAGTCACGCGCTCAATCCTACTGTGGCTGGGCAATTGGGCATGAACCGGGCGGAGGGCTATGTGGATAAATCACTATCCACATAGCCCGGTCTGCGGGTGATGAGCGTCGGGGGTGGCTGGAATACTGGGTTCATGGCCAACAATTCCCCGAACGCTGCCGTTTCCGTGCAATCACCTACCGAACAGCAAGCCCTGGCGTGCCTGCGGGAGTTGGTGGGACACCCTGAAGCCCAGTTCCACGACGGCCAGTATGAAGCCATTGAAGCGTTGGTGGATGCCGGCCGCAGGGCATTGGTTGTCCAGAGGACAGGCTGGGGTAAATCCGCCGTCTACTTCGTGGCGTCCTTGCTCCTACGCCGCCGTGGCGCCGGCCCAACGCTGATTGTTTCCCCGCTGCTGGCGCTCATGCGGGACCAGGTGGCTGCAGCCGCCCGGGCAGGGGTGCGCGCCGTGGCCATTAACTCCGCCAACGCCCTTGAATGGGATACCGTCCTGGCACAGCTGGCCGCCGACGAAGTTGATGTACTCCTGGTTTCACCGGAGCGCCTCACCAATCCTTCTTTCCGGGAAAACCAGCTTCCGGAGCTCATTCGCAGGACCGGCCTCCTGGTCATTGACGAAGCCCACTGTATTTCGGACTGGGGTCACGACTTCCGGCCCGACTACCGGCGCATCGCGGACCTCATTGCCCAATTGCCGGAGTCGGTTCCGGTGCTGGCAACAACGGCAACGGCCAACTCCCGCGTGGTCCACGACATCGAGGAACAACTTGGTGCCGGAGTCCTGACCATCCGTGGGGCCCTGGGCAGGGAGTCCCTGCGGCTGGGCGTCCTCACCTTGCCCGACTCCCGGGACCGGTTGGGATGGCTGCTGACACATCTTAAGGACATGCCCGGCAGCGGCATCATTTACACACTCACCGTTTCGGCTGCCGAGGACACAGCCCGGCTCCTCGCTGAGGCCGGACACAACGTCCTGTCCTACACAGGCCGGACGGACCCTGCAGACCGGGAGCGCGCAGAACAACTGCTCAAGGACAACGAGGTGAAGGCGCTGGTGGCCACATCGGCCCTGGGCATGGGTTTCGACAAGCCGGACCTGGGTTTTGTCATCCACCTTGGCGCGCCGTCATCGCCTGTTGCTTATTACCAGCAGGTCGGCCGCGCAGGCCGTGGAGCCGCCAACGCGGATGTCCTGCTGCTTCCGGGCTCCGAGGACCGCGAGATCTGGCAGTATTTTGCGACAGCTTCCATGCCGTCCGCTGAAAAAGCCGATGCTGTGCTTGGTGCCCTCGGGGAAGCAGGTTCCGCTTTGTCCACCGTCGCTCTGGAGGCCCGCGTGGACCTCCGCCGCACGCCCTTGGAACTCCTCCTCAAGGTCCTGGCCGTGGACGGGGCAGTTGAACGCGTAGGCGGCGGCTGGAGAGCAACCGGGAGCCCCTGGCATTACGACGCCGAGCGGTACGCACGTATCGCCGAGGCGCGGGTGGACGAACAGGACTCCATGGTGATCTACCAGGACACGGCCGGCTGCCGCATGGAGTACATCACCTCCGTGCTCGACGACGAAACCGCAGCAGCCTGCGGTCGCTGCGACAATTGCGCCGGCCGATGGTTCCCTGTGGACGTGGCAGCCTCGGCAGCCGATGCAGCTGGCCAGACCCTACGACGCGCCGGTATTGCCGTGGAGCCGCGACTCCAATGGCCCAGCGGCATGGATCGGCTGGGGGTGGCGGTCAAGGGGAAGATCAAGCCAGACCAAAGTGTCTCAGAAGGCCGGGTCCTGGCCAGGCTGACGGACCTGGGCTGGGGTGGTGCGCTGCGCGAATTGTTTGCCGCTGGTTCCCCGGACCGCGCCGTGGATCCCGCCATGCTGCAGGCCTGTGTCCAAGTGCTGCGCGAATGGTCGGGAGCCGAAGGCGGAACTCCGTGGAGCGGAGTGGGCCGCCCGGCGGCCGTGGTCAGCATCCCGTCAAGGAGTAAGCCGCAGCTGGTGGAATCCCTGGCGCAGGGAATAGCCGGCATCGGAAGGATGCCCTACCTGGGCCAGCTGCAGCCCCAGCACGGTGGACCCACCGGAGCTCGTGGTGGCAACAGCGCCTACAGGCTTGCCGGAGTCTGGGACCGGCTTGTTGTGGGCCCGGACCTTGCCCAGGCCCTCGCTGGTACCGGCGGTCAGCCCGTGCTGCTGGTGGACGACCTCATCGATAGCCGCTGGACCATGACGGTTTCGGCCTTGGCCTTGCGCCAAGCCGGTGTGGGGGCCGTCCTTCCCCTTGCCTTGGCGCAAGCGGGATAGTCGGGCGGGGTACAAGAACGTCATGTTGTGATCGCTCCCACTGTGCCTCTATAGGATCGAGCCAACACGCCAGCGGCCTGTCACGGGCCGCCAGCCAGATCCTGGACCGGAGCCATGAGCACAAACCCCAGCAACACAGAAGTCGACACCTCCAGCGAAACCAGCTGGCGGCCGCGCCTGGCCCTGTTGGTGGCTGCAACGTTCTTCATGGAGTTCCTCGACGGCACCATCCTCACCACGGCAATTCCCAGCATCGCCTCCGATTTCCGCGTGGCTCCGGCCGACATCAACATCACCATGACCGCGTACCTGGTGACAGTGGCAATGGGTATCCCACTCAGCAGTTGGTTGGCTGAACGGTTCGGCGCTCGCCGGATCTTTTGCCTCGCCATATCTGTGTTCACCATCGCCTCCCTGCTCTGCGCCGTGAGCACTGACCTGTCCATGCTCACCCTCAGCAGGGTGGCACAGGGCATGGGCGGGGCCATGATGGTCCCCGTGGGCACTCTGGTGGTGTTGCGCGGGACGCCGAAATCCGAGCTCCTCCGAGCCACTGCGTACTTGGTGTGGCCTGGCCTCCTTGCCCCGGTCCTGGCTCCGATGGTCGGTGGCGCGCTCACTACCTTCTTGTCCTGGCACTGGATCTTCATCATCAATGTGCCCCTTGGCCTCGCTGCCTTCATTGCCGCGCTCAGGCTGGTGCCGCGGACCCAGTTCGATTCCCATCGCCGCCTTGACTGGTTTGGGCTCCTGCTGACCACCCTGGGTGTGGGTGCTCTGGTGGTGGGGTTGGAAACCTTGGGCGGCCACGCGTCCAACGTGCTTGCCATTGTGGTGGTCGCTGCGGGCATGTTGTCGCTCGTGGGTGCTGTCTGGTGGATGCGGAAAGCCAGCGTTCCCCTGTTCAACCTCAGCGTTTTCGGGACCAGGACGTTCAGGGCGACCTCCACGGGCGGCTTCATTTACCGGCTGACCATCAGTTCGGTGCCTTTCCTGTTGCCGCTGATGTTCCAGGATGGCTTTGGCTGGGATCCCCTCAAAGCCGGTGTGATGGTCGCCGCCGTATTTGTCGGCAATATTGGGATCAAGCCGGCTACGACGCCTCTGATCCGGCGCTTCGGGTTCAAGCCGGTGCTGGTGTTCGCGTCGTTCGCCTCCGCCGTGACGTTTGCGCTGTGCGCGTTCCTGGATGCCCAAACTCCTGAGCCCATGATTTTCGCTTTGCTGCTTTTCAGCGGAGCTTTCCGTTCCATCGGCTTCTCCGCGTACGCCTCGGTGCAGTACGCGGACATCGTGCCGGGGCAGCTGCCCTCGGCCAACGCAATCTCTGCCACGCTGGTCCAGTTGGCGGCTGCGGCCGGGATCGCGGTGGGAGCTTTGTTCCTGCGCCTGTTCGAAACGACGCACCTCCTGGGTGGTGACCAGGTGGCGGCTTACAAGGGGGCGTTCCTTGCGATGGCCGTCCTGATGCTGATCAGCACGGTGGACAGCCTGACCCTCCACCGGCACGCGGGCGCGGAAGTGAGCGGCGGAGCGAAGCGCCGTTAAACGCAAAAGGTCCCGGTTCGAAAACCGGGACCTATTCGCGGAGACGGGGGGATTTGAACCCCCGGTGGAGTTGTGCCCCACACTTCATTAGCAGTGAAGCCCATTCGGCCGCTCTGGCACGTCTCCCTTTGCTATTGCTAGCCCACCAAGGATACGCAGAACCTGCACTCCAGCGCAAAACCAGCTGTTGGTTAGTGGCTTCCGGCCAGCGAACGCCACAGGAAGTGGTTGCTCCGGGCCTGAAGCGCGGCAGCCTGCCGGTTGTCCGATGCTCCCGCGTGACCGCCCTCCAAGGCCTCGTGGAACCAGACATTCGGGATGCCCATGGCTTGCATGCGGGCAGCCATCTTTCGGGCTTGGACGGGGCCTACCCGATCATCGGACGTGGCAGTCCAAATGAAGGTTTCCGGGTATTCCACGCCGTCATGCAGGAGGTGGTAGGGCGAGAACGTGCGGATGAACTCCCACTGTCCAGGCACGTCCGGGTCGCCGTACTCGGCGATCCAGGAGTACCCGGCGGACAGCTTGGTGTAGCGGCGCATGTCCAGGAGTGGCACCCCACAGGACACAGCGCCGAACAGTTCCGGGTACTGGGTCAGCATGTTGCCTACCAGCAGCCCGCCGTTGGATCCACCCACGCAGCCCAGGCGGCGTCGGCTGGTAACGCCGCGGGAGATGAGGTCCTTCGCGACGGCGGCGAAGTCCTCGTAGGCGCGGTGGCGGTTCTCCTGGAGCGCGGCGCGGTGCCAGGAGGGGCCGTATTCGCCGCCTCCACGGATGTTGGCCACCACGTACACGCCGCCTCGCGAGTGTGCGGCAGCTCCGTCGTCGGACGCTACACCGGAGGTGCGCCGCTCAAGCCACGCCCGCCCGATTGTGCCGCTGTACGCGGGCGTCCGGGAGATCTCGAACCCGCCGTAGCCGGAGAGCTGGGTGGGGTTCTGGCCGTCCAGGACCAGGTCCTTGGACGCGACCTGGAAGTAGGGGACCTTGGTTCCGTCCGCCGAGACGGCGAAGTGTTGCTGGACTTCATAGTCCGCTTCGTTGAAGAACGACGGCGATCGCTTCACCACCACGTGTTGGCTCACCACGCCCCCGTCCGCACCCGAGGGCGAAGCAGGGGCGAGTGTTCCACGGGTCAGTGTGGTGGGGGTGGTGAAGCCGGTGGCCACGAGCCAGAAGTCGTTGCCGGCGGCTCCAGGGTCTTCATCGTCCACGGCGTAGGCGTTCACGTCGTGGAGCGGAGGGCAGGCGTCCAGGGCGGTTGAAGCCCACGCTCCATCGGAGTCGACAACTGACGGATCCAAAACCCGGATTTCGGAGGAGACATCGCGGAGGAGGTTCAGCAGGAGGTAGTCCCTGGTCCAGCTCCAGGACTGCAAGGATGTGTGCTCATCGGGCGAAAACAGCACCACCAAGGAACGTGAGCCAGCCAGGTAGTCCTCGAAGTTGGCCCCGAGCAAAGACCCTGCAGGGTAGACAACGCCGGCAACATCCCAGTCCTTCTGCGGCCGGAACAGCAGCCAGTCGCGGTGGGCGCTGATGTTCACGTCGGTGGGTACATCGATGGCCACCCAGGACCCGTCCCGCAGCACCCACGTGCTTCGGTTGTAGAAGTCGATGTAGTCAACGGCGAAGGTGCGCTCAAAGCCTGGGGTGGAGTCGTGGGCCACCATGGCCAGCATGTGGTCCTCGGGGATTTCGAAGAGCTGTTCAGCATCGGCCAGGGCCTGGCCGCGGCGAAGCTTGACACCGGTCCGGGCGTAAGAGGAGGTCGTGGCAGGGAGCCCGTCGGCGGTGCTGGACACCAGCAGGGTGTCGGCATCGAGCCAGCTGACGTTGCCCTTGGCGGTGGGGAGGTCGAAGCCGCCGTCAACGAAGGTGTGCGATTCGACGTCGAACTCGCGGTGACGGTCCGCGTCGCCGCCGTCGGGGGACAGCGACACCATGGCCAGGCGGTACTCGCTTCCGTCCTGGGGTCGGAGGAAACCGGCTCCATGGAATACCCATTCGACGCCCTCCGCAGCGGCAAGCGCATCAACGTCCAGGAGGACGTCCCATTCAGGAGCGTCGGTGAGGTAGCTCTCCCACGTGGTGCGGCGCCAGAGTCCTTTGGGGTGTTCCTGGTCTTTCCAGAAGTTGTAGTAGTGCTCCCCGCGCTTGGAGACCATGGCGATGCGGTCCGTTGAGTCGAGGACCTCAAGGATTCCGGCTTCGACGGCGGCGTATTCGGCGTCCTCAAGCAGTTCCTCGGTGCGCGCGTTTTGTTCCCGGACCCAAGCCAGCTGCTCTTCGCCATGGATGTCTTCGAGCCAGACGTTTTCATCCGTGGGTTCAGGCGCAACCTCTGCGGCGTGGCGCGGACGGGCCTGCGCAGTGTCATTCTCGGGAAGTGGCGTCTGATCAGCTGCTGTGGTGGTCATCGCCCCATCCAAGCAACACTGTTCAACAGTAAGCAAGTCACGCAGAAGTTAGGCTTGAGCGTGGCTAAATCCCAAACCAACCGTGTCGCCCTGCTGGGGGCGGGCCCTCGGGGCACCAGCGTCCTTGAGCGGTTGCTCGCGAATTGGGCCGCTGGCGGCACCCCCGCGGAGCGCGCAGAGGGGACCACCCTGCACATTGATGTGGTGGATCCCTTCCCCGCGGGTTCGGGCCACGTTTGGCAGCCGGGGCAGTCCCGGCTCTACCTGATGAACACCCAGTCGTTTTATCCGACGCTCATCCCTGAAGATCCCAGGCTCGCTCCGCCGCTGGCAGGTGGTTCGTTCGACCAGTGGCGCGAGGCCCGGCGTCGTGATGGCTTGGGACTGGACGACGCCGAAAAGGCGGAGCTTGCCACCCTCGAATCACATGACTTCCCCAGCCGTGCCCTGTATGGGCGGTACTTGCGCCAAACGCTTGACGGGTTGCTCGAACGGCTGCCCGACGGCGTCGAGGTCACGTTCCATGAGACCTCAGCCGTGGCGGCGCGACCGGTGAAGGACGGAACCAAAAACGCGTTCGACGTCGAACTCGCCAACGGTGCGATCCTCACCGTCGGTTCCGTGGTCCTCGCACTGGGTCACATCGAGTCCCGGCTAAATCCCGAGCAGAGGTCTTTCAAGAGCGCCGCGGAGGAGCAAGGGCTGCTCTATTTCCCGCCAGCACCGCCAGCGGACGTCGACTGGGAGGCAGTGCCGGATAACGAGCCGGTGCTGATCCGCGGCATGGGTTTGAACTTCTTCGACGTCATGGGCCAGCTGACTGAGGGCCGTGGCGGCAAGTTCGTCGAGGCCGGTTCTCCCGGGGCAGGCGTGCTGGAGTATCGGGCATCGGGCAGGGAACCCAGGATCATTGCTGCCTCCCGGCGGGGCACTCCTTACCGTGCCAAGGCAGGGCTGGCTGGCTACTACCCCAGCAGCATCACCATGCGCTACCTGACCGAAGACGCCGTGGACCGGTTCCGGGCGGCCGGAATCCAGCCCGGTTTCGACCACGACCTTTGGCCGCTGCTCCACCGTGATGCACTGTGGGCGTATTACTCAACGCTGGCCCGTTCACAACCCGCTGCGATCAAGGATCCTGCGCAGTTCCTGGCGGACCTCGAGGACGCGCTCCAACCGCACGCGCACACCACCGCGAAGTGGGAAATCGATGTGGGTGATCTCGTGGAAAAGCACGTCGTGGCTTCCCGCCGGCTGAATCTTCGCGGACTCGCCGCGCCGCTGGCCGGACGTACTTTTGCGTCAAGGCGGGAGCTGGACGCGGCAGTCACGGCGTACCTGGATGATGATGCGCGCCGATCGGCCTTGGGTGAATCGGACCCCGTGAAGATGGCGATCGGTGCGCTCCACACCGGCCGGGCGATCCTGAAATCCGTGGTGGCTGATGGTGGCATCACGGACGAATCCTGGTTGGCGGGGCTTCGGGGCTGGTTCGAATCCTTCGTCGAAGGGCTGGCCAGCGGGGCGCCCGCGCTGCGTTCGGAGCAGCTGGCCGCCTTGGCGCGTGCCGGCGTCGTAAGTTTTGTTGGGCCGGACCCGAAGTTCAGCGTGGACCGGAGCGCGAAACTGTTCCGGGCGGTTTCGCCTTGGGTACATGACGCTCCGGTGGAAGCGCGAACCCTGATCGAGGCGATGTCGCCCGCCAACAGGGTGGGCATCAACCTCTCTCCGCTGTTGGAACAGCTCATGGCTGACGGGCTGGTCCGCACCAAGATCATGATGAGCGTCGAGGGTACTCCCATGCAGACCACCGGCCTGGACGTTGTGCCGCATCCGTATCGGCCCCTGGCGGCCAACGGGTCGGTCACCGAAAACCTGTACGTGCTGGGCCTGCAGTTGTCCGCTTCACAGTGGGGCACGGCCATCGCTGCGGAGGCCCGGCCCCGGACCGGGCAGGCCTATGCCAGCGGGCAGCGGACCCTCCGGGATGCCGATGAGATTGCGCGTAGCATTCTGGCCCGCTGAGGACCCAGGGTTGCAGTGCCGCCCGGCCTTCGTTAGTGTGTGAGCTGCATCACCGAACTGGTGGTGCGCGCTTTTGATCCGCGGCGGGAGAGCCCTGCCGGTACATCACCACAGGCGCCGTAGGAGCAAACCCTCCCCAGGAATCTCTCAGGCCCATGTACCGCCGCGGCGAGGCAACTCTGGAAAGCAGTCCGGAACGCCGGGCTCACCGAAGGTGCAAGCAGGCCCACGCCTGCGGAAACTCTCAGGTCCATCTACAGAGCGGGGAGGAACCCGAATCTTGTGGCACCCAGTGCCGCCTGAACGATGGAGTTCCTTTGACGATTCAGCGCCCACCCTCAACCGGTACCGATTCACCGCATCTTGAGCGCCAGCTCAGCAACCGCCACATCCAGCTCATCGCCATCGGCGGAGCAATCGGAACAGGCCTTTTCATGGGATCCGGCAAAACCATCTCCGCCGCCGGCCCGTCCGTCATCTTCGTGTACATGATCATCGGCTTCATGCTGTTCTTCGTCATGCGTGCCATGGGCGAACTGCTGCTCAGCAACCTGAACTACAAATCCTTCAGCGACTTCGCAGCTGACCTCCTGGGTCCTTGGGCCGGCTTCTTCACCGGTTGGACGTACTGGTTCTGCTGGGTCATCACGGGAATCGCGGACGTCATCGCGATAGCGGGCTACTCGCAGGAGCTGTGGCCTTCCCTTCCGCTCTGGGTGCCGGGGCTGATTACCATCGGCATCCTCCTGCTGTTGAACCTGGCAACGGTGAAGGCATTCGGCGAAACCGAGTTCTGGTTCGCCCTCATCAAGATCGTCGCCATCGCGGCCCTGATCATTGTTGGCCTGTTCATGATCTTCAGCGGATTCCAGTCCGAAGCAGGCCCGGCCAGCTTCACCAACCTCTGGAGCCATGGAGGCTTCTTCCCGAACGAATTCATGGGTTTCGTCGCCGGATTCCAGATCGCGGTCTTCGCTTTCGTCGGCATCGAACTGGTGGGAACCACTGCGGCTGAGGCCAAGGACCCTGAAAAGAACCTGCCCAAGGCCATCAACTCGATTCCCATCCGTGTGCTCCTCTTCTACGTGGGCGCCCTGATCATCCTGATGTCCGTCACCCCGTGGACCCAGTTCGCTGCCGGTCACAGTCCGTTCATTGCCATGTTCTCGCTGGCCGGTCTGGGCGCAGCAGCCACCATCGTCAACCTGGTGGTCCTCACGTCCGCCATGTCCTCAGCCAACTCAGGAATCTACTCCACGTCCCGCATGGTGTTCGGCCTCGCCCAGGAAGGCGATGCCCCCAAGGTGTTCGGCGCGCTCTCCGGACGCAAAGTACCCCGCAACGCACTGTTCCTGTCCTGCGTTCTGTTGCTGTCCGGCGTCGTGCTCATGTACGCCGGCCAGGACGTCGGTAAGGCGTTCGACATGGTGACCACCGTGTCTGCCGTCTGCTTCGTCTTCGTATGGTCGATCATCCTGGCCAGCTACCTGGCCTTCCGGAAGCGCCGCCCCCACCTGCACGAATCTTCGGCGTTCAAAATGCCGGGTGGAGTGGCCATGGTGTGGGTGGTGTTCGCCTTCTTTGCCTTCGTGCTGTGGGCGCTGACCACCCAGCCGGACACCCTCACAGCGTTGCTCGCCACGCCGCTGTGGTTCGTGATCCTGGGGGTCGCTTGGGCGGTACTCCGACGCCGTCCGGCCCACCTGGCCCGTTACGCGGCTTTCCAGGCCGAGCTGCGCAGTGATGCTGCCAGGGTCCAGGACCCGGAGCCGGCAAACAAGTAACCACAAGACAGGCCCCTCACGAACGAATCGTGAGGGGCCTGTCTCTTGGGGTCATGCTATGGGGCGCTTAGCCCCTCAGGCATTTCTGGTACTGCAACCATTCGATGCCGTACCGCAGCCAGCCCACAATGTCGTACCACTTGGAGGGCTTGGTGGGCGGGGTGCACTGCGGCGGGTTGGGCCCGCTCGCTGCCACCTTGACCAGGGCCTTCACTACCGTTCCGGACTCGACGGCGGTCAGCACCAGGGTGCCTGTACCTGCGGCCGCTGCAGCGGGCACCTTCACGTTGACGGTCGCCGCGCCGGCGGTCACCGGAACGTCCCCGACTGCCACGGAGGCGCCCTTGGCGTCGACAAAGACCGCCTTCAGCGAGGTGTTCGCAGGGCTGCCGATGGAGGTCAGGTTCAGCTTGGAGACCGCCAGCGTGATGGATTCGCCAGCCTTGACCTCGGCTGTGGTGGAGTTCGCCACAGCAACTGAGCGGCGTGCGAAGTCCGGCGAGACCGGGTTGTGCGTCTGGAGGTACTTGATCCAGGCGTCACGGTCCACCAGGCCCGTGTCCTTCGTGTTGCTGCCCTCCTTGAAGACCCGGAAGTTGTCACCGCCGGTTGCGAGGAAGCTGAAGGTACCGATCCTGTACTGCTTTGCGGGGTCGATCACAGCGCCATTAACCCAGATGCCAGTGATCCGATCGCCCGCCGCACGGGCGGCGTCGTAGGTGTAGTTGACGTTCTTGGACACCCCCAGCTGCTGGTACGGGCGGCTCGGGATGGTGCCGTCCGGGTTGGTCTGCCACTGCTGCTCCAGGAGCGCCTTGAACTGGGCACCCGTCAGGGATGTGGTCCAGAGGTTGTTCACGAACGGCAGGACCGCGTTGGCCTCGGCGTAGGTGATGGTTCCGTCCGGCGCGTAGTACAGCTCGTTGCGCAGGCCGCCCGGGTTGACGACGCCGATTTCCGCCGCGCCGAGTTCGGGCGCCTTGAGCGTGTCCACCAGGGAGTCCGCTACCAGGTTGCCTAGCGTGGACTCGCTCGCGCGATCGTCCCGCTTGGGGGCGCCGCCAGCGGGGTCCGGGGTGAATGCGGTGGTGATATCAGCGGTCACGGCACCTACAGGCTGGTTTCCGATTTCCGCAGCCTGGGCCAGGGCCTTGTCCACGATGGTTTTCACTGCAGCCACCCGAGGATAGGCCGCGACGAGGCTTTCAGCGGTTTCGGTGGTCCTGTCCACCACTGCTGCCTTGTAAGCGGTGACCGACTTGGTTGCCGTGTCGACGGTGAGCGTTACGCTGCCCACGTTCTCGCCATAGTTGCCGGTCTGCACGATCGGGCGGGTCTTGCCGGTGGGTTGGCCGTTGGCGTCCAACACGGGTGCGTCCCAGGCGTACTCCTTGTGGGTGTGCCCGGTGAAGATGGCCGCTACGTCTGGAGTGGTTTCGTTGACGAGCTTGGCAAACGGACCGCCCGCGGCAACTTCCTGCTCCAAAGTGGCACCCTCTGGGGTACCGGATGCGGCGCCGTCGTGGTTTTCCACGATGATCAGGTCTGCCAGCTTTTCGGCCTTGATCTCCGCGGCCACCCGGTTGATGGCCTCCACGGGATCGCCGAACTCAAGATCGGTGATGCCTGCGGGGGTTACCAGGGAAGGAACTTCCTGGGTGACAGTGCCGATGACCGCTACCTTCATGCCGTTCAGGTCCAGGACCTTGTACTCCGGCAGGACGGGGGTGGTGGTGCCCTTCTGGTAAACGTTGGCTCCCAGGTAGGCGAACTTTGCGTTGTTGCCTCCGGCTATGACGCGGTCGCGAAGGTCTGCCCAGCCGCCGTCGAACTCGTGGTTGCCCACCGCGGAAGCCTGCAGTTCAAGCGCGTTCAGGACGTCAATGGTGGGTTGGTCCTTCGCCACCGAGGAAGCGAAGAGGGAGGCGCCGATATTGTCGCCAGCGGAGATGAAGGCAGTCGCGCCGGGCGCTGCTGCCGCACGGAGCTTCTCCACCGTACCCGCGAAGAGCACCGTGTTGGTGTCGATCCGGCCGTGGAAGTCGTTGATGCCCAGGAACTGCAGGTCAACAGTGGCCGGTGCGTCCGGAGCCAGGTTCAGGCCCACCACCACGGGATCGTGGTCGCTGGCCCGGAACTCGTCCGCCGCATAGTAGTTGGTCACATTGTTGTTATACCTGCTGTATTCCAGGGCGACGGACTCCACGGAGTTGATGTTCCAAATGTCGGTTCCCGTGACAACCTTGTGGGCGGCCGGGGACGCCAGGATGTGGTCGAGGGAGCCGACCATGCCGCCGAACAGGTAGGAGTGTTTGCCGGTGCCGACCTCAAGGTCGGTGTAGCCCGCGCCGGTGAGGACGTTGATGGGGTCCTCCTTGGAGTAGGCGTTGAAGTCACCGATCAGGAAGACCTTGTCAGTGCCCGTGGAGGCCTGGAGGTCCTTGGAGAAAGCCAGCAGGGATTCGGCCTGCTTGGTGCGGGCAACGTTGGAGGCGCCCTGGCCCTTGTCGGTATCGTCCGGCGTTGCTGCGGAGCCCTTGGACTTGAAGTGATTCACGATCGCGATGAATTTCTTGTCATCGCTGCCGCCGACCGGCTTGAACACCTGGGCCAGCGGCTTACGGGCGCTGGCGAAAGCCACGGTGTCGTTGTGGATGATGGACTCGCCCAGAGGTTCGGCCGCTGCCTTTTTGTAGATGAAGGCGGTGCGGATCATGTCTTCATCGCTCAGCGGGGGAGCGTTCGCAGGCGTGCGCACGTAATCCCACACGCCGGGAGTCTTGACGTTGAGGGACTCCACCAGCTTGGACAGGGCGTCGTCGCGGTTCTTGCCGAACTGGGCCGAGTTCTCGATCTCTTCGAGGGACACGACGTCGGCGCCCGACTTGGTAATCGCGGCAACGATCTTGGCCTGCTGGCGCTCGAAGTTCTCTGCGTTGGCAGCACCGCGGGCGTTGCAGCCCTCCTTGACAGTGATCGGGTTGCCGTCGCGGTCGGTGTAGAAAACACAGCCAGCGAGTTGGTCACCCGTGGTGGGGAAGTAGTTCAGCACGTTGAAGGACGCCAGCTTGAGGCTGCCACCCACGTCTGCAGGACCTTCGGGGCGGGTGGAGGTGAAGCTTGCGGGCTGGACGGACTCAGCGTTTGCCGGGCTCAGCGCCGTAAGCGGCTGGAACTTCCACGAGTTGTTCCCGTAGCCCAGGATCACGTCGGTCTTGAACGTGGCGGGCGAGCCGACACGTACGGGGTCCGAAGGGGTCAGGTACGGCAATTGCTGGGCCTTGGTGGTGGCGTCCTTGAGGAAGTTCGTGGACGCGCCGTCGTCGAGCTTGATGCCGCGCAAGGCGTTGTCTGCCACTACTGCGGCATACTCGGGCGAGCCGTAGCTTGCCACCGCCGTCGGCTGGACCAGCGGGGACTTACCGGCCGCGAGGCCGATCTCGCCGTACTGGTTCAGGGAGTAGTTGTCCGTCACCGTGAAGTCACCCTGGGGTGAGACAAGCATGCCTTCGAGGCTTTCGCGGGCTGCCTCGTTGGCCGGCAAGGCGAACGGCGTGGACTTGACCTCGGGTGCCGCCTCGGTGAGCTTCTTCAGCCCCGCGGCTTCCACTGTGATCTGTGTTTGGTTGGCAAATTCGTTGACCACACCGGTGAGTTCCAGGTAGTCGCCCGGCTGGACGGTGGCCGCCGTCGTGGGTGAATAGACGAACAAAGCGTCCGACGCCGTCCTGGCCGCCCCTGCTGTTTCGCCGCCGGTACCGGGGGTCTGGACGTAGTAGCCGTTGAATCCGCCGGTCGCGTAGACGGCGGTGACCTTGCCGCGGGTGCTCACCGTGCTGCCGACCAATGGACTGGCCGTGCCGGTGCCTTGTACTTCCGCGATGGTCTTGATGCCCGGTTGCGGCCCAGGATCGGTGGGCGGGGTGGTGCCTCCGCCGGAGGCCGTCGGGGTAATGCTCGTACCGAGTCTGAAGTCTGCTGCGTTGGAGTCGGTGTCAACGCCGTTGGTCCGGTTGAGGCTCTTGACGTCTGAATTGCTGGCGGGAGCCGTTGCAGGCGCAGTCTCAAAAGTGTTGGACGTTCCGTAACCCAGGAGGTCGGCGATGGCGGCGTTGGCCGTCACTGAACCCGCGGGAAGTGGGGACACGGCGGTGCCCTGTTTCGCCAGGACCAGTGTCCCGGTGGTTCCGCTCGGGTTCAGGGTTCCGGAAGCCTGAACATCCGGCGTGGGGAGGGCCGGCGCCGTCGAGGAGGCGCTGTTGCTGGCCCCTTGGACCAGGAAGTAGCCCTTGGCCGGGATGCTCCCCGTCAACGGAGTGATTCCCGTTGGTGCTGCGGTAGCGGTGCCCGCCCGGTATTGCAAAGACCAGCCAGCCAAGCTGACGGGTGCGTCCGAGGAGTTGTAGAGCTCCACGAATTTGTTCTTGAAGGCCGCGCCGCTGCTTCCGCCGCTGAGATAGGCCTCGTTGATGACTACCGGCGAGGTCCCCGCCGGCGTGGCGGGATCGTCCGCCGCCATGGCCGGGACGGCCGTCAGCGGGGCTGCAAGCAACCCTGCCGACAGGGCCGTTCCCGCCAGTAATTTCCAATGGTGTTGGTGCATCCGCTCTAACTTTCATTAGGGAGCCCTGTATGGCCCTGTGGACGACGCCCACCTTCTTGTGAAGTGGGCGCTGTTCCCGGAAGTTACTCCGGGGTAAAGCTGCCTCAGACGTAGCAGAACACGAACGGATGAATGGGAAGTGGACCAGTGGTGGCCGGAGAGTGCCCGCCACCGGCCCTCTCTACTTGGCGGAGCCCTTAAGGGTCCCGGACGTAGCTGCGCCGGACGCTCCGCCGATCAGGCAGACGATCTCGCGGTCATCGGCCTTCCATGTGTCGGTAGTGGGGTAGAAGTAGGTCAGTTCCAAAGTTGATGAATAAAAGGGCACGCCCACGAAGCCTGCGAACTCGGAACTGCAATACTCTTCGGATTGCTTCTCAACCTCGGACTGACCCGGGTAGGTGTCGGCCACAATGTCCTTGGCCGCATAGGCCTCGAGATCGTGCTCTTGGTCGCAGGGGATGACGGATACGTCCTTGACCTCAGTACCGGACGGCTCAGCGATGCAGTCACCCACCTTCACTTTGAAGGCATCCGCAACAGAAGACTCGGTAGGTTTGCCGGACTCGTCCCGTTTGGCATCCCCACTGCTGATCAGCGAACATCCCGCCAGGGCTAAGGACGCCAGGCCCAACAGGGCGGTGGCTTTGATGGTTTGTGAAAAGTGCTGCAACTCAGGTCCTCGTTCCCCAGGGACCGCAGGTGGGGATCGTGGTTGCCCAATCTGCGGCCAATCAATGAGGGACCGGTCAAAGCGCCCACGCCGAACGATCCCCCAGGATCGGCGGTGGGCGGGTGGAGCCGGGCGCCCCTGGGTAGGAGGCGCCGGGCACCACCCGGAAATCAAAAGTCTAAGCGGACTGACCCGTGTCCTGGATGACCTTGAATACTGCGCCGGTGGGATCAATCAGCGTCGCCAGGCGGCCGAACGGTGTTTCTTCCGCGGCATGCATGACCGTTGCTCCCAGGGCGAGGGCTTGTTCCACCGTGGCGTCGGTGTTCTCAACCGCGAAGTAGACGCTCCACATGGACGGTACTTCGTCGGAGAGTACGCCGGCTGCATCCATGATGCCCGCCTTCGCGTTGTCTCCTGCGCCCAAGGTGGTGTAGCGGAACTCCGGGGTATCACTCATGACATTCGTGTCCCAGCCGAAGACTTTTTGGTAGAAAGACACGGCTGAGTCGTAGTCCTTGGCAAGGAGCTCATGCCACGCCGGTGAACCCGGTTCCGCAGCGACTTCGAAACCCTTCATCTGACCGAACTGCCAGGCACCGATGGATGCGCCCGAGGAATCGCCGTACATGGCCATGCTGCCTTGCTCCGGAACATCCATGGGTTCCATGTAGACCTGGCCGCCGTTGGCAGCTGCGGCCTCTGTGGTCGCCTTGATGTCGTCCGTGCGCAGGTAGGTGGACCACAGGTCCGGCATGGCGCCCATGTCAGCCTGCTTCTGCATGATGCCGGCCACCAGCTTTCCGTCCTTGGATGCGGTGATGTAGCCGCCGTACGTCTCCTCATCACCGGCTTCGTACGTCCAGCCAAAGAGGGCGTTATAAAACTCCTTGGCTTTCTCTGTATCGGACGTCATCAGATCGATCCAGCACGGTGCGCCGGGTGTGATGTCAGGCGTTGGCATAGGTCAGGCTCCTGTTGTAGTTCCGCGTTAAAGCTGCGGTTTAGGTCAGAGGTGTGGAGACAGGTAGAACACTATGCGGGGGGTCTGACAGTTTCAATGATGTTCCGGTTGCAGGTTCTCAGTTAGCCCGGACGCACTGGGACCGTGGGCACAAAAATGCCCCGGGTTTGGAACCCGGGGCATTCATTGGCGGAAGGTAAGGGATTTGAACCCTTGGTACGGGGTTACCGCACACTGGTTTTCAAGACCAGCTCCTTAGGCCGCTCGGACAACCTTCCTCGCCTAGTAGTGTTTCATAGGGAGTTGGCTGTTCCAAAACATCACGTCTGTCCGGTCCCCGCCCCGGGGCCGACAGACAAGCAAGAAACCGGGAGTTCGTCATGAAAGCCGTCTACATCTCAGAGCCAGGCGGGCCCGAAGTCCTCGAGGTCCGCGACGTCCCTGCTCCGGTCCCGGGCGAGGGCGAAGTCCTGATCGATGTCGTCGCCGCAGGCCTGAACAGGGCCGATGTCCAGCAGCGACGCGGTTTCTACCCGCCACCCCCCGGGGCTTCAGAGATCCCCGGGCTTGAAGTGTCCGGCCGCATCGCCGCCTTCGGCCCCGGCGTCACCAAGGCATTCTCCATAGGGGACAAGGTTGTTGCCCTTCTTTCCGGCGGCGGCTACGCCCAACAGGTAGCGGTATCCGCCGAGCAAGTGCTCAGGGTTCCCGACGGCGTCGACCTCATCACCGCAGCCGCGCTGCCCGAGGTTGCCGCCACCGTTTACTCCAACCTGATCATGACCGCCCAACTGCAACCAGGCGAAACGGTGCTCATCCACGGGGCAACGGGCGGCATCGGCACCATGGCCATCCAGCTGGCCAAGGCCTACGGCGCAAAAGTGGCTGCCACAGCCGGCACGGACGAGAAGGTCGGCACCGCCAAAGCCTTCCTCGGTGCGGACATCGCCATCAACTACACCGAAGAGGACTTCGCTGAAAGCCTGCGGGCGCAAAACGGTGGCAAAGGCGCGGACGTGATCCTCGACGTCGTCGGTGCCAAATACCTGCAGCAGAACATCGACGCCCTGGCCGACTACGGCAGGCTCATCGTCATTGGGCTTCAGGGCGGCGCCACAGCGGAAATCAACCTTGGCCAGCTCCTCAGCAAACGGGCGGCCGTCATCGGAACGGCCCTCCGGCCCCGGTCCGTGGCCGAGAAAGGCATCATCATGTCCGCCGTGCGCGAGTCCGTATGGCCCATGATCACCGATGGCCGGATCCGGCCCTTGGTGGCCAAGTCCTTCCCGCTGGACCAAGTGCAGGACGCGCACCGGTACTTTGACTCCGGCGACCATGTGGGCAAGGTCCTGCTTCTGCTCTGACCAGTCAATCCACCGCAGCGAGGAGTCCAATGTCCATCCGGCACAGCCTGCTGGCCCTGCTCCAGGACCAGCCGCGGTACGGCTATGAGCTGCGGGTCGAGTTCGAGGACCGAACAGGTGCCGCCTGGCCGCTGAACATCGGGCAGGTCTACACCACCCTGGACCGCCTGGAGCGTGATGGCCTGGTCAGCAAGGACGGCGACGACGGCGGAGGCCACGTCGTCTACAGCATCACTGACGCCGGGGCTGAGGAAGTCGTGGCCTGGTTCGCGGGGGCGGTTGACCGGGGTAGTCCGCCGCGGAACGAGATCGCCATCAAGTTGGCGCTCGCCGTTACCCTTCCTGGCGTGGATGCCTCGGAAGTGATCCAGTCACAACGCGAAGTGTCACTCCGTGCCCTGCAGGAACATACGCAGGCCCGTAAGGCAGTTTCCGCCAATCAGCGATCGTCCGATACTGCATGGCTGCTGGTGCTGGACTCCCTGATTTTCCAGGCCGAAGCCGAGGTGCGATGGCTGGACCTCTGTGAGGCACGGATGGTCCAGGCGCAGGGCAACGGGGGAGCGGTTTAGCGTCTTCCGGTGCGAGGGGTGCGTTTGCTGGGCGTCCAGGAATGGTCGCCCGTCGCATGGCTGTGACCGCTCACCGCGAGCCAGGGTCCCACACACGTGTACGGCCTTTACTTGTCGGTAGCAGTTGTTACTGTGCTGGAAGACACGTGGCGAAGCGGGCCCCACCGCGGTTTTCGCCACAACAGCATTTCCCATCACCGCAGCAGTTCTCAAGGAGGAGATATGGGCAAGGTTCCTGACCAAACCGGACTCGCGGAAGGACTGGATCCCACACTGCCATCGCCGGCCGTGGATGATTCCGTTAGTGAGGCTGAAGAGCGTAACTGGACCCCGGCCAAGATTGGGCTCTGGGTGGCGATTTCGCTCCTTGGGGCGGTGGCATGGTTCATGGTCGCGTTGGTCCGTGGCGAAACAGTGAATGCCATCTGGTTCGTTTTCGCCGCGGTGTGCACGTACTTGATCGGCTACCGGTTCTACTCGAAGGTCATTGAGCGGTACCTGCTCAAACCGGATGACCGCCGGGCCACTCCTGCTGAGTACAAGGCGGATGGCAAGGACTATGTCCGAACGGACCGGAACGTGCTCTTCGGCCACCACTTCGCTGCCATTGCAGGCGCCGGCCCGCTGGTGGGACCTGTCATCGCGGCCCAGATGGGTTACCTGCCGGGCACTATCTGGATCATCCTCGGCGTCGTTCTTGCCGGCGCGGTGCAGGACTATCTGGTGATGTTCTTCTCCATGCGCCGCGGTGGACGGTCCTTGGGGCAAATGGCCCGTGAAGAACTCGGTGTTATTGGCGGTACCGCAGCGCTGGTCGCCACGCTGCTGATCATGATCATCATCGTGGCCATCCTCGCGCTCGTGGTGGTCAACGCCCTCGGTGAGAGCCCGTGGGGTGTGTTCTCCGTGGGCATGACCATCCCCATCGCGTTGTTCATGGGCGTTTACCTGCGCTTTATCCGGCCGGGCAAGGTCATGGAAGTGTCCATCATCGGTTTCGTGCTCCTCATGGCCGCCATTATTGGCGGCGGTGCGGTGGCTGGCACCGAATGGGGTGCGGCCTTCTTCCACCTGGATAAGGTGACCATCGCGTGGGGCCTGATCATCTACGGGTTCATCGCCGCGATCCTGCCCGTTTGGCTGCTCCTTGCGCCGCGGGACTACCTGTCGACGTTCATGAAGATCGGCGTGATCGTGATGCTCGCGCTTGCCATCATCGTGGTCCGTCCGGAAATCACGGTCCCGGCGTTCAGCGAGTTCGCCAGCCGCGAGAACGGGCCGGTCTTCTCCGGTGCACTGTTCCCGTTCCTGTTCGTGACCATCGCTTGTGGCGCGCTGTCGGGTTTCCACGCGCTCATTTCTTCGGGGACCACCCCCAAACTGATCGAGAAGGAGCGGCAGACGCGTTTCATCGGTTACGGCGGCATGCTGATGGAGTCCTTCGTGGCCATCATGGCGCTCGTAGCAGCGATCTCGATCGATCGCGGCATCTACTTCGCCATGAATGCTCCGTTGGCCCTGACCGGTGGCACTGTTGAAACCGCAGCCACCTGGGTCAACAGCCTGGGCCTGGCCAACGTGAACATCACCCCCGATGTCTTGGCCCAGACAGCGAAGGACGTGGGCGAGGAGAGCATCATCTCGCGCTCCGGTGGTGCCCCGACGCTGGCTGTTGGCCTGGCGCACATCATGCAGCAGTTCATCGGTGGCCCCGGCATGATGGCTTTCTGGTACCACTTCGCCATCATGTTCGAGGCACTCTTCATCCTGACAGCAGTGGACGCGGGTACCCGTGTTGCCCGGTTCATGCTGCAGGACTCCATCGGCAACTTTGTTCCCAAGTTCAAGGAAGCCTCATGGCGGCCCGGTGCCTGGTTGTGCACGGCGATCATGGTGGCCGCTTGGGGTGCGGTGCTGATCATGGGTGTCACGGATCCGTTGGGTGGCATCAACACGCTCTTCCCGTTGTTCGGTATCGCCAACCAGCTCCTCGCCGCGATCGCCTTGGCCGTGTGCATGGCGATTGTAGCCAAACGGGGCACCTTCAAATGGCTGTGGATCGTCGCTGTCCCGTTGGCGTTCGCCGCCGTCGTCACCATCACGGCCAGCTTCCACAAGATCTTCTCGCCCGTCCCGGCCGTAGGCTACTTCGCCAACAACCAGGCGTTCTCCAAGGCCTTGGCTGATGGGAAGACCGAATTCGGAACGGCCAAATCGGTGGCGGCCATGGAAGCGGTAGTCCGGAATACCGCTATCCAGGGGTGGCTGTCCGTGATCTTCGTGGTCTTGAGCATCATCGTGATTCTCACCGCCCTCCTGGCCACCTTCAAGGCCATCCGCGCCGGTGGGGGACAGGGGCACGAGGACCCGGCTGTTCCGTCAAAGGTCTTCGCCCCCGCAGGGCTGATCCCCACAGCGGCGGAGAAGGCTTTGCTCGCCGAATGGAACGCCCTGCCCGCTGGGAAACGCACTGAGAAGGCCGGACACCACTGATGAACGCCATCGCCAACGGCCTCCGGGGCTTCGCGGCATACATGGGTTCGCTGATGGGTGCTGACGCGTACGCGAAGTACCTTGAGCATTTCGCTGCTACCGGTCATGCCGGTCCCGCCATGACAGAACGCGAGTTCTGGCGGGACCGGATGGACCGGCAGGACAGCAATCCGCAGGGAAGGTGCTGCTGACGCCCAGCGCTGGTGGTTGCCTGTTTCGCTACGAACGAAGTCCAAAAATGATGACTCGGACCTGGGTTCGCCCGAACCACATGAGAGTATGAACCAATGAGCGATCTGAACGACATTCAGCCCAAGGATGAGGCTTCGGACGACACCCCTGTGGAGGGCACCATGCTGGACGAGGGCGAGGCACAGGCTCCCGGCCAGCCGCAGGCTCAAGGGCAATCTGCGGACGATGCCAAGCCCAGGAGCGGTGGCCTTCACGAACTGGTGGACGAGCCCGCCAAGGTGATGCGGATCGGCACCATGATCCGGCAGCTCCTGGAAGAAGTTAAGGCAGCACCGTTGGACGATGCTGCCCGCGGACGCCTGGCAGAAATCCACGAACGCTCCATCAAGGAACTCGAAGATGGGCTTGCGCCGGAACTCATCGAGGAACTGGAGCGCATCAGCCTTCCGTTCCCGGAGGAAAAGGCGCCTTCCGACGCAGAACTCCGCATCGCCCAAGCCCAGCTGGTGGGCTGGCTTGAGGGTCTCTTCCATGGGATCCAGGCCGCCATTGCGGCACAGCAAGCCGCCAAAGAACACGCAGCGGCGCAGATGCAGCTTCGGCAGCTCCCACCGGGAACCGTCATTGCTCCGGGAATCGTTATCGGGGAAAACGGGCAGCCGCAGCGGGCCGCCGCGCCTGGCGCGCCCGGCGCTCCGCAGGGACGTCCCGAAGATCCCGACCACGGCCCGGGCCAGTACCTCTGAGCCTGGGGGTGGGTTTCTTTGGGGCCGTCCGGCAAGGGCGGAAGGACGATGTGGAACTCGGCAAGGGCCTTTGGCGCCGCGCCCACGACCGCTTCCATCGGGGATTGGACCGGTACCACCAGGTGCTTGAGGGCGTGGATGACGAGCAGTTGTACAACGAACTGGTAGTGATCGCCAATGAACTGGCCGGGTTGTCGCCGCGTGTCAGGGCTGTTTGCGTCGAGGCACAACGACGTTCGCCGAGTGACGGTCTGGACGTTCCGGGGGCGCTTGCCGGCGTCCACCGTGCGCTGTCGAAGGCCGGGAACTCGTTGGCCACCACGGCAGAGGCGGCGGCAATGTTGCGGCTGGCCGTTGGGCCGGTGCCGGTGGGTGCGCTTTCCGTCCGTCGTCGCGCGGAGTCCGTTTTCGAGCAGGTCGCTGACGCCGAGCGGGAACTTTCCAAGGACGCATAGTGTGCAGCGTGCGCAACTACAGGCGTGCGCCCTTATTCCTCGAATGCAATAGGTTAAGCGCATAGCTGATCTGCGTAACAATTGGCGCTTTCCAACGTGCCGTGCTGGCAGTATGGCAAACATGACTTCGTCACCAACACTTACTTTCAACGACGGCAACACCATCCCCCAGCTCGGCTACGGGGTGTGGCAAGTTGAAGACGATGTAGCCGAAAAGGTGGTGCGCCAGGCTTTCGAGGCTGGGTTCCGTCACATCGATACAGCAAAGATCTACGGCAACGAGGCAGGCGTCGGCCGCGCCATTGCCTCCTCCGGCCTTTCCGCCGAGGACATCTTCATCACCACCAAGCTGTGGAATGCTGACCAGGGCTACGAGTCCACGTTGGAGGCTTTCGAGGCTTCCATGGATCGCCTCGGCCTGGAGACGCTGGACCTCTACCTCATCCACTGGCAGCAGCCCAAGCAGGAAAAGTACGTGGATACCTGGAAGGCCCTCATCGAGCTCAAGAAGCGCGGCCGGGTCAAGTCCATCGGTGTTTCCAACTTCACCAAGGAAGGCCTGCAGCACATCATTGATGAAACCGGCGTTGTACCGGCCATCAACCAGGTGGAGCTGCACCCGTTCTTCAACCAGTCCGAGCTGCGCGAGTTCAACGCGTCAAAGGGCATCCTGACCCAGGCTTGGTCCCCTCTGGGCCAGGGTGGCGAGCTGTTGGAGAGCGCCACCATCGCTGAGATCGCTGCCAAGCACGACGTCACGCCAGCGCAGGTCGTCATCGCCTGGCACCTGGCCATCGGCAACGTCGTGATCCCCAAGTCCGTTACCGAGTCGCGTATCCGGGAGAACTTCGCTGCCCTGGACGTCACGCTTGACGCCACCGACGTCGAGGCCATCAACGGCCTGGACCGCGGCGCCGACGGCCGCATCGGCCCGGACCCGGCAGTCTCCGACTTCGCCTGACATCCATCTGTCCCCGGACAAGCCAAAGGCAGGACGCTCTGTGAGCGTCCTGCCTTTGTCCTTAGCGCATGGGGTCCCTGCGCCCGTCCGTCGGGTTTCCTGTTGCGATGGAGTACAGGGCCTTCCCGCGCTTGCCGGACATTGCTCCGGCAGGCTGTGCAGTATCCGGCTGTATGACCAAGCGGGGTGGAAGCCGGTGCAGTTGGGTTACATGATGCCGGTGGGTACCAGCAGAGCCCAGGCCAGTGCCGGGGCAACCAGGACGACGCCACCGGCGTACATCATCAGCTGCTTGTAGACGCGCTGGCGGTCGTGCTCGCGTGCGTTGGCCACTACCAAGGCGCCGTCAGTGGAGAATGGCGAAACGTCCACCACTGTGGCTGCAATCGCGAGAGCGGCGACGGTTCCGGAGGCGCTGAGCGAGCTGGTTGCCAGCAGGGGGCCGGCCAGCGGGATGAACGCGGTCAGCAATGCCGTGGACGAAGCGAAGGCAGATCCGACGCCAATGACGTAGCAGAGGACCAACGCGATCAGCAGGGGTGCGCCCAGGGCGAGGGCCTGTTCGGCGAGGGTGTCGATGACGCCGACGTGCTGGAGCAGGGAGACGTAGGTGATCATGCCGGCCACCAGCAGGACGGTGGACCAGGAGATGCCGCCGATGAACGTCTGGTGCTCCTTGATGTTTACCAGTGCCAGAAGAAGGCCGGCGGACAGGGCAACGAAGCCGATGGGCATGTGGAAGCCCAACGTGCACACGAGGATCGCGAGAATCAGGCTCAAGGTCAGGAGCTGCTGCCCGTTGGGGCGTCCGATCCGCGGCGTATCGAGTGCAGAGTACTCGTTGGCGTGCTTGTCACGGAGCTTGCCCAGCAGCCCAAAAAGCACGATGGTCAGCGCCGAAAGGATGAAGTTCAGGGCGAAGCTCGCCAGGAAAAGTGCCCCCTGGTCGATGGGGAAGCCGTTTTTCGTGGCGATGTCATGCACCAGTACGCCGGCGACGGACAGGGGCGAGAAGCCGCCGGCATGGGCGCCATTGATGACGAAGGCCCCCATCAGGACCGGGTGGATGCGCGACTCGTAGGCAAGCCCGAGCGCCGCCGGCGCCAGGAGTGCCACAGCCGCGGGGGAGAACGTGCCCAGTGCGGTCAGCGCTGCAGCCATGAGGAAGAAGACCCAGGGGAGCAGCATGGTCTTGCCTCGGACCAGTCGGACGCACGTCTGCACAATGATGTCGATGGAGCCGTTCCGCTGGGCCATGCTGAAGAAGTAGGTGACGCCGATGATCGTCAGCACGATGCTGGCCGGGAACTCTTCCAGGATCTGCTTGTCAGTCATGCCCAGGACGAAATAGCCGACGCCGAAGGAAGCAACCAGCCCCATCACGCCGATGTTGAGCGGCCACTTGGTTGCCACCACGAACATCACCACCAGAATGACGAGCGGGATGATCTGCGTTGCGGTCATGGTCGGCTCCGATCCCGAGGCCGCCGCGGGGCTGCCAAGGACACCTCCGAGCAGGAGGGCGGCGAGACCCAGGACGGTGATGGCGATAGCCGTCACCAGCAGGATACGACGGCGGCGCTTGGGCCGCGCTTCAACTGGGGGGTTGGGGGCAGTCTTCTCTGCGGTCTTAGTCATGGTGCTCTCTCTTCATTGAGTAGCGCTGGCTGTTCAGCGGGTAGCGCCGGCAAGGGAGGCGTCGACGGTGTTGTCGAGCGTCTCGGGGAGGTGGATGGTGGTGGTTGCGATGGTGCGGGCTGTCCGATCCACACCGATGATCAGGGAACCGTCCTTTTCCTCGCTCCACGTCTCGATCACGCCGGCTGGCGTGCGCAGCCTCAGCGTTGGCCGCAGGTTGTGTTCGGTGATGTCGTACAGAACGGTGCCCGGTGTGCGGGCCGCAAGCGTCAGTGCGATGCTTCCCGTGATGGCGAGGGCGGGGTGCGGCTTGCCCATGGAGAGCATCATGACGCTGACATCGCCGCCTGCATCGGACTGGGCCGGTGGAGCGACGATCGCAACTTTCGGGATCGCTCGTGCCGCTTCGCTGGTGGTTGCGGCGAGGCCCATGCGTATTGCCGCTTGGCGTCGGATCTGTTCGAGTGTCTCCAATTGCAGTTCGACGCCGGCGAACCAGCTATCGTAGCGTTCCGGGTCCAGGCCGAGCTCCTCGGCTCGGAGAATTACTACTGGCGCTCCGGCGTCGACAAGGGAAACGGTCCAGCGTGTCCCGCCTGCGCTGATCGTCTCTGCCGCGGATTCCGTGGGAAGCAGGCTTCCCGTGGTCTTACCGGCGGGGTCCTGGAAACCAAGCCCCACCCGGTACCCGGGGAAGGGAACGCCGGGCATCTCTGCCTGCGGGACGATGGGTAGGGCGCCGGCCGGAGTGGATACCCGCTGGATGATGATCTGCCCGGTGTTGGTATTGCGGGTGACGATCCGGGTGATGTCATCGGTGGGCGTAACCCAACCCTTCTCGATGGCGTACAAGCCCACCACCGCCGAGCAGTTGCCGCAGTTGCTGCCCCAGTCCACCGCAGCTTCTTCAATTCCTACCTGGGCAAAGGTGAACTCGACATCAACATCGTCGTCCGCTGGGCGGCGGAGGATCATGGCTTTGCTTGTTGTCGAGGTTGCACCGCCCACGCCGTCGATTTGGCGGTGGTCGGGACTGCCGAACAGTCGCGGGAGCAACGCATCCGGACTGGTTTCAGTCTCACCGAATTGCCCGCTTTCGAAGACCCAGCACTTGCTGGTGCCTCCGCGCATCCATTCCGCTTCGATGTTCATGGTCGGTTCCTTGCTTCCCTGTGGCCCAGGTTTGTTCAAGGGCTTACTTCGAGATTGAGGCACATCACATTTGAAGACAATGTTGGATTTCTTGAGTGGGATGAAGCAAAGCTTCATTCATTGCCTGGTTAGGTTTGGATCGTCCGCTGAAGGCGGGGAATGACGTTCCGGGAACCCGGTTCTCCCTTGGTATCGGCAGCTGCCTGTATAGAATGAACGAATTCCTAGGAAGGGTGAACCGTTGCTTAACGATGAGAGCCAGGATCTTTTTGATATTCGACGGCTGGCACTGCTGGTTGAGGTCGTTGAGCAGGGTTCCATCACCGCCGCCGCCGAACTCATGCTCTACTCTCCTTCGGCAGTTTCCCAGCAGCTGCGAAAACTGGAACAGGAAGTGGGGCAACCACTCCTCAACCGCCGCTCCCGTGGGGTAGTGCCCACCGAAGCGGGACAGGTGCTGGCTGGCCACGCCCGCAAGATCGTTGGTCAGATGCGGGCAGCCCAGTCGGACCTGGACCAAATCGCCGGACTCAAGCGCGGCTCCCTGACGGTCGGAACATTCCCAACTCTTGCCGGGTCCTTCCTCCCCATCGTCATCAGGGCCTTCAAAAAGCGGTACCCGGCCATCGGCCTGTCCGTGCGCAGCGCACGTTTCGATGACCTGGTATCAGACCTGCAGTCCGGGGTGACGGGCCTATGCCTCCTCTGGGACTACCCCTGGAACAGATTCCAGGACGACTCAATTCGCGTTACCGAAGTCTTCCAGGAGAGCACGGTGATCCTGGTTTCCCGAGGACACCCCCTGGCCGGGCGCGACGAGATCCGAATGGAGGAGCTCCGCAAGGAATCGTGGATAGTGCGGGCTGAGGCTCACCCCGTGGTGGAAGTGCTGCAACGTTCTGCCCACGAAGCCGGGTTCGAACCAACCATCGGGTTCCTGGCCAACGACTATCAGGAAGCCCAGGCAATGGTGAGCGTTGGGATGGGCGTGGCCATGGTGCCGAAAACCGCCGTCGCACTCCAACATCCTGACGTGAGGGTCATCAGCCTGGGTTCCGCCGCACCCTTGCGACGGGTGCTGCTGGCCCAACGACAGGACAAGGTCTACGCACCGGCGGAAGTCGCCTTTCACTCCACTCTGCTGGAGATAGCGCGGGAGCGCGCGGGGGACTACCTGTAGCGGCGGCTCCAGAGGTAGGTCCCCGTCGACTTACCGCCGGGACATATCAAGGATGACCCGATCCCTATGCGGGTCGCAACGTCATTGAGGCTGACTCGATGATCAACCCTCCACTCCGTCCGTACGGTTCCATGCGGGGCATGTCCGGCTTCGACGTGTTTCTGCCCCAGGTTGTCCCTAAACTGTGGCAGGACCCACTATTGCGGCATCCGCGCAGAGGAGGTCAGGGCAAACACGCCCAACTTCACCAGTACCCGACCGGACGGAGCCCGCATGGCGGTGTTTGACGCGTTGGAGCGGCAGATCGTGGCTGCCCTGCAATTGGATCCCCGGTGCCCCTGGCGGAAGATGGCCGCCGTATTGGGGGAGGCCGAGCGGACTGTCGCCCGACGCGGATCGCAGTTGTTGGAGTCCGGTGCCGTAGCGGTAGTGGGAATCCGGCCGAGGCCTGCGGTGGTGTTGGTGGAGATGCGGTGCATGCCCGGGACGGTGCGTGCAGCCGCCAATGCACTTTCCCAGCGCGCGGACACCACATTCGTCTACACCACAACGGGCACGGGCGACTGCGTGGCGGAAGTCCTCACTGAACCTGCCCGGATGGGAGATGTCCTGTCCGATGAGCTGCCTTCCACCATCGGACTCAGGGACTCAACCAGCTACCCGGTGCTCCGGTACTTCCGGACTATTCGTGGCTGGCGGCCGGAGGTCCTTCCGGCAGACAAAGCCGAGGCGCTGCGTTCGAACCTCACGCAGGACTCCGGCATCCTGGTCCGGCAACAGCACATGAGCCGCCAGGATAATGAACTCATCGACGCCCTGTGCGCCGATGGCAGGATGAGCTTCGAAGCACTGGGGCGTCGGGTTGGCGTGTCGGAGGCTACTGCGCGGCGACGAAGCGAATGGCTGCTGACCAATAACCAGGTCCATTTACGGGCGATTGTTGAGCCTGCGGCCTTCGGGTTGGATGTTGAGGCGCTCCTCTGGATCAGGGCTTCGCCGCAGCACGTCGAGCGTGTAGGAAAGAGCCTCGCTGAACTTCCCACGGTTCGGTATGCTGCGGCGATCGCCGGTAACTACCAGATCATGGCCGATGTCACTGTGGAAGACATGTCCTCCCTTTACCGCCTCATCACGGACTCCGCGTGGGCGCAAGAGGCCACCGGGGTGGACGTGTCCATCCTGCTCGATGCGCGTAAGCGCGGGGGACGGGTCATGCGCTCGCCGTCGTGAGGGGCTCGGCTTTCACGACAGGCGCGACGGCGGCGTACCCGGTCTGCTGCTCGAAGGCGCGGCCGTAGCGGAGCAGTTGCATATCCGTGTAGTGGTTGCTGGCCAGTTGCAGGCCTATGGGCAGCCCGGCGGAACTGAAGCCCGCCGGCACGCTAAGTACAGGCAAGCCGGTGGCCGAGAGCAGGCAGGCCGATCGCATCCAGTCCAGGTAAGTCTCGGAGCGCGCGCCGGCGACCTCAAGGGGATAGCGGAGCGCGGCGTCGAAGGGGAGCACCTGAGCGCAGGGACTGGCGAACAGCTCATATCGACTAAAGAACGTCTGGACGGCACGTTCCAGCCGTGTCCGGGCTGCGGCGGTTTCGATGAGGTCCCGGGCCGTCAACGCGTATCCCTTATTCACGTTCCAGTGAACTTCAGGCTTAACGACGTCCCCTGCACGAGCCAGGAGAGGACCCAAGCCAGCGGCGAAGTCCATGGCGCGCGTGTTGCCGAACACCAGGTCCGCTTCGCTGAAATCCGGAGTGGCTTCCTCCACGATCGCCCCGAGCTCCTCGAATACCGCAAGCTGCCGTTCCAGGTGTTCCACAATTGCAGGCTCCACGGGCACGCCGATGCCAAAGTCTCGGGACCAGCCGATCCGTACGCCGCGCATGTCCGTCTTCAGGGACGCCCGGAAAACATCCGGATCGAGGCCCTCCGGGTGCGGTACCCGCGGATCCTTGCCGGCGGTTACGGACATGAACAAGGCAATGTCCTCCACACTCCGGGCCATGGGTCCGGTCCTTCCCAGCCACGCGAAGGCGTTAACGTCCGACGGCATGGGGATGACCGCCGTCGACGGCCTGAAGCCCACCACGTTGCAGAAGGAAGCCGGGATGCGGAGCGAACCGCCCATGTCGCTGCCGTCGCCGATGCTCTGGACCCGGGAGGCAACGACGGCGGCCACCCCGCCGCTGCTGCCGCCGGCACTCAGGGTGGGAGCGTACGGGTTGGTTGTAGTGCCGAAGAGGTCGTTGAACGTGTGCGAGCCTGCGCCGAACTCGGGAACATTGGTCTTTCCCGTGCTGACCACGCCGGCCTGCTTGAGCCGCGCAATGATGAGGTCGTCGGCGTCGGGAACGAAGTCACGCAAGGCGAGCGAGCCCTGGGTGGTGCGCATCCCGGCGGTGTTGTTGGTGTCCTTGTGCGTCATGGGCACGCCATGGAGGGGTGGGACGTCCGCCCCCGATGCCGTCAGCTGGTCGGCGCGATGGGCCAACGCATGGGCACCGTCGGCATCGAGGGTTACCACCGCATTGATCACCGGGTTCACGTCGGAAATGCGGTCCAGGTGTTCGGCCAGGGCTTCGCGCGCCGAGATCTTCTTCTCGCGGATGGCTGCGGAAAGTTCGACGGCGGACAGCTCGCCAATGGTGTCGGGCATGGTGCTCCTTTGCTGGATGACTGCTGACTGAAAGTGTGCCGGGTCACACGGAGGCGGGGAAGTCTTGATCCTGTTGAAGGCAAGCTTTGACCGATTCGGCCAACTACTCGGCTGATTCCGTCAGCTATTGCGTGTGATCCGGCTCATAGCAGAAAGTGTTGGTAACCCGCTGGCCGATCTGGTCGGAGGGAAAGGATTAGCCCCACAGCGCCGCATGCCGCACAGCGTGGTTCGGTCGCGGAGTTGCCGCGGGGCCAACACCCGGAGGTTCCTTTGTTCCAACCCCTGGCACTTCAACCCCTCGCCCCCACTGACTCCACCGACATCATGGCCATCGCCAACAATCCCGTGCTGTGGATCTGCGTGGCCGGCGTCTTCGGCGTCATCATCATTCAATCCGTGATCTTCATGAAAGCGGCCCGACGCGCAGCCCCCTCCGTGGACATGAGTGCGCAGGACATCAAGACCTCCTTCCGTTCCGGGGCGGTCTCGGCCATCGGCCCCTCGCTTGCAGTCTCACTGGTAGCCATTGCGCTTCTGGGCCTTTTTGGGGCCCCGGCGGTACTGTCCCGGATTGGCCTGATCGGTTCCGCAGCCTACGACGTTTCGGCCGCTGGCATTGCCGCAGGTTCCATGGGCGCCAAGCTCGGGGACGCCAGTTACACCCAGAGTGTCTTTGCAGTGGCGTTCTTCGCCATGAGCATCGGCGGAGCCATGTGGATGCTCGCCACCCTGATCCTGACACCCCTGCTGCGCAAGGGCGACGCCAAGATCCGCTCCATCAACCCCGCGGCTATGGCCATCGTCCCGGCGGCAGCACTGATCGGAGCCTTCTCCTGCCTGGGACTCACCGAGCTGCCCAAGTCCGGCATCCACGTGCTGTCCTTCGTCGTCTCCGCAGCCGTCATGGGGACATGCCTGCTGCTGGCCAAGAAGCTGGGCAAGAGCTGGCTGCGGGAGTGGGGGCTCGGAATCTCCATCGTCATCGGCCTGGCCGCCGCGTACCTCGCCGCCGGCGCCTGAGCCGACCCGCCGCCGTCGTCCTCCACACCGGCACCTGACCCGGGCACGAAAGGAACACCCCATGTCTTCCATCACCTCTGATCCCACCACCGCCAGCACCGCCTCCATGGCGGACTTCAACCGCACCACATCCCGCTGGGGCCAAATCACCATGATCGCCGGACTGCTGATCTCGGTCGCCGGTCCGCTGTACCTCGTCTTCGCTACCGGCCTCGATATAGGCCCGGCGCAGCTCTGGATCGCTTTCGCGGCCGTCGCCGCAACCTTCGGCATCATTTGGATCGTCGAGCCACTTACCTACTATCCGATCTTGGGACCCGCCGCGATGTACCAAGCGTTCATGATCGGCAACATCTCCAACAAGCTCCTGCCGGCTGCCCTGATCGCCCAAACCAACATTGGCGCAAAGCCGGGCACCAAGCGGGCCGAACTGGCCGCCGTCGTCGCCATCTGTGGTGCCGCCGTCGTCCACCTGACCTCGCTGGCGATCTTCGTGGGGCTTCTGGGCACGTGGTTGATCAGCGTCATCCCGCCTTCCGTATTGCTGGTCACCCGGTTGTACGTGCTGCCCACCGTTCTGGGCGCCGTGCTGGTACAGGCCATCGTGTCCATGAAGCAGCCCCGCACCACCGTGTTCGCTCTGCTGGTCGCGGCCGTCGTCGTGTTCGTGGTGTTGCCGCTGGTACCGTCGCTCGCCATGGTCTCCACCGCCATCGCCGTGCTGGGGACCATCCTCCTGGCCTGGTTCTTCCGCAGCAAGGCCGCCATTACTGAAGCGAAGCCCATCCACATCGAGTAGCAGCAGCGCCCGCAACAGAGCCAGCACCCGCGAAGGAAGACAGGACCAATGACAACCACAGCTACCGCCCTCACACTCGACACCGACCAGACCGCCAAGCTCCATGAGTTGTACCGGCACCTCCACGCGCACCCGGAACTATCCATGCAGGAGTTCGCCACCGCCGCCCTGATCGAGGAGCAACTGGACGGCCTGGGCATCGAGCACTTCCGCTGCGGAGGAACCGGTGTTGTTGGCATCCTGCGGAACGGAGACGGGCCAGTGGTGGCCTTCCGGGCCGACTCCGATGGCCTTCCCATCGAGGAAGCAACCGGCCTGGACTACGCGAGCAGGGATACGGGCACGCTACCGGACGGCACGGTGGTTCCCGTCATGCACGGTTGTGGCCACGACACGCACGTTGCCAGCCTGCTCGGTGTCGCTGAAGTGCTTTCGGGCAACCTGGACGCCTGGTCAGGAACATTGGTGCTGATCTTCCAGCCCGGTGAGGAGACTGCAGCTGGCGCGCTTGCCATGCTCGACGACGGACTGTGGGACAAGGCGCCGCGGCCGGAAGTGGTGTTCGGGCAGCATGTCATGCCCCGGCCGGTGGGTACTGTCGCGATTTCCAGCGGCCCGGTCGCTGCCATGGCAGATTCGCTGAGGGTCACCGTTCACGGACAACAATCGCATGGTTCGCAGCCGCAGGATTCCATTGATCCGATCGTCATGGGTGCGCACATGGTCACCCGGCTGCAGGGGATTGTGTCCCGCGAGCTGGACCCGCGGAAGTCCGCCGTCGTCACCGTCGGGACGTTCCACGCCGGCCTCAAGGAGAACATCATCCCGGCCTCGGCCGAGTTCACCCTCAATATCCGGACTTTCGATGAGGACGTCCGAGGCCAGGTCCTGGCCGCCGTCCGTCGCATCATTGCGGCCGAGGCGGCCGCGTCGGGGGCGCCCCAGCCGGACATCGAGGAAATGTACCGCTTCCCGCAATGCTTCAACGACCCCGACGCCGTCCCTCCCGTGATGGAGGCGCTGCGGCTTGCGCTGGGGGCGGAGGCAGTCGAAATCACTCCGCCGATGATGGGCAGCGAGGACTTCGGGCACCTGGGCACGGCGATCGGAGTGCCGTCAGTGTTTTGGATGTTCGGCGGGACACCGGTTGCCGGACTCGAAGGGCCAGTCCCGGTCAACCACTCGCCGTTCTTCGCTCCCGAGCTGGAAGGTTCGTTGGCCGGGGGAGTCTCTGCCGCCGTCGCGGTGCTGTTGTCCCGGCTGGGGAACTGAGGCTAGCCCGTTCCGCTTGGGCCGCGCCCGTTCGCGCCCGGCGCACCCCAGATCGGGGGTGCGCACGGCGGCAAAGGGTGCGAGCCGGGCGGCGGGAGTACCAATTTAAGAAGCGAAAAGCCCCGGCCAGTCCTAAAGTAAGGGCTGGCCGGGGCTTGTTCTTCGCGATCTTCGCAGTGGCCTCGTTCTGGTTTGTAGGGTTTTCCCGGTCGGCTAAACAGCGCCAAACCCTCGACCTTGCCACGGTCTTTGACGTAGTCTCTCGAAGAGCCTGAAGAAGCCGGGCAAGAAGTAGCACAGCACCTACTTTCTCAGGTGGCTGCCGAAATGAATGCGGACCAACATGACATCACGGGCATGTACTGAGACATCTGGCTCTGGGAAACCCGACCACTCCGGAAATGAGCCAGCGCGGGACGTTACTGTTTCCCCAGTGCGGCCGGGCATCGTCCGGATCGTTCTTCGTCCACACTCACGCATCAGCGAACTTGAGGGTGCGTGGGCGCGTGAGCAGCTGCTGGCCCTCACCGGGGGAGACCCCGTGGGTGTTCTCCTTCAGATCACCGGGGTCGAATGGGTCAGCCGGGAAGCGGTAGCAGTCTGCAGCAGGGCGACCACGGTCGCGGCCTTCGCGGTGCTTGGCAGCACGGCGGTCGACATGGTCATCGCCCACAGTCCGCGCGGACTCCCGCGGCCGGGATGCCCCGTCAAGTATTTTGTGGACGAGCAGGAAGCCCTCGCGTGGCTCGCCAAATACTGCTAATGCCGCCTCGCATAGTCTGCTCCAACCCAGCCGGCTGCAGGCACGAAAAAGGCGCGCCCGTTCGCTGAGCGCGCCTTTTCCGTGATGTCTTGTCAGTCCTTGAAAGCGTCCTTGACCTTTTCGCCGGCCTGCTTCAGATCGCCCTTGGCTTGGTCAGTCTGGCCCTCAGCCTTCAGGCTTTCGTCGCCGGTGGCGTTGCCTGCAGCTTCCTTGCCCTTACCGCCTGCCTTTTCGGCAGCGTTCTCAATCTTGTCGCCCAGTCCCATAGTGTTTCCTCCTCTGGTTCGGCAGCCGTTCGCATTCGGCTGCTTCTATACTAAGCAGTCTTAGTATCTGGTTGGCAAGTCTGGTAACCCGAAGCCGCGGTCAATGAATACCTGCGTCGGGCTACTTGGCCGCTGACATGCCCGGTTGCAGGGTGTATTGCTTGGGCAGCTTCAGGGACCGTTCGGCCATCACGTCCCGCAGCTGGTCCGGGTAGTCGGTGATGACGCCGTCCACGCCGTCGTCCATGAGTTTGCGCATCGTTGGTTTGTCATCGACCGTCCACGGGATGACCTGCATTCCCTTGGCGTGGGCGCGGGTCACCATGTCGGCGTTCACGTAGGGCACGTAGCCGGGGTCTGTGACGGTGCCGTTCTGGGGTGTGCCGTGGACGGGGGAGATGGCGTCGAAGCCGAGGGAAGCTGCCGCATCCACCAGGTCCCCGCCGAAGTCGTCCGCGTCGATGCCGCCGAGCCAGGGAGACTTGCCCGGTTGTCCGGCCTGGAGGAAGTCCTTATTGGTCAGTGCGACGGTCCGGATGCCCGGCTGGCGTTCCTTCACCAGGCGCAACGAGCCCCAGTCGAAGCTTTCGATGGAGACGCGTTTTGCCATGTGTGCTTTGTTGATTTCGCGCAGGGCCACCTCGACGAACTGTTCGCGCGGGGCGGTTTCTTCGGGTGCGCCGGCTTCGACCTTGGTTTCGATGTTGAATTTGACCTGGCTGGCCCGGTAGCGGTTGGCGAGGTCGAACACTTCGGCAAGGGTCGGCATCTTTGCGCCCGGGGAGGGCTGTTGGCCGGGGAACTGGGGCAGTGTCTGGGAGCCGCAGTCCAGGCTGCGGACCTGGTCGAAGGTGAGGTCCTTGATGTACTTGCCGACGTACGGGTAGGACGGGTCACCCGGGGTGACCGGTGCGGTGTCTTTGCATTTCTGGCCGCTGATCTTTCGGTCGTGGGTGATGACCTCCCGGCCGTCCTTGGTGATCTGCAGGTCCATCTCGAGTGTGCTGACACCCGTCTCGATGCCCTTGGCAAAGGAGGCGAGCGTGGACTCGACAGTCAGGCCGATGCCGCCGCGGTGCGCCTGCAGGTCAAAGTGGTTGTCGGTGCCGTGGGGGTTGGTGTCCGAGGCGTGGGCCGGGAGGGATGTTCCCAGGGCGAGGCCGGCGGTGATGGCAGCCGCGGTCAGCAGCTTCGTGTATTTCATGGGTTCTCCAAAGTGGTGTCGGGTGGCGACTAGTTGTGCTTGTTGTCGTGGCCTTTGTGGGTGATGGTGGCGATGGCGCCGGTCTGTTCGTTGAGCAGGACGTTGTCGTTGCGTTCGTGGTGGAAGTTGAACATGGCGTTCAAGGTTCCGGCGGTGGCGTCGGCTGAGGCGTCGCCGATCTGGCCCGTGTGCCAGTTGTCTTCGATAAAGCGCAGGACGGAGGCCTGGTCGGTTTGGTTGTGGTCCACGAAGTTTTTCTTGGCGTAGGGGGAGATGACTACGAGGGGTTGGCGCGGGCCGGGGCCGCAGCGGTCGGCGTAGCCGCCGGCGACGGCGACGCCGTTGGCTGCGGCGTTCTGGCACCAGGCGGCGTCGTCGGGGCTGTTGGAGGCGTTCTTGGGCTGGGCAGCGACGTGGTCGTACCAGCCGTCGGAGTCGTCGTAGGCGAGAACGACGGCGGTACTTTCCCAGTTCTTGGACTGCTGGATCTCGTTGACGGTCTTGGTGATGAAGTTCTGCTCATCGACCGGGTCTGAGTAGGAGGCGTGGCCGTCCTGGTAGTTGGAGGCTTTCAGGAAGGACACGGCAGGCATGTTGTCGCTGTTGACGACCCTGTTGAAGTCGGTGAGGTCGTATTGGTGGTTCGCCTGGCCGTTGTGGCCGATTTCCGCATCATTCGCCGGAGCCAGGTGGTGCGGGTTGGCGGTGGAGGCGTAGTACTGGAAAGGCTGGTGGTGCGGGTTGTAGTCCGTGCTGGAGACTCCGGCGACGTTGGAGTGGGTGCTGCCGCAGGCAGCAGGGGTGGTGGCGGTTGCCGCGGCGGTGGGTGCGAAGCCGCCCTGGAACCAACCCCAGGACACGCCCTGGTCGTTGAGCAGGTCGCCGATGTTCTTGCCGGTCATGCCGGCAAGGTTGTTGGCCTTGGCGTGGCTGTTGTTGGAGCAGTCGTCGTAGACCGGGTCCGGGTCATTGATCATGGTCCCGACGCCGTTGGCGTCGGGGACGCGGACCGTGTAGTCGCTGGCGGTGGGGTTCACAGGCTGGCCGGCGGCCGTGAATTCCTTGACACCGTGGGTCTGGCCGGAGACCAGGTTCAGCGCCCCGGGGGTGGAAGGCCCGAAGACGGTGCTGAAGTGGTTGTCGCTCATGGCATAGTTCTGGGCGTAGTTCCAGATTCCGGTGACGGTGTTGCCGTCGTAGTAGTCCATGGTCAGCCCGGGACGTCCGTACTGGTTCGGTGCACATGCATCCTTGCTGGTGAACTCCACGAACTTATCCATCAGCCCGCCGTTGTACGCCTTCTGTTCGGCGGTGTACTCATGGTCCTGGTCGCAGGTGACAGCCTGCATCGGGGACAGCCGCGCCGGCTGGACCGAGTTGGGGTTGTTCGGAGCCAGCAGGCCAGCCTTGGCGAGAGTATTGATTTCCTTCGGTGTGTCCTCGGATGCCTTAAATGCGGCAGCCGGCGTGCCGGAGCCCTGCTGGGCCTCGCCCGGAATGTTCGCCGCGTTGGGGTACGTCGCGAAGTAGTGGTCAAAGGAGACGTTCTCCTGGAAGAGCACCACCACATGCTTGATCGGCGTGGCGGTATCGCCCTAGGCTTCAAGGGCGGTGGCCGGGGCCACGCCGAATCCGACCAGTCCGGCCGCCAGGGCTGAGGCGGCGAGGGCGGCCGCGCCGGTCGCGGCGGCCACTCGTTTGCGGGTAACGGGTGCCTGAATAGGCATGGGGTATCCAATCGTTCAGTTTGGGTATGGGTTGCCGCGGGGCGGCGGGCCTTGGGGGTGTTACTTGGCGGGCGCGACGTCGGCTTCGTACGTGAGGATTTCGGTGCCGTTGCCTTCTTCGCCGTTGTCCGGGGCGACCTTCATGGTGAGGTGGTTCGCGTCGGCGGTCATCTTGAACGGGTTACGGGTGGCCACGTGCCCGGCGGTGGACCATTGCTGGAACGGCACCTCGCGGGATACCTCGTGGGATTTGAGGTCAATCATGGCCATGCCGCCAAGTTCGTAGGCTGCCGTGGTGCCGCCGGCAGCGGGGGTCTGCGGGAGGTTGGTTACCCCGGCGCAGAGCATTTTGGCGTTGGGGACGTACTGGCAGTCCTGGTAGTCGATGAAGTAGTTCGGGTTCTCCCAAGTGGACAGTTCCTTACCCTGGAGGTCCCATTCGGCGAACCGGCGCGAGCCCCAGGTGTTGCCGACCAAGTGGCCGGTCTGCTTGTCCAGGACGATGCCGCCGAAGTGGTCTTTGACCTCGAACTGCTTGTGGACAGCCAGGGTTGTGGCGTCGACCTTGTAGATGATGGCACTGCTGTTGGGTCGGTATTGGGCGACGGGAACCCAAACATTGGTTCCGTCAAAGTCGATGCCGCCGGGGTGGTACATGTCGCCCTCGCCCAGGATGATGTCTTTTTGCAGGTTCCCGGACTGGTCCATGACGAACAGGTGGCCGATGCCCTTGCCAGGGGTGCGGTCGTAACCGTCCTGCGGTGCCGTGTATTTGACGGTGGGTTCCGTGATCTGGACGGCCGAGAGGAAGATGTGGTCCTGGCTGTAGGCAATTCCTTCGGTGTGGTAGGTCGGGAAGTTCAGCTTCAACTTGGAGGTCTGCTGCCAGGCGGTGTTGCGGTCGACGTGGTTGAAGGCGTCGGCCAGTGCGGTATCCGTTTCGTGGTGGGTTCCGGTTTCCGCGGGGCTAGCGCCCTTGCCCGGTTCATTGGCCTGCGCTGCCGTGGTGCTGGCGATAGCCGCTGCGGCAAGTATCAGGGACGCGACCGTCGTGATGGCGCGCCGGGTGGTTTTGGAGCTCATGGGGGCCTCTTAAGGTTGGGGTCTCAACAGGAGCTCCAAAGTTACTTAGGGGTAATTAACCGGAAGTGGCGCGATGGTGAACAGCGCCCATCTGAAGGGTGGAAGCACGGCGGTACGGACACGTGAGAGGTCGCTCCACGTCAGGCTGAGGGCACCTTAGGCAGCAAAAAGCCCCGGCCAGTCCTAAAGCAAGGGCTGTCCGGGGCTTGTCCCGAGCTTCCTATCAGAATCGAACTGATGACCTTTTCATTACGAGTGAAAGTGCTTTGCCATGTATGCGCAGGGCAAAGCGATGACTGGGTGACGAAAAGGTGACGAACTAACTCCACTCCAGCTTTGCCAGTGCGCCGTTGATTCGCCCTGCGCTGTCGTGCAGATCATGGTCGAAAAGGCCCGCGTAGGTGTCTAGGGTCATGGTTGCACTTGCACGCCCCGCAATTCGTTGTACGACTTTCACGTTGGCTCCGTGGCTGATTGCGAGGCTTACCGCAGTGTGGCGGAGGTCGTGGAATGTTGGCCGTGGAAAGGCCGGATCAGCCGCCATGACTCTCGCAATCGCGGGAGCATAGTGGCGCTTTGTCCAAGTGCTATTGCGTAGGACAGAACCACGACCACCTGTAAACATCCTCCCGTTCCCGGTATCCGTGCCAGCCAACTGCTCACACCTACGGGCGATCAGTCGGGGGAGCGGTACGACGCGGCTTTCCCCTCCCTTTGTCGGTTCAAGCACTAGCTTTCCGCTGACTTCCGAAAACGCCCTACGAACCGCGACGGAGGGCGTATCGCTAAATTCGAAGTCATTCGAGGACAGTGCTGTTATCTCACCCCAACGGAGGCCTCCGGTTCCTGCCAGCATCACGAATAGCTCGAAGCCCTCACACCCTCGAGCCAGCAGCGTGAGCTGTGGCATGGTGAGGTACACATGCTCCCGCTGTTTCTCCTTAGCGGGTATGTAATCCGTCTGACCAAGCGGGTGCTTGGCGGGGTTGTTGGGCAGTAAGCCACACGTCGGTATGACAGGGCCAGGCATACATTGGAAAAGGCGGCGGGGTATGACGTAGCCAGGGCCTTAGCCCAATAGCGCGCGCCGGACTACTTAGCCTCGGTTCGTGGTCGATCCCGTCTGTGCTGATCCGATGGTCCTGCGCCCTAAGCGTCGTCCTCTTCTGATTCATCTTCCTCGTCCGGCATGGGCTCGTCTTCTTCGGTAAGCGGGAGGCGTGCATCATTCGACGGCGTGGGAAGTTCTTTGGCGAGTATGAGGGGGGAAGTAGAGACTCTCTCCAGCAACTTGGCTCCCTCGTCGTGCATGTCAATGGTGTGCTCGATGATGGACAACAGGCTGAGCAATTCCTCGCCTTCAAGGTCGGGCCAAACTGCCGGTCGTATGGAATCGAGAGGTGAGCCGCTGCTCTTGCCGGCTCGCTTCTTCATCCGATAACCAAGCCAGGAATCGACGATGTTAAGACCTGAAACGGAGTACGCCCAAACGGCAGGAGATACGTTGGAAAATTCGCCGTCACCGACCTTTAGGGTGTGGTTAGCAGAGTCGTACGAGAACGACTCCGGATAGCTTGAAGCTGAGATGCGTTTGCCATAAATGGCAGCCCCGGTCGGCACTTCTCCAGCCACGTCGTCGCCACCGGCGAATCGTTCACCATACGTGTGAAGGAAGGCGAGATGACGCCCAAAGCCAGCAACTTCTGTGAAGAGGCCGTCATCCTTGGTGAACGGGATGCGTGGCCCAGGAACAGTTAGTTCTTCCCAGAATCTGGAAACGAAGGCTGGAGTGGCAAGGAGCCCGTAGCAATATGAGAAAAGCTCAGGCGCAGTCACTTGTCTTTGGATTTGATCTGAGACCGCCTCCAAAAGGCCGTCAGTTATGTTGGGGACACTGGCCGCAGGATCTTTCCACAGAGGGATAACGTGGCGGCCACCGAAGGATCCCCTGTAATGGTGGAGATCCGGGACCTCCGACGCCATCATTGCAGCTGGCCCCTCGCCTAGGACCTCCGTCAGCATACTGGTCAGGTATACCTGTTTGTTACTGTGCGCTTTCCAGAGCGATGGCCTCATAAAGTCGCCCACACGGCCGTCCGCGATAATCCATTGTCTGTCGAGACTTCGGTACGTGTACTTCCGTATCTCGGGGATCGGATCGGAAGCTGTGACGTTTGCAATGGAGGGGAGGCGCTTGTCCGTGAACAGACTGGGGTAGGTCGACATGATCTTTCTGTCCCGACTCTCCTTGAACTGAGCCTTACGTCGGGTGTTCAGCTGTTCCGCATTCTTGTACGCCTGAGAGCTGAGCTGTGCGACTTCAAGAGGGCTTGCCAATTTGTTCCAGCGCTCGCGTAATACTGATTCAGATTCCCCGATTGGCCACGTCCTCTTGACCTGAGGGCCGCCCGTTTGCCAAGGGAACATATCAGTAAGTGCAGGCCACGATAGGTATTCGGCATTCTCGGCTGGCAAGAAAGGATCCTGCCAACCCGCCATGCAATTCCGCCAGTCGAACTCCCCATGGTCGATACCTGTAACGCGGTCCAGGAGTGCTTTCTTTTCCTTGGCTGTGAGGTCAGCCAAGTCGACGTAGCGGACTACAGCAGGCGTTTCAGGGTCTGGGTCGCCGTAGCGAATACCGGTCGTGATGGCAACAGGCGTTTCGATACTGAAGACGTTTTCTGTCTTGCGACCGCCCTTGTTATCGCCGCCCAAATCAATAATCCAGATCTCGTCGAACAACGACCTCATGTGCTGTCTCATGCCGACAAAGCCTGGACCGCGCAGAAACGAGGATGCCGTGATGAAGCTGATTATGCCGTTCTTCGCGTGAAGGGCGCTTGAGCCTGAGGAGACATTGGGAATGTCCTGTTCGAGGACCTTCCACATTGCCCAGCGCCAAAAGTAGACGTAGGCGTTGTAGAGGTTCTTCACATGGCCACCGTGGCCAGTCGCTATCGCGGGGTTGATGAAATCAGTTATGATCCCGGGCTCACCCTTGTCGGCGACCATACGGCGAGTGAGCGGATCCCGGACTTTACCGCCCTTCTTGGCTTCGCGTCGCATGGTTACCCAGCCGCCGGTTGACGAACCATCTGTGTTCGTCTTTTTTCCCCGCAAGTAGGGCGGGTTGCCCATGCACACAACGACCCGTGTATCAACCTTAAGGAACTTTGCTTCCGCCCTCTCCTGGCTGATGTTCTCGTAGCCAAAGATTTCCGGGAGCATACCGTCTGACTCGTCCTCATGGGAGGCCAGCGTGTCGGCGAGAAGAATATTGAGTAACTCCTCGCCCTCGGGCGATGTCACATCATGGTCAGCCAAATATCGCGACAGCCGGAGATGGGCCACTGAGTACGGCCCGATCAGATATTCGATCCCGTAGAGATTCTTGGCTGTTTGCCGGAGCCGCTCGGGCAACGCAGCAGGCGCATTAGCGGGTAAATCCTCAGCTACGGATTCAAGAATTGCCAGAGGATACGTGCCGGTTCCGACTGCAGGGTCAAGGACGACAACGCCGTCGTCGGCGAAGCCGCGAGTCTTACCAAACTTCTGCCGGAGCAGAGATTTGACCATCGCCGTCTGGGCGTGGACTACTTCAACCGGCGTGTAGTACGCGCCCACTTTTTTTCGCAGGGCAGGGTCGTAGGCGGCTAGGAACTCTTCGTAGAAATACAGCCAAGGGTTGTCGGCATTTTTCTTGATGATCGCCACCGGGTTAATCTGTGCAATCACTCGGAGAATCATGTCCGTCGAAGTCTTGACTTCAGCATGAGCTGACGCATTGTTCAGTAGGCCGAGCACTTCGCCCAGAAGCCCGTGTCCTACGGTGAGCACTTCGGACGCTTTCTCAACAGTCAGAGGGTCTGCCCCTTCGAAGCGGGCGATCAACAGGGCGTACGTGAACGTCTGCGCGTAAGCATCTGCGACAACCTCGCTGGATGCTCCGGGGAAGAGATATTTCCTCCATTCTTGGGCGAGGGAGCTGAGCGCAGATTCCTCATTGTCCAGTGCCAGCTTCGCTTCAGTGCGAAGGAGCCGGCACAGCGGTGCCAGCAAGTCTGCGATCTGCTTTGAAGTCCTGGGAACAATCGGCTCCCAGTTGAGAAATGATTCGAATAGCAGCTCAAGACGCTGGGCGTCAGCGACCGTGACTGCATTTCGTCCCTCGAGAACAGGGTCGCCGCTGAGGCGGACGACCTTACCCGCTCGCGTGCCAGTCCTTTGAAGGCTCCACTCGCGGCCGTCCGTGTAAATCAGATTGGGAAGTTTCTTGAACTTTCCCCATTGGACCTTGTCCCGCTTTTCTTTGAGCTTCGAGGGATCTCCACCCTTACCAGGTGCCTTGAGTTCAACGTGCCCAGTCAAAATCGTGGTGTTCAGTGTTGGGCCTACACTGATTGCCGCATCCACGCGCCCGCCAGACTTTTCACCTTCTTCCGGCGCGTTCGGGGCTTCTGTACGGACAATGACGGACTTGTTGAAGCTACGGCCGGCAGACCTTAGAAGGGTATCTAGAGGGCTCTTGAGCTGGTCTTCAGGCCAAACGCTTTGGCCAGCATCAGAGTTGAGCTTCTGCCGGAGCTCGTCCGCGAATACCTGCAGTGCCTCAAAAATTTCCGAATTCAAGTTTCTCCGCCATTGTCGTTCGTTGCATAATACTGAACTCATGCTAGCCACTCACGGTCATAAACGCCGGACGGGCCGTCGTGGACCTGACGGCGAGTCCGCACACTATGGGCAGGGTCCTCATGGGACGACGGCGTCCGTCACACACCAGCCCTTGATGGCCGGGCATGGTCCGGCGGCCCCAAGTAGGCGCTTCGCAAAGCTTCGGGAGGCGATCCGAGACGCAAACGTGTGCGACCAAAGCGGTGACGAAAAAGTGACGAAGGCGTTGGGAATCGAAAGAAAAAGCGGGGAATGCATAAGATTCCCCGCTTGTCCACAAGCCAGCAAAAACCCCCCAGAAACCTTGGTTTCTGGGGGGTTCTGTCCCGAGCTTCCTATCAGAATCGAACTGATGACCTTTTCATTACGAGTGAAACGCTCTACCGACTGAGCTAAGGAAGCACCGCGTTCATCACCGGTTTCCCGGGCGATCACGCAAGACATAACTGTAATAGAGGCAGCGCGCCCGGGTCAAAACGGGCCGGACGGCCGCGCACAAATATGCCGTTGCGGGGATGTTCACCCGCACGTCGGACCGGGTTCAGGCTGCGGTCTCCCGGTGGCCGGAAGCTGGGGAACCAACCGTGCCACGCACACAAAGCCGAAGGAGCCGCCCAATGACTGCGGAAGCATCGACAAGCAACAGCCACACACCCAACAGGCTGCGGCTCGCGGTGGTGGACATGGTGGGCACCACCATCACCGATGATGGCCGCACCGAGCGCGCCATGTCGCGGGCGCTTGTGGAACACGGCATTAAACCCGGCAGCAGCCGGTACGAGAGCATGCTTGGCTACGCCCGTGACACCATGGGATTCTCGAAATTGACGGTCTTCAGCCACCTTTTCGATGATGCAGCCACGGCCGAGAGGGCCAACAAGGTCTTCGAGAAGGCCTACGACGAGATGATCGACGACGGCGGCGTCCGCGCCATTCCGGGGGCGGAGGACGCCATCCTGTGGATGCGTGAATCCGGCATGCAGATCTGCCTTGCTACCGGCTTTGGCCGCCACACGCAGAACACCGTGCTCGAATCGCTCGGCTGGATGGGGCTCGCGGATCTCAGCCTGTGCCCTGCGGACGCCGGACGGGGCCGACCCTACCCGGACATGATCCTGACAGCCGTGCTCGCGTTGGATCTCGACGACGTCCGCGAAGTGGCAGTCGTTGGCGACACAAGTTCGGATATGTTGTCGGGCGTGCGTTCAGGGGCGTCGCTCATAGCCGGCGTGCTGACCGGCTCGCATTCTGAGGCCACCCTGCGCGCTGCCGGCGCCACCGCCGTGGTTGATTCCATCAAGCAGCTCCCGCTCCTGGTGGAGAAGCGTGAGGCCAGGCACCTTTAGCATTTCAGGCCGTCCTGCGGCAGCTTCCCGTCAACAAAGTAGTCGTCGACGGCGGTGCTGACGCAGGTGTTGCTTCGGCCGTAGGCTGTGTGCCCCTCACCTTCCCACGTGACCAGGGAAGCGGTCCCAAGTTGTTTGCGCAACGATTCCGACCATTCAAGGGGCGTGGCGGGGTCGCCCGTTGTGCCGACCACCACGATCGGCGCGGATCCCTTGTACTCAACAGGTGCCGGTGTCCGTGTGTGCGGGTACGGCCAGTCCCTGCAGTTGACACCGCCGTACGCGAAGAATGAACCGAACGTGGGGGAGTCCTGCTTGAGCTGGGCTTCCTCCGCCCGCATTGCCGCGGCATCGCTGACCATGGGGTAGTCGAGGCAGTTGATGGCCTGGAAGGCGAGGGCGGAATTTGAGCTGTAGGTGCCGTTGGCTTCGCGGTCCGCACCCAGATCGGCGAGCCGCATCATGGGGGAAACGTCGCCGGAAAACGCAGCGTCAAGTGCCTGGGTGAGGGCGGGCCAGCTTTGGTCGTTGTACAACGGCAGGATCAGCCCATTGACGAAGTCGTTGCTGGTCACCAGGCGGCCGTCCTTAGCCGTTTGGGGGTTCTGGTCCACCGCGTTGATGAGGTCCCTGATCTCCTGGACGCCGTTGTCCACTGATCCGCTGAGCGGGCACGAGTTTTGCTGCTGGCAGCTGGCCACATAGGTGTGGATGGCACGCTCGAAGGCCCGGGCCTGTCCTGCCGTCAGATCTTCGTTGCTGATGGAGGGATCCACCGCTCCATCCAGGACCAGGCGGCCCACATTGTCCGGGAAGAGCGACGCGTAGGTGGAGCCGAGGAAGGTGCCGTACGAGAAACCGAGGTAGTTGAGTTTGGCGTCGTTCAGGACGGCGCGCAGGACGTCCAGGTCCTTGGCGGCGCTCACGGTGTCGATGTGCCCCAGTACGGCACCGGTCTGTTGGGAGCACTGCTGTGCCAACGTCTTGTTGAAGGCGAAGGCGGCCTCCAGTCCTGCGTCGGTGTCTTTCCTGAAGACTTTTGCACGGGCAGCATCCCGTTCAGCATCGGTCATGCAGGTCACGGGAGCTGAGCGGCCCACGCCCCTCGGATCGAAGCCCACCACGTCGAAGTTGGCCCGCAGCTTCTCCGTGAGGAGGGTCTTTCCGGCGTCCTTCACGAAGTCGACGCCCGATCCACCCGGACCGCCCGGGTTGACCAGGACGGACCCCTGTTTGTTGCTGGTGCTGGGCAGCTTGATGATGGACAGCGAGATGTCACCGGCGCCGGGGTTGGCGTAGTCCAAGGGCACCTGGACTTTGCCGCAATGGAATCCGTCCTCACACGAACTCCACTCCACGGACTGGGAGTAGAACTTCTCCAAACCCTTGGGAGCCGAAGCGGCGATGGACGGATCCACCGTGCTGGTGGACGGCTTCGCCGTGGGTGTTGGCATAAACGGAAGAGTGCAGGCGCTCAGTACCAGCAAGGAAGCGAGAGCGACGCACAGCGCTGCGAACCGGCGTGGTGCGGACTTCATGGATTCTCCTATTGCTGGATGAGGCTGGTGGCCATGGACTCGACTGCCAACAGCGGGGCCACGTTGGTGGTGGTGATGCGGACGCGTGCTTTGTTGATGGCGTCCATCCGGGCAAGGGTAGTTTCAGGGGTAGAACGGCCGGCGTATTCCTCCAGCTCGCCCTTGAGCTCAACGTTGACCAGTTCCACGGCGTTCCCCAACTGGATGATCAGCACGTCCCGGTAGAAGGACAACAAATCCGTCAACGTGCGGTCCAGCGAGTCCGTGATGGAGCGCTTGGCGCGCCGTTTCTGGTCGTCTTCGAGCTGTTTCACCTGGCTGCGCATGGAGGGCGGCAGCGTGCCGGATTCCGGGGCGCCAAGGCTCGCGAGCAGCGCAATTTTCTCTGCCGCGTCGCGTTCGTCGTTGGAGCTGTTGGCTTCGTCGGTGGCGATCTTCACCAGCTTCTCGGCCATCATCACGGCAGCTGTGACACCCCGCAGGCCCAACGGAATACGAACGGTTTCCAGGCGGCGTTCCCTCGCGTCGGCGTCGCGCGCCAGACGCCTGGCGATACCGATGTGGCTCTGGGCGGCACGCGCCGCCCGGTCCGCGAGTTGGCGATCGACGCCGTCGCGCCTCACCAGAAGGTCCGCGACATCGGACGCCGGGGGAAGCCGCAGGCTCACCGGGCGGCATCGGGACCGGATGGTGACAAGGACGTCGGCCGGCGAAGGAGCACACAGCATCCAGATGGTGCGTGGCGTGGGTTCCTCGATGGCCTTCAGCAATACGTTGGTGGTGCGCTCCGCCATGCGGTCCGCGTCCTCCACTACGATGATCCGCCAGCGGCCCGTGGCTGGCCGGTCTCCGGCCTTCGAAACGAGTTCACGCGCTTCGTCGATGGTGATGGTGACTTTTTCGGTCCGCACGAACGTCACGTCCGAGTGCGTCTCGCCCAGGATCGTGTGGCAGGCCGCGCACTCGCCACAGCCGCGCCGGGTGACGTCGTCCTGCTCGCAGTTCAGTGCTGCAGCGAACGCTTTGGCTGCATTGGAACGGCCGGAGCCCGGGGGACCGGTGAAAAGCCAGGCGTGGGTGAGGCCGGTTTCGCCCTGCGCCGCCTGCTTCAACTGTGCGACCACGGGCGCCTGCCCCTGGAGGTCGTCCCAGACACTCACGGGCGCACGTCCGAAACAGGCACGTCCGAAACAGGCACGTCCGGGACATGGCCAACCAGCAACGACTCCACCCGGTCCAGAATTTTGGCGGCCAGCGACTCGATGTCTGCGTTCGCCGGCAGTACCAGGTAGCTCGAGGGGGCCGCCGCTGCCCGGTCAAGGAAAGCGTGGCGGATGGTGGAATGAAACTGGTCCGGTTCCGACTCGAGCCTGTCCTCCGCGGCATCACCGGCGGTACGACGCTGGCGGCCGTCGGCGGGATCGACGTCGAGCAGTACGGTCAGGTCCGGATGCAGGCCTTCGGTGGCCCACTCATTAAGGGTCCACACGCCCTCGGCGCCCAAGCCGCGGCCGGCGCCCTGATAAGCAACTGACGAGTCGACATAGCGGTCAGTGATGACCACCGTGCCCTGCGCAAGGGCTGGACGGATGACCTGGCTGGCGTGGGCGGCGCGGGCAGCGGCAAACATCAGGGCTTCGGTGCGTGCGTCGATGGTGCCGTGCCCGTGGTCCAGGACAAGGGAGCGAAGTTTCTCGCCAATGGGAGTGCCGCCGGGTTCGCGGGTGCGCAGCACGGAAAGTCCGCGTGACTCAAGGGCGTCAGAGAGCCGGGCGGCCTGCGTGGACTTGCCCGCGCCGTCCCCGCCTTCGAAGGCGATAAAAAGACCTGCTCTCTGAATACTCACGCGTCTAGCCTACCGAGATTCACTGACATCAAGGCGCGTAACGCCTTTCATCCACAGCCTTGGCCGCGACTACGCTGAAACCATGAGCCTCTCCGATCAGCAAGCCGCCGAATTGTCTCCGGAAACCGTTGTGGTGGCTGCCGGCCGCCCTGAGCGCGCACACGATGAGCCCGTGAATCCGCCCATCGTCCTGTCCTCCACATACTTCGGTACCGGCTCCTTGAACGACGGGGATCGCGGCTACGGGCGCTACGCCAACCCCACATGGGATCCTTTTGAGGACGCCCTGGCCAAGCTGGAGGGCGGATCGCTTCCCGGACTGCTCTATGCATCCGGCCTGGCGGCCGTCAGTTCGGCGCTTTCGCTGGTTCCGGCTGGCGGTGTAGTGGTCATGCCTTCGCACAGCTACTCAGGCTCGCTGGTGATGGCCACCGAGTTGGCCGAGAAAGGCTTCCTGGAGCTCCGCACCGTTGACATCACGGACACGGACGCGGTCAAGGCCCTCATCAGCCCCGAGGTAGGCAAGAAAGCCAACCTGCTCTGGCTTGAGAGCCCCACCAACCCCATGCTCGGCATCGCCGACGTCCGGGCCCTCGCCGACGCAGCCCACGCCGTGGGCGCACTCGTCGTCACGGACAATACTTTTTCGACGCCCCTGGTGCAGCAGCCCCTGAGCCTGGGTTCCGACGTCGTCCTCCACTCGGTGACCAAGTACCTGGCCGGACATTCCGACGTCGTCCTCGGCGCGTTGGTGACGTCCAACCCGGAACTGCGTGCCACGCTCCTGCACCACCGGATCATCCACGGCGGCATCGCCGGGCCCTTTGAAGCGTGGCTCGCCCTGCGCGGCCTGCGTACCCTGGCGCTGCGGATCGAGCGTTCGCAGGCATCGGCTGCCACGCTCGCCGAACGCCTCAGCACCCACCCGCGCGTGGAAACCATCCGTTTCCCTGGCCTGCCCACCGACCCGGGCCACGAGCGTGCCAAGGACCAGATGAAGGGCTTCGGCTCCATTCTGTGTATCCAGATCGCCGGCGAAACCCACCGAAGCGGCGCTGACGCCGCGGACGAACTGGTGCGTGCGCTGCAGCTCTGGCTACCCGCCACCTCGCTGGGTGGGGTGGAGTCCCTTATAGAACGACGACGCCGGCACGCGGCTGAGCCGGTCAGCGTACCGGAGAACCTGGTGCGATTGAGCGTCGGAATCGAAAACGTGGAAGACCTCTGGTCCGACCTCGAGCAAGCGCTGAAGTCTTTGGACAGCTAGGCTAAAGGGCGTGGACGGAAAATTCTTGATCGCCATTGTCACCAACGCGGTCTACTTCATTTTGGGATTGGTGGCCCTCGCCCTTGAAGTGTGGGCTTTCGCGGACTGCCTCCGGCACCGGCCCACCCTGTTCGTGGCCGCGTCCAAGCGCACCAAGACGTTCTGGCTCGCCCTCACGGGTGTCGCCTTCGCCATCGGGGCATTGACGTTCTTCACCGGCGGCAGCGGGCTTGGCCTGTTCGGCATCGCAGCGGTCACCGCAGCCTGCGTCTACCTGGCAGATGTACGTCCCGCCCTGCGCGAGGCCGGCAGCGGCGGCAACCGCAACGTCGGCCCTTACGGTCCCTGGTAAATAGCGCTAGTTAGGCGCCACCGCGTCCCACGCCACTGTCAGCTCACCAAGACGCCACCGCGCGGGACCATCCTGGAGCGGCCACCCGGCGTCGCGCAGTGAACGGCACATTCCCGTCCAGCGCTGCCGGTTCCCGAACGACGCCAATGGCGCCGCCTCCAGCCAAGCTTGGTCCATGGCCTGCAGGAACGCATGGATCGGTTCGCCGGGCACGTTCCGGTGAATCAGGGCTTTCGGCAGCCGCTCAGCAACTTCCGACGGCAGTTCGAAACTCCCGAACCGCACGGAAAAGCTCAGGCTCAGGGGCCGCTCCGGATCCAGCGCCACCCAGGTGACGCGGCGCCCTATCTCATCGCAGGTTCCGTCGATGAACAGGCCTCCGGGCGCCAACCGTGACTGCACCAAGGACCAGATCCCCTGGACGTCGGCCTCCTCGTACTGCCGCAGGACGTTGAAGGCGCGGACCAGCACGGGATTGCCAGGGACGGGGAGCTCAAAGCCGCCCACGTGGAAGCTCAGCCCGGGCCGTTCGAGAGCCTTCGCGGTCCGCACCCGCTCCGGTTCGATCTCGATTCCGCAGACCCGCACATCGGGGCGGACGGCCTGGAGCCGTTCAAAAAGCTCGACGGCGGTGGTCGGCGAAGCGCCGTAGCCCAGGTCAATGACGAGAGGCTCGACGGCGGCCCGCAACCGCCACGCCTGCGGCCCGGCCAGCCAACGGTCCAGGCGGCGCATCCGGTTGGGGTTGGTGGTGCCGCGGGTGATGTTGCCAACAGGTTTCCCGCCCCGACTGCGGGGAGAGCCCACCCGTTCCGCTTTTTGCACCACGGCCAACACTTTATCGCCTTCCCTTGCCCCGCGCCCTTTGCCGCCGTACGCACCCCCGATCTCGGGTGCGCGTGGCGGGAGCAGGTGCGCTCCAAGGGTGGAACGGGTGCGCGGGGCGTAACGCCCGGCAAGGCACCGGAGCCCTCAGCTAGGATGAAAACCATGACTTACAAGCTGATTCTGCTGCGCCACGGCCACAGCGACTGGAACGCCAAGAACCTGTTCACCGGTTGGGTGGACGTTGACCTGAACGACCAAGGCCGCGAAGAAGCAGTGCGCGGTGGGGAACTCCTGGTTGAGAACGACATCCTGCCGGACGTCCTCTACACCTCGCTCCTGAAGCGGGCCATCAACACCGCCAACATGGCACTGGACAAGGCCGACCGCGGCTGGATCCCCGTCAAGCGCGACTGGCGCCTCAACGAACGCCACTACGGTGCCCTCCAGGGCAAGGACAAGGCCCAGACCCTCGCCGAGTTCGGTGAAGAGCAATTCATGGAATGGCGCCGCAGCTACGACACCCCGCCGCCGCCCCTGTCCGATGACAGCGAATTCTCCCAGGCCCACGACCCCCGCTACGCGGACCTCGGCGACGCCCTGCCGCGCACCGAATGCCTCAAGGACGTTCTCGTGCGCCTCCTCCCGTACTGGGAATCGGACATCAAGGAAGACCTCAAGGCCGGCAAGACCGTCCTGGTCACCGCACACGGCAACTCCCTGCGCGCCCTGGTCAAGCACCTGGACGGCATCAGCGACGAAGCCATCGCCGGGCTGAACATCCCCACGGGCATCCCGCTGGTGTACGAACTGGACGACGACTTCCAGCCCATCAACCCGGGCGGAACCTACCTCGACCCCGAGGCAGCAGCCCAGGCCATCCTCGCAGTGGCCAACCAGGGCAAGAAGTAATTCCTCCGCTGCTGCCGCGGCGACTGCTCGGTCGTTCCTCCCTTAGACGCAGTTCGCCCGCGGCACCAGCTACGGAGCCGATTAAAACGATGGCCGGTCACCTTAGGTGACCGGCCGCCGTCGTATTTTCAGTTGTAAGGCTAGAAGCCCTCGGGCTGCCATTCGCCTGTCACCAGGTAGGTGACCTTCCGGGCGACGGAGACGCCGTGATCGGCGAAGCGCTCGAAGTAGCGGCTGGCCAATGCGACGTCCACGGTGGTGGACGGGCTTTCGCTCCAGTCCGGGGAAGCGATCGCCTTGAAGACGCTGAGGTGGAGGTCGTCCACGGCGATGTTGATTTTGAGGATGTCCCGGGCAACCTCAAGATCGCGGGTTTCGAGGAGCTCGATGACCTTGGCGGTGATCTCGATGTCGTGCTGGGCCATGGCCTTGAAGGTCTGGGTCAGCGATGCGGGGATGACGGTCGCGGGGTAGCGGAGGCGTGCCAGCTGGGCTACGTGGCGGGCGAGGTCGCCCATGCGCTCCAGCGAAGCGCTCATGCGAAGCGAACCGACGATCATGCGGAGGTCGCTGGCCACGGGGCCCTGCAACGCCAGGATGTCGATGGCGCGCTCATCGAGGCTGTTCTGCAGGAAGTCGATGCGCGCGTCTGCTGCGATGACGTCCTGGGCCAGGTCCACGTCGGCGCCTTCGAAGGACGTTGTGGCCTTCGTGATTGCTTCGTGAACCAGCTTGGAGATCTCGATGAGGTCGTCACCTACCTGGGTGAGTTCCTCCTGAAAAACCTTGCGCACTAAGGCGTCCTTTCCTTGGAAATCCCGTTCCCGTGATGGGGGTCGGATCTCAAAACCATTGACAGTCCAACCAGTAACTGTGTCAGGGGTCAGTGAACTGTTCGGCACGTTTAGATGAACGTTAGTTGAACCGTCCGCGTTTGGCACCGGATCCATGCTCGGCCGTGTTTCAACAGCATAAGCTGGACCCGTGGATCCATTGCTCATAGGTGTCGTCGCAGGCCTCGTTGGCCTGTCATTGGGCGTCTTTGGCATGCTCGCATTCAAGATCAGCGAACGCCAGCGGAGCATCGTTGACCTCGACGTCACTGAACCCCTGCTTCCTGAAGGCGCAGCGGAAGTCCTTGCCGTCGTCGGGCGTGCCTTCGTTGTGGTCGACGCGATCGACGGCGTGGTCCGCGCAAGTCCCGCCGCCTACGCCTACGGCCTGGTCCGCGGCCACACCGTGGTGCACAAGCAACTCCTGGACATGACCGCGAAGGTCCGCCGCGACGGCGTCATCCTGGAGGAACAGTACGAACTGCCGCGTGGTCCGCTGGGCAAGGGCACAATCGTGGTCCAGGTCCGCGCTGCCATGCTGGGCTGGGAATACATCGTGCTCCTGGCCGATGACCGCACCGAGATCACCCGCACGGAGGAGATCCGCAACGACTTCGTGGCCAACGTCTCGCATGAACTCAAGACGCCCGTGGGTGCCATTTCGCTGCTTGCCGAGGCACTGGAAGCTTCGCCCGACGACGAAGAAGCGGTGCGACGTTTCGCCAAGCGCATGCACAAGGAATCCGGCAGGCTGGCGGCACTGGTCCAGGACATCATTGAACTTTCCCGCCTCCAGGGAGCCAATGTGGCGCAGCAGGGGCACGCCGTGGACATCAACACCGTCATCACCGAAGCCGTGGACCGCTCGCAGCTCCCGGCCGAAAGCAAGAACATCCAGATTGTTGTGGGCGGCCATTCCGAGTCCTTGGTCTTCGGCGACCGCGACCTCCTGGTGACGGCCCTGCGCAACCTGATCGACAACGCCATCCGCTATTCGCCCGAAAACACGCGGGTTGGTGTCGGCGTCAGGACCCGCGAAGGCGTCGTGGCCGTTTCCGTCACGGACCAGGGGGAGGGGCTGACTCCCGAGGACCAGGAGCGCGTCTTCGAGCGCTTCTACCGCGTGGACGCAGCACGTTCCAGGCACACCGGCGGTACGGGCCTCGGCCTGAGCATCGTCAAGCACGTGGTCTCCAACCATGGCGGCGAGGTGACCGTTTGGTCCCAGCCCGGCCAAGGTTCCACGTTCACCCTCCGCCTGCCGGAGATGGAAGGCCAGGACGACGACGCCGGCCTGCCGTCCACCGCAGCGGCGCACGAAGTACCGGCGGCCCCTGCCGCCGTCGAACCCCATCACGCGAGCCAACACGCGAGTGAAAAGACGGGCGCCAGCGGTGCCCAAGAGCAAGGAGCCAGCGCTTGAGCCGGATTTTGATAGTTGAGGACGAAGAGTCCTTTAGCGATCCCCTTTCCTATTTGCTGGGCAAGGAGGGTTTCGACGTTGAGGTAGTGGACAACGGCAGCGACGCTTTGGTTGAGTTTGATCGGAATGGCGCGGACCTGGTGCTCCTGGACCTCCAGCTGCCGGGCACGCCGGGCACCGAAGTCTGCCGCCAACTGCGTCAGCGCTCCAGCGTTCCAGTGATCATGCTGACCGCCAAGGACTCGGAAATCGACAAGGTAGTGGGCCTGGAACTCGGCGCCGACGACTACGTCACCAAGCCCTACTCCTCGAGGGAGCTTGTGGCCCGTGTCCGCGCCGTCCTTCGCCGCCAAGGGGAACCGGAAGAGCTGATCACGTCTACCGTGCAGGCCGGTCCTGTCCGCATGGACATCGAGCGCCACGTGGTGAGCGTGAACGGTGAGCAGGTGTCCCTGCCGCTCAAGGAGTTCGAGCTGTTGGAAATGCTGCTCCGGAACTCGGGCAGGGTCCTGACGCGTGGTCAATTGATCGACCGCGTATGGGGTTCGGACTATGTGGGTGACACCAAGACGCTGGACGTCCACGTCAAACGGCTCCGCAGCAAGATTGAGCCCGATCCCTCGCTGCCGCGGTACCTGGTGACGGTGCGGGGCCTGGGCTACAAGTTCGAGCCGTAAACGTTCGCCCCTGCGTCCCCGCGTAGGCGCGTTGTCGAGTAAAAGCAAAAGGAAGGGTCCCGCCGTAGCGGAACCCTTCCTTTGTTGTATGGCTTGTAGCGTGCCGCCTGCTAGTGACCGGCTGCTGCGGACTCCGTGGAGGTAGCAGTAGTGGACGGCGTGGCCGATCCGCTCGGCGAAGGCGTTGCAGAGCTGGACGGAAGGTACTTCTGGTACTCCGGCAGCGTGCCGTTGACGACGGGGATGTTGATCTTGGCAGTGTTGGAGCCGCTTCGGATCGTCACAGCTGCGAGGCCGCCGGGCGCAGCGCCAGCCGTGCTGAGCACGGTAGAGTCGCTTTCTTCGTTCAGGTACGTCTCCGACTTTGCCTTGACGGGAATCTCGGTCTGGGCACCGTCCGCTCCACTGATGGTCAGCGTTGCGTCCGAGTTGGACTGGTTGAATACAGCACCGATTACGCGGCCCGACTCTTTCTCGCCCGAAGCAACAATCAGCATGTTGCGCAGCTGCAGCTGGCCGAGATCAGCTTTGATCCCGTCCGATGCCGAGTACTGGTGGGTAGTCTGCTGGGCGTTGACGAATCCACAGCCGGTGACGGACAGAAGACCGACGCCGATTGCAGCCGCCGCAATTGCCAGCTTGCCGCGCTGGACAGGGTTCATCGCAGTATTGCGCACGACACCTACTCCTCAAGAGTCATTGGAACACTTTTCAGCCATAGCCTATCGGCAAACCCGTCAAAATAAGGATTCGGGGAGGGTTTGTGGCGCAGCCAACGGAGAGGATTTGTTCAACGGGTTCCGTGTTCGATGCATCTTTCGCGCAATACGTCAAGAGGTTGGACGAACCCGTTTAGGCCCTCTTTCCCAGTATTGGCGCGGCTGGAGGGCCCATTCGGTGCCAGTCGTATGCCTTAATCGTGATAGACTAATCTGCGGGAAAGGGGAAAGTCCACATGGTTTTTGAGGTCGGCGAGACAGTAGTTTACCCTCACCACGGTGCAGCAAAAATTGAGGAAATCAAGATGCGCACCATCAAGGGCGAAGAGAAGATGTATCTCAAGCTCAAGGTGGCTCAGGGTGATCTGACCATTGAAGTTCCAGCAGAGAACGTTGACCTTGTTGGGGTCCGGGACGTAGTGGGCAAAGAAGGCTTGGAGCACGTTTTTGACGTTCTTCGCGCCGAGTTCACTGAAGAGCCTACCAACTGGTCACGTCGTTACAAGGCGAACCTGGAGAAGCTTGCTTCGGGCGATGTCATCAAGGTGGCAGAGGTCGTACGCGATCTTTGGCGTCGTGATCACGATCGCGGCCTTTCCGCAGGCGAGAAGCGAATGCTGGCCAAGGCGCGGCAGATTCTGATTTCAGAACTGGCCCTGGCTGAGAAGACGGACGAAGAGAAGGCTGCAAGCGTTCTTGACGAGGTCTTGGCTTCCTAAGAATTGAGCCCCGGTGGTGCGAAAGCGCCGCCGGGTTTCTTTTTGCCACAAAGTACTCTGGTGACCATGAGTATTCCTTCCAAGCGCGCCGTCACGGCCGTGATCGTGGTTGCAGCCGGTTCCGGTGAACGCCTCGGTTACGGCATGCCCAAAGCCCAGGTTCCGCTGGGCGGAGAAACCATCCTGATGCACGCCCTGCGCGGTGTGGTGGCATCCGACGTCGCACGCCAGGTCTGCATCGCGGTGCCCAAGGGCGACACTGCCCTTCGCTCGCTGATCGCCGAATTTACCGTTGACCTTGTTGACGGCGGCCCCGAAATTTCAGTCGTCGACGGCGGAACCTCCCGCGCGGATTCCGTCCGGGCCGCTCTGGCGGCCTTGGAGGACGGGACAGAGTTCGTCCTGGTGCATGATGCCGCGCGTGCCCTGGCCCCCGAGCGTGTCTTCGAACGAGTGTCGGAGGCGTTGGCGGCAGGCGCAAAAGCTGTCATCCCCACGTTGCCGGTGGTGGACACCATCAAGACGGTCGCTGAAACCGACGGTGCGGACGCTTCCATCGCCCCTGAGGTGGTCACCGGCACGGCCCCCCGCGAGGAACTCCGCGCTGTGCAGACCCCGCAGGGCTTCGAGTTGGCTACGTTGCTCCGAGCCCACGAGGCCGCCGGGCTCTTCGACGAGAAGCAGGCCGCTGCGGTCACTGACGATGCCATGCTGGTCGAGCTCCTGGGAGTCCCGGTCCACGCCGTTCGCGGGGCCAGCCAGTCACTGAAGATCACGACGCCGCTGGACCTCATCATCGCTGAAGGCCTCCTCGAAGGTCCCTTGGGCATCCGGTGGGTGGAGGGATAGTGGCCTCGGAGAACATGCTGTTGCCCCGGACCGGCATCGGCATCGATGTCCACGCCTTTGCCCCCGACGACGACCCCCAGCCGCTCTGGTTGGGCGGGCTTTTTTGGGAAGGCGAACAAGGACTGTCAGGCCATTCCGACGGCGATTGCGTCGCCCACGCAGCCGCGGACGCACTCTTCTCCGCCTGCGGCATCGGCGACCTCGGAACCCACTTCGGCACGGACCGCCCCGAGTTCGCCGGCGCCTCCGGGGTAAAGCTTCTCGGGGAAGCCGCCCGGATCGTGCGTGAGGCAGGTTTCGAAATCGGCAACGTCGCCGTCCAATTCGTAGCCAACAGGCCAAAGTTCGGCCCCCGGCGCGAGGAATCCCAGCAGGTATTGAGCCAGGCCGCCAATGCTCCGGTCAGTGTCACGGCTACCACCAGCGATGGTTTGGGTTTCACCGGACGCGGAGAGGGTATCTCCGCCGTGGCCACGGCCCTCGTCTACCCAGCTGCCAGCCCCCACCCGGGACCCGCGAAAGGTGCCCCGCATGCCTAAGCCCAGTACCGGCGTCGTGCGTTCCGCCGTGCTGCTGTCCGCAGGCCTGGCTGCCGCCCTCCTGCTGGGCGGCTGTGCGGGGACGCCAAGGATGGACGTGAAGGCCAGTTGCGACTTCCTGAACGGCGACGCCTTCAAACCGGACGGTAACCAACAGCAGCAGTCAAAGCAGCTCGCTGAGCACTACCACGAGCTGGGGGAGAAGCTGGCCCCTGAAATTGCCGATCCCATCAAGGAGATGGCCGCGATCATGGACAAGGCGGCCGCCTCGTCGCTGGGTGCAGCGACGCAGGAGCAACAGGAAAAGCTCAAGGTGCAGTTCAACAAGATCGGCGAATACTGCAAGTAGGCAGGTCACGCCGCGTCATCGGCTAATCTGGAGCGGTGACCCTGCGCTTCTATGACACCGCCTCCGCCGAAGTCCGCGACTTCGTTCCCCTCGAAGACGGCAAGGCCAGCGTCTACTACTGCGGCGCCACCGTCCAGGGAATGCCCCACGTTGGCCACGTCCGGTCCGCCATCGCCTTCGACCAACTGACCCGCTGGCTGGAATTCCGCGGCCTCCGCGTCACCGTGGTGCGCAACGTCACCGACATTGATGACAAGATCCTGGCCAAGTCCGAGCAGTCGTTTGGCCCGGATTGGGACGCTGAACCCACGGCACGCCAGGCAGAGGAGTGGTGGGCCCTGGCGTACCGCTACGAGCAGGAATTCGAGAACGCCTACGACTCCCTGGGCGTCCAACGGCCCACCTATGAGCCCCGGGCCACCGGCCACATCCCGGAGATGCACGCCCTCATCCAGCGCCTCATCGACCGGGGCCACGCCTACCCCGCCCTGGACGACTCCGGCGACGTTTACTTCGATGTCCGCTCGTGGAGCAAGTACGGCTCCCTGACGCGGCAGAACATCGATGATATGCAAGGAGCAGCCGACGCCGACCCTCGCGGAAAGCGCGACGCCCGCGACTTCGCCCTGTGGAAGGGTCACAAAGAAGGCGAACCGGAGACGGCCAGTTGGGCATCGCCGTGGGGTGCCGGTCGTCCCGGATGGCACCTCGAATGCTCAGCCATGGTTACCAAGTACCTTGGCACGCGTTTCGATATCCACGGTGGGGGACTGGACCTCCGCTTCCCACATCACGAGAACGAAATGGCGCAGTCCCAAGCTGCAGGCGACGAGTTTGCCAACTTCTGGATGCACAACGGCATGGTCACTTTCGAAGGCGAAAAGATGTCCAAGTCCATTGGCAACACAGTGAGCCCGGCCGAGATGCTCGAACTCGCTTCACCACGCGTGGTCCGTTACTACCTGGGCCAGGCGCACTACCGCTCCATCCTGGACTACCGGCCCACCTCGCTTCAGGAAGCCGCCGCGGCAGTGGAGCGCATTGACGGGTTCATTTCCAAGGCCACGGCAAAGGTGGGCCTGGGCGCCGTCGAGGTTGCGCCTCAGGCCAACATGCCCGCAGCCTTCATCGCCGCCATGGATGACGACCTCAACGTGCCCCAGGCGCTCGGCGTGCTGCACGAAACTGTGCGCGCCGGAAACACGGCGCTGGCGTCCGGTGACCTCGACGCCACCAAATCTGCCGTATACGCCGTGATGTCCATGACTGAGGTCCTGGGCCTGGACTCCGTCAAACAACCCGAAGCCACCCAGGGCCGGGAACATGCCGCGCTCAAGGTCCTGGTGGAAGCCCAACTCCAGGCGCGCGCCGCAGCGAGGGCCAGCAAAGACTGGGCCGCGTCGGACGCCATCCGTGACACGCTCGCCGCCGCCGGCGTCGTCGTCGAAGATGGTGCGGATGGGGCCACTTGGAGCCTGAAGCGCGACTGACAAAGGGCCTCGACGGCCGAATTGCATTGGGTCAGTAGACTTGATTCCAGACTTACTCACAAAATCAAGGATGGAATCTCATGGCCAATAATGGTCGCCGGTCGGTCAAGCAGAAGAAGGGCCCCACCACCGGAACCGGTGGCCACGGCCGCAAGGCCCTGGAAGGCAAGGGTCCTACGCCCAAGGCGGAGGACCGCACTTACCACAAGGCATTCAAGAACAAGCAGCTCTCGGAGCGCTCGGCAGCCAAGCGCGGGCCAGCACGTCCGGGCACGGGCGCACGCTCAGGTCCCAAGGGTCGCGCAACGGAAGAACTGGTCACCGGCCGTAACTCGGTTGTCGAGGCACTCCGCGCCGGCATCCCGGCCAAGGCCCTGCACGTAGCCATCCGCATTGAGATGGACGACCGCGTCAAGGAATCCCTCAAGCTCGCTGCCGAGCGCGGCATCCCGCTGCTCGAAACCGGCAAGCCCGAGCTCGACCGCATGACCGAGGACGCCGTTCACCAGGGCCTCGTACTGCAGATCCCGCCGTACGAGTACCAGGACGCCTACGACCTCGCCGAGGAAACCCTCGCCAAATGGAAGAAGGGGCACATCTCCAACGCCCCCATCTTCGTGGCACTGGACGGCATCACCGACCCCCGCAACCTCGGCGCGATCATCCGCTCCGTCTCCGCGTTCAGCGGGCACGGCGTCATCGTTCCCGAGCGTCGCTCCGTCGGCGTCACGGCGTCCGCATGGAAGACCAGCGCCGGGGCCGCTGTCCGCGTGCCCGTGGCCCGCGCGTCGAACCTTAACAACGCTCTCAAGCAGTTCAAGAACATGGGCATCTACGTCCTGGGCCTGGACGGCGATGGCGATGTTTCGTTGCCCGACCTCACCGTAGCGACGGAACCCGTCTGCATCGTGGTCGGCTCCGAGGGCAAGGGCCTCAGCCGTTTGGTCCGCGAAAACTGCGACCAGATCGTGTCCATCCCGATTGATTCCGCCATGGAGTCGCTCAACGCGTCCATGGCCGTAGGAATCTCGCTGTACGAAGTATCAAGGCAGCGCGCCGCCAAGTAGGCCCTGATGAGGCGCCGCAAGCGCCATCCCCGTGAAGGCGCCGCAAGCGCCATCCTCCGCATGCTCGCTCGTTCCTCGCTTAGACGCATGCTTCCGGATGGCTCTTGTGGCGCCTTTCGTGTGCCTGGACCCGACGCTCTCTCACATCCCGCCGGTTTGGGGCGGACGCTCTCTCACATCCCGCCTGGTTGGGGCGGACGCTCTCTCACTTCTCGCCGGGAGGTGGATGAGCGTTGGGCTCAAGGGGCAGGGATGTGCGAGAGGGTTAGAAGTCGCGGCGGTTGGCCAGGACGGGGAGTTTTTGGCGGGCTTCTTCGACTTCGGCGGGGTCGAGGTCGGCGAAGATGAGGCCCGGTTCGCTTTCGAGCGCTTCGAGGACCTGGCCGAATGGGGATACGACGGCGGAGTACCCGACCCCCGTGGGCGCGGCACCTTTGGCTTCGATGCCTTGGGTGGCTGGGTCGCCCTGGCCGCACGCGAGCACGAACGTGGTGGTGTCCACGGCGCGGGCCCTGGCCAGGAGCTGCCATTGCTCAGCCTTGCCGGGGCCGGATCCCCAGGACGCCGACACAATGTTCACCACTGCGCCCCGCTGGGCGTTGGCTGTGAAAAGCGCCGGGAAACGGATGTCGTAGCAGGTGGCCAAACCAAAGGTGACGCCACCGGCGTCGAACGTCACGGGGTCAGTACCCGCCTCGACCGTGTCCGACTCCGCGAAGCCGAACGCGTCGAACAGGTGGATCTTGTCGTAGCTGGCCTCCACGCCGGGTCCGGTGGCCAGAAGGGTGTTCCGCACCCGCGGGTTTCCCGAATCGGAGGGAGTGCCGGGCGTGAACATGCCCGCGACGATCACCAGCTGCAACTCCTCCGCGAGGGAGCGCACGCGGCTGGCCCACGGTCCGTCAAGGGGCTCGGCGATGTCCAACAGCGAGTTCCCGAAAGCGCGCATCATCGCCTCGGGGAAAACCACAAGCTCGGCTCCACCCTCCTTGGCCCGGCGGGCGTACTCCTCCAGGAGCCGCAGATTCCCGGCCAGATCCCGGCCGGTGATGACTTGGGCGAGTGCGACGCGCACCATTGAACCTCCAGTTGTCTCCGTTCCAGTATGCCAAGTAATGAAATGACTGCACTGAACGTCGTCACATGAGCGCCTGACGCGGCACATACTGGGCGTGGAACTAAACTTGCAATCAATGGTTATGCCTATTTTTGACACAGCAGCTGCCGTCGATGCGTCGCGGCCCCGGCCCCTCGGACTGAGCACGCCCCAGCCCGGCCTTTCTGATGCGACGGGTGCGCAGAACCATGAAGTGAATGTGGCCGTCTTCGCGCCGGACCTGGAGCGGGTGGAGGTTGCTTTCCAATCCCCGGGTGACCCGTGGCGCGCGCAGGTTCTTCCCAACGTGGAGGACGGCGTGCATTTCGGCCTGATCGCCGGCATGCCGCCAGGCACCCGCTATGGTTTCCGTGAGGCGCCTTCGGAGGTCGGCCTCCCCATGCCGGTTCCCGCCTTGGATTTGGACGACGACGGCGATCACCGGCTGCTGCTCGATCCCTATGGTCGCGCTGTGGACCAGCGGGGCGAGTTCCTCACGAGCGTCCACATGGACAACAGTTTTGATTGGGGCGACGACCAGCCGCCCAGGACACCGATGCGGACGTCCGTGATTTATGAAGCGCACGTCCGCGGCCAGACGATGCTTCACCCGGAGATCCCGGAACACCTCCGCGGCACGTACGCGGGGATGGCACACCCTGTGATGATCCAGCACCTCACGGAACTGGGCATAACCGCGGTTCAGTTGCTGCCCATTCACTTCCACTTGGATGAGTCGCACCTCCAGGACCTCGGCATGACCAACTACTGGGGCTACAACACGGCCGCGTTCTTTGCCCCGCATGCCGACTACGCCACTGAGGCCGCCCGGAACGCCGGCCCGCACGCGGTGCAGGACGAGCTCAAGGGCATGATCAAGTTGCTGCATGGGGCCGGCATCGAGGTCATCCTCGACGTTGTGTACAACCACACGGCCGAGGCCGGCCCTGATGGGCCCGCCATCAGCTTCCGGGGCTTGGCGGAGCAGCGCTACTACCGGCACGACGCCCATGGACGCTACCTGGACACCACCGGCTGCGGAAACACCCTGGACTTCAGCGACCCTGTGGTGGTGGACCTTGCCCTGGATTCCCTGCGCTACTGGGTGAACGACTTCCATGTGGACGGCTTCCGCTTCGACCTCGCGGTGACCCTGTGCCGCGACGCCGGGAACACGTTCGACCCCCAGCACCCATTCCTTCAGGCCATCGCCGAGGACCCGGTGTTGTCTGCCGTGAAACTCATCGCTGAACCGTGGGATGTGGGCTACGGCGGCTGGCAAACGGGCCGTTTCCCGCAGGGGTGGTCGGACTGGAATGACCACTTCCGCGACGGCGTACGCCGTTTTTGGCTCTCCGACCGCGCCGCCATTGAGGCTGGCGGCCAAGGCGGCTCCGTGGCGTCGTTGGCGGAACTCATGGCTGGTTCAGCCAACCTCTTCGCATCGTCCGGGCGGACGCGCCTGGCCTCGGTCAACTTCATCACGGCCCACGACGGCTTCACGTTGAAGGACCTGGTCAGCTACGACCGTAAGCACAACGAGGCCAACGGTGAGCAGAACCGCGACGGGCACGGCGATAACCGGAGCTATAACCATGGCGTGGAAGGCCGCAGCGAGAATGAGGCGATTGTTGCGGCCCGCTCGTTGTCCATCCGCAACTTGATGGCCACGCTGCTGCTGTCCTTCGGTGTCCCCATGATCACCGCCGGTGACGAACTTGGCCGGACGCAGCAGGGCAACAACAACGCATACTGCCAGGACAATCCAACGGCTTGGCTGGATTGGAGCCGCACGCAGGAAGCCAACGCCATGTTCCGGACTACACGGGAGCTGGTCAGGCTTCGCCGTTGGTTCCTGCGGCACCAGCCGGAGAGCTTCCCCGGCAAAGCGAACGACACCAGCCTGCAGTGGTTCGACGACAAGGGCAAACGGATGACGCCGGCCCGCTGGAACGACCCCAACGTCCGCTCGGTCCAACTGCTGATGGGCCACGAGGACAGCGAGATCCGGGGCCTGATCGTCGTGAACGGCAGCAACCAGGACGTGAAGATGGTCCTGCCGGAGATCCTCAGCGAAACGGGCATCGGCAAACGGATGTTTGAACTGCGCTTCACCACATCAGTGCTGCATGAGCGTCGCAAGGGTGCGTTGGTGGCGTCAGGCGAGCGGGATATCCTGCAAGCCAACACCATCAACATCTACCGCACCTAGCCACTGACCGAACAGGGAGTTCCTCCGCATGAACCGCAGCCGCAGCAAACTGGTGGCTTTCGCGGGGCTGGTGATCGCCGTCGTCGTGCTTGTGGTTGCCATGGTGGGCGGCGGCGCCCTGACTGCCCCCTCCACCGCGCCGCCGACGCCTTCCGGCGCGCAAACCACGACGCCGGAACCAGGCTCCGTTTCAACGACACGTGCCGCCGTGGCGAACCCGTCTACGCTTCCCACGATCAACGCGTCGCAGCTCCCCAAGGAAGCCCGGCAGACGCTGGCCCTGATTGCGAAGGGCGGCCCGTACCCATACGACCGTGACGGTGTGAACTTCAGAAATCTTGAGGGTCTGCTCCCCAAAAAGGCAAGTGACTTCTATCAGGAATACACCGTTGTCACGCCCGGAGAGTCGGACCGCGGCGCCCGCCGGATCATCGTGGGCAAGGACACCGCGAAGTACTACACCGCCGACCATTACGTGTCGTTCAAGTTCATTGTCGAAGGCAAGTAGGAGCCCATGAAAATCTATTCAGCAGACACCTGGACCCTCGAAGAACTTCAGGAACAGGTCTCCGACGCCGGCCGCCGCACCATCCTGGTACCGCCCGCCAACACCAAGCAGTCAGTGCTGGAAGTCTTCGCCCAGGTCCTCGACTTCCCCGAGTTCTACGGCGTGAACCTGGACGCCTTGAACGACTCCCTGCACGACTATGCGGACGCCTTGTCGGAGGACGACGGCGGCCCGGTCACCATGATCTGGCAGGTCCCGGCAGCCTACCGCACGGACCGCTCCTTCGGCGTGGTCTGCGAGATCCTGCAAGACGCAGAGCGCTACGCCGGCCGCGACCTCGCAGTGATCGCCGTCTTCGAGCAGTAAATCGCGCCAACGGGCCTTGTGGATCCCAACCGTAGTGAGCCACTAAACGCATTTGGCGACCGTGACCCGGCGGCGTGTGTCAAAGCGACGAAGGAGCAGCACGCAGAGGGTTACGGTCGCCAAATCGGCCCAGGACGGACTAAGCGTTCGCGATCAACCCCAGTTCAGCTTTGGAAGCCAACGCCGAGTGTTTCGGGAACACGCGGACGGTGTAGCCGAAGGAGCCTGAGCGGTTGATGACCAGGGAGCCGTTGAAGAGGTGGCGTCCGTTGCCGAGGTCCTCCACGGAGTCCAGTTCGGCCACCACGATGTCTTCGAGCTCATCGGATTCCTCGGCGCGGCCGAAGGCGACCTCCACGGAGACGTCGTCGGGTGTCAGGTTGTTGAGGGCCACGTAGGCGTTGACCTGCAGTGTGTCGCCTACCTGGGGTTCTTCGGAAACACCGACGGAGTCCACGTGTTCCACCACAACCTCGGGCCACGCGTTCCGTACCTTGGTGGTCCAGGCCGCGAGTTCCTTGGCTTCCTTGTGGGCTTCGGCGACGGCCCTGCGCCCGGATACAGCGGCCGGGCAGTAGAGGTTGTTGACGTAGTCGTGGAGCATGCGTTCCGCTGATACGGCCGGGCCGAGGTTGGCCAGGGTGTGCTTGATCATGGACACCCAGTGGGTGGGCACGGTTTCGCGGCTGGATTCGGACGGACCTGCGGCTCCGGCGCCCTGGGCTACGGTGGTGCCGTAGAAGCGCGGCGACACCTGGGTTTCCAGCAATTCGTACAGCGCGGATGCTTCGATGTCGTCGCGTTCGTCGGCGGTGGCGTTGTTGTTGGCCGTGGGGATGGCCCAGCCGTTTTCGCCGTCGTACATTTCGTCCCACCAGCCGTCAAGGACGGACAGGTTGAGCGAGCCATTGATGGCGGCTTTCATGCCGGAGGTACCGCAGGCTTCGAGCGGGCGGAGCGGGTTGTTGAGCCAGACGTCGCAGCCCGGGAAGAGGGTCCGGGCCATGGCGATGTCGTAGTTGGGCAGGAACACGATCCTGTGCCGGACTGCGGGGTCATCGGTGAAGCGGACCAGGTCCTGGATCATTTTCTTGCCGGCGTCGTCCGCGGGGTGGGACTTGCCTGCGATGACCAGTTGAATGGGGTGCTTGGGGTCCAGGAGCAGGGCCTTCAGGCGTGCGGGGTCGCGCAGCATGAGGGTGAGCCGCTTGTAGGTGGGCACGCGGCGGGCGAAGCCGATGGTGAGCACGTCGGGGTCCAGCACTGAGTCGGTCCACCCGAGTTCGGCGTCCGCGGCCCCGCGCTTTTTCCACGAAGCCCGGAGGCGGCGTCGAACGTCGTCGATGAGTTGGGCGCGCAGGTCGCGGCGGAGCGCCCACACGTCCTCGTCGCTGACGTTGTAGGCCAGGTCCCAGCGTCCGAGCGCTTCCGCTTCGGCGCCGAACTGGTGCCGGGCCAGGGAGGAGATGCGCGGGTCCACCCAGGTGGGGACGTGGACGCCGTTGGTGACGGACGTGATGGGAATTTCGGAGTGGTCGAATCCGGGCCAGAGGCCGGCGAACATTTCGCGGGAAACCACGCCGTGCAGTTTGGCGACACCGTTGGCCCGCTGCGCGAGGCGCAGGCCCATGACGGCCATGTTGAAGACGGAGGGGTTGCCGCCGTCGTAGTTTTCCCGGCCGAGTTCCAGGATCCGGTCGGTTGGCACTGCGGGGGCCAGGCCGGCGTCGAAGAAGTGCTTGATCTGCACGGTTTCGAAGCGGTCGATGCCGGCAGGAACCGGGGTGTGCGTGGTGAAGACGGTGGAGGCGCGTCCCGCGGCGAGGGCTTCGTCCCAGCTGAGGGGATCGGAGGGGTCCGACATTGCTTCCTGGATGCGTTCGATTCCCAGGAAACCTGCGTGGCCTTCATTGGTGTGGAACACTTCTGGCGCGGGCGTGCCGGTGAGCTCCTGGTAGACACGGAGGGCTTTGACGCCGCCCATACCGAGAAGCAGTTCCTGCTGCAGGCGGTGGTCGCCCCCGCCGCCGTAGAGGCGGTCGGTGATCCCGCGGGCAGCTTCGTCATTGGACGGAACGTTGGAGTCCAGCAGCAGCAGTGGAACGCGTCCGACGTCGGCACGCCACACGTGCGCGTGAAGCTCGCGGCCGTTGGGCAGCGGCAGGGAGATGTGGACGGGCTTGCCGGGGACGCCGTCCTTGCCGGGGTGGCGAAGAAGGGTCAGGGGAAGCCCGTCGGGGTCCAGCACCGGGTAGGTTTCCTGCTGCCAGGCATCACGGGACAGGGACTGCTTGAAGTAGCCAGCCTGGTAAAGAAGGCCGACGCCGATCAACGGCACGCCGAGGTCGGAGGCGGCTTTGAGGTGGTCGCCTGCCAGGATGCCGAGGCCACCGGAGTACTGCGGCAGGACCTCGGTGATGCCAAATTCCGGTGAGAAGTAGGCGATGCAGGCCGGAGCGTCGTCCCCAAGTCCTTGGTACCAGCGCGGTTCGCTGAGGTATCGGTCGAGGTCGGATGCGGCGTGTTGTACGCGTTCCACGACCTCCCCGTTGTTGGCGAGGTCCTGCAGCTGTTCGCGGCTGATCGACCCCAGGAGGGCTATGGGGTCGTGCTGCGAGGCCTCCCAGAGAGCCGGGTTAAGGCTCGCAAAAAGTTCCCTGGTGGGCCTGTGCCAGGACCAGCGCAAGTTGGTCGCCAAGCGGGCCAGGGGCCTGATGGGCTCAGGGAGGACGGTACGGACTGTAAACCTTCGAATTGCCTTCACGAGCGCCACACTAACTGACTGGCATGGCTGCCGGAACTGCTTTGGGTTTCTTTTAGGTAAAAGACATCTTGCGCAGGGGAGAAAGGTCGTGTGCTTAGCATTTCGGGATTTTTGTCGCTAACGTCGTGCTTGTGACGAATACCGTGCGAAACATCACCGCCCTGAAATCCAAGACGAAAACGGACATCACCGACGGACTTCGTTTCGGCCGGTTCCCCATCACCGCTGTTCAGCCGGTGGTTGAGGGTGGCCGTTTCCCGGCGAAGGCTCTGCCGGGGGAGGACCTTGTGGTTGGTGCCACGGTCTTCCGTGAAGGCCATGACCAGCTCGGCGTGTCCGCTGTGCTGCTCGACCCCAGGGGCCGGGAGCGCCAGCGCGTGCGCCTCAGCCCCGCCCAGGGCGAGCAGTGGAAGGGCCTTGACCGCTGGGAGGGCCTCATCACCCCCGGCGGCACGGGCGCGTGGTCTTTCGTCATCGAGGCGTGGCATGACCGCTACGGAACGTGGCACCACAACGCAGAGGTGAAGATCGGCGCTGGCATCGACGTCGAATTGATGCTGGCTGAGGGCGCGGCACTCCTCGCCGAAGCAGCCGACGACGCCGGGCGCGGCGGTGCGGACAAGCGCACCTTGCGTGCCGCTTCTGTCGTGCTCGCCGATACCTCCAAGTCTGCCGAGGAGCGCCTTGCCGCCGGGTTCAGCCCCGAGGTGCTGGCCGCCGTCGGACGCCTTCCGATCCGCGAGTTGGTGACCGTTTCCGAACGTTTTCCCCTGCAGGTGGAACGTGACCTGGCGGGACGGGCCGCCTGGTACGAGTTCTTCCCCCGTTCTGAGGGCGCAGTCTTCGACCACAACACCGGGGTGTGGACGTCCGGTAATTTCCGTACTGCGGCGAAGCGGCTCGATGCCGTGGCGGAGATGGGATTCGACGTCATTTACATGCCGCCCATCCACCCGATCGGCTTCCAGCACCGGAAGGGACGCAACAACACCCTGACTCCGGGGCCGAACGATCCGGGTTCGCCGTGGGCCATTGGGTCTAAGGACGGTGGCCACGACGCCATCCACCCGGAGCTGGGGACGTTTGAGGATTTTGATGCTTTTGTTGCGCGGGCCAACGAGCTGGGACTCGAAGTGGCGCTGGACCTCGCCTTGCAGGCAGCCCCTGACCACCCATGGGTAACGTCGAACCCTGAATGGTTCACCACGCGTGTGGACGGTTCCATTGCCTACGCCGAGAACCCGCCCAAGAAGTACCAGGACATCTACCCGCTGAACTTTGACAACGATCCCGCTGGCCTGTCGAAGGAAATCCTGCGGATCGTGCTCTTGTGGATCAGCCATGGGGTGAAGGTCTTCCGCGTGGACAACCCGCACACCAAGCCCGTTTGGTTCTGGGAGTGGCTGATCGGGAAGGTCAACAAGAAGCACCCCGACGTCGTTTTCCTCGCCGAAGCTTTCACCCGCCCACCCATGATGCATGCCCTGGGCCGGGCCGGTTTCCAGCAGTCCTACACGTATTTCACGTGGCGCAACACCAAGACGGAGCTGGAAGAGTACTTCTACGAGGTCAGCCACGTCAGCCCGGCGTATTTCCGGCCCAACTTCTTCGTCAACACCCCTGACATCCTCACCGAGTACCTGCAGTACGGTGGTCCGGCGGCTTTCAAGATCCGCGCGGCCCTGGCTTCCACGGCCAGCCCGCTGTGGGGCGTGTACGCGGGCTACGAACTGTATGAGCACGTGGCACGCCCGGGCGCCGAGGAGTACATCGACAACGAAAAGTTCGAGATCAAGGCCCGGGACTGGGAGGGTGCGGCCGAGTCCGGGCGAACCCTTGCTCCGTACATCACGCGGCTCAACGCCATCCGCAAGAACCACGTGGCGTTGGGGGACCTGCAGAACCTGACGTTGCACCACAGCACGGACGACGCCACGATTGTCTACTCCAAGCACAAGACCCTTCCGGACGGCACCAAGGACACGTTGATCATTGTGGTCAACGTAGATCCGCACAGCACCCGGGAGAGCACGGTCTCCCTGGACCTGGCAGCGTTGCAGCTGGACCCTGAGGACTTCAACGAGGACGGCCGCTTCCGCGTGGACGACCTGATCAGCGGACAGAGCTGGGAGTGGGGCGAGCACAACTACGTCCGCCTGGACGCCCATGTTGAACCCGCACACATCCTGAGCATCCGGAGGCAGCCTTAGTGAGTTTCTCTCCGCAAAACCCCAGCCAGTACTTCACTCCGAAGAACACCTTCGAGTTGAACGCCCCAGGTCTCCAGCACGATCCGAACTGGTACCGCAAGGCAGTCTTCTATGAGGTACTGGTGCGGGCCTTTGCGGATGCCAACGGGGACGGTTCGGGCGACTTCCATGGGCTGATCGAGAAGCTGGACTACCTGCAGTGGCTGGGCGTGGATTGCCTGTGGCTGCCGCCGTTCTTCCATTCCCCGTTGCGTGATGGCGGCTACGACATCGCGGACTACACCTCGGTGCTGGATGAATTCGGCACCATCAGCGATTTCAAACGCTTGGTTGCTGAGGCGCACGCCCGCGGCGTCAGGGTAATCATCGATCTTCCGTTGAACCACACCTCGGACCAGCACCCTTGGTTCCAGGAATCACGCAAGGACCCCACTGGCCCGTACGGAGATTTCTATGTGTGGAGCGACACGGATGAGAAGTACCAGGATGCGCGCATCATCTTCGTTGATACGGAGGAGTCGAACTGGACCTTCGACCCCATCCGCCGCCAGTTCTTCTGGCACCGGTTCTTCAGCCACCAACCCGACCTGAACTTCGAGAACCCGAAGGTCATCGAGGCACTCTATGACGTTGTCAGGTTCTGGTTGGACCAGGGGATCGACGGCTTCCGTGCCGATGCCATCCCGTACCTGTTCGAAGAGGAGGGCACCAACTGCGAGAACCTGCCGGCAACGCACGCCTTCCTGCAGGACCTTCGCCGGATGGTGGACGCGAACTACCCGGGCCGGGTGATCATCGCGGAAGCCAACCAGCCGCCACATGAAGTGGTGGAGTATTTCGGCACGGAGGAAGCCCCCGAATGCCATATGGCCTTCCACTTCCCCATCATGCCGCGGTTGTATTACGCCCTGCGCGACCAGAAGGCCGCGCCGATCATCGAGACGTTGCGGGAAACCCCCGAGATCCCCAAGGGTGCCCAGTGGGGTACCTTCCTCAGGAACCACGACGAGCTCACCCTGGAGATGGTGCCCGCCGAGGAACGTGCCGCGATGCTGGGCTGGTATGCGCCGGACCCACGCATGCGAGCCAACATCGGCATCAGGCGCAGGTTGGCCCCGCTGCTGGATAACTCCCGCGCGGAAATCGAGCTGATCAACGCGTTGCTGCTGTCCTTGCCTGGCAGTCCATTCCTGTATTACGGGGATGAGATCGGCATGGGAGACAACATCTGGCTGGATGACCGCGATGCTGTCCGCACGCCCATGCAGTGGAACCCTGACCGTAACGCCGGATTCTCCGGGGCGGATCCGGGCAAGCTGTACCTGCCGGTTATCCAGTCGCTGGTCTACAACTACAGCATGGCCAACGTTGAGGCTGAGGCGGCCCACTCGGGTTCGCTGCTGCGTTGGACGCGGCAGATCCTCAGCGTTCGCAAGAACCATCCTGTGTTTGGCCTTGGCGGTTTCCGCCACATAGAGGCGGACCATGAGGTGGTGTTGGCTTACGTGCGGGAGTTGCCGCCCGGCAACCCGGAGGGGGAGGACGCCGAAACCATACTGTGTGTCTTCAACCTTTCCCAGCACCCCGTGGCAGCCACCTTGGACCTTCCCGAGTTTGCGGGCCGCGGCCTGCGCGATATTTTCGGCGGCCAGCCTTTCCCGGCCGTCGGCGAGAACGGCAACCTGACCGTGATGCTGGGCAGCCACAGCTTCTATTGGCTGCGTGTGCGCTCGGCGTCTTCCAATCCATCGTCGCCTTTTACCCAGGCGATCCCCGTGGTGTCGACCAAAGGATGAGATGAGCAAGGGAACAAGAAACCCCGCCATTGAAAGTCTTCTCCGGACCTGGCTCCCCACCAAGCGCTGGTTCCCGGTGAAGAGCCCCGATTTTGCCCTCGAGCAGGTGGGTGGTTTCAGACTCCCCGCCCCTGGCGATGATGCCGTGTTTGAGGTGGTGTTGTTGGCAGTCACCTACCGGACGGCCGACGGCGGTCCGCGGACTGACGTTGTCCAGGTGCCGTTGAGCTTCCACAGCCGGCCGCTCGTGGACGCGCCTACGGCGCTCTTGGGGGAGTTCACCGATCCCGAACGTGGGCTTCAACTGGTGTACGACGCCGTCTACGATTCCGCGTTCGTTACCGCCTGGCTGGAGTTCATGCGCAGCGAAGCCTCCTTGGAGGACAACCTGGCGCAGGGGCATCTCACCCACGGCAAGGTGTCGCTGCCCAACAACCCCATCTCAGCGCGGGTCCTCTCCGGGGAGCAATCGAACACCTCCGTCATCATCGACGACGGCGACTCGGCCGCCATCCTCAAGGTTTTCCGCGTGCTGGCGGTTGGCAAGAACCCGGAGGTGGAGCTGGGCGCCGCACTGACGGCGGCCGGAACCAGCGAGGTTCCCGCGACGCTTGGTTGGATTACCGGCTCCTGGGACGAACCGGCGTCGGACGGCTCCACCACCGCCACCGGTGAGCTGACCGTCGCCCACGAATTCCTCCTGGGCGGGCAGGACGCGTGGCGCCTGGCCGTTGACGCAGCGGCGGCAGGGGACGATTTCACCGCAGAAGCCCGCGGCCTGGGAGCGGCGACGGCTACGGTCCACGCACGGCTGGCGGAAACGTTCGGCGTTCTGGACGGTCAGGCGCAGGGCCCGGACATTATCGCCACTGTTGCCCGACGGGTCCGTCAGTCGTGGGCGGAGGCCGCCTCCGCCGTCGGGCCTTACGACAACAACCTTGACGAATTGCTGGCCACCCTGGACCCGCGCGACGTCGGGCAGCTGCAGCGCGTACATGGCGACCTCCACCTCGGGCAGATCCTGTGGGTCCCGGGGGCGGAGGACAGGGCGGCCCGCTGGGCCATCCTGGACTTCGAAGGGGAGCCGCTGCGCACCATCGACGAACGCAACATGCCCGATCTTCCCTTGCGGGACGTGTCGGGAATGCTGCGGTCCTTCGACTACGCCGCGGGCGCCGCCACGCGCGAGAATGCGGACGCCAAGGTGCCCGAAACCTGGGTGGATGACTGCGCTGCCGCCTTCCTTGAGGGCTACAGCGACGTCACCCCGGGAACCATAGACCGCCGCTCGCCGCTCTTTGTGGCATTGTGGCTGGACAAGGCCTTATACGAGGTGGTCTACGAGCTGCGAAACCGGCCCGACTGGCTGTCGATCCCGGTCAACGCATCGCGACGAATCCTCGACAACACAAGCCGCGGCAAGCATGCGGCAGCTACAGCGGAAGGTAATGACATGACTGGCTCTGCACGCACCGAACGGCCCCGAGTCCCCCTGCACGTGGACTCCGAGACCTTGGAACGCGTGGCAGCGGGGGCTTACCACGCACCGCACTCCGTGCTCGGCGCGCACCTGGATGATCACGGCCACGTCACCGTCCGTACGGTGAAGCACCTCGCCAAATCGGTGGCAGTGGTGACCGAGGGCGGACGTACGGAGATGACCCACGAGGCACACGGTGTGTGGGCTGCCGTCCTGGAACCGCTGCAGGCCGGCCATGTGCCGGACTACCGTTTGGAAGTGGTGTACGACGCCGAACCGGTCACCATCGACGACCCGTACCACTACCTGCCTACCGTGGGTGAGGTGGACCTCCACCTGATCGGCGAAGGCCGGCACGAGCGGCTGTGGGATGTCCTGGGCGCACACGTCCAGCACTACCGTTCCGCGTTGAGCGAGGTGGACGGTGTTTCGTTCGCGGTGTGGGCTCCGAACGCCCAGGCTGTACGCGTCAAGGGTGACTTCAACGGTTGGGATGGCCGTTCGCACGGAATGCGCTCGCTGGGTTCCTCGGGCGTATGGGAACTCTTCATTCCCGGTGTTGTAGCAGGGGCGTGCTACAAATACGAGATTTTGACCAAAGGCGGACACTGGGTGGAGAAAGCGGACCCCTTGGCGTTCGGGACCGAAGTTCCGCCGCTGACGGCCTCGCGCGTGGTTGATCCGAGCTACCGCTTCAAGGACGCGGAATGGATGGCCGCCCGCGTGCAAAGGGATCCTCACAATTCGCCGATGAGCGTCTACGAAGTCCACCTCGGCTCCTGGCGCCTGGGCCTTGGTTACAAGGAACTGGCCAAGGAACTCGTGGACTATGTGAAGTGGCTTGGCTTCTCCCACGTGGAGTTCATGCCCGTGGCTGAGCACCCCTTCGGTGGATCCTGGGGCTACCAGGTGACGTCCTACTTCGCTCCGACCTCCCGGTTCGGGCACCCGGACGAGTTCCGGTTCCTCGTGGATTCCTTGCACCAGGCAGGCATTGGCGTGCTGCTGGACTGGGTTCCGGCCCACTTCCCCAAGGACGCGTGGGCTTTGGCGCAGTTCGACGGCCAGCCCCTGTATGAACACTCCGATCCGGCCCTCGGGGAGCACCCGGACTGGGGAACGCTGATCTTCGACTTCGGGCGCAGCGAGGTCCGGAACTTCCTGGTGGCCAATGCGCTGTACTGGCTGGAGGAGTTCCACATCGACGGCCTGCGCGTGGACGCGGTGGCATCCATGATCTACCTCGATTACTCCCGCGAAGAAGGACAGTGGCGCCCCAACAAGTTCGGTGGCCGCGAAAACCTTGAGGCCATCTCCTTCATGCAGGAAGTCAACGCCACGGTCTACAAGTCCCACCCGGGAGCCATCATCATCGCCGAAGAGTCCACGGCGTTCCCCGGCGTGACGGCACCGACCAACCACGGCGGCCTTGGTTTCGGGCTCAAATGGAACATGGGCTGGATGCACGATTCGCTGAAGTACATCTCCGAAGACCCCATCAACCGCAAATGGCACCATGGCACCATCACGTTCTCCCTGGTCTATGCGTTCACGGAAAACTTCCTGCTCCCCATCAGCCATGACGAGGTAGTCCACGGCAAGGGTTCCATGCTGCGCAAGATGCCGGGTGACCGGTGGCAGCAACTGGCAAACCTCCGTGCCTTCTTCGCCTATCAGTGGGCGCACCCGGGCAAGCAGCTCATCTTCATGGGCACCGAGTTCGGCCAGGAAGCAGAGTGGTCCGAACAGTACGGACTGGACTGGTTCCTTGCCGACATCCCAGCCCACCGCGGACTCCAGCTCCTGGTAAAGGACCTCAACGAGCTCTACACGTCCACGCCGGCCCTGTACCAGCGGGACAACGAAGCCGGTGGTTTCCAGTGGATCAACGGCGGGGATGCGGACCACAACGTCCTCACCTTCATCCGCTGGGACCAGGACGGCAAACCGCTAGTTTGCGCAGTGAACTTCTCCGGCGGCCCGCACAAGGACTACATCCTGGGTGTGCCGGCTGCAGGGGAGTGGGTGGAAGTACTGAACACCGACTCCGAAACGTATGGGGGCTCGGGCGTCGTCAACGCGGGTACCTTGAAGGCAACCGCGCCGGGAACCGATGGACAGCCAGCCACGCTCACCATCACGCTTCCGCCGCTTGGGGCCTCCTGGTTCGCACCGGCCGAGTAGCAAACGCTCGCTCACGTAATAGCTCTATCCAGGCAACGCTCCTCCACTTCGGTGGGGGAGCGTTGCCTGTTCAGCTTCGGTGAAGGGTTCGACGGCGGTTGGCGGCTGGGGCGCATGGCTTACGATCAGCCCGGTGAGCCATGGTTCGGCGCCCGGCAGGCCCGTCCCGAGAGGGGGCTTTGCCAAGCCGGCAGAGTGTGTGTATAGTCAATACCCGCGCTGCTCCCCGGTGGAGGAAGGCGAAACCGACATGAATCCTCAAGGAAAATCAAGTCAACTTCGCCGATTTGACCCCGAGGCGGGCAGCGGGTAAGTTTGAAAAGTTGCTCCGGAGCGATCCAGTTGAGGCTGGTGGTACTGCTCTGGAATAGTGACCTGTTGTTTGAGAACTCAATAGTGTGCCAAGTTTGTTGATACCGATTGTTTTATCAATTGGTTGAATTATGCCGGTACTGTCATGCACCCCCGTGTGTGGTGGTCTGGTTTTCAGCTGGTTTCGAATTTTGTGCAGCCGTGTTCGCCGTTATTTCCGGTGGGTGTGGTTGTGTCTGTTTGATTTTTTGTTTTCAACGGAGAGTTTGATCCTGGCTCAGGATGAACGCTGGCGGCGTGCTTAACACATGCAAGTCGAACGATGATCCCAGCTTGCTGGG